>CAWIML010000008.1:0-284920 GCA_963837215.1 uncultured Chloroflexia bacterium
GACCGACTGGGAGTGGGCCCTCAACATGTGGCGCTCGCTCAGGTACGCCTGACGGGCGACGGTGACGGGCTCAGCGTTGAGCGCGCTTCTTGGCCTCACGGAGGCGGGCGAGCGTGTCGCCGTCGGAGGTCTCGTTGGCCGCAGTCGCGCCTGGAGTCGGCCGCGGCTGGTCGGGCACCTGCGCCGGACTGGTCTGCCGCTCGGACGTCGGTGCATCCGCCGCGACAGCGGGAGCACCGCCAGCCTGGGTCGAGCCATCTTCGATGGTCGTGCCCGGGCGGGATGGGCCTGCGGCTGGCCTGACGAGCGCGGCACGGGACCTCGTACCGGCCGCGCGCTCCTTGGCGGCCAGCATCCCGCCGACCGCCTCGGGCCGGGCCGCCCGACCGCGCCCCAGCACCCTGTAGCTGAACCACGCGCGAGCGGCGACCAGCTCCCGGCGCGAGATCGAGACGCGGCGGATGGCGACGTCGATGGGGAAGAGGAGCAGTGCCAGGACAAGCAGCAGGGGCCAGAGGTCGGTGGCGAAGGCGGTCGAGCGCAGGTCATGGGTCCAGACCTCCTCGGCCGTATCGATGGCGCGCCCGCCGGTCGCGGCGCGCAGGGTCGTCAGGAGCGATTCGTTGACGCCCAGCAGCCGGTACTCGGCAGGGGTCGGCGCCACCAGCCCCAGGGTCCGCCCCAGATCCGCCACACCGGCCCGCTTCTGGAGCACGCGCAGCGCATAGGCGCCGGGCGTGAGCGTGCCGAGCGGCGCCTCGTAGACGCCGGGCGCGACCTGCTCGAGGGTCACCACCTGCTGGCCGAGCTCCGGATCGACGAGGGTCACCGCCGTCTCGTAGAAGTCGCGCGGGGTGCCGTCGCTCTCGGCCGAGGTGACGCGCAGCCTGGCGGCGTCTCCATCGGTCACGAATTCGGCCTCGATGCCGCCGGTCTCTTCGCCGGGAACGTCCAGCGCACGAGCTGGCTGAAGAAGCGGTCGAAGCCCTGCCAGCCGACCCAGCCCTTGGCCCAGCGCCCCGTCGCGTCCGATGTCCAGGCCACGGACCGCCCGAGGCCGTACTGCCACTGGGCGAGGAGCGGGTCGTCGCGACTGGTGGCCAGGATCGTCTCCGCGGCCGCCTTGGCGGTCGTGCCGTTGTAGCCGAGCAGCCGCGGCAGTCCGGCCTCCAGGCCGGCCAGGATGGGCGAGGAGCCGGTCTGGACCGGGAAGAACGACTCCTCGACGATCTGCTGGCCGGAGACCTGCTGCGTCTCCTTGAGGAAGATGTCGGGGATGCTGGCCGGGTTGGTGGCGGGGTAGTAGCGCCCGCCACCCTGCTCGGCGAGCTGCTTGAGGATGTCGGCTGAGCCGCCGCCTGCGCCGACGGTAGAGAGGGTGATGCCAGCCGCCTTCATGCGCTCGATGAGCGCCGTGTAGTCGCCGCTCGACGACCAGCCGTCGGTCAGCAGCACGATGTGACGCCGCGTGGCGGTCGTCTCCTCGAGCGAGGCGACGGCTTCCGAGAGCCCGGCGAAGATGTTCGTCTGGCCGTCTGCCCGGATACCAGCGATGAGGGGCTCCACGTCGCCGATCGTGCCCAGCGGCGCCGTGCGGATGGCCCAGTGCGCGTTCTCGTTGAAGGCCACGACCCCGAACTCGTCGCGCGGCGTGAGGGCAGCCACGGCGCGCATGATGGCCTCCTTGCCGATGTCGACCTTGGGCACGCCCTGGATGGCGACACCGATGTCGCGCTGCGCGACGTTGCAGTGGCAGGCGTCCATGGAGCCCGACTTGTCGATGACCACGACGAGCGCGACATCAGGCTGTTTCTCGCGGTCACGTACGTCCATCTCGACCGGCAGCGCCTCCTCGAGCGGCGTCTGCTTGTAGCCGCCTGCGCCATACGAGCGTGGGCCGCCGATCATCACCAGCCCGCGGCCGAGGTCGCGGGTGAAGGCCTGCATGGCCAGCATCTGGGCCTCTGTCAGGCGCGTCCGTGGCGCGTCGACGAGGACGACCGAGTCGTAGGCCGCCAGGCCCGTCAGCGTGGCCGGCGCGGCCTCGGGCACGACCAGGGTCACGTCCTGTCGCTCGCGTTCCAGGGCTGTCACGAGGTTCCCCGCCACCTCCTCGTCGCCGGCCACCACCAGGATGCGCGGGTCGCCCTTGACGATGGTGTCCGAGTCGGCCCGGTCGTTCTGTCCGAACGTATCCCGGCCCGCCTCGACCAGCGCCCGGAACGTGTGGAAGCCAGCCTCCGTGGCGCGAGTCCTGAAGACGACCGTGTTGGTGCCTGCCTCGAGGGTCACCTGCTGCGAGCCGATCTGCTCGCCGTCGCCGAAGAGTCGCACGGTGGCCGGCTGGCGGGCCGTCGAGCTGATCGTGATCGTGGCCTCGATCTCCTCACCGACGCGGGCCGTCGAGGGCGTGTGCAGCCGCTCGACGATGACCTCATCAGCGGCCAGCTCGCCGACCGTGCGCGTCTCGACCTGCACGCCGCGGGCCGCTGCCAGTGCCGCCTCGGATGCGCCGCGGCCGGTCGTGTCGTTGCCGTCGCTGATGAGCACGATCCGCTTCTGCGTCTCATCGGGGAAGAGCGCGGCCGCCAGCCGCAACGCGCCGCCGATGTCGGTCGAGCTCTTGACGGGCACCGACGCCAGGGCTGCCATCTCCTTCAGCTCGTCGGGCAGGCGCTCGACGAGCGCGTCGCCCCCGAAGGCCACGATGCCCGCCCGGTCGCCATCGGGCACCGCCTCGATCGCCTCGCGCACGAACTCGACGGCCGCCGCGCGCCCGGCCGTTCCGACCGAGTCGGAGAGGTCGACCACGAAGACGGTCGTCAGCTTGTCGACTGGCCAAACCCACTGGAGGCCGGCCAGGGCGAGGACGATGAGGCTCAGCAGGGCGACCCGGATAGCGAGCGCGACGCGCCGCCGTCCGAGGCCCAGGTGGTGGCGCGCGGCTCGGCTCAGCACGAGCGTCAGCGCGACCGCCGGGACGAGCAGGAGGAGAAGCTGTGGCGCGGTGAAGCCGAAGGGCACGCTCATCGGGTGCCTCGTCCCCGAAGGCTCATGGAGCGCTCCGCCGTCCCAGCGGCCGCCAGCGCCGGATGCCGCTCAGCCAGCCGCGGATCCTCCGCGCGCCGTCACGCTCATAGACCAGCCACTCAACGAGGAGCAGTGCGAGAGCAGCGAGCGCGATGGGGACCCACCACTCGTCGCGGGCCGTGCCTGGCGTCCCGCCCTGGGCCGGCGCCCCGCCGACCGCCGTCAAGCGGGCCCCGTCCCCGGGCGCGATGTTCGACTCCTCGAGGTCGAAGAGGTCGACCGCGAAGCGGATGGGCCCGACCGCGACCGGGGCCTCCGACCCCGATGGGCTCGGGCTCGAGCTCGGCGCCGGGCTGGCACCGGCGCCGCTGGGTGAAGGACCGGATGGTTCGGGGATCGGCTCCGCGGCATACGGTCCCAGCTGGCCGGTGCCCACGAACGTGACGCTCGCGCCGCCCGTCGTCGCTGGCAGCAACTCGGTCACCGTGCCATCCGGGGCCGTGACCCGCATGCCTGCGCTGGCGGGCGGAAGGACGAGCTCGACGGGTGCCCCGGGACGGACTGGCTCGAGCGTGCTGGCGTCTCGCCCGAGGAGCTCGCCCGAGAGGTTGGCGATGAGGATCGGCCAGGCCACTTCGAGCGGCAGGTCGCTCTGCCGCAGGTCGAAGGCCAGGACCGACGTAGCCAGGCCATCGCGGGTGCCGGCATAGAGGAGGGGAGCCTGGCCGGGCCCTGGGATGACCGTCCTCGCCCATGAGGGCAGCTCCATGCGCCGCGCGGTGGCCACATGGACGCGGGTCAGGTCGACGTCATGGAGGAGCGGCTCGTCTGGGGCCAAAGGGCCGATCGCGGGCTGCCTGAGCGTGCCCGCGACCGTGCCCAGGTCGCTCGTCCGGGGCGGGTCGATCGCCAGGATCGGCTTGTCAGGCAGCGTCGGCGGCAGGAAGCCGTCAAAGACGATGAGGTCGAACTTCTCGAGGCCGGTCGTGCTCGCGTAATCCTCGCCGGTCGCTCCGTAGAGCTCGACGTTGGGCAGCAGTGACAACGCGTTCTGGAGGTACACGTTGCCCGGGCCGACGAGCAGGATGCGCTGGAGTCGATCACTGGGCACGATCGCCCAGGCGGCGTCGTCCGCCGCCAGCTGATCGGCCGCACCGGCCGCAGCAACGCCTCCGGTCCCGCTGCCTGGGGTGGCTCCCTCGTCGGAGATCGCTGCCAGCCGCGCCTCGACCACCGACGTACCCGCGGGCAGCTCGTCGATGATGACCTGCGTCTGGGTCAGTGGGTCGAGGAACAGGTCGCGAGCCGTGAAGGGCTGGCCGTCGGCGAGGATCTGCAGCCGGCGCGTGACGGCCGCTGAGTCAAGGTTGGCGACGCTCACGAAGAGGCTGCGTTTGACACCGCCGGCGCCGGTCTGGACGGCCAGGGCTGCGATCGCCTGGTTGTGCCGGTCGCGCCCGACAGGCAGGACGCGAATGGGCGCTCGCGTTCGGATGCTCGGGGCCACACTGCCCGCGTCGTCGGTCACGACCAGGATCTCCGCGCCACGAGCCCGCGAGGCGAGCGCGTCGGCGAGGCGGAGCGCCTCTGTCATGTCGCCTCGGCCGTTGGAGAGCGCGATGCCATCGATGAGCGAGATGGCTCGGCCGCGATCGCCGACCTCGTTGGCCACCACGCGCGCCGTCTCGCCGGCCGCCACGATGCTTACCCGACCGTCCGACGGCAACTCCACGAGCGCGTCGGCTGCGGCCTGCTTCGCCGCGGTCAGCCGATCCGGGAAGACATCCGTGGCGCCCATGCTGGCCGAGGCGTCCATGACCAGCACGAGGTCGCGGGCGAGGCCGGCCGGCCGTTCGAGGAAGGGGCGCGCAGCGGCAAGGACGAGGATGAGCACAAGCAAGAGCTGGAGGAGGAGCAGGAGCGATCGCCGCAGGCGCTGCCAGGGCGCGTTGGCCTCTACGTCGCGGACGAGCTGCTGCCAGAGGAACGTGCTGCTGATCGTCCGTTCCTCGCGCCGTAGCCGGAGCATGTAGAAGGCGACGATGAGCGGGATGAAGACCAGGCCGGCGATGGCCAGCGGCGCCAGGAAGGGCATCGTCGCGCCTCAGGCCCCGACGGCTGCCGTGCTGCCGGATGGCGAGCGTGCGCCGCGGTCGACGTCGACGGATGGCCTGACCACGGCTACGCCACCACTCGCCGCCGGCGAAGCTCGGCGAAGACCAGGTCGGCGAGCGGCAGCGTCGATGGCACGGTCACGAACGATGCCCGCCGCTTGTTCGCGACCGCCTCCAGCTCGCCCTGCCAGGCCAGCAACCGCGCCCGGTACGCGTCGATCGTCGCGAGGTCGGCGGTGATATCCACGCCGGCCGCGCTCTCGACGTCCACCAGCCGGAGATCGCCTTCGAGCGGCGGGTCCAGCTCGTCGGGACTGAGGACCTGGAGAACGGCCACCTCGCAGCGCGTGCCCGCAAGCTCGGAGATGGCCCGCTCCGCGTTGGCGTCGAAGCAGTCGCTGATGAGGATGAGTGGACCGCGCTGCGTCAGCTGTGCCGCGTAGTGCCGGGCGCCGGCAGCCAGGTCGGTCGGGCCGGCCGCGGCCTGGACGGGCGAGAGGTCGGCCAGGACCTGGAAGATGCGATTCGTGCCGCGGACGGCCGGATAGCGGCGAGCCACGCGGCCCTGGAGCACGGCCAGGCTGATCCGGTCGTAGGAGGCGAGGCCCACGTACGCCAGTGCCGCCGCAGCCCGCTTGGCGAAGAGCAGCTTGTCCGGTGACCCAGTGCCCATCGAGCCGGAGGCATCGAGCAGGATGTGGACGGTGACGTCCTCCTCCTCGATGAAGAGCTTGATGAAGAGCTTCTCGAGGCGAGCGTAGATGTTCCAATCGAGCGTCCGCAGGTCGTCGCCCATCGAGTAGTCCCGATAGTCTGCGAACTCGACCGAAACGCCCCGCTTCGCGCTCCTGCGGACGCCCTTCATGCCGCCCCGGACGGCCTTGCGGGTGACGAGCATGAGCCGCTCGAGCTGGCGAAGGAAGGCTTCGTCGAAGACGGTCGGATCGACCGCCGACGGCAGCAGGTCGTGGCGGCTCGCCGGCTCGGCCGCCGGCGTCGTACGCGCGTCGGTCATCGGGGCTTGCCCGTCGCCGTCAGTCGACGGTCGGCGGGGCGACGGCGTCCAGGACGGCGCGGATGATGGCGTCCGGCGTGATCCCCTCGGCCTCGCCCTCGAAGTTGCGGATGACCCGGTGGCGCAAGGCTGGGATGGCCACGTCGCGGATGTCGTCGATGGCGACGTTGAATCGGCCGTCCATGAGGGCGTGGATCTTGCCTGCAACGACCATCGCCTGCGCGCCGCGCGGCGAGCCGCCATAGCGCACGTACTCGCGCACGAGTCCGGGCGCACGGTCGTTGTCGGGGTGCGTGGCCGAGAGCAGGCTGACGGCGTAGGCGGTCACGTGCGGCGCGATGGGCACACCCCTGGCCAGCCGCTGCATGGCCACGATCTCGGCGCCGGTGGCGACATGCTTGACGGTCGCGCTCTGGTTGCCCGTGGTCCGGTCCATGATCGCGATCAGGTCCTCCTCGGCGGGGAAGGGGACCCAGAGCTTGAAGAGGAAACGGTCGAGCTGGGCCTCTGGGAGGGGGTAGGTGCCCTCCATCTCGAGCGGGTTCTGGGTGGCGAGCACGAAGAAGGGTGGGTCGAGCTTGTAGCGCTGCCGTGCGATCGAGACCTGCTGCTCCTGCATGGCCTCCAGGAGCGCCGACTGCGTCTTCGGCGTGGCGCGGTTGATCTCGTCGGCGAGCACGAGGTTGGCGAAGATCGGCCCGGGCTGGAACCGGAACTGACGGCCGCCCTCTTCCTCGACAAGGATGTTGGTGCCCACGATGTCGGCCGGCATCAGGTCGGGCGTGAACTGGATGCGGTTGAAGGCGCAGTCGAGGACTTCCGCCATGGTCCGCACGAGCATGGTCTTGCCCAGGCCCGGCACGCCTTCGAGCAGCGCGTGGCCGTTGGCGAGCATGCAGATGAGCGTCTGCCGGACCAGGGCGTCCTGGCCGACGATGACTCGTCCCACCTCCTGCTCGATGGCCCGGCTCCGCTCCGCGAAATCGGTCGGGCTGATGGCGATGGCCGGCTCAGCGGCGAGGGCGGCAGGGTCGGTCATCGGTCGTCTCCCGTGGTCGATCAGGGGTTGAGGGACGAGAAGTAGTCGCGCACGTAGTCCTTGACGCCGAGCGGCACCGCGCTGCGATCGAGGCTCGTGATGGCGAAGTCGTAGAAGTCCTGGTAGACGTCGGTGTAGGGCACGAAGGCGTCGTTGGGGGTGCCCTGGCCGGTGCCCTGGCCCTGTTGCGTCTGGCCGTCGCCGCCGGTGCCCGAGACATAGGACGGGTCGCTGGGACGCCCGAGTCGGTCGAAGTCAGCCAGGACCTTGTCGAGGTCGCCGGTGCCGAATTGCTTGTTGCCACTCGTCGGACCGCGGAACTGACCGTTGGCGCCCGTGCCGCTGCCGAGGAAACGCGCACTGGAGCCGCCCCCGCCGAGGCTGCCCTGACCTTGGCCCTGGCCTTGCCCTGGCCCTTGACCCTGGCCTTGGCCCTGACCCTGGCCTTGGCCCTGACCCTGGCCCTGCCCTTGACCCTGGCCCTGACCCTGGCCCTGACCCTGGCCCTGGCCCTGGCCCTGGCCCTGCCCTGGGCTCTGACCCGGCTGCTGGCCCTGGCCCTGCCCCGCGCCGGGGCTCTGACCCGGCTGCTGGCCCTGACCTTGACCTTGACCTTGACCTTGACCTTGACCTTGGCCTGACCCTGACCGGCGGCGCCGGCGATCTGACGGCGTGCATCCTGGAGGTCGTTGGCGGTCCGGGCGAGATCGCGCTGGAGCTCGATGTCGCGACCGGCCCTGGCCAGCTCATCCCCGAGCCGCCCGAGCGCATCTTGCGCGCCGGCGGCGTCGCCGCGCGCGAGCGCCTGCGCCGCATCACGCAGCGCACCCTGGGCGCCGGCGCCGGCTTGTCGTGCCACGCCCTCCATCGCCGCCAGCTCCGATGCGAGTCGCTCACGCTCGGCCGGCGTCATGTCATCCGCTCGCTCGGCGAGCCGATCGGCGTCCTCCGCGCCCTGCTCGGGGTCCCCCTCGGGGTTGCTGTCGGCGCCTGACTGAAGCCGGCTGACGTTGCGCGCCAGGGACGCCAGGGCAGCGGCTCGTTGCTCGTTGGACGGATCGAGTCGCGCCCGCAGTGCATCCTCGAGGGAGCCGAGGCGAGCGAGCTGCGCGTCGAGGTCCTCTGGTCGCTCACGGAGCTCGCGGCTGATGCGGCGCAGCTCCTCGGCCAGGTCGGCCCTGGGGTCCTCGGCAGTGCG
Organism: uncultured Chloroflexia bacterium; assembly: GCA_963837215.1. GTDB lineage: Bacteria > Chloroflexota > Limnocylindria > Limnocylindrales > CSP1-4 > CSP1-4. The sequence goes on from CAWIML010000008.1 coordinate 8,397, forward strand.
GCCCTCGGTCAGCCGATCGGCCGTCCGCTCGAGCCGCTCGGCCTGTCGCTCGGCGGCCTCGCGCTGGCGCTCGCGCTGAGCGAGCGTGTCCGCCTGCGGGTTCGGCAGGACGAGGGCGGGCACCAGCAGGACGGCGAGGATGGCGGCGACTCGTGCAGGGCGGCGGGGCAGACGCGGTCGGAACGCGCGGTGGTCAGCCGCATTCAAGCTGCTCAACGCATCGCGGCGCTGAAGGCGGACGAAGTCGGCGTAGGTCGTGTGATCGGCCCCAAGTTCGGCGACGCTGAGACTTGCCTCGGCGCCCTCCGGCGCGGGTTCGTCGAGACCGGCGATCTCGGGCGAGCGGATCGCGATCTCGAGGGCAGACGAGACCCGATCGCGAAGGCCCTGCTCGCCGTCGAGGGCGAGCGCCGTCTCGGCCAGGGTCGGCCGGATGCGGACGGCATCGAAGAGCAAGACGACCAGGCCGATGATCGGGAGGGCCAGCGCGACGCTCCACGCCCAGCCAAGCGGGGCGAACCGCGCGGCGACCGCGAGGATGAGCTCCAGACCGAGGATCGCGGCCACCAACCAGGTCGCGTCGCGCACGATCCGGCGCAGCCAGAGCCGCCGTCGGAACGGTGCCAGGCCGGAGCGGATCGCGACGAGGGCAGGATCGAGCGTCATGGCGCGGGCGTTGGCGTGCGACGGGGCCGGGAGAGACGGGAACCTCGACGGGAGGGCATGACCAGTCTCGCCGAGAGGAGCGTCAGGACGACGGCCGTAAGGATGAAGGCCATCGCCGACTGCGGCCAGAAGGTGTCCCGCGGGAAGCCGGTCACGGTCTGGTCGACGGGGGCTACGTCGAGGAGCTGATCGCCGGGGCCGACGCAGCGGGCATTCGGCGGGCAGGCGCCGTCAGCCGCGAAGCCAGCGATGACCACGCCAGTGGCGGCGTTGACGCCTCCGAAGCCTTCGACGGCCGGCATCGGCATCGGCATCGGTTTGGAGCAAGGCACGCCTGGCGGGCACTCCCCGCTGCCGAACGAGCCGCCGAAGTATGGCTTGCCAGTCACGGCGCTCATGACCAGGCAGGCGTCGGAGTAGCCCGTGACCGAGGTCACGCAGACGAGATCCATGTCGGCCACGAACGGGTTCAGCCAGAGCATCTGTTGCGCCGGGCGGCCGGTGGCCGCGCCGGTTCCGGGGATGAATCCGCCTGGCGCGCTGACACCGGACGTCGCGTACAGGAAGTACCACACGACCCACGTGCCTGCCGTCAGAGCCAGGATCGTGAGATACGTCAGGACCGTCGCGACCTGCGTCCGCTTCACGAGTGCGGAGATGAAGAGGCCGATGGCGCCGAAGCCGACGGCGAAGCAGACGAGCAGGACGTAAGCCCTGATGAGGTCATCCGGCCCGACGCCGCCGAAGAGGAAGACGACGGCAGCCATGGGCAGCGACGCGAAGATGAGCAGGAAGACGTAGGCCAGAGCCGAGCCGAGCTTGCCGATGACCAGCCCCAGCGAGCTGAGCGGCGTGGTGACGAGCAGGTCGAGCGTTTGCCTCTCGCGCTCGAGCGAGATAGCCCCCGTGGTGAAGGCCGGCGCCAGCACGATCACCAGGACCGTCTCGACCAGCAAGAGCCCGGTGAAGAGGGCCTGGCCGATCTGCGGTGCGATGGCCACAGGCGCGATGCCGAACTCGCCGCCGAAGTTGCTCATGGCCGCGGCGTCGCGCTGGAACTCATAGATGCCCCATGAGAAGATCGCCAGGAGCACGAGATAGAGCGTCAGGATCGCGAAGGCGCGGCGGCCGCGCATCCGGCCCCTCAGCTCCTTGGTGCCCACAGCCACGATCCCGATGCCGAGCCGAACGAAGCCGTCACCGAGGCGGCGAAGCGGACCACGCGCTGGCGTCGCAGCGATCATCGGCTGTCACCCACGGCCACCGCCGTGCCCTCCACGGCCTCCCGCGCTGTGACCTGCAGGAAGAGCTCCTCGAGATCCGAGGCGGCACGACTGAAGATGGCGACGCGGTGTCCAGCGCCGACCGCTCGCGACAGCAGCGCAGCACTGGCGTCATCGTCGCCGGTGAATGCGACCTCCAGCCAGCCGTCGTCGAGCGTCTCGACGCTGGCGACAAGGCCGTCGTCTCGGAAGTAGGTCGCCGCTGCCTGGTGAGCGTCTACGCCTCCCAGGACACGAACCTTGAGCACGGCGCCTGCACGCAGTCGCGCTTCGATGTCGGCCACCCGCCCCGACGCCAGCACACGCCCGTGGTCGATGATGGTGACGCTGGTGCAGAGCTCTTCGAGCTCGGGCAGGATGTGGCTGCTGATGACGATCGTCTTGCCCAGGGCACGCAGTTCGCGGAGCAGCTCGCGGAGCTCGACACGAGCGCGCGGGTCAAGGCCCGAGGCTGGCTCATCGAGGAGCAGGACGCTGGGGTCATGGACGAGGGTGTGGGCGAGGCAGAGTCGCTGCTGCATGCCGCGACTGAGCGCCTGGACGGGTGCCTCCCGTTTGTCCGCCAGGTCTACCAGCTCGAGCAGGTCGCCGATCATCTGGCGCCGTCGTGTCGCCGGCAGACCGTAGCAGCGAGCGAAGAAGTCCAGGTACTCCCAGACCTTCATGTCGTCATAGACGCCGAAGCTGTCGGGCATGTAGCCGATGACGCGGCGAACCACGTCGGGTTCCTTGACCACATCGATGCCCGCGATCGCGGCGTGGCCGGCGGTGGGCGCAAGCACCGTGGCCAGCATCTTGAGCGTCGTCGACTTGCCGGCCCCGTTGGGGCCCACCAGGCCGTGGATCTCGCCGGTCGCGATCTCCAGATCGACGCCCGCGACCGCAAGCGTCCCGTCGTACCGTTTGACGAGGCCCTCAGTGCGCACGGCGAGCGTCATGGCAGGCTCCCTTGGAGGTCGGCGACGAAGGAGAAGTAGACGGCTCCGGAGTTCGCAGCCTGACGGTCGACGAACCGAACAAGGAAGTGTCCGGCACCGTCGACGTAGCGCTGCGGCTCGGATACTGAGATCTGGGCGCCGGGTGTCATGTGCGCGAACTCCATCCAGCGTCCCGTCGTCCGGTCGAAGAGCTGCACTTCCGGCATCCCATCGACCGGGAACGCGCCTGCCTCATCGCCGACTGGGTCGTCCTGCGACGGTTGCTTGTCGTCGGGAAGCGGCCCCGTCGTCTTGCCCGCATCGTCGAAGCGGAACGTCGGTTCGCCCGGTGTGATGGCCAGCGCCAGACGGGACGGGGTGAAGGCGCCGTCGAACGGGACAGGCGCGAAGTCGACGACCATCGATCCGCGGCTGAGCGAGAATGCGCTGCCCTGGTCGAATGCCTCGGCAGCGTCCGTCGTCACCACGGTGTGGCTGATGAGCTCGTCCGGAAAGCGCGCCCGGCCGCTCACGTCGACACCGAGGGGCAGGATGTAGACGGACTGACCGACGCGGGCCGCCTGATCATCGCCGATGTCGATCTCGAGCGGCGAGCTGGGCTGCCAGCCGATCAGGGCCGGGCCCTGCCCGCCGCCGGCGCCGACGAGGGTCGAGAAACGGCCGGTGTATTGGGTCAGCTGATCGATGACCGCTCGGCGCGTGGCGAGGGCCCGGTCGCGGTCCGAAAGGGTGCCGACCGTGTATGGCCCGAACATCCTGTCGCTGAGGCCGCCCCCGAACGCCTGGTTCGTGCCGAGCTGGAGGTCGACCCTGGCGGAGGCGCCGGGTGCCAGGTCGCCGATCTTCGCCAGGCTGCCGCCATAGACGACGGCGGCGTCCTCGAGACGCTCAGCCGAAGCATTGGTCACGGTGCCCTGCAGCCGGCCATCAAGCAACGTCAACGCAGCCTCGACTTCGGGCACCGGCAGGGCCGTCTCGGCGCGGAAGCCACGCAGGACCCCGAAGCTGACGGCGTAGCCGCGCACGCGGGCCGGATCGCCGAGCAGGATGTCGAGCGGTGCGGCGCCCAGGCCCTGTTGTTGGACGCTGATCGGGTTCGATAGCAAGGCACCACCTCCGACGCTCACGTCAAAGGTTCGCCGGCCGGGCGAGTAGACGCCGATGTAGACCTGACCGAGGCCGGAATCGGCCCCGGCGGCACCGCGCACGATGGTGATCGTATTGACGATCGAGTCGCTGCCCTTCAGGGCGCGCCCGAGCCCGAACGCACCGACGGAGAAGATGACGATGAGCAAGGGCATCGTGACCCAGGCCCACTCGCGGCGATCGAGTCGGCGCAGGACGAGGTAATTGATCGGCCCGACGAGCACGATGTAGGCGATCAGCAGCGCTGCCAGCTGATCCAACGGCGGCAGGCCGACCGCGGGCAGGTTGTTGAGGGCGCCGACGATGCTGCTGTCGTCCGGCAGCGTCAGGGGATTGATGATGGCCGAGAAGGCGAGCGGCATCGCTCGGCGCCAGAGTGCCTGGGCCGCTGGCGTGCCGCCGATCCCATCCGCCGTCGGATCGATGCCGATGATGGTCGTCCGGCCCTGGCCGATGGACCGCTCGGCGGCGATGACGAGGTCGCCGCTGCGCCCGAGAACGGTGCCCGCAAGGAGCGTCCCGCCGAGCCCAGGCAGGCTCCGCTCGAGCTCCACCGCGCCCCCGATGAGCGCCTCGACATCTTCGGGCGAGGCGTCCACGGTGCCCGTCGGGCGGAAGGGCAGCAGATCGTCGGGCAGGCTGCCGAGGGTCGTGGCGCCGGTCGAACCGCCGAGGATGACCAGGCGGCCGCCGAGCCCCAACCAGGTGCGCAGCGCAGCCAGCTGCTCGGGCTCGAGCTGCGCCGTGTCGACGTCCTGCCAGACGAGTCGGTCGATGGCCGACCAGGCCTCGACCCGGGCGGGCAGGTCTGCCGGCGTCAGGGACACGACCGCGGGCGTTGCGACCCTGGGATCAGCGAGGGCGGCATTGATGGCCGCGACCAGTGGTCCGGGCTCTTCGGCCACCACGCCGATGACCGACTGATACGGATCGTGTGTCGTGATCGGGACCTTCGCTGACGCGATCGTCGCGGCGTCCGAGACCAGCGTGACGCCAAGGTCTCGCCCGAAGATCGAAGGCTGAGCGTAGAGCACATAGCGCTTACGCGATCCGGTCGGCAGGTCTACGAGTGCGGCATACGTGGATGACGACGCGGCATCGCTGCCGAGCCGCAGCTCGCCGCTGATGGCTGGACCGTCGTTGGCGATGTCGACTTCGATCGCCGACCACGCACCGACTCGGACGTGACCACCGGCGAGTGGCCTCACGGTCATCGTCACGCCATCGGCTGCCAGGACCGAGGGGGCGAGCGCGACCAGCGCGACGAAGGCAGCGACGAAGGGGACGAAACGACGCATCGGGCCTCAGTCTGCAGGCAGTGTCCAGTCGGATCCTCGGCTAGACGTCCGGGACCAGACGAAAGTTGCACGCGTCGTGGTCGGTGGGCGGCGGCATGGCGCGACCATCGCCGCTACCATTGGCCGCCCGTGCCCACGCTTCGACCCTTCCGCGCTCTGCGCTATGACCCGGCCGTCGTCGGGGATCTGGCCGACGTCATCAGCCCGCCGTACGACGTCGTCTCGCCGGAGCTGCAGCTGCGCCTTGCGGGCCGCCACGCCCGTAACTCCGTGCTCCTCGACCTTCCGCCTGCCATGCCCGGTGACGGGCCTGATGATCGCTACCGGAGAGCCGCTGCGGCCTTCGTCGCCTGGCGCACGGATGGCACGCTCCGCAAGGACCTTACGCCGTCGCTCTACGTCTACGAGCAGGTCTATCGACGGCCGGGCGAAACGAGCGATCGCGTCCAACGCGGGTTCTTCGCGCGCCTGAGGCTGGAGCCGTTCGTGCCCGGCAGCGGCGTCCTGCCGCACGAGCGGACGCTCGGCGGGCCGAAAGCGGATCGGCTCGCGTTGCTGACTGCGACCGGCGCCAACTTCAGCCCGATCGTCGGCCTCTACGACTCGGCCAACGGAACGAGTGGGCCGATCCTGGACGCAGTCGCGGCGACGGCGCCGGTGGCCGACGTGGTCGACGACGACGGTGTCCGTCATCGACTCTGGGTCGTGGCAGCTGGAGCCCGCGGCGACGGGGGGTCGGCCGATCGGCTCTTCGCCCTGGCCGAGGCAGAACCGATCGTCCTCGCCGACGGCCACCATCGCTACGAGACTGCGCTGACGTACCGCGAGCAGCGAGGTGCCCGCCGCGCATGCACGGAGGACCCGCCGTACGAGACGATCTTCAGCCTCCTCTTCGACCTGGCGGCGACCGAGATGACGATCCTGCCCACGCACCGCGTGGTGACCGGCGAGCCCGCCGGCGCCGCGCTCATGGCCGAGCTGGCCCGCTGGTTCGAGGTGCAGGCAGTCGGCTCGAGCGCGGAGCTCGCGGCCGCCTTCGAGGCCGGGCCGATCGAAGCCGATGTGGCGGCGGGTCCGCGCATCGGGGTCTGGTCAGCAGGCCACGCAGCCATCCTCCGGCCAGTGGCGGGCGCCCTCGACGCCTCGCTGGCGGCTTACGCGACGCCCGCAACGCGTTCGCTGGCCGTGAGCGTCCTCGAAGCCGCGCTGTCGGCGGCATACGCGCCCGAGCGATCGGTCATCGCAGGTGGTGAGCGAGTGACGTATGTCAAGGGTGCGTCGGCGGCCATCGCTGCCGCGGGCGAATCGGGCGCGGCATTCCTGCTCGAACCGACCTCCGCCGCCGACGTCCTTCGTGTCGCGCGCGCTGGTGAGCTGATGCCACAGAAGTCGACCTATTTCAGCCCCAAGCCGGCGACCGGCATCTTGTTCGCGCCGGGAGAGTGGTGAGGCCTATGGATCGCGACCTTGAAGCTCCCATCGAGCTGATCCGTCGGCCAGCCGAGCGATCGGCTGGCACGCGCCCCGTGCGCAAGGACGAGATCGATCTGCCGGACCGCGGCATCCACATCGAGTCCTGGCTGCCCGAGCGCCGGACGCGCCGCAAGCCGCTCCTGCTCGTCCATGGCGAGCTGGGAGGCTCCTGGGTCTGGCACCGCTACCAGGAGTATTTCGCCCAGCGAGGCTGGGAGGCTCACGCCGTGAACCTGCGCGGTCATTACTGGTCGGAGACAGCCGACTACGAGACCCTTGGTTTCGCGACCTACGTAGGAGACGTCCTCGCCGCCGCTCGACGACTCGGCGGAGAGGTGGTCATGGTCGGGCACGGGTACGGCGCCTTGGCTGCGCTCAAGGCAGCCGAGCGCAGCGTGGTCACCGGACTGATCCTCATCAGCCCAGCCCTGCCGTCCGCGCTGCGACCTCCGGCCAAGCCCCACGAGCTGCGCGCCGTGCCGGAGATCTATCGTCGTGACGAGGTCGGTTGGGCGGGCTTGCCCGAGGCGATCCGCCGGCGCAACCCGGACCTCTCAGTGGCCGATGTGCTTCGTATCCAGCACATGATGGGGGCCGAGTCGGGCCTCGCGCGGCGCGACGTCATCGCCGGCATCCCGATCGATCGCGAAGCCATGCCCGGCGGCTTGCCTGCCCTCGTCATCGGGGGCGGCCTCGACCGCGACTTCCCGGAGCCCGATTTCGGAGCGCCTCGCCGAGTGGCTCGGCGCCGAATACCAGCCCTACGGCGCCCATTCCCACTACGGCCTTGTGACCGGCGAGGACTCCTTCGAGCAGGTTGCGGGCTCCGTGCGAAGCTTCCTCGACGCCCACCGACTCTAGCCGCCCGAGGCCGCCCCGGGGCCCGCTCCACGGACGCTCCATGCTAGACTTCTGGCCCTCTCGGGCCCTATCGCCCGTGATGCCTGCCGCATTCGTCTAGAGGCCCAGGACACCGCCCTCTCAAGGCGGAGATCATCGGTTCGAATCCGATATGCGGTACCACCCTGAAGACCCCCGACGTCCCCGGCCGCGCCCCGGGGACGTCTTCATGTCTAGACTGCGGCCATGGCTTCCGTGTCGCGTTCACGGCAACGATTGGTCATCCTGGCCGAGGGCGAGTTCGGCGAGATCGGCTCGAAGACGGCCATGGGCGTCATCAAATATGGCCGTGACGTCGTCGTGTCCGTCATCGACTCGACCAGAGCGGGCGGCAATGTCCGCGACGTGATGGGCGAGGCGTACGACATCCCGATCGTGGCCACCTTGGCCGCAGCGAAGGCGGGCAGGCCCACCGCGCTGCTGCTCGGCACGGCGCCGCCAGGGGGCAAGCTGCCCGGTACGCTGGCGAGCGATCGTCCTCGAGGCCATCCGGGCCGGCCTCGACGTCAGCTCCGGGTTGCACACGCTGCTCGGCGACGACCCGGAGCTGTCCGCGGCTGCGGCCGCGGCCGGCGTCACGATCGTCGATCACCGCCGTCCGCCGGCGCGCGAGGAGGTCAGCACCGGCCGGGCACACCTGCCGGGCAAGCGGGTCATCTTGACCGTCGGCACCGACTGCGCCCTGGGCAAGATGAGCGTCGCGCTGGAGCTGCGCAAGGCGGCGATCGCGGCGGGCCTCTCGGCGGTCTTCGTGCCCACCGGCCAGACCGGCATGATGATCGACGGCTGGGGTGTGGCCGTCGACCGCGTCATCAGCGACTTCCTGAACGGCACCTGCGAGTGGCTGATCGAGCAGGCCGAATCGATGGGTGACTGGATCCTCGTGGAAGGCCAGGGCGCCATCGACCACCCGGCCTACAGCTCGGTCACGCTCGGCCTCATCCACGGCTGCGCGCCCCACGCCATGGTCATGGTCCACCAGCCCGGTCGAACCCACCATCACGGCTGGGAGGGCACGCCGTACGAACTGCGCTCGATGCGCGAGCTCATACCGATGCACGAGCAGTTGGCGGGTCTCATGGCGCCCTCCGTCGTCGCCGCCGTGGCCCTCAACACCTCGCTCCTCGACGAGGGCGCGGCGCGGCGCGAGATCGCCCGCACGGCCGACGAGCTCGGCCTGCCATGCGACGACCCATACCGGTTCGGCGGCGAGCGGCTGATGGACGCCCTCCGCGAGCGGCTGGCATGAAGGTCGAGACCACGATCCTCGAGCTGCCCTTCCGGGACCCGTTCCGGATCGCCCGGAAGATGCCGGAGCACGGAGCGACGACCGTCATCGGGACGATCACCGCGGACGACGGCGCGACGGGCATCGGTGAGGGCTATCCGGATGCGTACTACGGCGAGACGCCCGAGACCATGGAGGCCGTGGTGCCCGTCCTGGTCAGGGCGGTCGACGAGATCGGCGCGATGCCGGCAACGCTTCAGGCGGTCCGCGAGTGGCTCGTCGGCGCGTCGCTCGCCATGGACGAGCGGATCGCGCACAACGGAGCGTCCAAGTGCCTGGTCGACATCGCCCTCCACGATCTCGCCGGCAAGCGGCTCGGCCTGCCGCTGCCTGAACTGTTGGGCACGCCGCGTGAGCTGCCGCCGACCGACTACACGATCGGCATCGACGAACCGGCGGTGGTGGCCGAGCGAGCCGCTCGGGTGGCCCGGTTCCCGGCCCTCAAGATCAAGCTCGGGGGGCCCGCCGATCTCGAGACGCTCGAGGCCGTGCGCGGCGTCTACGGCGGGCCGATCCGCGTCGACGCCAACGCCGGCTGGACGCCTGACGTCGCCGAGGCACTCCTGCCCGAGTGCGTGCGGCTCGGCGTCGAGCTCATCGAGCAGCCGTTCAAGGCACGTCGGCTCGACCAGGCGGGCTGGCTCCAGGAACGCTCGCCGCTGCCCATCGTGGCCGATGAGAGCGCGGTCACGGAGGCCGACCTCGATGGCCTGGTCGGCGTCGTCCAGGGGGTCAACGTCAAGCTCGCCAAGGTCGGCGGAGTCGGGCCCGCCCTGCGCATGATCCGCCGTGCGCGCGACCTCGGATTCCGCGTCCTCCTCGGCTGCATGGAGGAGACCGGGCTCGGCATCGCCGCCTCGGCGGCCGTGGCCGGACTCGTCGACTGGGTGGATCTCGACGGCAACCTGCTGCTGGCTGAAGATCCGTTCGTCGGGCTGGTGCTGGGCGAAGACTGCCGCTGGCAGCTGCCGACGGTGCCCGGGGTCGGTGTCCGTCGCGTCGCGATACCGGCTGACTCTGCGGGCTAGCCGGAATCGGCTGGTGTGGGCCGCCGATGGTCCCGGTCGTCGGGGACCTGTGGACAACTTGGTGGACAAGATGGTGGACAGAGCCCCTCCCATCCGACGGCCAGCCGGAGTACCATGCCCAAGGACTCATCCCGGGGGCCGGACGGAACCCCAGGAGCCGCGGTTCCGAAGCCGTCCGAGGGTGGCGACCGACCGCCGTGGGGGGCACCAGCAGCGCCCGACGCCGTGCCTGCATGTGCCCGTGAGGCGAGGATGGAGGGTTCTGTTGTCGATGCAAGCGCGCCAGGGGACCGACCATGCCGCCCTCATCGTCGGAGCGCGCAGCATCGAGGCGCCGGCTGTCGAGGAGTTCGTCCGCTTCTGTTACCACCGACGCCGGGTCGGGTGGCCTGAGCTGTACGACGAGATGTGCGCCGTGGCAGCGCGCGGCGTCTTCCGGGGCTGGGGGTTCGCCGAACTGGCGGATCAGGGCATCTGCTTCACCCTCTCGGATCTGCCCGCGCTTGCCGCGGTCGCGGCCGAGGTCAGCCGTGAGGAACGCGAGCGCTCGCGACGTGTCCGGACCGCGACCCAGTCCATCGATGCCCCCGTGCCGCTCGATGGAGGAGAGCCGACGAGCGACGAGGCCACCGACGGCAGCGAGGCGTCGATCGCGGTCGGCGCTGCTCTCCGTCCGAGCGGACTGACTGCGTAACGGACGGCTCGCGCGGCTTCGGCCGCGAGATGCTCAGGCCCGGATGCGACGGCGGGCCAGCTCGCTCTCGATCTGGCGCTCGGCCTCGACGTAGCGGTCGATCTCGTCGCGGACCTGATTCGCTTCGGGCACGTACAGATGGACCTGCTGTTGGAGGACATAGGACAGCCGACGGCTGGTCATCCGCGCGTGGTCCAGGTTCTTCATCAGGACCAGGGGGTCCATCGCCGCGAGGTCGTCGGGGTGATACATCTGGCGCATAGGCCGCGAGTATAGGGTGCCGCGCTACGCCCCAGGCCGAGTCGGCACCTGAGGGTGCTCTTGCCGTCAGACAGCCCGCAAGCGTGCCTCTGACGGCCACGACCAGTCGATCGGCAACGAGGCCCCGGCCAGGGCGCGACGACGCCCTTGCTCGGTCGGCGCCATGACCAGGAATCGGTCGGTCTTGGTCGTTCGGCCCGCCTCGGAACCCCAGATCTTGGTCATCTTGCGCTGGGCGGCGACATCGTCGAGGGCGATGCCCGCCAGCCGATAGCCCTCCGGGGCCGCGGCTCGCTCCCAGACGGTCTCCGCCAGCCCGATACCGCCGTCCATCGCGCGGCCGCGATCGAGCTCCACGTCGCCGATGACCAGCACGACGACCGCGTCGTCGGTCAGCGCGCCACCAAGGTCTGCCAGTGTCTGACGCAGGAAGACGAGGTATGCGTCGAGCTGGTGGGCGTCGTCGAGGCTGCGGTCGACAGCGTCCGGGTCGATGCCCATGAACCACAGGCGAAGCCAGTTGTAGTAGCCGTACTTGACGACGCGCAGGTAGGGCGGGCTGGTGACGACCAGCCGGGCTCGATCCGGCAGCGCTCGCTCGCGCAGGGCCGTCCGCGCACGCGTGCCCGCATCGCGTGCGTCGCCGAGCAGGGCGATGCCCTGCTGTGCCGGCAGGCCTTGGCGGAGGAGCCGTCGGAGCTTGGCGTCGAGGCAGGCGAACGCGTCACGTTCGGCCGCACGGAAGCCGGTCCGGGCCACGAAGTCACGCACGTAGCGCGGCGCCATGCTGAACGTGTTGGGCATGATGTCCGAGAGGTACGTCGGGCTGCGTCCGTGCAGGATGCCGATCATGGCGCCGGCCAGGAAGCGATCGGTCCGATCGTCGAGCCGCAGGGCGCTGCGCAGGAAGAGGACCTGCGCGAGCGTTCGTGGATGGAAGGCGAGCGCGACCTCGGCGGGCATGGGCGCCGACTCGGGTCGGCCGCCGGCACCTGGCACACCAGCGCCTCCGGCGCCAGGGCTCGCGATGGCCGCGTCTGCGAGTGCCCTCCAGTCGGCCTCGGCGAGCGAGAACTCGACGCGCAGGAGGTTCAGGCGCGTGATCAGCGAGGCCCGGGAAGGTGGTTCGATCTTGGCTGCGGTCAGCAGATGCGCCATCGGGTTGAGGTCGTTGCCGACGCCCACTCGGCCCTCTGCGCACGCCTGGAGCGGCGTCGTTCCGCGGCCGCTGAAGGGGTCCAGCACGACGTCACCCGGGCGGCTGTAGCGCGCGATGAAGGCGTGTGCGAGCGCAGCCGGGAACATCGCCAGGTAGCTGCACATAGGATGGAAGGCATGGCCCCAGAGGCGTTGCTGGAGCTTCCATTCCGGCTCGATACCCAGCCGCGGGAGCTCCAGGCGAAGGCCGACCTCGAGCTGACCGGGGGCGATGCGCTGCGGTGCGGCCACGGGCGGGCGGGTGACCTCGTGCTAGCTGCGCGACGTCGAACGGACGCCGGAAGGGCGGCGAGGATAGCACGCCCGTTCGAGCGGTCGTCAAGACCCAGGGTGCTTGGCCTCCGTGCCCATCGAGCGCCCGCGTCGGCGGGCGGTCAGTCGGTGGAGCAGTCGAAGGGCCCGTCGGCCGGTGGATGCGGCGCGGCGCCCTCGATGGCCCACGCGAAGACGAAGGCGATGCCCTCGACATCACACTGCGAGAGGACCGGATCGCCGAGATCTGGCCACCCGTAGCCCATCAGGTCGGTGCTCTCGAGCAGGTTCGTCGCATGGCCGAGGCCGATGGCATGGCCGAGTTCGTGCAGCGTCACCCAGCCCAGGTACTCCGGGTCGTAGACGGCGCCTCCCTTGCCCGGTGGCAGGTCAGACGTGACCAGGATGTTCGGGCAGCCGTGGTCGCCGCAGATGGCGTAACCCGCGAAGGAGACGCCACCGGCTCTGGGCACGTAATGGATCACGATGTCTGCCGCGCGCTGCTCGCTCGGCTGCGAGCCGGTCACGTCGGTCAGCGTGATGCCGTCATCGAAGCATTCGCGGAGGACGGCATCCCAGGTGCCGATGGCGGCGTGGACGGCGGCCAGCTGCGGCGCCTTGACCTTGGGATGGGCCTGGACGGCGACGGTCAGGTGCGTGTGATCCCACCAATAGCCCGGGTAGTAGGTGCTCAGGATCTCGAGCCCGTCAGCGTTCGACGCCGGCAGCTCGCACGTTGGGCCTACCAGGGCGGCGGCCGCCGAGCCGCCCTTCTTCGCCGCGACCCCCGCGATCGGCACACTCAGGGCGATGGCGAGACAGATCAGGACGGCGAGGCTTCGTCGGGTGGCCATGATGATGGTCTCTCCTCTTGCGCGCCTCGGCGTTCGGTGCCTGATGCCTGCTGTTGTACGGGCGCATCTCGCGGCTGGTCAAGCCCGCTGACGGGCTCGTGGTGCGCCGTGGCACCGGGCCGCGCGGCCGACACGTCTCGATCTGCGATCCATGTCGCCGTGACCCATGCGGGTAGACTGGCTCAGCGGTCCCCGTAGCTCAGTGGACAGAGCAGCCGCCTTCTAAGCGGAAGGTCGCAGGTTCGAATCCTGCCGGGGGCGCCACCCGATCTCAAGGCAGCAGCGGCGATGCCGGAGCCTGTGCTCTGAAGTTAGGTGTTGAACTTTTTCAACGATGTGCGAGTATTCCTGCATGTCTTGGTAGCAGCAGGAAGGAGCGCGCAGATGGCAGGCAGGAGTAGCAAGGTGGCGACGGCAGGCGTGATGGCGATGGTCGTCACCGCCCTGGCGACGTCCCTGGTCCTGGCGAGTGGCCCGGTCCGGGTCGTCGATGAGGTCCACCTCAACGATACGTTCCCGGCAGGCACCCGCTGTCCGTTCGAGGTCGTCCGGACCGTCGACGGCACATTGGTCACGACGACATTCGTCGGCGCCGATGGCCTGACGCGCCAGACCCTCTTCTTCCGACCGGGCTTCATCGGCTACGTCAACCCGGCCAACGGCAAGACGCTGACGGCTGTTCTCGCAGGGCCGGTGATCACCGAGGACAACGGCGACGGGACGTCCACCGTGACCATCCCAGGCAACGACCAGCGGTACACGGCGCCCGGACTCGGGTTCATCGTCGGCAATACCGGGCTGCTCATCGCGACAGTCGACAACACGACCGGCGAGGTGCTATCGATCGGCAAGCTGGCCGGCCACCAGGACGGGACGCCGTTTCCGGCATTGTGCGTCGGTCTCGTGTAACCCGGAGGACCGTACCGAGCTCGCGTCCGGGCCGGATACTTGGCGGGTGACGAGCAAGGCACCTGACCGAGCATCCGGCGTCGCGAGCCCGCCCGACGTTCGAATCGTCAGCGGACCGGCCTTCGAGCTGATCGCCCAGCTGGCGGCGTTCACGAGCGGCCCGGCGCGCGCGTCGCTGGAATCGGGCAAGCCCTGGATCCGCGACGTCCGCCGCCTCGCGGGCGGTGGGCTCCTCAATCGCGTCGAGCGGTACGCCCTGCCGATCTACATCGAGTTGAGCACGATCGCCCTGGAAACACCCGAGCCGCGCGGTGTCGACGAGCTGCTCAGGGCTCTGGAGGCGATGGACGGGGGCGCACTCCGCCGACGCCTGATCGGTGCTGACTCGCCGATGCATCGGGCGATGGCACCGGAAGGCGCCTTCGACAGGGCGCTCGAGGGCGATCCGGTCGCCGTTGCAGAGGTCCATGCGGCTCTCGACACGGATCGGTCGACACGCCCGGCCCTGGATCGCGTCCTGACTCTCGAACCGAACGCGCTGCGAGCCGCGCTCCTCGCCATCGTCAGCGATTGGGCCGAGAGCGTCTTCACGCGCCTCTCGGCTGACGCCCTGGCCGCGATCGATCGCGATGTCGCGGCCAAGCGCTCGATGCTGGCGACGCACTCAGGACCGACGGTGCTTGAAGCGGCGACCGGCGGCGTGACATTCCGACCCTCAGCCTGGGTCGACAAGATCGTCATCGTCCCGACGGTCGCCCTGCGGCCGTTCGTCGTCCCGTGCGAGCTCGAATCGACCGCGATCTTCGTCTGTTCCGTCGCTGAGGAGGCGCTCGATGTCGACCCGCTCGCGCCACCGCGCCGCCTCGTGCGTGTGGCGGCAGCCCTGGGCGATCCGCTGCGGCTTCGCGTCCTCCACGCCCTCGGTGGTGAGGAGCTGACGGCGTCCGAGATCGCCGAGCGGCTCGGGGTAGACCGGACAAGCCTCCATCACCACCTCGGGATCTTGCGGTCCTCCGGGTTGCTGACGATCCGCGACGAGGGCGAGCTCGGGTGGCGCTACGCGCTACGCGACGATGGCTTTCGTGGCCTTGGCCCAGACCTGGAGGCGTATCTCCAACGCAAGCCGTCCCGCTGACGCGGCGACTCGTGGAAAGGAACCCGGACACGACCTGATCTGATCCTCGACGGACTCGAGCGATCTCGTGCGGCAGGCCCGGGCGGGTGCCGCACGTCGGGCCAAACGCCCGCCGGGAGTAGACTGAGCGTTCGGCCACATACGATCCAACCCCCCCACGATGGAGCACGACCATGCTGCGACCGCTCATTCGACTCCTCGGCGTTGCCTTCCTCGCCGGCCTGATCATCCCGCCCATCGCCGCCCTGATGACGAAGGGACGGCTCGCCAGGGACGGTCGCGGCGCATTCAAGCCTGAAGCCAACGACCTCGACACCGCGCTGATCTTCGACGGTGGCGAGTACGCCAGCACGGCCCCTTCGTTCACCGGCGGCGAGCTGCTGACCTGGTACGGCGGCGGCCGGCTGGACCTGCGAGGCGCGACCATCGCGCCTGACGGTGCCGACCTCCGTATCAGGGCGGTCTTCGGCGGCGTCCAGCTGATCGTCCCGACGACGTGGCGCGTGGAGACGGACTCGACATCGTTCCTGGGCGGCGTTTCTGACGCCACGACCGCGCCGGACGAGCCGGACGCACCGGTGCTCCGGGTCTCGGCGCTGGCCGTCCTGGGCGGCGTGGCGATCTCCAATGATCTCGAGCGAATCGATGTTCGACGCCGACTTCGCCACGGTCATCAGGAACGCAAAGGACGCCGCAAGCGAGGCCGTCGACGACGCCACGGCCGAGCTCGGAATCGGCCGCCGACGAAGCCGCCGAGGTGACCGCGAACAAGCCCGGCTGAGCGCATGGGCTGAATAGCGGGCCCGATCCGGAGCCGATGGAGTCGCTGCCGGGCGAGCGCGTCACATTGCGGCCGCTGACCGAACGCGACCGGTCGGAGATCCGGCGCATCCTCGACGATCCGACCGTCGCCCGATGGTGGGGGCCAGGTGATGTCGAGACACGCCTCGACGAGTGGTTCGACGACGACGGCACGGTGCGTTTCGTCATCGAGCTGGCCGGGCATATCGTGGGCACGGTCCAGTTCCACGAAGAGAACGAGCCCGACTACCGGCATGCGGGGCTCGACATCTTCCTCGACGCCGAGCACCAGGGCCAAGGCCTCGGCAGCGACGCTCTCCGGACCCTCGCCCGCTACCTCATCGAGGTCCGCGGCCACCACCGCCTGACCATCGATCCCGCGGCGGCCAACGAGCACGCCATCCGCGCCTATGCCCGGGTGGGCTTCCGGCCGGTCGGCCTGATGCGTGACTACGAACGCGGGCCTGACGGCACGTATCACGACGGCATGCTGATGGACCTGCTGGCCAACGACCTGACCTGAGCCGATCCGCGTCCGGTGCGGCGCATGGAACCATCGGGGGTCCGGGGCGGTTGGACGAAAGTACGGCTTGGACCGGAGTCCCCATGAGCCCACCATGCACCACGTGAGTCGGGCGGACCACACCGCTCCCGTACAGTCAGCAACGCGAGGACGATCGAACCAATGGCCTCAATGGCGATCCAGGACATCGGACCGATGCTCACCGCATCGGAGGTGGCCGAGATGCTGCACCTCCATGTCAACACCGTGAAGCGCCTCGGCGACCGTGGCGAGCTGCCCTTCTACCGCGTCTGCAAGCGTGGCGATCGTCGGTTCCGTTACGACGACGTCCTCGCCTTCCTGCAGCGGGACAAGTAATCCGACCCTCTGACAGCGAGCACTTCCGGGCCAGCGAGCCCGTTGCCCAACTGAACACCGTCCAACGTCAACGCCGCCGGATCCCTCCTCCCGGCGGCGTTGTCGTTGTCGGCGGCGGCGTCGTTGCAGTGGCGCGACCCCGTGCGCAACCGAAGCGCACCCTTCCCGACCCGTGATGCCAGCCGACACCGACAGATCCGCAACCTAGCGTCGCCTTGAAGCGGCCCGCTCCTCACGGGTCGCAGTGAGGAGGCGCATCGATGAACGCTGGCGACACCGCCTGGTTGCTCATGGCTACCGCCCTCGTCATGGTCATGCTGCCCGGACTGGCCCTCTTCTACGGCGGCCTCGTCCGTCGCAAGAACGTGCTCTCCACGATCATGCACAGCTTCTTCGGGTTGGCCATCGTGAGCGTGGTCTGGGTCGTCATCGGCTTCACGCTTGCCTTCGGTCCGGACATCGGCGATCGAGGCCTCATCGGCAACCTTGATTTCGTCCTCTTCCAGAACGTCGGGCTCGAGCCGAACCCCGACTATGCGGCGTCGATCCCGTTCATCCTTTTCGCCGCGTTCCAACTCATGTTCGCGGCCATCACGCCGGCCCTCATCACGGGCGCCTTCGCCGAGCGCAAACGCTTCGGCGCGTTCGTCCTCTTCACCGTCCTCTGGTCGGTCATCGTCTATGCGCCGCTCGCGCACTGGGTCTGGGCGCCGGGTGGCTGGCTGCGAGAGCTGGGCGCCCTCGACTACGCGGGCGGCACCGTCGTCCATATCAGCTCGGGCGTCTCGGCCTTCGTCGTCGCCCTGCTCATCGGGCGGCGCGTCGGTCAGGGTCATGAGGGCATGGAACCGCACGACGTGCCGATGACCGTCCTTGGGGCGGGGCTCCTCTGGTTCGGCTGGTTCGGCTTCAACGCCGGCTCCGCTCTCGCCGCGACCGGCCAGGCTGCCAACGCGCTCTTCGTGACCAACACCGCGGCCGCCGCGGCGACCATCACCTGGGTCCTGGCCAGCTACCTGCATCGCCGCAAGGTGAGCGTCGTGGGCGCAGCCGCCGGCGCCGTGGCCGGCCTTGTCGCCATCACCCCAGCCTCGGGCTATGTGACGACTGGCGGAGCGCTCGCCATCGGTCTCCTGGCCGGTGGGCTCTGCTACAGCGCGACGTTGCTGCGCGAGCGGGTCAGGATCGACGATGCCCTCGACGTCTTCGCGGTCCACGGCGTGGGCGGCACGTGGGGCGCTATCGCCACGGGTATCTTCGCGGTCGCGGCCATCGGGGGCGCCTCCGGCCTCATCGAGGGCAACCCGCAACAGGTCGGCATCCAGCTCGTCGCCGTCCTGGCCACCTACGCCTTTGCCGCCACCGCCACCTTCGTCATCGTCAAGGTCGTCGGGCTGGCTGTCGGCTTGCGCGTCTCGGAGGCCGACGAAGAACTCGGCCTGGACGTCACGCAACACGGCGAAGTCGCCTACGGCACGGGCACGTGAGGCCTGGGGCCCCGACTCATGCCTGCGAACGAGCTGCGTCGCCAACGGTCCCGAGCCTCGGAGCCGCCGCTCTATGACGCCCGCTTCGAGCACGACGCATGCGGCGTCGGGTTCGTGGCGGACGCCGGGGGAACCGCGCATGACCAGGTCCTGCCGCTCGCCCTGAGCGGGCTCGCAGCACTCGGCCATCGTGGGGCGTTCGGCGCCGATGGCGCTTCGTCCGACGGCGCGGGCATCCTGCTGCCGCTCGAGCCTTCGGTCGTCCTGCATCTGGTCGGTGGGCGGGCAGACCAGCACGTCGGGTCGCATCCCGGTGTCATCTCCCTCTTCCTGCCGCGCGCTTCGGCCGCCCGTCGGCGCGCGAACACCGTCGTCGAGGCCTCGCTCGCGGCCGAGGGTCTGACGCCGGCGTCCTGGCGTGCGGTCCCCTTCGATGCCAGCGTGCTCGGGCCGCAGGCCGCCATGGCCCGACCTGCAGTCGTACAACTTCTCGTGCCGAGGCCGGCCGGCCTCCCGGAGTCCGCCTTCGAACTCGCCCTCGTCCTCGCACGCCGGCGCATGGAGTCGGCTGCGAGGGCGGCCAGCCTCGTGGGATTCGCTGTCGCATCGTCATCGTCGCGAACGGTCGTCTACAAGGGTCTGGTCATGGGGGCGCACCTCGCTGAGCTGTACCCGGACCTGGCTGAACCCCTGGGCGTCAGCCATGCGGTCTTCCACCAGCGCTATGCGACCAACACCATGCCGACCTGGTCGCTGGCACAACCGTTCAGGCTCCTGGCACACAACGGCGAGATCAACACCGTACGCGGCAATCGCGAGCAAGTCAGAGGCCGGAGCGGGGATCGCGCCCGCTCGGGCGCCGCGCGCCGGCTCCTTGCAGTGGGGCCCCTCCTGTCGCCCGACGTCTCGGATTCCGCGTCACTCGATGAAGCCATCGAGCTTCTCGTTCAGACGGGCTGGTCGCTCGAGGCGGCCCTCCGGGCGATGCTGCCTGACGTTCCGGCGCTTCGTCGCAGACCGAGCGACCCGGACGGGTCCAGGCCCGATGAGCACGGCCATCCCCTGGCACCATGGGACGGGCCGGCGGCCATCGTCTTCAGCGACGGCCGCAGGGTTGGCGGCATCCTCGATCGCAACGGCCTGCGGCCCCTGGCCTTCGCTGTCACCGATCGCCGTCTGGTGGTCGCGGCCTCCGAGGCCGGCGCCTTCGACCTGCCCGTGGCGGGGATCGTTCGACGTGGACGCCTCGGCCCGGGCGAGATGCTCGTCGTCGAGCCCGGCACCGGTCAGATCCAGCTACCAGGCGATGCCGAGCCAGCCATGGTGGTCAGTGAGGCGTCGGGCGCGACCGCATCGGCGCGCAGCGCGCAGTTCGCCGATCGCGAGCCGGCGGGCGCCGCCCAGAGAACGGGCCGATCGTCGACCGGGGCGGACATCCGCTTCCTGGCCGGCCTCGATGCTGAGCGCTACCGGCTCGACATCCGGACCATGGTCATCGAAGGCCACGAGCCACTCTGGAGCATGGGCGACGATACGCCCACGCCGGCGCGCGCTCGAACCGACCGACCGGTGACCGACCACCTGCGCCAGGCGTTCGCCCAGGTCACCAATCCGCCCATCGATGCCGAGCGCGAACGGACCGTGGTCGACTGTCGAGTCGAGCTCGGGCCGCGCGACTCGATGTTCGCCGGCCCTCGTTCGCGGTCGGACGCGCGGCGCCTGTGGCTCGAGCGACCCTTCGTGGTCGACCTCGATGGCTTGCTCGATCGTGCATCGAACACCCGCCGACTTGACGCGACCTGGGCGGCGTCGGCTGGTCCCGAGGGGTTGGAGGCAGCGCTCGACCGTCTCGTGGCCCAGGCGCTGGCGGCGGCTCGGCGCCGATCCGGGTTGCTGGTCATCACCGACATCGGCATGACCATCGATCGCCTGCCTATCCCTTCCGTGCTGGCAGTCGGCGCTGTCCATGCTGGCCTGACCGCAGCCGGCCTGCGAGGGCGAACGGACATCCTCCTGGACGCGGCCGACGTCCTCGATGTCCACGCCGCTGCCATGGCCATCGCCGCCGGTGCCGGCGCCGTCCATCCCCGTCTGGCGATCGAGCTGGCGGCCGAGATCGCCGGCTCCCGTGGCGCGGAGGAGCTGACGGCCGACGGGGCCGTTGCGCGACTCATCGACGCATTCGAGGCCGGCCTGCGCAAGACGCTGGCGCGGATGGGTATCTGCACCGTTGCCTCATACGTCGGCGGCAACCAGTTCGAGACCCTCGAGTTGTCCGAGGCGGTCGTCGGCGCCTGCTTTCCCGCCGCCGCCGCATGGCCCGGCGGACTGGGGTTCGTCGAGCTCGCCGCGCGTCAGCTCGACCGCGCCGAGGCGGCCCGCGACGTACCGGCCGAGACGCCGCCGGGGCGCCTTCTCGATCCAGGTCGCGCACGCTTTCGGGCGGACGGCGAGTCGCATCGGTACGCGCCGTCCGTCGTCCAGCTCCTGCAACGGGTCGCCGACGCCACGACCGCGCCCGCGGAGGCGCGACCGCTGTCGCCGCTCGGGCGAGGGGAGCCCGCCGCGGTTCGCGACGCCTTCCGCTACCGCCGCCGCGGGTCGATCCCGCTCGTCGAGGTCGAGCCCGCGGACGGCATCATCGCCCGCTTCGTGGCCGCGGCCATGAGCGTTGGCGCCCTTTCCCCGGAGGCGCACCAGGCCGTGACCATCGGCATGCAGCGAGCCGGCGGCGCGGCCAACACCGGCGAGGGCGGCGAGGACCCCGCCTGGTACCAGCCCGGCCCCGACGGCGAGCGACGCGATGCGCGCATCAAGCAGGTCGCCTCGGCGCGCTTCGGCGTGACGACCGATTATCTCGTCCGCGCCGAGCAGCTCGAGATCAAGATCGCGCAGGGCTCGAAGCCGGGCGAAGGCGGCCAGCTGCCCGGGCGGAAGGCGACCGCCTACATCGCCGCGCTTCGACGCGGCCAGCAGGGCATGGCCTACATCAGCCCCCCGCCCCATCACGACATCTACTCCATCGAGGATCTGGCCCAGCTCATCGCCGACCTTCGCGCGGTCAACCCGGCGGCGCGGATCGGCGTCAAGCTCGTCGCCTCGCGCGGCATCGGGACCATCGCCGCGGGTGTCGTCAAGTCGGGCGCCGCCTACATCCACGTCGCCGGGCACGCCGGCGGGACCGGCGCCTCGCCGCTCAGCTCCATCAAGCACGTCGGCGCGCCATGGGAGCTCGGCCTGGCGGAGGTCCATCAGGTGCTCCTGCGCGCCGGCCTGCGCGACCGCGCGACCCTGCGCACCGACGGAGGTCTGCGGAGCGGCCGCGACATCGTCATGGCGGCGCTGCTGGGCGCCGAGGAGTTCGGTTTGGGCACGGCCATCCTCGTCGCGCTCGGCTGTGACATGGCTCGACAGTGCCACCTCGACACCTGCCCGACCGGGATCGCCACACAGCGCGAAGACCTTCGAGCCAAGTTCCGAGGCTCGCCGGAGCAGGTCGAACGGTTCGTGTCGGCACTGGCCGAGGATGTCCGCCACGAGCTGGCCGCGATCGGCGCCCGGACGCTGGGCGAGATCGTCGGCGAAGCGGCGCGCATCCTCAGTCCGGCGCCAGGTCCACAGGCCATCGACCCAGCGGCCCTGCTCGGCGCGCCACGCTGGAAGGCCGACATGGCGCGTCGATCGGCGCCCAAGGCGGCGGCGTCTGGCGTCGCGGTCGCACCAGCGTCCGCCGTCGAGGCGGGCCTGCTTCGGGCGCCGGAGCATCTCCGTCCTGGATCGACGTTCGAGGTCGAGCTGACGACCGCCGACCGAGCCTTCGGGGCTGGCCTCGCGGGCGCGCTCGCCCGAGGCGAGATCAGCGGTCCGTTCCACGTCGTCGCCCGTGGCGCGGCGGGCCAAAGCCTGGGCGCCTTCCTGACCGCGGGCATCGAGCTGGAGCTCGAGGGCGTTGCCAACGACTACGTGGCCAAGGGCCTCTCCGGTGGCACGGTGGTCGTGCGCCCGGAACCTGGCCTGGTGGCCGCGGCCAGCCAGGCCATCGCCGGCAACACTTGCCTGTATGGCGCGACTGCCGGCCGGCTCCATCTCGTCGGTCGGGCAGGCATGCGCTTCGCCGTCCGGAACAGCGGTGCCGACGCCGTCGTCGAAGGCCTCGGCCCGCACGGCTGCGAGTACATGACCGGCGGCACGGTCGTCGTCCTCGGTCCCATCGGGCCCAACTTCGGCGCTGGCATGACCGGCGGCCGAGCCTTCCTGCTCGATCCTCGCGGCCACCATGCCTCGCGCGTCGATGCCAGGTCGGTGTCGGTCGCTCGCCTCGCGGATGTGGTCCAGGGTCGCGACGATGCGCACTTGCTCATCGGCGATCTGCGCCGCCTGCTGGTCGCCCACGTGGCTGCGGGCTCGGCGCTTGCCGACGCGCTGCTCCAGTCGGGCGGCCCTTCGACACGTGACATGTGGGTCGTCGAGCCGGTCGATCCGGCGGCAACCGGAACGCAACCTTTGCGCATCCCCACGGGCGCGGATGCGGTGGCGGGATCACGCGTAGCGTAAGGATCGGACGACTACCACCGTCGCGCAGAGCCGCCGACGAACCTTCGAGGAACCCCCCATGGACACCACCGAACCCATCTACCGCACCGGATACCGCAGTCGCGCTGGGATCGGCGGCCCCGTCACGTGTGCCGCCTGCGGCTGTCGCCTCGACGCTCTCCCGCGAGGTGGCTACGCCCATTTCGGGGCCATGGGCGGCCGCGACGCAAGGGGCTGCCGAGTCGAGTGCGTTGATGCCGTGCACGACACCAGCGGTCGGGTCGACCTCCTCATCGTCGCCTGACCCTGCGCGGCGTCATGCCGCGCCGATCATCTGAGCTAGCCGTCCAGCTGGAGTCGGTAGCCGACGCCGCGGACGGCGGCGATGCTCGGCCCGCCCGCGGCCAGCACCTTCGCGCGCAAGCGCGTCAGGTGGGGCTTGAGCCAGAGCAGGTCCGGATCGGGCTCGGCCGGCCAGCCTGCGCGCGCCAATCGGACGTGTGGGACCACGTCCCCACCCGCCCTGGCGAGTGCGTCAAGCAGCCGGAACTCGGTCGGTGTGAGGTCGAGCACGACCTCGCCCACGTGGGCTCGGTATCTGGCCGGCTCGATGGTCAGTCGGCCAGCCACGATCGAACCGCCCGCGACGCCGCTGGCGGCCATCTCCGAACGGCGGACGAGGGCGTGGATGCGAGCCAGGAGCTCGCCCCGTCCGAAGGGCTTGGTCAGATAGTCGTCGGCACCGATGGCCAGGGCCCGCACCTTGGCAGCCTCGCCACTCTCGCCCGATACGACCAGGATGGGCGTCGCACCCGAGGCCCGGATGCGACCCGTGACCGCGAAGCCATCGGGCCCCGGCATGGCCAGGTCGAGCAGCACGATGTCCGGCTGCTCCTCGTCGAAGCGTTTGATGGCGGTCAGGCCATCGTAGGCCGTGATGACCTGGTGGCCTTCGACGCCGACCAGCGCGGTGATGGCGCCGACCATGGCAGGATCGTCGTCGACGACGAGGATGCGCAGCGCGCGTTCTGGGCTCATCGTGACGACCTAGAGCGCCACAGCCGCCGGCAGGGCGACCACGAAGCGTGCGCCGCCTTCCCGACCGGGCTCACACCAGAGCCGAGCGCCCATGGATTGGCACAGGCGCCGCGCAGCGTACAGCCCGATCCCCGAGCCACGCGCGGTCCGCGTCTCGCGACGCGCATATGGTTCGAAGATCCGTTCACGCCACTCCTCCGGCACGCCCGGCCCATCGTCTTCGACGGTCAGCTGGACGACGCCCTCCTGGAGGCTCGTCTCTACACGGATGGTCGTGCCCGGCGGGGCGTATTTGACGGCGTTCTCGACGAGGTGCTCGATGACCTGCCGGAGGCGAGCCTCGTCCGCGAGGACATGCCGGTGGACGTCGGCCCGAAGCTCGAGCCGGTGCTGACGGAGGAGGGGACTGAGCTCCTCGACGACCTCCGCCACGACCGTCGCCGGGTCTACGGGGCGATTCTCGGCGGGCGGGTCCTGCCTGCCCTCCGGCCTGACCGAGGCGATGATCGAGTCGACGAGCCGGTCGATCCGCTCGATCTGGGCCACGACGGCCGCATGCCAGATCGCGCGCGCAGCTCGTCGGTCCGGATCGCGCGAGCCGCGACCCTCGAGCGGCGGCTCCTCCGCCAGCAGGTCGGCGTAGGCGCGCACGACGGCGAGCGGCGTGCGCAGCTCGTGCGTCACGAGGGCGATGAGCTCGACGCGTCCCTGATCGAGTGCGCGCAGTTGGTCGACCCGATCCTCGGCCTCGCGCTGCAGGCGGACCCGCTCGACGATGCCTGCCAGCAGGTCGGCGATGGCACGAAGCTGGTCGCTGTCGCCCGACGTGAACTCGCGTGGCTGCTCGGTCTGGACGTTGAGGACGCCGACGACCGTGTCGTGCCAGATGAGCGGGACCGAGAGCATCGATGCGATGAACCGCCGCTGATCGATGCCGCGGACCCACAGGAAGCGAGGTTCGGCGGGCACGTCGGGGATGATCATCGACTCCCGTTCGGCAGCCACGTGGCCGGTCACCCCCTCGCCGAACGGCACTCGGGCTCGGCCGATCTGGAATCGGTCGAGGCCGTTGGTCGCCGCCAGGGTCAGCTGTCGGCCGTCGCGATCGAGCAGGTAGAGGGAGCTGACGTCGGCCTGCAGCGCATCGCGTGTCCCGTCGACGACGGTGTCGAGCAGCTCGTCCCAGGTGCCGGCGGTCGTCGCCAGGCGGATGATCCGATACAGGAACTCGAGCTGACCAAGCTTGGGCTCAGGCGCATCGTCGGGGCGAGCGGCATCGCTCCGGGTGCGGTCGTGGGGCTGGCGCGGGTCTCGGTCGATGGTCGCCACGAGGTCCACGATACAGAGCCTACGAGAATGGTCGCAGCTCGAAGGTGTCGGCCGGGTGCCCGCCAGGTTGCGAAGCGGACCGGGGCCGACGCACCATGGGCGCCATGACCGCCCCCCGACGCGCGTCGAGGAATCCGGCCGTGCGCGCCGAGCCCCGCGCCATCGGCACGGCGCGGGCGCGCGATCCGCTCGCGCGGGAGGTCAAGCTGCTCGGGGCCCTGCTCGGCCAGGTCATCGTCGAGCAGGAGGGCGCGAGGCTGCTCGCTCAGGTCGAGGCGATCCGCCGTCGGACCATCGCCCTGCGTGCCACGGCGGACGACGGGCTCCGGATCCGGCTCGGTGACGAGCTGGCAGCCGCCTTCGACGCCCTGACCGTCGACGACACCGAGGCCGTCATCCGCGCCTTCGCGCTCTACTTCCAGCTCGTCAACGTGGCCGAGGAGCGGGCGCGCGTGCGCGGCATCCGAGGCCGCCGCCGCTCGGCGCGTGGGGCGGTCACACGGGGATCAGTCGGCGAAGCCCTGCTGCGCCTCGAGGCGACCGGCACCGATCCCCTGCGAGCTCCTCGGCCATCTCGCCATCGAGCCCGTCCTGACGGCCCATCCGACCGAGGCACGGCGGCGGACCGCGATCATCGCCCTGCGTCGCGTCGAGCGCCTGGTCGAACGGCTCCATGACCTGCACCTGACGCCCGAGGAGGACGGCGACATCCGGCGCCGCCTCCGAGAAGAGATCACCCTCCTCTGGCGCACGGCCCACCTGCGCAGCGTGGCCCCGTCACCGCTCGACGAGGTGCGCAGCGCCCTGGCCTTCTTCGATGCCACCCTCTTCACGGCCGTGCCCCGCCTCTATCGCTCGGTCGACGCCGCCCTCGACCTGCTGGCGTTGCCGGTCGCCGATGCGGCGGCAAGCGACAGCGGCCAGACCGGCACCCGACCGCCCAGGGTGCCCGCCTTCGTGCACCTCGGCTCGTGGATCGGTGGCGACCGGGACGGCAACCCGAACGTGACGGCCGAGGTCACGGCCCAGACCATGCGCATCGCGAGCGACCACGTCCTGCGCGGTTACGAGGCCGTCTGCGCGCGGCTCATGCAGACGATCTCCGCCGCGGTCCCGGCCGAGCGCCTCGACGAGCGCCTGGCCGCGCGGCTCCTGGCCGACGAGGAAGCGCTGCCCGAGACCTTGCGCATGCTCCGCCGTCGGTTCCCCGACGAGCCGTTCCGCCAGCGGCTGGGTGCCATGGCCGAACGCCTTCGGCGAACGCGCGGCGCCCTGACCGAGGCGCGCATGGCGGCCTCCGGCCGATACGACGGTGTCACCGACCTGCTCGAGGAGCTGGCCGAGCTATCCGACGCGCTGGTTGCCGAGGGGCTGGCGCGCGTCGCGTGGGGCGAGGTCGCCGAGCTTCGCTGGCAGGTCGAGACGTTCGGCTTCCACCTCGCATCGCTCGAGGTCCGCCAGCATGCCGACGTCCACGCTGCGGCATTGGCCACGATCCAGGACGGTGGGGACACGGCGGCGGAGCTTCCGACCGTGCCCGGCGTCAGCACGGCCGAGGTCCTGGCCACCTTCCGGGCGATGGCGGACATCCAGCGGCGCTACGGCGTCGAGGCCTGCCGCCGGTATGTCATCAGCTTCACGCGCGACGCGTCGGACGTCCTGGCGGCGCTCGAGCTCGCACGTCTGGCGGGCGAAGCGGTGCACACCCCGGCCTCGACCGCCGGTTTCGCGCCCGGCACCGCGGAGCTGGACGTGGTGCCGTTGCTCGAATCGGCGGACGCCCTGACGGGCGCCGCCGGGCTCCTCGATCGGCTTCTCAGCGACCCGGGATACCGGCGCCATCTGGCCGGCCGCCGGGACCGCCAGGAGGTCATGCTCGGCTACTCGGATTCGAACAAGGAGTCGGGCTTCCTGTCGGCAGGCTGGATGCTGTACCGCGCCCAGGAGGCGCTGGCCGCGACGGCGCGGCGCCACGGTGTGGAGCTGACCCTCTTTCACGGTCGAGGCGGCGCCATCGGCCGCGGTGGCGGGTCCGCCAGGCGGGCCATCCTGGCCCAGGCGCCTGGATCGATCGCCGGCCGCTTGAAACTCACGGAGCAGGGCGAGGTCATCGCTGCCAGGTATGGGGACCCGGTCATCGCGCTCCGCGAGCTGGAACAGCTGACCGCTGCCACGCTGATCGCGTCCTCGGCCGACCATGAGGCGGAGATCGCTCAGCGCCGCCGAGGCCGGCGCCGGGGCCATGGACGAGCTGGCGCAGGCGGCCCAGGCCGCATATCGAGCGTGCGTCTGGGAGGACCCGGAGTTCGCGGCCTTCTTCCAGGATGCGACGCCGATCGCCGAGCTCTCCGCGCTCCGGCTCGGTTCACGTCCGGCGGTACGCGGCCAGCGCTCGAGCCGGGCGGGCGTGGACGCGCCTCCACCGTCCATCGAGTCGCTGCGTGCCATCCCCTGGGTCTTCGCGTGGTCGCAGGCGCGGCTCGGGCTGCCCGGCTGGTTCGGCCTCGGGTCGGCGCTGGAGGCCTATCGACGAACGCACGGCGATGCGGGCCTCGACTCGCTCGGCCGCCTCTATCGTGCCTGGCCGTTCTTCGAGACGGTGCTCGACAACGCCGAGCTCGTCCTGGCGCGCACCGACCTGACCGTGGCGGGCGAGTACGCCGGCCTCTCGGCACACCCGGCTGCACCGCGGATCTGGGCGAGCATCGCCGCCGAGCATCGCCTGACTGTCGAGCTGCTCCTGCGCGTCACCGGTCGTGCGCATCTGCTCGATGGGCTGCCTGCCATGCAGCGCTCGATCGCTCTGCGCACGCCATATGCGGACTCGCTCTCCGAGCTGCAGGTCCGACTCCTGCGCCAGCTGCGCCGGACCCCGGCCGGCGACCCCGAACGTGGGCGTCTGCTCCGGCTCGTCCACCTGACGGTCAACGGCGTGGCCGCCGCGCTGCAGGGGACCGGTTAGCTGCTCAGGCGGTCGCGAGCGCCTCGGCGAAGATGCCCAGCGCCTCGTCGATCTCGGCGGGGCTGACGTCGATGGGCGCGATCCAGCGGACCGTGTCGTGGTCCACGCCACAGGAGAGGAGGAGCAGGCCGAGGTCCGCGCAGCGCTGGATGACGCGCTCGGTGCGGTCGCCGTCCGGTGCGCGGGTCGCCCGATCGGTGACCAGCGCCGTGCCGACCATGAGGCCAGGGCCGCGGACATCGCCGATCCCAGGATCGGTGACCGCCAGCGCCCCGAGCCCGGCCGTCAGCTGCGCGCCACGAGCGGCCGCGTTGGCCACGAGCGCCTCGGTCTGGATCGTCTCGAGGACCGCGATACCGGCGGCGCAGGCGACCGGGTTGCCACCGAACGTCGTGCCGTGGGCGCTCCTCCCCCAGCGCTCCTGCAGCTCGCGGCGGCTGACCACGGCCGAGAGCGGCAGGCCGTTGGCGATGGCCTTGGCCAGGGTCACGACGTCGGGCACGATGCCGGCGTGCTCGAAGCCCCACATCAACCCGGTCCGGGCGAAGCCCGACTGGACTTCGTCCGCGATGAGCAGGATGCCGTACTGGTCGGCCAGGGCGCGAAGTCCCTGGAGGAATCGGGCCGGGGCCGGTCGATAGCCGCCCTCACCCTGGATGGGCTCGATGAGGATGGCCGCCACCTGGTCCGGCGCGACCGAGTCGTCGAGATCGGCTTCCAGGGACGCCAGGCATGCGTCGGTCGCCGCGTCGGCGTCGCCACCGAAGTCGCGATAGACATCGGGGAATGCGGCCAGATGGACACCGGGCAGGAGCGGCTCGTAGCCGCGGCGATAGTTCGGGTTCGAGCTCGTCACACTGGTCGCCCCGAAGGTCCGACCGTGGAAGCCGCCCCGGAAGGCGATGATGCCCGGCCGCCCGGTCACGCGGCGAGCCATCTTGAGCGCGCCCTCGATCGCCTCCGAGCCCGAATTGAGGAAGAAGACCGTGTCCAGCGGGTCGGGCATCTCGGCCGCGATCATCTCGGCCAACCGGTTGATGGGCTCCGCGAAGCCGACCGCGTTGGGCGGTGCGATGAGCAGGTCCACCTGCGCATGGATGGCGGCCGTCACGGCCGGATGGTGGTGGCCGAGCGACGAGACGGCGATGCCATTGGCAAAGTCGAGATAGCTGTTGCCGTCGACGTCGAAGAGGCGATGGCCCTCGCCGTGGCTCCAGGTCCGCTCGAAGTAGCGTCCCAGGACCGGGGTCAGGTGATCCGGTGCCGTGAGGGTCGTCGTCCGGGCCGATCCCTCGCGCGCGGTCGTCTGCATGGTCAGCCAGTCTAGCCGGTCCCGACCCTCCGACCGGCGCCGGACGGCCTTCCGCCGCCGAGCCCGGACACGGTCGTCGCGACGCTCCACGCGGATTATCATGGCCTCGCGTCAGGCCCGCGGGACCCGCGTGTCGAGGCAGAAGGAGCGCCGATGAACGAACTCCGACAGGCCTTGCTGCCGGGCGAAGAGATCATCTTCGAGACGCGCAAGCACTGGATGGCGCCGATCCGTGCCTCGATCATCGCGATCCTGCTGGTCATCGGCGGGCTGATCCTGTGGGCGCTTGCGCCGCCCGGCGGCGAGGGACTCTTCGGTCGCATCGGTGGCGTGCTCGGCACGCTCATGTGGTGGATCGGGCTCGCCATCCTCGTCATCGGAGCAGCCTGGCTCGTGTGGAACATCGCGGCCTGGCTGTCGGCGAACTTCGGCGTCTCGAACCAGCGGGTCTTGCGCTACGAGGGCCTGCTTCGCAAGCACAGCTCCGAGACGCTGCTCAGCTCGGTCACCGACGTCAAGCTCACCGTCCCGGCCCTGGGCGGCACGTTCGGGTACGGCGATCTGACCATCCTGACCGCGTCCGGCGCCGAAGGCAGCGACCGTTTTACGACCATCCGGCGTGCGGCCGAATTCCGCACCGCGCTCCAGACGGCACAGGCCAGCGCGCGCACGGCGACCGCGCCTGCCGCGAGTCCGGCCGCCCCATCGCCAGCGCCGCAGCGCCAGCGGCGGCTTCGCCACCGATCACAGCCGAGCCCGTTCCGACCGGCGAACCTGGCAACGCCGCGCCGGCGGTCGCGCCCGCCTCGTCGGCAGGTGACGTCGCCGCCAGCCTCGACACGCTGGCCGACCTGCACACACGCGGCGTCATCACCGACGCCGAGTTCGAGGCCAAGAAGGCCGAGCTGCTCGGCCGCTTCTGAGCAGGCGTAGCGTCGCCCACGTGATCGACCTCGAGCTGTCAGCCGAGAATCGCCTCGTGCGCGACACTGCGCGCGCCTTCGCCGAGGCGGAGATCCTGCCCCACATCCGCGAATGGGACGAGCGCCACGAGGTCCACCTGCCGACCTTCCAGAAGATGGGCGACCAAGGTTTCCTGGGGGCACCGATCCCCGAGCGGTATGGCGGCGGCGGGATGGACTACGTCAGCTTCGGGCTGCTGTGCGAAGAGCTGGAGCGGGCGGACACCGCCTTCCGGGTGGTCATGAGCGTCCACGTCGGGCTCAACTCGCTGACGCTCCTGCAATGGGGCAGCGAGGACCAGAAGCAGCGCTTCCTGGTACCCCAGGCGCGCGGCGAGAAGCTGGCCACCTTCGGGCTCACGGAACCGGGCGTCGGCACGGACGCCGCCGCGCTTCAGACGACGGCCCGCCGCGACGGACGCGACTATGTCCTCAACGGCGCCAAGATCTGGATCAGCCTGGGCGACGTGGCCGACCACTTCCTGGTCTTCGCGACGGTCGATCGAGAGAAGCGCCACAAGGGGATCACGGCTTTCATCGTCGAACGCGGCATGGACGGCTTCTCGACCGGCACGCTCAAGGGCAAGCTGGGCATCAACGCCGGCAATACCGGCCAGCTCTTCTTCGACGATGTTCGAGTCCCGGTCGCGAACCGCGTCGGCGAGGAGGGTGAAGGCTTCACCATCGCCATGAGCGCCATCGATCAGGGTCGCTTCACGGTGGCCACCGGCGCGGTCGGGCTCGCCCAGGCCTGTCTGGACGCCTCGGTCACCTACGCGCACGACCGACACACGTTCGGCCAGGAGATCGGAGAGCACCAGCTCGTCAAGCAGATGCTGGCCCGCATGCACCAGGGCATCGAGGCCGGACGCCTCCTCTGCTGGCAGGCGGCGTTCCTCAAGAACCACGGCCGACGCAACACGCGCGAGACGAGCCTCGCCAAGTGGTTCTGCACCGAGCACGCGGTGCAGAGCGCACTCGACGCCATCCAGGTCCACGGCGCCTATGGCTACTCCAATGAGTACCCCGTCGAGCGCTACCTCCGCAACAGCAAGGCGGCCGTCATCTACGAAGGCACCAGCCAGTTGCATACCCTCATCCAGGCCGACTACCTGCTCGGTTATCGGCAGGACCGGCCGTTGCGCTGCCCGCCGCTCCCGGCGCAGGGCTTCGAGGCCGGGTGACCTTCGTCGCCGACCCGCCGGCGCCTCCAGGCTGGTCGGCCTCGGACATCGCGGCGCTCGCGCGGGCATTCGACGGGTTCGTGGCCGGCGATGCCGAGCGCATGGCCCGCCACGGCGCGGCCGCCCTCGATGAACTGGCCGAGCCATTCGACCGCTGGCAGCTCAAGCTTGCGCTGCGTGCCTTCGACCTGCGGCTGGCGAACCTGGCCCTCGGCGCCGGTGCGGTCCGCTACCGCGACCTCGAGGACGCGGCCCGGGACCGCTACCTCCTCGGGTGGGGGACGAGCCGGTTCTCACAGCGACGCACGACCTTCCAGGCGCTCAAGCGCCTGGCCCTCTTCCTGGCCTACGCCGATCCCGGCTCGGGACCCGAGGCCAACCGACGCTGGGCGCCGATGGGCTACCGACCGCGTTGGGAAACGCCGACGACCGAGCCCTCGCCGGTCGAACCGCTCGAGGTCGACCGATCCGGCGGGGCGCCTGGCGGAGTGCTCGATCTCGAGGCCGACATCGTCATCGTGGGCAGTGGCGCCGGCGGCGGCGTCGTCGCCGCCAGAGCCGCAGCGGCCGGGCGGTCGGTGCTCGTCGTCGAGGCGGGGTCGGCCTGGCCGGAAGCGACCATGCCGACCGATGAGCTGACCGGCTTCAAGCGCATGTTCCTGGCGCGCGGGCTGAGCGCGAACGCCGACCTGTCGGTGGCCATCCTGGCCGGCTCGACACTCGGCGGCGGGATGACGGTCAACTGGACGACCTCCATCGACGCGCCGCCGGCGGTCCGCGAACACTGGACTCGGGACCACGGACTCGAGGGCTTCGATGGGCCCGACACGGACGCCGACTTCGCCCGCCTGAGGGCCGACCTGCGGGTCGCGACGGCCGGTTCGATCGCGGTCAAGGACCGACTGCTCATCGAGGGCTGCCATGCCCTCGGCTACGAGGCCGCGCCCAATGAACGCAACACGACCGGCTGCGACACGTGCGGCGGCTGCACCTTCGGCTGTCGGGTCGGGGCCAAGCAGGCCGGCGTCCGCGGTCATCTCGCCCTCGCTGCCGGGTACGGCGCGCGGTTCCTGGTCGACGCCCCCGTCGATCGCATCGTCTTCGAGGGCCGCTCGGGCGGTCGGCGTCCAGGGTCGACTGCTCGCGCTCGACGATGGCGGCCTGCCGAGCGAGGTCGCCCGGCCCTACCGCGTTCACGCCCGCCAGGTCGTGATCGCGGCCGGCGCCCTGCGGACGCCGATCGTCCTCCTGGCCAGCGGTCGCGCCCACCCCTGGACGGGCCACGGTCTGCGCCTCCACCCGGTCCCTGTTCTGGCCGGCATCATGCCCGAGCCGGTGGAGATGTGGACGGGTCCGCTGCAGAGCGCTCGCTCGCTCCACTTCCTCGAGCCAGGACCCGAGGCGGAAGGCTACCCCGGCTCGGCTCACGGGCCCTTCGTCATCGAGTCCGCGCCGCCACACCCCGGCCTCGCGGGATCGGCCTTTCCGTGGTCTGGCCGGGCTGACAATGCCGCCTTCATGGAAGGGCTGGCGCACGTCGCACCCCTGGTCTCGATCATCGGTGACCGCGGGTCGGGTCGTGTCAGCCTCTCGCGGACCGGGCGGGCACGGATCGACTACCACATCGCACCCGCCGACGCCCGCACCGCCACTCGCGCTCTGGTCGAAATGGCACGCATCAGCCGCGCCGCAGGGGCAACCTCGATCGTCGCCGTGGCGACACCGGCAGCCTGGTTCGGGCGCGACGGGCGGACAGACGATCAGGCCTTCGGCGGCTACCTCGGCGACCTCGCGAGTCGCAGTCTGGCGCCAAACCGAACCGGACTCTTCTCCGCGCACCAGATGGGCAGTGCTCGGGCAGGTGCGGATCCCGCCACCAGCGTCTGCGACCCCTGGGGTCGTGTCCGTGCGGACACGACCGGAGCCCTCGTCCCCGGCCTCTACGTGGCCGATGCCTCCCTGTTCCCGACGGCCACGGCGGTCAACCCGCAGATGACGATCATGGCGCTCGCCGCGCGAGTCGCCCGGACGATCCTGGCGGAGGCATAGGAGCGGCCAGCTGGACCGACGGTCTGGATGGCATGCCGCCGATCAGGACGCCGCCGGGCGATCGGGCGCGACGGCCGTCGAGAGGGCCAGTGCCACGGCCTGATCGAGGGTCAGAGCGGCCCCTTCGGCCTCGAGCCGGGCGCGGGCCTGGTCATCGATGCCGGGGAACGCGCGCCCGCCTGCACGCAGATTGAGGTTGGACCATTCCGCCAGGCCGGTCGAGGTCTGTTCCTGGAGATGTCTGGCGGCGCCATGTACGCGCAATGCGCGCTCGTAGTCGCCCGCGAGGAACGCGTAGTCGACCCAGTCATCGAGGACCAGGACGAGCCCGGTCGTTTCGCCCGCGCGGACCATGGCCTCGGTGCCCTCGGTCAGGTAGGCATGCGACTCGGAGAGCCGTCCGAGCATCGTCACCGACGAGCCCAGCATATGAAGCGACCAGTCGATCATGAAGTCGTTATCGGTCTTCCTCGCGAAAGCCAGCGCCTCTGTGTAGGACTCCGCGGAACGCGACCAGTCCTTCTGGAAGTAGTAGGTGTTGCCGACGCCCCAGAGCGCGTTGGTCAGACCGGCCTCGTCTCCAAGCTCGCGATAGAGCGCGACGGCCTCTTCGGCGGCGCGTTGGCCGTTGACGAAGTCTGGATCCTCGATCCAATAGCTGAACGAGAAGTTGTAGAGCTCGTCCGCGATCAGCTTCTTGTCGCCGATCTCGCGTGCCAGCTCGAGCGCGGTGCGGTAGTGCTGGCGGCACGTCTCGAAGTCCCCGTGCCAGTACGCAAGGCCGCCGGCCGCCTCGTGGCCGCGCACGACGAGCGCCGGGTCGACACCGTCGGTCGGCATCGCCAGGACGGCGGACGCGTGCATCAGGCCCTCGGTCAGGAAGGCGCGGCTCTGCCAAAAGCGCCACGTGGACCACACGATGCGCAACGCGGTGGCCGTGTCGTGGGTCTCCAACGCCCAGGCCAGTGCGGTGCGCACGTTGTCGTGGTCGCGCTCGATCGCGTCCAACCAAAGGGCGCGATCCTGGCCGGTCAGGAAGGGCGCCGCGCGTTCGATGAGGTCCGTGAACCAGGCCGCGTGGCGGCGGCGCAGCTCGTCTGACTCGCCGCGCTCCTCGAGACGCTCGATGGCGAACTCGCGGATCGTCTCGAGGATCCGGAAACGCACGTGATCCTGCTCTTCGACCTGCCGGACGAGGCTCTGGTCGGCAAGGTCGCCCAGCCCGCCAAGCACGTCCAGTGATGCGCCGTCGCCGATGCCGGGCCCGCAGACCGCCTCGGCGGCCTCGAGGTCGAAGCCGCCCGAGAAGACGGAGGCGCGCGCGAACAGGCAGCGCTGGGGCTCGTCGAGGAGGCCGTAGCTCCAGTCGATCGCCCCTCGGAGGGTCTGTTGCCGGGCCGGCAGGTCGCGAGCCCCACCCCCCAGGAGCGCCAGGCGACTCTCGAGGCGTGGCAGCATCGCCTGCGGGTTGAGCAGCTTGACCCGGGCTGCGGCCAGCTCGATGGCCAGCGGCAGGCCATCGAGCCGGGCGGTGATGGCGGCCACTGCCGGCGCGTTCTCGTTGGTCACGGCGAAGTCCGGCTTGGCGGCCATGGCACGCGCGATGAACAAGGCGACCGCCTCGTACTGCGTCATCGCGTCGAGCGCTGGCAGGTTGGCCGGGTCCGGGACACCGAGTGGAGGCACGGGATACTCCTGCTCGCCGTAGACGTGCAACGGCGACCGGCTGGTGACCACCAGCCGCAGGTCCGGTCCGGCCTTGAGGAGGTCGGCCATCAGGCCAGCTGCGCCCATGACCTGCTCGAAGTTGTCGAGCACGAGGAGGATCCGGCGCGACCCCAGGAAGTCGGCGACGCGCTCAGCGATGGTCGTCTCGCCCTCGCGCACGCCAAGGACGGCCGCGATGGCCGGGGCCACGAGCGCGCCTTCGACGACGGGCTCAAGAGGCACGAAGAAGACCCCGTCTGGGAAGTCCTCGATGGACTCGGCGGCGACCTGCAGCGCCAGCCGGGTCTTGCCGGTGCCACCCGGACCGGTGAGCGTCAGCAGCCTCGTCGTGGCCAGCAGACGGCGAGCCTCGGCGACCTCCTGGACGCGGCCGACGAAGCTGGTCGGCAGGATGGGCAGGTTGTTGGGCGTGGCGTCGAGCGTCCGGAGCGGCGGGAAGTGGTCAGGCAGGCCGGGGATGGCCAGTTGAGCGATGCGCTCCGAGCGCGAGAGGTCCTTGAGCCGGTGCTCTCCGAGGTCCCGCAGCGTGACCCCGGTCGGGAGGCTGGTCTCGGTCAGGACTCTGGTCGTACCGGAGACGAGGACCTGGCCGCCATGGCCCGCGCTCGCGATGCGGGCCGCCCGATGGACGTCCAGGCCGACATAGTCGGAGTCCGGCGCCACGACGCCCTCGCCGGTGTGGATGCCCATCCGGACCGCCACCGCGATCCCGTCGGGCCACGGCTCGGCGGCCAGCGCTCGCTGGGCGTTGACGGCCGCTTCGACCGCGGACGGTGCACTCCGGAAGACGACGAAGAACGAGTCACCCTCGGTCTTGATCTCGTAGCCGCCGCTCGCCGCAAGCGCATCCCGCATGAGTCGCTGGTGCCGCTCGAGGACGCCTGTGTAGGCCGCTGTGCCGAGTCGCTCGACCAGGCGCGTCGAGCCCTCGATGTCGGTGAAGAGGAAGGTGACGGTGCCGGTCGGGTAGGCGGTCGGGTCTGGCATCGGTCGCTTCGATGGTGCGCTGTCCGCGGTCCGGCGTCAACGCGCGCGGCCTGACGCCGCCGGCCCCGGCCGCGCCTCGCGGAGCAGTCGCGACCGGCGCATGGCCTTCCCGTCCCGATTAGCCGTTGACGGCTAATCGCCGGCCGGATAGCCTCGCGACATGGAGCGGAGGGTCGTCGTTCGTGGGCGTGCGCGCGCGCCGCACGATGCCGACCGACCGATCCGTGGCCCGGCACGGGTCGACGCCGACGAGCCGTTCCTCCCGCTCATGGACGCCTGGTTCGACCCAGCCACGCCGCCTGCGCGCTGGGCGGTGGTCGTCGGTGACGGCTCCGATGCTGAAGCCGCGCTCGATGCCGCCGCGGCCGCCCGCGACCTGCTCGTGGTCAGGACGGGCGATCCCGACGCCGACGCGCTGCTGGCGGATCTCAGCCCGGTCCTCGGTCGCCTGCTCGATGACACGACGCCGAGCCAGCGACGCCTCGCGCGGCTGATCCTGGTCGACGGTCTGCGTCAGGCGGATGCGGCCGACGTCCTCGGCATCAGCCGCGCCAGTGTCTCGGTCGCGCATGCGCGGGCACGCATCCACGAGATCGGCCTCCTGCTGCGTGCGGTACGCGCCTGTTGGGCTGCCGGCCGGACGATGTCGTTGACCCGCGATGATACGGTGCCCCAGTGACCAGGCAGGATGGCCCGGCGATGGATCCTCTCGGCGCGAACGAGCCAGCGGACGCCGGACCCAGCCCAGAGCGTGCGCACGACGCCCTGCTGCGCCTGATCGCTGTCGCGCTCCTCGGTCGGGCGCTCCTGAGCTTCGCAGACGCCGTTGCCATCGCCACGGGCGGCATGGGCGTCTTCGAGCTTGGCGGCATCGCCCATGCCGACGGTTCCCCGGTCTGGCCCATCCTTTGGGGCGGCGTGGCGCTCGCGGCTGCCGTGCTCCTGTTGTTGCGTCGGCCGCTCGGCTGGGTCCTGGGCGCCGGCGTTTGCGTCGCGTACCTCATCGTCGGGGTCGCCCACGCGGTCGATGCCACCTCGAGCCACACCGGCCTGCCGGCCGGCGTTTGGCTCATCTTCGCGGTCGACGTCCTGGTCCCCTCGCTCGTGCTGGCCGGCCTCTTCACGGTCAGGCCCTGGTTCCTGGCAGCGGCGCGCGCGGCCCGACCCGAGGCAGCGGGGCGAGCGCCTATTCGGTGACGGTGATGGTGCCCGCCATCGAGCCGTGGATGCCGCAGACGTAGGCGAACGTGCCGGCGGCATCGAAGGTGCGTTCGTACGTGGCGCCGCTGGTCAGCCCTGAGCTCTCGGGCGTGCCGTCGCTCCACTTGACCGTATGGGTCTGGTCACCCGTGTTCGTCCACGTCACGGTCGAGTCGACGGCGACCGAGAGGTTGGGTGGCGCGAAGGCGAAGTCGACGATGGAGACCGCGCCCGCGCCGCCGGCGGTTGCCTCGGCCGAGGGTGCCTCGGTCGGTGCCGGCGAGGCCGCGCCGCCAGAGCAGGCGGCTACGGTGATGCCGAGGACGATGCCGAGGCCGACCCTCCGGAGTGTTCGCACGAGTCCGATCTCCCTGGCGTGACCGTCGTTCCGATCCCCATCCGGCCCATACGGTATCGCCATCCACGGCCATCCACCACAATCCACCGATGGCCCTGACGCTCGGTCGACTTCTGCCGGTCCTCCGGTCGCGTGGCCTGGAGGTGCCAGAGGACGCATCGCTCCTCGGCCTAGGCTGGGGGACCGTCGACCTCGATCGCGCAGCGGACGAGCTGGCCACCGAGGCCGGGCTGGACGGCACCCTCGCGCGACCGGCCCCGGACGATGAGGCCCTCGGAGCCATGGCGCGCCGCCTCGACCTGGCCGACGGTCCGCTCTTGCTGCTCGAGCCACGGACGGAGGGCCGGCTGGCAGCGTCGCTGGCCCGCTACGGCGAGGGACCGGTCGCGATCTACCTGGCCGCGGCCGACGGGCGCCGGAGACGTGGGCGGTCCCGGGGTCGCGGGGCTGCTGGCACCGATGGGTGACCCCCTTGGCGGGTGGAGTCGGCTCGTCCCGCCCATCAACCCGTGGGGGCCCTTCGTCATCTACCATCAGCCGATGACGACGGGCCCGACCATCCGTCCGGCGACCGACGCCGACGCCGAGGCGATCGCCACGCTCTTCACCGACGAGGGCTACCCGGCAGGACCCAGCGACATCCGCGAGCGCCTCTCGCGATTCGACTCGAACTTCTCGACGGTCCGTGTGGCCGAGCTTGGCGGCGACGTCGTCGGTTTCGTGGCCGTCCACGTCATGCCTCGATTCGAGCACGGCGACAGGATCGCCCGCATCCTCGCCCTGATCGTCGACGCTGGTGTCCGCGAACGCGGGATCGGCCACATCCTGATGTCCACGGCCGAGGAGGTCGCGCGCGAGACCGGCTGCGCCTTCATCGAGATCACCGCGGGGCGCCACCGTCCCGACGCTCAGCATCTCTACGAGGCGGTCGGCTACGAGACGGGCATCGCCACCTACCTGCGCAAGCGCCTCTAGACATGGCGATCGGCTCCACGCGCCAGCCGTAGGGCCGCTGCGCTCGACGGCTCGTCGTATGGTTCGCGCATGGCGACCCGCAAGGAGGTCCTCGAGATCGGCGGCCGCGAGGTCACGGTCTCGAACCCCGACAAGGTCTACTTCCCACAGGCGGGGCACACCAAGCTCGACGTCGTGCGCTACTTCCTGGCCGTCGCCGAGGGAGCCCTGGCCGGTGTCCGCGGCCGGCCGATGGCGCTCAAGCGTTTCGTCGACGGCATCGACCACGAGCCGTTCTTCCAGAAACGCGCTCCGGAGAATCGCCCGTCATGGATGCGCACGGCGACACTCACCTTTCCGTCGGGCCGCACGGCCGACGAGATCGTCGTCGATGAGGCAGCGGGTCTGGCCTGGGTCGTCAACCTGGGCTGCGTCGACCTCAATCCGCACCCGGTCCGCGCTGACGACCTGGACCACCCCGACGAGTTGCGGGTCGACCTCGATCCGGTGCCGGGAGTGCCCGTACTCGCAGGTGCGCGAAGTCGCCCTGGTCATCCGCGAGGCCCTGGACGCCGTCGGGCTCGTCGGCTGGCCGAAGACCTCCGGCTCGCGCGGCATCCACGTCAACGTGCGCATCGAGCCCAGCTGGACGTATCCGCAGGTCCGCCGGGCTGCACTCGCGTTGGCCCGCGATGTAGAGCGCCGAGCGCCATCCATCGCCACCAGCAAGTGGTGGAAAGAGGAGCGTCACGGCGTCTTCCTCGACTACAACCAGAACGCCAAGGACCGCACCGTCGCCTCAGCCTATTCCGTACGCCCGACGCCCGATGCACGCGTCTCGGCGCCGCTGACCTGGGACGAGGTGCCCGTTGCCGAACTCGGCGATTTCACGCTCCTGAGCGTGCCCGCGCGGTACGCCAGCATCGGCGACCCAGGCGCCGCCATCGACGATGCAGTCGGCTCCCTCGACGCGCTCCTCGAGCTCTCCGCTCGGCATGAAAAGGAGGGGCTCGGCGATGCGCCCTGGCCCCCCAACTATGCCAAGCAGGCCGGCGAGCCGCCGCGCGTGCAGCCGTCGCGCAAGCGGCGTGCCGACACTGACTACGAGGGCCGGGGCGTGGACGGCGGGCCGCCGCCGGAGGTCGCCGCGGAACGCGCCGCGGCCGTTGCCTCGGGTGACCCGAACGCGGGCCTGCCGACCGAGTGGCCGGGCGCGGGTGCGGGCGCGAGGGGCGGACCCTGGACGGGCACTCGCCCGACCCCGACCGGCCGACGCAAGAGCACGGTGCCGGTCATCGAGATCTCGCGCGCGAAGGCCAAGGCCGACGCCCTTGCCGGCCTGGAACGCTGGAAGGCACGCCATCCGACGGTCGTGCCGCTCCTCGAGCCGGCCGATGTCCTGGTCGACGGCATGCGCGGCCGCTCATCGCTCTGGTACCGAGTGCGCGTCAACCTCATCCATGTGCCCGAGGCGGATCGCCCTGGCCAGGAAGCCCTCGATCCCGACTACGACCCGATGACCGAGTGGACACCCGCTGATCGGCCCGACGCCGATGTCACCGAGCCCGAGACAAAGGCGGAGTCCAAGGGCGCGCCCAAGCCAAAGGTCGCTCCCAAGCCCAAGAACGTCCCAAGCCCAAGCCGAAGGGCAGCTCCAAGCCCCGATCCTGAATGGTCGATTGCAGGCATCCGCGATAATCGGCCACAGGGGCCGTACGCCACAGGTTGGATCCATGTCGATCGACACACTCGAGCTGGGACGCGATGCGATCCGTCGCCATGCGTGGACGGAGGCGACGGAGGCTTTCGCAGCGGCCGGTCGCATCGATGACCTTGTCGCGGAAGACCTCGAGCTGCTGGGCGAGGCGGCGTGGTGGGGCGGGCACCCGGACGACGCCGTTGACGCACTGGAGCGCGCGTTCGCCGCCTACCTGGCGACGGAACGGCCTGTGCAGGCCGCCGGCGTCGCCTTCCGGCTCACGTATCTCGCGTTTCGACGGCTGGCCGGTTCCATCGGCGCCGGATGGCTGGCACGAGGCGAGCGGCTGCTGGAGAACGAGCCAGAATCGGCGATGCACGCTTGGCTCCAGGTCCTGTATGCGGTCATGGCGATGATGCAGAGCCGGCTGAGTGACGCCATCGGCCATGCAGACCGGGCGATGGAGTTGGCCCGCGACCACGGGAACCCGGACGCCCATGCGCTGGCCCTCAGCTTCAAGGGCATGGCCGAGATCGCTCGGGGACACTGGCAGGATGGCTTGGTTCTGATCGACGAGGCCGCCGCCGCGGCCGCCTCGGGACAGCTCGGGATCCGGTATGCCAGCGACATCTACTGCAACACGATCGCCGCCTGCCGGGACCTGGGCGACTACCGCCGCGCGGGGCAATGGACCGACGAGGCCGAGCGCTGGATGCTGCGCGAGTCCGCCGGCGGCTATCCGGGCATCTGCCGGGTTCATCGCGCCGAGCTGAACATGATGCGCGGCCGATGGCCCGAGGCGGAGCAGGAAGCTCGCCAGGCGTGCGACGAACTCGAGCTCTTCCGCCTCATGGACGGGCTCGGCTTCGCCCATTACGAGGTCGGGGAGGTACGGTTGCGGATGGGCGATCTCCGGGCAGCCGCCGAGGCATTCGATCGGGCCTACGAGTACGGTCACGATGCCCAGCCCGGACTCTCGCGCCTCCAGCTGGCCCAGGGTGATGCTGACGAAGCGGCGCGCTCGATCGCGCGCAGCCTCGCCGCACTGGCAGGCACCGGTGGCGCCCCGCTCGCCTGGCGTGCCCGACTGCTGCCATCGCAGGTCGAGATCGCGCTGGCGATGGGAGATATCGAGACCGCACGGAGCGCGGTCGAGGAGCTCGAGAGGATCGCACCCGAGTTCGATCAGCAGCCCTTCATGGCGGCTGCGCTCACGGCTCGTGGCGAGCTGCTCCTCGCACAGGGTCAGCACGCCGAGGCGGTGCCCATCCTTGCGCGGGCGTGGCGACTGTGGCAGGAGATCGAGCTGCCCTATGAGAGCGCCACCGCTCGGGTGCTCTACGGCCGGGCCTTGCTGGCCGATGGGGACGAGAGCGCAGCTCGCCGGGACCTTCGTGCGGCCCGCGCGGTCTTCGAGCGCCTCGGGGCGTCACGCGACCTCCAACAGGTGAGGCAGCTCCTGGGCGACGACGAAGGGTCGTCCGTCGCCGCCACTGCGCGGGCACAGAAGACGTTCATGTTCACCGACATCGTGACCTCCACCGACCTCGTCGGCCTGATCGGAGACGAGGGCTGGGAGGAGCTCCTTCGCTGGCACGACCGGGAGCTGCGATCGTCGTTCGCGCATCATCGGGGCGAGGAAGTCAAGCAGACCGGCGACGGGTTCTTCGTGGCCTTCGAGCGGGCTGGCGACGGGGTCGATTGCGCCGTGGACATCCAGCGCCGCCTCGCCCGTCACCGGCGCGAGCACGGGTTCGCACCATGGGTGCGCATCGGGCTCCATGCGGCGGAAGCGACGAAGCAGGGTGGCGACTATTCCGGTCGAGGCGTGCATGTGGCAGCCCGGGTCGGCGGCGCGGCTGAGCGCGAGGAGATCCTCGTCTCGGAGGCGGTCCTGGCGTCCATGGGGCCGACACGGTTCCCGATGTCCGAGCCGCGTTCGCTCAGCCTCAAGGGGGTCAAGGAGCCGATCGAAGTCCGCGCCATCGAATGGCGTTAGCGGCGCTGGCGGTGACGCAACCACCCACCTGATCGGCCTCAGCCGGGCGACGTGATCCGCACCTCACGCGCCGATGCATCGAGCGAAAGGAAGCCCAACAACCGCTCGCCTTCATCGGCGACCTCGTTGTGCTCCGCTCGCCCGAGCGGTTCCACGGTCCGGACCTGCAGCGTCGCTTCTCGATCCCGCTTGCCGCCCCGACGCTCCACGTGCCAGGCGCCCTGGACCCGCCCGTCGACGAGCACGGCACCGAGGCCGATCGGGCGCTCCCCGAACAGCGCGGTCACGCGCTCGTCGGCTCCGAACCGTGAGCGATCGGCGTGGGAGAGAAGGACGTTGTCGTACTCGGGAAGGAAGCGCACCGGCGCCGGCGTGTCCGGGTCGGGACGCGGCGCACCCGGCAGGTCGAGAAGCTCGCGTCCGCGCTCGTCGGGGATAGCCATGAGGCCAGGGCGGAGCCGGTCAACGACCTCACGCAGCCCGCTGATCCCTGACCATGCTCGGACATCCGCCACGCTTGCCGGTCCGAAGGCCGCCAGGTAGCGTTGCACGAGGCCGTCGAGATCCGGCTCTCGGTCCACCGAGCGACCGAGCCAGGCTTCCACGGTGGTGAAGGCGGACGGCCCACTGGCCTTCCACAGGCCGCGGGGCGTGACCTGGACGAGCGGCAGCATGTAGGTCAGGGCGTAGGCGAGCGACGCGGCGTCGTGGTCGGGCCAGCGTTCCGCCAAGAGCGGCGTCAGCTGGGCGCGGGTACGCGGGCGCTCTTCCAGCCAGGCACGCCCGGCAGCCATGAGCGCCTCGGGCTCGATGCCCGCCATCCGCCGCCCGAACGGGCTCTGCGAATGGAGGACCCGGTCGAGGACCGGGCGGATGAGCGGCCAGATGGCCAGGAAGTCGTCCTTCGTGGCCAGGTGGAGCGTGCCACGCATGAGGCCCCCACGCGCAG
This sequence comes from uncultured Chloroflexia bacterium, assembly GCA_963837215.1. GTDB lineage: Bacteria > Chloroflexota > Limnocylindria > Limnocylindrales > CSP1-4 > CSP1-4. Next base: position 52,151 of record CAWIML010000008.1, read on the forward strand.
CCTCGCGGGCCGTGATCAGGTCCGAGAGTTCCGCGGCGTCGAAGCCTTCGATCCGGCTCCAGAGGGCGACATACGGGTTCTCGGGCACCTGCGCCTGCATGCCGACGAGATGCTCGATCATCGCGGTCGCCGGCATCGCGACCCTGGCCAGGAGGTGTTGGCGGGCGAGCGTCGCCCGGTTGAGGGCGCGGAGGCTGATCGGGTCGCCGGACCCGGCTGGCTGCGGCCTCACCAGTCAGCCGGCCCCGAAGATCCGCTCCAGCTCGAACGGTGCCGTGACCTCCAGCTGGTCGTACCGGCAGGACTCAGGCGTGCGGTCCGGGCGCCAGCGTTGGAAGGTCGTGGCGTGTCGGAACCGGTCGCCCTGGAGGTGGTCATATGCGACCTCGCAGACGCGCTCGGGGCGGAGCGGCTCCCAGGAAAGGTCCTTGCCGGCGTTCCAACGCGAGGTCGCGCCTGGGAGACGTTGCCCGGCAGCCTCGGCGGCGGCCGCCCATTCGGCCCACTCCGCCCATGGGTGGCCGTCGAGAGCGTCATCGCGCAGCGGCGCCAGCTCGTCGACCAGCTCGCGGCGGCGTGCCTCGGTGAAGCTGGCCGTGACGCCGACGTGGTTGAGCTTGCCGGCGTCGTCCCAGAGCCCGAGCAGCAGGGAGCCGACCATCGTTCCGGGCCCGTTCTTGTGCCAGCGGAAGCCGGCCACCACGCAGTCGGCGGTTCGCGCATGCTTGATCTTGAGCATCGCCCGCTTGCCCGGAAGGTAGAGGCCGTCGAGCGGCTTGGCGATGACGCCATCGAGCCCGGCGCCCTCGAACCGATGGAACCAGTCCAGCGCCGTGGCGGCGTCGCGGGTCGCCGGCGTCAGGTGGATGGGGGCCGTGGACTCGGCCATGGCGACCTCGAGTCGGGCCCGTCGTTCGCCCTGTGCGGTCGAGCGGAGGTCCTCGTCATCGAGCGCCAGCAGGTCCCAGGCCACGAACGAGGCCGGCGTCGTCTCGGCCAGCATCTTGACCCGCGAGGCGGCGGGGTGGATGCGCTGGAGGAGCGCCTCGAACTGGAGGCCGTCTTCGCCCCGGATGACGATCTCGCCGTCTACCACGCAGCGCTCCGGCAGGTTCGCCCGGAGCGGCTCCGCCAATTCCGGGAAGTAGCGGTCGAGCGGCTTGAGGTCGCGGCTCTGGATGAACGTCTCGTCCACGTCGCGAAACACGATCGCCCTGAATCCGTCCCACTTGGGCTCATAGAGCCAGCCGTCGCCGATCGGGATGGCCGCGGCCGGCTTGGCGAGCATCGGCTCGAGCGGTGGCTGGAAGGGGAGGCGCATGGACATCGCGCAGACCATAACGCAGGTCGGCGGAGCAGCAGTCGTTCGCGACTACACTCCTCGCGTGCCGCATGTCATTGGCTCCAGGGGGCTCGCCTTTGCGCTCCTTGCGATCGTCGGCTGGGTCGTGGCGGGATGCATGGGCGTCATGTCGCCGGCCGTCGCTCCGGGCACACGTGCGTGTGTCGGACTGCCACAGGCCACGTGCGAGCAGACCTTCCGGGACGCCGATGCGGAGGCTCGGGCGCGCGGGACGATCGTCGTGGGGATCGCAATCCGCTGTACGAGCGTGTGCACCGACGGGAGCGGAGAGGCCGAGCGATCCGTGACGTACGCCGACGGGACCAGCGAACAGGGCGGCTTCGGCTGGCAGGCTGCGGAACCCGCACCGGTCGGCGGCCCGATCGCGCCGGCACCTTCGCTCTCGGTCGCGCCCACCTGTCTTGGGGTCGACGATGCGACGTGCACCGCCAGGGCCCTGGAGGCCGTCGAGAGCCTCGAGCTGGATCCGGCGGCGGTGGTCTCGATCGCCGTTCGATGCATGCCAGGACCGTGCACACCAACGAGCGGCGACGGAGAGACGACGATCACCCTCGCCGATGGCCAGGTCACGAGCATGAGCTGGTCCTATCGAGGCGGCCCGTAGTCCAAGCGTGAGGGCCAGCGATCGGCTCGCCGCTCTGAGCCAATCGCTTTCGTTTGATCCACGTTCGAACCGTGGTAGCCTCGGGTGTCATGCCAGTGCCGACCTTCCGGGGCGATCCCTACCGCGTCCTCGACGTGGACCCTGCGTGCTAGCCACGCGACGATCAAGCGCCGGCGGCGCGAGCTCGCCCGTGAACTGCACCCGGACCAGGCGGCCGGCGACGCGACTCGAACGGCCGAGCTGACCAAGCGGATGGCACGGGTCAATGCCGCCTACGACTTCTTGCGCGACGAGGATCGCCGCCGCGACTACGATCGGGCGCACCCGCATCCTGGGGGTTCGAGCCGATCCGGCTTCGACGGCGCGACCGATGGCAACGACTCGTTTCGCACTTCCGGGCCTCCCCCGCCTCGGCCGACGAGGCCCGTGACCGCCCGCTTCGACACGTCGGACACGTTCCGGCGACGCGACGCGACGACCACGAACGGGAGCCATGGCCTGCGGGGCCATCGGCCGATCAGTGCTCGCGAGCGCGCCGAGGATCCCGAACCACTACGGGCCAGCCAACCGAATGGCCCGGTGAGGACGCGACGGACGCGTCGGCGGGCGCCGTTGCCGTCGCTCGATGAGTCGCTCACGACCGAGCTCGAGTTCGGCAAGTTCCGAGGTCACACCCTGGGTCAGGTGGCGGCCTTCGAGCCGACCTACATCGACTGGATCGCCCGGACCATCACCCGCGACCGCGACCTGGTGGTAAAGGCGAGGGTCATCCAGTCAGACCTGGACGAACGGGGCGTGGAGCGACGGGTCCGACCACCGACACCGGGATTCGGTGGCGGCCGGGGTCCGGACGACTGAGGGCCAGGGCTCGAACGGCGAGGTCGCGGGAGTCGAGAATCGAGATCGGGACCCCGGCCGCCCGACCAGAGTCCCGATCCCAGGTGCCCGATAAGTGCGGCCGTCTCTCTCGTCGTTGGCCGGCCCGTCGGCCGAAAGATCCAGTCACTCGACTCGTTGAGGGGGACCGGCGTTCCCGAGCGCGATAGACAGCTCCATCGCCCCTGAAGCCGGGATCACATCCAGTCCCGAACCCGGTGGTCGACGCCTCGGGTGCGCATCCGGCCCGAGATCGACGGCGTGTCCAGAAGGTAGACCCGAATGACGCTCGGGGCAATGGGGCGGGAGTACGGTCCCCCGGCGAACGATGGTCGATGGCGTTCGCGCACCGCCCCGGCAGCGGTCCGGGCCGGTCCGTCAGCGGTCTCCCATGGCCTCCAGCGCCGCGTCGAGCCGCGCCTGCTCGATGTCCGAGCCGATGACCACGTTGATCGTGTCCTTGGTGGCCGCCGGCCAGAGGTAGACCGTCTGGGGATCGTCACGCATCGCGGCGTCGATGCGCACGGCGGCGCGCCCGGCGACTTCGATGGCCTGCGCGTGGACCTGGTTGACGGAACGAGCGTCATCTGCGCCGCGGGCGAACGTGTCCGCCATCGCGTCAAGGGTCAGGCCCGGCGCGCGGTAGACGATCACGGCCAGGCCCGATGCGTCGTCGCCCGGCCACGTGGCGCCGGCGAACCGGACCTCGTCGAAACCGGCCTCGGCCAGCAGGCCGAGCGCCTGCGCCGAGCAGTACCGTCCGCTGTCGCGCTTGCTGGGCGCCTCGCCCTCGATGGCCGCTGGCAGCAGGGCCTCGAGCTCGGGGTCGAATCCGGGCGCTCGCTGCTCGTCGGCGCCGGCGCACGGAGCCGCCGCATCTGGCGTCGGGGTCGGGCCGAGGACGGTGCAACCGCCGGCCGTGAAGGCGACCAGGGCAAGCGAGGCGGCCAGGATCCGGCGTCGGGCCGGGGTTCGGGGCGTCATGGCACGGGGAAGGGTAGGGCGGCCGCCGCGGAACTGCTGCCGGGCGGGTCGGATGGTATCGTCGGCCTCATGGATGACGGCTGGGCGGAGCGTGATCGAGCCTGGCGCGCAGCCGCCGATGGCCGTACTCCGGATGGGCGCCAGACGCGCTTCTCGACCATCAGCGACGTCGACATCGAGGCCCTCTACGGCCCGTCTGCCTGGGCAGGGGAGGGTGCCGGCGGGTCGGGGCCGACAGCCGTCGACCACCTCGGTCGTCCGTTGGCAGGCGGGCGCTGGGATGCCTTCGAACCGGCTCGCGACATCGGCCTGCCCGGGTTCCCGCCCTTCACGCGCGGGATCCACGAGCTCGGCTATCGCTCGCGACTCTGGACCATGCGCATGTTCGCCGGCTTCGGCGCCGCCGAGGACACCAACGCCCGGTTTCGCCAGCTCCTCGCGGCCGGACAGACGGGACTCTCGGTCGCCTACGACATGCCGACCCTCTACGGCTACGACACCGACGACCCGGAAGCCGAAGGTGAGTTCGGGACCTGCGGGGTAGCGGTCTCCTCGCTGGCGGACATGGAGGTCATGCTCGACGGCCTGCCGCTCGATCGCATCAGCACGTCGATGACCATCAACTCGCCCGCCGCGCCGATCTGGGCCATGTACATCGCAGCCGCCGAGCGACGGGGCTTCCCGAGGGCGATCCTCGAGGGCACCATCCAGAACGACATCCTCAAGGAATTCGTAGCCCAGAAGGAATTCCTCTTCCCACCCCAGCCATCGATGCGCCTGGTGACCGACACGATCGAATTCGGGACACGTGAGCTGCCCCGCTGGAACACGATCTCGATCAGCGGCTACCACATCCGCGAGGCCGGCTCGACGGCCGTCCAGGAACTGGCCTTCACGATCGCCGACGGCATGGCCTATGTCGAAGACGCGCTCCGACGCGGCCTACGCGTGGACGACTTCGCACCGCGGCTCTCGTTCTTCTTCAACTCGCACAGCGACTTCTTCGAGGAGATCGCCAAGTTCCGAGCCGCCCGCCGGATCTGGTACAAGCTGATGAGCGAACGCTACCGAGCCGAGAACGAGCGCTCGACGTGGCTCCGCTTCCACACCCAGACGGCCGGCGTCTCATTGACTGCCCAGCAACCGCTCAACAACCTGACACGCGTCGCCATCCAGGCGCTGGCTGCCGTCCTCGGCGGCACGCAGTCGCTCCATACCGACGCCTACGACGAGGCCTGGGCCGTACCCTCGGCCGAGGCGGCCATGCTCGCCCTCCGTCAGCAGCAGGTCATCGCGGCCGAGACGGGCGTGGCCGCGACCGTCGATCCGCTTGGCGGGTCCTGGTTCGTCGAGTCGCTGACCAACGAGACCGAGCGCGCCGTCTGGCGTTACCTCGACGAGATCGACCGGTTGGGCGGCATGGTGGCGGCCATCGCGGCCGGCTACCCGCAGCGCGAGATCGCCGATGCCGCCTACCGATACCAGCGCGAGTTCGACGCCGGCGAGCGCCAGGTCGTCGGAGTCAACGTCAACGCCGACCCCGATGAGGTCCTCGAGATCCCGCTCCTGCAGGTCAGCGAGGCGTCGCTGCGCGCCCACCTTGGGCGGTTGGAGCGCGTGCGGCGCGAGCGGGACGGAGAAGCCGTGGCCGCCGCGCTCACGCAGCTGCGCGACCTGGCCTCGCGACCCGGCTCGAGCGAGACGAACCTGATGCCCGCGCTCATCGATTGCGCCCGCGCCTATGCCACCTTGGGCGAGATGTGTGGCGTCTTCCGTGGCGTCTTCGGCGAGTACCGCGAACAGGTCGCCGTCTAGGAGGGCTCATGTACGCATCCGCCATGGAGTTCCTGGAGGAGGAGCGCGAGGCATGGGCCCCATTCGAGGCCCTCATCGACCTCACCGACCATGACCTCGACCGTCCACGGCCTCCCGATGGCGCCACCCACGGCTGGTCGGCCCGGGACCTCCTGGGGCACCTCGTGGCCTGGCAAGAGAACGCGCTAGAGGTGGCCCGGGAGCTGGCAGTCAGCACGTCATCGCCGGCGAAGGCGCGTGCGGACGCCGAGTGGGAGGCCCGGGGCGACGCCATCAACGACGAACTGCTCGTGGATTGGCGCGCCATGGACCTCGACGAGGTCCGTCGCCGAGCGAGGTCAGTCCCCGGCGAGCTGCGCGGCACCCTGACCGTGGTGCCCGAGACGCGCTGGGTCAAGGACGCGGACATGATGACGTTCTTCGACGAGGAGACGATCGAGCACTACCAGGACCACCAGGACGAGCTGGCGGCCATCCTGGCCGATCGTGACCGCTGACGCGACACGTGGCGAAGTCGACCTCCGACGAGTTCGAAGCCCTCGTCGCTGAAGCTGCGACCTCGCTGGGCACCGAGCGCGCCGACGTGGATGGTGGCGTGACGTACACGGTCGGCGAGACGGCGGTCGTCGTGGTCAACGGTGCGACCGCAGAGTTCCGTCTGCGGGCCGACATCGCCGCAGCCGCCGCGCGCACGCCTGATGCAGCCCCATCGCAGCGAGGTCCGGACTGGGTCGCCTTCTCTCCGACCACCATCGACCGCTTCGCGCGCGACCGAGTCAGTGCATGGTTCGAATTCGCGGTCCGGCAGGCCGATGCCAGCCCGATCACGTGACGATCGAGAGGCACCGTCGTTCGCGGTTCGCCCTGGAATCGTCAGGGCCCCGGACCGTTGCCGGTCGGGACCCTGACGGGAGGAGGAGGAGCGGAGGGTCAGCCCATCCGGGCTGCCGGATGTGTCAGTCGGCGCTCGTCGGAGCGGGTGCCTGGATCGTCGGTGCGGGCGCCGTGAGCAGCTCGCTCAGGCCGAAGACCTGCTCATAGCTCTCCATCGGCCGGAAGCCGGCCACGCCCTGCGGCTGGGCGCCGGGCTTGAAGTAGGCGATGGTCGGGATGGACAGGATGTTGAAGGCCTGCGACAGCGCGGGGTTGGCATCGACGTCGACCTTGACGACATCGAGGCGGCCCTCGTACTTCTCGGCCAGCTTCTCGAGTTCCGGCGCGACGAGCTTGCAGGGCCCGCACCAGGCTGCCCAGAAGTCGACGACGACGGGCTTGTCACTCTCGATGACGACCTGCTGGAACGTCTCGTCGGTGGCTACCTTGACGGCCATCGGGATCCCTTTCTTCCGGCCTGTCAGCCGGCGATCGAACGGATGAGGGTGTAGGCCTCGAGGACCCGAGGGTCCGCGAGACGGTAGTAGACGGTCGTGCCGTCACGTCGGGATGCCACCAACCCGGCACTGCGCAGCACCGCAAGGTGCTGGCTCATGTTCGGGACCTGGCAACCGACGTCACGCGACAACTCGCTCACCGAGCGTTCTCCTGCGGCGAGCGTCTCGAGGACGCAGAGCCGCTTGGGGTCGGCGAGCGCCCGACCGACGGCGGCGAACCGCTCTCGTTCGAGGTCGCTGGAGATGACGGCGGGCATCACGTGGACGATGATGTCATAAGTTGCGCAAATACGCAAGTACCGCGCCTCGGCGAAGGAAGCGCTGGCTGGCGCGCTGCCAGGATGACGGTGTCGGCGCCACCGAGCCGGCTGCGATACTCCGTCCATGCCTCCGTCCCCATTGCCGCCTACCGGGCCAGCGCTCGATCGGGTCGTCCGCCGGAACACACTCACGCTCGCCTCTGCGCTGGCCATCAGCTGGACGGTCATCCAGCTGCAGGCTGTCCTGGCGCCCATCACGACCGAGATCCTGACCGGCCAGACGTGGTCGGCTGGCGCGGCATCCGCGCTCTTCTCGGTCACCCTGGGCCTGGTCGCCATCCCCGCCGGGCGGCTGATGGATCGCTTCGGGCGCGGGCCGGTCATCGTGGTCGGTTTCGGGGTCGCGGCCCTGGCCGCGGCTGTCCTCTTCGTGGCTGTCTCGACCGAGTCCTTGGCGCTCTTCCTGGTCGCCATGGCGATCCTTGGCGTTGGGCTTGGTGCGGCCAGCCTGGCGCGGGTCGGTGCCGCGGACATGGCGCCGCCCGAGCGGCGGGGCACGATCCTTGGTCGGGTACTGCTTGGCGCGGCCGTCGGCGCGATCCTTGGTCCGATCATCTTCGCGCCGCTGCTGAGCGGCGAGACCGCGGACGTGGCGTCGCTCTCGACCCCCTGGATCCTGGCCGGTCTCATCGCCGGCCTCGGCGCCGTCGTGGTGCTCACCATCCGCCACGATCCGCTGGCCATCGCGCGCCGGATGGCCGAGGAGGCGCCGGGGTCGCAGGGCCCGGGCCTCGAGACCGCTGCCGCGTCAGGGCTGGTGTCGAAGCGTTCACTGCGCGTCATCTTCAGGCAGCCCGGCCTGATGGCCAGCCTCGGCGCGCTCATCGTCGCGCAGGGCGTGATGGCCATCGCCATGTCGGTCGTCGGGCTCGAGATGCATCACCACGGCCAGGATCTCGGCGCCATCTCGGTCGCCCTCGGCGTCCACATCGTGGGCATGTTCGGTCTCTCGCCGATCCTGGGAGCAGCAGTCGATCGCTTCGGGCGTCTGCCGGGGCTGGTCGGCGGACTCTTCGTCAGCGCGATCGGTGCGGTCGGGCTGGTGCTCGGGCCGACGTTGGCGACGGTGCTGCCCTCGATCTTCCTCGTCGGTGTCGGCTGGAACCTCGCCTATCTTGCCGGCACGGCCAGGATCGCCGACGCGACCGAGCCCGACGAGCGCGCCGCCTCGCTCGGGGCGCTCGACATGGCTGGCCTGCTCACCTCCGCTTCGATGGCCGTGCTTGGCCCGGCGCTCCTGAGCGTCATCAACATCGGTCCGCTCATGCTCGTGGCCGCCGTCGTGGCCGTGATCCCCGCCGCATTCCTGGCCCGCGGCGGCAGCCCGGTGCTTGCGACATGAGCGAGCCAGTGATCCCTCTCGAAGCGATCCGCGAGGCGCAGACGACACTCGAAGGCAGGGTCCATCGGACTCCGATGCTGTCCTCACGCGCCGCTGCGGCGATCGCCGGTCTGCAGACCGGAGTGCGTCTCGGGGCGGGACCTCTTGCGGACGGCATCCCCCGTTGCTTCGTCAAGGCGGAACACCTCCAGGTGACCGGCTCATTCAAGGTCCGCGGCGCGACCAACCGGACAGCACGGTTGAATGACGCCGAGCGTCAGGCGGGGGTCATCACCGCATCGAATGGCAATCACGGCCAAGCCGTGGCGTACGCGGGGGCGGCCGTCGGCGTGCCGGTCACCGTGGTCATGCCGCTGGTCGCCACCCAGGCCAAGGTCGCGGCCACCACCGGTTACGGGGCGGAGGTCGTCCTCTTCGGGCAGCACTTCGGGGAGGCCCTGACTCGTGCCATGGCGCTGCGCGACGAGCGTGGCCTGGCGATGATCCACGCCTATGACGACCCCGACGTCATCGCTGGCCAGGGGACCGTCGGGCTGGAGGTGCTCGAGGACCTGCCGGAGGTCGATGTGGTCGTCGTGGGGGCCGGCGGTGGCGGCCTCGTGAGTGGCATCGCCAGCGCGGTGAAGGCCATCCGCCCGGCTTGCCGTGTCTATGCCGTGGAGCCCGAAGGGAGCGATGCCCTGCGCCGGGGCGTGGAGGCCGGCCACCCGGTACCCATCACCCCGCAGACGATGGCCGATGGTCTGGGGGCCGCCGCGGCAGGCGAGTGGACGCTGCCGATCGCGGCTCGCGCGGTGGACGGCTTCATCGTCGTCAGCGAGGCGACCATCGCGCGTGGCGTCGCCTTCGGTCTGGAGCGCATGAAGCAGCTGCTCGAGCCGGCTGGCGCCGCGGCCCTGGCGGCCGTGCTGGCAGGACAGATCCCCATCCGCGATGGTGAGACGGTCGTCTGCATCGCCTCGGGCGGCAACGTCGACCTGCATCGCCTGCCGCACATCCTGGCCCTCTCGGAGTCGGCCGAGTGACGGGCGGCGCGGCCACATGCAGTTGCCCGGGGGACTGGAGCGGCGGCGTGGACACGAAGGGGATGGTTGACGGACGGCCCAGCGCCGCGGGCAACGTCGCACGCCGGCGATGTCGGGGGAGGAGTCCGCGGCACCTGTCTTGCCGGCGCCCGGACCGCCCGTCGACCTGCAGGCTCTGCGCTCCAGGGCGCCCCGTCGAGCCGTACCTTTCGGCGCTCAGTCGAGGCCGAAATCGTGGAGCGTTCCGTCACCGAAGCCCACGTGGTGTGCCAGCTCGTGAAGGACCGTGATGCGGATCTCCTCTTCGAGGTCTTCGCGGGCCTGGAAGTCGGACTCCAGCGGCCCGCGGAAGATGGTGATCTTGTTGGGGTACGGCACCCAATCTGCACCGTACTCGGTGATCGGCGTCCCCTCATAGAGGCCGTAGAGGGTCTCGTCAGGCGCGAGCTCCTCTTCGAGGCGCTGTCGAGGCGACGGCTCCTGCTCGATGACCACGGCGACCGTTTCGAGCAGCCTGCGCGCGTCGGCAGGCAGCGTGTCGAGGGCGCGCTGGACGCTCGCCTCGAACGGGTCTGGCAGCGATGCCCTGCGGTCGGGGCTGCCTCGGGCCTGGCTGCCCCGGCGACGGACGGGCACGACGACCTCGCGACTGTGCGCCACGACCCGACGACGTCGTCGCTCGCGGTCGGCGCCTGCCTATCCTAGACGCGATGCCCCCCAAGGAGCCCCTCGCGCAGCCGCCACGAGCCGCGGACGGGTCGGAGCCGACCTCGATGGTGGTGACCATGGACACGGGCGTCAGGATCCACGTCCTCGACTGGGGTCCGCCGACGTCCGGTCGCGTTCCCGGGTCTGCGCCGGGTCCGCCGAAGTCCACGCCGGTGCCGACGGTGGTGCTCGTGCACGGGCTGCTCGCGACCGCCCGGACCTGGGCGCCGATCGCCCGACGCGTGGCCCGTCGGGCACGAGTCTTGGCGCCTGACCTGCGTGGCCACGGGCTGTCGGAATCGCCACGCGACGGCTACGACCTCGACTCCCTGGCCTATGACCTGCTGACGGTCCTGACCGCCCACGGGCTCGGCCCCGATGTCGACGGGCCGGCGGTAGTCCTTGTCGGCCACGGCTTCGGTGCGCAGCTGGCGGCCTGGGCCGCGCATCTGCGGCCGTCCGCCGTGACCGGGCTCGTGCTCGTCGACGGCGGCTGGGAAGAGCTCGAAGCGGCGCTGCGCATGGATGCCGCCGAGTTCCAGCGCGGGCTCGACGAGCCGCCCGAGGTGCTCGCCTCGATGGACGCATACCTGGCCGATCGGCGCGACTGGGATCCCGCCAGCTGGGACGCGGACCAGGAGCTGGCCGCTCGGTCGGCGGTGGACGAGAAGTACGCCGGCCGCGTCGTGCCCGTGGTCCGCCGTCATGCATTGAGCGGCTGCGTCGCCTCGATGTTCGCGTATCGCCCGATGGCCGCGTTAGGTGATCTCGACCGGCCGCTGACCGTCCTCGTCGCCGAGCCGGGTGGCACCGACGACGAAGACCTCCGCGAGCGACGGCTGGCGCTCGACGATCTGCTCGAGGCGCGCTCGGCGGCGGCCATGCCCCCAGCGCGAGTGGTCCGTTTCGCCGGTTCGGCGCACAATCTCATGCGATATCGACCGGATGAGGTCAGTGCCGAGGTGCTCGGCCTCCTCGCCGCCCGACAGGAGGCCCGATGAGCTTCTCCCCCGATCAGAGCGGCAAGGTCGATGTACCCGGCGCGACGCTCTTCTGGGAATCGACCGGCCGCGGCCACGCGCTGGTCCTTGTCCATGCCGGCATCTGCGACCAGTCGATGTGGGACGATGACGTGCCGAGCTTCGCGGGCGGTCACCAGGTCATCACCTACGACACGCGCGGATTCGGGGCGACGCGCTCCACTGACGTGGCTTTCTCGAACCGAGCCGACCTGATCGCCGTGTTGGACACCCTGGGGATCGAGCGCGCCACGTTGCTCGGCTGCTCCAGAGGCGGCGCGATCGTCCTTGACACGACCCTCGAATATCCCGATCGCGTCTCTGCGCTGATCTGGGTCAACGGCGGCCTGGGCGGCCTGGAGCACGAGTCGACGCCAGAGGAGATGGCGCTCTTCGAGTCCGAGGAGCCGATGGTCGAGGCCAAGGACTGGGTCGGGCTCGCCGACCTCGACGTGCGCATCTGGGTCGATGGCATCGGCCAGTCAGCCGATCGAGTGCCGGCGCGGATCCGCGAACGCGTGCGCGCCATGAGCCTCGCGAACTACATCGCCGAGCATCCCTTTGGAGACCCCGTCGTGCTCGAGCCTCCGGCGGCAGGCCGGCTGGGCGAGATCGCGGTCCCGACGCTGATCATCGAGGGCGACCTGGATCCCTCGGACACGCACGCCGCCGCCGACGCCATGGCCAGCGGCATCGCTGGTGCTCGTCGGGTGATCATGAAGGGGGTCGCGCACCTGCCCAACCTGGAACGACCGGACGACTTCCGGCGCATCGTGCGCGACTTCCTGACCTCGGTCGGCGCCTGATGCGGCGACAGGCCTGGTCTTGAGCGACGCCGTCGGCGATGCTCGCGTAGGCGATGCCCGCCGCCCGATCCTCGTGATCGGGCTCGACGGCGCCGAGCCGACGCTCGTCTTCGACCGCTGGCGCCAGGATCTGCCGACGCTCGACCGGCTCATGCGGGCCGGCGTGCACGCAAGACTCGAGAGCACCATCCCTGCTATCACCGTGCCTGCCTGGGCGTCGATGATGACCGGGCTCGACCCCGGTCAGCTCGGCCTGTATGGCTTCCGCAACCGTGTCGACCGCTCGTACGACAACCTCGTCATCGCCAATGCCAGGTCGGTCGCCAAGCCGAGGGTCTGGGATCGCGTCAGCGCCGCCGGCGGCTCCGTCGGGCTCGTCAGCGTGCCTCAGACCTACCCCATCCGTCCCATCAACGGTGACGTGGTCAGTTGTTTCCTGACCCCCAGTGCTGCCAGCGAGTACGCGCACCCGGCATCGCTCAAGGCAGAGATCGAGAGCTGGATCGAGGGCGAGTACCTGGTCGACGTTCCCGACTTCCGGTCCGAGGACAAGGCCCGCATCCTGCGCGACATCTACCGCATGTCGGAGCAGCACTACGAGATCTGTCGCCGGCTCCTGTCGCGCCGGCGCTACGACTACTTCATGACCGTGGACATGGGCATCGACCGCATCCAGCATGCGCTCTGGAAGTGCATGGATCCAGGACACCCGAAGCACGAGCCGGGCAACCCGTTCGAGCGCGCCATCCACGACTACTACGTCCACGTGGACACTCGCATCGCCGAGCTGCTCGAGCTCGTTCCGGAGGAGACGATCGTGCTCGTCGTCTCTGATCACGGCGCGCAGGCGATGTTGGGCGGCATCTGCGTCAACGAGTGGCTCGTGGATACGGGCTATCTCGCGCTCGACACGCGCCCAGTGGTCCGGACGGCCATGGAGGCCGCGGGCGTGGCCTGGGGCGCTACCCGCGCCTGGGGCGAGGGCGGCTACTACGGCCGCGTGACGCTCAACGTCGCCGGGCGCGAGCCAGCCGGTATCGTCCCACCGGAGCGCCTCGAAGCCGAGCTGACGGAGCTGGCGATGCGCTTGGAGGCCATCACCGATCCGGCCGGCCGCCCGCTCGGCTCGGCCGTCTACCGCCCGGAGGCGATCTACCGAGAGGTGCGCAACGTGGCGCCGGACCTCCTCGTGTATTTCGGGCCCCTGACCTGGCGCTCGGTCGGCAGCGTCGGCATGGGCGCGGTCTGGACATTCGAGAACGACCTGGCGCCCGACGATGCGAACCACTCGCCGTTCGGCATCATGATCGTCCATGATCCCCGTCACCCTGGAGGCGGGCGACGCCTTGCCGATCAGCGCATCTACGACGTGGCGCCGACCCTCCTCGGCTGGCTCGACCTGCCCGTGCCGGGCGGCCTTCGCGGTCGGCCCATGGAGCTCCAGGCATGACGACCGGATTCACGGTCTGGTTCACCGGGCTGTCAGGCAGCGGCAAGTCGACCATCGCCCGAACCTTGGCTGATGCCCTGCGAACGAGTGGCCTGCCCGTCGTCGTCCTCGACGGCGACGAGGTCCGCTCTGGCCTCAGCTCGGACCTCGGCTTCAGCCGTGCCGACCGAGACACGCAGGTCAGACGCGTCGGCTGGATCTGCGAGCTCTTGACACGCAGTGGCGTGGTCGCCATCGCCGCCCTCGTGTCACCGTATGAGGCGACGCGGTCGGAAGTCTGCGCGGCTATCGGCCGATGCCTCCTGGTCCATGTCGACGCGTCGCTGGCCACGCTCGCCGCCCGCGACACCAAAGGCCTCTATCGCGACGCTGCGGCTGGCCGGGTGCCCGATCTGACCGGCGTCGGGGACCCATACGAGCCGCCCATCGATCCCGATCTGCGTTGCATCAGCGATGGGGACGAGACGCCCGAGGCCTGCGTCTCAGCGATCCTCGACCGGCTCGTCGAGGTCGGCCTGTTGCCGCCGGGGCAGGCGGACGAGCCCGTTCCCGCCGTCCGAACCGGCCACGGATCGGACGACGAGGCCGACGTCCGCGAGCGTCTCGTCGACCTCGGGCACCTCGACTGAACGATCCCGTCAGCGACCCGAGCGTCTCGTCGCGGATCGCCAGATCGGCAGGAAGACCGCCCCGGCCAACCTCGACGCCGGGTTGGCCGGTCGACGCAGGTAGCGACGGGCGAGGTACCGGATGACGCCGCGAAGGCGGAAATAGACGACCGCCGAGCGCGGGACCTTCACGCCGACCCAGTCGGCCGGCAGCGCGTAGCCCCACTTCTCCATATAGGGCCCGAAGATCCTGGCGGCATGTGCACGGAGATCGTCGGGGTAGTAGTCCAGGTAGGTGCCGCGCTCCTCGGTCTTGTTGATCAGCGGCAGCGGGCGGACCTGCTCGAGGCCGAGTCGAGCGAGGGTCAGGCTGAAGTCCTCTTGAAGATGCTCGAACCGGATGATCTGGTCCATCCGCTTGTGGTAGATGAGCGTGTTGTTGTCGTAGGGGCGCCGATAGACCCGCCGCAGGTATCGCGCGAAGTCCGCTTCTGCCGCCGCCACGAGGCCGTACGCCTCACGCTGGACGGGGCTGAGGGTCTGGTTCCTGATGCCGCGGCTGTACTTCTGTCTGTGGTCGGTCTTGTACTTGAAGTACAGGCTGACCGCTTCGTCCAATGGGTTGCGGATGCCCGAGAAGACGAAGTACCGCTTCTGCGCCGGCGTCGCGACGGCCAGGAAGTCCGCGTACGTCGCATGTTTGTCGAGCATCGTGCGTCCGTCGTAGTGCTCACGAAGCTCGGCCTGGATCGCGGTGCAAGCGGTGTGCGGCTGCTCGATGAAGACGTATCGATGGGTGTCACTGATGATCACGGCCGCGATGATACCTGCGGCTCGGCCGTGGAGCCCGGGCGAGGCGCGTCCGACACGGGCGCGCCCTACGAGCCCGTCGGGCCGAGGATCATGCCGGCGCCCACGGTCACGTTGGTGGCCGCATCGATGAGGATGAAGGCACCCGTCGTGCGGTTGCGACGGTACTCGTCGTAGAAGATCGGGGAGGTCAGGCGCAGGGCGAGGCGTCCGATGTCGTTGAGGCCAAGGCCCTTGACGTTCTCCTCCCGGTGCAGCGTGTCGATGTCGAGCCGGTACTGGACGTCGGCGACGTGGGCGTTGACCGTGCGCGTGGTGTGCTTGAGCAGGTAGCGCCCGCCGACCGTCAGCGGCTGGTCGGTCATCCAGCAGACCATGGCATCGATGCGCTGTCCGATGCGGGGCCGGTTGTTCTCGCGACAGATCATGTCGCCGCGGGAGAGGTCGATGTCGTCCGCCAGGCGGATGGTCACCGCCAGCGGCGCGAATGCCTCCTCCAGCGGGCCGTCGAAGTCGTCGATGGCCGTGATGGTGGTGGTCAGGTCCGAGGGCAGGACGACCACGTCGTCGCCCGGCTTGAAGACACCGCCGGCGACCTGGCCCGCGTAGCCGCGGTAGCCCTCTGACCTCGCGGAGGTCGGTTGGACGACCATCTGGACCGGGAAGCGGCAGTCCACCAGGTTGCGGTCGGAGGCGATGAAGAGCGTCTCCAAGTGGTTGAGAAGCGAGCCGCCCGCGTACCACGGCATGCGCTCGGAGCGCGTGACCACGTTGTCGCCGTGGAGCGCGCTGACCGGGATGAAGGCCACGTCGGTCACGTCGAGCTTGGCCGCGAAGGCCGTGAACTCGTTCCGGATCCGGTCGTAGACGGCCTGGTCGAAGTCGACCAGGTCCATCTTGTTGATACACACCAGGAAGTGCGGCACCCGCAGGAGCGAGGCGATGACGGCGTGCCGCCGCGACTGCTGGACGACGCCCCGCTGAGCATCGATGAGGATGAGCGCCAGGTCCGCGGTCGAGGCGCCGGTGACCATGTTGCGCGTGTACTGCACGTGGCCAGGCGTGTCGGCCAGGATGAACTTGCGTCGTGGGGTCGAGAAGTAGCGGTAGGCGACATCGATGGTGATGCCCTGCTCCCGCTCGGCACGCAGGCCATCCGTCAGGAGGGCCAGGTTGAGCATCTCGTCGCCGCGGCGGGCACTCGTCTTGCGCAGGTGCTCGAGCTGGTCCTCGAGGATCAGCTTGGAGTCGTACAGCAATCGGCCGATGAGGGTGCTCTTGCCGTCGTCGACCGAGCCGGCGGTGGCCACCCGCATGAGGTCCGCGCCGGCCATGACCGGCTCAGCGTGCGCATGTGCGCCGTTACCGCGCGCCATCAGCGAACGGCCATCAGAAGTAGCCCTCGCGCTTGCGGTCCTCCATGGCCGCCTCGCTCGAGCGGTCGTCGGCGCGGGTCGCGCCGCGCTCCGTGATGCGCGTCACGACGAGCTCCTCGATGACCTCATCGATGGTCGCCGCCTGAGATTCGACCGCGCCGGTACAGGTCATGTCGCCGACCGTCCGGAAGCGTACCTGCGTCTCGAAGGGCTCCTCGCCGGGCATCAGCGGCACGTACGGCCCGAGCGCCAGGAGCATGCCGTCGCGGCGGAAGACAGGCCGCTGATGGGCGAAGTAGATGGTCGGGATCTCCAGCTGCTCGCGCTCGATGTAGTGCCAGACATCGAGCTCCGTCCAGTTCGAGATGGGGAAGACGCGGAGGTGCTCGCCCGTCCGATGGCGGGCGTTGTAGATGGCCCAGGGTTCGGGTCGCTGATTGCGCGGATCCCACTGGCCGAACTCGTCGCGGACGGAGAAGATGCGCTCCTTGGCCCTGGCTCGCTCCTCGTCGCGCCGGGCGCCGCCGATGGCTGCGTCGAACCCGTGCTCGGTGATGGCGTCCAGAAGGGTCACCGTCTGGAGGCGATTGCGCGACGCGCGGGGTCCCGTCTCCTCGGTCACCCGACCTCGATCGATCAATTCCTGGACGCTCGCGACCACGAGCCGCTCGCCGATCTCGGCCATCCGCCGGTCCCGGTACTCGATCGCTTCCGGAAAGTTGTGCCCGGTGTCGACGTGCATCACCGGGAACGGGAATCGCGCCGGACGGAAGGCCTTCTCGGCGAGCCGGAGGAGGACGATGGAATCCTTGCCGCCCGAGAAGAGCAGGACCGGTGAGCGCGTCTCGGCGGCGACCTCGCGCATGATGGTCACGGCTTCCGCCTCGAGCGTGTCGAGGTGGCTGAGCAGGTATCCGCGTGCTTGCATCATCCGCGTCGTGACATGGGTCGGTCGTCCGGGGTCCTTGGGGCGCGGTCGTGCTTCGATGGGGATGACCGGCGCGACGGAGTATATGCGACCGAGGCCGCCGGCCCTGCTTCCGGCGTGCCGAGCGCCCGCCCGGGGTAGCATTCCGGTGCCGCCGACGACCCGGACGAGGAGGTCCCAGACCAGCGCATGATCGACCCACCCGTGGCCTCTGAGACCGGAGCGCCCACTGCTTTCGGGCTCGAGCTGGCTGCCGCCACCGATGCCGCGCGGGCCGGCGGAGCGGCCATACGGGAGGTCTTCGGCCGGCCGCAAGCGGTGACCTTCAAGGTCGGCGACGACCCCCTGACGGCAGCCGACTCGGCCTCCGACCGGTGCATCCGCGATCACCTGCGGTCCGCATTTCCCCGTGACGGTTGGCTCTCGGAGGAGGGCGACGCCAGGGCGGGGACCGATGTCGGTCGCGTCTGGGTGGTCGATCCGCTCGACGGCACACGCGAGTTCGTCCAGCACATCCCTGAGTTCGCCGTGTCCATCGCCTTGACGGTCGACGGCCGACCCGTCGTCGCGGTCGTCTACAACCCCATCCGCGACCAGCTCGTGAGCGCGGTGCGCGATGGCGGGGTCCGGGCGGACGGACGCCCCGTGGCCGCGACCGACACGCCAGACCTTTCGACCTCGGTCGTGCTGGCCAGTCGGAGCGAGGTCACTCGCGGCGACTGGGAACCGTTCGAGCGACGATGCCATGTCCGCCCGACAGGCAGCGTGGCCTACAAGATGGCGCTCGTGGCGACCGGAGAGGCAGACGCCACGATCAGCCTGGCGCCCAAACACGGTTGGGACGTCTGTGCCGGCATCCTGCTCGTCGAAGAGGCAGGCGGCCGCGCGTCATTGCTCGACGGCGGGCGCCTGGATATGGCACATCCGGCCGCCCTGATCGACGGCCTGATCGCCAGCAACGTCCCGCTGCACGCCCAGATCGTGGCCGCCGTGGCCGCTACCCGACGCCCGGCGTAGACGCCTCGCCGGCTTGCCACCGATCGTGGGCGGGATGGTCGTCACGAACGGCCACGAAGTGCCCGGTGAAGGTGGCCGTGACCGTGCCGTCGGCGGTCTCGATGCGCGCATCGCTCGTCGCCCGCCGCCCGACGACCTCGGTCGGCCAGGCCCGTAGCGTGAGCGGTCGGTCGGTCGGCGTCGGCGCCAGCAGGCGCACCTCGTAGTCCGCGGTCACCGTGGCCGGCGGCCGGTCGTCCCCCGACGCACGCATGATGGCCATCGCTGCCGACCAGTTCGCGTGGCAGTCGAGGATCGTCCCGCAGATGCCGCCGTTGAGGACGTTCGCGAAGGCATGGTGGTCGGCTGACGGAGTCCAGGTCGCGACGAGCGCACCCTCGCGCTCGGGGTCGGGATCCGGAAAGCTACGGACGTGCAGGCCAAGGGGGTTCGCCGGCCCACAGCCGAAGCAGATGCTTGCCGGCGCATATCGCTCCTGGAGGCTCGCCCCGTCGATACGGCTCACGCTGGCACTGCCTGCGGCATCATGGCCTCGAGTCTACCGCCCGCGAGGACCGCCGATGATCGTCGTCTCCAGCCCGCTGCACGCCCTCCACGAGCCGCCACGGGAGCTGTCCGGCGGGCGCGAGGTCCCCGCGTTCGAGGTCGGCGCCAGAGCGACATCGATCCTGGCCGCGATCCACGCTGACGGCGCCTTCGAACGCGTAGCGCCCGACGATTTCGGCCTCGAGCCGGTCCTGGCCGTGCACGACCCGCGGCTGGTGCGCTACCTCGAGACGGCCTGGGACGAGTGGCGGGTCGGCGGCACCGGCGGTGACAGCATCGTGCCCGACACGCTGCGGCATCCTGCGTTGCGCCCGGCCGGGGACGCGTGGCCCGAGCCGGATTCGCCATGCGGCCGTGTCGGATACTGGACCTTTGACACGGCCACGCCCATCGTCGAGGGCACATGGCAGGCGGCGCGATCCGCCGTGGACATCGCCCTGACCAGCGCCGCGCGCGTGGTCGCCGGCGCGCGCGTGGCCTACGGGCTCTGCCGACCGCCTGGGCACCACGCGGCTCGGGACCTCTTCGGCGGCTACTGCTACCTCAACAATGCGGCCATCGCGGGCGACTGGCTGAGCCGACGGACGGGAGGGCCAGTCGCCATCCTCGACCTCGACATCCACCATGGCAACGGCACGCAGGCGATCTTCTGGCAGCGTGCCGATGTGCTCTACGTCTCCCTGCACGCCGACCCACGCGGGATGTACCCCTACTACACGGGTTACGCCGACGAGGTGGGTGGCGGCGACGGGCGCAACGCGAACGTGAACCTGCCGCTGGCCGCAGGCACGGACGACGCTGCCTACCTCGTCGCGCTGGATGGGGCGCTGGAGCGGATCGCTGACTTCGGCGCCGCGACGCTCGTCGTGTCGTTGGGCATGGACACCTACGCGCTCGACCCCATCGGCGGCTTCAAGCTCACGGCCGCCGGCTACGCGGCGTGCGGTCGGCGCGTGGCCGACCTCGGGCTGCCCACGGTCATCCTCCAGGAGGGCGGGTACCACGTCGGCGACCTGGGCACCAACGTCGTCGCCTGGCTTCGAGGGTTCGCGCCCGCCGGCTGAGGACGCGCGGTGAGCCCCGCTGGCTGAGGGCGACTGTCGAGGGGAGTACCATCCGCGCATGCCAGTCGGACAAGACCTCATCATCATCCTCGTCGTCGTCCTCATCATCGTGCTCCTGATCCGAGGGCCCAAGGCGCTGCCAAAGTTGGGCGAGTCGCTCGGCCAGTCGATCAGCGGCTTCCGGCGCGCGACCCGCGAGGGCGATGCGGAAGACACGGGCTCGACCTCGAACGCGACGGCGACCCCGGTCGAGGCGCCGGGCACGAGCACCGCGGCGGCCCCGGTCCCCACGGCCGCTCCGGCGCCAAGCCCCTCGGCGCCCACGGCGCCGAGCCCCTCCGCGGCCCCGGCCGGAGCCCCGGAGCCAAGTGCGACGGACGGCGAGCCAAAGGCCTGACGCCGGGCTGGCCCTGATGGACCGATGAGCGACCATGAGGCGCGTCTCCGCGCGCTCGTCGACGAGATCGAGTTCGAGATCGGCGAGGACGGCCTGGGGCTCGACCACGCTGTGGCTGACGCCGATGGCCCCGTGGAGGCGGCCGTTCGCGAGATCCTGGTGGAGATCGGCGAGGATCCCGAGCGTGATGGCCTGCTCGGCACGCCCGAGCGCGTCCACCGCATGTACGCGGAGCTGACGGCCGGCTATCGCGTCGACCCCGACCGACTCATCAACGGCGCCGTCTTCGACGTCGACTACAGCGAGATGGTGATCGTCAAGGACATCCCCTTCTACTCGCTCTGCGAGCACCACCTGCTGCCCTTCTTCGGCACCGCCTCGGTGGCCTACATCCCGAAGGGCCGGGTCATCGGTCTGTCAAAGATCCCGCGCATCGTCGAGATGTACGCGCGCCGCCTCCAGATCCAGGAGCGATTGACGCAGCAGGTCGCGGAGTTCCTGCAGGCGCGTATCGAACCGCAGGGCGTCGGCGTCGTCATGGAAGCGACGCACCTGTGCGCCGTGATGCGCGGCGTCCGCAAGCCGGGCACGATCATGACCACCAGCTCCGTGCTGGGCATCTTCCGGTCACGCGACAAGACGCGCGCCGAGTTCCTGGCCCACCTCGAGCGCCGTCCACCCGGTCCGGCCTGACCGATGGGCCTGCGGCGGGCTTGGAGGCCCTTGTCGATCCCGCCACATGCCGTCGCGTTGGCCGCCATCTTCATCTTGGCCGTCACTCCATCGTGGCTGGGGACCGCCCGTGGCGCCGATCGCTCGGCCGTCGAGCGGGCTCGGGTGCTGAACCACTGGACGGAGGCGCGCATGCGGGCGGCCGTCCCTCGCGACCTCGTGGTCCTCGGGGCAGCTGCCCCGAGGACGGCCGGTGGCCGGCTGGCGGAGATCGAGCTCGCCTCGAGCCCGTGGGGCGGCGGTGCCATCGCCGCGCGCTCCGGCAAGGTATTCCTCACGCTTGCCGGCGTCGACTATGTCTGTTCCGGCTCGGTCATCGACGACGCCGCCGATCCGGCCTACTCGCTCGTCCTTACCGCTGCCCATTGCGCCTATGACGAGGCGGCCGACGTCTTCGCCAGCGAGTGGATCTACGTGCCTGACTTCGATGCCGCGCCGACCTACGACTGCACCACGGTGGTTTACGACTGTTGGGCCGCTCGCGCCCTCGCCGTCCACACTGGATGGACGAACGAGGAGTCGCTGACGGTGGCCGCCCTGCGGCACGACTACGCCGTGGCCGTCGTTGGCCCCGGCCTCCTGGAGGGCGAGCCCGTCGACGCACTGGGCGCGTATCCGGTCCGCATCGGGCCGGTGCCGGCCGGGGACACGGCGGACATCTTCGGCTACCCAGCGGCGCCCCCATTCCAGGGAGACGAGCTGACGCATTGTTCCGGCGCGGTGACGGTCGCGGACGACGTCGGGGGCTGGCGGATGACCTGCGACATGACCGGTGGCGCCTCTGGCGGACCGTGGCTCCACGGCGCCGCCGACCCGGCCGATGGCTCCGGCGCGGTGGGCTCGGTAAGCTCGTATCGGATCAAGGGTGACGCGGGACTCTACGGT
The DNA here is from genome assembly GCA_963837215.1 of uncultured Chloroflexia bacterium. Classification (GTDB taxonomy): domain Bacteria; phylum Chloroflexota; class Limnocylindria; order Limnocylindrales; family CSP1-4; genus CSP1-4. The sequence continues at coordinate 74,217 of CAWIML010000008.1, forward strand.
CCGCGGTTCGACAGCGCGACCCAGGCGGTCATCGATGCCGCCAAGGCCGCGACGCCCGACGCCAACGGCATCGATGGGCTGATCGTCTCCGGTTCCACGCCGGGGCCGGGCGACGGGCCGCCTCAGACGACGATCGTGGACGGCCCAGATGTGGCGACGTCGAGCGCGTCGGCGACCTTCAGCTTCGCCGCGGACGAGCCGGCCACGTTCGGCTGCGCGCTCGACGCGGCGCCCTTCACCGCCTGCACCAGCCCGACGACCTACACGGGCATCACCGAGGGCGCGCACACCTTCCGGGTCCGGGCGACCGATGCCGACGCCGAGCTCGATCCAAGCCCCGCCTCGTGGGCCTGGACAGTCGATACGACCGTGCCGGTGGCCTCAGCTCCAGCGTCCACGCTCGTTCGCGGGACGAGACTCGGCGCGTCGAAGGCGCCGGTCAAGCTGACATGGTCCGCGACCGACGGCCTGACCGGCATCAGCGCCTACGGACTCTGGCAGCGGACGGACGGCGCTGGCCCGTGGCAGAGCGTGCCCCTGCCGACGGCGCTGACGACCACGATCAGCCGATCGCTCACGCCCGGCCACGCCTATGAATTCCGGGTCCGCGCGACCGACGGTGCCGGCAACGTCGTCGATGCGACGTCCGCGGCGTTCGACCTTCGGCTCTCGCAACAGGGCGCCGGCAGCCGGCTCGGAAGCTGGCGCAAGGTGACCACGACGAGTGCTTCCGGCGGCTCGTACGTCTACGCCTCGGCGACCGGGGCATCGTTCTCGTACCGGTTCTCCGGCCGTGGCTTCGCCTGGATCGGGGCGATGACACCCAAGAGCGGCAAGGCGAAGGTCTACATCGACGGCGTCCTGGTCGCGCGGGTCGGCCTCTATGCCGCCACGACGCGGGCTCGTGTCCTCGTCTTCACGACCCGCTGGGCGGCGATCGGCACGCACACGATCAAGGTCACCGTCGTCGGCACGGCCGGTCATCCGAGGGTCAATCTCGACGCGTTCGTCCGGCTCGACTGACCGACGACGTGGCCGCGGCTCCGGCGGGTGCTGCGAGTCGTCGCTGCCACGCGCGCCATCGAGGCCGCTCGAAGTTATGGCCAGGATCGCTCCAGGTGGCGCTTCAATCCTTCGCTGGCGCTCCGCGTGTTTCGACTGAAGACGGCCCGGCGGAGGACGGGTGACAGGAGCACGCCCAGAGGCCCTTTCGCCTCGAGCCAGAACTCGGCGTTGGTGACGGCACCATCGGGTGTCAGGACGTGGCCGCCATCGACGTGCAGGCCCGGGCCCAACGTGGAGGTCCACGTGAATGATCGGCCCTCGTCGAACTCGTTGACCTGCCAGATCGAGGCGGGCATGCCCTTCGGCCACACGCGCACGCGGCTCCCGAGCGCCAGTACACCGCCATCGAGCCGCTCGAGGCGCTTGAATTGCGATGCCCACGTCGGCCAGGTCTCGACGTCCATGAGCGCCGCCCAGACAGCCGCCATCGGCGCTTCGATGCGGCTGCTCCGCGCGAACCTGGACATGTCACCCCGAGTGCCGGTCACGGTCGCATATCCGGGCGGCGACCGCTCTTCTACCTACCTCGGCCACCGTACCACGGCGTCGGCGCACGACAGCAACGGCCTACAATCGAGCTATGACCGCACGCCCGATCAAGGTGCTCATCGCCAAGCCCGGCCTCGACGGCCACGACCGCGGGGCGAAGGTCCTCGCGCGCGGCCTGCGCGATGAGGGCTTCGAGGTCATCTATACGGGCCTGCGCCAATCCCCGGAGATGATCGTCACGGCCGCACTGCAGGAGGACGTCGACGTGGTCGGGCTGTCGATCCTCTCGGGCGCCCACATGACCCTGCTGCCCAAGATCACGGCCGGCCTCAAGGCGCAGGGGCTGGACGATGTGCTGGTGACGGCCGGCGGCATCATCCCCGACGACGATATCGGCGCCCTCAAGAAGGCGGGCGTGGCCGAGGTCTTCGGTCCCGGCACGACCATCGCCCAGGTCGCCGACTACATCCGCGCCAACGTGCGGTCACGCGACGGAGCGTGACCCCGAGCGACCGCGGCCGCGAACTAGCCGAGAAGGCGCGAGGCGGTGATCGTCGGGCGCTGGCCCGGCTGCTGACCGAGGTCGAGGATCGCTCGCAGGCCGGCGAGGCTGCGCTGCGCATCCTCTATCCGCTCGCTGGTCGTGCTCACCTGATCGGTGTCACCGGTGCCCCCGGCACCGGCAAGTCCACGCTCGTGGCGGCGCTCGTCGGGGAGGCGCGCAAGGCCGGCCGGCCGGCAGCGGTGGTGGCCATCGACCCGTCGAGCCCCATCACCGGCGGCGCCATCCTCGGCGACCGGGTCCGCATGCAGGCATACGCCGGCGATGACGATGTCTTCATCCGCTCGATGGCCTCGCGCGGCCACGCCGGGGGGCTGGCCACGGCCACGGTCGCGGCGGCTGCCGTGCTCGACGCGGTCGGCTTCCCGCTGGTCTTCATCGAGACGGTCGGGACCGGCCAGAGCGAGGTCGAGGTGGCGGCCATCGCGGACACCACGGTCGTCGTCCAGGCGCCGGAGATGGGCGACGAGGTGCAGGCCATCAAGGCCGGCCTGCTCGAAGTGGCGGACATCGTGGTCGTCAACAAGGGCGACCGGCCCGGCGCACAACGGGCAGCCGCCCAGCTCAGGGCGATGTTGACCGTCGGGGCGCGGCATGATCGCGCCGCGGCCGAGGCGGGCCGCCCGACACCCAAACGACCGGACGTGCTCCTGGCCGCCGCCGCGACCGGAGATGGGGTGCCCGCCCTCCTGGCCGCGCTCGACCGCCGCGATGCCATGCGCCAGGGCGCCGATGGCGGCCCGGCCACCGACCCGACGCGGCTGGCGAGGGCGCGGGCACAGGTCGACGGGATCCTCGGGGAACGGCTGCGTGCCCGCCTCGGATCCGGCGAGCCGATGGCGGCGATGGCCAAGCTCTACGCGGCCGTTGCTGCGCACGAGATCGATCCCTACGCCGCCGCTGATCGAGCGCTCGATGCCCTGATGCGCCCTGGACGCAGGGCAAGCGCCGACCGACCATGAGCGCTGAGGCGGAGACCGCCGTCGGCGCCGGCGCCGGCGTCGCCCCCGAGGTCCGGCTGGTCAGTCGGGCGTTCGTCGCGCTGGCCCTCGCGGCACTCGCGTTCTTCATCGCGGGCGGCATCGTCCTGCCGGTGGCGCCACGCTTCGCCAGCGGACCGCTGGGGGCGGACGCGGTCGGCTTCGGCATCTCCATCGGCGCCTTCGCCATCGCGGCACTCCTGGCGCGGCCGATCGTCGGCTGGGCCTCGGACCGATACGGGCGCCGCCCGATGCTGCTGCTCGGCGCGGGCATCACGATCGCCGGGCTTGGCCTCCATCTGCTGGCCACCGACCTCGCCATCTTCACGCTGGCCCGCGGCTTGCTGGGCATCGGCGAGGGCTTCTTCTTCGTGGCCGCCCTCGCCGCCGGCAGCGACATCGCCCCGGTCACACGACGTGGCGAGGCGCTCAGCTTCCTGTCGCTCTCGCTCTACATGGGCGTCGTCATCGGACCGGTCATCGGCGAGATCGTCCTCGCCAACGGCGGCTTCGACGCGGTCTGGCTGGTGGCGGCTGGCGTGACGGGGGTCGCGTTGCTGCTGAGCCTGGCCGTGCCCGAGACCGCGCCTGCCCGGATCGCTGCCGCCGCCTCGAGCGCTGGAGGTGAGGCGGCGCCTGTCCGTGCCCGTGGCCGACTGTTCCATCCGCGCGGCCTGCTGCCTGGACTCCTGGTCCTGACCGGCGCCTGGGGCATGAGCGGCTACTTCACCTTCCTGCCCTTCTACGCGACCGGTGTCGGGCTCGACGGGGCAGGCTTGCCGCTGGCCATCTATGGCCTGACGGTCATCGTCCTGCGAGCCTTCGGCGCTCGGCTCCCTGACCAGCTCGGAGCGGCGCGCTTGTCGGGCGTGGCCATGGTCGTGGTCGCGGTCGGGTTGAGCATCATCGGCCTGGTGGCCTCACCAGCCGGCCTGTTGATCGGTACCGTCGTCTACGCGGGGGGCGTCGCCTTCCTCTTCCCAGCGCTGATGACCTGCGCGGTCGGGCGCGTCGTGCCAGAGGAGCGCGGCTCCGTGCTCGGCACGACGAGCGCATTCCTGGACCTCGGGTTCGGCATCGGGCCGGTCGTTCTCAGCCTGCTCGCCGCCGGTGGCACGACCGGAACGGCGTCCATGGCCGGCCTCTCGGCGACCTTCCTCGCCTCCGCCTTCGTGGCCGCAGCCGGCGCCACGATCCTGTACCTGCGACGCCGCGACCTGGCACCGTCGGTCGTGGCGACGGCGTAGGCTGGCGTCGAGATGCCCGCCGAACCGATCATCGTCTGTGGCGCCGGCCTGATGGGCCACGGCATCGCCCAGGTCTTCGCTGCTGCTGGCCATCACGTCGCGCTCTACGAGCCTGAGCTGGAACGGGCGCAGGCCGGCCGCGACCGGATCGCCGCCAACCTGGCCCGGGCTGTCGACAAGGGGCGGCTGAGCGCCGATGAGCGAGCCGAGACGCTGGCTCGCGTCGATGCCACTGACGACCTCGCCGCGGCGGCCACGATCACCCTCGCCGTGGAGGCCGTCTACGAGGACCTGGCGGTCAAGACGGCCCTGTTGGCCGAGCTCGATCGGGTTGCCCCGGCCGACGCCATCCTGGCCTCGAACACGAGCTCGATCCCCATCACCAAGCTGGCCGCCTCCGTCTCGTCGGACCGCCGCTCGAAGGTCGTCGGGATGCACTTCTTCAGCCCCGTGCCGGTCATGCCGCTCATCGAGCTGGTGCGTGGCCAGGCAACGTCGAGCGCCACCGAGGCCGCCGTCCGCGGCTGGTCGGCGCAGCTCGGCAAACAGGTCATCGTCAGCCAGGATCGGCCGGGCTTCATCGTCAACCGCATCCTGATGCCCTACCTGGCGGAGGCCATGCGGGCCCTCGAGGAAGGGGTCGGCACAGCCGATGACATCGACACCGGCGCCCGGGTCGGACTCAACCACCCGATGGGGCCGCTCGAGCTGGCCGACTTCATCGGCCTCGACATCTGCCTCTCGATCATGAACGTGCTGGTCGAGGGCTACGGCCAGCCGCACATGGCGCCGCCGCAGGTGCTGCGCGACCTGGTCGCGGCCGGGCACCTCGGCCAGAAGACGGGCCAAGGATTTCATACCTATCCACGGCCGCCGCGATGAGCGTCCATGGGAGCGCCGATCGTCTCGCGAGGCGCTTCGATTGACCGATCGCGGCGTGTCACCGGACGCGGTGTAGATTCGGGCGATGCCCGACGCCAGCGCACCCAACGGCAACGTCTACATCGTCTCCGCCGCGCGCACGCCGATCGGCAAGTTCGCCGGCGGCCTGGCAGAGGTGCCGGCGACGACGCTCGGCGGGGTCGCCATCCGCGCCGCCGTGGAGCGCGCCGGCCTGGAACCTGCGACCGCGCCCATCGACGAGGTCTTCATGGGCCAGGTCCTGCAGGGCGGCGCAGGGCAGGCGCCGGCTCGCCAGGCGCTGCTCAAGGCGGGCCTGCCGGACACGACCCCGGCCACGACCATCAACCGCGTCTGCGGCTCGGGCCTCAAGGCGATCATGCTCGCGGCGGCGGCCATCCGCGCGGGCGACGCCTCGGTCGTCGTGGCAGGCGGCATGGAGTCGATGAACCAGGGCCCGTACCTGCTGCCGAAGGCGCGCTTCGGGTACCGGTTGGGCAATGCCGAGCTGGTCGACTCGACCGTCGCCGACGGCCTCTGGTGTGCGGTCGAGGACTGCCACATGGGCACGCACGCAGAGCGCGTGGCGATCCACAGTCGCGTGTCGCGTGCCGACCAGGACGCCTTCGCCCTGGAGAGCCACCGGCGGGCGATCGATGCCATCGACGCGGGCCGCTTCGCGGACGAGATCGTGCCGGTGCCGGTTCGCCGCGGCCGCGAGGACGTGCTCGTGACGACCGATGAGTCGCCCCGACGTGACACGACCGCCGAGGCGCTCGCAAGGCTCAAGCCCGCCTTCGACCTGCCCGACGGGCGAGGACGCCCCGGCCGACGGCCTGGGCACGGTCACGGCGGGCAACGCGCCGGGGATCACGGACGGCGCCGCCGCCACCGTCGTGGCCAGCGAGCGTGAGGTCGAGCGGTCGGGCCTGACGCCGCTCGCCCGGATCGTCGGCTACGCCCAGGCCGAGGTCGCGCCCAAGTGGCTCTTCCTGGCACCCGATCACCGGCGTCCGGCGGCTGCTCGAGAGGGTCGACATGCCCATCGAGGCCTTCGACCTCGTCGAGATCAATGAGGCGTTCGCCGCCCAGGTCCTGGCCGACGGGCGGGAACTGGGCTTCGATTGGGATCGTGTCAACGTCAACGGCGGCGCGATCGCGCTCGGCCACCCCATCGGCGCGAGCGGCGCGCGCATCACGACCACGCTCCTCTACGAGCTCCGTCGGCGCGGCGGCCGCTACGGACTGGCGACGCTCTGCCTGGGCGGAGGCGGCTCGGTGGCCATGGCCTTCGAGCGCGCCTGACGGGTCTTCCCCCGCCTGACCGCCGTCGGTACACTCCCCCGGATCGACGGAGCGGTCCCGCCGCCGTCTCCCGGCCGCGCCACGGAGGGAGCTCAGCATGCCTCGCGTCGCTATCGTGATCGACTCCGCGTCCGACCTCTCGCCCGAGGACTCCGCTCGCAACGGCATCGCCCTGGTGCCGCTCCTCGTGACCTTCGGCACGACCGAGTACCGGACGGGCGTGGACCTGAGCACGGAACGCTTCTGGGAGATGATGACCGCGCCCGGCGCGCCGTTCCCCAAGACGGCTGCGTGCAGCCCGGGCGATTTCCAGGCCGCCTTCCAGACGGCATTCGATGCCGGCGCGGAATCGGTCGTCTGCATCACCGTCGGCGGCAAGCTGTCGGCGACCAACAAGAGCGCGGTCATCGCGCGCGACCAGATGAGCGGCCGCGACATCCGGGTCATCGACTCCGACACCGCGAGCTACGGCTTCGGGCTGCTCGCCATCATGGCCTCGGAGATGTCGGGCGCCGGGGCCGGCGCCGACGAGATCGAGGCTGCCGTCGAAGCCCGCAAGCACGACTCCCGCCTCTTCGTCGTCCTCGAGACGCTCGAGTACCTCAAACGGGGCGGGCGCATCAGCGCCGCCAAGGCGGCCATCGGCGGCATCCTCTCGGTCAAGCCCATCATCACCATCGAGGACGGCGTCGTCGAGACGGCGGATCAGCCACGCACCCGCAGCAAGGCGCGCGAGCGATTGCTGGAGCTCATCACCGCCAAGCCCATCGAACGCGCGGTGGTGCTGTCGGGCATGGCCGCCGACCCCGACGTCTTCGCGACCGAGCTGGCCTCGCGCTCGGGCCTGTCCGCCGGCTTGATCCCGGTCCGGTCCATCGGACCATCGGTCGGGCCGCACGTCGGCCCGGGCGCCTACGGAGCCGTCGTCCTCTATCGATCCTGAGTCGCCGCGGTAGACTTGGTCAGCTTCGGATCCCGCGATCCTGCTCGCCCCCTCGATCGTCCGGGCCGGCGATCGCGACACGGAGGAACATCCTTCCCATGACTACCGAGCAGGTTGCGGCGTCGATCAACCCCTGGAAGGTCGCGCAGCAGCAGTTCGACCTCGCGGCCCAGAAGATGGACCTCGACCCGGCCCTGCGGCAGGTCCTGCGCGAGCCGCGCCGCGAGCTGATCGTCCACTTCCCGGTCAAGATGGATGACGGCAGCGTCAAGGTCTTCACCGGCTATCGCGTCCAGCACAACCTCGGCCGAGGCCCTGCCAAGGGCGGCCTCCGCTACCACCAGGACGTGACCCTCGACGAGGTCAAGGCCCTGGCCATGTGGATGACCTGGAAGTGCGCGGTGGTGGACCTGCCCTACGGCGGCGGCAAGGGTGGCGTGGTCGTCGATCCCAAGAAGCTCTCGATGCGCGAGGTCGAGGGCCTGACCCGCCGCTTCGCGACCGAGATCAGCGTGCTCATCGGCCCCGAGCGCGACATCCCCGCGCCCGACGTCAACACCAACGCCCAGACCATGGCCTGGATCATGGACACGTACTCGATGCACGTCGGGTACACCGTCCCGGGCGTCGTGACCGGCAAGCCCATCAGCCTGGGCGGCTCCGAGGGCCGCAACGAGGCCACCGCCCGTGGCTGCGTCTTCACGATCGTCGAGGCGGCCCGCCACCTGGGTATGGACCTGTCGCGCGCCACGGTCGCGGTGCAGGGCTTCGGCAACGCCGGCTCCATCGCCGCCTTGCTCATCAGGGCTGAGGGCGCCAGGGTCATCGCCGTGTCCGACTCGAGCGGCGGCATCCACGACCCGGCCGGCCTCGACGTCGACCGCGTCATCGCCTGGAAGAAGGAGCACGGCACGGTCGTCGGCTTCCCGGGCGCCGCCTCGGTCACCAACGCCGAGCTGCTCGAGGTCGAGTGCGACGTGCTCATCCCGGCGGCCCTGGAGAACCAGATCACGGCCGCCAACGCGGAGCGCGTCAAGGCCCGCGTCCTGGCCGAGGCCGCCAACGGCCCGACCACGCCCGAGGCGGACGTGATCCTGCGCCGCCGCGGCGTCTTCGTCATCCCCGACATCCTGTGCAACGCCGGCGGCGTGACCGTCAGCTACTTCGAGTGGGTGCAGGACCTCAACCGCGACCACTGGAGCGAGGCGGTCGTGAACGCCAAGCTCAAGGAGATCATGAACAAGGCCTTTCACGAGGTCATCCGCCTGGCGCAGACCCACGAGGTCGACAACCGCGTCGGCGCCTACCTGCTGGCCGTCGACCGCGTCGCCTCGGCAACCGCCCTTCGCGGCCTCTACCCTTAGATCCAGACCCCAGCCAGGCAGGCCCGACGCCCCGGCCGGCTCGACCGGCGGGGGCGACATGCAGCCCAGGAGCCGAACAGGATGACCGAGACGATGACCGAGGTCGGGCCGGGATCCGCGTCCGCGGCGCTGGCCGACCTGGCCGCAGAGCACTGGGAGGCGTACCTCGCCGCCCATCCCTACGAGGCGACGGTCATCGGAGAGCGCCGATTCGACGCCTTCCTCGAGGATGAGTCCCCCGAAGGCACGGCGGCCCGCCTGGGTGCCCTGGCCGGCTTCCGGAGCCGAGCGCTGGCCGTCGATCCCGAGTCGCTCGACGAGGCTGATCGCCTGACGCGATCGGTGCTCGTCGAGGCGCTCGACGCAGAGGCGGCTGGGATCCGGAGCGGGATCCACGAATGGACGGTGGACCCCATCCAGGGGCCGCACATCATGTTCATGGCCCTGCCCCCGCTGCAGCCGATCAGGTCGCCACTCGACGGGCAGGCCTTCATCGCGCGCGTTCTGGCCATGGCGGAGTTCATCGACGTCCATATGGCGAACCTGCGCCGCTCGCTGGCCGACGGAAAGGTCGCGGTCCACCAGCCGGTCGCGAAGGCCATCGACACGCTGGACGGCATGGCTGCCAGGCCGCTCGAATCGTGGGCCATCCTCGACCCCATCCACGAGTCACACGACGATTGGGATCCGACTGACCTGGAGGACTTCCGGGCCGACCTCCTGATCGCCGTGCGGGAGGCCCTGTCACCGGCTTTCGGGCGGTATCGCGACCTGCTGGCAGATGTGATCCTGCCTGCCGCTCGCTCGAATGACGAGCCCGGGATCATGCACCTGGCCGGCGGTGCCGACGCGTACCGCCTGCTCATCAAGGCCCATACCAGCCTCGACCGATCAGCCGACGAGATCCATGCCATCGGCCTCGCGGAGGTGGCGCGCATCAAGGCCGAGACGCTCGTACTTGGACGGCGCCTCTTCGAAACGCAGGACTATGCCTCGACCGTCGAGCGGATGCACACAGACCAGACGCTTTACTACGCCACCCGGGACGAGATCCTCGACGACGCGCGCCGTGCCATGGACAAGGCGTGGGCGGCGATACCGGCCTGGTTCGGCGTCCTGCCACGGGCCGACCTCGTGCTCCTTCCCATCCCGGAGCACGAGGAGAAGCACTCCGTGCTCGGCTACTACTGGCAGCCTGCCGCCGACGGATCGCGCCCCGGCCAGTACTACCTCAACACCCACCTGCCGGAGCGGCGCCCGCGCTATGAGTCAGAGGCCCTCGCGTACCACGAGTCCATCCCCGGGCACCACCTCCAGATCGCCATCGCCCAGGAACTGACCGACGTGCCGGAGTTCCGACGCCACCTGGGGGTGACGGCCTTCGACGAGGGCTGGGGCCTCTACACGGAACGCCTTGCCGACGAGATGGGCCTCTACGGCTCCGACCTCGACCGGCTCGGCGTCCTGGCATTCGACGCCTGGCGTGCGTGCCGGCTGGTCCTTGACACCGGCATCCACGCGCTCGGTTGGACACGCCAGCAGGCCATCGACTACATGCGCGACAACAGTCCGGTCATGCTCGAGAACATCATCAACGAGGTCGATCGCTACATCACCTGGCCGGGCCAGGCGCTGGCATACAAGACCGGCCAGCTGGAGATCCTCCGTCTCCGTGCCGGGGCCGAGGCCGAGCTCGGCACGCGCTTCGACATCCGGGCCTTCCATGATGCCGTCCTCTCCCAGGGCGCCGTGCCGCTGCCGACCCTCGCCGACCAGATCGCCCGCTTCGTGGCCCGCGCAGGCGCCTAGCCGTAGCCCGCAGATCGGGGCAGCCGCTCCGCGCTCGGGGCCGGTGTACCATCGGCTCCCATGCTCGACCACGAAGAGAAGTTCCTGTTCAAGGAGGAGATCCTCCAGCTGTCGAATGCCGTCGGTGAGCCGGGCGTGCTCGACAACGTCGAGGACCTGCTGACCGACGTCATCACCAGCCCGCGCTTCGATTCGGAGGTCTTCACCCTCGAGCGCAGCCTCCAGGTCATGCTCGGGCCGCGCGCGGGCACGACGCTGGTCGGCCTGCTGACGGTCGCGCCAGAGGTCTTCGACGAGGTGGCCGAGGTGCGTATCCCGAGCGAGGTGCACGAGCGGCTGGTCGCCTGGCGCGCCCGCTTCGGCCTGGCCATCGACAATGCCCTCAACTTCCTCAACAACCCGGACGGCATCCAGGGCCACAACTTCGCCACGCAGGTCGCCCATGTCGATGACCGGCGCGTGCTCCAGGGTCGGCTGACGCTCGTGCGCTACAACAACGAGCCGCAATTCTTCCTGGCCGATGCCCCTGTCTTCTACGGCCTCATCGCCGATCTCCTCGAGCGCCTCGGCCCGCACAGCGACGCGGACACGACGGATATGGAGACGCTGGCTCGACTGAAGGACGCCATCGCACTCGTCGAGCGCCGCATCACGCCCCGCGACCGGGGCTAGCGCTCGACCGGCGGCAGAAACAGCCACTGGCGACTGACGTACGCTGACGCCCATGCGCCAGCTCTACCTCGCGGCCACGGGCATGAACCGCGGCAAGACCACGGTCTCGCTCGGGCTGCTCGCCGCGCTCTTCGGACGCGGCCTCAAGACCGGCTTCATCAAGCCGGTCGGCCAGCGCTACGCGATGGTCGACGGCGTGCCGGCCGACGAGGACGCCATCCTCATGAAGGCGACCTACGACCTGCCCGACCCATTGGCCGACATCAGCCCGGTGCACATCCCGCGGGGGTTCACCAAGGCGTTCATCAACGGCCAGGTGGTCGAGGACCTGCCCGCCCGCATCCGGTCGGCGTGGGAACGGGTGGCGGTCGATCGCGAAGTGCTCCTGGTCGAGGGCACCGGACATGCCGGCGTCGGTTCGGTCATCGACCTCTCCAACGCCGCCGTGGCCAAGATGCTCGGGGCCCGCGCGGTCATCGTCAGCGAGGCTGGGGTCGGTCGGCCGATCGACGAGATCGTCCTCAACCACGCCCTCTTCACTCGCCACGGGGTCGAGGTCGCCGGCGCCGTCGTCAACAAGGTCGACCACGACGCCCACCCATCCCTGGCCAAGGTCCTGGAGCGGGGTCTGGCGCAGCACGGCATCGAGTTGCTCGGCGTCTTGCCCTACACGCCGCTCCTCTCGAACCCGACCCTCTCGATGCTCCAGGAGCAGATGAAGGGCGAGCTGCTTCATCCCGGGCCGGACCTGGGGCTGGTCATCGAGCACGTGGCCATCGGCGCCATGCAGGCCGAGCACGTCCTGGAACGCGTCGGCCCCGGCAGCCTGCTCATCGTGCCGGGCGACCGCGAGGACGTCATCGCGACCATGGTCTCGGCAACCCTGGTCGGACGACCGGGAGAGGCCACCATCTCGACCCGACGTCGTCGACAGACGCTGGCCGGCGTCGTCCTGACGGGTGGTTACCGCCCCTCCAAGCCGGTCATCGACGCCATCCGCCAGGCCGACATCTTCACCTACCTGGTGACCGAGGATACGTACGCCGCCGCCTCCGAGGTCCACGACCTGCTGGTCAAGACGCACCCCGACGACACCGAGAAGATCGAGCTCATCCAGCAGCTCGTGGCCGAGCATCTCGATGTCGATCGCGTCCTGGCCCGCTTCGCGGAGCCGATCCGCGGCTGACGCGCCTCAGGCGTTCAGGAGCTCGTTGTCGATGAGCCGCGTGTTGCCGAAGCGGACAGCGGCGGAGAGCAACGCCGGTCCCTCGACGCGATCGAGCTCGCGGAGCGTCAGTCCGTCGGCGCAGGAGACGTACTCGACGTCGGCCAGTCGCTCGCCGGCGAGGACCTCCCGCATCACCTGACGCAGGGCATCCCCGGAGCGCTCGCCGGCGACCCAGCGCTCGCCCGCGGCCAGCAGCGCGCGGTGGATGACCGGGGCCGCTGCACGCTCGGCCGGCGAGAGGTGGACGTTGCGCGACGAGAGCGCAAGGCCATCCGGCTCCCGTACGGTCGGGCAAGCGATGACCTCGGTCGGCAGGGCGAGGTCGCGGGCCATCTGCCTGATGACCATGACCTGCTGCGCGTCCTTCTGGCCGAAGTAGGCGTGCTCGGCGCCGACCAGCGCGAAGAGGATGGCGACCACGGTGGCCACCCCGTCGAAGTGCCCCGGTCGCGCGGCGCCCTCCAGTGGAGCGGCCACCGCCCCGACGCTGACCAGCGTGTCGAAGCCCGGCGGATAGACCTCCTCGACCGGCGGTGCCCAGACGAGGTCGACGCCGGCCTCGACGCACGCCTCGAGGTCGCGGGCCTCGTTGCGCGGATAGCGCTGGTAGTCGGCCGCCTCGTTGAACTGGCGCGGGTTGACGAAGATCGTGACCACGGTCGTGGCGTCGTCGGCGCGGGCCCGCTGCATCAGTGCGCGGTGCCCGGCGTGCAGCCAGCCCATGGTCGGCACCAGGCCGATCGGTCGCGGCGAGTCGGCGAGCGCGGCGCGCAGCTCCGCGCGGGTGCGAAGGACCCGGGTCACGCTCCTAGAGGTCGCGGTCGAGCGGGATGCCGCCCAGGACGTCCGAGCGCGTGCCGGTCGCGCCCGCCGACCCTGACTCGGCGCCCGGGCGGTCGAGGGCGCCTTGCCCGAGCGCCTCGGAGAGCACCGCGTCGTCCATGCGCACGGATTCGGATTGGCCAGGGAAGTTACCGGCCGAGACATCGGCTGCCCAGGCCCGCACGGCCTGGTCGATCGTCTCGCGCAGGTGAGCGTATGGGCGTGCGTGACGCGGCACGAACTCGCCCAACCCGAGGACGTCGGTGATGACCTGGACCTGGCCGGCACAGCCCGGCCCCGGCGCCGATGCCGATGGTCGGGATGCGCAGGCGCTCGGTGATCGCGGCTGCAAGCTGCTCGGGCACCAGTTCCAGGACGATGGAGAAGGCGCCCGCCTCCTGGACCGCCAGCGCGTCGGCCAGCAGGGCGCGCGCTGCCTCGCGGGTCTTGCCCTGGACGCGGACCTTGCCGATCTGATGGATGGCCTGCGGCGTGAGGCCGATGTGGCCCATGACCGGGATGCCGGCCTTGACCAGGGCCTCGATCGTCCGAGCGGACCGGACGCCGCCCTCGACCTTGACCGACTGGGCGCCGCCATCCTGGAGGAAGGCTCCGGCGTGGGCCATCGTCTCCTCGACCGACACGCCGTAGGTCAGGAAGGGCATGTCGCCGACGACCAGCGCCCGGCGGGTGCCGCGCACGACGGCCCGCGTGTGGTGGAGCATCTCGGGCATCGAGACCCGCACGGTCGTCTCGTAGCCGAGCATGACCTGACCGAGCGAATCGCCCACGAGGATCATCGGGATGCCCGCCGCGTCGACGATGCGTGCGGTCGGGTAGTCATATGCGGTCAGGACCGGGATACGCTGGCCATCCGCGTACATGGCCGCGATATCGCTGATCGTGAGGCGGCGCGGGCTCTCGCTGGTGGCGCTCAAGTCCTGGCCTCGGAGGCGGCGTTCACAGCGCCAGTCTGCGCCGAAGCGTCCCGTGCGTCCAGCAGGGCGACGACGCGATCGAGCAGCCGGTCGGCGACCTCGCGCTTGGACAGGAGCGGCCAGGGTTCAGGCTCCGTGCCCTGGGCGATGAGCGTGACGCGATTGGTCTCGACCGCGAAGCCCGAGTCCGGCTCGCTGACGTCGTTGGCCACGAGCAGGTCGACGCCTTTGCGCGCAGCCTTCTCGGCTGCACGATCCAGGGAGCCGGTCTCGGCGGCGAATCCGACCAGGATCGGGCGTCGGTAGTGGGCCGCTTCTGAGTCGTCCGGCGCGCCGGCGCCAGCGTGGGCCAAGGCTGCGGCCTCGGCCAGGATGTCCTCGGTCGGCACGAGCTCGAGCGTCAGGCCAGCGTCGCGGGTCAGCTTGGTGGTCGAGGGCGCGGCAGGGCGGAAGTCGGCCACGGCGGCGGCCATGATCAGTGCGTCGGCATCGGGCAGGGCGGCGAGCACCGCGCGCCGCATCTCGGCGGTCGTCTCCGTGCGCAGGACCGTCGCCCGGCCTTCGGGGAGCGGCACGCTGACGGTGCCCGCCACGAGCGTCACGCGCGCCCCGCGGTCGAGCGCCGCCTCGGCGATGGCCACGCCCATACGACCCGACGAGCGGTTCCCGATGAAGCGGACGGGGTCGATCGGCTCGGCCGTGCCGCCGGCGCTGACCACGACCTTGCGACCCTCGAGATCCTGGCCTCGCGTGTCCGGCGCGAGGGGTGGGCGCAGGGCGGGGTCGGAGACACGAATGGCTCGACCGGTCACGGCCGCCTGTGCCGCGGCCATGATCCGCGCCGTTTCCGCGAGGCGCCCGCGGCCTTCCGCGCCCGATGCGAGGGGTCCCATGTCCGGCTCGACGATGGTGTAACCGTACCTCCGGAGCGTGTCTAGATTGGCGCGGGTAGCGGGGTGCGACCACATCTCGCCGTCCATGGCCGGAGCGACCACGACCTGTGCCGCGCTGGCAAGGCAGATCGCGGTCACGACGTCGTCGGCCAGACCGGCCGCCATGGCCGCCATCCAACGCGCGGTCGCCGGCGCGACGATGACCAGGTCGGCGGTGTCGGCGGCCACGATGTGCCCGATGCGGGAGTCGGGCAGCAGCTCGAGCGCATCGAGCTGCACCTTGCGGTGGGTAAGGGTCTCGAGCGTCAGCGGGCCAAGGAACTGCGACGCGGAATGGGTCATCGCCACCTGCACCTCGGCCCCGGCTGCGACCAGGGCTCGGGCCAGCTCGGCGGCCTTGTAGGCGGCGATCGAGCCGGTCACCCCGAGCACCACGAGCCGACCCTCCAATGGACCAGGGCCCCGACCCTCCGGCGCCGTGCTCATGCCGACGCCTTCGCGGGTCTGGAGCCCGATGCGGATGCCGGGGCGCCCGAGACGACCTCCGCGTGGAGCAGCACCAGGCCGCGGATCGTGAGCAGGGGGTCGATGGTGTCGATGCCCCGGATCTCCCGCGCCCATGGCGCGTTCGAGAGGCCACCCGTCAGGATGACGTAGATCCGTGCCCCGGCCGGGCTCGTGGCCGCCAGTTCCGCTCGCGTCCGATGGATGAGCTCGTTGGCCAGGCCGATGTGCCCGATGACCGCACCGCTCCGCATCGCCGCCACGGTGTCGCGACCGATGACCCGCTCGGGGGCCGGCGAGCTCGATGCGCGGCAGCTTCGCCGTGTGCGAGGCCAGGGCGTCGAGGCCGAGCTGGAGCCCGGCCGCGATGGCGCCCCCGATATAGGCGCCGTCCGCGGCCACCACGTCGAGGGTCGTAGCCGTCCCGAAGTCGACCACGATGGCCGGCGTGCCGTAGAGGCGGCCGGCGGCAAAAGCGTTGACCAGGCGGTCGGCCCCGATCTCCGTGGGTTGATCGACCCGGGTGGCGATGGGTACGGTCTCCGCGTTCGCCTCGAGGAAGGGGATGGCGTGGCGTGCCGCCACGTCGGCGGCGGCCGCTGACCAGGCTGGCACGACGCTCGCCATGACCATAGCCTGGACGATCGCCTCGAGCGGCCGGCCCTCGAGACCCATGAGGCGGCCGAGCAGGGTCTCGAAGGCATCGGCGGTGATGTCGCGCGGTGACGTCTCGATCCGCCCCTCGCCGATGAAGCCCGACGGCTCGCCCACGTTGGACATGCCGATCGTCAGGTTCGTGTTGCCGACATCGAGGCTCAGGAGCATGCCGGCGATGATACGCGTGCGCCGTTCGTGCCCGGGACTCTGGAGTCGGGTCAGCTCGCGGACGCGGCGATCGGTGGCGAGACAGCGCCGGATCTGCCGGCCGCTCCCAGGAAGGCGAGGACCTCGCGGTCGAATGCCTCCGGGCGTTCCCACATCGGGTTGTGCGCAGCGCCGCTGATGATCACGAGGCGTGAGCCGGGCACGACGGCGACGATGGACCGCCCGATGCCGATGGGGCAGACCGAGTCGTGCTCTCCCCAGATGACCAGGGTCGGTGCCTGGATCCTGGAGAGCTTGGCTCGCCAGTCGGCACGAAGGAGCTGCGTCGTGGCCTGGACGAGCCGGATGGGGCCGGAGCGGATGGAGTCCCAGGCCAGCGTCGGTAGCAGCGATGGCGCGGTGTGGCGCGCCGTCCGCAGCGGCCCGGTGATGCGGTGGAGGAGATGCGGGTCGAGGGACAGGAAGCCGGCATCCACGAGGACGAGCTTGTCTACCCGATCGGGGTACTCGGCCGCCAGGCCGGCCGCAACCAGCCCACCCATCGAGTGGCCCACGAAGCTGGCCCGCTCGATGCCCAGCGCGATCCATCGTGGCCACGAGCTGGGCCGGCGCCTCGTCGAGCACGAAGCGCGCCTCGCGCTTCGATGCGCCGAAGCCCGGCAGGTCGATAGCGTGGACTTTGAACGAGCGCTCGAGCGCTGGCGTGTTGCGCTGCCACCAGCGGGCGGAGCCGGCCAGCCCGTGGAGCAGGATGAGCGGCGGGCCGTCGCCACTGATGTCCGAGACGACCGGGCCATGCTGCGACCAGGCCCGGGTACGAGGCTGCGACGCCGCGATCTCCTTGCGTCGGTCGGCGGCCAACAGGCCGGCCGCGATGTCGGCCATCGTCTGGCGCTCGGCCGCGTCCTGCGCGTCGTCGGCGGACAGGGGCGGGATGAGTCGGACGCGGCCCTTGAACGAGGGCTCGTCGACGATCGGGCGGTCGTCCATGAAGGCGTGGACGACGTTGGCCAGCTGGTCGGGGTGAGAAAAGTTGATGGCGTGCGCGGCTCCGTCGATCGAGACCAGCGTCGCCCGTGGGAGCAGGCTGACCCCGTACCGGATGCGTCGCTCGCTGACCAGCGGGTCCCGAGACCCGAGCACCATGAGCAGCGGGATATCCAGCTCGAGGATGCGCTCGACGACGGGGAAGGCGATCATCGATCGAAAGAGGTCCCAGGTCTGGATCAGCCCGTAGTGCAGGTAGTCCTTGAGCGCGATAGGCGCCATGCCCAGCGGTTCGCGCAGACCAGCGAGGGCGAGCTGCCCGACGCCCTTGGCGATCGGTCGGTTGTGGGGTCCGCCCGCCGGCGAGACGAGGATGGCCCGCTCGATCCGGTCGGGGTGCGCCGCGGCGAACGCGGCCGTGATGGGGCAGCCCAGGGAGTTGCCGAGCAACGTCGCCTTATCCAGCCCGACCTCATCCATGAAGCGCGCGATCGCATCGGCCAGGGCCGGGATCCCCAGCGGATGCTTGGGATGCTGGCTACGCCCGAAGCCCGGCAGATCCGGCACGTAGGTCTGGAAGAAGGGCGCCAGGCGAGATGCCGTCGGTACGAGGTAGGTGCCGCTGATGCCGAAACCATGGACGTGGACGATCGACGGAGCGCCGGCCGGGGGCGGCTTGGCGGACGCGCGGTAGAAGAAACGCAGGCCGTCGAGCTCGGTGGTGATCTCGTCGAGGGTCGCCGGTTCGTCGGACATCGTGGCGATCGTGACACAGCGCTACTGGCCACGCCATCGGTAGTCGCCTCGCGGGTTCCTATCGCCGAGGCGCTTCGCCGTGGTGCCTCTTGCCCAGCCGCGCGTCGCCGCGCTACGATGCCGACGTCCGGCAGGCGAGGCCCGGGCGATCGTCCAGGAGGGTGCGTTGACGCTCGGGGATCCGGCCAAGTTCTTCGTCAACCACGGCCTGGTCTCGACCCGTTCGGACATCCACAACCTGCTTCGTCCGCTCCTCAAGCAGACCGTCGCCTACCAGTACTACCGGGCTGGGGCACTCACCAGCCACGGCACTGGCTGGGTCGAGCGCATCGTGGCCGACGAGCCGGAGACCTCGACCTTCTTCACGCCACTCTCTATCTGCCTCAACGTGGACTCCTTCGAGCATCTCGAGTTCGAGACGCGCCCCGACCAGCTCCTCGTTTACACGCTGGTCCAGGGTGACGAGCGCATCGTCATCGAGTTCGCGCCGGTTCGGGCGCCGGCCGATGGTGAGGATGACGGGCAGCAGATGTTCCAGTTCACGCCCGAGAGCGACTTCGTCCAGATGGAGCTCGGCGGACTCGATGCCCCCGAGGAACCCACGACGCTGTAGGCGCCCGGTGGTCTGGTTGATCGCCTGACGCGCACCGCGACGAGACAGACCGTCCCGGCTCGGCCTTAGGCCCCGCGCTCGCCTCGTATGTACGGTACCCCCAAGGCGGCAGGCGCCCCGATGCGCTTGCGGGTCGCCTCGCGTGAGCCGACGATGACGGCCAGGATGACCAGCACGTAGGGCAGCATGCCCAACAGGTAGGTCAGGTTCTGGTTGAAGAAGAATGGGTTGGGGACGCCCAGGAAGTCGCTTGGCCCCTGGATGTCCAGGAGCAGCCGGGTGATGGCCGCGAAGAGATAGGCCCCGATCGCGACCCGGAATGGGTCCCAGCGCGCGAAGATGACGAGGCCGACGGCGATCCAGCCCCGACCACCGACGGTCAGGTCGCCGAACCAGCCCGGCTGGATGGCGAGCGTGATGGTCGCCCCGGCCAGGCCCGCCAGCAGGCCGCCGAGAAAGACGTACCCGTAGCGCAGGCGGTAGACGTTGACGCCCATGGCGTCGGCCGCGGTCGGGTACTCGCCGACCGCGCGCAGGTGCAGGCCCGGTCGGGTCCGGTGGATCCAGTACCAGGCGGTGGGCACGAGCAGGTAGCCGACGTAGGCCAGGACGCTCTGATCGGTGAAGAAGATGGGCCCGATGACGGGGATCTGCGAGAGCCCGGGCACGGTGATGGTCGGCAGCAGCGACGTGCCGCCAGCCTTCGAGAGGCCCTCGCCCAGGACGCGCGCCAGGCCGACGCCGACCAAGGTCAGGGCGAGCCCGCTGACGACCTGGTCGGCCTGGAAGTGGATGGTCATGACGCCGTGCAGCAGACTCAATAGCCCGCCGGCGAGCATCGCCACGACGAGCCCCAGCCACGGGTTGCCGGTCGCCACGACCGTCGCGAATCCGGCCACTGCGCCGATGAGCATCATGCCCTCGACACCCAGGTTCAGGATGCCGGCGCGCTCGGCGAAGATCTCGCCGACGGCCGCGAACAGGTAGATCGTGCCGGCCGCCACGCCCGCCGACAGGATCGTCGTGGCATCCATGTCAGGCGGCTCGCCGGCGCACGAACCGGACCGTGTAGCGCAGCAGGACGTCACTGCCGATGAGGCAGAAGAGGAGGATGCCCTGGATCATGCCGGGCACGCCGGCCGGCTGGATCTCGCGGCCGGCCAGGATCAAGGCGGCGAAGGCGATCGAGGCCACGACCACGCCGATCGGGTCGAACTTGGCGATGTAGGCCACGATGATGGCCGTGAAGCCGTAGCCCGGCGAGAAGTTCTGTTGCAGGCGGTGGACCACGCCGCCGACCTCGGCCATGCCGGCCAGCCCCGCCAGCGCGCCAGAGACCATGAAGACCAGGATCGTGTTGCGCGCGATGTCGATGCCCGCGTAGCGCGCCGCGGATGGCGAGTCGCCGATGAGGCGGATCTCGTAGCCCCAGCGACTGCGCTTGAGGATGAACCACACGACCGCGGCCGCGATGAGCGCGAAGAGCAGGCCGAGATGGACGGTCAGGCCGGCGAGGCCCTTGAATGTCTCCACGAAGTCGGTCAGGCGCGGCAGCCAGGCGGCCTTCGGGAACTGGCGGGTGAGCTGGAAGCCCCCTTCGCTCCAGGGCCCGAAGACCCAGTACTCGATCCACAGGAAGGCGATGTAGTTGAGCATCAGGGTGACGATGATCTCGTTGACCCCGAGTCGCGCCTTGAGGACGCCCGGGATGAAGCCCCACAGGGCTCCGGCAGCCATGCCCGCCAAGGCCATCAGGGCCACGAAGAGGATGGCTGGGGCGTCGTCCGGCAGGACCGGCAGGAGGACGATGGCGCTCGCTCCCCAGGCGCCCATCAGCAGCTGCCCCTCCGCCCCGATGTTCCACAGCCGCATCCGGAAGGCGATCGCACAGGCGAGGCCGGTGAGGATGAGCGGCGTGGCCACGACGAGCGTGTCAGACAGGACACCGACGGAGCCGAAGGCGGCGCCCAGGATGTGCACGTAGGCGCGGATCGGGTCGCCACCGACGAGGGCGATGATGACGCCGCCGATGATCAGCGCCACGGCCACAGCACCGAGCGTGGCCGCCAGCGGCAGCCACCGCGGCACGTCGAGACGACGCTCGAGGCGCAGCTCGAAGGGGCTCAGGGAGCGGCTGCGTCGTGGAGCCGGAACGGTCGTCACGTGTCGGGGCCGATGGGCCGGTCGATCGCAGCAGCCGCTTCGGGCGGCACACCGCCGCGTCCGCCGGTCATCAGGAGCCCGATCTCGTGCACGTCCGCGTCCTGGACGTCGAACGTGCCCATGATGAGGCCCTCGTAGATGACGGCGATGCGGTCGGCCAGGGCGAGCAGCTCGTCGAGTTCCTCGGAGATCAGGATGATCGCGGCGCCCGCTTCCCTGCGTGCCAGCAGCAGCTGATGGACGGACTCGATGGCCCCCACGTCCAGCCCCCGTGTGGGCTGGACGGCGACCATCAGCTTGGGCTTCGATCCGATCTCCCGGGCCAGGATCAGGCGCTGGAGATTGCCGCCTGAAAGGAGCCGGGCCTGGGTGTCGATCGATGGCGCGGCGATGCGGTACTCGCTCTTGAGGTCCTCTGCCGCCCTGCCGGGCCGCCGGCACGTCGACGACCCAGCCACGCGCGATGGGCGCCTCGCGGTAGCTCTTCATCATCAGGTTGTCGGCGATCGAAAGGTTTGGCGCGCTGCCCATGCCGGTGCGGTCCTCGGGCACGTGCGCGACCCCCATGCTGATGGCCTCGCGCGCGGAGCGACCGGCATACGGCTGGCCGCCGATCTCGATCAGGCCGGTGTAGGGCCGGAGCCCGGTGATGGCCTGGGCCAGTTCGCTCTGGCCGTTGCCCGCCACGCCCGCGATGCCCAGGATCTCGCCCGACCGGACGTCCAGCGACACGCCGCGCAGGGCCGGCAGTAGCTTGTCGTTCTGAGCGTGGATCTCCCGTACCGAGAGGACCACCGGACCCGGCTGGAACGGCGTTCGCTGCAGCGACTCGAGGACCGCCCGCCCGACCATCAGTCGGGCCAGGTCCGCTTTGGTGGCGCCGGCGGACGGCAGCCCCGCGGCAGTGACCTTGCCGTGCCGCATGACCGTGATGCGATCGGCGATGGCCAGCACCTCGCCGAGCTTGTGGCTGATGAAGACGATGGAGCGGCCGCTGGCGGTCATCGTGCGCAGCGTCTCGAAGAGCTCGTCCACCTCCTGCGGCGCCAGCACGGCCGTCGGTTCGTCCATGATCAGGACGCGGGCCCCGCGATAGAGCATCTTCAGGATCTCGACGCGCTGCTGCTCGCCGACCGAGAGCTGCCAGACCTTGGCTCGCGGATCGACCCGCAAGCCGAAGGTGGCCGCCAGGCCTGCGATCTCCTCGTCGTATTCCTGGAGCCGGAGCCGGAATCGGGGCCGCTCGAGTCCGAGCAGCACGTTCTCGGTCACCGTCTGCGACGGGACCAGGGTGAAGTGTTGGTGGACCATGCCCAGGCCGGTTGCGATCGCGTCACGCGGCGACCCGAAGTCGACCGACTGGCCGCCGACCCACATCCAGCCCTCGTCGGGTCGGTACAGGCCGGCCAGGATGTTCATGAGCGTGGACTTGCCGGCGCCGTTCTCGCCGAGGAGGGCATGGACCTCGCCAGGGCGCAGGTCGAAGTCGACCCCGTCGTTGGCGACGACGCCGGGGAATCGCTTGACGATCCCCCGCATCTCGACGGCCAACGGCTCGTCCATGGAGCTTGATGGCTGTGGGATCGTGTCGATGACGGTCATGGACGGACCGACCTCAGGGTCGGCCGGTGGTTGTCACGGATATCGGCCATCGATGGCCATCCGCCTTGACCGTGGATGGACCGGGCCCGCGAGCCGTCGGCCGCGAGCCCAGTCGTCATCCCGTCGATCGAGGGCGGCGTGGTGTTACTGCGAGGCCGGGATGGTCCCGTTGATGCCTTCCACCAGCCAGTTCATGCACGTCTGGCAGTTGTCGCCGGCGGCGTTGGGGAACTGGTCGAGGTCGGACTGCTCCAGCTTCTCGCCGGCCGCGAGGATCTCCTTGCCGGTGTTGTCGTTGAGCGGACCGGCGAAGACGTCGAAGCGGCCGAACTCGCCGGCCAGCATCTTGGCCAGCGTTTCCTTGACCAGCTGCACATCCTCGGCGGGCAGGTCGGCGATCCCGGGCTGCGGCGTCTGGCCATCCATGAAGCCGAAGAGGCCCATGGCGCCGGTATCGGCGTCGAAGTACTCATAGCCCGCTTTGTACGTGCCGTCGCGCACCTGCTCGGCTATGCGCTTGTACTCGGGGCCCCAGATCCAATATGGCGCCGTCAGACAGGCATCGATCTTGCATGAGTTCGGGTGGTCGTAGGTGACGCCCCACTTGCCCTTCTCGGCGGCGACATCGGCCACGGCAGGCGTGTCGGCACCTGTGAAGACGACCTGGGCGCCGGCGTCGAAGAGCGAGGCCGCCCCCTCCTTCTCCTTGATGGGGTCGTGCCAGGTGCCGATCCAGCGGATGTCCATGGTGCAGTCGGGGCAGGTCTGCTTGGCCCCGAGCATGATCGAGTTGCCCAGGCGGACTTCCTCGGGGATCGGGAAGGTCGCCATGTAGCCGATCTTCTCGTTGCCGTCCATCTTGGCGCGTGACCCGGCCAGCATGCCGGCGAGGTACTTGAAGTCTTCCATGGCGCCGAAGAAGTTGCCGAAGTTGGTGCCATTCGACTTGTAGCCGGTCAGGTGCAGGAAGGTCGCGTCGGGGAATTCGGTGGCCACCGTCTCCATCGGGTCCATGTAGCCGAAGCTGGTCCCGATGATGAAGTCGAAGCCCTTCCGGGCGAGGCTCCGGAAGACCTGCTCCGATGGCGCTCCTTCGAGCACGAGCTCGACATAGGCGATGTGCGTGTCAGGCATGTTCTCGCAGAGGTATTGGAGGCCCTCGTAGTGGGCCTGGCTCCAACCCGAGTCGTCGTGCGGTCCGATGAGGACCATGGCGACGTTGAACTTGCCCTCCTCGATGTCGGGGATCTGGAGCTCGGCGCCTTCCGCCGCAGCGGTCCCCGCGCCGGCACAGTCCGCGGTGCCGCCGCTCGGCGCCGGCGATCCGCCGGTGGTACTACAGGCGCTGGCGACCAGGGCGAACGTGCCCAGGAGCGCCGCGAGCTTGACTCGTCGGGACGCCATCGGGTGATCCTCCTTCACGACCATGTCGGCATCGGTGGCGCGAGACATGGCCTCGACACGGACGCCATGCGTGGCGCGTCGCGTCGCCGCGGCTCGCGAGCGTCGGTGCGGCCCCATCCACACTGACGCGATCCGAACGGCTCCCGGCCCATTCGACGGCGCACAGTCTAGCCGCTCGACATCACCACGGACGACCGATTCCGTTCGAATGGCCCGGAGCCGGTCGCCAATTCCGGTACCATCCGCGCGATGTTCGAGCGCACCGTCCTGCCCGACGGGCCGCGGGTGATCACTGCCCGTCTGCCGGGCGCCCGCTCCCTGTCCGTGGCGGCCTATGTCCTGGCGGGTTCGCGCGGCGAGACCCGCGAGCAGGCGGGCATCGCCCACTTCATGGAGCACATCACCTTCAAGGGCACTCAGGCGTACCCGACGACGCGCCTCGTCTCTGAGGCCATCGAAGGCGTCGGTGGCACGAGCAACGCGGCCACCGACCGCGAATCGACCGTCTACTGGTGCCGGCTACCGGTGCGAGAGGCCGCTCGCGCCGTGGACGTCCTGGCCGAGCTCATCGTCCGCCCGCTCCTGACCGACGACGAGATCGACCGCGAGCGCGAGGTCATCGTCGAGGAGATCCGCTCGTACCGCGACGACGCCGGGCAGCTGGTCTTCAACGTCTTCGACGAGGCCCTTTTCGGCGACGCGCCGCTCGGCTGGGAGATCGCCGGCGACGAGACGACTGTCCGCGGCCTGAAGGCGAACGCCATCCGTGGCTTCTGGAACGATGCCTACAAGCCGGCCAACACGGTCGTGGCGCTGGCCGGCGACCTGCCCCACGAGGAGGCGGTCGGCCTCGTCGCAGGGGCCTTTGGGACCGGCAATGGCGTCAGCCTGTCGTGGCCCGCGGCACCCACGCCGCTGCCGGCCGGCGAGCGCTTCAAGGTCGTCGAGCGACCCGGCTCGCAGGCCCATCTCTGCCTCGGCGTACCCGCCCTGGAGCGCGACCATCCGGACACCTGGACGCTGGAGCTGCTCAGCTCCGTGCTCGGGGATGGTTCGTCGAGCCGGCTGTTCCTGAGCGTCCGCGAGGATGCCAGCCTGGCCTACGATGTGCACGCGTTCACCACCGACTACGCCGACTGCGGCAGTCTCCAGATCTACGCGGGCGTGGATCCCGACGACGCCGGTGAGGCATTGGGTGCCATCCTCATCGAACTCTCGAAGTTACGCGACGAGCCCGTGCCTGCCGCCGAGCTGGAGAAGACCCGCAACTACGTGCGTGGTCGCCTCGAGCTGCGCCTCGAAGAGAGCCGCCACCTGGCCTCGTGGATCGGCGTCCAGGAGGCGCTCCACGACCGTGTCCTGACGCTCGACGAGGCGATCGAGAACCTGGATGCAGTGACCGCCGAACAGATCCAGCTCCTGGCCGGCCGACTGTTCGTGGACGAGGCGCTGACCCTGGCCGTGGTCACGCCGCCGCGCCACGGTGCCAGCCTCGACCGCGCCCTCCACCTGCCATGAACATCCGTTGGACTGCCATGACGACCGCTGGGGCTGCCATCAGGACCGCGTGGCCAGCCACGGCCGACGTGGCGTGACGACCATGGAGGCTGCCGACCGACGCATGCCCGGTGGCCCGCGCGACGCCGAGGCCAGGCTGGCACGACTCCACCTGCGCACGGGCATGCTCTCGCTCGCCCGCGCCGAGCTGGAGACGATGGCCGCCGACGGCACGCTCGACACGCCAGCACTCGCGGACCTTGCCGAAGCTCGCTGGCGGAGCGGCGACTTGCCGGGCGCGGGCGATGCCGCCGTGGCGCACCTCGACGCGGGCGGTGCCGAGCCGGTCGCCCTCATCGTCGCCGCCGAAGCGCTGGCGGCACGTGGCCGAACGAACGAGGCCCGCGGCTATGCCAACCGGCTGCTGGCCATGCTGCCGGTCGACGCGGCCGATCCTCTGGAGCCGCTCTTCGCCGGACAACCGCGCAGCGCCGCTTGGCCGGCTACCGACGTCGAGGTCGGTGAGGCGGCCGCGGCAGGGCTCGCCGGCGCATCGGCCGGGGCCGCAGTTCGCAACACGGCTCGCGACCAGGTCCAGGTCGTCGAGGCCGCCATCGCCGCCGGCGACCGGCGCGGCGTGTCCGTCCGATTGGGCATCATCCTGCGCGATGAGGCGGCGCTGGCGCCGCTGGTCCTGTCCCTGGCGGACCGAGCCATCGCGACCGGCGATCGGGCTGGACCCGGCGCCGCGGCGCTGCAGCTCGTCCGGGGTGACGCCTTCCGGGCCATGGGCCGGGAGATCGAAGCCTCCGCCGCATACCAACGGGCCCGTCAGGCGGTCGATGGCGCATCGAGCAGAGAAGGAGAAGCGTGAACGAACGGACCCTCGTCCTCGTCAAGCCCGACGGCGTCCAGCGCCTGCTGGTCGGTCGGCTTCTGCAGCGCTACGAGGATCGCGGGCTGAAGCTGGTCGGACTCAAGTTCGTCCAGGTCGACCGCGCCCTGGCCGAGGCGCACTACGAGGTCCACCGTGAGCGCCCGTTCTTCGGCAGCCTCGTCGAGTTCATCACCTCGTCGCCGCTGGTGGCGGCCGTCTTCGAGGGGCCCAACGCCATCGCCGTCGTGCGTGCCATCAACGGCGCCACGCGTCCAGAGGAGGCTGCCCCAGGTACCATCCGCGGCGACTTCGCGCTGGAGACCGCGCAGAACCTCGTACATGCCTCAGACAGCCCGGAGAACGCTGCGGCAGAGGTCGCCCTCTGGTTCCGCGATGAGGAGCTCCTCGCTTACGATCGAGACGTCGACCGCTGGGTGCTCCCCCCGGCCGACTGAACACGGTCGCCGGCCGCCCGGCGAGTCCTACCTACGGCGTCGGTGTCGCTGCGGCGCCGAGCCCCGCCGCGGAGCCGAGGCCGACGAGGTCTGCGGCAAACGCGAGCCCGACCAGAGCGAGCAGGAGCGTCGCGAGCGAGGCGATCAACGTCCGGTCGAGCGCCCAGACGGCAGGTAGGTCGCGCAGGGCGTGACGGAGCGGCTCGGCCGACGTCGACGCAGACGTTCCGGCTCGGCGGATGCTCGCCAGCAGACGCTCGCGACGTGGTGGCTCGATCGGTGGCGGCGCGCTCGGAGCGGCCGGGGGACCAGCGTCCGCCGACCCGCCATCGCCGGCTGGCGTGCCAGCGGTGCCCGGGCCTGTGGGTCCGGTGATCGTCGGCTGGGATGCTTTCCGAGCGGCCCGGACCGCTCGGCCGCTGCTGCTCAGGGTGCTGACGGGGAGTGGCTCGGCCACCTTGGGCGCCGTGGACTCAACCACAGCCGGTGCCTCAGCCACAAGCGGCGCCTCAGACGTAGGCTGCGCCTCGGCCGCAGGCTGCGCCCCGGCCGCTAGAGGCGCCTCGGCCGGTGCCACCTCTCGGGTCGGGGCCGGCGCCACTTCCACGGCAGCCTCGGCCGAAGCTCGTGCATCCGCAGCCGCCCAGAGTGTGTCTGGGACCTCGGGCTCAAGGGGCGGGATCGTCGCCGCGGACACCTCGGGCTCGAGAGTCTGGCTCGTCGTCGCCGAGATCTCGGGCGTCACGTCCCCCTGCGGCGCGGGCGCTTCCGTCGCGATCTCGCTGGGTACGACGACCTCCGGGACCGCCTCAGACTCCGCCGCCGCCGCCCCAGGTTCGGCCGCCACCTCAGGCTGAGTCGTCTGGGCGCCGTCGATCGCTTCCGTTCGCGGCGGTGCGACGAATCGCTCGCTCTTGCCCGCCGCCACGACATCCCCGATCGGCCGGATCCCGTTCCAGGCGAGGCGCGCGATCGGGACCAGGGGCAGCAGCCCGACGGCCACCAGGGCCACGCCGAGCTGCTGCCCGAGGGCCCCTTCGGCAAGCTCGAGTCGCACCTGCCATGGGATGGTGCCCGGGATCCCGAAGCCGATGACGAGCGCCCCGAGGAGGGCGGCTCCGAGGACCGGCGTCCGCCGCAGCCAGCCCTCCAACTCCCGCGTCCGGCGCGCGTCGAAGGCGCCCTGGAAGCCGAGCAGGACGCAGGCCACGATCGATCGGGCGAGGGCGAAGCAGACGAGCCAGGCGAGCCCCGCCGAGATCGTGGACACGCTGTTGCCGGCCAGGGCGAGGAGCACGAAACCACCGTCCGCGATGACCCCGTAGCCGAGCCAGCGGACGAGGTCGTCGTCGATGAGCACCACGGTGCTGGCCAGCGCGATCGTCAGCACGCCGAAGGCAACGACCACGAGGACGACCGGCGTGGTTGCGCCGATCGCGACGATGGTCGAGGTCCAGCCGAGAGCGACGACCGCGAAGGCCGCCGGGACCCAGGCCGCGAGCAGCGGCAGGGCGGCGGTCCGAGCCCGCTCGATGAGTCGCGCCACTGGCGCATGGAGTGGGATGGCCCCGACCCGGATGGCGACCGCCGCGGCCATCATCAGGGTCGCTCCCGCGAGCACGTCTGGCGCTACGAAGATGGGGTCGTCGCCGGTCATGGCCATGGCCACCAGGCCCATGAAGCCGGCGATGGCAGCCAGCCGAAAGCCGGATGCGGCGGCACGGACAGCGGGCATCGAGATGGCTCGCTCGAGCGAGGCGATGACCACGAACGTACCTGCCGCAGCGACGATCAGCATGGCCGCCGCTGGTGTGCCTACCGTCAGGGCCACGCCGATGAGCCCGAGTGCGCCAAGCGTCGCCAGCGGCAGCTCGCGCTGCCAGCCGTGGGCCAGGCCGACGACCTGGCTGACGAGCAACGTGAGGCTGCCGGCGACCAGGAACAGGCGAGCGTAGGCGTCGACCTGGAGGATCGTCTGGCCCACGGTCAGCGACGCGTCGACGGGCATGACGATGGCCGCCAGCAGGCAGACGGCGGTAGCCACGAGACCGATCGCGGCGGCTGTCTTCGGCCGCTCGCGCCACGCGACCACACAGCCGCCGCCGACGGCCGCCGACAGGAGGAAGGCGAAGAGGGTCATCGCGTCAGCGTGCGTCGCGCAAGTCGCGCGGGCGGTCGGCGAGCTCGAGATCGTGGCGGATGGCGGCTCCGGTCAGCGCCAGCCACGACCCCGCCACCGCCGTCGCCAGCTCGGCCACCGAGAAGGCGAGCTGGATGGCAGGATCGATCTCACCGCCCAATGCCGGGACGATGGCTGTTCCCGCCGCGATGAGCAACATGGCACCCGCCGCGATGCGCAGGATGTCCGTCCCGAAGGCGAGCAGGGAGCCGGCCGCAGCGGCGAGTGCGACGGCCGCGCCGAGCGGGATGGCCGGGATGCGTGGGTCGGGGATGGAGGCACCCAGAAGTGCGCCGAGGACGAAGGTCGCCGCTACCAGGCCGAGCTCGGCGGTACCGCCCAGCCTGGTCGGCCCGAGCAGGACGGTCGTCCGCCGCACGGCGTGATCGAGCAGGAAGATGGCCATCAAGAGCGCCGTCGTCCGGAAGGCGAGCACCAGCGGCTCGGGCGAACCGCCAGCGGCAAGCGGCAGGGCCAGCAGGGTGAGGGCCACGCCGGCCACGATGAGTCGCCCGTTGGTCGAGCGCAGCGTGATGCCGAGCCCCAGCAGGACCACCGCCGATGCCGCGATGCCGATGGGGTTCATGGCGTCAGCCGATCGTCAGATGGCCAATGCGTGGTTGCGGCGAGCGTCCGCTCGAGCGTGCCTGTCATCCACCGTGGCCCGGCCCTGCGGCCGGGTCAGCACATCCGACCCGTCCTCACTTGCGCTCGGAACGCCAGGATAGGTCGGTGTGCGGAGCATGGTGAAGGTGTCCAGCGGCCAGTAGCGCACGAGCGCCCGGCCGATGATGTCGTCGCGCCCGATGAAGCCGAAGACGCGTGAGTCTGTCGAGTCGGAGCGATGGTCGCCCATCGCGAAGTAGCTGTCGGGGGGCACGACGATGACGTCACCAAGGACGCTCGCCTCGGTCGGCCCTTCGAAGACGTAGGGCTCGTCGAGCTCGACACCGTTGACGAAGACGAGGCCGTCTCTGATCTCCACGCGATCACCTGGCAGGCCGATGACACGCTTGATGAACGGCACCTCGTGCTCTGCGTCCGGCGGCCAGAAGACGACCACATCGCCGCGGGCATAGTCGGCCCAGCGAGGCGAGAGCTTGTCGATGAGGACGTATTGGCCGGGCTCCAGCGTCTGCTCCATGCTCATCTGTTCGATGCGGTAGGGCTGCGCGACGAAGTTCTGGATGACCAGGAAGATGATGACGGTCAGGACGAGGGTCTCGACGACCTCGAAGAGGCAGCCGAGCGGTCGCTTGCTCACAAGACGGGGAGTATAGGGGCGCGCCCGACGCGCGACCGGCCGCGGGTCCGGTGATGCGGATACGGCCCCGACAAGGACGATGCACCCGCCAGGGTTGGAAGATTGCTGCATAAGTCGGACCCATCCATCGGCCCCCGCCGTTTGATACACTCGCGGCCTAATCGACCCCGGGCCCCGAACGACGGGGCTCGTCGTGTGTCTGCAGCATCGCGACCCCTGCCCCCGGAGGGACGGCCGGCTCGCTCGCGTGGCAGGCGCCCAACACCATCTGGTCGCCCAGCGGCCGTACTCGAGGAGGCTCAGCCACCGTGCAGATCGCGACGGCGCTGCAATGGATCATCCCGATCGCGGGCGTCATCGCGATCCTCTTCGCGCTCTACCTGGCGCGCGACGTCCTCAGCCGTGACAAGGGCACACAGGCCATGCAGGATGTGGCCGGCACCATCCTCGAGGGCGCCGTCGCGTTCATCCGTCGCCAATACACGACGATCGCCGTGCTGGCCGTCGCCGGCGCCGTGATCATCGGCGTGGTCATCGGCCTGGTCGAGACCGCGGAGGTCGCCGACACCGACGTCTTCGGGCTGCAGCTCGGCCTGATGACCGGCGTCGCCTTCCTGGTCGGCGCCGCCTGCTCGATGGCCTCGGGCATCATCGGCATGTACATCTCGGTCAAGTCGAACGTGCGCACCGCCTCGGCGGCGCAGCGCAGCCTGGTCGAGGCCGTCCAGGTCGCCATGCGCGGCGGCGCGGTCTCTGGCTTCCTCGTGGTCGCCCTCTCGTTGCTCGGCGTGTGGGGCATCTTCGCCGCCTATGGCGGCTTCACCAACCCGGCCATCGCGCCGTTCCTGATCGTCGGCTTCGGCTTCGGCGCCTCGTTCGTGGCCCTGTTCGCCCAGCTCGGCGGCGGCATCTACACCAAGGCCGCCGACGTCGGCTCCGACCTCGTGGGCAAGGTCGAGGCGGGCATCCCAGAGGACGACCCGCGCAACGCGGGCGTCATCGCCGACCTGGTCGGCGACAACGTGGGCGATTGCGCGGGCCGCGGAGCGGACCTGTTCGAGTCCACGGCGGCCGAGAACATCGGGGCCATGATCCTCGGCGTCGCGGTCTACACCATCGCCCTGACGTCGGGCTGGCCCAATCCCGAGGCCTGGATCTTCTTCCCGCTCATCATCCGCGCCTTCGGCCTGCTGGCCACCATCGTCTCCATCTTCTTCGTCCGTGGGCGCGAGGACGAGGACCCGATGAACATGCTCAATCGTGGCTACTGGGTGGTGACCGCCCTGTCGGTCGTGGCACTCGCGTTCGTCACCAGCCAGACCATGAACACCGGCACGCAGACCGGCACCAACGGCATCGCCCCCTGGGTCTTCTTCTTCGCCTGCGGCTTGATCGGCCTGGCCACGAGCATCGTCTTCGTATACATCACGCAGTACTACACGGCCGGCTCCTGGCGCCCGGTCAAGGAGATCGCGGAGGCCAGCAAGACCGGCCCGGCGACGAACATCATCTCGGGCGTCGCGGTCGGATTCGAGACCACCTTCGCGACCGCCATCACCATCGCCATCGCCCTCCTGGCAAGCAACTGGCTGGGCTTGCAGGCCGGCCTGGTCAACGCCGCTGGCGACAACGTTGGCGGCATCTTCGGGACCGCCGTGGCGACCATGGGCATGCTCATGACGACCGCCTACATCCTGGCCATGGACACCTTCGGCCCGATCACCGACAACGCTGGCGGCATCGCCGAGTTCAGCAAGGCCGAGACCGGTGCCCGCGAGATCACCGACCGCCTCGACGCGGTCGGCAACACGACCAAGGCGCTGACCAAGGGCTACGCCATCGCCTCTGCATCGCTGGCCGCGTTCCTCCTCTTCGCGGCCTACATCGACAAGGTCAACCTGATCATCGATCGCCAGATCCTGGCCGGCGTGCGCGAGGTCGGCACGCGCCTCGAGTCGATCGACCTGGCCGAGGTGCCGGTCTTCGTGGCTGCCCTCATCGGCGCCATGCTCGTCTACTTCTTCAGCTCGCTGGCCATCCGCGCCGTGGGCACGACGGCCCAGTCGATCATCGTCGAGGTCCGCCGCCAGTTCCGCGAGATGCCCGGCATCATGGACTACACCCAGCGTCCGGACTACGCCCGTGTCGTCGACATCACGACCGCCGCCGCCCTGAAGGAGATGATCCTGCCGGGCATGGTCGCGGTGGCCACCCCGGTCATCGTGGGCGTGCTCCTCGGTGCTCAGGCCATCGCCGGGTTCCTGATGGTCGCGACCATCGCCGGTGTGCTGCTGGCGACCGTGCTCAACAACAGCGGTGGCGCTTGGGACAACGCCAAGAAGTACATCGAGGCCGGCCACCTCAAGGACGATGGCGGCACCGTCCTGGGCAAGAAGACAGACGCGCACGCCGCGGCCGTCGTCGGCGACACGGTCGGCGATCCCTTCAAGGACACCGCCGGCCCGTCGCTCCACGTCCTCGTCAAGTTGCTGGCGACCATCACCCTTGTCCTCGCACCGCTCTTCATCCGGTAGGTGACGAGCGCCGTCGGGCCGGTCACCGACCGGTCCGACGCGAAGGCCTCCGATGGAGACGATCCTGCAGGCCCTGGTCATCGGCATCGTGCAGGGCCTCACCGAGTTCCTGCCCGTCTCGTCCTCGGCGCACCTCATCCTGCTGCCGAGATTCCTCGGCTGGGACGACCCGTTCCTGAACTCGGCGGCCTTCGATGTCATGCTCCACATGGGCACGCTCGTCGGCATGGTCTTCGTGCTCTGGCCTGATCTCGTGCGCATCATCAGGGCAGGCTTCGCTTCCCTCCGCGATCGGGCGATCGCGGCCGACCCTGACCGGCGGCTCGCCTGGCTGCTCCTCGTCTCGGTCGTGCCGGCCGCGGTACTGGGCGCCGCTCTGGAGCCCTTCTTCGACACCTACTTCCGAGAGATGCCCATCGCCATCGCCGGCCTCGTGCTCCTGGGAGCCGGCGCGCTCTGGCTCGGTGAGCGGCACGGGCGCCGGCAGCGGACGCTCGATGACCTGCGGCTGCGCGACGCGATCATCGTCGGCGGTGCCCAGGCGCTGGCGCTCTTCCCGGGCATCTCGCGCTCCGGCATCACCATCGCCGCCGGCCTCTTCCTCGGCCTCGAGCGACCGGCCGCGGCCCGGTTCGGGTTCCTCATCGGCGTCCCGATCATCGCCGGCGCCGGGCCTCTGGAAGTTGCGATCGCTGGCCGGTGGCGCGATCGACTTCCAGCCGTTGGTGCTGCTGGCCGGCGTGATGGGCTCGGCCGTGGCAGGCTTCCTGGCCGTGACGCTCCTGCTGCGCTACCTCCAGAACCACTCGACCGCCATCTTCATCGCCTACCGCATCGGGCTGGCCGTCGTCATCGTCATCTGGGCCCTGGCGGCCTGATGTGAAGGGCAGCGCCTGACGATGGAGGTCATGAAGCAGCTCCGCCAGCAGGCGATCCGTGACCTCGTCGTGCGTCGCCGTATCCGGACCCAGCAGGAGCTGGCGGCAGCACTGCGCGATCGTGGCTTCCGGGCCACCCAGGCGACGGTCAGCCGCGACGTGGCGGACCTCGGGCTCATCAAGCAGGCCCGCGACGGGGTCCTCTGCTACGCCCTGCCGCCGCGCCTGGCCGAGACCGAGCCTTCGGGTGAGGAGCGCCTGCGCGACCTCCTGCACGACCTGCCCATCGAGGTCCACGAGGCGGGCATCCTGCTCGTCGTCCGCACCCTGCCGGGCTCGGCGCACGCTGTGGCCGCGGCGCTCGACCGCGCGCGCTGGTCGGAGGTCGTCGGTTCCATCGCCGGCGACGACACGGTCTTCATCGCCTGCCGTGATCGGAGCTCCCTGACGCGCGCTCGCAAGCGGATCGTGGCCCTGGCCGGCTGAGGGCCCTCAAGCCATCCTAAAGCGCCGAGACCGACCGTTCGAGAGGTGAAGCACTCGAGGATCCCGCCCAAGGCCAACGCGCGGGCTGGCCGTCAGTCCCTCAGTGGTCGATACTCGGCGGCATGAGGGAGGACGAGGGGGCTCCCCGCGACGCCAACCCGGCAGGCGATCGCCCCACGCGGCCGGATGCTGATCGCGTGGCATCGCCCGTCGCTATCCAGAGCTTCCTGATCGCCGACATCCGCGGCTACACGAGCTTCACGGCCAGCCGAGGCGACGAAGCGGCGGCAGCCTTGGCGGCCCGCTTCGCAGCCATCGTGGGCGAGCAGATCGAGGCCTCGGGCGGCAGCCTGGTCGAGGTGCGCGGTGACGAGGCGTTGGTCGCCTTCGACTCGCCGCGGCAGGCCATCCGGGCGGCCGTCGACCTCCAGGCTCGCTTGCTCGAGGAGACACGGGCAGCGCCCGAGATGCCGCTCCCGGTCGGGATCGGCCTCGACGCCGGTGAGGCCGTGCCGGTCGACGAGGGCTACCGCGGCGGCGCCGTCAATCTCGCTTCGCGCCTGTGCGGCGAGGCCGCCGCGGGCGAGATCCTGGCCAGCCAGGAGATCGTCCACCTCGCGCGCGCGATGGGTGGCATCCGCTACGTAGACCGCGGCTTGATCAACGTCAAAGGGCTGGCGGAGCCGGTCCACGTCGTGGCCGTGGCCTCCGACCAGGCGGACGTCGCGGCCGCCATGCAGACGCTCGTCCCGGTCGCGCCGACGCCGCCTCCACCGCGGGGTCGGCTGCAGTTCCGGATCCTCGGTCCGCTCGAGGTGGTCGCCGGACCGTCCACCCTGTCGCTGGGTGGCCCGAAGCAGCGAGCGGTCCTGGCGCACCTCATCGTCCGAGCCAATGAGCTGGTGCACCGGCGACGCCCTCATCGACCTCGTCTGGGACGACGAGCCGCCCGAGACGGCCCGCAGCATCATCCAGACGTACGTTTCGCTCCTGCGCAAGGCCATCGGCCAGGATCGGATCGTGGGCCAGGCGCCTGGCTATCGGCTGCGGCTGGAGCCGACCGAGCTCGACGCCAGCCGTTTCGATGCCTTGGTCCGCGAGGGCAAGAAGGCGCTGCCGGTCGATCCGAATCTGGCGGTCATGGCCTTCGACCAGGCACTTGCGCTGTGGCGTGGGCCGGCCCTGGCCGACCTCGCCGACCAGCGCTCGCTCTTCGCCGAGACCGCTCGGCTCGACGAGCTTCGCCTCGAGGCGCAATCGGCGCGGCTCGAGAGCCTGCTCGCCGGGGGGCATGCGGCGCGGGCCATCGGCGACCTCGAGGCGCTCCTGACGACCCATACCCTGAGCGAGAACCTGTGGGCGCTGCTCATGCTCGCGTACTACCGCGAAGGTCGCCAGGGAGATGCGCTCGGCGCCTTCCATCGGGCCCGTCGGATCCTGGCCGACGAGCTCGGCATCGACCCTTCGCCTGACCTCGTGCGCCTCCATGAGCGGATCCTGCAGCAAGATCCGTGCGCTCGAGCTGCGCGGCGAGCCATTGCGCGGCTACCGGCTGCTGGAGAAGATCGACGACGGTCCGATCGGCGTCATCTATCGCGCCATCCAGCCCAAGGTCGGGCGCGACGTGGCGGTCAGGATCTTCCACGAGCAGGTCGCCGGCGACGCCGACTTCGCACGCCGCTTCGAACAGCAGGCCCAGGCCGTCGCGGCCCTCGAGCATCCCCACATCGCGCCGGTCTACGACTACTGGCGCGAGCCGGGTCGGGCCTACATCGTCTCCCGCTACCTCAAGGGCGGCAGCCTCCAGGCGCTCCACGATCGGGGCAGCGACGCTCGACCAGCAGACCGCCGTGCGGATCGTCGATCAGGTCGCCTCGGCGCTCGGATTCGCCCACCGCAGGGCATCGCCCACGGCGACTGTCAGCTCGGCCAACGTGCGCTTCGACGGCGAGGGCAATGCCTATCTCGTCGACTTCGACGTCGGGCCTCGTGGAGCGCGGCGACCAGCGGGCAGACCTGCGGCGACTGGCCGACGCTGGCCACGGCGCTGCTGCCCGGCAACGTTCGACTGCGCGAGCTCGCGGGTCGTCTCGATGGCGCGGATGCCAGTCGAGGCCGAGGCCTTCGCGGCCGCCGCCACGCGGGCAGGTCGACGGCGCCGGAACGTCGCCGTCGGGGCGCCGACGCGCGCAACCCATACAAGGGGCTGCGGCCTTCATGGAGGCCGACGCGCGCGACTTCTTCGGCCGCGGCGAGCTCAGCCGACGCCTCCTCCAGCGGCTGGCCGTCGACAGCCCGTGACGCTCGATTCCTGGCCGTCGTCGGACCGAGCGGCGCCGGCAAGTCCTCGGTCGTCCGGGCCGGCCTCGTGCCCGAGATCCGGCGCGGCGCGCTCGGACCCGGCCGAGACGAGCTTCGTGGCCGAGATGCTGCCCGGCAGCCACCCCATGGACGAGCTCGAGGCCGCCTCCAGCGGTCGCCGTCCGCTCGGTCAGCCACCTGCGCGACGTGCTCGACGCCGGCTCGCGCGGGCTCCTCGACGCGGTCGATGCCGTGCTCCAGCCCGAGGCACGAGCTGACGCTCGTGGTCGATCAGTTCGAGGAGACCTTCACCTCGACCGACGACGAAGCGGAGCGCGAGGCTTTCCTGGAATCGCTGCGGGTCGCCGCCGTCGACCCCGACAGCCGGGTCCGGATCGTGGTCACCATGCGCGCCGACTTCTACGATCGACCGCTGCATCTACCCGCGCTTCGGCGAGCTGTTCGCCGCGCGAACAGAGGCGGTCGCGCCGCTGACGCCCGACGAGCTGGAGGAGGCCATCCGCCGGCCGGCCGAGGCGGTCGGGTGACGCGTCGAGCCCGGGCTGGTGGCCGAGATGATCGCCGACGTCGCCCATCAGCCGGGCGCCCTGCCGCTCGTCCAGTACGCCTTGACCGAGACGTTCGAGCGCCGGGACGACGCGCGGCTGACCCTCGCCACCTACCGGCGCATCGGCGGCATCGCCGGCGCGCTCTCGGCGCGCGCCGACCGCATCTTCGAGGCCATCGGCCGCGACCGGGTCAGCGGGCCACGAAGCAGGTCTTCCTGCGCCTGGTCACGCTCGGCGAGGGGCAGCAGGACACCGCCGACGCGTCGTGCGCAGCGAGCTGGACGCACTCGAGGTCGAGTCGCGGCGCGATCGACGACGTGGTCCTGGACGCCTTCGGGCGCCATCGGCTGCTGACGTTCGACCGCGAGCCCGCCACCCGCGAGCCCACGGTCGAGATCGCCCACGAGGCGCTCCTGACGGCCTGGCAGCGGTTGCGCGGCTGGATCGAGGGCGCGCGCGAGGACCTCCGGCAGGAGCGGCGGGTGGCTCGCGCGGCCGCTGAGTGGCGCGCCTCCGAGCGGGACCCGAGCTTCCTGATGCGCGGCGTGCGGCTGGAGCAGGTCGCCGCCTGGGCAGAGGCGACCGACCTGGCCATCGGCACGCCCGAGCGCGCCTATCTCAAGGCGAGCCTGGACGAGCGCGACGAGGAGCAACGCGAGCAGGAGGCAGCGGGCCGAGCGAGAGGCGCAGCTCGAGCGTCGGTCGCGGTTCCGCCTGCGCGCCCTGGCCGCCGTCCTGGCGGTGGCCACCATCGTGGCCACCTCGCTGACGCTGTTCGCGGTGGCACAGGAGCAGAAGGCCACCGTGAGGCCGCGCGTGGCGCGCGTGCGGGAACTGGCCGCCGCCGCGCTGGCCGAGCGCGAGGTTCGATCCCGGAGCGGAGCCATCCTGCTGGCGATCGAGGCGGTCGAGGAGGCGCGCCTCGCGGCGCGACCGGACGTCGTCCTGCGCGAGGCGACCGAGGCGCTTCACCTGGCGATCGCCGCCTCCCGCGTCGACCAGACCGTGGCCGGGACCGGCGGCCCCGTGGCATGGGGCGGGGACGGCCTGATGGCGACCCTGGCCGTCGGCACGCCCGGGTCCGTCGACCTGCGGGACGCGACGTCGGGCGCCATCGTCCGCACCATCGTTGCCCATCGTGGCGACGGTCACCGACCTCGCCTTCAGCCCCGATGGTCACTGGCTAGCCACGGCAGGCGCCGATGGCCGGCTGCGAGTCTGGGACCCCTCGACCGGGCGGCCGGGGGCGGCCGTCGAGGGCGATGGGGCCGGTCAGCGACCTGGCCTTCGGGGCTGAGGGAGCCCGCGTGGTGGCGGCCTGGCCGGACGAGATGGTCGTGCGGCTGGTCGAGACGTCGAGCGGACGAGAGCTCTGGCGGCACGAGGGACCGCTCGTCGAACGATCCGGCGGATGGGCGATGGTGCGGGGGCCAGCCCGCTGGCCGACGACGACCTACAGGTGCCCGGCGATCGTCGGCCTCAGTCCCGACGGGCGACAGGTCGCCGTGGGCCCGGGCCAGACCTGTGGGTCTTCGACACCGACACGGGGCAGTCCGCCTTCGAACCCCTGCCCGCCCCATACGGCGCGAGGGCCGTCGATTGGAGCCCGGACGGACGTGTCATCGCGACGGCAGGGCTGGGGCGGGGCGCACGACCTGGGACGCCGCGACGGGCGACCTGCTCGACGCCGTGTTCGGTCACGCGTCCGGCTTGAGCACCCTCGCCTGGAGCCGCGGACTCGCGGCGCCTGGCGACCGGGACGGACGAGTCCGGTGACGTCATCGTCTGGGACCACGCTCGACGGACGCCTCGACGGAGTCCCTCACCCTCGCCTCGGAGGCGACGAACCGCGGCGTGGCCAGCCTCGCCTTCTCGCCGGACGGGACCCGCCTGGCAGCTGGCACGACCGACGGCTCGGCGGTCAAGGTGTGGGACCTGACGCCCGACCGGCGCTGGCCGAGATGGCGATCATCCCGGCGACCGGGGAGTACGGCGATGTCGGGTTCAGCCAGGATGATCGACAGGTGGTCTCTGCGGACGAGGACGGGTTCGTCCGTCTGCACGACCTCGAGACGGGCGACGTCTCTGCGGCCATCGGCCCGCGCGTCGCGGAGCACGACCTGGATGTCAGCCCGGACGGGCGCTGGCTGGTCCACGGTCCAGCCATTTGGGACCTCACCACCGGCTCGGAGCGCGTTCGCTTCGCCGAGCCGCCGCCGTTCGACGGGACCGGCTGGAGCGCCGACAGCCGCCTGCTGGCCATCGTGAGCGGCGTCGAGGGGAGCGGCCGTCGAGGTGCTCGACCTGGACGGCAAGGTGGAGGCCGTCCTGCTGGAGCGAGATGGCTATGGCACGACGAGCGTGAGCTTCAGCCCTGACGGCGAGCGCCTGGTGACGATCAGGCACGCGCTCGACCGAGGGGCAGACGGAGACGGGGCGAATCACCGTCTGGGACTGGCGCCAAGGGACGGTCATCAAGGACATCGAGACGCCGCCCGCGCAAGTTCGTGACGGTCGACCCGACGGGCCGCCTCGCGGCCACGGGCTTCGGCCCGCTCGGCGATCTGGGATCTGATCGACGGGACGCACCGCGAGATCGAGGGCTCGGACTTCGCGTCCGAGGTCGCCTTCAGCCCCGACGGGTCACTGCTTGGCCGTGCCGGTCGGAGCCACCGTCCGCCTCTACGACACGGGGACCGGCGAGCTTCGGCTCGTGCTCGGCGGCGGTCGCGGCCCGGTCGGGCGCCTCGCCTTCAGCGGGGATGGGTCGATGCTGGCTGCGCACGCCGTCTACGACAGCTATGTCTGGGCGCTCGACCTCGACCGATTGATCTGCAGTCGGGCAGCGCGAGCTGACGCAGGACGTGGACCGACGACGGAGTGCCGGCAGTACCTGCATCTCGAGCGCTGCGTCGCCCTGAGGGATACAACGGAGCGCATCGCCTCAGCCGCGGTGTGCGCGGGCACCCTCTGGCGTTTGACGGTCCAGGGGCCGGACCTACAATCCGCCGACATTCGGACTCCTGGCCGCGGCGACCGCCGCAGAGCCGGGGGTTCGTCCGTTTCTCAGGGGAGTCCCTGCGTGAATCCGAAGCCCAGTTACGTGACCCGCGATGGGATGGAGAAGCTCCGGCTGGAGCTGGACGCGATGATCAACGTGCGCCGGCCGGAGGTGGCTGCCCGCATCCAGGAGGCGAAGGCGCACGGCGACCTGTCCGAGAACGCCGAGTACGAAGACGCCAAGAACGAGCAGGCCTTCGTCGAGGGTCGCATCCAGTCGCTCGAGGCGCTCATCAAGAACGCCATCCTCATCGACGAGCACCACGCCACCGACCATGTCTCGATCGGTGCCACCGTGGCCCTGAAGTCGAGCGACGGCAAAGAGGCGTACACCATCGTCGGGCCGACCGAAGCCTCGCCCCGCGAGGGCCGCATCTCCAACGAGTCGCCGCTCGGCAAGGTGCTGCTGGGGCGCAAGGTGGGCGAGAGCGTGACCGTGACGGCCCCCGACGGCGACATCGTGTACACCATCACCGGGATCAGCTAGGCGCTCGGCGTGTACTGGGCCGACGAGCTGGCGGCGGCCGTCACCGGCCCCCAGGTCGTCAACGACTCCAAGACGCCGTCCGGCACCGTCCACGTCGGCAGCCTGCGCGGCGTCGTGCTGCACGACGCCATCCGCCGGGCCCTCATCGACGTGGGCACGCCGGTCGTGTTCCGATACGGCGTAGAAGACCTGGACCCGATGGACGCCCAGGCGCTGCTGACGCCCGACGCCGTCGCCCGCTACATGGGCGTGCCGCTGGTGAACGTGCCGGCCCCGGAGGGCAGCGCCGCGCCGAACTACGCGCGCCACTTCGTGGGCCTGTTCCTGGGCACGTTCGAGGGCCTGGGCATCGCGCCCGAGCTGTACTGGATGAGCGAGCGCTACGCCGCGGGCGAGATGGACCCCTACATCGCGCGCGCGCTGGACCAGGCGGCCACGATCCGCGAGATCTACCGCACCGTGAGCACCGTCGACCATCCCGAACACTGGCTGCCCATCAGCGTCATCTGCGAGAACTGCGGGCGCAGCGGCACGACCATCGCGAGTGGCTGGGACGGGCGCGAGGTGACATACGACTGTCGCGCCGACCTGGTCGAGTGGGCCGTCGGCTGCGGCTTTCATGGCCGCACGTCGCCGTTCGGTGGGCGCGCCAAGCTTGTGTGGAACGTCGACTGGGCCGCGCGCTGGGGGCTCGTGGGGGCGACCATCGAGGGCTGCGGCAAGGATCTCGCCACCAAGGGCGGCTCGCGCGACCGGGCCGATGCCATCAGCCGCCGCGTCTTTGACCGGGAGCCGCCGCACAACGTGCCCTACGAGTTCCTGAACATCGGCGGCAAGAAGATGAGCACCAGCAAGGGGACTGGAGCCACCGCGCACGCGATGGCGGAGACACTGCCGCCTGAGCTCCTGCGCTTCCTCTTCCTGCGCCACAAGCCGCGCAGGGCCATCGAGTTCGATCCCGAGGGCGACGCCATCCCCGGGCTCTTCGACGAGTTCGACCGCATCGCCGGCGCCGTGGCCGGCCGTGAGGTCCGCGGCGAGCTGCCGCCGGAGCCCGATCGCATCCTCCGGGCCAGCCTGGTCAACGAGCCCGACGACCTGGCCGCCGAGGCCGCCCGCTTCCGGCCCGCCTTCCGCCACCTCGCGCTTCTCGTGCAGGTCCCCGGTGTCGACCTCGACGCGCGCATGGAAGCTGAGAAAGGGGCACCACTCGACGATGCGGAGCGCGCCATCCTCGCGCAGCGCGTGGCCGTCGCTCGGGCCTGGCTGGCCGAGTTCGCGCCCGACCGGTACCGCGTCGAGGTCCGTGAGGGAGGGCTGCCGGACGAAGCCGCCGTCCTCGACGATGCCCAGCGCGCGTACCTGGCCGCCCTTGCGGACGCCGCCGCCGATGAGCGGCCGGCCGCGGGCGACGCCTGGCAGGACCTCATCTTCCGCACAGCCCAGGCGCGCGAGCTTTCCTCGGCGCAAGCGTTCGGGGCCATCTACCTGGCCTTCCTCGGCCGACCCAACGGGCCGCGCGCGGGCTGGCTGCTGGCCAGCCTCGAGCCCGGCTTCGTCGACGGACGGCTGCGCGCCGCCGGCGTCGGCCGAGCCGCCGAGGCGACGGCATGAGCGTCGGGCTGCAACGCCTTCGGGACGACGCCGATCGCCTGCGCGAGGGGGCCGTCGAGAAAGGCGAAGATCCGACGGTCGTCGATGCTGCCGTCGAGCTCGATGCCCGTCGGCGCGCACTGCTCGGCGAGTCGGACGGCCTCAAGGCCGAGCGCAACACGATCTCCAGGTCTGTCGGCGAGGCCATCAAGGCCGGTTCGGACCCCACCGGGCCAGAGGTCGGTGCCATCCGCGAGCGCTCGACCGAGCTTGGTACGCGCATCGATGCCCTCGATGCCGACCTCGCCGAGGTCGAGGCGGGGCTCGAGGAGCTGTTGCTGCGGATCCCCAACCCGGCCGATGCTGGCGTGCCCGTCGGCGGCGAAGAGGCCAGCGTCATCGTCCGCTCGTGGGGAGAGCCGGCGGCCCACGAATTCGACGATGGTGACCACCGCGCGGCCCACTGGGAGGTGGGCGAGTCCCTGGGCATGCTCGCCCTCGATGCGGGCGCCAAGGTCACCGGCTCCGGGTTCCCGATCTATCGCGGCCCTGGCGCGGCCATGCAGCGCGCGCTCATCGACTTCATGATCGGCGTCCACACGCGCGAGCACGGCATGACCGAGATCTGGCCACCTGCCCTCGTCAACGCTGCGTCCGCCCGCGGCACCGGGCAGATCCCGGACAAGGAAGACCTGATGTATGTCGTCACGCGCGACGATCTCTACCTGGTGCCGACGGCAGAGGTCCCGGTCACCAACATCCATCGGGACGAGATCATCGAATCGGCCGATCTGCCGATCCGATACGTCGCCTACTCGCCCTGCTTCCGGCGCGAGGCCGGCGCCGCCGGCAAGGACACGCGCGGCATCCTGCGCGTCCACCAGTTCGACAAGGTCGAGATGGTCTCGTTCGAGCGCCCGGCCGATTCGGATGCGACCCTCGAGTGGTTGACGCGGTGCGCGGAGGTCATCCTCCAGCGACTGGAGCTGCCCTATCGGGTCAAGCTCATGGCGACCGGCGAGATGGGCTTCGTACAGGCCAAGAAGTACGACCTGGAGGTCTGGGCGCCCGGCGTCGAGCGATGGCTGGAGGTCAGCTCGGTCTCCAACTTCCGCGACTACCAGGCCCGACGCATGGACATCCGCTGGCGCCCCGAGGCCCGCGCCAAGCCGGAGATCCTGCACACGCTCAATGGTTCCGGGCTGGCGCTGGCCCGCACGGTCGCAGCCATCCTCGAGGTCTACCAACAGCCCGACCAGAGCCTCAAGGTGCCCTCTGTCCTGCAGGCGCACATGGGCGTAGACTCGATCCCAGCCCGACCTGGGCCAGCCCGGGGGGCCCGGATGGAGGGATCTCGATGACTTTGGCGCCCGGCTTCGGCATGGAGCCGACCGAACCGACGCTGCATCCAGCTGGAGGCCCGCCGCCACCCCCGCCCCCCGATGCCCACCCACCGTCTCCATCCGAGCCGGTGCTCGGCAGCCGCGGCCTGCGCCTGATCGCCTACATCCTTGACGGGTTGCTCATCGCCTTCGCCGTCGGCGCCGTGTTGATCGTGCTGGTCTTCTTCGCCGCCTTCCTGGGCCAGACGCTACAGAACCTGATCGCGGTCATCGGGGCGATCCTGGCGATCGTCATCTCGGTCGGCTACTTCCCCTACTTCTGGTCGCGTGACGGCCAGACGCTGGCGATGATGCCGCTCGGGCTGCGCGTCGTGGACGAGAAGACGGGCGAGATCATCTCGCTCGGCAGAGGCTTCCTCCGTTGGATCGGGTTCTTCATCGACAGCATCGTCTTCGGGATCCCCATCGGGTTCGCCTGGGTCTTCGTGGACAAGCGGTACCGTGCATGGCACGACCTCATCGCTGGGACCATCGTC
The DNA here is from genome assembly GCA_963837215.1 of uncultured Chloroflexia bacterium. Taxonomy (GTDB): domain Bacteria; phylum Chloroflexota; class Limnocylindria; order Limnocylindrales; family CSP1-4; genus CSP1-4. Next base: position 118,347 of record CAWIML010000008.1, read on the forward strand.
GTCGGGGAGAGGTAGTCATGACCGAGGAACCCACGAGGCCGGATCAGCCCCAGCCCGAGCGGATCGAGCCCGAACCTGCGCCGGTGGCGCCTTCGCCAGCCCCGGCGTCATCAGCGCCAGCAACGGTCGTGCCGCCGAGCGCGGCGCCGCCGGCTCCGCCGGTCTGGCAGCCGCCGGCCGTGGTACCGGGCCCGTTCCCTGGCGTCCGCTTCGCGGACCACGGCGCTCGCCTGTTCTCCTTCATCTTCGACCACCTGATCATCCTCGGCATCAGCATCCTGATCCTGATCATCTTCGGCATCATGGCTGCCGTCTTCTCCGCGGTCGGCGTGGACTTCCTGTCGGCCACATCGGTGATCGCCGGCATCATCGGGTTCTTCGCCATCTACTTCGTCTATTTCCCGTATTTCTGGACGAAGGACGGCCAGACACTCGGCATGCGGCCCTTCCACCTCCGCGTGGTGATGGACAAGGACGGCGGCAAGGTCACCATGGGGCCGGCCATCCTGCGCCTCATCGGCTACTGGATCGATCAGATCATCTTCTACCTGGGCTTCGTCTGGGTCCTCATCGACAGCCGCCGCCGAGGGTGGCACGACCTCATCGCCGGCACGGTCGTCATCCAGGAGGAGTAGACGGCAACCACCTGCTCGGGCGCCGACCTGGCTAGAGGTCGGCGACGATGACCAGCAGGATCGCGAAGATCAGCGCTCCGGCGGCGATGAGCAGGAGCCACCAGCCGAATTCCAGGCAGCCGAAGGCATCGCGCCGGTCCGGTCTCGTGGCGAGACCGCTGTCAGCGGACGTCGCAGCGTCGTCTGCCGCGCCCGATGACCGCGCCGCCTTCCGTCGCCCAGGTCCCGAGACCGCGCGCCTCGTCGTAGCGGGCCCGACGGGTGGGATCGGTCAGCCAATCGCGGGCGACATTCAGACGCTTGGCCAGGTCGTCGCCGACGTCCTCGTCGGCCAGCACGTCCGGGTGGGCCTGCCGCACGGCCTCGCGATGCGCGGCCCGGATCGCGTCGGGGTCGGCGTCGGGCGCGACACCCAGCTCGGCGTAGAGGTCGAAATCGGGGATCGACTCGGGCATCGAGCCGAGGATAGCCGCACGACTTCGCGGCTCGGTCGGTCGGCGCCCACGCGCGCTTGTACCATCGAGTGGTGGAGACGACGGCGCCCGCCATCCTCGAGATCGGCATCGTGCTTCTGGCCGCCGTCGGTGCCGGTTTCGTGGCGCGCAAGGTCGGTCTGCCCGCGGTGGTCGGGTACCTCCTCGTCGGGCTCATCGTGTCCCCGTTCACGCCGGGCTACGTCGCCGATCCGGAGCAGCTCCACCTGCTGGCGGACGTCGGCGTCGTGCTGCTCCTCTTCGAGGTCGGCATCGAAGTCGACCTGCGGACCCTCCGACGCGAGCAGCGTGCGCTCTTCTGGGTGGCTCCGGCCCAGATGCTGGTCACCACGCTCATCGGAGGCGCGGTCTTCGTCGTCCTCGGTTTTGCCCCGATCCCGGCCGCCATCCTCGGCCTGTGCGTGGCCTTCAGCTCCTCGGTCGTGGTCGTCAACATCACGCGCAGTCGCCGACGCACGACGGATCAGCCGACGGAACGGTCGATGCTCGGCTGGGCTGTCCTCCAGGACGTGACCGGCGTGGTGGCGGCGGGCGTCCTCCTCGCCGCGCTCGCGCTCGGCGGTCGGCCGGTCAGCGACGCCCTCCTCGGTCTCGTCGCCTTCGCCCTGCTGGCGCTGCTCACGGCACGGGTGCTGCCGCTGCTCCTGGCCGGTCTGCGGCACGAGCACGACCTCTTCCTCATCACCTCGGTCGCCAGCGGCCTGGCGCTGGCCGGCGTCGGCGCCGTCGTCTTCGGCGTGCCGCTGGCCCTGGCCGCCTTCGTCGGCGGGCTGGCCATCACCGAGAGCCCGGTCGCGGCCGAGGCGCGTCGTCGCCTGCTGCCCTTCCGCGACCTCTTCGCGGTGCTCTTCTTCGTGGCCATCGGCACGCTGGTCGACCCCGGCGACCTGCTCGTCGGCCTGCCGATGCTGGGTGTCTTCCTGCTCCTCATCGTGATCGCCAAGAGCGCCGTCGCCTACGGATTGGCGCGCGCGGCACGGCTGCCAGCGCGCCCACTCCAGCTGGCGGTCGGGCTCGGTCAGATGGGCGAGTTCGGGTTCGTCATCGGCTCGGCGCTCGTGACTGCTGGGGTCATCACGGGCTCGGACTACGTGGCCATGCTTGCGGCCGTCGTGGTCAGCATCGCCGCCTCGACCATCCTGGTCAGAGCGGTGATGCCGGGCGGTCGGCCCGGTGGGACGAGCGCCGCCGGACCGTCGACGACGGTCCGCCTCCAGCCGGACGCGTAGACTCGCCCGAGCCCTAGACCCGACTCCGCCGCGCCGGATGTGCGGCGATCGATGTCACCGAGGAGGATCGCGATGACCCTGGGACCCGCATTCGGCGCACCACCGCCGAGCGATTTCAACGAGCCTCATGACCTGCACCGTGAGCAGGCCCACGCCGACCCGGACGAGCACCACCACGACCACGACCACGACCACGATCACGACCACGACCACGCCGTGCAGGCATCGGCGGGCACCGAGCCCGACTCGAGCCCGGCGACCGATGAGCCGGCGAAGGGTCTGAGCCGTTGGTTCGGCTGGCTGCGCCGTTCAGGCTGACGCTATCCTCACCATTCGGAGAGGTGGCCGAGTGGTTGAAGGCAGCGGTCTTGAAAACCGCCGGACGAAAGTCTCGTGGGTTCGAATCCCACCCTCTCCGCCACGCGTTCTGACGCGGGCCTAACGCCCGAGGCGCGCCACGCGGCCGGCCGCCTTCAGCACGCGGCGGGCGGTCGTCGGCGAGACGCGGGAGATCGCCTCCAGCGTCGAGGCGAGTTCGTCCTCCGGCAGCTGGGCGAAGAGGCGCAGCAGGCGGTCGAGCGACTCGTCCGGGACGCGCGCCAGGACCGCGAAGCCGCGGGCGATCTCCGACGACTCGGCCCGCGCCACGACGCCGACGGCGCGGTCGAAGAGCCGGACGAAGCCATGGAAGTCCTCGAGCCAGCTGCGCAGCGCGGCGACCTCTGCGTCGCCCGGCGTGTCTGCGGCGACGGCATCGGCCCGCGCCATGGCCGCCTCGATCAAGGGCAGGACCGGGTCGGTCTCGCGCTGCTTGCGCTGCTCGGCGATGCGCTGGAACCAGACCCAGTGGTCGCCGACCTTGACATAGGCGACGGCGCTCGGGCCGCGACGGCCGACGCGGACCGGATCGGGGATGCGCTCGATGAGCCCCCAATCCTCGCACTCCGCAAGGGCCAGGCTGGCCGCCCGATGCGAGAGGCGGAGCGCCTGCCGGACCTCGCGTTCGGTCAGGGGCCCGGGGTGAGCGAGGATGTAGCCGTGCACCCGAGCCACCGACGGTGGCACGCCCCAGGCAGCGCCCATCTCACCCCAGGCGTCGGCGAACGCCAGGCGGATGGCTTCGGCGGAAGGGGAGCTGGGGCCGGGTGCGATGGTCGGGCTGGTGGCTGCTGTCGCGGTCATCGTCGCTGACGATAGCAGCCTCAGGGCGCCAGCAGGCGGCGGGAGGTAGCACGTTTCCGCGCTGGCCGTGATCCGCCAGCCACGTGATCGGCCCGGAGCCGGTACCGTGACCTTGTGAGCGATGAGGACCTTCGGATCGAGCCGCTGACGCCGGAGCGCTGGCCGGACCTCGAGGCGCTCTTCGGCAAGAGCGGCGCCTCATACGGCTGCTGGTGCATGGACTTCCGGCGAACCAGTACCGAGATGTCCAAGGCCAAGGCTGCCGACAACAAGGCCGACCTCCGCGCCCTCGCGGACGATGACCCAGGGCCTGGCCTGCTCGCGTACGACGGGTCCGATGCGGTGGGTTGGGTCGGACTCGGGCCCCGAGCCAGCTTTCCGCGCCTCGTGCGCTCGCGGAACCTCAAGCCGGTCGATGACCTGCCGGCCTGGTCGGTCGTCTGCTTCTACATCGCCCGCCAGCGCCGGGGCGAGGGGATCGCGCGGGTGTTGCTGGACGGCGCGGCGGCCTATGCGCGGGAGCACGGCGCACCTGCCATCGAGGGCTACGCGCGCGATGTGGGCGACGCTCGGCTGAGCGCCGATGCCGCCTATCCCGGCACGGTCAGCCTCTTCGCGGGCGCGGGCTTCCACGAGGTCGCGCGGTATCTGCCACCGGGTGGAACGACGCCCCGGGTTACGATGCGCCGGGACCTCACCGCAACCTGAGCCCGGCCCCGACCGTCAGACCGAGCGCCATGACCCAGCGACCGACCACCAAACGCCTGTTCCCGACCCTCATGGCAGGCGTGCTCCTGGCAGCCTGCACGGCCACAGCCGCCGTTCCGCCTGCCGATCGGGCGGTCCCGCCGACAGCGCCGGCATCGACGCCCGCCCTCGTCCTGCCGGCGCCCTCCCTGGCCGCCTTGCCATCGCCCTCCCTGCCGACGACCGGTGGTGGCTCGGTCCCCACCGTTGCCCTCGATCCCGAGGCCTGGATGCCGACAGCGCCCTCCCTCGATCGGTTCGTGCGCTCGGTCGATCCGCCGGCAGCCCGGAGGTCGAACCCGTGCTCGACCCGCCGGCCGTGGTCGAAGGGCCTTTCGAGATGGATCTCTACCGCAAGAACGACTTCGTGACCGAGGCCACCAAGTGGTACTGCGTGCCGGCCGCGATGCTGACGATGATCAACATCATGTCGCGTGGCGCCGAGCACTCCAGGGCGACCCAGAAGGGCCTCTATCAGCTGGCCCGCCGGCTCTCGACCAAGACGCTGGTCGGCAAGGGCGCGGAGCCCATCGGCTGGGCGCGCGGGCTCGAGCAGCTCGGCTTCGGTGCCTTCGAGGTCGGCGTCCACCCGACTCGACGCCAGGCGGTCCAGGCGGCCGCGACGGCCATCCGCCTGACCGGCCGACCGGCTGGCCTGCTCGTCTGGCGCGGCGCCCACTCGTGGGTCATGTCGGGCTTCCACGCCACTGCCGACCCTGCCGTGACCGATGACTTCGTGGTCACCGACGTCAATATCGAAGACGTCTGGTTCCCGTACGTCAGCTCGATCTGGGGCACGTCCCGTCCGCCCGACGCGCTGGTGCCGTTCGACAAGCTCAAGGCCGACTACCTCAAGTGGCGCCGGCCGACCCGCCGCTACCGGGACATGGATGGGCGGTTCGTGACCATCCTGCCCGTGGTGAGAGCAACGAGCGGGGCTCAGCCTTGACCGATCAGGCAGGACCAGGAGAGCATCGATGACCGACCAGTCCACGAACGAGCGGCGCAAGCCCGTCTGCCCGATGTGCGGCAATGGCACCTTCCGCCAGGAACGCGGCAAGATCGACAGCCAATGGGGCATCACCGCCCACAAGGTCCTGCTCCTCGTCTGCGAGCGCTGCTCGTATGTCCTGCAGTTCTATGAAGGCAACACGATCTTCGACTTCGACTGACCCGCTTGACACCGTTCTCGGCGCTCGGCCTATACTCCGCGCCTAACTGAAGACGGGCGATGAACGGGACGAGTACCCGTCGATCCCTCGGCAGAGAGAGCCGGCGGCTGGTGGAAGCCGGTGCGAGGACGATGGCGAATGGACCCGGGAGCCTCCGGACCGAACGGCCGCGAGCGGCCGACTAGGCTCCGGCGCAGCGCGCCAGCGATATCAGGGCAGCACCGATCGACCCCGTCGGGTCCGTCGGCCAAGAGCGCGGCACCCGGCCGACCGGGCGCCGAAGGCGGGTGGCACCGCGGAAGGCCTCGACCTTTCGTCCCGGCAGCGGACGGAAGGTCGTTCTGATTCTGCGGAGGTCCAGCGACACGACATGACGATGACGAGCCCGCTCAGCCTGGCCGAGGCCAAGCGCCTGGCGGGCAACGCCGACACCATCCTTCTGCGCGCCAGCCGCGACGCGGACCTGGAGACGCCCGTCGGCGCGTTCCTGCGCATGGACGACGGCGGCCCGGCCTACCTGCTCGAGTCGGTCGAGGGCGGCGAGCGCGTCGGGCGCTACTCGTTCCTGGGTGTCGGTCCACGCCGGACGCTGGAGGTGCGCGGCACGACCGCCCGCATCGTCGATCGGCCGCTCTCGGAGGATGTCTTCCACGCCGGCCTGCCGAGCGAGACCTTGGAGGTGGAGGACCCCATCGCCGCCATCCGGGCCTTCGTGCCCCGTCGGAAGGTCGTGCCCCTCGAGGGCATGCCGCGCTTCACCGGTGGCGCCGTCGGCGCCCTGGCGTATGACGCCATCAGCCAGTTCGAGCCGGTGCCGCTGCCAGACGTCGACCACATCGGTGTGCCCACAGCGGCCTTCCTGGAGACCGATCTCGTCCTCGTCTTCGACCACTTGACCCACACGCTGAGCGCGATCGCCTCGCTCCAGACCGCCCCGGCCGACCTCGAGGGCCGATACCGGATCGCGGAACGGGCGATCTTCGAGGCGCTCGAGCGGACCGCCCGACCGTCCACCTCCGAGCTCGCACCGACCCCGAGCGCCCGCCCCAGCGCCGGTGGCTCGAAGCCCATCGAGCTCGAAAGCCCGATCGAGGCCAGCCTCGGCCGTGAGGCCTACGAGGCGGCCGTCGTCCGGGCCAAGGACGCCATCGCGGCCGGCGAAGCGATCCAGATCGTGCTCGCCCGCCGCCAGTCTCTGACCCTGCCGCACGGCGCCGACGGCGGCAGCCTCGATGGCATCGGTCTCTACCGCGCGCTCCGACGCGTCAACCCAAGCCCCTACCTCTTCTTCGTGCGCACAGCCGACTTCGAGGTCGTCGGCGCCAGCCCAGAGCTGCTCCTTCAGGTCGATCGCGACCGGATGACGACCCATCCCATCGCCGGTACGCGGCCACGAGGGGTGGACGACGCCGACGACGAGCGCATCGCCGACGAGCTCCAGCGCGACCCCAAGGAGCGCGCCGAGCACGTGATGCTCGTCGACCTCGGCCGCAACGACCTCGGTCGCGTGGCGCGGCCCGGCACCGTGGCTGTGACGCGCTACATGGAGGTCGAGCGCTACTCCCACGTGCTCCATCTCGTCTCGCACGTCGAGGCGCGCATCCGCCCGGACCTCGACGCGCTGGACGCGTTGAAGAGCGTCTTTCCTGCCGGCACATTGTCGGGGGCGCCCAAGGTGCGCGCCATGCAGCTCATCGCCGAGCTGGAGGGCGAGCGGCGCGGGCTCTATGGTGGGGCGGCCGGCTACATCGGCTACGACGGCAACCTCGATACCGCCATCACCATCCGCTCGGCCGTGCTCAAGGACGGGGTCGCCCACATCCATACCGGCGCCGGCATCGTGGCGGGATCGGTGCCGGAGCGCGAGTTCGAGGAGACCGAGCACAAGGCCGCCGCCATGCGTCGGGCCATCGAGCAGGCCGCGGAGACACTTGGCGCGGACGCCGCAGCCGGGGCAGCAGCCGCATCGCCGCCGGAGGGGGCTCCGGCGTGATCCTGGTCATCGACAACTACGACAGCTTCACCTTCAACCTCGTCCAGGCGCTGGAGGCTTCGGGCGCGCGATTGCTCGTCGTTCGCAACGACCGCATCGACCGGGCCGGCGTGGAGCGGCTGGCGATCGATGGGGCGCCGGGCGCCGAGCCGACCGACGAGCGCGAGCCGCTCGCCGGCATCGTCATCTCGCCTGGACCGGGCAACCCGGGCACGGCCGGGGTCTCGGTCGCGACCGTCGAGGTGGCCGCCGAGCATGGCATCCCGCTGCTCGGCGTCTGCCTCGGGCACCAGAGCTTCGGTGCCGCCTTCGGTGGGCGCGTGGTCCGGGCGCCGACCCTCGTCCATGGCGAGGCCAGCCAGGTCTTCCATGACGGCCAGGGCCTGCTCGTCAACCTGCCGTCGCCGTTCTTGGCCGCCCGCTACCACTCGCTCTGCGTGGATGAGTCGAGCCTACCGTCGGAGATCGAGGTCACGGGCCGGACCGAGGACGGCGTGGTCATGGCCATGCGCCACAAGGGCCTGCCGATCGAGGGCGTCCAGTTCCACCCCGAGTCCGTGCTCACGCCCGACGGCCCACACCTCCTGGCCAACTTCCTGCGCCTGACGGGTCAGGGGAGCGCGGGCATCTTGGAAGGCGAGGACGGGATCGGCTTCGCGACGCGCGGGCTGGTCGGGTCGCGCCGATGAGCGGGTCCGACCGATGACCAGGGCCGACTGATGAGCGAGGTGGTCCGGGCGGCCCTGGCCGCGGTCGTCGACGGCGACACGCTCACGCTTCGAGCAGGCGCGCGATGCGATGGGCGCGGTCATGGACGGCGAGGCGACGCCGGCCCAACTCGGGGCGCTCCTGGTCGCGCTCCGGATGCGCGGCGAAACGGTCGATGAGCTGGCCGGCTTCGCGACGGCGATGCGGTTGCGCGTCCTTCGCGTCGATGCGCCGGATGGTGCCATCGACGTCGTCGGCACGGGCGGCGACCGGAGCGGCACCTTCAACATCTCGACCGCCGCGGCCATCGTCGTGGCGGCCGCGGGCGTGCCGGTCGCCAAGCACGGCAACCGCGCCATCACGTCAGCGTCCGGTTCCTCCGACGTGCTCGATGCGCTCGGCATCATCGTCGAGCAGTCGCCCGAGGAGGCGGCCGAGTCGCTGCGCGAGGACGGCTTCGCCTTCCTCTTCGCGCCCGGCTTCCACCCCGCGATGATGCATGCCGGCCCGACCCGCCGGGAGATCGGCGTCCGGACCGCCTTCAACCTCCTGGGCCCGATGACCAACCCGGCCGGCGTCTCACGTCTCGTCGTCGGTGCGGGCGATGCCATCGTCGCGCCGAAGATGGCCGAGGTCCTCCAGCGATTGGGCGTCGAGCGGGCCTTCGTCGTTCATGGCGAGGGCATCGACGAGCTGCCGCTCGATGGCAGCGGCGTGCGCTACGACGTGACCTCGGCGCGGCATCGCCCGGGCGGAGATCATGCCGGAGTCCGTCGGGCTGGCGCGCGCATCTCGCGCGGCGCTGGCTGGTGGCTCCCCCGCCGAGAACGCAGCCATCGTCGAGGCCGTGCTGCGCGGCGCCGACGGGCCGCGTCGCGACGTCGTCCTGCTCAACGCCGGGGCCGCCCTCGAGCTGGCGGGCAGTGCCGGGTCCTTGGGCGATGGGGTCGCGCTGGCGGCCGCCACCATCGACTCGGGGGCGGCCGCCGATCGTCTGGAGCGGCTGCGCGGACGTCGTGTGGGGGTCGAGGCCGCCCGGGAGGCAGCCGCCCAGGCCGGTGCCGCGCCTGCAGGTGCCGGATCGGCGAGCGCATCGTGACCGCCGTCGCGCCTCGCCCGTCAAACCGCACCGCCGCTCGCCTTGGTGTCCTGGCCGAGATCGCCGAGCGACGTCGCACGGACATCGCCGCGGAACTCGACGGCCGCACCTACCCCGATCTTCGCCGCGAAGCTGCCCTCGCGCCCGCTCCGCGTGACGCGCTGTCCCCGCTCCTGCGACCGGGCCTCCATGTGATCGCGGAGGTCAAGCGACGCTCGCCCTCGGCGGGGGCGCTGGCGCGGCCCAGAGACCGATGTCGTCGCCCGGGCACGTGCCTACGTGGCCGGCGGCGCGAGCATCGTCTCCGTGCTCGTCGAGCCGCACTGGTTCGGCGGTTCGATCGACGACCTGAAGGCGATCCGGGCAGCGGTCACCGTGCCGGTCCTGGCCAAGGAGTTCGTGGTCGATCGTCGGCAGCTGCCGGTCCTGCGGGCCGCAGGGGCGGACCTCGTCCTCCTCCTTGCCGGCCTGCACGGGGCAGCCGGCCTGCGCTCGCTCGTACGAGCGGCGCGGGACCTCGGCCTGGAGCCGCTCGTCGAGGCCCACGATCGCCGCGAGCTGGATCGCGCTCTGAGGTCGGACGCACGCATCATCGGGCTCAACAACCGCAACCTCCGGACGTTGACCGTCGATCCCGAGCACGCGGTCCGGCTGCGCGCCGCCGTCCCCGACGACCGCCTCGTGGTCGCCGAGTCGGGCGTTCGTGAGCCGGCCACAGTCGCCGGCTGGCGTGCCGTCGGCTTCGACGCCGCTCTCATCGGCGAGGCGCTGATGAGCACGGGCGAGGACCCGGTCGCGATCCGCGCCCGGACGGCTGCGTTCGTCGCCGCCGGCCGCCCCCCGACCGCGACAGAGGATCCTGCCGCGGCCGACCGGGCGCCATTCGTGAAGATCTGCGGCGTGACCGACGTGGCCGGTGCCCTGGCCGCGATCCGGGCCGGCGCTGATGCCATCGGCCTCAACTTCGCCCCGGGCACGCCCCGCGCCCTCGACGAACGGACCGCTGCCACGATCATCGCTGCCGTTCGTGCCGCCGCGAGTCCGCCGCCACAGGTCGTCGGGGTCATCGTCGACCGCAACGCGCACGACGCCAACGCCCTGGCTCGGCGGCTCGACCTCGACGCGCTCCAGCTGCATGGTTCTGAGGCGCCGGCCACGATCCGCCGGCTGGAGCGCCCGGCCTGGAAGGTGCTCCACCTGCCGCCCGAGTGCGCCGACGATGCGGCTGGATCCGTGACCGAGGCCGCGGCCGCGACCGTCGAACGAGCCCGGACGTATCTCGCCGCAGGGGCCGCCCGGATCATGCTCGACACGGCCGGTGGCCCGTTTCCTGGCGGCACCGGGCGCCGCGCGGCACAGGAGCTGGCCGCCGCCGTCGCCCGCGAGGTGCCGATCCTGCTCGCCGGCGGCCTCGATGCCGCCAACGTCGCCGATGCGCTGCTGAGCATCCCCGCCCTCGGCGTCGATGTCGCCGGCGGCGTCGAGCGACGCCGGCGTGATGGCGCCATCGCCCGTGATCGGCGCGATGACCGGCCGCGCAAGGATGCCTTCAAGGTCGGGCTCTTCGTCAAGCGGGCCAAGGCTGCCCGGCTCGACCGCCCGCAATCGGCCGCCCGCCCGACGCCGCTCCATCGGGGCCTCCTCGACGTCGACGCGCGTGGTCGGTGGGGCGTCGAGGGCGAGTTCGGCGGCCGGTATGTCCCGGAGACGCTGGTCGGTGCGCTCATCGACCTCGAGCACGCCTGGGTCGCCGTGCGCGACGATCCTCGCTTCTGGGCTGAGCTGCGCGAGCTGCGAACCCGCTACGTCGGCGGGCCCTCTGCCCTCTACCGCGCCGACCGGCTGTCCGCGGCCCTGGAGCGCGCCGCCGACCGTCCCGTTGGCCGCCTTCGCCTCTACCTCAAGCGCGAGGACCTCAACCACACGGGTGCCCACAAGATCACCAATGCCCTCGGCCAGGCGCTGCTCACCCGACGCCTGGGCAAGACCCGTGTCATCGCCGAGACCGGCGCCGGCCAACACGGCGTCGCGACCGCCACGGCCTGCGCCCTGCTCGACCTGCCCTGCGTCGTCTACATGGGCGCGGAGGACATTCGCCGCCAAGCGCCCAACGTCCTGCGCATGCACGCACTGGGCGCCGAAGTGCGCGAGGTGACCAGCGGCTCGGCGACGCTCAAGGACGCCATCAACGAGGCCATGCGCGATTGGGTCACGAACGTCGAGACGACGCACTACGTGCTCGGCTCGGCCGTCGGACCGCATCCCTATCCACGCATGGTCCGGGACCTCCAGCGAGTCATCGGTGACGACGCAGCGATGCAAGTCCAGTGGGTCGAGGGTCGGCTACCGGACCTGGCCATCGCCTGTGTCGGCGGCGGCTCCAACGCCATCGGCCTCCTGAGTCGGCTCATCGGCGAGCCCGACGTGCGGCTGATCGGGGTCGAGGCGGCCGGGGAGGGGGTCGCGACCGGCCACCACGCCGCGGCCCTGGCTGGCGGCTCGCCCGGCGTCCTGCACGGCTCGCGCTCGTACCTGCTCCAGGATCGCGATGGCCAGGTCGTCGAGGCGCACTCGATCTCGGCCGGTCTCGACTACCCGGGCATCGGGCCGCAGCTCTCGGCGCTCTACGCGGCCGGGCGCCTGGAGATCCTCGACGCGACCGATGCTGAAGCCGTCGAGTCGCTCCGCCTGGTGACCCGGACGGAAGGCATCATCCCGGCCTTGGAGCCATCGCACGCCGTGGCGGCGCTGGGCAAGCTGCTGGGTGGGATCCGTAGGCACGCGCCGGTCGCCGATGACGCCGTCGTGCTCCTCGGCCTATCGGGGCGCGGCGACAAGGACCTCGGCGTGCTGGAGGCCGAAGCGTGAGCCCCGCGGCTCCCGCGTTGGCCCCTACGGCCCCGGTCGCGGGCACCAACGAGACGGCTGGCGCGACGCGGATCCGGGCGACGTTCGCAGCCGCCAGGTCCGCCGGCCGGACCACGCTCGTCGCCTACATGGTGGCCGGCTACCCGAACGCGGAAACGAGCGTGGCCGCGTCGCTTGCCGCCATCGACGCCGGCGCCGATGTGCTCGAGCTCGGGCTGCCGTACTCGGATCCGCTCGCCGACGGCGCCACGCTCCAGCACGCCAGCTCCGTTGCCCTCCGAAGTGGGGCAACCTTCGAACGCTCGCTCGAGCTCCTCGCCCGCATCCACCGCGAGCGACCGGATGTGCCGCTGGTGCCGATGGCCTACGTCAACCAGGCTGTCGGGCAGGACGAACCGGCAGTCGCGCTCCGACGCCTGGCCGAGGCGGGCGCGAGCGGCCTCATCCTGGCCGACCTGACCATCGACGAGGGTGATGAGATCGAGGCGGCCGCGCGCACCGCCGATCTGGCGCTCATCTATCTCGTTGCCCCCACCACCGCCCCCGAGCGGCGCACGGCGATCGCGGCACGGAGTGGTGGCTACCTCTACGCGGTCTCGTTCGTCGGGGTGACCGGAGCCAGGCGGTCGCTGCCGCCCGGGGTCGGGGCCTTCCTGCGCGACGTTCGCGGCCGCAGCCCGATCCCCGTCGCGGCCGGCTTCGGTGTCTCGCGGCCCGCCCACGTCCGCCGGCTCGGTCGTGTCGTCGACGGCGTCATCGTCGGCAGCGCGCTCGTGGACGCGCTCGGCGACGGGGGAGACGTGGCGCGGATGCGGAGTCTGGTCGAGGCGTTGGCCGCGGCCACCGACCGGGGCGCGCGATAGGCCTGTACGCCGATGCGCCCGCGTGCCGCCGCTGACACGGCGTCAGCCGCTCACGTCTCCGAAGACGAGCGCTGCATTCAGCCCTCCGAACCCGAACGAGGTCGACAGCACGTGTCGGTACGTGCCCTCTCGACCCTCGAGCATCAGGCCTGGCAGCAGGGCCACCGCCTCGGGATCCGGATCGATGAGGTTGACCGAGGCTGGCGCCCAGCCATCGCGGATGGCCAGGGCGCAGATGGCGGCCTCGATGGCCCCCGATGCTCCGAGCGGATGCCCGTAGAGCGCCTTCGTGCCGCTCACCGGCACGGTCGCCGCGCGCTCGCCGAGCGCCAGCGCGAGCGCGCGGGCCTCGGCCACGTCGCCGATCGGGGTCGACGAGGCGTGGGCGTTGACGTAGTCGATCGTCGTCGGGTCGACGTCAGCGTCGGCGAGCGCGATCGAGGCGGCGCGAGCCGCCTCGCTGCCGTCGCTTCGCGGTTGGACCATGTGGTGCGCGTCCGACGTCGCGCCGTAGCCGCGCAGCTCGGCATATGGGATCGCACCGCGGCGTTCAGCGACGTCGGCAGCCTCCAGGACGAGCAGGGCTGCGCCTTCGCCCATCACGAACCCATCGCGGCCGGTATCGAACGGTCGCGCGGCCTGGCCCGGGTCGTCGTTGTGGCCGACCGACAAGGCCCGGATGATGTCGAATGCGCCGAAGGCGAGCGGGCTGAGGGGGATCTCGCAGCCGCCCGCGATGGCGGCGTCGATCCGCCCCTCGCGTAGGTCGCCGAGCGCCTCGCCCAGGGCGACGGCACCCGACGCGCAGGAGTTGGCGGTCGAGAGGATCGGTCCGCGGACGCCGAGGGCGATGCCGAGGTTGGCGGGCGCGGCGCCGCCGAAGACGGCCAGCGCGAGGTTCGGCGCCACGGCTCGGATGCCGCGCTCGAGATAGCGTTCGTGCTGCTCCTCCGCGTAGGCGATGCCGCCCAGCGCGGAGCCGAGGTAGATCCCGATCCGCTCCGGTTCGGCGGCACCGTCGGCCCCCGGGCTCATGCCGGCGTCGTCGAACGCCAGGCGTCCCGCGACGAGGCCGAACTGGCTGAAGCGATCGAGCTGTCTGGCGGTCTTCGGCGGCATCCAGGCGAGCGGGTCGAAATCGTCGACCTGGGCCGCGACCTGCGAGCGGAAGGGGCTCGGGTCGAAGCGGTCGATCCGCTTGACGGGCGAGCGACCGGCCCGCAAGCCAGCCCGGAAGGCATCGACCCCGATGCCCGACGGCGCAGATGACCCCGATGCCCGTGATCCAGACGCGACGTCGTTCGCTCATGCTTCGTGATACGCCCGTTCGCTCGACCCGGACCGTCTGCCGCCAGGGCCACCATCGGGCTCGGTCAGGGCCTCGCCCAACGCCTCCGCCAGCGCCTTGAACGTCGCCAGCGTCCGACCGGCGATGGGGCGCGTGAAGGCGCGATCCACGAACCAGGCGAAGCCCGGCAGCCTGGGTCGGAAGTCGTGGTCGATCGAGACCCGCGTGCCGGCCGCGAGTGGCTCGATCCGCCAGGTGACGTCCATGCCCTTGGTCGCTCCGGCGACGTGGACGAAGCGGAGCCGTACGGCGTCCGGCTCGGCCCACGTCCGCGCCCGCCAGGCCACCGGCAGGCCGAGCCCCAGGAGCCTGAAGAGCGGGCGGCGGGCGATGAAGGCTGTCAGCGACTGAGCCGTCAGCCGCGCGGGCCACAGCTCGCGAGCGGACGTAGTGGGGCAAGAGGCGCTCCCACCGCTCGACGTCATGGGCGAGCCGGAAGACGAGCTCGGGCGGCGCCCCCACGTCGATGCTCAGCGTGCTCCGCATCGGCCAGGCGCTCATGGCGCAAGCATCCGGACGAGGAAGCGCGGGTCGAGCGCCCGACTCGGCGGCGACGAGGTCACCCATCACGAGACCCATCGTCGCACGGACAGCCGACCGGTCGGCGATCCGCCGCGCGGCGTACTCGAAGAGGCTGGGTCGGGACAGGAAGGCCTGGACGAGCCAGGACACGCCGTCCTTGGCCAGGAAGCGGCGCTGCATGGCTCGCTCGTATGCGTCGAAGGCTCGTCGGTGCCCGCCGACGTGCGGCGTGGATCGCCGCGGCCGCCAGCTCGGCCGAGATGAGCGCCCGGTGCAGGCCCTCGCCCGTGAACGGGTCGAGGAACCCGGCGGCATCGCCGACGAGCAGCCAGCGCGGGCCTGCGCGTCGGCGTCACGCGGTGGCCGAGGGGCCAGGCCCCGACGACGGCGTCGGTGCGGCCGGCCGTTCGCCAGGCGGCGGTGTCGTCCGTCGGTCGGGGGGATGGCCGCGACGATCCCGTCGGCGACGGCCGCGGCGCCCCGTCGCGTGCGAGCTCGGCCGCCACGTGCGTCCGAGCACGATGCCCACGTTCACCCGTCCTCCGGCGACCGGGGCGATGCCGACGTAGCCGTCGTCGAGCACCAGCATCCGCGCGTCGCGTTCGGCCGCCGGGTCTGGATCGCGGAGGTGGTACGAGAGGCCGATCGCGCGGCCCGAGGCGCGGAGGGGCGCGCCACGCCGGTCGTCGTGGCCACGATCGAGCGCAGCCCGTCGGCGCCGACGACGACGTCCGCGCGGAGCCGATCGACCTCGACCGCCTTGCGGCCTCGCACCTCGAGGCCGCCGCTGACCGGGTCGAACGCGGTCACGGTGCAGCCACACCGAACCTCCGCGCCCGGCCCGTCGCGCGATGGTCGAGGAGCGCCGGATCGAGCGCCGAGCGATCGAAGCCGACCGCCGGCTCGCCACCCGCTTCGGTGCCGTACGTCAGCCGGAACGTCGTCCCGCCCGGCGTCTCGACGCGCATGGCCGGGATGCGGACGGGCGACGGCGCGCCAGGGTCGCCTCGTCGAGGCCGGCCCGCTGCAACGCGCTCACGGCGGCTGGGGAGGTGAAGACGCCGCCGTGCCCGCCATCGCCACGCTGCGGCGCGCTCGAAGATCGACGACCTCGTGCCCGCATGCGCGCAAGCCGCGTTGCCAGGACCGCCCCGGCCGGCCCACCGCCCACGACCGCGACCTCGACATCGGCCGCTGTCATTCGCCGACGCCGATCCCGCGCTGCGGATCGGGCTCGACGCTCCAGCCCGGGACGGCGGCGATCGCATAGCGCTGGCCGAATGCGGCACGCACGGAGGACACGGGGACGAGACCCGACGCGCCGAAGCAGGTCGGATATCTCGCCGGCTCGATACGCGCGCCGCACCGACAGCGGGGCGTCGATGCCTGGTGTACCGATTGCCGGTCAGCAGGTGGCCGATGAGCCAGGCGCCGAGCCAGCCGAGGCGAGTCCGATCGAGGTCGTTGACGACGACACCGAGCCGGGCCACGCGGGCCATCTCGGCCAGGACCTCGACCGCCGCATCGGGCTCCAGGTGGTGGACCAGGAGCGAGGCGTGCGCGATGTCGAAGGAGCGATCGGGATACGGGATCGATCGGCCATCGCCGAGCTGGATGTCCAGCCGGTCGACGGTCACCGATGACTCCGCCGCCGCCGATCGGGCCGCCGCGACGATCTCGGGCCGGCTGTCGATGCCCACGATGTCGAGACGCCGGCCCCGACCTTCCGCGCGCCTCAAGAGGGCCAGGGGGATGTCCGCGCCGCCGGTCCCGACGTCGAGCAGCGTCAGCTCGGCACGGTGGGCTGCGAGCGCTTCGATGGCAGCGGCGCTGAGCCTGACGCCGCCCAGAAGCCTGTTGATCCGGCCCAGGTCGCGCAGGTTGCCGGCGAGGGCGTCCGGGTCATCGAGCGGTCCGTCGAGGAGCTCGACGCCATCGGCGAGACGCTTCACGGCATCGATCGGGCCCGAGCCCTTCTCAAGGATCCTCCGATCGGGGCGTGGCCTCGATCACCCCTTTGATGTTCTGGAACGCGGCATGCCGGCGACGCATGAACAAGGGGCCGATGACCGGCCAGACCAGCTTGAGCGCCGGGCGCAGCTCCCAGTCGTAGATGTACCTGACCTCGGTCCCAGCCGGAGTCGACTCCAACGTGACGCGCGAGACCCACGATCGAATCGGGCGGGCCTTAGTGGTCATACCCATCGCGTGGGGCGGATCCCATTCGGTGTATACGGTCGTGACCCGCGTCTCGAAGCCGAGGATCACCATCCGGCTCTGTGCGGTGGACCCGACGCCCAACGGGCCAGGCGAGGTCTGGCGCATGCCCAACATGCCGCTGCCGCTCGCCCGCGGCAGGTTGAAGAAGTCGGTCAGGAAGGCCCAGACCTCTTCGACCGGGCGATCGACGACGATCCGCTCCTCTGTATGCAACGGGACCCTCCGATCTCAGCGCTCCGCCCTACGGGGGCCCGGATTCAAGCATCCGTTTCATGCGCGCCACGCTCGTGTCCATGCGCCCGACCACGAAGCGTCCGAGGAGCGGCCAAAGCAGCCGGAAGGCGGGTCGCAACTCGAACTCGATCGCCCTCGTGAATCTCGTCGCCTCGTCCACGGTCTCGAGGGTCTCACGGATCGAGGCGGATCGAAGAGGGCGCGCCACGAATGTCGCGGTCGATGCGTGCGGCGGATCCCACTCGGTGATCGCGCCCGTCATCCGCGTTTCGAAGCCCAGGATCATCACGCGGCCCTCGAAGGTCGAGCCGAGCTCCATCGGCCCCTTCGACGTCTGCCGAAACGCAAGCGACAAGCCGCCCAGACGGGGGGCGTTGAACACGTCGTTCGAGAACGTCCAGACCTCCGCGATGGGGCGATCGATCACCACCGTGATCACATGTCGCATCGATCGCTCCGCGAGGCCTCAGCCGGCGGGTGTGGGCGCACCAAGGAGCGCCGGCAGGACGCTCCCGAGGAAGTAGCCGACGATGCCGGCAACGGCCCCGATGACAAGGATCTCGAGCCCCGACCAGATCGGATTGCCGCGCGTCCAGCGCGTCTTGACGACGCCGATCGCGAACAGCACCGCGCCCGTCGCGATGAGTGAGACGTACAGGGCGACGTTCACCGGGAGCAGCACGTAGGGCAGGATGGGCGCCAGCGCTCCTAGCCCGAAGGCGATACCCATCACCAGCGCACCTTGGAGTGGCGAGCCGGCCGCCTCCTCCACCGCCAATCCGAACTCCTTCTCGACTTTCGTGTTGAGGAGCACTTCTCGATGGCGGCCGATGAGCCCCGCCACGACCGACGCCTCCTCGTCCGGAAGGCCGTCCTCCTCGAGCATGTATGCCAGCTCCGCCTCGACCTCGCTGCGCTGCGTGGCGACTCGCTCGCGCTCTAAGGCGATCTGCGCCAGTGCGATCTCCCGCTGACTCTTGCTGGAGAGGTACTCGCCGGCCGCCATGCTGAAGATCCCGGCCAGACCGGTGGCGATGCCGGCCACGAGCACGGGATAGCGATCGTCGGTCGCGCCGCTCACGGTGCTCACCACCGCGAGCGTGCTCACGAGGCCGTCCTGGGCGCCAAAGATCGCCTCGCGCACCTCGCCCAGGCGGCTCGAACGGCGACGCTCCTCGCCCAGGCGGACACCGATGGTGGCCCCGTCCTCTGCCGGCCGTTCGATCACCCGGACATCCTACCTGCCTGTCCTGGCGCATCGGCCACCGTCGTGGCGCTTCGCAGGAACCGCAGCGCGTTGCCACCCATGATCCCGGCCACCGCCTCGTGGTCCAGGCCCGCCCCGAGCAGGGCGCCGGTCAACGCCGGCAGGCCGCGAACGTCGAAGGGCATGCGCAGGGCCCCGTCAAAGTCGGACCCGACGGCGACATGATCGGCTCCGACGAGCCCGATGGCGTGGGTGATCGAGCGCACCACGGCCGCCATCGAGTCGCCGCCCACGAGGTCGGTGGCCAGCGTGACCCCCACCAGCGCGCCCTGGGCGCCGGCCTCGCGGACGACGCCGTCGGGCAGGTTGCGCGTCGCCGGCGAGTAACGGCGCCATCGGCTGCGGCGGCCAGCCAGTGCGGTGAACCCCGTGTGGCTGATGACGATCGGCCGTCGCGCGGCCTTGAGCGCGTCCTCGATGGCCGGCACCGAGGCATGGGCCATGTCGACGAGGACACCGACCCGCTCCGCCTCGGCGATGGCCTCGCGTCCGAGTCCGGTCAGGCCGCCAGCGACTCGCCCCGTCCCTGAGCCTGCCAGCGGCGTGTCCATGACATGGGCGAAGCCGAGCATCCGGACGCCGCGTCGCGCCAACCGCTCGATGCGACCGAGGTCGGGCGCCACGACCTGGCCGCCCTGGATGCCGGCGAAGCAGCGCATCGGCCCTCGGGTGACGGACCGACTGCCATCGGGCGCGGCGTCCGACGTTCCAGCCGCCGCCTTGGCCGATCTCCTCTTCCTGGTCCCGGCGGCCGCCTCCCCGGACGGCTGCCACCAGGCCAGCCGACCAGCGGATCCCGCGACCCAGTCATCGATCCGATCGAGGAACGCCTCCGCGATGGCGAGGTCGTCGTCCAGGATCGAGGGCGGCAGCCCGAGCGCCAGGAAATGCGGCGTCGAGAGCGTGCCCCGCAGGTCATTGAATCGGGTGGCGATCGTAAAGCCGATGACATCCAGCCCGCCGAGTCGCGCTCGCGGCAGGTCCACGTGGCCATGGTCGAGCCGCGCGAGGAAGCCGCGCCGGAAGAGCGGCGTCCCGACCAGCAGGTCCACCACGGACAGGTCCTCGTGGAACGAGGCGACGTCCGGCGGCACCGGCCACGACCCGGGCCGGACGGTCCGATTGAGGGCTCGGTCGACGATGCGGTCGATCACTCCGCCTGGCGCGCCTCGCGTTCGCGTTGACGTGCTTCGCGTTCGCGCCGTCGTGACTCTCGTTCGCGCCGACGCGCCCCCGATTCGAGCCGTCGCGTGGTCGCCATCAGTCGTCGGTAGAGCGCCAGCAGGTCGGCCTGCGGCAGCGGTCCCTCGTTCGCCGCGGCCACGCGCAAGAGGACCTCGCGTTCTCGCTGCGGATCTCGAACGGGGCGCCGGTCCGAGGCTTTGGCGACGCCGATCTCGAGGCCGAGCCGCGTCCGCTCGTTGAGCAGCGCCACGATCCTGCGGTCGATCGCGTCGATCCGACGCCGTCCCCGACGCATGGCCGGCGTCTCTCCGCGGTCGTGGAGCGCTACTCCTGGCGGGGTCCTGCCGCCGTCCTTAGCCATCGGTCGTCGTCCGCCGTCGCGCGATGGCATCGAGCGCACGGAGGTAGCCGTCGCCGCCCTGCCCGACGATCGAGCTGAGGGCGATGTCGGACAGGAAGTTGACCTGTCGGAACGGTTCGCGCTTCGAGGGGTCCGAGAGATGGACCTCGATGAACGGCTTCTGGACGCCGAGCAACGCATCGCGGAGGGCGACGCTCGTGTGGGTCAACCCGCCCGCATTGACGATGGCGATCTCGAAGTCGCGCTGATGGAGCCGGTCGATGAGGGCACCCTCGTGGTTCGACTGGAAGGTCTCGACCTCGAGCCCCAGCGTGGCCGCATGCGCCCGGATGCGGGCGTGAAGCTCGTCGAGCGTCTCGTGCCCGTAGATCTCCGGCTCGCGGCTGCCAAGCAGGTCCAGGTTCGGGCCCTGGAGCACCAGGACACGGGTCATGCCGCGGCCCTCCCTTCGACCCCGGCCAGGGCGACGCCGATGCCGGCCTCGACGACCGCGTCGGCCACGTCGGAGCGGATGACGATGCCCTCATCCGACCGCAGCACCCAGCGCAGGCGGCCGCCGGCGACCTTCTTGTCGACGCCAAGGCCGGCGGCGACCCGGTCGGCCGCGATAGGGCAGGGGACCGACCGCCAGCCCGAGCTGCTCGATGAGCGTCGTCGTCCGCTCGACGAGCGCGTCCGGGGTGACGCCCAGAGCCCGTCCGACCTCGAGCGCGCCGAGCAGGCCCCGGGCGACGGCTTCGCCGTGCAGGACGTCGCGGTAGCCGGCCGCCGCCTCGATGCCGTGGGCGATGGAGTGCCCGAGGTTCAAGTGCATCCGGAGCGCCTGCTCGCGCTCGTCGGCCGTGACGACCTCGACCTTGGCCCAGGCACAGCGCTCGACCAGCTCCGCCACGGCGCCCGACTCGAACGCCGAGGCCGCCCCGACGGCGATGGCCGGGCCCTCGGCCTCCAGCAGCTCGAAGATCCGATCGTCGCCGAGGACGGCGTACTTGACGCACTCGCCCAGGGCTGCCCGGAGCTCGCGTGCGGGCAGGGTCGCCAGGAGCTCGACGTCGAGCACGATCGTGGCCGGCTGGTGGAACGCGCCCACGAGGTTCTTGCCTTCGGGCAGGTTGAGGCCGACCTTGCCGCCGATCGCCGAGTCCACCTGGGCCAGCAGCGTGGTCGGCAGCTGGACGAGGGGCACGCCGCGCAGCCATGTCGCGGCGATGAACCCGGCCGCGTCGCCCAGCGCGCCGCCGCCGCAGGCGACGATCGGCTCGCCGCGCTCCATGCGACGCGCGGCCAGGTCGCGGAGCGCCGCCTCATAGGCGGCCATCGTCTTGGCTTCCTCGCCGCGCGGCAGGAGGAGCGGCTGGACCTCGATCGAGCCATCCGACCCGATGGCGGCGGCGATCCGCTCGCCGTGCCGGCGCCAGGCCTCGGGCTCGGAGGCCAGGGTCGCGCGTCGTGCACCGAGCGAGTCGATGGCCGCGGCTGTGGCCCGAACGGCGTGCCCGGCTCCGATGTCGATCCGCCCGACGGCGGTCGGGGCGGACAGCAGGCCCGTTCCGTCTGGTGCCGGGCGCGCGATGGCGTCGGCGAGGCGGCCGGCGACGTCATCGACACGGCCGCTGCCCTCGACGGGCTCTGCGGCATCGTAGAACCGGGCACGTGCGGCGAGCAGGTCGCGCACGGCGCTCGTCGGCTCGCGGCCGGCGATGAGCGGCCGCACGTTCCGACTGGTGGCCAACCGACCCGCGACCACCTCCGGCGCCGCCGTCAGATGGAAGGCGCGCCGGCCGCGATACAGGCGCCATCGGTTGCGCGGGTCGACGACCGCCCCGCCACCGGCCGCGACCACGCGCGTCGTCCGCGGTGCTGGATCGGCCGCCCCGAGCCGCTCGATGGCCACCCGCTCGCGCGCCCGGAAGCCGGCTTCCCCCTCGGTCTCGAAGATGCGAACGACGCTCGTCCCGGCGGCCTGCTCGATGGCCTCGTCGAGGTCGATGAAGGCGGCCCCGCTTGCCCGTGCCACGCGCCGTCCGACGGCGCTCTTGCCGCTCCCCGGCGGGCCGACCAGCACGACGTCCATGGCGGCCTCAGTCGTCCCCGCCGGAACCTGACTCCGCCTCGCTCGCCGGCGCGGTCGCGGGGACGCCGGTCACGGCGAGCGTCCGCTCGCGATACCGTGCCAGGTTGTCACGCACCTCGAGGACGGAGTCGCCGCCGAACTTCTCGAGCACGAAGCGCGCCAGCGTGAGGAGCACCATCGCCTCGCCGATGACCCCGGCCGCTGGCACGACGCTGATGTCACTTCGCTCGTAGTGAGCGACCTCGACAGGCTCGCCCGTGCGCAGGTCGGCGGAGGGCAGCGGGCGGGCAAGGGTGGAGATCGGCTTGACCGCGCCGCGCACGACGATGGGCTCACCGTTGCTGATGCCGCCGGTCAGGCCGCCTGCCGCGTTCGTACGGTGGAGCCAGCGACGGACCGGACCATCGTCCAGGCCCGGGATGCCAGGCGCGTCGGCATCCTCGCCGACGCCCGTGATGACGTCGTGCACGCCCGACCCGCGGCGACGGGTCTGCTCGAAGCCGAGCCCGAACTCGACGCCCTTGACGGCCTGGATGGAGCAGATCGCCTGGGCCAGCGCACCATCGAGGCGGCGATCCCAGTGCACGTGGCTGCCGAGGCCGACCGGGACGCCGGTGGCGACGACCTGGAAGACGCCGCCGAGCGTGTCGCCGGCCGAGCGGGCCTCATCGATGGCCGCGATCATGCGTGCCTCGGCGTCGGGATCGGGGCAACGCAGCGGGCTTGCCTCGGCCTCCTCGCGCGTCCGGCTTGCGGCCGCCGGGTCGAGGGCGATGCCGCCGACCTCGGCCGTGAAGCTCCAGGCCTCGATGCCCAGCTGTCGCAGGAACGCCCGACAGATGGCGCCAGCCGCGACGCGAGCCGTCGTCTCGCGCGCGCTCGCGCGCTCGAGCACATCACGCACGTCGTCGAAGCCGTACTTGAGGGCGCCGGCCAGGTCCGCGTGGCCGGGGCGCACGCGAGTCACGGCTTGGGCCTTCTTGTTGCCGCCCTCGACCAGCGCCGCCAGGTCTGCGGCCTCCTCGTCGGTCAGCGCCTCGACCTGCATCACCTGCGTCCAGTTCTCCCAGTCGCGGTTGCGAATGAGCAGCAGGATCGGTGAGCCGAGTGTCCGGCCGCGGCGGACGCCGGCCAGGATCTCCGCCCGGTCCTGCTCGATGGCCATCCGCGCCCCGCGTCCATAGCCGCGTTGCCGGCGACCAAGGTCGACGGCGATGGCGTCGGCCGAGACAGGGATGCCCGCCGGCAGGCCTTCGAGCGTGGCCGCCAGCGTCGGCCCGTGCGACTCCCCGGCGGTCAGGAAGCGAAACGCCATGCGTCAGGCCGGGTCGCCCGCGGGCGCTGGCTCGGGGACCTCGGCGACCGGCCGGTGGGTCCCCGCCGGCATCGGGCGGGTCGTCGACGCCATCGCTTGCCAGACCGGCGTCCAGCTGAGCGCGCATCAGCTCGAGCGGCGCCGCCTGTCCGGTCCACAGCTCGAAGGCGGCGGCACCCTGGTGCAGGAGCATCACCTCGCCGTTCATGGTCGCAGAGGCTCCGGCCGCGGCAGCATCGGCCAGCAGGTGGGTCAGGCGTGGCCGGTAGACCAGGTCCATGACCATCAGCTCGGGCGGGATGAGGTCGCCCGGGATGGGCGACAGATCGCTCCCCAGGCCGACCGATGAGGCATTGACCAGCACTTTCGCCTTTGACAGCTCGACCTCGATGATGGACTCGTGCCAGGGCATCGCCTTGAGCTCCATGTGGGCGGCGCTCTTGCCGAAGAAGCGAACCAGCCCCTCCGCCCGATGGAGGTGGCGGTTGAAGACGATGACGCGCAGGAAGCCACCCGTGATGAGGCCGTGGACGACCGCCCTCGCGCCGCCCCCGGCCCCCAGCACGACCGCCGTGCGTGGCATCTTCTGGCGCCCGACCAGCTCGTCGAGAGCGATCTTGAAGGCCGGCACGTCGGTGTTGTGGCCGACCAGCCGGCGGCCCTCGCGGGTGATGGTGTTGACCGCGCCCGTCGCCTGCGCGTCCTCGGTCAGGCGGTCGACCATGGGCACCACCCGCTCCTTGTGCGGGATGGTCACGTTGGCGCCCAGGTAGTCGTCGCCCCGCAGCCGCTCGATCGCTTCGGCCAGCTCGGACATGGGCACATCGAGCAGCTCATAGCGAGCGTCGATGCCGGCCGCGTCGAGGGCGGCCTGTTGCATGGCAGCGGAGAGCGAGTGGGCGACCGGGTGTCCGATGAGGACGAGGCGCTTGCTCATGCTCGGATCCTTTCCAGGTCGCGGAAGAAAGCCGGATAGGAGACAGCCGCGGAGCGACCGTCGAACCGGACGGGGGCGGCGGCCAGCAGTCCGGCCACGGCGAAGGTCATGGCCAGTCGATGATCGTCGAGCGCGCCGGCCTCCCCGCCGCGCAGTCCGTGACTCGGTCGATCCCCGCCACCCTCGATGACGAGATCGTCGCCCTCGATCGTGACGCGTGCGCCGAGTGCGTTCAAGCCCTCGGCCGTGCCCGCCAGGCGGTCGCTCTCCTTGTTGCGCAGCTCGGCCGCGCCGCGGACGCGGGTCGTGCCTCGGGCGCAGGCCGCGGCCAGGCAGAGGGCGGGGATCTCGTCGATGGCCGCAGCCACGTCAGTGGGCGCCGATCTCGATCGCTTCGAGCCGGCTCGAACGCACCGTCAGGTCGGCCAGCGGTTCGCCCGCATCGCCTGGGTCCGACCCGTCTCCATCGTGCTGCCGTTCGTCGATCTGCGCGCCCATGGCCAGCAG
Organism: uncultured Chloroflexia bacterium; assembly: GCA_963837215.1. Taxonomy (GTDB): domain Bacteria; phylum Chloroflexota; class Limnocylindria; order Limnocylindrales; family CSP1-4; genus CSP1-4. The sequence continues at coordinate 143,307 of CAWIML010000008.1, forward strand.
CAGGTCGATGGCCCTCCGTCGGGTGGGGTTCACGCCGACGCCCTCGAGCGTCAGCTCCGCGTCGGGGTGGCAGGCGCCGGCCACCAGCCAGAAGACGGCCGAAGAGACGTCGCCGGCGACGTGTTCGTCGAGTGACGCGACCGACTGTCCGCCGCGCAGGCTGACCGTCGCCCCGCCCGCCGTCGCCTCCGCGCCCGTCTCGACCGCCACTCCGCGCGCGCGCAACATCCGTTCGGTGTGGTCGCGCGTGGCCACGGACTCGCGCACGATCGTCGTGCCCTCGGCCGCCAGCCCGGCCAGCAGGATGGCCGACTTGACCTGGGCGCTGGGCACCACCGAGGTGTGGTCGATGGCGGCCAGTCGCGCCCCACCGTGCACCGTGACGGGCGGCCGTGTGTCGTCTGCCCGGGCACGGACGTCCGCGCCCATGGCACGCAGCGGCGTCACGATGCGCTCCACCGGCCGGCGGCGCAGCGAGTCGTCGCCGTCGAGCGTCGCCATGATGGACGTGCCGGCCAGGATGCCGGTCAGCATCCGCAGCGTCGTTCCGGAGTTGCCACAATCGAGGGTCGCCGTGGGCGTCCGCCAGCCGCCGACGCCCGTCGAGCGGACTTGATAGGTCGCGAAGCCGGCCTCATCGGTGGATCGGCCGATGACCACCCCGAGCGCCTCGAGGCAGCGTGCGGTGCTTCTCGGATCCAGCGCGTCGGAGGCGCCGCTGATCACCGAATCGCCGGTGGCCATGCTCGCGAGCATGAGCGCTCGGTGCGTGATCGACTTGTCGCCGGGCACCCGGAGCCGGCCCCGCAGCCGTGAAGTCGGGGCGACCGTCGTCGTGCTGCTTGGCGCTTCAGCGCTCAATGCCTGCCGCCATCGCCGACACCGAGCGCGGCGCCGCTCAGGATCGGATCGCCGTGGAGGGGCCGCGCTTGCTCGTGGACGGGCACGAGTGCGGCCATCAGGTCGCGGAAGCCCTCCAGGTCGAGCGACTGCTCGCCGTCGGAGAGCGCCTCGTCCGGACGCGGATGGACCTCGACCATGACCCCGTCCGCCCCGATGGCGACGCCGGCGATGGCCAGCGGCTTGACCAGCCAGCGCTTGCCCGTGGCGTGCGAAGGATCGACGATGACCGGCAGGTGCGTCAGGTGGTGGAGGAGGGGCACGGCGGCCAGGTCCATCGTGTTGCGGGTGTAGGTCTCGAAGGTCCGGATGCCGCGCTCGCAGAGGATGACGTTGGGGTTGCCGGAGCTGACGATGTACTCGGCGGACATCAGCCACTCCTCGATGGTCGCGCCGTAGCCACGCTTGAGCATGACCGGCTTGCCGACGCGCCCGACCGTCGTCAGCAGCGAGTAGTTCTGCATGTTCCTGGTGCCGACCTGGAGGATGTCGGCGTACCGGGTGACGACCTCGACCTGGGAAGGCTCCATGACCTCGGTGATGACCGGGAGGCCGGTCAGCTCACGTGCCTCGGCAAGGTAGCGCAGGGCCTCGACGCCCAGCCCCTGGAACGAGTACGGGCTGGTCCGTGGCTTGAACGCGCCGCCGCGCAGGATGCGCGCACCGGCGGCCGCCACCGCCGTGGCGGTCTCGAGGGCGACCTCTCGGCTCTCGATCGAACAGGGGCCGGCCATGACCGTCAGCGAGCCGTCGCCGATACGCACGTCACCGACCTCGATGACGGTGTCCTCCGGGTGGAACTCGCGGCTGGTCAGCTTGTAGGGCCGGGTGATGGGAGTCACGGACTCGACGCCGGACATCGCCTCGAAGCGGCTCATGAGCGCCTGCCGCCGCGGCCCGACCTCGCCGACCAGCGCGATGACGACGCGTTCGGTCCCCGGGTTCATGTGCGGCTGCAGGCCCTCGGCGAGGATCGCGCTCTTGACGGCGTTCACCTCAGCCTCGGTGGCGCGCGCCGACATGACGATGAACACGCTGCCTGCTCCTTCAGCTCTGATCGTTGCTTGCGGTCCGGCCCAGCCGGTGCTGCATTCGGGCGAAACAAAAAGAGCAGAGGTCACGACCTCTGCTCTCCCGGCACGACCCGCCCCGGCGGGTCAGACCCGCGGGCTAGCGTGCCGGGCGTCGAAAGTAGATGAACCTCTGCATGGCTGGCCGAACGGTAGCCCAGCCTCCCTGGAGTGTCAACGACGCCTGCTAGAATGCCGTCCGCGTCGGCACGGAGAGGTCGCATAGAGGCCTAGTGCGACGGTTTGCTAAACCGTTGAGTGGGGCAACCTGCTCCGAGGGTTCGAATCCCTCCCTCTCCGCCATCCGTACCGATGCATGGCGTGCGCCCGTAGCTCAGTGGATAGAGCGTTAGGTTGCGGACCTAAAGGTCGTGGGTTCGAGTCCCGCCGGGCGCGCCACTCCCGACGCGACATGGCTGGCGATGATGTCGAGTTCGCGATCCGGCGCCTGATAGCAGACCTGAACACGCCGCTCAGGACGAGCAGACCAACGCCGAGAGGAAGGGATGACGACGATGCCGCCGATCGCCCAGGTCCTCGCCCTCGTCGCGGCGTTCCTCCACGTCGGGTTCTTCTATCTTGAGAGCATCGCCTTCAGCCGTCCGCGGACGTGGGCGCGCTTCGGGTTGGAATCACAGGCAGACGCGGACGTGGTCCGGCCGATGGCCTTCAACCAGGGCTTCTACAACCTCTTCCTGGCGCTCGGCGTGGTCGGCGGTCTCGTCCTCGCGGACTTCGCTTCGGGCGGGGCCGCGAGCGCCGGCGTGGGCATCACGAAGTTCGCCCTCGCTTGCATGGTCCTCGCCGGCGCGGTGCTGCTGGCGACCGGTCGCCGTTTCCGGCGCGCCGCCCTGATGCAGGCCGTGCCGCCGGCGTTGGCGCTGCTGGCGAGTCTCTTGCGCTAGACGGTGGCCGCGTGCTCGGCGGCCCCATGGGCGGTCTTCACCACGACGGCAGCGTCGGCTACCGTCGAGTCAGGGCACGATCGTGTTCGTCAGCGTCCCGTTGCTGTTGGCGGCGTTGTACACAGCGAGCGTGTCGTTGTTGAACTTGGGCCCGTACATCACGGCCGACCCGCTGTACCCGTAGGAGTTGAGAGAGCTGAGGGTACCGCTGCCGCTCTGCTCGCTGAAGTTGGACAGCCACGGGCCACCGGACGAGCCGCCGGTCATGTTGCAGGCCATGCCCCAGGTGGTGTTGTTCGTCAGGCTGTCCTGGGTGATGTTGCCCGCGCAGTAGGTCAGGTCCTTGCCCTTGTACCGACCGGCTGCCGGGTAGCCGAAGGCGTACAGCTTCTGGCCGTTGACGACCGTGGCCGGGCTACCGGACAGGTTGTACGTCATGGCGAACGAGCCGCCAACGGCCGTCTCCAGCCGGGTCGAGACGCCCGGCCGCACGGTGCCGTTGCCAACGACGGCAAAGGCGAAGTCGTGCCTCACGGCTTCGTCGTTGAAGCCTCCGGCATTCGCGAAACCCTCGTGGACCACGAGCGCTTGCGCCGTCCAGCAGCCATAGACCGCGGCGGTGCAGGTGAAGGTCGGAGCCCCGTCGTAGTCGGGCACGAACAACCAGTAGCTCGCGAACTCCTGGTTCGTCTCGTCGATGGCGCAGTGCCCGGCCGTCAGCACGAGCGACTTGTCTGTTCTGGTGTCCGAAGCGACGGCTCCACTGCACACCCAGCCCGAGCCACCCATCTCGAAGTAGACCTTGCCCGAGCGCTGGAGGATCGCGCCGCCCTTGTTCCACGAAGCGCCTGTGACCCCGCCACCGCCTCCCGGCTTGGCCTTGGGCACGAACCGGCCACCCGAATCGCGCACGAAGTCGCGTGGGATGGCAGCCTTCATCCGCGCGGCCGTCCAGTGGGCCACGATCCGGTCATGCTCGCTCTTCGGGCTTCGAGCGGCCGTCGGACCCGCCACGACGAGGACGCTAAGGGCGACCAGCATGGCGGCCAGGGCGGCGGGACTGCGATGGCGCATGGGATTCCTTCCGGGCATCTGGGGTCGACCGGGCATGGATAGCGGCTGCCGAGTCCCACGTCAAGCCTTGGGCGAGACCAGCGGTGCGGGCCGACACCGACCTGCCCGCTGCGGACCGGATCGGCCTAGTGGGCCCCATGGACGACGGCGTGCCCGCGACCCCTCGCGATCAACCAGCGATTGACCGGGAACGTCACCAGCCAGGCGATCGCGAAGCCGGCCGCGAGGGTGATCCAGAAAAGCGCGTCGAAGAGACCGGCCTCCATGGCTCCCGGGACGGCAAGCAGGAACGCGTTGTCGACCAGCTCCATGACCAGGATCGAGAGCGTATCGGCGGCCAGAGCGAGGCCGATCGCGGCCTTGAGTGCTGTCCCGGCGCGCAGCAGCGGGACCATCGTCAACGCATAGCCGAAGATGAAGGCAAGGACGATGGCCAGGGCGATCGATGGCCCGACGGCCAACCCCAGCCAGGTCGCGATGACCAGCCCCAGGACCTCGCCGATGGCACAGCCGGTCAGGCAGTGCGTCGTCGCGCGGGCCGCGAGACGATCGACCGAGGGCCGCAGGTGAGGCGCATCTCCAGCCTCCGGACGAGGTTCAGAGGGGGCCCCGTGCGCTTCAGCGTCGTGATCCACGATCCATCCCCACGCGAGCCGGCCTTCCGGCGTCCGGACCCGTCAACCTTCCATCGGGACCGGTTCGCCCAGCAGCATCGGGTGTCCCAGCAGTCCCGCGTAGCGCGGTCGGAAGCGCTCTACGTTGTACATCGACTCGACGTCGACGTGCCGCCCCCCGAGCGACGGGTCAGGCAGAGGTGAGTGGGCGTACTTCCCGTCGCGGATGCCGACCATGCGGCCGCGCGCGTTCTCGGCGATCAGGTCCATGGCCACGTTGGCGAACGTGATCGCGACCATCTGATCGAGCGAATCGGGCTCGCCTGACCGAAGGTCATAGGTCAGGTCGGAGAAGACGGTCTCGACCCCGGTCCGCCCCTTGATCTCGGCCGCCAGGACCTCGGCGACATTGGCCTTCCGCCGATGGCCGAAGGCGTCGGCCTCGCCGAGCTCCTGGACCGTGCCACCGGACCAGATGGCGCCTTCGGCAGCGACGATGAAGGCGTAGCGGCTCGGGTTGTTGTCCCGGTCCTCGACCAGGAGACGGGTCAGACCGGCGAGGTCGAAGGGCACCTCGGGGATGAGGCAGCGGGCCGATGTCACGTAGGCCGTGTAGAGCGCGGTGAAGCCGCAATCGCGCCCGAAGACCCGGAAGACCCCGATTCGCTCGTGCGACCCGAGCGTCGTCCGCTGCCGGTTGATGGCCTCCTTGGCGCGGGTGATGGCGGTCGAGAAGCCGATGCAGTACTCGGTCCCCGGGACGTCGTTGTCCATGGTCTTGGGGATGGCGATGAGCGGCACGCCGTGGTCGTGCAGCGTCTGCGCATACGAGAGCGTGTCGTCGCCGCCGATGGGCACCAGGTAGTCGAGCCCAAGGCGCTCGATGTTCTCGAGGACGACCGGCGTCAGGTCGTAGGTCTCGCCGTCGTCCGTCATCGTGGCCGCGCGCGCCGCGTCGAGGTGCGCTGGCAGCCGGTCGGCGCGCATCCGTCGCGGGCTCGTGCGCGAGGTGTGCAGCACCGTGCCACCCGTCCGGTCGATGGCCCGCGTCGAGACGCGATCGAGCGACACGACATAGGCCGGATCAGGGTCGACACCCGGCCGTTGGTGGGTCAGGCCCTCCCAGCCGCGGCGGATGCCGAAGACCTGGTGGCCCATCTCGGTCCCGCGATAGACGACGCTCTTGATGACGCTGTTCAAGCCGGGCACGTCGCCGCCGCCGGTCAGGATGCCGATCCGACGGGCACGGGCCATGGTGGAACCTCCGTGTCAGGAAATCGACTGCTGGAACGTCTGACGATGGTAGCCCTGGCCGGTCGCCGGTGTACGATTCAGCGGATGCACTACGAGCTCTACATGGCCGCCGCTCTCGCCGAGGCGTCGTCCGCGGCCGCCGCCGGTGAGCGGGTCGATGGCGCCGTCGCGGTCCTCGACGATGCCATGGTCGCGAGCGCCTCCGACCGCGTTCGCGGCAGCGGCGACCCGACAGCGCATGCCGTCATCGGCACGCTCCGCGAGGCGGCCGAGCGACTGGGCACGACGTCTCTCTCCGGGCTGACGGTCTACGTCGTACGCGAGCCGTGCGCCATGTGTGTCGGTGCCATGCTCGAGAGCGATGTCGATGGCGTCGTCTTCGCCGTCCCCGATGCCCAGGCAGGTGCCGCCGGCTCGGCGCTCCAGCTCGCTCGCGGGGTCAACGGCCACGCCCGCCGGCTCAACGTCGTCTCGGGCATCCTCGAGGCCGACGCCGCCGAGCTGCTGGCGCGCTCCGACCGACCGACCAGCCAGCGCCGGACCGACTCCGCCGCCCACGCCTGACAGGGCACAGGGCCGACCCTCTGATATCCTCTCGCGCGGAGAGGTGTCCGAGTGGTTGATGGTGCCGCTCTCGAAAAGCGGTGTGCGAAAGCACCGCGGGTTCGAATCCCGCCCTCTCCGCCACTCCCCACCACTCCCGGCAGCGGCCGGTATCGCCCGTGGAGAGGTCGCCTAGTGGCCTAGGGCGCCGCACTGGAAATGCGGTATGGGGCAACCCATCGCGGGTTCAAATCCCGCCCTCTCCGCCACCTCCGCCGAGCCGCGCTATCATCCCCGGGCCGTGCTAGGCGGGGAACTAGCGGTGCCCTGTACCTGCAATCCGCTCCAGCAGGGCTGAATCCCCTCCCGAGGCCCGCGCTCGCGAGTGCCGCCGGGGCGATCGACGTTGAGGATCGGGTCCCGCGCAGCGGCGACGTGCGAACCACGTCAGGTCCGGAAGGAAGCAGCGTTAAGCGCTGATCGCCGGGTGCCGCGGACCGGCCTGGTCCGAGCCGATCGCCACGGAGGGTGCGCGAACGTCTCGGTCGACGGAGGGTGCACGGCAACCCCACTCGGCCTGGACAGGCATGCGCCGACGTCCGACGCGGCGCCCATCCGCCGCCGCCAGAACGCAGCCGCGACCCCTGTCCAGCGCGCGGTCTACACTTGCCGCCGTGCCCCCGACACCCTCTCCGACCCCACCCCCGACGGCTGGCCATCTGGCCCTCTACCGACGCTGGCGCGCCCAGCGCTTCGACGAGATCGTCGGCCAGACGGCGGTCGTCGAGACCCTCCGCAATGCCGTCCGTCTCGACCGCCTCGCGCACGGCTTCCTGTTCGTCGGACCACGCGGCACGGGCAAGACCTCGATGGCGCGCATCCTGGCAAAGGCGGTCAACTGCCCGAACGTCGTGGATGGCGAGCCGTGCGACGCCTGCCCTGCCTGCGCCTCGATCAGAGATGGCCGTGCCTTCGACGTCGTCGAGATGGACGCGGCCTCGAACAACAAGGTCGACGACATGCGCGAGCTCGTGCCCCGCGTCTACACGGCGCCGTCCGACCTGCGTCGGAAGGTCTTCATCATCGATGAGGTCCAGCGCATCAAGGAGGGCTGGGACGTCCTCCTCAAGACGCTGGAGGAGCCGCCGGACGACGTCCTCTTCATCTTCTGCACGACCAACCCGACCCAGATCCGACCAGCCGTGGTTTCCAGGCTCCAACGCTTCACCTTCCGGCCGCTGACCGTCGAGCAGATCGGGGGCAAGCTGCGTCGCATCCTCGCCGAGGACGGTCGGAGCGCCGATGACGAGGCCGTGGCGCTGGTCGCGGACCTGGCCGCAGGCGGTATGCGCGACGCCGAGTCGATGCTCGACCAGCTCCTCAGCGCGGGCGTCGATCCCATCACCGCCGATGGCGTGCGCGACTTGCTGGGCATGGCCGACCAGCGAGAGGTCGACACGTTCCTCGATGCGCTGGCGACCGAGCGACCGCTGGATGGCATCGCTGTCCTCGATCGGCTCGAGGCCGAAGGGCGCGACCTGCCCGCCTTCGGCGACCAGCTCGTGGCCCGCCTCCGGGTCATCGTGGTGGCTCGATTGGGTGGCGTCGACGATGGCCCTGATCTCTCCCCGGCCGCCATGGCAGACGTGGCGCGCCGGATCGCCGCCCTCGATGCCAACCGCTCGACGGCCGGCGGCTTCCGGTTCCAGCTCGAGCTCCTCCTCTTCCAGCCCGGGTCGTCGACGGCGCTCGCCGATGGGATGAGCCGGACCGCCGCCCGCCCCGCCCGTGCCTCCGTCCGACCCGCGGCGCCCGCCGCTGTGGCCTCACCCGCCGCTGTCGCGGCACCCGCCGCCGTTGCGGCATCGGACCCGACGATCCCACCCGCCCGGACCGCCCCGCCTGCCCGGACGGCCAGACCCGCGGGCCAGTCGGCGCCGGACGAGGTTGCGACCGCGGCTCCCATCGTCGCGGCCACGGACACCGCCATCACGACCCCCGACGCTCCGATCGCCGCCCCGGACGGCCTCATCGCAGCTCCAGCTGCCGGCACCAAGCCGACTGGCGACGAAGGCCTTCGGCGCCTGCGCGGCGGCTGGCGTGTCCTCGTTGCGCACGTCTCGCAGAACCCGGCCAACCGGCCGCTCATCGAGGCGGCGCGGCCGGTCGAGGTCAGCGACGGTGTCGTGGTCCTGGGCTTTCCCGAGGACCAGGCCTTCCTTCGTGACATCGCGGAACGCAAGAAGGGGATGCTCGAGGAGGCGGTCCGCGAGGTCATGGGCGCCGATTACGCTGTCCGATGCGTGGCCACCAACCTGGCCGCACCCGACGAGGACGAGCACGCCACCGTGGATGCCTTCGAGATCGCGCGCCGCATCTTCGAGGGCGAGATCGTCGACGCCAAAGACGTCGCCGACGTCAGCTAGGAGGACGGGATGGGCTTCGGGAACCTGGCCAAGATGGCGCAGCAGATGCAGGCCGAGATGGCCCGCGTCCAGGCTGAGCTCGAGGACCTGACCGTCGACGGCAGCGCCGGTGGCGGCGCCGTCCGCGCCACGGTCAGCGGCAAGCAGGAGCTGCTCTCGATCGCCATCGAACCCGAAGTCGTCGACCCCGCCGACGTCGAGATGCTCCAGGACCTCGTCATCGCGGCCGTCAACGACGCGCTCAACGCGGCCAAGGTGGAGGCCGAGCAACGCATGGCAGTCGTGACGGGCGGCCTGCGGCTGCCGGGCATGGGGTGAGCCGCCGTTGAGCCAGCTCGTCGAGCCGGTCGCACGGCTCATCGATGCCTTCTCGCGATTGCCCGGCATCGGGCCCAAGACGGCACAGCGCCTGACCTTTCACCTGCTTCGCGCGCCAGACGCTGAGGCGCGCAGCCTGGCGGCGGCGCTCGTCGCCGTGCGTGACGAGGTCGTCTTCTGCGAGGTCTGCTTCAACATCGGCTCTGGACCGCGCTGCCCGATCTGCCTCGACGAGCGGCGCGACCAGGACCGGCTGACCGTCGTCGAGGAACCCCTCGACGTTCTGGCGCTCGAGCGGACGGGGGTCGTGCGCGGCCTCTACCACGTCTTGCAAGGGGCCATCTCCCCGATCGACGGCATCGGCCCGGAGCGCCTCAAGTTGCGGGAGCTCTTCGGACGGGTCGAGAGTCGCTCGGCCGCCGGCGAGCCCTTCACGGAGGTCATCCTGGCCACGAACCCGACGCTCGAAGGCGAAGCCACCGCGATGTACATCGCAGAGCGCATCACGGCGCATGTCGGGGCCGTGACCCGTATCGCCCGGGGCATCCCGGTCGGCGGCGACCTCGAGTACGCCGACGAGGTGACGCTCGTCAGGGCCCTCCAGGGCCGGCGCGCGATGGAAACGGCCGAACCGTGAGCGCTCGGACCCGGTCGGTCGCCCGAGAAGCTCGGCCGTGAGCAACCTGGTCTTCGAGATCCTGCTCCGGCTGATGAAGCCCGCCGCGGCCATCCTGCTCGGCGCGCTCCTCTATTGGGTCCTGACCAGCTTCGTTGGTGCGGCGGGCTCGGTCGAGCTCGGACTCCTCAGCTTCCTGTCCGCGGCTGCGCTCATCCTCATCGTGCAGGAGAGCCCCATCTGACCCCGCCGCCGCGAGCAATCTTCGGCAGGGGTGCTCAGCGCAGGTCGTCGATCGAGGCGGTCGGCACGATCCCTTGGACGCTGCGGGCAAGGTCCGCGTCAAGGGTCACGAACGCGTCTGCCTGCAGCTGCGTGAGCGCGACGTACTCGGCATCGTATGTCGAGGCCCAGCCCAACCGATCTGCCAGCTCCCAGGCTCGACGGCGGAGCACCGCGTCGCCGAGCAGCCTGATCGGCATCCGCCCGATGCGAGCAAGACGCTCGCGCGCCACATCCGCCCGGACATCGCCGCGCACGACGGCCTCGTGCAGCCCCGACAGCGTCTGGGATCGCATGAGCGTCGGTGCGAGGAGCTCGTGTTCGGCCGAGACCTCGACCCCCGTGCGCACCAACTGGATCATGGCGCTGGCGTCGACGACGAACCTGGTCATCGGGTACCTCCGTTCGGCTGCATGGCGTCCCTCGCTACCGTCGGCCCTCGATGGTCGTGGTCGCCGTCCTTGACGGCGGCGGTGGCCACACTTGACGCCCTCGACCGCCCGCCATACGATGCGCGCTCGCGCAGCCGGACCGACGGCACCCGCGGACCCTCTGGGGCCACGTGGTGCCGTTTGACAGTGCCGGTGCGATGCCCCAACATGGGAGCGTTGCGCCTGACGCCGTCTCGGCACGGACGCTGCACCTTAACAAGTGAAGAGTGGCAGGAAATCCGGTAATGAGCGGGCAAACCCCGAACCAGGACGGACCGGTCGCAAGATCGGAACGTTATCGTCGGAGAGTTTGATCCTGGCTCAGGATTAACGCTGGCGGCGTGCATGAGACATGCAAGTCGAACGGGTGACTCGGGCTTGCTCGAGTCACTAGTGGCGAACGGCTGAGTAACACGTAGGTGACCTGCCCCGAAGTGGGGAATAACTGCCCGAAAGGGTGGCTAATACCGCATGTGGTCGCACGTTCGATCGTGCGAGTAAAGCCGCAAGGCGCTTCGGGAGGGGCCTGCGTCCGATTAGCTCGTTGGTGGGGTAATGGCTCACCAAGGCGACGATCGGTAGGTGGTCTGAGAGGACGATCACCCAGACTGGGACTGAGACACGGCCCAGACTCCTACGGGAGGCAGCAGTCGGGAATTTTGCTCAATGGGCGAAAGCCTGAAGCAGCAACGCCGCGTGAGGGATGACGGCCTTCGGGTTGTAAACCTCTTTTCTCAGGGACGATGATGACGGTACCTGAGGAATAAGCCACGGCAAACTACGTGCCAGCAGCCGCGGTAATACGTAGGTGGCGAGCGTTGTCCGGATTTACTGGGCGTAAAGAGCGCGCAGGCGGTCGATCAAGTCGGATGTGAAAGCCCCCGGCTCAACTGGGGAGGGTCATTCGATACTGATCGACTCGAAGGCAGGAGAGGGAAGCGGAATTCCCGGTGTAGTGGTGAAATGCGTAGATATCGGGAGGAACACCAGTGGCGAAGGCGGCTTCCTGGCCTGTTCTTGACGCTGAGGCGCGAAAGCTAGGGGAGCAAACGGGATTAGATACCCCGGTAGTCCTAGCTGTAAACGATGGACACTAGGTGTTGGTGGTATCAACCCCGCCAGTGCCGTAGCTAACGCATTAAGTGTCCCGCCTGGGGAGTACGGCCGCAAGGCTAAAACTCAAAGGAATTGACGGGGCCCCGCACAAGCAGCGGAGCGTGGGGTTTAATTCGATGCAACGCGAAGAACCTTACCAAGGCTTGACATGACCAGGACAACGGCGGAAACGTCGTCTTCCCGCGAGGGACCTGGCCACAGGTGTTGCATGGCTGTCGTCAGCTCGTGTCGTGAGATGTTGGGTTAAGTCCCGCAACGAGCGCAACCCCTACTGTGTGTTGTATCACTCACACGGGACTGCCGAGAGAAACTCGGAGGAAGGCGGGGATGACGTCAAGTCAGCATGGCCCTTACGTCTTGGGCTACACCCACGCTACAATGGCCGGTACAACGGGCTGCGAAACCGCGAGGTGGAGCTAATCCCTTAAAGCCGGTCTCAGTTCGGATCGTAGGCTGCAACTCGTCTACGTGAAGCCGGAGTTGCTAGTAACCGCCGGTCAGCATACGGCGGTGAATATGTTCCCGGGGCTTGTACACACCGCCCGTCACGTCATGGAAGCCGATAACACCCGAAGCCGGTGGGCCAACCGCAAGGAGGCAGCCGTCGAAGGTGGGATTGGTGACTGGGACGAAGTCGTAACAAGGTAGCCGTACCGGAAGGTGCGGCTGGATCACCTCCTTTCTAGGGAGAGGGAGTCGGTGCCATCGGTGAGGCGCCGGCGATACAACCCTCCCAGGTTGATCGTCTCGATCGATCCCGTCGACCCCGCTGGGTGGGGGCGGCGGTCGGGTTCGCCCGACCGAGATCGAAGACGACCCAGCACCAAGCACCGAACCCGTTCATGGCTTTCCTGCCACTCTTCAAGTGTTAGGGTGCAGCTGCCGTTCTCCAGGACCGATCCGGTCCCGGTGGCGAGCGGCGGTCCGGCGGGCGTTTAGCTCAGCTGGTTAGAGCACTGCCCTGATAAGGCAGAGGTCTCTGGTTCGAGTCCAGAAACGCCCACCATCCCCGCACCGACACCCAGACGGCCAACCCAGGCGCGAACCCGAGAGGGGACGTAGCTCAGTCGGAAGAGCATCTCCTTTGCAAGGAGAGGGTCAGGAGTTCGAGTCTCCTCGTCTCCACCAACCCGCCGCACTACGGTCGGCCGCTGGCACCACCAGCAACCCATACAGGACTCCCGCAACCTCCGGCCGGTCAGCGACGCCCTCGTCGCCTCGGGCGGATAGGCGGGACGCACAAGACCATCGAGGGATCCCCTGATCCGTGGGCTCGGGCTGCAAGGCCGGAGGTCACCGACCAGCGGATCGCTGGGACGTTCGGCTCAGGCCGGCGTCGGCGTCGCTACGGCGCCCGCACCTTACCAAGTGAAGATGTGACATCGGCAATGTTGATGGATTGAATCTTCAATTTCTGCCGTGAATTAACGACAAGGTGATGATCTCGGACCATCTCCTGGCACTTGCCCTCGGGTGAGTTGCTGGGGTGGTCAAGCTACACAGGGCACGGGGTGGATGCCTTGGCGCCAAGAGCCGATGAAGGACGTGGCAGGCGACGAAACGCCTCGGGGAGCTGCGAGCAAGCTGTGATCCGAGGGTGTCCGAATGGGGAAACCCGGCTGGGGTAATGCCCAGTCACTCCAGGCTGAACCAAATAGGCCTGGGTGAGGTAAGCCCGCGAACTGAAACATCTCAGTAGCGGGAGGAAAGGAAACACATTCCCTTAGTAGTGGCGAGCGAAACGGGAAGAGCCCAAACCTGCTCCGCGCGATAGGTTGCAGCCGTTTCGGAGTGGGGGTTGGAGGAGTCGATCATCGGGGACCTGCAAGGCCCCGGCGGAGTTACCAAGTCGATCGTGAGTCGAACCCGTCAGGAAAGGCGGGCCATAGAGGGTGACAGCCCCGTAGGCGAAGCGAGCGACCTCCGTGATCGGCCACCTGAGTACCACGTGGAAGGTCTCTCATGTGGGAAGCTGGGCGGACCACCGTCCAAGGCTAAATACTCTTGGCGACCGATAGTGAACTAGTACCGTGAGGGAAAGGTGAAAAGCACCCCGGGAGGGGAGTGAAATAGCACCTGAAACCACGTGCCCACAAGCAGTCAGAGGGTGTTGCCGACTTTCGGGTCGGTAGCCTGATGGCGTGCCTTTTGAAGAATGAGCCGACGAGTTACTTGTACGTGGCGAGGTTAAGTCCGCGAAGGACGGAGCCGAAGCGAAAGCGAGTCTGAATAGGGCGATCAGTCGCGTGCAGTAGACCCGAAACCGGGTGACCTATCCATGGCCAGGTTGAAGCGAGAGTAATGTCTCGTGGAGGACCGAACTCACTAGCGTTGAAAAGCTAGGGGATGAGCTGTGGATAGCGGTGAAATGCCAATCGAACCCGGAGATAGCTGGTTCTCCCCGAAATGCCTTTAGGGGCAGCCTCGGGCGTTCAATCGTGAGGGTAGAGCACTGAATGGGCTAGGGGGCTTCCCGCTTACCAACCCCAATCAAACTCCGAATCTCACGATTCTAGAGCCCGGGAGTGAGACTGCGAGGGCTAAGCTTCGTGGTCAAAAGGAAAACAGTCCGGACCGTCAGCTAAGGTCCCTAAATCCAAGCTAAGTGGTAAAGGATGTGGAGTCGCCTAGACAACCAGGATGTTGGCTCAGAAGCAGCCATCATTGAAAGAGTGCGTAACAGCTCACTGGTCAAGTGATTCCGCGCCGAAAATTCAGCGGGGCTCAAGCTTGGTACCGAAGCTACGGATCTATCGCGCGGTTCGCCGTGCGGTGGGTGGTAGGGGAGCGTCCTGTTCGCTGCGAAGGTCGACCGTGAGGACGGCTGGAGCGGACGGGAGTGCGAATGTCGGCATGAGTAGCGAGATGTGGGTGAGAATCCCACACGCCGTAAGCCCAAGGTTTCCTGAGGAAGGCTTGTCCGCTCAGGGTTAGTCGGGCCTAAGCCGAGGACGAAAGTCGTAGGCGATGGACATCCGGTTGATATTCCGGAACCACCAGAGATCGTTTGCACCGCAAGGTGTCGCCTGGAGGAGGCGATCCGTGGATGGTCGGGTGAAAGCTCGATCGAAGCGGTGAGTCGAGCCCAGGTGAGAGCAAGGGCATGACCCAGCATGGTAGTTCGAGCGCGTTTTGGCTATACGCGTCTAAGCCGGTAGGGGGAGTGGATAGGCAAATCCGTCCGCTCATTTCAACCCCGAGAAGCGAATGAAAGCGGCATCTGCTGCGATTCGAGTGAGCCAAGCTGGCAAGAAAAGTGTCTAGCGAGATCAAAGGTGTCCGTACCGCAATCCGACACAGGTAGGCGGGTAGAGAATACCAAGGCGATCGAGAGAACCCTCGTTAAGGAACTCGGCAACATGGCCCCGTAACTTCGGGAGAAGGGGCGCCTCGCAGCTCGTAGCTTGCTATGGGTTGATCGAGGCCGCAGTGAAATGGCCCAGGCGACTGTTTAGCAAAAACACAGGTCTGTGCGAAAGCGAAAGCTGACGTATACGGGCTGACGCCTGCCCAGTGCCGGAAGGTTAAGAGGAGGGGTGCAAGCTCTGAATCGAAGCCCCGGTAAACGGCGGCAGTAACTATAACTGTCCTAAGGTAGCGAAATTCCTTGTCGGGTAAGTTCCGACCCGCACGAATGGCGTAACGATCTGGGCGCTGTCTCAACGAGGGACTCGGCGAAATTGAAGTACCTGTGAAGATGCAGGTTACCCGCGCTAGGGCAAAAAGACCCCGTGGAGCTTTACTGCACCCTGATATTGGATTGGGGTTCAGCTTGTGTAGGATAGGTGGGAGGCTGTGAAACTGGAGCGCTAGCTTCGGTGGAGCCGACGTTGAAATACCACCCTTGTTGGATTTCGTTTCTAACCGCGACCCGTGATCCGGGCGCGGGACAGTGTCAGGCGGGCAGTTTGACTGGGGCGGTCGCCTCCTAAAGAGTAACGGAGGCGCCCAAAGGTTCCCTCAGGCTGAATGGAAACCAGCCGTAGAGTGCAAAGGCATAAGGGAGCTTGACTGCGAGACCCACAAGTCGAGCAGAGACGAAAGTCGGGCTTAGTGATCTGGTACCTCCGAGTGGAAGGGGTATCACTCAACGGATAAAAGCTACCCCGGGGATAACAGGCTGATGGTGCCCAAGAGTTCACATCGACGGCACCGTTTGGCACCTCGATGTCGGCTCGTCGCATCCTGGGGCGGAAGTACGTCCCAAGGGTTTGGCTGTTCGCCAATGAAAGCGGTACGTGAGCTGGGTTCAGAACGTCGTGAGACAGTTCGGTCTCTATCCAGCGTGGGCGTAGGGAACTTGAGAGGAGCTGCTCCTAGTACGAGAGGACCGGAGTGGACGAACCGCTGGTGTGCCAGTTGTCCTGCCAAGGGCACCGCTGGGTAGCTATGTTCGGTTGGGATAAGCACTGAAAGCATCTAAGTGCGAAGCTCGCCTCAAGATGAGGTTCCCCACCGGGTCAACCGGGTAAGACCGCAGGGAGACCACCTGTTTGATAGGCGGCATGTGGAAGTCGGGCAACCGGCGAAGCTGAGCCGTACTAATGGTCGAGGGCTTGACCGCTTTAGCAGCTGACCCTATGGCAGCTGCCAGGGATCCGTGATCCCACCATGTCGTCCGGTCGCAGGACCGGTCACGACAGAGAATGAAGATCCAACCCGTCGATTCGCGCGCCGTGCGGACGCAAGTGCGTTCCGTCGCGTCGCTGCCGTCGTCACATCATCACAGCAGAAGAACCCCGGTGACTCCAGCGGAGAGGCCACACCCGTTCCCATCCCGAACACGGCAGTTAAGCTCTCCAGCGCCGAAGATACTGAGAGGGCAGCCTTTCGGGAAAATAGGTCGTCGCCGGGGTTTTTCGCGTCTCCAGGATCCCCGTGCTCGACGCGGACCATGGGCTCGAGGTGGTCGGTCCCGCGCCGGCCTATGATTCCCCGGTGATCGACCCGCCGCAGTCAGGGCCCGCCCCCACGGACGGGCCGCGTGCCGCGGACGCCTCCGCAGCCGCCCCCGCGGTCATGGGAAGCACGGTCGTTTGTCCGTACCTGCTGGTGCCCGGAGCGTCATGGCGAGCCACGCGCGCGATCCGCGAGCATCGCTGCATGGCGATCACGCCGGTCGATGCGCCGACGCTCGAGACCCAGCGCGCCCTCTGCCTCACGGCTGCCTACGTGACCTGCCCGCGATTCGAGGCCGCGGTCGATGAGCGTCGCTCGCGCTGGCTGGGCTCGACGCAGGCCCTGACGGCCTTCGAGGCACGGGTCGCCCGACGGGTGCCTCGGGTGGCACCGATCGCCCTCGACCGGCCGAGCGCGATCGCTGGATCGTTGTCGCTTCTGGGAGGCAGCCGTCGCCTCGCACGCATCCTGCTCGCTGCCGCCATGGTCGGAGCCGCCGGCCTGCTCTTGGCGGCCCGCTTCGCGGGCGGCAACCTGGGCGGTGATATCGGGGCCAGCCCCGAGCCGACCACAGCGGCGGCGGTCGCTTCACCGACCGATGCATCGGCCCCGTCCTTGGCCTCGCCGTCGTTGCCGGCGACCTCCACGCCGAGCCCATCGCCAGCCACCAGCGCGACCTCCACCAAGACACCGAAGCCGGCGGACACGCCCGCCGCCACGCGCCGCTACCGGATCAAGTCGGGTGACACGCTGAGCGGCATCGCCGCGCGATTCGGTACCACCGTCCGGGCGATCAAGCAGCTCAACGGCATCACGGACGCGAGCCTCATCCGGCCCGGCCAGGTCCTGCGCATCCCCTGAACGGACCGGCGGTCCACGGCTTGCTCAGCGCTGGCAGCCCCGACAGAAGCTGGTCACGAAGCCACCCGGAGCGATCTCGCTGATCGTCGCACCGCAGCGCGGGCACACCTGGCCGCCCTTGCGATGCACGCGCAGGAAGTCGCGGACCTCGACCTCGAAGCGCGGCGGCACTCGGCGTCGCAGCTCGTCGATCGCCCAAGTCAGCGTGGCCCTGGTGGCCTCGAAGAGTCGGTCGACCTCCTCGGGAGCCAATGTCGAGCGCTTGCGAAAGGGGGCGAGGCTGGCGGCCCAGAGGATCTCATCGCTGTATCCGTTGCCGATGCCGGCCACGAACGACTGCTCGCGCAGGAGGTTCTTGAGCTCACCCCGGTGCCGCTGGATCCGAGCTCGCCACGTGGCGAGGTCGAGCGCCGGATCGTCCGCGTCCGGCCCCAGCTCGTCCCAGCCGGCCACGATCCTGCTGACGCCCGATGGAACCAGGTAGATCTTGCCCATCCGGGTCGGATCGCGATAGCGCAGCTCGACTTCGGCCGCGTCGTCCGGCAGCCAGTCGGCGCCCGTCGTCCAGGGCGCGGCCTCCGTGCCAGCTCCGACCCGGCCGCCGAGCCGAAGCGTCCAGGCCGTCGAGGGCAGCGGCTTCGAGCCCGGTACGCCGAGACCGAGGCGTCCGGTGAGCATCGCGTTGACCACGATCCGGTCGCGCTCGAGCTGGAGCACGATGAACTTGCCCCGCCGTGTGACCGACTCGAGGACCTGCCCGGAGAGGGCCTCCGACTCGTCGGGCGTGCCACGCACGACGAGCGTCTCGGAGGCTTCGGCGGCCAGCACCGATCGTCCCACCAGGGCGGCCTGGAAGGCGTCGGTCAGGATGGCGATGTCGGGCAGCTCCGGCATGCCGAGCCTGTCTCCCGTTCGTTGTAGCCGCTCGAGACTGCGTGGTAGTATGCGCGGGCCCTTCCGGGGCCAGCGCCCATGCGACGCGCGAGCCGACCTGCGACGAAGGAGTCTGACGAGCCCGACGGGACACGGACGACCCACCTCCGACGGATGATGGCCCGAGCATGTCGCTCGGGCCGTTCAACGTCCCGGCAGGAGATCGACCCGAAGGAGACCACCACATTGACCGCAGAGAAGAAGGGCGGGAGCAAGCCGGCCAGCGAGGCGACGGACGCCACGGCCCAGGCTGTCGAGGAGCGCGCCGCGGCAGTCGCCGCTGACGAGCCCGCCACCATCACGACCGTCGACGCCGTCATCGAGGAGGCCGTCGGAGAAGCCGTCAGCGACGCCGAGGATGCCGCCGTGGCCGACGAGACCGCAGAGCTGGTCGAGGTCGCCGCGGTCGAAGCGGTCGACGAGGCGGTCGCGGTCGAGGCCAGCGCGGAGGAGGCCGCCGACGAGGCGGCCGCTGAGTCGGTCGTGGCCGAGGTCGCGGTCGAGGTCGCCTTCGATGCGGAAGTGGTTGCCGAGGTCGCGGTCGAGGAGGCCATCGAGACGGAAGTCGTCGCGGCCGACGCCGCCGAGCACGCCAGGGCCGCCGAGGCGGTCGCCGAGCTGGTCCTCGAAGATGACGAGATGCCGCTCGAGCTGGTCGGTGAGGCCGTGGTCGAGGCCGAGGAATCCAAGGAGATCGCCGACGAGGCGGCGTCCGAGGCGTACCTCGCCCACGAGGTCGCAGAGGAGGCCGTGGTCGAGGCCGTCGTCGCCGAGGCGGTCGCCGTCGAGATCGTCGACGAGGCCCTCGAGGCCGGCGAAGTCGCAGATGAGGCCGCGGCCGATGCCTTCGTCGCCGAGAGCGTGGCGGAAGCGCTGGTCGAGGAGGCCGTCGTGGCCGATGCGGTCGCCGCTGAGGCGGACGCCGAGGCGAGTGACGCCGCTGGCGCGGCTGCAGAGGTCATCAGCGCCAGCATCGAGGCCAACGAGCTCGCCGCGGCCCCGGCCGCAGAAGCGGAGCCGCAGCGGGATCTCGGTCCCGAGCCCACGACCATGGAGGAGCTCCTCAACGAGCAGAGCGGCGACATCCGCAGCTTCAAGCACGGTGACGTCGTCGAGGGCACCGTGGTGCGCATCGACAAGGACGAGATCCTCGTCGATATCGGCGCCAAGTCCGAGGGCGTGGTCAGCAACCGCGAGTTGTATGGACGCAACGCGGAGTCACAGCCCACGCTCGAGATCGGCGACACGGTCCTCGTCTACGTCCTCCAGCCGGAGTCCAATGAGGGCCACGCCGTCCTGTCACTCCGTCGGGCCGGCCTGGAGCGCAAGTGGCGCTCGATGCAGGAGCAGTTCGACGCCGGTGTCATCATCGAGGCCCCGGTCATCGACCACAACAAGGGCGGCCTGATCGTCGACTGCGGCATCCGCGGCTTCGTGCCCATCAGCCAGATCGTCGACTTCCCGCGCCGGCCCCAGAACGACCAGCCCCGCGACGCCGCCCAGGAGATCGCCGAGAAGCTCCAGCCCTTCGTCGGTCGCAAGATGCGGCTCAAGATCCTGGAGGTCAACCGCAAGGCGAACCGCCTCATCCTGTCGGAGAAGGTGGCCCTCTACGAAGAACGGCGCGAGAAGCGCGACGAGCTCTTCAGCAGCCTCCAGGTCGGCCAGAAGGTGACCGGCACGGTGCGCTCGATCGCGCCCTTCGGCGTCTTCATCGACCTCGGCGGCATCGACGGTCTGGTCCACAAGAGCGAGCTCTCGTGGAACAAGGTCAATAACCCCGAGGCCGGCTACCAGGTCGGCGACCAGGTCGAGGCCGAGGTCATCGACATCAACCACGAGCGTGGCCGCATCAGCCTCTCCATCCGCCGGCTCCAGCCCGATCCGTGGCACTCGACCGTGGCCGACTTCAAGGTCGGTGACATCATCGACGGCACGGTCACCAAGATCGTCAACTTCGGCGCCTTCGTGCGCGTGCGCGAGGGCCTTGAGGGCCTCATCCACATCTCGGAACTGTCCCACCAGCGCGTGGCGCACCCGGGCGACGTGGTCCATGAGGGCCAGGTCTTGAAGCTCAAGATCATCTCTCTCGATTCGGAGCGGCATCGACTGGGCCTCAGCCTGAAGCAGGCCGAGGAGCCGCCGGCCCGGCCGGCGCCCGAGGCGCGTGAGCCGCGTCGGCCCCGACCGGAGCGCTCCTTCGACGCCGCGCAGGCGGTCCAGGAGCCCGAGGGCGGCATCGACAACACGCTCGCCGCCGCCTTCGCCCAGGTGCGCCAGCAGATGGCGGCTGCCGAGGTCACCGAGGTCAGGGAGGATCTCGTCGAAGCAGAGGCCGTCGAGGAGGCGGTCGCCGCCGAGGCCATCGAAGCCGTCGTCGAGACGGTCGCTGTCGACGAAGCCGTCATCGAAGCCGCCGCCGCGGAGGAGATCGACCAGCTCGAGGACGCTGCCGCGGCCAACGAGGCCAATGAGGCGGCTGCGGTCGAGGCCGAGGTCGAAGTCGTCGAGGCCGTCGCGGTCATGGAGGTGGCCGAGGAGGCTGCCGCGGCCGAGGTCGTCGAGGAGATCGTCGAGGCCGTCGCCGAAGACGAGGCCGAGATGGAGGCGGAAGCCGCAGAGGCTGTCGAGGCCATCGCCGTCGAGACGATGGAGGAGAACACGGCGAGCTGACGCTCCCAGGCCCCTGCCGGGCCCTGGACGTCTCGGCCGGCTCCGACCCCGAGCCGCCCGCTCACGGAACCCATCCGTCCGGCCATGCGTCGTGGGCGGTCAGGGGTACTCCGGTGTCCCTCGCACGGTACTCCCGGGCGGCGGTCAGGCCGGAAGCCCGTGCTAGGATAATCGGCAAGGCGGCGGATCCCCGCTGCACCTAGAACAGGCGTTCGACCGCGAGATGGACCGTTTCGACAAGTTCACGGATCGCGCGCGCAAGGTCCTGACGCTGGCTCAGGACGAGGCGCAGCGGTTCAACCACAACTACATCGGGACTGAGCACCTGCTGCTCGGTCTCGTGCGCGAGGGCGAGGGCGTCGCCGCGCGCGTGCTCGAGAACATGAATGTCGAGCTGCCCAAGGTCCGCACCGCCGTCGAGTTCATCATCGGCCGCGGCGACCGCCCGGTCGTCGGCGAGGTGGGGCTGACGCCCCGCGCCAAGCGTGTCATCGAGCTGGCCATCGACGAGGCACGCCGCCTGGGACACAACTACATCGGGACCGAGCATCTCCTGCTCGGGCTCGTGCGCGAGGGCGAGGGCATCGCAGCGGGGGTCCTCGAGTCGCTCGGCGTCAACCTCGACAAGGTTCGCCACGAGGTCATCCGCGTCCTCTCCCAGTCGAGCAGCGCGGGTCCTGCGGCCGAAACCAAGCGGGCCAGCAAGACCCCGACGGTCGATCAGCTGGGCATCAACCTGACGGACGCGGTCCGCGCCGGCAAGATCGACCCAGTCATCGGACGCGAGAAGGAGATCGAGCGGGTCATCCAGATCCTGTCGCGACGCACGAAGAACAACCCGGCGCTGATCGGCGAGCCGGGCGTGGGCAAGACCGCCATCGCAGAGGGCCTGGCACAGCGCATCGTCTCCGGTGACGTCCCGGAGACCCTGCTCAACAAGCGGGTCCTGACCCTCGACATCGGATCGCTCGTGGCCGGCACCAAGTACCGCGGCGAGTTCGAAGAGCGGCTCAAGAAGATCATCGAGGAGCTGCGCAGCACGAACGACGCCATCCTCTTCATCGATGAGCTGCATACCCTCGTCGGAGCCGGCGCCGCCGAGGGCGCCATCGACGCCGCCAACATCCTCAAGCCGCCGCTCGCCCGCGGTGAGCTGCAGTGCATCGGCGCCACGACCCTCGACGAGTTCCGCAAGTACATCGAGCGCGACGCAGCCCTCGAGCGACGCTTCCAGCAGGTCATGGTCGAGGAGCCCACGCTGGAGCAGACGATCGAGATCCTGAAGGGCATCCGCGAGCGGTACGAGGAGCATCACAAGGTGCGCATCACGGACGCCGCCGTCGATGCCGCCGCCGACCTCTCGGTCCGCTACATCACCGACCGCCATCTGCCCGACAAGGCCATCGACCTCATCGACGAGGCTGCCAGCCGCGTCCGATTGCGCACGTCGACCGTGCCGCCGGACCTCAAGGCCGCGCAGAAGGAGCTCGATCGCGTCACGAAGGAGAAGGACGCGGCCATCAACAACCAGGACTACGAGGGTGCGGCCTCGTTGCGAGACGCCGAGTCCGTGGCCAAATCCGCCGTCGACCAGTTGCGCAGCGCCTGGCAGGAGCAGCAGGGCGAGGATCAGCCCGAGGTGACCGAGGAGGACATCGCCACGGTCGTGGCGATGTGGACCGGCATCCCCGTCACGCGCATCGCGCAGGAAGAGTCGGAGCGCCTGCTCAAGATGGAGGAGGCCCTCCACGCCCGCGTGATCGGCCAGCAGGAAGCCATCGAGACGATCTCCAAGGCCGTCCGTCGCGCCCGCGCCGGCCTCAAGGATCCCAAGCGCCCGATCGGCTCGTTCATCTTCCTCGGTCCCACCGGCGTCGGCAAGACCGAGCTGGCCAAGGCCCTGGCCGAGTTCATGTTCGGCTCCGAGGACGCGCTCATCAAGATCGACATGAGCGAGTTCATGGAGCGACACAACGTGAGCCGGCTGGTCGGCGCACCTCCGGGCTACGTGGGCTTCGAGGAAGGCGGCCAGCTGACCGAGGCCGTCCGGCGGAAGAGCTACTCCGTGGTCCTGCTCGACGAGATCGAGAAGGCGCACCCGGAGGTCTTCAACATCCTCCTGCAGATCCTCGAGGACGGTCACCTGACCGACGCCAAGGGACGCCGGGTCGATTTCCGCAACGTGGTCATCATCATGACCAGCAACGTCGGCGCCAAGTCGCTGCTCAAGGACACCAGCCTCGGCTTCCGCCCGGCGTCCGAGGCGGAGGCCCAGCGAGCCGACCAGCAATACGACCGGATGCGCGACAAGGTCCTCGAGCAGCTCAAGTCGCAGTTCCGGCCCGAGTTCCTCAATCGCGTCGACTCGCTCGTCGTCTTCCGCTCGCTGACCGTCGAGGAGATCCGCGAGATCGTCGAACTATTGCTCTCGCGCGTGCGCGAGCAGCTACGTTCTCAGGGTATCGGCCTGGAGGTCAGCCAGGAGGCGAAGGATCATCTGATCAAGATCGGCTACGACGTGGACTACGGTGCCCGCCCGCTGCGCCGCGTGATCCAGAACCTGGTCGAGGATCCCCTCGCCGAGGCACTCCTCGTCGGTCGCTTCCAGGCTGGACAGACGATCGTCGTGGACCGCGATGGTGACGCCGGGCTGACGATCGAGCCGATGGTGGAGAAGACGCCCGTCGAGGCCCGTTAGCCGTGGCGCGGCCGCAGAGCCGTTACGTCTGCCAGGCCTGCGCCACGAGCCACCTCCGCTGGGAGGGTCAGTGCCGCGGCTGCGGCGCCTGGGACACACTCGTCGAGACGGTCGTGCGCGAGGCTACGGGCCGGCTGTCGAGCCCACGCGTGATCACCGAGCCGTCCTCCCCGCGCCCATTGCGCGCCCTGGCCGCCGAGGATGTCGAACGGCGCCCGACCGGTATCGAGGAGCTCGATCGCGTCCTGGGTGGCGGGCTCGTGCCTGGCTCGATCGTGCTGCTGGGCGGTGAGCCGGGGATCGGCAAGTCGACGCTCGTGCTGGAAGCCGCCGCGGGCATCGCCAACCGCGATGGGACCGTGCTCTACGCGTCCGGCGAGGAATCGGCCGGTCAGCTCCGGCTGCGGGCAGGGCGCCTCGGGCTGACGGACGGCCCGGCAGCGGATGCCGTCCAGGTCCTCGCCGAGATCGACGTCGATCGGATCATCGAGGCCGCGACCAGGCTGGAGCCGGCCCTCCTCATCGTCGACTCCGTGCAGACGGTCACGCTCGATGGGCTCGACGGCCCGGCAGGCTCCGTCGGCCAGGTCCGCGAGTGCGCGGCCCGCCTGGCTGCGTTCGCCCGCGCGTCCCATTCGCCGGTCGTGCTCGTCGGTCAGGTCACCAAGGACGGCAGCCTGGCCGGCCCCAAGACGCTCGAGCACCTCGTCGATGCTGTGCTTGCCCTCGAAGGCGATCGATACGGGACGATCCGCATCCTGCGCGCGCAGAAGAACCGCTTCGGCTCGACCGAGGAGATCGGCGTCTTCGAGATGCTCGGGGCTGGCCTCACGCCCGTGCCGGACCCCGCCATCGCGTTCCTCTCGCGTGCCGATCCTGCGACCAGCGGCCGAACGGCCGGCAGCGTCATCGCTGCCACGCTCGAGGGCAGTCGGCCGCTGCTGGTCGAGGTCCAGGCGCTGGTCGCGCCGGCGGGGGCTGGTACTCCGAGGCGCACCGCCAGCGGTCCCGACCCCAACCGGCTCGCGCTGCTGGTCGCCGTGCTCGGCCGACGAGCGGGCATCGGCATCGGCGGCGACGACCTCTACGCCTCCCTGGCCGGTGGCTTGAGCGTCGCGGAGCCAGCCCTGGACCTGCCCCTGGCTCTGGCCATCGCCTCGTCGAAACGGGATCGACCGGTCGATCCCTCGACCGTCGCCTGCGGCGAGGTCGGCCTGCTGGGGGAGCTCCGGCCGGTCATCGGTCTCGACCGGCGGCTGCGCGAGGCGGCGAGACTCGGCTTCGCCCTTGCGGTCGTACCCAGCGCCGGCGCGGCGCCGATGGAGCTCGGCCTCGGTGCTCTCCAGGTCATCCGTGTCGCCACGCTTCGCGAGGCGCTCGACGCCTGCCTCGGCCATGGCCGCGAGCCAGCCGGCCAGCCGGTCATGGAGGGCACACGGTGAGCGCACCAAGGGGGTCGCCCGGAGGGACCGATGTGCTAGGCTCCGCGGCCGCATGACGAGGGTCGTCCGGGTCCTTGGCGCCTTGCTCGGGATCCTCATCGCGTTCCAGGTCGCGGCTGCAGGCGGTCCGACCGGCGGGCTCTTCGCCGGCCTCGCCTACGGCGGCTTCATGCTGGCCGCCTGGGTCATCGCCTGGGGTGTGCTCGGCTTCCTGATCCTGCCCTACCTGACGATCGTGCCGGCGGGCGCCCTGGTGCGTGGCGTCCAGCGCATCGAGACCGGCGAGTTCGTGACCGCCATCGCTGGCCTGCTGATCGGTCTCCTCATGGGCCTCCTCCTCGGTCTGCCTCTCTCCAACCTGCCGGCGCCGTACGGTGAATGGCTGCCCCTGGCGGTCTCGGCGGTCCTCGGCCTCGGCATGCTCGGCCTGACGGTGGTCAAACGTCACGATCTCCTGGAGGCCGTCGAGGCGCTCGGCATCCTGCCTCGTGGCCGGCCTGAGACGCCTGCCGCGCCGGCCGGGCCGACGGTGGTCGTGGACACCAGCGCCATCATCGATGGCCGCATCGCGGATATCGCCGACTCCGGCTTCCTCTTCGGCACGCTGGTCGTGGCCCGCTTCGTGCTGGCCGAGCTTCAGCACATCGCCGACCACTCGGATGCCGCGAAGCGCAACCGCGGACGGCGCGGCCTCGAGATCCTGGCCGCCCTCCAAAAGGGCGATCGGATACCGGTCGAGATCTCCGAGCAGGACTTCCCGGAGATCGGCGAGGTCGACCAGAAGCTCATCGCCCTGGCCCAGGCGCGCGGCGGCGCCATCCTGACCAACGACTACAACCTCAACCGGGTCGCCGAGCTGCAGGGGCTGCGCGTCCTCAACGTCAACCACCTGGCCAACGCGGTCAAGCCAGCCTTCCTGCCCGGCGAGGAGCTCCACGTGCGCGTCATCCAGGAGGGCAAGGAGGCCGGCCAGGGCGTCGCGTTCCTCGACGACGGCACCATGATCGTGGTCGAGGGCGGCGATCGATTCCTCGATCGCGAGGTCGACGTGACGGTCAGCCGCGTCCTCCAGACCGTCGCCGGCCGCATGGTCTTCGCCCACCCCAGAGCGCGATGACCGGCGGCGTCGCCGGCTCCGTCGACATCGTCGTGGTGGCGGCCGGCTCGAGCACGCGCATGGCGGGCATCGACAAGCTGCTTGCTCCGCTCCAGGGCCGACCGCTCCTGGCCTGGACCCTCGACGCCCTCCGGGCCGCGACCTCGACTCGGACGCTCATCCTGGTCACGGCGCCCGAGCGCGTCGCTGCCTTCGCCGCCCAACCATGGCTGGGCTCCGATGCGATCCGCATCGTGGCCGGAGGTGCGCGCCGCCAGGACTCCGTCGCGGCCGGCGTCGCCGAGGCCACGTCGGACGTCGTCCTCGTCCACGACGGCGCCCGGCCGCTGGTCAGTCCGTCGCTCGTCGACCGGGTCGCGCGCGTCGCCATCGAGCGCGGCGCCGCCGTGCCCGGCTGGCCGGTCGTCGAGACGCTCAAGCGGATCGCCGATGGGCAGATCGTCGAGACCGTCGATCGTCGCGAACTCGTCTCCGCCCAGACGCCTCAGGGTGGCCGTCGCGTCGACCTCATGGCTGCCTACGCTCAGGCCGTCGCGGAAGGCCGGGACGCGACCGATGAGGGCGCCTTGCTCGAGGCCGCCGGCGTCCCGGTGGCCGTGGTCGAGGGCGAGGCTGACAACCTGAAAGTCACCACGCCAGCGGACCTCGAACGTGCCGACGCCTTGCTGGCGCGCCGTCTCGGGTCGCCGCGCATCGGCCAGGGCCACGACAGCCACCCCTTCGGACCTGGTGACGGGCTCGCTCTCGGCGGCATCCGCATCCCGGAGGCGCCATCCTTGTACGGCCACTCCGACGGGGACGCCGCGCTCCACGCCATCGCGGATGCGTTGCTCGCGGCGACCGGCAGTGGCGACCTCGGGCGCCGTTTCCCGGCCACAGACCCGGCCACGCGCGGCGTGGACTCGAGGGAGCTCCTGGCCGTCATCGTCCGCGACCTGCGGGAGGCGGGCTGGCAGGCGACGGGCGTGGATCTCCTGATCCGTGGCGCCCGCCCGCGCCTCGGTGCGGCGCGCCTCGACGCCATGCGAGACGCCATCGCGGGCATCGTCGGCACCTCGGCCGAAGCAGTCGCGGTCCACGCTTCGAGCGGCAACCTCGATGGCCCGGAGGGTGGCGGCCGGTCGATCTCCGCCACGGCCATCGTCCAGGTGGTCCGCCGGTGACGCTCCGCTTCCGGAACACGCTCGGTGGCGCGCTCGAGGACTTCGAGCCGATCGACCCTGGCAACGTTCGCATCTACACCTGCGGTCCGACGGTCTACGCGCCCTCCCACATCGGAAACTTCAGGAGCTTCCTGTTCGCCGACCTCTTGCGTCGCTACCTGGCCTGGCGGGGCTACCCGGTGACCTGGGTCATGAACATCACCGACGTCGACGACAAGATCATCCGCGACGCGGCCGCCCAGGGCATCCCCATCCAGGAGCTGACATCAGGCTATGAGGTCGCCTTCCTCGACGACCTCCGACGCCTGCGCGTCATGACACCTGACGTGCTGCCCCGGGCGACCGAGCACATCGAGGCCATGGTCACGCTCATCGAGACCCTTCTCGAGCGAGGCCATGCGTATCGGACCGATGACGGCTCGATCTTCTTCCGGATCTCGAGCTGGCCGAGCTACGGCCGGCTGGCGCGGCTCGACCCGGCCAACCAGCGGGTCGGCGAACGCGTCGAGAGCGATGAGTACGACAAGGACGACGTGCGCGACTTCGCGGTCTGGAAAGGCGCCAAGCCGGGAGAGCCCAGCTGGTCGACGCGCCTCGGCGAGGGTCGGCCTGGCTGGCATATCGAGTGCTCGGCCATGAGCATGCGCTACCTCGGGCCGAGCTTCGACCTGCACACCGGCGGCATCGACCTCATCTTCCCGCACCACGAGGACGAGATCGCGCAGTCCGAGGCCGCCACCGACCAACCGTTCGTGCGCACCTGGCTCCACTGCGCGCACCTTCAGATGGCCGGCCGAAAGATGGCCAAGCGGACCGGCAACATCGCCCGACCGGCCGACATCTATGCGGCCGGCTTCCCGGCGCGCGCCCTCCGATACGCGCTCATCTCGGCCCACTACCGCGCCGCGCTCGACTTCACCGACGAGTCCCTGGGCGCCGCCGCGGCCGCCGTCGAGCGCCTTTCGACGCTCGTGGCCGCTCTCGACGCCTATCTCGAGCCGCGCCCGGACGACGCCGGCCTCGATGCGCTCCTCGACGAAGCGCGGGCCCGGTTCACGGCCGCGCTCGACGACGACCTCAACGTGGCGCCGGCGCTGGCGGCCGTCTTCGACCTGGCCCGCGAGCTGAATTCGACGCATGGACGTCCGCGGCCTGTCGACGTCCGACGCCGCGCGGGCAGCCGCCTTCCTGCGCGACCTCGACCGCGTCCTGGCCGTCGCCGAGGAGGACACTGCCGACCTGGAGCCCGACCTGGTCGAGCGGCTGGAGGCGCGCGCCGCCGCCCGGGCGGCTCGCGACTGGGCAGCCTCGGATCGCTTGCGCGACGAGCTGTCCGAACGCGGCGTCGCCGTCGAGGACACGCGCGACGGCCAGCGGTGGCGACGGTCGGCCGTGGTCGAAGATGCCCGGCGGTAAGCCGCGGCCGGATCGACCCGAGGAACGCGATCGACGGCATCATCGCGGCACCGGAGCGGGTCGACCGCGATCCGGACCGGGTGATCGCAAACCGCCGTGGGCGGGACGGAAGGACCAGGCGGGACCCGCATCAAGCGATCGTGCGGGGATCGGCCCGGAAGGTCCCGGCGCCAGGGGTCGGGAGGATCACGGCCAGCGCGGCAGCCGCCCGCAGGGCCATGGGCCGTACCGCCCGATCGGTCCGGGTTCGTACCGCCGATCCGGGCCCCCGCCAGCCGACGCTGGATCCTACCGATCGAGACCGGGCGAGCGCCCGCCAGGCTGGGACGAGCGGCCGAGGACGCCCGGGCCGCCTCGCCCTGGGGATCGCCGCCCACCCGGGCCGCGGCCGACCTCGGACCGGCCATACCCGCCTCCGGGCAGGTCAACCCGCCCGCCGAGCGGAGGCCCACCGGGCGGTCGCCGGCGGTTCGAGCCGCGCGCTCCCGAGCAGCCGCCGGCCCCCGAGCTCGCGTTTCGCCCCCGAGCCGCCAGTCACGACGCATCGCCACCCGCCTTCGACAGCCGATCGCTGCTGGGCGACGGCGACGAGCTCGTCGCCGGGCGCCGCCCGGTCGAAGAGGCGTTCGCGGCACGTCGCGAATCGCGGCGGTTGCTCGTCGTGCCCACCCGGCGCACCGCCCTCGATGCGCTGGTCCTGCACGCCACGACGCTGCGCATCCCGGTCGTGGAGGTCGAGGGCGGCACGCTGACCGCGATCGCTGGCTTCGACGGCCACCAAGGGGTCGCCCTCGTCGTCGCGCCCAGGCGATGGGCGACGCTCGACGACGTCATCGTGCGGGCCCTCGAAGCCGGCCAACGGCCGTTCATCCTGGCCCTCGACTCGCTCGAGGATCCGCACAACGTCGGTAGCCTGCTCCGGACCGCAGAAGCCGCCGGCGTGCACGGCGTCGTCTTCCCGACCCGTCGTGCGGCGCCCCTCTCGCCGTCTGCGGTCAAGGCCTCGGCAGGCGCCGTCGAGCATCTCCTGCTGGTGCCGGTCGACGACCTCCCGGGCGCGCTGGCCGACCTCCACGTCCGTGGGCTGCGCATCGTGGGAGCCGACCAGTCGGCGACCCTGACCTATCGCGAGGCGGACCTGCGTGGGCCGCTGGTCGTGGTCGTGGGCAGCGAGGGCCAGGGCATCGGGCCGGCCATCCGGCGGCGCCTCGACCTGACGGTGCGCATCCCGATGCACGGTCGCATCGCCTCGCTCAACGCGGCCGTGGCGGGCTCCGTCCTGCTCCTCGAGGCAGCCGGGCAGCGCGCATCGGCGACAGCCACGGCCGATGAACGGGTCACGGGATCGCCGGCGACCGACCCGGGATCGCAGCCCTGAGGGCCGGCCGCATTGCGCGTTCTCAGGCGGGTACTGTAAACTCCCCGTTCGCGCCGACGTAGCTCAATTGGTAGAGCAGCGGTTTTGTAAACCGCCGGTTCCGGGTTCGAGTCCCGTCGTCGGCTCCAAGTGAAGAGATCGCCCGTTCCGTCCTCTTCACCGCCCGGCGGCCTGCGTCGGGGAACGTGGCGAAGCCGTGGGTAGGTTGAGCAGGTGGTGAGCTCCGCTGACTGTAGATCAGCCGTCTTCGACTGTGGGGGTTCGATTCCCTCCCTGCCCACCAACATCCCTCTGGTGTGAGAACCTTTCGTCAGCCCGGCCCACATAGCTCAGCTGGCAGAGCACTTCCTTGGTAAGGAAGAGGTCATGGGTTCAAGTCCCATTGTGGGCTCCAGCCCCCGTTCAGTAGGAGTTCGATAGCGCACGCGATGGCCAAGAAGAAGTTCGAGCGTACCAAGCCCCACGTCAACGTCGGGACCATCGGTCACATCGACCATGGCAAGACGTCGCTCACGGCGGCCATCACCAAGTACCTGGCCTTGAAGGGCGGGGCGGAGTTCCGCGCCTTCGAGAGCATCGACAACGCGCCCGAGGAGCGTGAGCGGGGCATCACCATCGCCATCGCCCACGTGGAGTACGAGACCGACGCCCGCCACTACGCGCACGTCGACTGTCCCGGCCACGCCGACTACATCAAGAACATGATCACCGGCGCCGCCCAGATGGATGGCGCCATCCTGGTCGTGGCCGCCACCGACGGGCCCATGCCCCAGACGCGCGAGCACATCCTGCTCGCCCGCCAGGTCGAGGTGCCCTACATCGTGGTCTTCCTCAACAAGGTCGACATGGTCGACGACCCCGAGCTCCTGGAGCTCGTCGAGCTCGAGGTCCGCGAGCTCCTGAGCAAGTACAACTTCCCGGGCGACGACCTGCCCGTCGTGCGCGGCAGCGCCTTGAAGGCCCTCGAGGCCGGCGACGACCTGGCCGATCCCGCCTACCTGCCCATCCAGGCGCTCATGGACGCCGTCGACGCCTACATCCCGACCCCCGAGCGGGCCATCGACAAGCCCTTCCTGATGCCCGTCGAGGACGTCTTCGGCATCAAGGGCCGGGGCACGGTCGCCACCGGCCGCGTCGAGCGCGGCATCGTGAAGGTCGGCGAGGAGGTCGAGATCATCGGCGTCAAGGCCACCCGCAAGGTCGTCGTGACCGGCGTCGAGATGTTCAAGAAGCTGCTCGACGAGGGCCGCGCGGGCGACAACATCGGCTGCCTCCTGCGGGGCATCGAGCGCGAGGACATCGAGCGCGGCCAGGTCATGGCCAAGGCCGGCTCCATCAAGCCGCACACCAAGTTCAGCGCCCAGGTCTACGTCCTGTCCAAGGAGGAGGGCGGCCGCCACACGCCCTTCTACAACGGCTACCGCCCGCAGTTCTACCTGCGCACGACCGACGTGACCGGGTCCATCGGCCTGCCCGAGAACACCGAGATGGTGATGCCCGGCGACAACGTCGAGATGACCGTCGAGCTGATCACGCCCATCGCCCTCGAGACCGGCCAGCGCTTCGCCATCCGCGAGGGCGGCCACACCGTCGGCGCCGGCGCCGTCACGAGCATCCAGGAGTAGCCGGTGGCGAAGGCCGAGAACCGTCCCGTCATCCTGCTCGCCTGCACCGAGTGCAAGGAGCGGACGTACGCGACCGAGAAGAACAAGAAGAACGACCCTTCGCGGCTCGAGCTTCGCCGATACTGCCCGCGCTGCAGACGGCATACACTGCACCGTGAGGCGAAGTAGCCCTGGGCGATCGTAGGCGCGTAGCTCAATTGGCAGAGCTCTGGTCTCCAAAACCAGTGGTTGTCGGTTCGAGTCCGGCCGCGCCTGCCACCACCTGACCGTAC
Organism: uncultured Chloroflexia bacterium; assembly: GCA_963837215.1. GTDB lineage: Bacteria > Chloroflexota > Limnocylindria > Limnocylindrales > CSP1-4 > CSP1-4. Next base: position 175,333 of record CAWIML010000008.1, read on the forward strand.
CGACAAGGAAGAAGCACCCACTGTGACGCGACTGCGCCGCTACGTAGCGGAGTCCTGGTCCGAGCTGAAGAAGGTGACCTGGCCCACGCGGGTCCAGGTCCGCAACCTGACCGTGCTGGTCTTCGTCATCAGCTCGCTCATCGGCATCTTCATCGCGGCCGTCGACTTCGTCTTCTTCCAGCTCATCGCCAGACTCTCGGAGCTCATCTGATGGACGCCGCCGAGACGACCCAGGCGCCGACCCAGAAGCACTGGTACGTCATCCACACCTACTCGGGCTACGAGAAGAAGGTCAAGGCCAACCTCGAGCACCGCATCGAGTCGATGGGCATGGACGACAAGATCTTCCAGGTCCTGGTGCCCGAAGAAGACGAGGTCGAGATCCGCGGCGGCCAGCGCGTGACCGTCCAGAAGAAGGTCTACCCGGGTTACGTCCTGGTCGAGATGATCCTCGACCCGGACTCGTGGTTCGTCGTCCGCAATACGCCGGGCGTGACCAGCTTCGTCGGCGGCGCCAACATCCCCGGCGTTCGTAACGAGCCGATCCCCCTCGATGAGACGGAGGTCAAGCAGATCCTCCGCCAGATGGGCGTCGAGGCGCCCAAGTTCCGGGTCGCCTTCACGAAGGGCCAGAGCGTGCGCGTCACGGACGGTCCGTTCGCCGAGTTCATCGGCACCGTCGACGAGGTCAACCCGGAGCGCAACAAGGTCAAGGTGCTCGTCAGCATCTTCGGCCGCGAGACGCCGGTCGAGCTCGACTTCCTGCAGGTCGAAAAGCTCTAGGGCGAGAAGAGGACACCGACCCCCGTGGCCAAGAAGATCCGCAACATCCTGACCATCCAGCTGCCCGCCGGCAGGGCGACCCCGGCGCCGCCCGTCGGCACCGTGCTCGGCCCGACCGGCATCAACATCGTGGAGTTCTGCAAGACGTACAACGAGCGGACGGCCGCGCAGGCCGGCCAGATCATCCCCGCCCAGCTGACCATCTTCGAGGACCGCAGCTTCACCTTCATCCTCAAGACCCCGCCCGCGGCCGACCTCCTGCGCAAGGCGGCCGGCGTCGAGAAGGGCTCCATGACCGCGGGTCGCGAGACCGTCGGTCGGGTGACCCCCGACCAGGTCCGCGAGATCGCCCAGATCAAGATGGCCGACCTCAATGCCGCCGACCTCGAGGCGGCCTCACGCATCATCGAAGGCACGGCCCGCTCGATGGGCATCGAGGTCGTCGCCTAGGCCAGCATCAGACCGGTGCGCGCGACCCGGCGTCGTGCACCGTTGGACCGGCCTCTGGCCGGACCGGGAGCGTTCACCCCGCGCCGAAGAGGGGAGGCCGGCAGCGCCGGCCGCCAGCAGGAGACCAGACCGATGCCGAAACACGGCAAGACATATAACGAAGTCGCCCAGCTCGTCGATCGCGACCGCGCGTACGAGCCGGCCGAGGCAGCCGACCTCCTCAAGCAGACCAGCCGCGTCGGATTCGACGCCACGCTCGAGGCGCATATCCGCCTGGGCGTCGATCCGCGTCACGCCGACCAGATGGTCCGAGGCACGGTCATCCTGCCGCACGGCACGGGCAAGATCGTCCGCGTCATCGTCTTCGCCCAGGGCGAGAAGGCCCAGGAGGCGCTGCGAGGCGGCGCCGAAGAGGTCGGTGGCGAGGACCTGGTCAAGAAGATCGAGGCCGGTTGGCTCGACTTCGACATCGCCCTCGCGACGCCCGACACGATGGGCATGGTCGGCAAATTGGGCAAGATCCTCGGTCGGCGCGGTCTGATGCCCAACCCCAAGTCGGGCACCATCACCTTCGACATCGAGCGCGCCATGCGCGAGGTCAAGGGTGGCCGCGTCGAGTTCAAGGTCGACAAGGGTGGCATCATCCACGTCCCGTTCGGCAAGGTCAGCTTCGAGGCGCCACAGATCGTGGACAACCTCGCCGCGCTGGTCGATGCCGTCAGCCGCGCCCGCCCCAGCGCCACCAAGGGGCAGTATTTCAAGAGCCTGACGGTGACCTCGACGATGGGCCCGGGCATCCGCGTGGATGTCCCCGCCATCCTCGCCAAGGCCGCCTGAGAGCGGGCCGGCAAGGGCCGGCCCACGGCGCAGCGGAGACGCTCCGCCGACCATCAAGAGATCGTTCCGCCAAAGACAGCGTGCGTCCCCGACGGGGACTCGATGCGCCGGTCGGGCCCATCCCTGACGGATGGGTGACGCCGGTGGGCACGCCGAGGCAGGATCGGACGTCACGGGCCTTCCCGTGGTGCTGCAGCCGCAGCCGTCCGGCGTCCCTGTGCGGAACATCGACACAGGGGCGCCCGGCTTGCCAGGCGCCACCACGAAAGGAGGTCCCATGCCCACGGATGCCAAACGCGCGACCGTGGCCGCATTGGCTGAGATCCTCGCCGCCAGCCCGTCGTCCATCGTGGCCGACTACCGTGGCCTGACGGTCACCGAGATCGGCGCCGTCCGCCGCTCGCTGCGCGAGAAGGGGATCCGCTACCACGTGGTCAAGAATCGGTTGGCAAGGATCGCCGCCGACCAGGCCGGCGTCTCCGAGCTGTCACCGCTCTTCGAGGGCCCGTCCGCCATCGCGGTCGGCATCGACGACGAGTCGCAGCTCGCCAAGGCCTTCCTGGACGCCGTCCGCCCCTACAAGGTGGTCGTCGTGCGGGGCGGCGTGATCCGCGGCCGGCGCATCGATGCCGGCGATGTGACTCGGCTCGCCGCGCTGCCCAGCCGCGAGGTCCTCCTCGCCCAGCTGGCCGGCGCCATCGCGAGCCCCATCAGTACCCTGGGCGGGCTGCTTTCCGCGCCCATCCGCAACCTCGGTGGCGGCCTCGCGCAGCTCGCCGAGCAGAAGGGCGACGCGGCCGGCGCCTAGCTCCGACCGCGACCCGCAAACCAGACCGAAATCAGCCGCGGGGTGACCCGCACCAGACCCGACAAGGAGACCGACACGATGGCGACCCTGACCCAGGATCAGATCCTCGAGGCGATCGACGGCATGACCGTCCTCGAGCTGTCCGAGTTCATCAAGAAGTTCGAAGAGCGCTACGGCGTGACCGCGGCCGCCCCGGCCGCTGCTGCCGCCGCCGCGCCAGCGGCCGGTGGCGCCGCCCCGGCCGCCGTGGCCGAGGAGCAGACCGAGTTCACGGCCATCCTGGCCGAGATCGGGCCCAACAAGATCCCGGTCATCAAGGTCGTGCGCGAGCTGACCGGGCTCGGCCTCAAGGAGGCCAAGGACCTCGTCGACGCGTCGCCCAAGCCGGTCAAGGAGGGCGTCGCCCGGGACGAGGCCGAGAAGATCAAGGCGGCCCTCGAGGAGCAGGGCGCCAAGGTCGAGATCAAGTAGTCGGGCTGGGTCGGGTCGCGTCACCGCGCGACCCGACGACCCGCGCCGGTCAGGCCCGGGCCTCGGTCCGGAGCCGCCAATTCGTGGTCGGCCGCGACGGGCAAGGGTATTTGACAGCGCAAGGACTTGTGGTATCCTACTCGTTCTGTGAGCGCGGCCTCTCCCTCTTCTCCCTCCGCTAAGGAGCGGTTCATGCTGTCTGCCTCCGACTCGCCCGTCCGGGCGTCGCTCGCCCCTGAGCGCAAGCGATACGCCCGCATCCCCGAAGTCCATCCCATCCCCGACCTGATCGAGCTGCAGCTGAATTCGTTCCACTGGTTCATCGACCAGGGTCTGCGGGAGCTCTTCGAGGAGATCAGTCCCATCCAGGACTTCACGGGCCGGGTCATGGAGCTGCGCTTCGGCAAGCACGAGTTCGGCGAGCCGAAGTACACGGAGCTCGAGTGCGCCTCGCGCGACCTGACCTTCGCCAAGCCGCTCTACGTGGATGTCGAGCTGCACATCAAGGAGACGGGCGACATCCAGGGTCAGCGGGTCTACATGGGCGACTTCCCGACCATGACCGACCAGGGCACCTTCATCATCAACGGCGCCGAGCGTGTCGTCGTCAGCCAGCTCGTCCGCTCGCCCGGCGTCTACTACACGGCGACCGAGGACACGGCCACGGGCCGCAAGCTCTACAGCGCCAAGGTCATCCCCAACCGTGGCGCCTGGCTGGAGTTCGAGACGACTGCCAAGCAGAACGTGTTGCAGCTCTGGGTCAAGGTCGACCGCAAGCGCAAGCTCGAGGCGACCAAGCTCCTGCGCGCCGTGGGCTACGAGGCCAACGAGGCGATGCTCGAGCTCTTCCGGCGCGTCGACGTCGGGGAGCCCGGCCAGATCGCCGCGACCCTCGAGAAGGACACCACGACGACGCGCACCGAGGCGCTCATCGAGGTCTACAAGAAGTTGCGACCCGGCGACCCGCCGACCGGCGACAACGCCGAGAAGCTGGTCGAGAGCCTCTTCTTCAACTTCCGTCGCTACGACCTCGGCCGGGTCGGTCGCTACAAGGTCAACAAGAAGCTCGACGCGGTCGCCGGCCGGATGGGTATCGAGCTGCCGCGCACCGAGCGGACCATCACGCGCGAGGACATCGCGGCCATCGTCGGCCACCTCATCGAGCTCAACAACGAGCTCGGCCAGGCCGACGACATCGACCACCTCGGCAACCGCCGCATCCGCGCCAACGGCGAGCTCATCCAGAACGCCTTCCGCATCGGCCTCCTGCGCATGGAGCGCGTGGTCAAGGAGCGCATGACCATCCAGGAGATCGAGAAGGCCACGCCCAACGCGCTCATCAACATCCGGCCCGTGGTGGCGGCCATGAAGGAGTTCTTCGGCGGCAGCCAGCTCAGCCAGTTCATGGACCAGACCAACCCGTTGGCCGAGCTGACCAGCAAGCGCCGGCTCTCGGCGCTCGGCCCGGGCGGCCTGTCGCGCGAGCGCGCCGGCTTCGACGTCCGTGACGTGCACCACAGCCACTACGGCCGCATCTGCCCGATCGAGACGCCGGAAGGTCCGAACATCGGCCTCATCGGTTCGCTCGCGACCTACGGCCGCATCAACGAGTACGGCTTCATCGAGACGCCCTACCGCAAGGTCAAGCGCGCCGTGGCCTGGGATGACGCTGGGGCGGACCAGGAGTTGGCCGAGGCGGACATCGTGGCCAAGGGCGGCGACGGTCGTGGTCAAGAAGGGCGCCGCCATCGGCAAGGAGGGCGTGGCCGAACTCAAGAAGCAGAAGGCGACCGCCCATCCCATCCGGCCGCGCGTGACCGACGAGATCGTCTACCTCGATGCCTCCGACGAGGAGGAGCGCTACGTGGCGCAGGCCAATGCGCAGCTCGACGACGGCGGCCACTTCGTCGCCGAGCGCGTGCCGGCCCGGCACCTCGACCAGTTCCCCGAGGCGCGTCCGACCCAGATCGAGTTCATGGACGTCAGCCCCAAGCAGGTCGTCTCGGTGGCCACCGCGCTCATCCCCTTCCTCGAGCATGACGACGCCAACCGCGCCCTGATGGGCTCCAACATGCAGCGCCAGGCCGTGCCGCTCCTGGAGCCCGAGGCGCCCATCGTGGGCACGGGCATGGAGTCGCGGGCGGCCCGCGACTCCGGCCAGGTCGTCATCGCCCGTCGCTCGGGCCTGGTCGTCAACGTGACCGCCGATCGCATCGCGGTCGAGACCGACAAGGGCGAGCTCGACGAGTACCGCCTCGAGAAGTTCGTGCGCTCCAACCAGGGCACGTGCATCAACCAGCGACCCATCGTCGACGTCGGGACGCGCGTCTCGGCCGGCGACCCGCTGGCCGACAGCAGCTCCACCGACTTCGGCGAGCTGGCGCTCGGGCGCAACATCCTGGTCGCCTTCATGAGCTGGGAGGGTGGCAACTACGAGGACGCCATCGTCATCAGCGACCGGCTCGTGCGCGAGGACCTCTTCACCAGCATCCACATCGAGAAGCACGAGGTCGAGTCGCGCGACACCAAGCTCGGCCCCGAGGAGATCACGCGCGACATCCCCAATGTCGGTGAGGAATCGCTCAAGGACCTCGACGAGGACGGCATCGTCTACATCGGCGCCGAGGTCCAGCCGGGCGACATCCTGGTCGGCAAGATCACGCCCAAGGGCGAGACCGAGCTGACCGCCGAGGAGCGCCTCCTGCGGGCCATCTTCGGCGAGAAGGCGCGCGAGGTGAAGGACTCGAGCCTGCGCCTGCCCCATGGCGAGCGCGGCAAGGTCGTCGACGTCCGTGTCTTCAGCCGCGAGGCCGGCGACGAGCTGCTGCCCGGTGTCAATCGGCTCATCCGCGTCAGCGTCGCCGCCAAGCGCAAGATCTCGGTCGGCGACAAGATGGCCGGCCGCCACGGCAACAAGGGTGTGGTGGCAAAGATCCTTCCACAGGAGGACATGCCCTTCCTGCCCGACGGCACCCCCGTCGACATCATCCTCAACCCGCTCGGCGTGCCCAGCCGCATGAACATCGGCCAGATCCTGGAGACCCACCTGGGGTGGGCGTTGCACGAGCAGAGCCGCCTGACCGGCATCCCGGTCAAGGCCGCGACGGCCGTCTTCGACGGCGCCACCGAGACCCAGATCCGCCAGGAGCTGGCCACCGCCGGCCTGCCGGAGACGGGCAAGACGGAGCTGCGCGACGGTCGCACGGGCCAGCCCTTCGACCACGAGATCACGGTCGGCTTCATCTACATGCTCAAGCTCCACCACCTGGTCGAGGACAAGATCCACGCCCGCTCGACCGGACCCTACAGCCTCATCACCCAGCAGCCACTCGGCGGCAAGGCCCAGTTCGGCGGCCAGCGCTTCGGCGAGATGGAGGTCTGGGCGCTCGAAGCCTACGGCGCGGCCAACATCCTGCAGGAGCTCCTGACCGTCAAGTCGGACGACGTCATGGGCCGCGTGCAGACCTACGAGGCCATCGTCAAGGGCGAGGAGATCCAGCCGCCGGGCGTGCCGGAGTCCTTCAAGGTCCTCATCAAGGAGCTCCAGAGCCTTGGACTCAACGTGGAGATCCTGAACGACAACGAAGAAGAGATCCATTTCGCCGAGGACGTCTCGGCCTACCCGCTCCCCGACCTCGGCGGCATCAACCTCGCCGGGTTCGAGGACTGATCACGAACCAACCACCCGCGACGGCCGTCACCGGCCGGGATGTCCGTCGCCAGCCCATCGGTCGCGCCGCTGACGCTCGCAGCGTGGCGAAGGAGAACGATGCTCGAGGTCAATAACTTCAACGCCATCCGCATCTCGCTGGCCTCGCCGGAGCAGATCCGCGACTGGTCCAAGGGCGAGGTCACCAAGCCCGAGACGATCAACTACCGGACGCTCAAGCCCGAGAAGGACGGCCTCTTCGACGAGCGCATCTTCGGCCCCACCCGGGACTGGGAGTGCTACTGCGGCAAGTACAAGCGCATCCGCTACAAGGGCATCATCTGCGACAAGTGCGGCGTCGAGGTGACCCGGGCGAAGGTCCGACGCGAGCGCATGGGCCACATCCAGCTGGCCAGCCCGGTCAGCCACATCTGGTACTTCAAGGGCACGCCCAGCCGGCTCGGCATCCTGCTCGACATCAGCCCGCGCAACCTCGAGCGCATCCTCTACTTCGCGCTCTACATCGTGACCTGGGTCGACGAGGAGGCGCGCAAGCGCGCCCTGTTGCAGCTCGAGGAAGAGTCGGAGGGTCGCGGCGGCCGAGGCGGCCGCGCCCTGAGCGAGCTCGAGGACGAGCTTCGAGCCGACCTCAACCGTCGCAAGGACGAGCTCAACGAGGCCCATGACGCACGTCGGGCGGAGGCAGAGCGCCAGCGCGCCGAGCGGACGGACGAGCTCATCGAGGCCCAGCACCAGGCCGAGTCGGCCATCTCCGCCCTCAAGGGCGCGGCCGACGAGCCCATCGTCTTCGCGCCCACCGGCGAGGTCATCGTGGCCGCCGGTGACAAGGGCGGCAAGGACGCCAAGACGGCCCTCGGCAAGGCCGCGCGCGAGGAGATCGAGCGCGTCAACACCGAGATCCAGGCCATCGAGGCGGCCGAGGACGAGGCGCTCGCCCTGGCCTTCGAGAACCTCAGCCTGGAGCGCGACGCGGCCATCGAGACCGAGCGTGAGCGCCTCAAGGGCGAGGCCGATTCGACGCGCGACGAGATCCGCAAGGCGCGCGAGGAGATCGAGAAGCTCCAGCCGGGCGTGATGCTCATGGAATCCTCGCTCGACGGCTGGAACTACCGCGAGCTCGACCGGAAGTACGGCTCGGGCGTCCGCGGCGGCACACGCATCTTCGGTGCCGGCATGGGCGCCGAGGCCATCCGCGAGCTCATCGGTCGGATGGACCTCGAAGAGCTCGGCCAGCGCCTGCACAGCGAGGTCCGCACGACCTCCGGCCTGCGACGCAAGAAGGCCATCAAGCGGCTCCGCCTCATCGAGGCCTTCCGACGCTCGGGCACGCGCCCCGAGTGGATGATCCTCTCGGTCCTGCCGGTCATCCCACCCGACCTCCGTCCCATGGTCCAGCTCGACGGCGGCCGCTTCGCGACCTCCGACCTCAACGACCTCTACCGGCGCGTCATCAACCGCAACAACCGGCTCAAGCGACTGCTCGAGCTGGGAGCCCCCGAGATCATCATCCGCAACGAGAAGCGGATGCTCCAGGAGGCCTGCGACGCGCTCATCGACAACGGGCGCCGGGGTCGCGCCATCGCGGGCACCGGCAACCACCGCCTGAAGTCGCTCTCGGACATGCTCAAGGGCAAGCAGGGCCGCTTCCGGCAGAACCTGCTCGGCAAGCGCGTCGACTACTCCGGCCGTTCCGTCATCGTCGTCGGTCCGGATCTCAAGCTGCACCAGTGCGGGCTGCCCAAGAAGATGGCGCTCGAGCTCTTCAAGCCGTTCGTCATGCGCCAGCTCGTGGACAAGGGCTTCGCCCACAACATCAAGAGCGCCAAGCGCATCGTCGAGCGCGTCCGACCCGAGGTCTGGGACGTCCTCGAAGAGGTCATCAAGGACCATCCGGTCCTGCTCAACCGCGCCCCCACGCTGCACCGCCTCGGCATCCAGGCCTTCATGCCCGTGCTCGTTGAAGGCTCCGCCATCCAGATCCACCCGCTCGTGTGCACGGCCTTCAACGCCGACTTCGACGGCGACCAGATGGCCGTCCACGTGCCGCTCTCCTCGGCCGGCCAGGACGAGGCCCGCACGATCATGCTCTCGACCGCCAACCTGCTCTCACCCGCCGACGGCAGCCCGGTCGTGGCGCCGACGCAGGACATGGTCCTGGGCTGCTTCTACCTGACCCGCGCCGCCCATGGTCTGCTCGAGCGCCGCGAGCGCGAGCTGCTGGCGGCCGGTCGCGATCCGAATCTGCCAGGCCAGTGGGACTGGGACGGGGCTCCGCGGCCGACGCGCATCTTCCCTGACGAGAACGAGGCCATCCTGGCCTACCGGACCGGCAACATCGAGCTCCACCAGCCGATCGAGGCCCAGGTCATGACCCGCGACGAAGCGACCGGGGACACGGTCGAGCGTCGTGTCTTCACGACCGTCGGCCGGATCATCTTCAACGAGGTCGTGCCCGAGCGATTGCGCTTCGTCAATCAGCCGCTCACCCGGACCGACCTGCGCAAGCTGATCGCCGACTGCTATCGCCTCCTCGGCCCGGCCGAGACGGCCCACTTCGCGGACGGCATCAAGGCCGTCGGCTTCGAGTTCGCGACGCGCGGTGGCATGACCATCTCGGTCGCCGACATCCACACGCCGGAGGACAAGCCGGCCCGGCTGGCCGCGGCCGACGAGGCTGTGCTGGCCATCGACCGCGACTTCAATCGCGGCCTCATCACCGACGACGAGCGCTACGAGCAGGTCGTCGAGGTCTGGCAGAAGACGACGTCGGAGATCTCCGACGCGATGGTGGCCATGATGAACCCCGACGACAAGGTCATCGACGGCCCCGATCGGGCCGGGGCCCTGTGGATGATGACCAGCTCGGGCGCCCGCGGGAACAAGGGCAACATCGGCCAGCTGGGTGGCATGCGCGGCCTGATGGCCGACCCGTCCGGCCGCATCATCGACGAGCCCGTGCGCAGCAACTTCCGCGAGGGCATGACGGTCCTCGAGTACTTCATCTCGACCCACGGTGCCCGCAAGGGCCTGGCCGACATCGCGCTGCGGACCGCCGACTCGGGCTACCTGACCCGGCGGCTGGTCGACGTCGCCCAGGACGTCATCACCCGGGACGAGGACTGCGGCACCGAGGAGGGCACCTGGATCACGCGCGACGAGACCCGGGAGTTCGCCGGCTCGGCCGACGAGGACTTCGCCAAGCGGCTCGTCGGTCGGCTCTCGGCCGCCACCATCACCGACCCCACGACCAAGGCGGGCGAGGTGCTGGTGGAGCGCAACCAGGAGATCGAAGAGCCCGTCGCCCTGCACATCGCCGGCCTCCGTTCCAAGGACGGCTCGCCGGCCTTCATGGAGGTCGCCGTCCGCTCGCCGCTCAGCTGCCAGGCCCGCCATGGCGTCTGCCGCTTCTGCTACGGACGGAACCTGGCCACCGGTCACCTGATCGGCGCCGGCGAGGCCGTCGGCATCATCGCCGCCCAGTCGATCGGCGAGCCCGGCACGCAGCTGACCATGCGGACGTTCCACACCGGCGGTGTCGCCGGCCTGGACATCACGGCCGGTCTGCCGCGCGTCGAGGAGTTGTTCGAGGCCCGCATCCCCAAGGGCAAGGCCGAGATCAGCCACATCGACGGCGTCGTCGAGATCCTGACCGGCGAGACCGGGGCCCGGCGGGTCAAGGTCACCAGCCGCGAGGCGTACGAGACGCCCGTCGAGCTGGCCAAGGGCCAGGAGCTCCTCCTGGCGCCTGGCGATCCCGTGGAGATCGATCAGGTCATCGGGCGCAGCGAGAGCGGCGGCGTCGTCGACGAGCTGCGCAGCCCGACCCGCGGCGTCGTGGTCAAGGCTGGCAAGGGCATCAACGTCCGCAGCGAGGACGTCGTCGAGCGCGAGTACGCGATCCCGCACAACGCCAAGCTGCGGGTCGAGAACGGCCAGGAGATCCGGGCCGGCGACGCCATCACGGATGGGCCCATCAACCCGCAGGAGTTCCTCGAGACGCGGGGCAAGGATGCCGTCCAGCGCTACCTGGTCAAGGAAGTCCAGAAGGTCTATCGCAGCCAGGGCGTGACGATCAACGACAAGCACATCGAGATCATCGTCCGCCAGATGCTGCGCAAGGTGCGCGTCGACCAGCCGGGGGACAGCGAGCAGCTGCCCTTCGAGCTCATCGACCGCTTCGAGTTCGAAGACATCAACAACCAGGTCCTGGCCGAGGGCGGAGAGCCCTCGACCGCGGAGGTCGTCCTGCTGGGCGTCACCAAGGCGTCGCTCAACACCAGCAGCTTCCTCGCCGCGGCCTCCTTCCAGGAGACGACGCGGGTGCTGACCGAGGCCGCCATCAACGGGGCCAAGGACCGGCTCATCGGACTCAAGGAGAACGTCATCATCGGCAAGCTCATCCCCGCCGGGACGGGCGCGCCGGCGGCCGTCGCCGCCCGCAAGGAGGCGGCGCGTCGCGCCGCGGCAGAGGCGCTGGCCGGTGGCGAGCTGCCGGAGGGCTTCGGCGAGGAGTACAACGTGCTTCTCGAGGACGCCCGGGGGCTCCCTGTCGAGGAGGACGATCTCGACCTGCTGGCCGACGGCGAGGGTCCGAGCGACGGGACCGGGGAGGACGAGCCCAACCCCTTCCTCGTCGGCGATGTCACCGAGGAAGAGCCGCTACCGAGCCTCGACGAGGCCTGATCGTCGGCTGCGGCCTCGTTGGTCGCAGCCGGGCCGAGCCACGCTCGTTGACACTCGCGAGAGGGTCCTGATACACTCCGCCTTCGTGGCCTGAAGGTCGCGCGTTCTCGTCTGCACGGACGCGGGAGGCGACCTCGGTCGATCGCAGCGGATGGCCAGGTCGGCCGCCCAGACGATCGCGCGCGATGCCCGGAAATCGAAGAACCAGCTCTCGTCGTGCGCGCCACACGGCCGCCGCCGAGGATCATCAGACCGAGTCCCCCGAGGAAGGAGACGGCGTCCTCCGTGCCGACCATCAGCCAGCTCGTCCGCAAGGGCCGCAGCCGCAAGATCCGCAAGGTCAAGGCTCCGGCCATGCGCAAGAACTGGAACAGCCTCCGCCAGCGCCAGGAGTCCATCCCCGGCGCCCCGCAGAAGCGTGGCGTCTGCCTCCAGGTGCGCACGATGACGCCCAAGAAGCCGAACTCGGCGCTGCGCAAGATCGCGCGCGTGCGGCTGACCAACGGCATCGAGGTCACGGCCTACATCCCCGGCATCGGCCACAACCTCCAGGAGCACTCGGTCGTCCTCGTGCGAGGCGGCAAGGTCAGGGACCTGCCCTCGGTCAAGTACCACATCATCCGCGGCACGCTCGACGCGGCCGGCGTCCGGGACCGCAAGCAGAGCCGCTCGAAGTACGGCGCCAAGGCCGCCTCGGGCGCCAAGAAGTAGCAGCATGCCGCGACGACCGCAGACCCCGCGCAAGGCCAAGTACGCGCCGACCCTGACCCGGACCACGGATCGCTTCGTGGTCAAGATCATGAAGGATGGCAAGAAGGGCCTGGCCGAGAGCATCCTGCGCCAGGCGCTGGCCCGCGCCGAGGCCTCCTCGCGCCGACCCGGCCTCGAGGTCCTCGAGGCCGCCCTGCGCAACGCCACGCCGATCATCGAGGTCAAGCCCCGTCGCGTCGGAGGCGCCACCTACCAGGTGCCGGTGGAGATCCGCGGCGATCGCCGCATGTCCCTCGGCGTCCGCTGGCTCGTCCAGTCGGCCCGCAAGCGATCCGGCAAGTCGATGAGCGAGAAGCTCGCGGCTGAGCTGGTCGACGCCATGAACGGGCTCGGCGCCGCCGTCAAGCGGCGCGAGGACACCCACAAGATGGCCGAGGCCAACAAGGCCTTCAGCCACTTCAAGTGGTAAGCGGGACCTAGGCAGGACGATCGACGACCATGGCACGACAGGTTTCGCTGGCCAAGACGAGGAACATCGGCATCATCGCGCACATCGACGCCGGCAAGACCACGGTCACCGAGCGCATCCTCTTCTACACCAAGAAGATCTACAAGATCGGCGAGGTGCATGAGGGCGCGGCCACGATGGACTGGATGCCCCAGGAGCAGGAGCGGGGCATCACCATCACGGCCGCGGCCACGACCGCGTCCTGGGGCGATCATCGCATCAACATCATCGATACGCCCGGGCACGTGGACTTCACCGTGGAGGTGGAGCGCAGCCTGCGCGTCCTCGACGGAGCGGTCGTCGTCTTCGACGGCGTGGCCGGTGTCGAGCCGCAGTCCGAGACGGTCTGGCGCCAGGCCGACCGGTACGGCGTGCCGCGCTTCTGCTTCATCAACAAGCTCGACCGCACCGGCGCCGACTTCTGGCGCTGCGTGGACTCCATCCGCGAGCGCCTGGGCGCCAACGCGGTCCCGGTCCAGATCCCCATCGGCCGCGAGGACAAGTTCCTGGGCGTCATCGACCTCGTGCGCATGAAGGCCATCTACTACCGCGACGACCTGGGCAACCAGATCGAGGTCGTCGACATCCCGGAGGAGCTGCGGGCCGAGGCCGAGACCCACCGTTCGGCGCTCATCGAGGCCGTCGCCGAGATGGACGACGCCCTGACGCACAAGTACCTCGAGGGCGAGGAGCTGACCGAGGTCGAGATCGAGCACGGCCTGCGCCTGGGCACGCTGCAGACCAAGATCATCCCCGTGTTGACCGGCTCGGCGCTCAAGAACAAGGGCATCCAGCCGATGCTCGACGCGGTCATCGACTACCTGCCCTCGCCGCTCGATGTGCCGCCGGTCATCGGGCTCGACCCGGACACGGGCGCCGAGCTCCTGCGCACGGTCAACGACGACGAGCCCTTCTCCGCCCTGGCCTTCAAGATCGCGGCCGACCCCTTCGTCGGCAAGCTGGCCTTCTTCCGGGTCTACTCGGGCAGGCTCAAGGCGGGCTCGTACGTCTTCAACGCGACCAAGGGCCGCCGCGAGCGCATCGGGCGCGTCCTCCAGATGCACGCCAACCACCGCGAGGAGATCGAAGAGGTCTACGCCGGCGACATCGCCGCCGCGGTCGGCCTCAAGGACACCTTCACCGGCGACACCCTGAGCGACCCGGAGCACCCCATCATCCTCGAGTCGATGACCTTCCCCGAGCCGGTCATCGAGGTCGCCATCGAGCCCAAGACGAAGGCCGACCAGGACAAGCTCGGCATCGCGCTCCAGCGCCTCGCCGAAGAGGATCCGACCTTCCGCGTCAAGACCGACGATGAGACCGGCCAGACCCTCATCGCGGGCATGGGCGAGCTGCACCTCGACGTCCTCGTCGACCGCATGGTGCGCGAGTTCAAGGTCGCGGCCAACGTCGGCAAGCCGCAGGTCTCGTACCGCGAGACGATCCGCCGTGCCGCGCTGGGCAACGGCCGCTTCGTGCGCCAGACCGGCGGCAAGGGCCAGTACGGCCACGCCATGATCCGGCTGGAGCCGCAGGAGAAGGGCGCCGGCTACGAGTTCGTGGACAAGATCGTCGGCGGCACCATCCCGCGCGAGTACATCAAGCCCGTCGATGCCGGCATCCGCGAGGCGCTCGAGACGGGCATCTACGCCGGCTTCCCGGTGGTCGACGTCAAGGTCACCCTGTACGACGGCTCGTACCACGACGTCGACTCGTCGGAGATGGCGTTCAAGATCGCTGGCTCGATGGCCGTCAAGGACGCCTTCGAGAAGGCCGACCCGATGATCCTCGAGCCGATCATGAGGGTCGAGGTGATCATGCCCGAGGAGTTCATGGGCGACGTCATCGGCGACCTGAACTCGCGGCGCGGCCACATCGAGGGCATGGAGGCCCGCGGCACCACCCAGGTCGTGCGGGCGTTCATGCCGCTCGCCCTCATGTTCGGCTACGTGACCGATCTGCGGTCCATGACGCAGGGTCGGGCGACGTCGTCGATGGAATTCAGCCACTACGCGGAAGTCCCCAGCCAGATCGCCAGCGAGCTGGCCCAGAAGTCGAAGGTCTAGAGGAGAGCCCGAGCGATGGCCAAGAAGAAGTTCGAGCGTACCAAGCCCCACGTCAACGTCGGCACCATCGGTCACATCGACCATGGCAAGACGTCGCTCACGGCGGCCATCACCAAGTACCTGGCCTTGAAGGGCGGGGCGGAGTTCCGCGCCTTCGAGACCATCGACAACGCGCCCGAGGAGCGTGAGCGGGGCATCACCATCGCCATCGCCCACGTGGAGTACGAGACCGACGCCCGCCACTACGCGCACGTCGACTGCCCCGGCCACGCCGACTACATCAAGAACATGATCACCGGCGCCGCCCAGATGGACGGCGCCATCCTGGTCGTGGCCGCCACCG
Source organism: uncultured Chloroflexia bacterium (assembly GCA_963837215.1). Classification (GTDB taxonomy): domain Bacteria; phylum Chloroflexota; class Limnocylindria; order Limnocylindrales; family CSP1-4; genus CSP1-4. Next base: position 190,663 of record CAWIML010000008.1, read on the forward strand.
ACGGGCCCATGCCCCAGACGCGCGAGCACATCCTGCTCGCCCGCCAGGTCGAGGTGCCCTACATCGTGGTCTTCCTCAACAAGGTCGACATGGTCGACGACCCCGAGCTCCTGGAGCTCGTCGAGCTCGAGGTCCGCGAGCTCCTGAGCAAGTACAACTTCCCGGGCGACGACCTGCCCGTCATGCGCGGCAGCGCCTTGAAGGCCCTCGAGGCCGGCGACGACCTGGCCGATCCCGCCTACCTGCCCATCCAGGCGCTCATGGACGCCGTCGACGCCTACATCCCGACCCCCGAGCGGGCCATCGACAAGCCCTTCCTGATGCCCGTCGAGGACGTCTTCGGCATCAAGGGCCGGGGCACGGTCGCCACCGGCCGCGTCGAGCGCGGCATCGTGAAGGTCGGCGAGGAGGTCGAGATCATCGGCGTCAAGGCCACCCGCAAGGTCGTCGTGACCGGCGTCGAGATGTTCAAGAAGCTGCTCGACGAGGGCCGCGCGGGCGACAACATCGGCTGCCTCCTGCGGGGCATCGAGCGCGAGGACATCGAGCGCGGCCAGGTCATGGCCAAGGCCGGCTCCATCAAGCCGCACACCAAGTTCAGCGCCCAGGTCTACGTCCTGTCCAAGGAGGAGGGCGGCCGCCACACGCCCTTCTACAACGGCTACCGCCCGCAGTTCTACCTGCGCACGACCGACGTGACCGGGTCCATCGGCCTGCCCGAGAGCGCCGAGATGGTGATGCCCGGCGACAACGTCGAGATGACCGTCGAGCTGATCACGCCCATCGCCCTCGAGACCGGCCAGCGCTTCGCCATCCGCGAGGGCGGCCACACCGTCGGCGCCGGCGCCATCACCGAGATCCAGGAGTAGCCGGTGGCGAAGCAGCGGATCCGGATCCGCCTCAAGGCGTACGACCACCGGCTCCTGGACCAGTCCGCGCTCCAGATCGTCGAGACGGCCCAGCGCACCGGCGCTGACGTCGTCGGTCCCGTGCCGCTGCCCACCCGGATCGAGAAGTTCACCGTGCTCCGCTCGCCGTTCATCGACAAGGACAGCCGCGAGCAGTTCGAGATCCGGACCCACAAGCGCCTCATCGACATCCTCGATCCGTCGTCCAAGACGGTGGACGCATTGATGCGACTCTCGCTCGCCGCGGGCGTCGACATCGAGATCAAGATGTGATGCAATCGGCTATCGAGCATCGGACTGATCGGCCGCAAGGTCGGCATGACGCAGGTCTTCGCGGCGATGGCACCCTCGTGCCGGTCTCCGTGGTGGCCATCGAGCCGAATACGGTGACGCGGCTTCGGACCGCCGAGCGTGACGGCTACACGGCCGTCCAGCTCGGCGCCGGCACGCGCGAGAAGCAGACCAGGCCGCGTCGCCGGCCAGCTGCGCGGGCTGCCGCCCGTGCGCGACCGGCGCGAGTTCCGTCTCGAGGACATCTCGGGCTACGAGGTCGGCCAGGAGCTCAAGGTCGAGGACGTCTTCAGCGCCGGCGACCTGGTCGACGTCATCGGCGTCACCAAGGGCAAGGGCTTCGCGGGCACCATCAAGCGCCACCACGCCTCGCGAGGGCCCGAGACGCACGGCTCCGACTCGCATCGGCAGCCGGGCTCCATCGGCGCCGGGACGACGCCCGGCAAGCGTCTATCAAGGGCTGCCCATGGCCGGCCACATGGGCTCCGCTCGCCGGACGACGTCGAAGCTGACCGTCGTGCGCACCGACGCCGAGCGCAACCTGCTGCTCGTCAAGGGCGCCGTGCCCGGCGCGCGGGACGCGCTGGTCATGGTCAGGAAGGCATAGCCATGGCGACCGCCACGCTGTACGCCAAGACCGGCGCCGAAGCCGGCACCATCGAGCTGCCGGACGGCCTCTTCGCGGCGCCCGTCAACACCGCGGTCATGCACCAGGTCGTGACCGCCCAGCTGGCCGGTCGCCACCTCGGCACGCACGACACGAAGACCCGCGGCGAGGTGCGCGGCGGCGGCAAGAAGCCGTATCGCCAGAAGGGCACCGGCCGCGCCCGCCAGGGCTCCATCCGGGCGCCCCAATACGAGGGCGGCGGCGTCGTCTTCGGCCCCCACCCGCGCAGCTACGAGCAGCGGGTGCCCAAGCGCATGAAGCGGCTCGCCCTCCATGGCGCGCTGACGGCCAAGTTCGCGCGACGGCGCCGTCGATGGTCGTCGCAGGACCTGGCCATGGACGAGATCAAGACCCGGGAGCTGGTCGGCTACCTGGCCAACCTCAAGGCTGACGGCCGCGTCCTCGTCGTGGCGCCGAGCCGCGACGAGAAGCTCGAGCGCTCGGCGCGCAACCTGCCCAAGGTCGTCGTCATCCTGCGCCGACTCGCTCAACATCGTCGACGTCCTGAACGCCGACATGCTGCTCATCACCCAGCCGGCGCTGGCCACGATGGCGGAGGTGTACGCATGACGCTGCAGGCCTCCCAGGTCATCGTGCGCCCGGTCATCAGCGAGAAGTCGATGGACGAGACGCAGCGTGGCAAGTACACGTTCCGCGTCCACAACGACGCCAACAAGCTCCAGATCAAGGCCGCCGTCGAGGAGCTCTTCAAGGTCTCGGTGCTGCACGTCAACGTCCTGACCACGAAGGCCAAGGAGAAGCGACGCGGTATCGGCCGAGCTCGCACCAAGGGCTGGACGTCGCCGTGGCGCAAGGCCATCGTGACCGTCGCCCCCGGCGACAAGATCGAATTCTTCGAGGGGGTGTAGGGATGCCGCTCCGAAGCTACAAGGCGACCTCCCCGGGCATGCGGTCCATGACCCGCTCGACCTTCGAGGAGATCACCACCGACAAGCCGCACAAGCCGCTGCTCGAGCCGCAAGAAGCGCGGCAGCGGGCGCAACAGCCAGGGTCGTCTGACCGTCCGCCATCGCGGCGGCGGCGAGAAGCGGCACTACCGGCGCATCGACTTCAAGCGCGACAAGTTCGACGTGCCCGCGCGCCTGGCGACCATCGAGTACGACCCCAATCGCTCGGCGCGCATCGGGCTGCTCCACTACCGCGACGGCGAGAAGCGCTACATCCTGGTGCCCCAACGGGCTCAAGGTCGGCGACGTCGTCGTCGCCGGCCCGAGCGCCGAGGCGCGAGGTCGGCAACGCCCTGCCGCTGGCCAACATCCCGCTGGGCACGACCATCCACAACATCGAGCTGGTGCCCGGCAAGGGCGGCCAGATCGTCCGTTCGGCCGGCGCCTCGGCGCAGCTCCTGGCCAAGGAGGGCGACTACGCCCAGATCCGCCTGCCCTCCGGCGAGGTCCGGCGGGCGAGCCTGCGCTGCATGGCCACGGTCGGCCAGGTCGGCAACCTCGACCACGAGAACCAGAACCTCGGCAAGGCCGGGCGCGCACGTCACATGGGCCAGCGGCCCGAGGTGCGCGGCGTGGTCATGAACCCGCGCGACCATCCGCACGGCGGCGGCGAGGGCAAGTCGCCCACCGGCATGCCGCCCAAGACGCCATGGGGCCAGCCCGCCATGGGCCATCGCACCCGTCGCAACAAGATCGACCGGCCGGCATCGTCCGCTCCCGGCACCGCAAGAGCTAGGGAGGAGGAGACGATGTCACGATCCCTGAAGAAGGGCCCGTTCGTCGAGGCGCGGCTCCTCGGCCGCGTCCAGGAGATGAACCGAAGCAACGAGAAGAAGGTCGCTCAAGACCTGGTCGCGCGCGAGCGTCATCTTCCCCGACTTCATCGGCCACACGATCGCCGTCTACAACGGCAAGAAGCACATCCCGGTCTACGTGACCGAGAACATGGTCGGCCATCGACTCGGTGAGTTCTCGCCCACCCGCAGCTTCCGCGGGCACGGCAAGCACACCGAGCGCTCGTCGGCGCTGAAGTAGGCCGACCGATGCGAGGTCTCCGCCACCGCCAAGTACCTCCGCCACTCGACGCGCAAGACGCGCCTGGTGACCAAGGCCATCGTCGGTCGCCCGGTCGAGGAGGCGGCTTCGATGCTGCGCTTCATGCCGCAGGGCGCCGCCAAGGACGTGGCCAAGGTGCTCAAGAGCGCCGCGGCCAACGCCGAGAACAACCACGACCTGTCGGCCGACGACCTCGTCGTCGCGGACGCCATGGCCGACGAGGGGCCGACGATCAAGCGATGGAAGCCGCGCGCGCAGGGCCGCGCTTTCCCCATCCACAAGCCGATGACCCACATCACCGTCGTCGTCGAGAACCGGGAGGACTAGCCGATGGGTCACAAGGTCCATCCGTACGGCTTCCGCCTCGGCGTCTCGCGAACGTGGAACGCCAAGTGGTACGCCGACAAGGGCTACACCGATCTGCTCAAGGAGGACATCACCATCCGCCAGCTGGTCACCAAGCGGCTGGCCAACGCGAGCGTCAGCCGGCGTCGAGATCGAGCGCGGCATCAACCACGTCACGGTCACCGTCCACACCGCCAAGCCGGGCATCGTCATCGGCAAGGGCGGCGCCAACGTGGAGGCGCTGCGCCAGCAGATCGGCCAGCTCACCACGCGCAAGGTCAAGCTGGAGATCAAGGAGATCCGCCAGCCCGAGCTCGACGCCGTGCTCGTGGCGACCAACATCGCCCAGCAGCTGACCCGCCGCATCGCCTTCCGCAAGGCCATGAAGCAGGCCGTCCAGCGGACCATGAAGGCCGGCGCCAAGGGCGTCCAGATCAACGTCGCCGGCCGCCTCGGCGGCTCCGAGATGGCCCGCCGCGAGTGGGAGAAGGAAGGCCGCATCCCGCTCGGCACGCTGCGCGCCGACATCAGCTACGGCCAGGTCCACGCTCACACGACCTACGGCGCGCATCGGCGTCAAGGTCTGGATCTATCGCGGCGACATCATGCCCGAGCGGCAGCTGCCGCGCGAGGCAGCGGCCAGCCGCGGGGAGCGCCTAGCCATGTTGATGCCCAAGCGAGTCAAGCACCGCAAGGTCATGCGCGGCCGCATGACCGGCCTGGCCAAGGGCGGCACGACCATCGCCTTCGGCGAGTACGGCCTGATGACCGAGGAGCCGGCCTGGATCACCAGCCGGCCAGATCGAGGCCGCCCGACGCGCCATGACCCGCTACGTCAAGCGCGGCGGCAAGATCTGGATCCGCATCTTCCCGGACAAGCCGGTGACCAAGAAGCCGGCCGAGGTCCGGATGGGCTCGGGCAAGGGCGCGCCCGACCACTGGGTGGCCGTGGTCAAGCCCGGCCGCATCCTCTTCGAGATGGCCGGCGTGCCGGCGAGCGAGGCCGCCGAGGCGATGCGCCTGGCCAGCCACAAGCTGCCGGTCGACGTCAAGTTCCTGGTCAAGGAGGGGGTGGCTGATGGACATCGCTAAGCGTCCGCGGTCTGACCGACGCCGAGCTCGTGACCGAGCTCGACCACCGCGCAACGCCACCTCTACGACCTGCGGTTCCAGCTCGCCACGCGCCAGCTGACCGACTACAGCCAGATCCAGCAGACGCGGCGCACGATCGCCCGCATCCTGACCGTCCTCACCGAGCGCGAGCTCAACGAGACCGGCCAGGCCGCGGCCTCCGCCGCGAGGGTGGGTCGATGAACGGAGCAAGCATGCCGACGACGAAGCGCAAGGCCAAGGTCGGTCGAGTCGTCTCCGACAAGATGGACAAGACGATCGTCGTCTCGGTCGAGCGCCTCGCGCGCCATCCCCTCTACAAGCGCGTCATCCGCCTGACCACGAAGTTCAAGGCGCACGACGAGCGCAACGAGGCGCGTATCGGTGACACCGTGCGCATCGAGGAGTCGCGACCGCTGTGCGCCACCAAGCGCTGGCGCATGGTCGAGATCGTGGCGCGCGCCGGCGAGGGCGCCACCGAGCCCATCGTCTTCGAGGAAGCCGCGACGACCGAGGCCATCCACATGGCCGCGCATCCCGGTCGCCATGAGGCGGCCGAGGAGGCCAGCGCGTGATCCAGCAGTACAGTCGGCTGCGCGTGGCCGACAACACCGGCGCCCGGACGATCCAGTGCATCCGGATCATGGGCCGCTCGCAGAAGACCACGGCCGGCGTCGGCGACGTGATCATCGCCAGCGTCAAGCAGGCCATCCCCAACGCCGCCGTCAAGAAGGGCGACGTGGTCCGGGCCGTGGTCGTGCGCACGACCAAGGAGTTCGGCCGGCCGGATGGCAGCTACATCCGCTTCGACGAGAACGCCGCTGTGCTCATCAACAACCAGGGCAATCCGCGTGGCACGCGGATCTTCGGCCCCGTCGCTCGTGAGCTGCGTGACAAGAACTACATGAAGATCATCTCGCTCGCGCCGGAGGTGCTCTGATGGCCGATCCATCAGGCCGCCCCGCGCGCGACCAAGGTGCCGGAGCTCCGTCGCGGCGACGAGGTCGTCGTGCTGACCGGCAAGGACGCCGGCAAGCACGGCACCATCGAACGCGTCGTGCGCCCGGATCGTGTCGTCGTGGGCGGCGTCAACATCGCCAAGCGCCACACCAAGCCGCGCACCCGCCAGGGTCGCAACGATCGGGCGCCGCGCGTCCAGCAGGGCGGCATCCTGGAGATCGCACAGCCGCTGCGGATGAGCAACGTGATGCTCATCTGCCCGGCATGCAGCCGCCCGACCCGCATCCGCCACGAGCGCCCCGAGACGGGTCGCAGCGTGCGCGTCTGCGCCCATTGCGGCGAGCCGGTCGCTCGCGAGGTGAAGGCATGAGCGGCCGTCTGCACGAGAAGTACCGCAGCGAGGTCGTGCCCGCCCTCCAGAAGGCCTTCGGGTACGACAACCCGATGCAGGTCCCGCGCCTCCAGAAGATCGTGGTCAACGTCGGCATGGGCGAGGCGCTGACCAATGCCAAGGCGCTCGACGCCGCCGTCGGCGACATCACCACGATCACCGGCCAGAAGCCGATCGTCACGCGTGCCAAGCGCTCCATCGCCCAGTTCCGGCTGCGCACCCACAACCCCATCGGGGTCAAGGTGACGCTGCGCGGCGAGCGCATGTGGGACTTCCTGGAGCGCCTCACGACGCTGGCGTTGCCGCGCATCCGCGACTTTCGCGGCGTGCCCTCGAAGTCCTTCGACGGCCGCGGCAACTACTCCCTGGGCCTGCGCGAACAGCTCGCCTTCCCGGAGATCGACTACGACAAGGTGGACCGTCTGCGAGGGCTGGAGATCAGCGTCGTGACGACCGCCAAGACCGACGAGGAATCGAAGAGGTTGCTCGAGCTCCTCGGCATGCCGTTCGCCGGGTAAGGGCAGGAGACGCACCGATGGCCAAGAAATCCATGATCGCCAAAGCGAAGCGAACCCCCAAGTTCGAGGTTCGCGGCTACCACCGCTGCTTCGTCTGCGGTCGGCCGCGCGCCTTCATGCGCCGCTTCGCCCTCTGCCGCATCTGCTTCCGGGAGCGTGCCCTGCTGGGCGAGCTGCCGGGCGTCACCAAGTCGAGCTGGTAGTCATGAACGTATCCGACCCCATCGCCGACATGCTCACCCGCATCCGCAACGCCAGCCGGGCGCGCCACACGGAGGTGCTCGTACCGGCCTCGCGGACGAAGCGGGAGATCGCCCGCATCCTCAAGGACGAGGGCTTCATCGACGAGGTCGAGGAGGCCCAGGAGGGCCCCACCGCGATGCTGCGCATCCAGCTCAAGTACGTCGGCGGCAAGGCCCCCGTCGTCTCGGGCCTCAAGCGCATCAGCAAGCCGGGCCTGCGCGTGTACGCCGGCAAGACCGACATCCCGCGCGTGCTGGGCGGCCTCGGCATCGTCATCGTCAGCACCAGCCAGGGGATCATGACCGGAGCCCAGGCCCGCAAGGCCCAGCTCGGTGGTGAAGTCCTGGCGTACGTCTGGTAGGCCAGCCATGTCACGCATCGGACGCCTGGCCATCCCCATCCCGGACGGCGTCGAGGTGACCCTCGAGGGCGACACGATCACGGTCAAGGGACCGCGTGGCACGCTCGAGCGCCAGCTCGCCACCGAGATGCGCGTCGTCCAGGACGACGGCGCCCTGCGCGTCGAGCGACCCGACGACACGAAGCGTTCTCGCGAGCTCCACGGCCTGACCCGGACGCTGGTCAACAACATGGTCGTCGGCGTCACCGACGGCTACCGCAAGGGCCTCGAGATCACGGGCGTCGGCTACCGTGCCCAGAAGGTCGGCGAGAAGCTGCAGCTCAACCTGGGCTACAGCCACCCCATCGAGATCGATCCGCCCACCGGCATCAGCTTCGAAGTCGAGAACCCCACCCGGCTCGCCGTCCTGGGCATCGACAAGGAGCTCGTCGGTCACGTCGCCGCTCGCGTCCGGGCGACCCGCAAGCCCGAGCCATACAAGGGCAAGGGCGTCCGCTACAGCGGCGAGGTCGTCCGCCGGAAGGCCGGCAAGGCCGGCAAGATCGGCGGCAAGAAGTAGTCACCGCGGCGCCCCGCATCGGGCGCAGACAGGCCGGACCGGCGTCATCGCCGCTCCGGTCGCCAGAGGAGTAGAGACACGACCATGGCCAAGGCCACTTCCCGGACAGCCGCGCGTCAGAAGCGCCACGCCCGGATCCGCCTCTCCGTCGCGGGGACGGCGGCGCGCCCGCGCCTGGCCGTCTTCCGCAGCACCGACCAGATCTACGTCCAGGTCATCGACGACGCCGTCGGTCGGACCCTCGCCTCGGCCTCCTCGCTCGAGCAGGGACTGCGCGGCGGCAAGGGCTCCAAGACCGATCGGGCGAAAGCCGTCGGCACCCTCGTCGCGAAGCGCGCCAAGGCGGCGGGCATCGACCGTGTCGTCTTCGACCGGGCGGGCTTCCGCTACCACGGGCGCGTCAAGTCGCTGGCCGAGGCGGCCCGCGAAGCCGGCCTCGACTTCTAGAAAGGAGCCACGACTTGGCACGCATCGACCCCTCCAAGCTGACGCTCGAAGAGCGCGTCGTCCAGATCAATCGCGTCGCCAAGGTCGTCAAGGGCGGCCGACGCTTCAGCTTCAGCGCGGTCGTCGTCGTCGGCGACGGCGCGGGCCACGTCGGCGCCGGCCTGGGCAAGGCAGGCGAAGTCCCCGAGGCCATCCGCAAGGGCGTCGAGGACGCCAAGAAGAACCTGATCAAGGTGCCCACCGTGGGCACCACGATCCCCCACGAGATCGTCCAGAAGTTCGGCGCCAGCATCGTCGTCCTCAAGCCCGCCTCGCAGGGCACCGGCGTCGTCGCCGGCGGCTCGGTGCGGGCGGTCGTCGAGTCGGCCGGCATCCGCGACATCCTGTCCAAGTCGCTGGGCTCGACCAACCCGGTCAACGTCGTGCGGGCGACCATCGAAGGACTGCGCAACCTGCACTCCGCGGAAGAGCTTTCGGCTCGTCGTGGACGCCCGCTGCGCAGCGTCATCAGCGGCCAGCCATCGAGCCAGCCGGCGGAGGTGCCTGCCGATGGCCGATAAGCTCCGCGTGACGCTCCGCAAGAGCCCCATCAGCTACACGGCCCGAGCGCACGGCACGCTGCGCGCCATCGGCCTGCACCGCATCGGGCAGACGGTCGAGGTCGTGGACGACGCCGCCATGCGCGGCCAGGTCCGTGCCGTGCGCTTCCTGGTCGAGGTCGAAGAGGTCCCCGCCGCCGGCGCCCCGGCCGCGGTCACGAAGGACGAGGAGGCCAACGCGTGAAGCTCCACGACCTGCGACCCGCGCCCGGCTCGGCCACCGAGCGGACGCGCGTCGGCCGCGGCATCGCCGCCGGCAAGGGCAAGACCGCCGGCCGCGGCACCAAGGGCCAGAAATCGCGCGCGGGCGGCTCGATCCCGGCCGGATTCGAGGGCGGCCAGACGCCCATCCATCGCCGGGTGCCCAAGCTGCGCGGCTTCAAGAACCCGTTCAAGATCGCCTACGAGGTGGTCAACGTCGGGCGTATCGCCGAGTATGCCGAGCAGGGTCGCTTCGCCGAGGCGGAAGCCGCCATGGCTGACGCCGGCCTCGTCGTCGTCGGCGACAAGGCCGCGCCGTTGACGGTCAACGCCGAGCTGCTCCGCGCCACGGGCCTCATCGGCACACTCCGCCAGCCGGTCAAGATCCTGGGCGGCGGCGAGATCGGCCGTCCGCTCTTCATCGTCGCCGACGCCTTCACCCGGAGCGCTCGCGAGAAGATCGAGGCGGCCGGCGGCACGGCACAGCTCCTCGAGGTGCCCTCTCGGCCGATGCCCGCCCTGGGACTCGACGCCGTCGAGACCGAAGCCGTCGTCGAGGCCGTCGAAGCGGCCGAGGCAGAGGAGGCGACCGTCGAGGCCGTCGAAGCGGCCGAGGCAGAAGAGGCGACCGCCGAAGCCGAGGTCGCAGCCGAAACCGAGGTCGTAGCCGAAGCCGAGGTCGTGGAGGCGGTCGAAGCCCCCCGAGCCGGAGCTGACGACCAGCCGGCCGAGGCCGAGGTCGGCGCGGAGGCCGTGACCGAAGCGCCGGTCAAGGCGCCCAGGAAACCAGCCCGCAAGCGCACCAAGACCGAGTCCGCGGAGTAGCCGCCGGTGCTCGAGGCCCTCGTCAACGCGCTGCGCGCGCCGGACATCCGGCGGCGCATCCTGTTCGTCCTGGGGATGCTCGTCATCTACCGGTTCCTGGCGCACGTCCCGGTGCCCGGCGTCAATGTCGCCGCCGTCCGGAGCGTCCTCGACCAGAACGACTTCCTGCAGCTGCTCGACATCTTCTCGGGCGGTGGCCTGTCGAACTTCTCGATCGTGGCCCTGGGCGTCAACCCGTACATCAACGCCTCGATCATCATGCAGCTCATGACGGGCGTCGTGCCCCGCCTGCAGAACCTCTCGCGGGAAGGCGAGTACGGCCGCAACAAGATCAACCAGTACACGCGCTACCTGACGGTCCCGCTGGGCATCCTGCAGGCCTACGGCTACCTGGCTCTGCTCTCCTCGAGCGCGGCCACGGGCGGCGATCCGGCGATCACGAACTTCGCCTTCGCCAGCCTCGAGACCTGGATGCAGATCATCACCCTGACCGCCGGCACCATCCTGGCGATGTGGATCGGCGAGCTGATCACCGAGCGCGGCATCGGCAACGGCATCAGCTTCATCATCTTCGCGGGCATCGTGAGCCAGATCCCGCTGGCGGTCGGTGCCTTCATCGAGAACCCCGACCTGGCCGCCGGCGTCGCCTTCGCCGTCGTGGCCATCGTGGCCGTGGCCGCCGTCGTCTACATCCAGGAGGGCCAGCGACGCATCCCCGTCCAGTACGCCAGCCGCGTGCGCGGACGGCGCATGTACCAGGGCGGCGCGACCTTCCTGCCCCTGCGGGTCAACCAGGCCGGCGTCATCCCCATCATCTTCGCCATCAGCATCCTGCTCTTGCCGGCCCAGCTGGCGTCCTACTTCTCGACCTCCAGCGTCGAGGTCGTGGCGAATATCTCGCAGTCCATCGTGACCCTCCTGAGCCCCAACAGTCCGCTCTACATCGTCTTCTACTTCTTCCTGACCGTCGGCTTCACCTACTTCTACACGGCCTTCACCTTCAAGCCCGACGAGACGGCCGACCAGCTGCGCAAGAACGGCGGCTTCATCCCCGGCATCCGACCGGGCAACCCGACGCGCGACTACCTGGCCAAGGTGGTCACCCGGATCAGCCTCGCCGGCGCCCTCTTCCTGGGCATCGTGGCCGTCTCGCCCCGATCATCTCGGCGCTCTTCTCGAGCTCGGTCCTGGGCAGCCTCAGCCTCGGCGGCACGGCCCTCCTGATCGTCGTCTCCGTCGTCGTGGAGACCATGAAGCAGATCGAGGCGCAGCTCATGATGCGCAACTACGAGGGCTTCATCCGGTGACGCGCTGATGCGTCTGTACGTCATGATCGGCGCGCCAGGCGCCGGCAAGGGAACCCAGGCCGCGATCCTCGCCGAGCGCACGGGCCTGCCACACATCGCCTCGGGTGACCTGTTCCGAGCGGCCGCCCGCGACGAGACGAAGCTGGGCACGCGACGTGGCCGGCTACATGGAGCGCGGCGCGCTGGTGCCTGACGACCTGGCCATCCGGTTCGTCGCTCGCCAGGCTCGGACAGCCGGACGCCGTCGAGGGCGCCATCCTCGACGGCTTCCCGCGCACGCGCCAGCAGGCCGAGGCCCTCGACGCCGCGTTGAGCAAGCGCGGCGCGGCCGTGACCGGCGCGCTCTACATCGACGTCCACGAGAAGGAGCTCCTGCGCCGCCTGTCAGGACGCTGGATCTGCCGTGCCGAGGGCCACACGTACCACAGCTTCGAGCGTCCGCCAGCCCACCCCGGCGAGTGCGACATCGACGGCTCGGAGCTCTACCAGCGCGACGACGACAGGCCGGCCACCGTGCGGCGCGCCTCGAGCAGCAGCTGCCGCCGATGTACGAGGTCATCGACCACTACACCGATCGCGGCGTGCTGACGCCCGTCGATGGCGAGCAGCCCATCGAGGCGGTCACCGATGCGCTCATGCGGGCCATCGCCCAGCCGGCACGCTAAGGTTCCCGTCGAGATGGCCTTCCACGATCGTCGCGTGACCCTCAAGAGCGCCGCCCAGATCGAGCGCATGGCCGTCGCCGGCCGTCTCGTGGCCGACGTCCTCGATTCGGTCGCGGCCGCGATCCGCCCGGGCATCTCGACCCTCGAGCTCGATGCCATCGCCGAGGCGATCATCCGCGCTGCCCGGGCCACGCCCTCCTTCATCGGCGTGCCCGGCCCGCGAGGGCCGTTCCGCCACGCGCTGTGCATCTCGATCGACGACGAGGTCGTGCACGGCATCCCGAGTGCCGGTCGCATCGTGCGCGACGGGTCGCTCGTCTCGGTCGATGCCGGCGCCATCGTCGACGGCTGGCACGGCGATGCGGCGCGGACCTTCATCGTGGGCGAGGTGCCCGACGCCGCCAGGCGACTGGTCGAGGCGACGCGCGCGGCCATGATGGCGGGCATCGCCGCGGCCGTGCCGGGCAACCACATCGGCGACATCGCGGCGGCCGTCGAGGATGTGGCCATCGCGGCCGGGCTGCGGCGTCGTGCGCCCCTTCGTCGGCCATGGCATCGGCACCGAGATGCACGAGGAGCCGCAGGTCCCCAACTACCGCCTGGCGTCACGCGGCCGGCGCCTCGAGGCCGGCCTGTGCCTGGCCATCGAGCCGATGTTCACGCTCGGCCGCCACGAGGTCCGCGTGGACGATGACGGCTGGACCGTGCGCACCGTCGACGGCGGACTGGCCGCTCATTGCGAGCACAGCCTCGCCGTCACCGCCTCGGGCCCGCGGATCCTGACGATCAACGGGGTCACGGACCAGCGCTTGCCCGCGTTGGCCGCTACCTGATACAATCCGCTTTCGTGCGCGCAGCGCGCTGCGCGTCTCATCTCAGCGTCCCGTCGGGCAGGCCACGGCCTCCGGCCGGGGACGCGTCCAGGTCCACCCACCGACAAGAGGAGTCCCACGCCGCCTGTGGCCAAGAAGGATGCGATCGAAGTCGAGGGAACGGTCATCGAGCCGCTGCCTAACGCGATGTTCGCCATCGAGCTGGAGAACAGCCACCGCGTCCTGGCCCACATCAGCGGCAAGCTGCGCATGAACTTCATCCGCATCCTGCCCGGGCGACCGGGTCCGCGTCGAGCTGTCGCCGTACGACCTCTCGCGCGGCCGGATCACGTACCGACTCAAGTAGGGCAGGGAAATCGTGAAGGTCAGAGCGTCCGTCAAGGCGCGCTGCGAGCGCTGCAAGATCATCCGCCGCCACGGCGCCGTGATGGTCATCTGCAGCAATCCCAAGCACAAGCAGCGGCAGGGCTAGGAGGCCGAGTGGCACGTATCGCCGGCATCGACATCCCGCGCGAGAAGCGCGTGGAGATCGCCCTCACGTACATCTACGGCATCGGCCTGCCGACCAGCCAGAAGATCCTCGCCCAGGCGAACGTCAACCCCGACACCCGCGTCCGCGACCTGACCGAGGAGCAGGTCAACCGCCTGCGCGAGATCATCGACCGCCGCTACAAGGTCGAGGGCGACCTTCGCCGCGAGGTCGCGCTCAACATCAAGCGGCTCCAGGAGATCGGCTCGTATCGCGGCCTGCGCCACCGGCGCAACCTGCCCGTCCGCGGGCAGCGCACCAAGACCAACGCGCGCCAGCGTCGCGGTCCCAAGAAGACCGTCGGCGTCCGGCGCAAGAAGTAGCCAGGAGCGTCTGACCGAGCATGGCGGAACGGAAGCGCGCCGCGAAGACGCGTCGTCGCGAGAAGAAGAACGTGCCGCAGGGCCACGCCCACATCCAGGCGACCTTCAACAACACGATCATCACGATCACCGACCTGACCGGCGCCACCGTCGCCTGGGGCAGCGCCGGCACGGCCGGCTTCAAGGGCTCCCGCAAGAGCACGCCGTACGCCGCCGCGCTGAGCGCCGACGGCGCCGCGAAGCGAGCCATGGAGCACGGCATGCGCCAGGTCGAGGTCTTCGTCAAGGGCCCCGGCGCCGGCCGCGAGCAGGCCATCCGCTCGCTCCAGGCCGCCGGCCTCGAGGTCACCGCCATCACCGACGTCACGCCCATCCCGCACAACGGCTGCCGCCCGCCCAAGCGGCGCCGGGTCTAGGAGGCGGCGATGGCTCGATACACCGGACCTGTCTGCCGCCTCTGCCGCCGCGAGGGCATGAAGCTCTTCCTCAAGGGCGCCCGGTGCTACACCAAGAAGTGCGCCTTCGAGCGCCGCCCGACCCCGCCCGGCCAGCACGGCGTGCGCCGCCGCAAGATGTCCGAGTTCGGCGTCCAGCTGCGCGAGAAGCAGAAGGTGCGCCGCATCTACAGCGTCCTCGAGCGCCAGTTCAGGAGCTACTTCGACGACGGCCGAGCACGGCCCGGCGTGACCGGCGAGAACCTGCTCGCGCCTGCTCGAGACGCGCCTCGACAACGTCGTCTTCCGGATGGGCTTCGCGTCCAGCCGCGCCCAGGCCCGCCAGCTCGTCAACCACGGCCACTTCACGGTCAACGGCCGCAAGGCCGACGTGCCGTCGCTACCGACTCCGCGAGGGCGACCGCGTCGAGGTTCGCGAGGGGAGCCGCATCCACCGCGTACTTCAAGACCGCAAGCGAGACGCTCCGGACCGCCCAGCGCCCGGATTGGCTGAGCGTCGACGCCGACAAGCTGGCCGGCAACGTCACCGCGCTGCCGCGCCGCGACCAGATGCCGGCTCGAGCTCAACGAGCAGCTCGTGGTCGAGTTCTACTCGAGGTAGTCGCCGACGATGATCGAACTGGAGAACCCGCAGATCGAGCCGGTCGGGGAGCCGACGCCTTGTACGGCAAGTACGAGGCCAGCCCGCTGCCGGCCGGCTACGGCGTGACCATCGGCAACGCGCTGCGCCGCGTGCTGCTGTCCTCGCTCGAGGGCGCCGCCGTGACCTCCATCCAGGTCCGCGACGTCTACCACGAGTTCAGCAGCCATCCCGGGCGTCAAGGAAGACGTCACCCAGATCGTCCTCAACGTCAAGAAGCTGCGCCTCAAGAGCTACGCGCCCCACCCGGTCCAGCTCAAGCTGGTCAAGTCGGGCGCCGGCGCCGTCACCGCGGCCGACATCACCGAGAACGCGGACGTCGAGATCGTCAATCCCGAGCAGCACCTGCATGACGCTCGACTCGGACGACGTGACGGTCGAGATCGACCTGACCGTCGAGCGCGGCGTCGGCTACCTGGCCGCCGAGCGCGCCGAGCAGCTGCCCATCGGCGTCATCCCCGTCGACGCCATCTTCACGCCCGTGCGCAAGGTCAACTACACGGTCGAGAACACCCGCGTCGGGCAGATGACCAACTACGACAAGCTGACCATCGAGATCGAGACCGACGGCACCATGGCGCCCGAGGAGGCGCTCTCGCGCGCGGCCGAGATCCTCGTCGCGCCAGTTCAGCCTGTTCACCACGGCCGGCAAGCAGCTGGTCGCCCGCGACCGCCGCGACCGCTGGCGGTCCGGCGCATCCCGCCGAACATGCTGGACATGCCCATCGAGGAGCTCGACCTCCCGATGCGCGCCTACAACTCGCTCAAGCGCAACAACATCGTCAAGGTCGGCCAGCTGCTGCAGCTCCAGGACGAGGACCTGCTGCGCATGCGCAACTTCGGCAAGAAGTCGCTCGACGAGATGAAGGAGCGCCTCCGCATGCGCGGCTTCCTGCCGCCCGAGGACATGGACCTCGGCGAGCCTCGACGACGTGGTCGACGAGGACGACGAGCCGTTCGACGAGGACGAGAGCCTGAGATGGCCCACCGCATCGACGGCCGCAAGCTCGGCCGCAAGACCGGCCCGCGCATGGCGCTCTACCGGAACCTGATCGTGGCCGTGCTGCGCTATGAGCAGATCAAGACCACCGAGGCGCGAGCCAAGGAGGTCCGCGGCCAGGTCGAGCAGATCATCACGCTCGCCAAGGAGGGCTCGCTCGCCTCGCGCCGGCGCATCGTCGCCGAGCTGCCCGACGAGCCGCTCGTCATCGACAAGCTGATCAACGAGATCGCACCCGAGTATGCCGACCGCAGTCCGGCTACACCCGGCTCGTCCAGCATCGGCCCGCGCGGCCGGCGACGCAGCGCCGATCGTCCAGCTCGAGCTCGTCTGACCGCCGAGATGGCCGAGCGATCCGCCCGAGAGGGCGGCCCCGTGCGGTACGCCGCACGGGTCGAATACGACGGCACGGACTTCGCCGGCTTCCAGGTGCAGCCTGGGCGCCGGACGGTCCAGGGAGAGCTGGAGGCGCGCTCGACGCGCCTCTCCGGCGGAGGCCGGGTCCGGGTCGACGGCGCCGGACGGACCGACGCCGGGGTCCACGCGACGGGCCAGGTGATCGCCTTCACCTATCGCGGCGGGATGCCGGTCGCAGGAGCTGGCCGGCGCGCTCGATGCGCTCCTGCCAGCGGACGTCACCGTCGGACGCGGTCCGCCGCGTGGCGGCCGGGCTTCAACCCGCGCTATCGCGGCGCGGTACCGGGAGTACCGCTACACCATCTGGAACGGGCCGCGCAGCCCGCTCCGCGAGCGATACGCGCTCGGGGTCCGGGAACCACTGGACGTCACCGGCGATGGCGGAGGCGGCGCAGGCCTTCGTCGGCCGGCACGACTTCTCCGCCTTCGGCGGCGGCGCACCGACAACCGATCCGGACCGTTCACGCGGGTGCGGGTCCGCAGGCAGGGTCGGACGGTCACCATCGACGTGGTCGGCGACGCCTTCCTGCGCCAGATGGTACGGAGCATCGTGGCCGCGCTCCTGCGCGTCGGGCACGGGACGGCGACCGCGGAAGACGTCGCGGCGGCGCTGCGGTCGCCGCGACGGGCGTTCGCCGGCGCCATCGCCCCGCCGCAGGGGCTCTGCCTGCGACGGGTCGTCATCGGGACAGCCCGCCAACGACGAGGAACAGGACGATGACGACGACCAGGACCTACACACCGCGAGAGAGCGAGATCGAGCGACGCTGGTTCGTCGTCGACGCCGACGGCGAGACGCTCGGCCGGCTCGCCTCGCGCATCGCTCGCATCCTCGAGGGCAAGCACAAGCCCACCTACGCGACGCACATCGACACGCGGCGACCACGTGATCGTGGTCAACGCGGCCAGGATCACCGTCACCCGCGACAAGCTGGAGACGAAGATGTACTCGCGCCACAGCGGCTACCCGGCGGCCTCCGCGAGGAGACGCTCGGCGACCTGCTCGCCCGGCGCCCGGAGGAGGTCATCCGCCGCGCCGTCAAGGGCATGCTGCCGCACAACAAGCTGGGCGTGCAGCAGCTGCGCAAGCTGAAGATCTACGCCGGGGCGGAGCATCCGCACGAGGCACAGCGGCCCGAGCCGCTCGCCTGACGAGGAGCGCCACGATGAGCACCACCACGAACTTCTTCTACGGGCACCGGCCGTCGCAAGACCAGCATCGCCCGCGTCCGGCTGCTGGCCGGCGAGGGCGAGGTCGTCGTCAACGGCCGCTCGCTCGAGGAGCACTTCGGCAATGCCGTGGACCTGGCCGAGCATGCTGATGCCGTTCCGCGTGACCGGCACCGAGGGACGCTTCAACGCCATGATCAAGGTCGAGGGCGGCGGCTACCAGGGCCAGGCGGGCGCCATCCGCCACGGCATCGCCCGGGCCCTCCTGCAATCCGATCCCGAGGCACGCCTCCCGCTGCGCCAGGCCGGCTTCCTGACCCGCGACCCGCGCATGAAGGAACGCAAGAAGTACGGCCTCAAGCGCGCGCGCAAGGCGCCGCAGTACACCAAGCGCTAGTCGCCCGCAGCAGGGCCAGATAGATCTTGGCGGCCGAACCGGCGGCGTCGCTCGGCGACCTCCGCGGTCGGGACCTGCTCTCGGCGGCCGACCTCGGCCCCGACGCCTGGCGCCGGCTCCTCGAGCTGGCCTCCGCACTGAAGGCGGAGTGGCAGGCGACCGGACGCCACGATCACGAACCCCTGCACGGCCGGGCGGTCGCGCTCGTCTTCGAGCATCCCTCCCTGCGCACGCGGGTGAGCACCGAGCTGGCCGTCGGGCAGCTCGGCGGCCAGTCGGTCTATCTCTTCGGCGGCGACGTCGGCATCGGCCGTCGCGAGTCGGCGGACGACATCGGTCGCACGCTCGGCGCCTGGGTCTCGGCCATCGTCGGCCGGACCCTGCGCGACGAGACGGTCCGTGAGCTCGCGGCCGGCGCGTCGGTCCCCGTCATCAACGGCCTGACCGACCGCGAGCACCCCCTCCAGGCGGTGGCCGACGCCTTGACCGTGACCGAGGCACTCGGCGGCGTCGAGGGACGGATCATCGCCTTCATCGGCGACGGCAACAACGTGGCCGCCTCGCTGACCATCGCCGTGACCAGCCTGGGTGGCGTCATGCGCCTGGCCACGCCGGCCGAGTACGCGCCGCCCGCCGACCTGATGGCCGTGGCCGCTGAGCGGGCGCGGTCGACCGGCGGTCGACTGGAGCTGCTCCGCGATCCTGTCGCGGCCGCGCGTGGCGCCGACGTCCTCTATACGGACGTCTGGACCTCGATGGGCATGGAGGCGCAGCGCGACCGTCGTCGTGCCGAGCTGGCCGGCTACGGCATCTCCCGGGCGCTCCTCGCCCAGGCGGCACCGGACGCTCGCGTCATGCACTGCCTGCCGGCCCATCCGGGCGAGGAGATCGAGGCCGAGCTGCTCGATGCGCCCGCCAGCCTCATCGCCCGCCAGGCCGAGAACCGCCTGCACGCCACGAAAGCGGTCCTGGCCACGCTCCTGTCGTACCCTGAGGCCTGAGCCAGCAAAGGGAGCGGCGTGCCGGATCCGATCTTCGAGCGCTACAAGGAAGCCCTCAAGGCGGGCCATGTCGCCGTGCTGCGCGGTCGGTCGGACGAGGCCATCGCCCACTATCGCGAGGCGGCGGAGATCGCTCCCGACCGGCCCCTGCCCCACACCAGCCTGGGCGGCGTCCTGCTGCGCGAGGACCGGCTCGACGAGGCGCTCGCGGCCTACGCCAGGGCGCTCGGTCGTGCTCCACGCGACGAAGCGGCCTTGAGTGGACGCGCCGAGGCGTTGCTTGCCGCCGGCCGCTCGGTGGAAGCGGCCGAGATCCTCGAGCGGCTGGCGGACGTGCAGGCCAAGACCGAGCGCCGCCCCGAGGCGCTGGTCACGCTCCGCCGCGCAGAAGCGCTCGAGAGCAGCCGGGCCCGCCGGCGCCGGATCAAGGACCTCGAGGCCGGGGATGCCCCGGCCAAGCCAGTACGGGAGCGCATCACGTCACGGCTACCGCGCCCGCGCGGGAAGCGCCGCGAGGCGGCGGCTGCGGCCCTGGCGGCTGCGGCCGAAGGTCCCCAGGAGCCTGTCGCGAGCGACACGGCGGCGATCGCGCCACCCGACCCCGAAGCCCTCCTGGGCACGGCCGACGCGCTCCTCGACGGCGACCAGCGCCTCGAAGCGGCCGAGGCCTATGCCGCGGCGGCCACCGCCTTCCAGCTCAACGGTGAGTCGGCCGCAGCCTTCGACGCCTGCCAGCGTGGCCTGGAGGCCGCACCGGGCTCGGCCATCGTGCATGTCGAGCTGGCACGGCTCTACCTCGCCCGTGGCTGGCGCGACCGCGCCGCCGAGAAGCTGCTGCTGCTCGACCGCTTGATGGTCGTGGCCGGCGACGCCGATGGCCATGCAGCAGCCGTCGACCTGGCTCGGTCGGCGCTCGCCGACGAGCCGCGCGTGGCGGCCTGGCTGGCCGGGGATCTTGGAGGTCCGACGCCCGTCGGCGGTTGAGTCGGCCGGAGCCGGCAGGGAAGCGCGCCGGGGACCCTATGCTACGATCGGGCGAGCATGGAACGCCTCTTGGACGCGCTTACGAGCGTCGAGATCGAGCCGATCGCGATCGTCGACATCGTGCTCACAGCCCTTCTCTTCTACTGGCTCTTCAGCCTCATCCGCGGCACCCGGGCCGTGCGTCTCGTCATCGGTGTCATCTCGCTCTACGTCGTGTATGCGGCGGCGCAGTTCTTCGGCCTCCAGCTCCTGTCCCAACTCATGCAGACCGGCGCCGTGGTCGGCTTGCTCGCCCTGGTCGTCGTCTTCCAGCCCGAGCTCCGCCGGGCGCTCGAGCGCATCGGGCGCTTCGGCTCGCTTGGCTGGCTCTGGTCGGGCTCGGAGGGCGAGCTCCACCGGGCGGCCGACGCCGTGGCGCACGCGGCGGCGCTGCTCTCCGCCGACCGGGTGGGTGCGCTCATCGTGCTCGAGCGCGAGACGGGCCTCGAGGACATGGCCGAGGGCGGCGTGATGCTCCGCGCTGAGCTCTCGAGCGAGCTGCTGCGCACGATCTTCACGCCGCGCTCCGCGCTCCACGACGGTGCCGTCCTCGTGCGCGGTCTCCAGATCGTGGCAGCCGGCATCGTGCTCCCGCTCGGCGAGACCTCGATCCAGTCGGAGCGTCTCGGTACCCGCCACCGAGCCGCCGTCGGGATCACCGAGCAGACCGACGCCGTGGTCGTGGTGGTCAGCGAGGAGAGCGGCTCGATCGCCCTCGTCGAGCGGGCTCGCATCGTCCGCCAGCTGGACGAGGATCGGCTGCGCACCGCGCTCGCTGCGCTGCTCCAGCCGGCCGCCGTCCGCGCCCGGGCGTCGCGGGCAACGGGCGCCGGTGCCGTGCGCGGCATCCGATCGCTCCGCCCGCCGCGACGCTCGACTCCGGACGCACGAGCCGCCCGCCACGACCGTGGCCGCGCCGTTTGCCGATGCGCCCGTGGCCAATGCGCCCGTGGCAGCCGCAGCCGAAGGCGGTAAGCAGGGCACGTGACCCGGCTGACCGGGCTCATCACCCACAACTGGCCGCTCAAGCTGGCCGCCATCGCCCTGGCGACGCTGCTCTACGCCGGGCTGGCGCTCTCGCAGAACGCGCGCATCTGGCCCGGTCGTGTGCCCATCGAAGCCGTCAACCAGCCCAGCGGCGCGTTCCTGCTCGAGAACCTCGGCGATGTGACCACCATCCGCTACTACGCGCCGGCCGATGTCGCCGCGCGGATCTCGAGCAGCGACTTCCAGGCGCTCGCCGACCTGTCGTCGGTGACTCCCGTGCTCGGCGGCGCCCCCGTCTCGGTCCCGGTCCAGGTCATCCCGCTCGATCCCCGGATCAAGGTCCTCGACTTCCAGCCCGATCGGGTCGCCGTTCGTCTCGACCCGGTCATCACGCGGACCGTGCCCATCACCGTCGAGCGGGGCACGGTCCCCGCCGGCCTCCAGATCGGCGACCCCGTGCTCGGCGCACAGACGGCCGCCGTCCGGGGCGCCAGCTCGCTCGTCGAGCGGGTCGAGACCGCGAGTGCACGGGTGGCCATCGATCCGACGGGCATCAACGTCGACGGCGATGTGGACCTGGTGGCGCTCGACGCCAGGGGCGACCTGGTGGCGCCGGTCGACATCGTGCCCGACCGCGTCCACGTGACCATCATCGTGGCCCGTGAATCGGCCAGTCGATCCCTCCCTGTGGCGCCGGACCTGGTCGGCGCGCCGGCGGCGGGCTGGAGCGTCCGCTCGGTGACCGTCGTGCCCGCCGTGGTCACCGTCCGGGGGCCCCTCGACGCCGTCGCGGCCATGACCTCGATCGCCACTCGGCCCATCGATCTCGATGGTCGAACGGCCGACCTGACGACGACCGTGGACCTCGTCACGCCGGCCGACGTCGAGGTCGTGGGCGCTGCCCAGGTGCGCGTGACCGTCATCATCGCCGCCGATCGAGGCAGCCGGTCCTTCGGTGTCGGGCTGCGGCCGACCGGCGCGCTGCCCGACCGGAGCTACGGCTTCTCCGTGCCCGACGTCCTCGTCACCCTGGGCGGGACCAGCGCCGCCCTCGATCAGGTCGACGCGGCCGCCCTCAGCGCGACGGTCCCCGTCGGCGGCCTCGAGCCGGGCAGCCATGTCGTCAAGGTCGTGTTCGTGGCGCCGGATGGCACGAACCTGGTGGCCGTCAGCCCGACCGAAGTGACCGTCCTGGTGACCGCCGCGGGCGGTGCCACGCCCAGTCCGACGCCGACGCCCTGAGCGATGGGGCGGCTCTTCGGCACCGACGGCATCCGCGGCACGGCCAACGTCGACGTCAAGCCGAGCCTCGCACTGGCGCTCGGCCGGGCGACCGTGCATGCCCTCCTACCCGCTGGCGGGGCGGTGCTCGTCGGCCGCGACACCCGTCGCTCGGGTGACATGCTCGTCGCCGCGCTCGTCGCCGGCGTGACCTCGATGGGCGCGGACATCCAGCGGCTTGGCGTGTTGCCCACGCCGGCGCTCGCCTTCCTGACGGGGGAGGGGCCGTTCCAGGCCGGCATCATGGTCAGCGCCTCGCACAACCCCGCCGACGACAACGGGCTGAAGGTCATCGGCGGCGACGGCATCAAGCTCGACGACGCCCAGGAGGAAGCGATCGACGAGCTCATCTATCGCGCGGATGAGTTCGTCGGCCCGACCAACAGCGGTCTCGGGCGGGACATCGACGCGGGTGCCCTGTTGGGGCGCTACCTCGAGCACCGAGCCGGGCTGGCACGACGGATCCACTCGGAGCTGCGCATCGTGGTCGACTGCGCCAACGGCGCCGGCGGGGCCGTGGCGCCCGAGCTGTTGGCCGCCACCGGGGCCTCGGTCGAGGTCATCTTCGATGCGCCGGATGGCTCCAACATCAACCTCGGGTGCGGCGCCACGGCGCCCGAGGCACTCGCCCGACGCGTGGCGGAGGTGGGCGCCGACGTCGGTTTCGCCCTCGACGGCGACGCCGACCGATGCGTGACCGTCGACGAGCGCGGCCGCGTCGTGGATGGCGACCAGCTGCTCGGCATGCTCGCGCTCGAGCGGCTCCGCCGTGGGGCGCTGGGCGGCAGCACGCTCGTGGTCAGCGTCCTCTCCAACGGCGGGTTGGCGACGGTCGTCGAGGCAGCCGGCGGCCGCATCGTCCGGACGCCGGTCGGCGATCGCTACATCCTCGACGCCATGCTCGTCGCGGGCGCCGGGCTCGGTGGCGAGAAGAGCGGCCACGTCATCGTCGCCGAGCATGGCTCGACCGGGGACGGCGTGCTGACCGCCATGGAGGTCCTGCGCGTCCTGGCCGACGCCGGGCGGCCTCTCTCGGAGCTGGCGGCGCAGGTGCCCCTCTATCCGCAGCAGCAGCGCGCCGTCCACGTCCGCCACAAGGACCAATGGGAGGCGGACCGACAACTCTCGGCCGCTGTCCGGGCCGCCGAGGCGGAGCTGGCGGGCCGCGGGCGCGTCCTCGTCCGGCCATCGGGCACGGAGTCGGCGCTGCGAATCATGGTCGAGGGCGAGGACGCCGATCGCGTCGTCGCCCTGGCCGACGCCCTGGCTGCGCTCGCCCTCGAGCGTCTACACTGACGGCCCCCTGACCGCCGGGAGAGCGCCAGAACGAGCATGTGTGGGATCGTCGGCTACATCGGGCCGCGTGAGGCCGCGCCCATCCTCCTCGAAGGCCTCGCCCGCCTCGAGTACCGCGGCTACGACTCCGCGGGCATCGCGCTGGTCACGGCTGAGGGCGACCTGTTCGTCGAGAAGCGAGCCGGCAAGCTGGGCAACCTTCGCACGGCGCTCCTGGATGCGACGCCCTCGGCGGCCATCGGCCTCGCTCACACCCGCTGGGCGACCCACGGCCGCCCGAACGACCTGAATGCCCATCCACACGTCGACTGCACCGGCGACATCACGGTCATCCACAACGGCATCATCGAGAACTTCCAGGAGCTGCGCGATGGGCTGGCGAAGCGCGGACACGAGCTGCGCTCCGAGACCGACACGGAGGCCCTCGCGCACCTGGTCGAGGAGGCCTACGCCGGCGACCTCGCCGACGCGGTTCGGCATACGCTCGCCCAGGCCCAGGGCGCCTACGCCGTGGCGGTCATGCATCGGTGCCGAGTCCGGGCGTCTGGTCGGCGCGCGCCAGGACGTGCCCCTCGTGGTCGGCCTCGGCGACGGCGAGACCTTCCTGGCCTCGGACGTGGCGGCCGTCCTGGCCCACACCGATCGCGTCGTCTTCCTCGAGGAGGGCGACGTCGCCGATCTGCACGCCGACGGCGTGGTCGTGACCGGGGTCGATGGTCAGCGCCGCGAGCGGGCCGTCCACGTCATCGACTGGTCGATCGAGGCCGCCGAGAAGGGCGGCTACGACCACTTCATGCTCAAGGAGATGCACGAGCAGCCGGTCGCGGTACGGTCCGCCATCGCCGGCCGCATCCACGAGGCGTCGATCCGCGTGCCCGAGCTGGACGGCCTGGTCGATCGCATCGTGGCGGCCGACCGCGTGGAGCTGGTTGCCTGCGGCAGCGCCTCGTACGCCTCGATCGTCGGTGCCCAGGCCATCCAGGCCTGGGCGGGCCTGCCGGCGCGGGCGACGGTCGGCTCCGAGTTCCGCTACTCGCCTCCGCCGCTCGACGCGCGCACGCTCGTCATCGCCGTGACGCAGTCGGGCGAGACGGCCGACACCATCGCCCCGACGCGCTTCGCACGCGAGCAGGGCTGCGCCGTCATCGCGGTCACGAATACCGTGGGCTCGGCCATCACCAGGGAGTGCGACGCGGTCCTCTTCCTGCAGGCCGGGCCAGAGATCGCGGTCGCAGCCTCGAAGACGTTCGTGACCCAGGTCACCACGCTG
Source organism: uncultured Chloroflexia bacterium (assembly GCA_963837215.1). GTDB lineage: Bacteria > Chloroflexota > Limnocylindria > Limnocylindrales > CSP1-4 > CSP1-4. The sequence goes on from CAWIML010000008.1 coordinate 215,706, forward strand.
GTCATCCTGGCGGCCGCCATCGCCAAGCTCCGCGGGCGTCTCGCGCGCGACGAGGAGGCCCGCCTGGTGGCCGCCCTGCGGGCGCTGCCGGACCAGGTGCAGCGCGCGCTCGACGGCGCCGGCGAGATGGCAGCAGTCGCCCGGCGCTACGTCAACTCCCGTGGCTTCATGTTCGTGGGCCGTGGCAGCGGCTACCCGGTGGCGCTGGAGGGCGCGTTGAAGCTCAAGGAGGTCAGCTACGTCCATGCCGAGGGCTACGCGGCGGGCGAGCTGAAGCACGGGCCTATCTCGTTGCTCGACGCCGAGTGTCCGCTGGTCGCCGTGGCCACCCGCTCGCCGGTCTACGACAAGGTCGTCAGCAACGTCATGGAGGGCCGCGCCCGCGATGCGCGGGTCATCGCCGTGGCGACCGAGGGCGACCCGACCATCGCCTCGATCGCCGACGAGGTCTTCTGGGTGCCGGAGACGATCGATGTGCTCAGTCCGGTGCTGGCCATCGTCCCGCTCCAGCTCTTCGCCTACCAGACCGCCGTGGCGCGCGGCACGGACGTCGACCAGCCGCGCAACCTGGCCAAGTCGGTCACCGTCGAGTAGCACCATGGCGGCGCTTCCCCCGGTGCCCGAGGGGACGACCGAGCTGGGCATCGACATCATCGATGTCGAGCGCATCCGGGCCACCCTGGCGCGCTTCGGCCCCCGCTTCGCCCGGCGCGTGCTGACCGACGCCGAGGCCGCCTACGTGCGTGGCCGACCCGAGACGATGGCCGGTCGCTGGGCGGCCAAGGAGGCGGTCAGCAAGGTCCTGGGCCTGGGCGTCCGCGGTGTCGGCTGGCGCGAGATCGAGATCGTCCGCCTGCCCACCGGCCAGCCGACCGTCCGGCTGCACGGCCGCGCCCAGCGCCGGGCAGAGCAGCTCGGCATGAACCGCGTGGCGGTCTCCATCAGCCACGAGCGGTCGTACGCGGTGGCCATCGCTTTCGGCCTCCGGACGGCCGGCGGCGCCTACGTCTTCCCGATCGACATCGAGGAGCGGCTCGACGATCGCGAGCGGCAGATCCTGGCCCGCATCGAGCGCCTTCGGGGGCTCGATCGCGACACCCGCGTGCCAGAGCGCGAGCCCGATGCCGCACCGGCGCCCGTCGAGGGCCGTGGAGCCGAAGGTTCGGAGCCCGAGTGAGCACGCCCGGCTCGGCGCCGACGGTCCTCGACGACGCCATCGTCCGCGCGCTGCTGCCGACGCGCGAGCCGCGCGGCCACAAGGGCACGAGCGGCAAGCTGCTCGTCGTGGCCGGCTCGATCGACTATCTCGGGGCGGCCCTGCTGACCGTGCAGGCCGCCTGCCGTGCCGGAGCCGGCCTGGTCCGGCTGGCCGTCCCGACCAGCCTCCAGCCGATGGTCGCCGGGCGCGTCCTGGAAGCGGTGACCATCGGGCTGCCAGAGACCGACATCGTGGGCGAAGTCGACGCCGCGGCGGCCCTCGACCAGCTCCTCGACCTCGACCACGACGCGGCGGTCATCGGGCCCGGCCTGCGACCGGGCCTCTCGACGGTCGACCTCGTGATCGACTTCCTTGCGGCGTCGGGGGAGCGGGCACCGGTCGTCGTGGACGCCGAAGGCCTCAACTCCCTGTCCACGCTCGAAGCGTGGTGGGAGCGCGTCGCGCGACCCTGCGTCCTGACGCCCCATGTGGGCGAGCTGACTCGGCTGATGGCCGCCGCGGGCGACCGTTTCGAGGCCGTCCCGTCCGACCTTGTCACGGATGACGACGCCCGGGCAGCGACCGTCGCGCGTGCCGCGGTCGCCTGGGGGCAGGTCGTCGTGCTCAAGGGCGCGCGAACCGTCGTCGCAGGTGGCGAGCCCGATCCGGGTTCGGTCGCCGTGGCGCCCTATGAGAACCCGGCCCTGGCCACGGCGGGCACGGGTGACGTGCTTGCGGGCACCATCGGCGCCCTCCTCGCACAGGGCTGTCCGCCGGTCGAGGCAGCACGGGCGGGCGTCTATCTCCACGGTGCCGCCGGCGAGATCGCCCGCGAGCGGTACGGGGCGGCGGGTGTCGTCGCCTCCGACCTGCCTGACGAGATCGCACGTGTGCGAAGGCGCCTCGAGCTGGACGCGGAGCGAGCGCGGAGCGGTCGTCGCCTGGGCTTCGCCGTCGGCACGGCCCACGACGACGGGGGCGCGGGCCGCGAGTAGCCGGAAGTCGCCTCCCATGGCCGCACCCGGCTGTCGCGCGCTCGCACCACGAACTCACCGGAAGTCCTCGCATCGATGGCATACCGCCTAGGCCGGGTGTACCATGCGGCGGCAGGACTTTCCGGTACTCGAACGTTGACCGGAGAGTCCTTGACGCGCTAGTCGAGGGGCAGCGACCACCGGTGGCCACGATCCAACTCTGGCACGGCGACATCTGCGACCTCGAGGTCGATGCCATCGTCAACGCGGCGAACGCCTCGCTCTGGATGTCGACCGGTGTCGGCGGCGCCATCAAGCATCGCGGCGGAGACGCCATCGAGTACGAGGCCGTGCGCCAGGGGCCGGCGGACGTGGGCAGCGCCATCGTGACCGGTGCTGGCGCGCTCGCCTGCCGCTACGTCATCCATGCCGTGTCGCTGGGCGCCGATCGACGGACGAGCGCCGAAGCCATCGAGGCCGCCACCGGCAGCGCGCTGCGGGCAGCCGACGAACTCGGTTGCGAGTCGGTCGCCTTTCCGGCCCTGGGCACGGGCGTCGGCGGTTTCCCGCTCGACGATGCCGCCCGCATCATGATCGAGACCTGCCATGCCGAACTGCCGAGCAGTCGGAGCGTGACGACGGTCATCTTCGCGCTCAAGGGCGCGGCTACGTACCAGGCCTTCCAGGCCGCACTCGCGGCCGCCCCGGTCACCGCGAGCCCCGCCTCGTGACCGGCCCTCGGTTGGTGCCCGAACCCGAGGCCAGCGACGAGCTCGTCGAGAGCGTTGCCCGTGAGATCCAGGTCCGCGGCCTGACCGGGCCGGCCATGATGTTCCTGGAGGCCAGTCGGCCGTATCGACCGCTGGGCAGCCAGGCGATGCTCTTCTTCGACCCGGTCCTCCGCGGCGTCTTTGGCGGCGATCTGGCGGGCGTCCAACACCTCCTCGCGGACGACACCGGGATCGATCGCCTGCTCGACCGGCTCGAGGAGATGGACGAAGACCTCCGCTGGGACGCCTGATACCCGAGGCGTTCACCGGCGGTCACCACGCTGGAGGCTGACCGGCACCGCGGTCGCGCCCGAGGCGGCGGCGCGGTGGCCCCCGAGTGGCGACGCGGTCGCCCCCGAGGTGCGAGGATTCGCGGGTGACCGATCCACTCCCGGCCGCCTTCACCATCGATCGCGGCACCGCATCCACGTCGGCGGCGTTCGTGGCGCACGTCGATGGCCGTGCCCGGATCCTGGCAGCCGCCGCGCAGCCATCGGGCGCGCCACTCGAGCCACTCCTGGCGGGCCTCGTCGAGGACGTGCGCGCCGTCTCAGGGGACCTCCTCGAGCGGATGGACGACTGGCCCGCCCTCGACCGCCTCGAGAGCGCCACGCGGCAGCCGCCGTCGATCCTCGTCCTCGGTCCCACGGACGCGGCGGTGAGCGCCCTGGCCTGGGCCGCGGCATCGACGGGCTGGCGCGTGAGCGGCCGGCATGCCGCGGAAGCGAGCGAGGTCCTGGCGATCAACCGGGCGCTCCTCGACCCTGATCTCGAGACGCTCCTCATCGGTGCCGCGGACCCGCCGACCATCGGGGAGCGCGGACCGTTGGCCGAGCTCCTGGCCATGGTCTCGGCCGCGCTTCCAAGACGGCCAGACCGACCCGAGATCGTGCTGGTCGGCGGTGCCGTCGAGGCCGTGGATCGGTTCCCCGGCGCCTCGATGATCTTCGCCCCGGCCGCCTCATCCAGGCCCGATGTCGCCAGCGATCCGTTGCGCGACCTGCTGGCCGGTCTCGCCGCGGCGCGAACCGACGCCCGCGACCCCTCCGCCGTGCCCGACGGTCGCGTCGCCCTGGCACGCGCCACGGCCAGCCTGGCGGTCGTCCTCGATCGCCGGGTCGAGCTCGTCGACGTGGGGGCGTCGGCAAGCACCCGCATCCTGGCCGACCCTCACGGCATCATCGGCCAGGTCGTGCGCGTGGATGCGGCCCTGGCGCCACGTGAGGCGATCAATGACGACGCCGTTGCCGACCGGGTCCTTGCCTGGTCGACCATCCGCGCCGATCCGGCCACCCTTCGTGACCGCGTCCGGAACCTCGTGATCGCCCCGTGGCGCGATGCTGCCGGCGACGGCGCCCGCCTTCGGCTGGCAGCGGGTCGAGCGGCGCTGGCCCGACTCGACGACGGCTGGCGCCTGCCCGCCACCCCCGACGGCCGCCCTGCCGACTACACCGCCGATCTGCTCATCGTGAGCGGCGGTGCGTTCGCCGTCGCCCCGGCGCCAGCCGTCTCGCTGGCCATCGTGGACACGCTGCGCCGACCTGGCGCGATGGCCCTGGCCCACGATCATGCGCGGGTGCTGGCGCCCATCGGTGCGCTGGAGGACGAAGAGGATCGTCGGCGCCTGCTGGCCGACCTGCTGGAGGATGCCCTCGCACCCCTGGGCAGCGCCATCCTCGCCACCGGTCTCCGTTCGGGCCGGCATCGAGGTTCATTGCGTCTGACGACGACCGATGGCGCCTCCGACCAGGTCGAGCTGGTGGCGGGCGGCGTCCAGCTCCTCGACCTGCCGCCTGGCCTCGTCGCCACAGCCGAGCTGACCACCCGGGACGGGGCCTGGCTGGGCGTCCGTTCGCACCGCCTGGCCGTGGATGTCGCTGGTGGCCTCGGCGGCCTGCTCGTCGACACGCGCGAGATCCCGCTCCGGCTGCCCGATCGGCCCGAGCGTCGGCGCGACCTGCTCGACGCGTGGCAGCGGCCGCTCTGGTCGGGGATCGAGACGTGACCCTGCTCACGGCACCGATGGCAGCGCCGATCGTGGCCTCCATGGCAGCCGTCCTCGAGCCCGTGGTCCGTATCCGGCTCGGGCTCGGGGATCGACCTCTGGTGCGGCCGGGCGTCCACGTCGCGGCCGGCGACGCGATCGCCGAACGACTACGCGATCCGGAGCTCACCGAGACCCGCCTCGGTGGCATCCAGGAGCCGGAGCCTGGAGCGTTGCTGGAGGACGGCGCGCCGCTGGGCGGCAAGCGCCGCAAGGTCGCCTCGCCGGGCCACGGCCGCGTCGTCTACGTCACGCCCGGCGGCACGCTCCGTTCGGTCGTCGGGCGGCACGTCGAGATCGTCCAGGCACCAGCCGCCGGCGTCATCCAGGCCGTCCTGCCCACGGCCATCGTCCTGCGCACCGACGGCATCGGCTTCCCAGGTACCCTGATGACCGGTGATCCGACGACCGGCCGCCTGATGATCGGGGTCGCCAGGCCCGACGACGAGCTGCCGGTCGCCGCCGTCGATGTCGGCGCTGCCGGCGCCATCGTCGTTGCCGGCGCCCGCATCGACGTCGAGGCGCTCACCCGTGCCCGCGCCATGGGCGTCCGCGGCGTGGTCGTGGGGGGCGTGGTCGGCCGCGACCTGCGCTCGTTCGCGGCGTCCGAGGCGCGCCAGCGGGCGGCCATCCACGCCAGCCCGCCCTTCGCGCTCCTGGTCCTCGACGGCTTCGGCAAGCGGCCCATCCCGCCAGGCGTCTGGGCCGCCCTGATCGAGGCCGAGGGCCGCGAGGTCGGCATCGCAGCCGACCCGGCCATGATCCTGCTCGATGCCGCGACCGCCATCGCGCCGGCCAGCCCGGACCGCGTGCGCGCCGCGGCCGGCGAGCTGACCGGCCGGACCGGCCGTCTGCTCGAGGTCGTCGGACGTCGCCGATTGCCGGCCGGCGTCATGGCCCTCGTCGGCCGCGTGGCGTTCGAGGCCGGCGGCAGCGGGCAGCCTCCGGAGGAGCGCCTGGTCGCCCTCGCCGACCTGGAGCTCCTTGGTCGGTGACGGATACCTCGATGTCCATGCGGACGGTGGTCCGATGCGCGACCGCCGCCGCGACGCGAGCGCTCGGCGCTCGGCTGGCCGTGGTCGCCAGGCCGGGTGACCGGATCGGCCTCATCGGTCCCCTCGGGGCGGGCAAGACGGAGCTGGCCAAGGGCTTCGCCGCCGGCCTCGGGGTGACCGACGTCGTTGACAGCCCCTCGTTCACGCTGATGGCCGAATACCAGGGGCGTCTGCCGCTCTTCCACCTCGACCTCTACCGCCTCTCCCAGCTCTCTGAGGCCTTCGATGGTGGCCTGCTGGATGAGCGCGAGGCCGAGGGCGTGACGCTCATCGAGTGGGGCGACCGCCTGGCCGCCGACGTGGACCCCGACCGGCTCGACATCGCCATCGCGGTCGGCGACGACGAGGTGCGTTCGATCGAGGTCGCAGCTGCCACCGCCGACCAGGCGCGCTTCGTGGTCGCTGCATCACCCGCCGGCTGATGGGCGACCTGCTCCTGGCCATCGACACCGCCACCAGTCGCGCCATGCTCGCCGTGGGGTCGTTGGCCGATGGTGCTCCGAAGGCCGTTGATGCCTGGCCGGGCGGTCACGCCCACGCGGAGACGCTCCTGCCGCGCCTGGCGTCCCTCCTGGCCACCTCGGGCGTCCGGCTCGACGCGATCGGTGGCGTCGTCGTCGGCGTCGGGCCTGGCGGGTTCACCGGCCTCCGCGTCGGCCTGGCCACGGCCAAGACGCTGGCCCACGGGCTCGGCCGGCCGATCGTCGGCATCGGGACAGCCGAGGCGTTGGCCGCTGCGGTGGGCACCGAAGGTCCGGCCACCGTCATCCTGCCCGCTGGACCCCGAGACCGCTACCTCGTGCCCGTGCGAGCGGGAGGCGACGGCCCACGCCTCCTGGCACCGGCCGCGTTGGAGACCTGGCTGACCGACCCAGGCAACGACCTCTCCACCCTCATCGCCGTCGATCTGGATGACCTCGGCATCCCGGACGGGGCGCGGCGCCGAGGCGCGGCCGCACTGGACGGCCTCGCTCTGGCCATGCTCCGGCTCGGTGCCGCCGCGCTCGCCGGCGGACGCGCGGACGACGTGGCGGCGCTCGTGCCGGCCTACGTGACGCTGCCACGTGGGATCGCCCCCTGGCAGGGAGGAGTGGCATGGTCGCCAGACCTCCGCTGAAGGTCGAGATCGCGGCCATGCGGGTGGAGGACATCCCGGCCGTGCACGCGGTCGAGCGGGCAAGCTTCCCGGTGCCCTGGCCGGCGTATGCGTTTCGACAGGAGCTCGAGACCAATCGCCTCGCGCGGTACCTGGTGGCCCGGGTCGCGGGCGAGGTCGTCGCCTATGGCGGCATCTGGATGATGGTCGACGAGGCGCACGTGACGACCTTCGCGGTCGTGCCCGAGCATCGTGGCGCCGGCATCGGCAGCCGGCTGCTGCTCGCGCTCATGGACCTTGCCGTCGAGCTGGCTGCCAGCGTGGTCACGCTCGAAGTGCGCATCTCGAACACCGACGCGCGGCGCCTCTACGAGCGCTTCGGCTTCCGTCCGGTCGGTGTCCGGCCGCATTACTACTCCGACAACAGCGAGGACGCCCTGATCATGACCACCGAGGAGCTGCCCTCGGCCGCCATGGGGGAGCGGCTCGAACGGCTCCGTGCCGAGATCAGTCCCGCCCTGCCGCCCAGCGGCCCATGGGAGCCCGATGGCGAAGCCTGAGGTCGAGCCGACGGGGGCCGCGGACCCCGACCTCCGCGTCCTGGCCGTCGAGTCGAGCTGCGACGAGACGGCCGTGGCGGTCGTCGAGGGTGGACGGACGATCGCCGCCTCGGTCGTCGCCAGCCAGACGCCACTCCACGCCCCGACCGGCGGCATCGTGCCCGAGGTCGCTGCCCGCGCGCATCTGCGCTGGATGCTGCCGGTCCTCGACGAGGCGCTCGCCCGCGCCGGGCTGTCCAGTCCGGCCGAGGCGGACGCCATCGCGGTCACCAACGGCCCGGGCCTGGCTGGCTCCCTCCTGGTCGGCCTCTCGATGGCCAAGACGCTGGCGTTCCTCCACGATCGGCCGCTGGTCGCCGTCAACCACCTGGAGGGGCACATCCACGCTGCCTGGCTCCTGGCTCCCGGCGAGTCACGCCCGACCCCGGCCTTTCCCGCCGTGGCGCTGGTCGTCAGCGGCGGGCACACGCTGCTGGTCGAGATGCAGAGCCCGCTCGAATATCGTCTCCTCGGGCGCACGGTGGACGACGCCGCGGGCGAGGCATTCGACAAGGTCGGGCGCATGCTCGGCCTGCCGTACCCCGGCGGTCCTGCCATCCAACGCGCCGCGGCCGCCTGGGCGGCCAACGGCGATCCGGGCGCCGGCGATCAGGTCCCTCGGCACGCACCGTCCCCACTGCCGCGTGCCTGGCTCGGCGAGACGCTCGACTTCAGCTTCAGCGGCCTCAAGACGGCCGTCCGCCGCCGGTTGATCGAGGCCTGCGGCGGCACCGCGGACGACGGCGTCGCCATCCCCGCCGAGTTGGTCGGCGGCATCGCGACCGCCTTCCAGGCATCGGTCGTCGACGTCCTGACCACCAAGATCGCGCTGGCGGCGGAACGGATCGGCGCCCGCTCGATGATCGTGGGCGGCGGCGTGGCTGCCAACGAGCCCCTGCGCGCCGCGTTGGCCGAGCGTGCCGCCGCCCTCGGCGCGGAGCTGGTCATCCCGTCGCCGAGCCTGTGCACCGACAATGCGGCCATGATCGGGGCGGCCGGCAGCCAGCGGTTCCTCGCGGGCGAGCGCGCCGGCCTGGACCTCGGCGCCTCGCCATCGCTGCGCCTGGCCGTCGCAGGATGAGCGCGCGAGCCGCGGCGCTCGCGGCCGACCCCCTCGACGCGCGGCACCTCGGACCGGAGTCGCTCCGCCGCTATCTGGCCGCCAACGGCCTGCGCCCGAACCGGCGCTTCAGCCAGAACTTCCTGGCCGACGGCGAGGTGCTCGAGGCGATCGTGGCCGCCGCCGAGCTGGACGGCCAGCGCCAAGTGCTCGAGATCGGGCCGGGCATCGGCATCCTGACCGGTGCCCTGCTGGCTGCGGGCGCCCAGGTCGTGGCCGTCGAGGTCGACCCGAGGATGGTCGAGCACCTCCGCCGACGGTTCGCCACGGCCATCTCCGAGGATCGGCTCCGGCTCGTCCACGACGACATCCTCGAGCGCGCCGCGACCGACCTCGTAGGCCCCTCGTGGGACCTGGTCGCCAACCTGCCCTACCACATCACGAGCCCCATCCTCCACCACGTCCTGGCCGACGAGCCGCGTCCCGGACGGTTCGTGCTCATGCTCCAGCGCGAGGTCGCCGAGCGCATCGCGTCCCCGCCGGGCGGCATGAGCTACCTTTCCGTCTTCGTGCAGTACCACGCAGACGTCACCATCGCTCGAGTCGTCCCGGCAGCCGCCTTCGAGCCGGCGCCGGAGGTCGACTCCGCGGTCCTGGTGGGTCGCACTCGGCCCCGCCGCCTCGACACCGACGGTGAGGAAGCGCTCTGGCGACTCGTCCAGGCCGGCTTCCGGGAGCGGCGCAAGATGCTGCACAACGTGCTCCCGCGCCAGCTGCCCTGGCTGGGCCGCGATCGCATCGAGGCCGCATTGCTGGCCTGTGGCATCGCACTCGATGCGCGGCCACAGACGCTCTCGGTCGCGCAGTGGCTGGCCCTCTCGGCCGCCATCGGCCCCCTCGAGCCCGAGGCGGATCGCCCGTGATCGAGCGGCTTGCCCGTGCCAAGGTCAACCTGGCGCTGGCTGTCGTCGGACGCCGGAGCGACGGCTACCACGAGCTGGTCTCGGTCTTCGGCCGCCTCGACCTCGCCGACCACCTGTCGGTCGAGCCGGGGGGCGACCGCGACAGCCTGGACGTGGACGGCCCGATCGAGTACCGGCCAGGGGCCCGCGACCTCGTCCTGCGCGCGGCCGCCCTGGTGCGCGCGACGCACGCGCCTGATGCATCGGGCCTCGCCTTTCGTCTCGAGAAGCACATCCCCATGGGCGCCGGGCTCGGCGGCGGCAGCGCGGACGGCGCAGCGGCGATCGACCTGGCGGCCCGCGCGTGGGGCGTGGAGCTGACGCCGGACGAACGGCTGGCGCTGGCGACGCGTCTCGGTTCGGATGTGCCCTTCCTCGCGGCCGACGTGGAGGCCGCGCTGATCAGGGGCCGCGGGGAGTACATCGAACCCCTGCCGGGCCCGCTCGAGCCTGTCGGCATCCTGATGATCAGCCCCGGCGCTGGCCTCTCGACCCGCGACGTCTTCGACGCGTGGGAGGCGCTCGAGGCCGAACGGACGCCAGGCACCGGTACCCGTCCGGTGGCGCCGGAGATCGCGGTTCGAGCTGGAGCTGTCGCCACGCGACGCGATCCCGCGACAGCGGGTCCGGGGACGGCCGAGCTCGCACGAGCGCTGGCAGCTCGACTCGCCGCCGGCTGCACCGCGGCGGACGTGGTCGACATGGCCGGTGAGCTGCGCGACGCCAACGACCTGTGGCGGGCCGCCAGCCGCGTTCGACCGGGTCTGGCCGACCTGCGGAATGCGCTCGAGGGGCACCTCGGGCGCCCGCTCCTGCTCTCGGGCTCGGGCCCGACGCTCCTGGCTCTGTATCCTTCGAGGGAGGCCGCCGAGACGGCCGCGACGGAGCTCACGACCGTTCGCATCTCGGGCCTGGTCGCGGCGGCGATCCGCGTCGCGACGTTCGGACGCACGCCGACCGGGGAGGCACGATGAACCAGCAGCCCATCGCGACCGACGAGGCGCCGAGGGCCATAGGCCCGTACAGCCAGGCCATCGTGGCCGGCGACTACGTCTTCTGCTCCGGCCAGATCGGGGTCGCCCCCGCCACCGGCGAGCTGGCGGACGGCCTCGCGGCCCAGGCCGAGCGCGCACTGCGCAACCTCGGTGCCGTCCTCAGTGCGGCCGGCGCGAGCCACGCCGACATCGTCAAGACGACCGTCTTCCTGGCAGATATCGCCGACTTCAGCGCCCTGAACGAGGTCTACGCCCGATTCTTCGGCGACACGCCGCCGGCTCGTTCGACGTTCGCGGTCCGGGCCCTGCCCAAGGGCGCCCTGGTGGAGATCGAGGCCATCGCCTATCGGCCACGAGCCGCCGAGTGACGCCGGCCGCGCGCCGGCGGCGGTTGACACTCCGAGGCGGTCAGCCGAAGATTACCGGCCACCTGATGCCCACCGAACCTGACCAAGCCCACACCGGGATCCTCGCCCGGTGACGACCCGCAAGCCCTCGACCACCGTGGTCATCCTTGCCGCCGGTCTCGGGACCCGCATGCGGTCGCGTCGCGCCAAGGTCCTCCACCCGCTCTGTGGACGCCCGATGCTGGCGTACGTCATCGAGGCGGCGGTCGAGGCGACCGGAGGGCGCCCCCTGGTCCTCGTGTCACCGGCCACCGAAGCGATCCGCGGCGTCTTCGCCGATCAGGTCGACTGGGCCGTCCAGGATCCACCGCTCGGCACCGGCCACGCGCTCCAGGCGGCCATGGCAGCCATCGACGGCGCGCCCGACGACGTCGTCGTCCTGAGCGGCGACACGCCGCTCCTGACGGCCGCTACGGTCACGGAGCTCATCGGACGTCGACGGCGCACGAAGGCCGCCATCGCCCTGGGCACGATCGTGCCGGAGGACACGACCGGTTACGGGCGGATCGTGCGCGACGGCGGCGACGTCGCGCGGATCGTCGAGGAGAAGGATGCCAGCAAGGCCGAGCGTGCCATCGAGGAGGTCAACGGCGGCCTCTACGCGTTCGACGGCGCCTGGCTGCGCACCCGCCTGGGCGACCTGACGCCCTCGCCGGTGACCGGGGAGCTCTACCTGACCGAGCTCGTCGCGCTCGCCCGCACGGATGGTCGGCGCGTGGTGCCACTCGACGTTGACGACGAGATGGAGCTGGCAGGCGTCAATGATCGCGTCCAGCTGGCGACGCTCGAGGCCGATCTGCGCTGGCGGATCCTGGAGCGCCATCTCCTGGCGGGCGTGACCATGGAAGACCCGACCACGACCTTCGTGGACGCCGATGTCGAGATCGGCCAGGACGTGGTCCTCGAGCCCAACGTGCTGCTGCGCGGCCATACCCGCGTCGGCGCGGAGAGCATCATCGGCGCCGGCAGTCGGCTGGTCGACGCCGTCGTCGGTGAGCGTTGCCGGATCGTCGCCAGCGTGCTCGAGTCCTGCGAAGTCGAGGATGACGTGCGCGTCGGGCCCTTCGCGCATCTGCGCGCGGGCGCCTCGATCGGTAGCGGGGCCGAGGTGGGCAATTTCGCCGAGGTCAAGCAGAGCCGGATCGGGGCACGCTCGAAACAGCACCACTTCAGCTACATCGGCGATGCGGAGGTGGGCGCCGACGTGAACATCGGCGCCGGCACGGTGACCGCCAATTACGACGGCCGACGCAAGAACCGGACGGTCATCGGCGACGGCGCCTTCATCGGCTCCGACTCGATGCTCATCGCACCCGTCACCATCGGCGAAGGCGGCGTGACCGGCGCCGGCTCGGTCGTCACGCGCGACGTGCCGCCGGGCAAGATGGCCGTCGGCGTGCCCGCCCGCATCCGCGAGCGCCGCGAGCGACCGCCCGATCCGACCGAGACCTGATGGGCACCATCGGCGAGATCGCCATCATCGCGATCCTCATCCTGGTCAACGCCGTGCTCGTGGCGGCCGAGATCGCGCTCGTCACCGTGCGGCGCACGCGGGTCGACCAACTCATCGACGAGGGCAGCCGATCGGCGCGTCGCGTTCGGCGGCTGATCTCCCAACCCGGCCGGTTCCTGGCCGTCATCCAGCTGGGCATCACCTTCGTGGGCTTTCTCGCCTCGGCCTATGCGGCGGTCAGCCTGACCATCGGCCTGCGCGACATCTTCAGCGAGATCCCCGCCCTCGCCCCGTATGCGGGCGTCCTGGCCCTGGTCATCGTGACCGCCATGGTCAGCTTCTTCAGCATCATCTTCGGCGAGCTGGTGCCCAAGACCCTCGCTCTCGCCCACGCCGAGCGCTACGCGCTGTCGCTCTCCTGGCTCGTCGACGTCATGGGACGCATCCTGGGCCCGATCGTCTGGCTGCTGACGCGCGTGACCGGTGCCGTGAACCGCTTGCTCGGCGTACGCGACGTGCCGCAGGACGCGATCAGCACCGAGGAGCTCAAGATCCTCGTCGAGCGGGGCGGCGAGCAGGGCATCCTCGAGGCCGAGGAGGAGCAGATGATCAGCGCCGTCATGGAGCTGGGCGAGAGCCGCATCCACGAAGTCATGGTGCCGCGCATCGACATCGTGGCCGTGCCGGTGACCGCGTCCTACGACGAGGTCGTGGATGCCATCGTGAGCGTCGGGTCACTCGCGCATGCCCGTCTATGAGCGCTCCATCGACAACATCGTCGGCATCCTGTACGCCAAGGACCTGCTGCCCTACCTCAAGGGCGGCGCGGAGCTGCCGCCAATCCGGACGAAGCTCCGGACGCCCCTCTTCGTGCCCGAGTCGATGTCCGTGGACGACCTGCTGCACGAGATGCAGCGCCGGCGGGTGCACGTCGCCATCGTCCTCGACGAGTACGGCGGCACGGCCGGCCTGGTCTCGCTCGAGGACCTGCTCGAGGAGATCGTGGGCGAGATCCAGGATGAATACGACACCGAGGAGCCGATGGTCGAGCGGCTCTCGGATGACGAGGCGCGGGTCGACGGCCGGGCCGACGTGGACGAGCTGGTGGAGCTTTTCGGGGTCGACCTCGACTCCGAGGACGCCGAGGAATACGACACGATCGGCGGGCTCGTCTACCACCACGTGGGTGGCGTGCCCAAGGTCGGCGACCGGGTCGATCTCGACGGAGCCACGCTGACCGTGGAGACGACCGATGGGCGGCGGGTCGGCAAGGTCCTGGCCGTCCGCGTCCACCGCGAGCCCGAGCTGGAAGCGGACATGGAGGACTGAGCGGGCCATCGAGGGCTGAGCGGGACATGCAGGCGGAGCGGTCCATGGAGGGCTGAGCCCTGACCGCGGATTCCGGGCGCACCTGCTATCGTCCCCGCGGGCCGCGGCCCGTCTAAGATCCGCAGGCTGGAGAGACACCCGCATGATGCGCCGATCGATCATCGTCCTGGCCGCCCTGACCGTCGCCCTCGTCGTGACCGCCTGCCAGCCCGGGGCTTCAGCGAGCCCCTCGTCCGGCCTCGAGGGCACCTGGCAATGGACCGCCTCGACCGAAGCCGTGCCGGCCAGCCAGGCCGTGGTCCCGGATCCCGAGAACTACACCATCACCTTCAATGCCGACGGCACGTTCGCGGCCAAGGCCGACTGCAACCAGGTCGCCGGCACGTACACCGCCGATGGCTCGAACCTGGCCCTCGTCCTGGGACCCTCGACCCTCGCCGCCTGCGCGGAGGGATCCATGGGCGGGCTGTACGTCGAGTACCTCGACTTGATCGCCACCTATGCCATCTCCGGCGACGAGCTGACGGCGACATTCATCGACGATACGGGGACGATGACCTTCACGAAGGCGTAACAGGTACGCCGGATCGGGCCAGGCGTTCCGCCGGTCAGGCGGTGATGGCGGTCAGGATGATCTGCTCGAGTCGCTCGCGGGCGACGGCGTCAACGGCCCCCGTGAGGGCGAGCTGACGGAGCGCCTCGTCTCGATACCAGCGGGCCCGCTCCCTGGTGTAGTCGCGCGCGCCGGACCGATCGAGGATCGTGCGGGCCTCCTCGACCGCTGAGGCGGATGGGGCCTCGAGCGCCACGAGCTCGGCCAGGCGCTCCCGATCCTCAGGGCCACCGTGCTCGAGGGCATAGAGCGTGGGCAGGGTCCGCTTGTGTGCCGCGAGGTCGGATGGCTCCTTGCCGGTGGCGGCTTCCTCGCCCCAGATGCCCAGCAGGTCGTCGTTGAGCTGGAAGGCGATGCCCAGCGCCCAGCCGAAGGCGCGGTAGGCCTCGATGACCGCTGGATCGTCGGTCGCCATCATCGCCCCGGCCTGGACGGAGCCCGCGATCAGGGCCGCGGTCTTGCGCCCGATCATGTCGAAGTAGAGCTCGACCGACTGCTGGCCGTGCCCCTCCGAGGTCCAGATGTCGATGAACTGGCCTTCGCACAGGGCCAGGCAGGTCTCGTCGTAGAGGCGCATCAGGGCCAGCACCTTGGCGTCGCTGAAGCCAAGGTCGGTCAGGCGGTGGAGCGCCAGGCGAGAGAGGACGAAGAGGGCGTCTCCGGTGTTGATGGCCTGCGGGATGCCGGTGATCGTCCAGAGGGCGGCCCGGTGGCGCCGCTCCTGGCCGTGGTCCTCGATGTCGTCGTGCACGAGGCTGAAGTTGTGGCCCAGCTCGACCGCCGCGGCGCCCGGCAGCCCGGCTTCGTAGGTGCCGGTCAGGGATTGGTAGGCCAGCAGGCCGAGGAGGGGACGGAGTCGCTTGCCGCTCACGCCGGGTTCGCCGTCGAGGCCCAGGTGGTAGCGCATCTGCTCGTACATCGGCCGCGTCGCGTCGTCCTCGGCCTCGGCGATCAGCTCGAGGATGGTCGCCTCGGTGTCGGCGATGAGCGCCTGGATGTCCGCGGTCGTCAGCACGCGAAAGATGATACCAAAGTCCAGCATGTTTGCCGGACGAGGACACGGATGCGCCCGACACGCGGCAGCACGGGGTACGCTTCGAGCGTGCCTGCCCCACGCGTCTACCAGGTCACCGGCATCGTCCTGAGCCGCTTCGAGCTGGGCGAGGCCGACCGCGTGCTGACCGTCCTGACGCCCGATGACGGCAAGGTCCGGGTCATCGCCAAGGGGGTCAGGCGGCAGACCAGCCGGCTCGGCGGCACCCTCGAGCCCTTCGCCGAGCTGCGCCTCCAGCTCGCGCGTGGCCGGACCTTCGACGTCGTCACGCAGGCGCGCGTCCTGCACGCCTGGCTGCGGCTGCGGGACCGACTGGAGTCGGCGGCCACCGCCTGGTACGTCGGCGAGCTGGCGGATCGCTCGACCGAGGAGCATGCGCCGGCCGAGCCGTTCTACGCCCTGTTGCGAAGGGCCTTCCAGCTGCTCGACGACGGGATGGCGCCAGGGCGCGTCGCCCGCTGGTACGAGATGGGCCTGACCGACGCGCTCGGCGTGCGGCCGGAGGTCGAGCGCTGCGTCGAGTGCGACCGGATGCTGGAGGAGGACGACACCTTCCGCTGGGCGCCGGCTCTCGGCGGCGTGCTCTGCCCGCTCCATCCCAACCCGCCCGGAGAGTGGCTGCCCCTATCGCTCAACGCACTCAAGGTCCTCCGTGCCTATCGGAGGCTGGACATCGAAGCCATCGCCCAGCTCCGACTCGCGACGGCCACCGAGGCGGAGGTCGAAGGGGCCATGCACCGGTACGTCCGTCAGGCGCTCGAGCGCGAGCCTCGCTCGCGGGCCTTCCTCGACGAGGTCCGCGGGGCCCGATGAGGGGTCGATAACGCCGAGAGCCGGGCGCCTATGGCCCGGCTCTCGGTCCTGATGTCGGGCGCCGCGCGCCCGCTTCGAAGGTCCGTCGCTTCGTCAGCTGGACTGCTTGGACGCCTCGGTGATGTCCTTGGCGGTGGCGTCGTCGATGGGCTTCTCGGTGACCTTGGTCGCCTTCGGCATCGTCTCCTTGACCGCCTCGCTGTCGGGCGCCTCGATGAGCGCCACGATGCCCGAGGTATCGGGTCCCAGCGCGCCCCGGAGCTCTTCTTCCAGTTCGATCTTGTGGTGCTCGTTGCGAAGTTTGCCGATCACGCCACCCGTGGCGCCCACGGCGACCGCGCTGCCGAGGATCGAGGGCGGGAAGATGACGCCCAGGACGATGCCGGCCGCGACACCCCACTTGATGCCCGTCTTGGTGCTGTGGTCGGTCACCTTCTGAGCGTGGATCTTGCCCTGGGCGTCGGCCTTGACCACGGCCACAGCGTCGATCTTGAGGCCGTGGCTGACCTCGGCATCGCGCAGCGCCTGGTATGTCTCCATGGCCGCGTCGGGGTTGGCGAACTCGGCCACGATGAGGGCGTGGGTGAAGTCCGTGACGATGGCGATCTCCGCCTGGACGCCGGTACCGGTCTGCTGCTCATCCGTCATCGGGATACCTCCGCGAGGGTGGGATTGGGGAGTGCGCCCGACGATAGCACTGGTGCCAGATGGGTGCCACGAACCGGCCGTCAACGCCCCGTCAACGCCCGGTCAACGCCGATTCAACGCTGGGTCATCGCCCGGCCCCGACACGGGCTCGACAGCAGGCCCCTGGCTCGGACCTGGTGGCGTGGGACAATACGCGCCGTCCCGCGAACCGTAGCCGGAGCCGACGCTCGCCCGTGACCGACCAAGACCCGTCCTCAGAGGCCGTCCGGGCCGGTGCCAAGAACCCGGTCGTCGGGACCGCGACCACCGCGGCCGCGACGACGCACGACCCCGCGTCGGTCGACGTTGCGCCGGCGGTCGCCAACCTCGAGACCATCGTCTCGCTCTCCAAGCGACGCGGCTTCATCTTCCCGTCCTCCGAGATCTACGGCGGCATCAACGCCGTCTGGGACTACGGACCGCTCGGCGTCGAGCTCAAGAACAACGTCAAACGCGCCTGGTGGCGTTCGATGGTCCAGGAACGCGACGACATCGTGGGCCTCGACGCCGGCATCCTCATGCACCCCCAGGTCTGGGTCACGTCCGGCCACGTCGGCTCGTTCAGCGACCCGCTCGTCGAGTGTGCGACCTGCCATCGGCGCTTCCGCCTCGACGAGCTGCCGGGCGCCGAGGACCTCTCCGCGACCGACCTGCGCGATCCCACCATCGTCGAGCGGCTGGGGCTCCGCTGCCCCGTCGATGGCGGCCCGCTCTCCGCCCCGCGCCGCTTCAACCTCATGTTCAAGACCTACATGGGCCCGGTCGAGGACGAGGCGGCCATCGTGTACCTGCGGCCGGAGACGGCGCAGGGCTCGTACGTCAACTTCAAGAACGTGCAGCAATCGAGCCGCAAGAAGCTGCCCTTCGGCATCGCCCAGATCGGCAAGAGCTTCCGGAACGAGATCAGCCCCGGCAACTTCGTCTTCCGGATGCGTGAGTTCGAGCAGATGGAGATGCAGTACTTCGTGCGCCCGGATCAGGCCGCCGCGTTCTTCGAGGCCTGGCTGCCGCGGCGCTTGGCCTGGTACGAGCAGTACGGCGTGACCTCCGAGCGCCTGCGCACGCGCGAACACGCCTCCGACGAGCTGGCCCACTACGCCAAGAAGGCCGTCGATGTCGAGTACCGCTTCCCATTCGGCTGGAAGGAGCTCGAGGGCGTCCACAATCGCGGCGACTTCGACCTCGGCAACCATGCTCAGGCGTCGGGCGAGAACCTCGAGTACTTCGACCCCGCGACCGAGGAGCACTTCATCCCCTGGATCGTGGAGACGGCGGCCGGCGCCGACCGGGCTGCCTTCACCTTCCTCATCGACGCCTACCGCGAGGAGCAGGTCAAGGGCGAGACGCGCGTCTCGCTGGCCCTTCATCCCGAGCTGGCACCCTACAAGGTCGCGGTCCTGCCGCTGCTCAAGAAGCGGCCCGAGATCGTCGAGCTCTGCCAGCGCATCAAGGACGACCTGAAGCGCGAGACGATGGCGGTCTACGACGACACGGCGGCCATCGGCAAGCTGTACCGGCGTCAGGACGAGATCGGCACGCCCTGGTGCGTGACGGTCGATGTCGACTCGCTCGAGGATGGCAAGGTCACCATCCGCGATCGGGACTCGATGAGCCAGGAGCGCGTGGCCGCCGATCAGGTCAAGGCCATCATCCTGCAGCGGCTGGCGGCGGCACACGGCTGACCACGCCGCCGTGCCGGGCTGGCGCGGTCTCTGGGACGCTCGGCGGGTCCGCCTCTGGCTTGGGGCTGCCATCGTGGCTGCCTGGCTGCCCCTGGTCGGCATGCCGCTCCGTGGCTGGCTCGATTTCGGCGCCTTCTATGCTGCCGGCACGTTGGCCTTTTCGCCCGAGCTGACCAGCCTCGAAGCGATCGTCCAATTCCAGGCTGCGAACGGGCTCCCGATCACGCCCTGGGTCTACCCCGCCGGGCTCGCGCTGCTCTATGTGCCGTTCGCGTGGCTGCCGTACGAGCTCGCGGCCGCGATCAACGTGCTGCTCCAGGCCGGGGCGTTGGCCCTCGCGGCCTGGATCGGGGCGCCGCTGGTCGGCATCCCCCGACGATGGGCGCTCGCCGGAACGTTCGCCTGGGCACCCGCCGCCGCGGGCGTCGTGAGTGGCCAGAACGTCGGCCTGGCCCTGCTCCTGATGGCCTGTGGCGCCTGGGCCATGGTGCATGGCAGGCCGTGGCTGGCCGGCCTGTTCGTCGGGCTCCTGGCCTACAAACCACAGCTCGCGGCGCCGCAAGCCGGCACGCTGCTCTGGCGCGGCGCGTGGCGGGCGGTGCTCGTGTTCGTGGGCGTCCTCGTCGGCCACTACCTGCTGGGCGTCGTGGCCACCGGTTGGACATGGACCTGGCCGGCCGACTGGCTGGCCACGCTGCAGGCCTACAGCGGGCCTGACTTCGAGGTCAACGGCTGGCAGGCGATCTCGCTGCCGGCGGTGGGCGGCAACCTTGCCGCCCAGCTTGACCCTGATGGATCGGGGTCGGGTGCCTTCTCGCCGCTCGTGCTGCTGGGCTACGCGGTCGGGATCGCCTATGTCGTGGCCAGCCTGGGTGCGCTGCGCGCGTGGGCGGTGGCGGCGGCCCTGGCCCTGGCCGCGGCCGTCGGCCTGGTCGTCAGCCCGCACGCCTGGATCTACGACGCGACGCTCCTGGTGCCGGCGTTGGGCGTCTTCGCCGCGGCCGCCGGGCGTCGCGGCTGGCCATGGCAGGACCGCTGGCTGCTCGTCGCTGCCTACGGCATCGTCCTGCTCTGGCCGCTGGGCGGCTTCATCGGCATCGCCACGCCGCTCGTCGTCGTGCTGCTGGCCCCCGCCGTGTTGCTCGGCTGGGGGCCTCTACGCCGGTTCGGAGCCGTCCCGCCCCCGTCCGCGGGTTGACCGACCGCCACCCCGGCTGCCACGATCGGCGCATGGACGAGCTGCTTGAGCGGGCCTCTGCGCTCGCGCGCGACTATCTCGACGGGGTCCAGGAGCGACCGGTCGGCGTGCCGATCGCTCCGGGTGGGCTCCGGGCGGCGCTGGGCGGGCCGCTTCCCGAGCGGGGCGAGGATCCGGTCCGGTTGATCGAGACGCTGGCTCGCGATGTCGATCCCGGCCTCGTCGCGACCGTCGGCCCACGCTACTTCGGCTTCGTCATCGGCGGCAGCCTGCCCGTGACCGTGGCGACGGCCTGGTTAGCGGCAGCCTGGGACCAGAATGCCGGCAATTACGCCTCCTCGCCGGCAGCATCCGTCATCGAAGAGGTCGCCGGCGAGTGGCTCGTGGACATGCTCGGGCTGCCGACCGGCGCCAGCGTGGGTTTCGTGACCGGCGCGACCATGGCCAACTTCACCGCCCTGGCCGCCGGCCGTCACGCCGTGCTCCGTGACGCCGGGTGGGACGTCGAGTCGATGGGTCTCTTCGGGGCGCCGCCGATCAACGTCCTCGTCGGCGATGAGGCGCACTCGACGATCTTCGTCGCGCTCCGGATGCTCGGCATGGGCGCCGATCGGGTCATCAAGGTCGCGGTCGACGCGCAGGGCCGGATGCGGCCGGATGAGCTCCGCGCGACGCTCGCGGGCCTCGGCGGGCCGACGATCGTCTGCGGCCAGGCCGGGAACGTCAACACGGGCGCCTTCGACCCGCTGCGGCCGATCGGCGAGGCCGTTCGCGAGGTGGGTGCCTGGCTGCACGTCGATGGGGCCTTCGGACTGTGGGCCGCCGCCTCGGATCGATACCGCCCGCTGATCGACGGCCTCGAGCTCGCCCACTCATGGGGCACCGATGCCCACAAGACCCTCAACGTGCCCTATGACTGCGGGATCGTCGTCTCGGCGGAACCCGAGGCGCACCGCGCGGCGATGAACGTGACGGCCGCCTACCTCGTGCGTGGCGTCGACGATGCCTACAGCGCCTACGACTGGGTGCCCGAGTCGTCGCGCGCGGCTCGCGGGCTTGGCGTCTACGCGGCGCTCCGCGCGCTCGGGCGGACCGGTGTCGCCGAACAGGTGGACCGTTATTGCGCGCTGGCTCGCCGGATGGCCGATCGGCTGCGGTGAGGCGGACGGCGTCGAGATCCTCAACGAGGTCGGCTTCACCCAGGTCCTCGTCCGGTTTGCCGCGCCTGGCGAGGATGCCACGGCCGGCGACCGCCGGACGCAGGCCGTCGCGGCCGCGGTCCAGCGGGATGGGACGTGCTGGCTCGGGACGACGACCTGGCGCGACCGCGTCGCGATCCGCGTCTCGGTCTCCAACGCCTCGACGACCGAGGAGGACATCGACCGCTCGGCCGACGCGATCCTGCGCTGCGCACGGACGGTCGAGGTGACCGTCTAGCGGCTGCCAGCGTAGGTGTACTTTGGCCGCGGAGGCGCGTCATGACGACTCGTCCGATCCTGCTCGCGTTCACGGCGTTCGTCGTCCTGGCCGGGGCGAATGCGGCCGCCGTCAAGGTCGTCCTCGGCGAGATGCCGCCGTTCTGGTCGGCCGGGCTGCGCTTCGTGCTTGCCGGCGCCTTGCTCCTGGCCGTCATGGTCATCCAGCGTCGCCCGGCGCCGCGCGGTCAACAGCTGCTGGGCACCGTACTGTTCGGGGTCATCGCGTTCGCGCTGGCCTACTTCTTCCTGTACCAGGCGATCGGGGACGCGGGCTCGGGCACGACGATGACCGTCCTCGCGATCGTGCCACTGCTGACCGTGCTTGCTCTCGGTGGTCCACGGGATCGAACGTCCACGCCTGCTCGGCGTCGTGGGTGCGCTCATCGCGGCAGCCGGGATCGTCATCGTCGCCGCCGCCCAGGTCAGCCTCAGCGTCCCGCTCATCGCCATCGCCCTGTTGCTCGTCGCCGCGATCTTCCAGGCCGAGAGCGTCGTCATCGTCAAGCGACTGCCGCCCGGCGACCCGGTCGCGGCCAATGCCCTGGGCATGCTCCTCGGTGGGTCGTTGCTGGTCGCGGTCAGCCTCGTGGCCGGTGAACCGCTCGTGCTGCCGACCAAGGTCGAGACGTTGCTCGGGATGGCCTACCTGATCGGGCCTGGCTCGATCGGCGTCTTCATGCTCGCGCTGTTCGTGCTCGCGCGCTGGACCGCGTCGGCCACGTCGTACGCGTTCCTGCTCTTCCCGCTCGTGGCGATCGTGCTCGGCGCGGTCCTCTTCGCCGAGCCGGTCCAGCCGTCGTTCCTGCTCGGCGGGGCGGTCGTCCTGGCGGGCGTCTACGTCGGGGCGATCTACCGCCCGAAGGCCCGAGCCGAGGAGCGCGAGCCCGACGCGACGTCAGCGGAGGCGTGAGCCCATGCGGATCAGCCGAAACGTCGGCACCGCCGGCCAACTTCCACCCCTTGGCCAGTCGACCCCTATCGACGTCACGGCGAGGCCTGCTCGGGAACCGAGCTGTTGGCGTTGACCGGGCCTGCGGCCAGCGGACTGTGCGGGTTGCCGGTCACAGCGGAGAGGAAGTACGAGCTAGGCAGCAGGTAGACAGTCACGTCGGTGGTTGCGCGGACGGTCGCCGTGCGCGGGATGCCCCGGATGAGCGCGATCTCGCCGAACGATGCACCCGGGCCAAGGTCCGCCCGGCGCTGTCCAGCCTCGATCACTTCGGTCGTGCCATCGACGACCATGTAGAAGGCGTCGCCAGGCCCACCCTCGCGGATGATGTCGGTGCCGGCTAGGTAGCGTGTCTCGATCATCCCCGCGGCGAGGTGCTCCAGGGCCGCGAGCGACAGCGGGGCGAATATCGGGACGCCGCGCAACAACCGCAGCTCTGACTCTGGGACGATGAACTCCTCGTCGAGTCGGGATGCCCGTGGCCAGAGCAGCACTGCGAGGATGGGCAGGACCGCGCCGCTGACGATGAACGCAACGTGGACCTCGGTCAGCTCGACCAGGACGGACCCAAGCACGCCGCCGAGGGCGTACCCGAGCCCGATCAGACCCTCCATCGCTCCGAGGACGCCGGCGCGGATGTCGTCCGGCACGGTTCTCTGGAGCAGTGTGAAGCCGGCCACCTCGAAGATCGCGTTGCTGACCCCGACGACCGCGAGCAGGACCATCGCCACGACCACGTTTGGCATGAGACCGATGAGCAGGATCGGCATGCCGTAGCCGACCAGAGCCAAGGCCCACGCCGGTGCGAGCCGACGGTGGCCGACCAGCCCGATGGCGAAGACCGCAGCAATGACTCCGCCCGCGCCCATCGCGGCGTGCAGCGTGCCCACGCCGGGCGCACCCAACCCGAGCGTCGAGACCGCCAGCACGACCAGCAGCACCGTCAACGTGCCGTGGACCATGCTCTGCATCAGGAATCCCGTGGTGATCGTCCTCGGGCCCGAGAGTCGAGCGACTGTGCGCAGGCCTCTGGTAGCGCCTGACGCGAAACCGGCCAGCCCTGTCCACGCGTGCACCGCCAGCGGCGGAACGGTGCTCGCGACGTGGACACGGGCGATCGCCGCCATCGCAAGAACAAAACCCGCCGCCGCCCCGAGTGCGACGAGTGCCGGCCCCCCGGCCACCAGGATCGCCGCGCCAAGCGCCGGGCCCGCGAGCGCCCCGAACGCCTCGGATGTACTCACCGCCACGTTCGCCGCGACGAGCTCGCCCGGCGTGCGGGCCAGTGCCGGGAGCAGCGCTGCCTGGATCGGCCGCACGATCTGGCCGAGCACTTCTACGGCCGCCGCCAGAACGAAGAAGAAAACGATGGCGAACCCTGCGCTCAGTACATATGCGAGCGCCAGTGATCCGACCGCGCAGAGGCCGTAGGTCACGGTAAGGACGCGCTCGCGTGCGAACCGGTCGCCGAGCGAGCTCGCGAATGGAACCCCGATGATAGACGGCAGCAGCTGGATGAGCCCCAGTGTCGCGATGCCGAACGGGCCGGCGGCGTCGTAGAGGTATACGTACTTGCCGATCCGCAGCGCCCACTTCGACACAGCGAACGCGACGTAGGCGAGCACGACGAGCCGGATGCCCGGGTTGCCGCCCGCCTCGCGGAGCGCGGCGAGCGACTTGGATGCGTGCCCCCTCATCGCCGCAAACACGTGCCGATGATGCGCGACCCGGCACCATTCGCGCGACTGCGCTCAGCCGGGGCGAGTTCCTTTGCCTCAGGGCGTGGCGTCCGGCGAACTCACCTCGGGCGTCCCTGCTCGTCGCACGGGAGCAGGGCGGCCGGATCGGCTGCGACCTCGGCTTCGATCAGTCGCAGGCTCGTGGCCATCTCGGTCGGGGCGATGTACGCACCGTCTTCCAGGTAGGGACGGTCGAGGAAGCTGACGACCAGCATGCCGGCGACGACAAGCGCTGTGATCGACCCGACCATCACGGCCTGGGTCCACCACCGCTCACGCCGATCGGCGAACACGACCAGGTAGGCGATGGTGAGTCCCGCCCCAAGGACAAGGATGAGCCACACGGCGACGGGGATGGTCGGCGTCGCTCCGGCCAGCCGCGCACGCCGGCCCTCTCTGCGTACGGCCATCTCGTCGAGCCAATGGTCGACGGCGACCTCGGTGCGAACATCGTCCAGCGGCATCGTGTCGATGGTCGATTCGATCACTGCCAGCCAGCCAACGACCAGGTCGCTTTCGCGGCCTTCGCGCATCATCGGCCACTCGTCCGAGACGACCGCGCGGGCATAGCACGCGAGGTCATTCCGTAGCTCCTCGCCCTCCGGGGCGGGGAACAGCTGCGTCAGGCGATCCAGCTGGCTGATCGCCACGGCCTCGCGCGATGCCCCTTCCTGCGCTCGGATGTAGTTCTCGAACGCGAGGAACATCACGAATGCCAGCAGGACCGCGAACGCGACCCCGAGCACGCCGAACACGGCGGCGGCGGGAACCGCATCGACGAGCAGGCCATCCCTCGCGACGTACCGCCGCGCGGCCAGCATCAGCAGGACCGCCACGACCGCCGAGCCCGCCAGCAGGATCAGGGCCCAGAACGGGATCATCGTCCCTCCACCGCCCCGCGCGGCTCCTTGCCTTTCGGCCAGTAGAGCTCCTTGCGGATCTGCTCCTCGGGGAAGCCGCGCGCCAGGAGGGTGGCGTCGACCGCGGCGATCATGTCGGGGTTGCCGCAGATGTAGGCGATGGCGTTGTCCGGCGTCAGGCCGAGTTCGTCGTAGATGGCCGGCACGATGGCTTCGACCCGCCCGATCCGCCCAGGCCAGTCGGCGTTCCGTGCGTCCTTGGGCCGCGAGATGGTCGGCACGTACGTGGCGGGATAGGTCCCGTCCGTCCGCCCAACGCTCGATCGGCTCGCGATAGCCAAGCTCATCGGCGTACGAGGCGCCATGCAGGACCACGGTGTTGCGGGGGCGCCCCTCGGCGGCCAGGGTGGCCATCATCGAGACGAACGGGGCGATGCCGGTGCCGCTGCTGACGAAGACATGTGCGCGGTCGTCCTCGGGCTCGAGCACGAACTTGCCCTTGGGTCCCCTGAGGCTCATGCCATGGCCGATGGGCAGCCGCCAGAGGAGGGGCGTGAACATGCCGCCGGTCACGAGGCGGACGTAGAACTCGTAACCGTCGTCGCGAGCCCGGGGCGATGAGGCGACCGAGTAAGGCCGCTGGACGAGCTTGCCGGCCGATTCGACGCCGATCGTCAGGTACTGGCCGGGCTCGAAGTCGATCCATGGCCCGTCTGGCTTGACCCAGAAGAACGCCAGCGAGTCGGTCAGGTCCTCGCGCCGCACGAGCGTCGCGGTGTAGAGCGGCGACTCCGCCGCGATGGGCCGATCGTCGGTGGCGAGCTCGGTCATGCGGCTCAGTCTACGTCGGGCCCGGAGCGCGACGTCGGCGCTGGGACCCTACAGGAGGTCCGGACGGACCCAATCCTTGCCCAGGACATGCTGCTCCAGGAAGGCCAGCACCGTGGAGTACCAGACGCGCACGTTGCCGGGCTTCAGGATCCAGTGGTTCTCGTCCGGGAAGTAGAGGAACTTGGCCTCGACGTCGTGGCGCCGGAGGTCGGTCCACAGTCGGAGCGCCTCGCCGATCGGGACGCGATGGTCGAGCTCCCCATGGATGACGAGCATCGGCGTCCGGATCTCCGCGACGGAGGCCGAGGGCGACTGCTCGACATAGCGGCTCGGGTCCTCGTACGGGTCGCCGAACTCCTGCTCCCACCACGGCCCGAAGTCGGTCACGCCATGGAAGCCACGCAGGTCCCAGAGCGAGGCATGGGTCACGATGGCCTTGAAGCGGTCCGTGTGGCCGGCCACCCAGTTGGCCATGTAGCCGCCGAACGAGCCGCCCATGAGCGCCGTGCGCTTGGCGTCGAGGTCGCGTCGGGTCAACGCCGCGTCGATCGAGGCCATCAGGTCGGTGTACGGCCGCTCGTGCCAGGCGCTCCAACCACGATCGATCATGCTCTGGCCGTAGCCGGTCGAAAAGGCTGGGTCCGGCATCAGGACGGCGAAACCGCGTTCGACCAGGATGTGGGCATTCCAGCGCCAGTGCCAGCCGGTCCACGAGCCGAGCGGTCCGCCATGCACGAAGGTCACGAGCGGGGCCGGCTTCCTGGCCGAGGACTTGGCCGGCCGGACCAGCCAGGCGCCGATCTCGACGCCGTCGTCGGCCGTCGTGACCAGGCGCTCGACGACACCACGCCGGGGCAGGTCGGCCTCGACGATCGGGGAGGGGATCTCGACGGCGGACTGGTCGGCGGCGCGGGCATCGAGGCGGGCCACGAAGGGTGGCCGGTCCAGGCGAGAGCCGATGGCATAGAGGGTCGCGCCGTCGTCGGTCGGACAGAGGTCGGCATAGCTCGCGTCGCCGGCCAGCCGTGTGACCCGGTCGGTCGTTAGCTCGAGCCGGAAGGCCGCCGTGGCTCCATGGTCGTCAGCGAGCACGAAGAGCGCCGTGCCATCGGGCGCCCAGGTGATCGAGCTCGGCCATCGGTCGAACGAGGCACCGATCCGGCGACCGTCACCGGTCGCGACATCGATGAGCCAGAGCGTCGCCCACTCGGCCTGCCCGGGTGACCCGAACTCGATCCGCACGCAGGCCACCTGGCGGCCGTCCGGGGAGATCACGGGGGTCCCGTAGTAGGCATCGCCGTCGGTCAGCTCCCGGCGCTTGCCGCTCGCACGATCGAAGACGACGAGGTCCGAGCGGACGGGTCGCGTCGTGCGCTGCCAGGTCGTGACCACGAACGAGCCGTCCGCGGCGATGTCCAGCTCCGGCTCGACCAACGCCTCCTGGCTGGAGCCGGTCAGGTCGCGAGGCGCGGCCAGGGTCTCGGTCGCGGCGGTCGGAGCGTCGGCCGTGAAGAGGCGCAGATCGCGCGGCCCGAGGTAGTGGTCCCAGTAGCGGATCGGGAACCGCTCGAAGAGGAGCGCGTTGGTGCCGGCGTCCTTGCGGGCCTTCTCGGCGGCTTCGTCCGCAGCGAGGTCGCCGGCGCCGGGGTGGAGCGGCGCCGCGATCACGAGGTCGCCGCTCTGGCGCGCGACGGCCAGCCCGGCGACGCCCGCCTCCGGCGCCAGGAGCAGCCGCGCCTCGCCGCCATCGGCGGGCAGCAGCCAGAGGCCGGCCGGCGGCTTGTCCTTGCCGGCTTCCTCCGCCTTGGCGTCAGGATCGGGGCGAGCGGAGGTGAAGAGGATCGATCCGTCCGGCAGGAAGGCGGCGCCACTCTCGCCGGCCACGGAACGGGTCAGGCGCCGGGGCGCGGTAGAGCCCGACGGGTCGAGGCCCCAGATGGCGCTCTTGAAGGCCTTGCCGTCGGCATCGAGGACGCCGACGCTCACGGCGAGGCGGGATCCGTCACGCGAGGCGCGCAGGCCGGACAGACGCGGGATCCGCAGGAAGTGGTCCAGGTCGAAGGGTTCGCTCATGGCGCGATGATGGCAGACGGTCCTGCCCGTCGTCTGGGGCTACCATCGCTCCGTGCCAGAGATCGGTCGCCTGCTCATCATCGTCGGCCTCGGCATCGCGATCCTCGGCGTGCTCATCGTCATCGGTCTGCCGCTCTTCCGCCTCCCAGGGGACTTCGTCATCAAGGGCGAGCACATCGTGCTCATCATCCCGATCGCGACCTCGATCATCCTGTCGATCGGGCTGACCATCGCGCTGAACTGGTTCGCCCGCCGCTGATGCCGTCCAGGCCGGTCGCGGCAGGTCATCGGCCGCGCGCGTCGCCTACAATCGGCCGAACACGAACGATCTGACCGAGTGGGACGTGCCAGGCCTGCCGTCCGTCTCGGGGCCCACCAAGGAGCCCACTGCATGACCGCCCCGTCCGTCCCGACCGAGCGTGCCCACCAGGCTGCCAAGCGCTACATCTATGCCTGGGGCGGTGGTCGCGCAGAGGGCGATGCGACGATGCGCGACCTGCTCGGCGGCAAGGGCGCCGGCCTGGCCGAGATGACCAACGCCGGCCTTCCGGTGCCGCCCGGCTTCACCATCACGACCGAGGCCTGCAACGACTACTTCTCGGCCGGTGAGAAACTCCCGGATGGGCTGTGGGAGGACGTCCTCGAGGCCGTTCGCGCGGTCGAGAACGAGACCGGCAAGGGCTTCGGCAGACGCGGCCAACCCGCTCCTGGTGAGCGTCCGGTCGGGCGCCAAGTTCAGCATGCCGGGCATGATGGACACGGTCCTCAACCTCGGCCTCAACGAGGCCACGCTCCACGGCCTCATCGCGCTGACCGGCAACGAACGCTTCGGCTGGGACGCCTACCGGCGCTTCATCCAGATGTTCGGCCGCATCGTGATGGGCGTCGAGGGCGAGCGCTTCGACCACGCCCTCGATGCCGCCAAGTCGGCCCGTGGCGTGACGCTCGACACCGAGCTCGACGCCGGCGACCTGCGCGACGTGGCCGCGGCGTACCGCGAGATCGTGCGCGAGGACACGGGTCGCGAGTTCCCGGAGGACCCCGACGAGCAGCTCGACCTGGCCATCAAGGCCGTCTTCGCCTCCTGGTTCGGCAAGCGCGCCCGCGACTACCGCGAGAACCAGAAGATCGCCCACGACCTGGGCACCGCCGTCAACGTGGTGACCATGGTCTTCGGCAACATGGGTGACGACTCCGGCACCGGCGTGGCCTTCACCCGCGACCCGAACACCGGCGAGAAGGTCCTCTTCGGCGAGTACCTCACCAACGCGCAGGGCGAGGACGTCGTGGCCGGCATCCGGACGCCACAGAAGATCGCCCAGATGCGCGAGGCGATGCCCGCCGTGTACGGCGAGTTCGAGCGCATCGCCACACGCCTGGAGCGCCACTACCGCGATGTCCAGGACCTCGAGTTCACCATCGAGCGCGGCCGCCTCTTCATGCTCCAGACGCGGAGCGCCAAGCGCACGGCCGCGGCGGCCGTGAAGATCGCGACGGACATGGTGGCCGAGAAGGTCATCTCCAAGGAGGAGGCCCTCGCCCGCGTCGAGCCAGCGCACGTCGATCAGCTGCTGCGCGACCAGTACGACCCGGCAGCCAAGGCCTCGGCCTCGCGCGTCGCCCGGGGCCTGAACGCCTCACCGGGCGCGGCCGTCGGTCGGGCCGTCTTCAGCGCCGACGATGCGGTGGCCTGGGTCGAGCGTGGCGAGAAGGTCGTCCTCGTGCGCGTCGAGACCTCACCCGACGACTTCCACGGCATGGCCGTCGCGCAGGGCATCCTGACCGCCCGCGGCGGGGCCACCTCGCACGCCGCGGTCGTCGCTCGCCAGATCGGCAAGCCATGCGTGGCCGGCTGCGCGGAGCTGGTCGTCGACTACGCCTCGAGGACCGCACGCTCGACCGAGACGGAGCTGAGCTTCCGAGAGGGCGACTGGATCAGCCTCGACGGCACGACCGGCGAGGTCTTCCTGGGCTCGCTGGCCACCGTCTCGGCTCGCTTCGAAGACCAGCCGGAGCTGCAGCAGATCCTGCGCTGGGCCGACGACGTCCGGCGCATGGGCGTCTGGACCAACGCCGACAAGCCCGAGGAAGCCGCCCTCGCCCGCTCCTACGGCGCGCAGGGCATCGGTCTCTGCCGCACGGAGCACATGTTCCGCGAGGGCGAGCGGCTGGAGATCGTGCGCAGCGCCATCCTCGTGGCCAACGTCGCCACGCGCGCCAAGGCACGGGTCGCGCGCCGGCGAGACGCTCGACGCCGACGACCGCCACGCGGTCGGCCAGTTCGACGCCGCGATGGCCGAGCTGGAGGTCCTCCAGCAGGGCGACTTCGAGGGCATCTTCAAGGCCATGGACGGCCTGCCCGTCGTCATCCGCCTCATCGACCCGCCGCTCCACGAGTTCCTGCCCAACCTGGAGGAGCAGCTGGTCAAGGTCACCAGGGCCGGCGACGCCGCCACGGCCGAGGACCGCGAGCTGCTGGCGGCCATCAAGTCGATGCACGAACAGAACCCGATGCTCGGCCTGCGCGGCTGCCGCCTGGGTCTCATGATCCCCGACTTCGTGAAGATCCAGACGCGCGCCATCCTCAACGCGCAGATCGCCGTCAAGCGCGAAGGCGGCAACCCCATCGCCAAGATCATGATCCCGCTCGTCGGCCACGTGAACGAGCTCTCGGAGACGCGGCGGATCCTGGAGGCCGAGGCGCTGGCGGTCGAGAAGTCGGCCGGCGTGGAGGTCGACTACAAGTTCGGGACCATGATCGAGGTCCCCAGGGGCGCCTTGACCGCCGACGAGATCGCGGTCCACGCCGACTTCTTCAGCTTCGGCACCAACGACCTGACGCAGATGACCTTCGGTTACTCCCGCGACGACGCCGAGGGCGGCTTCCTGCTCAAGTACGTCGAGGACAAGATCCTGCCCTACAACCCCTTCCAGACGCTCGACGACGCGGTCGTCGGGCTGATGGGCATCGCGGTCGCCAAGGGCCGGGCCACGAAGCCGGATCTCGAGCTCGGCATCTGCGGGGAGCACGGCGGCGACCCGGAGTCGATCTTCAAGTGCGAGAAGCTCGGCCTCGACTACGTCTCCTGCTCGCCCTTCCGCGTCCCGGTCGCCCGCCTCGCCGCCGCCCAGGCGGCCCTCGTCAACGCCGCCGAACGCGACAAGTAGCGTTCGCGGGGCGCTCCTCCGCCCTAGCGCCAGCGGGTCAGGATCGACTCGCGCCCGAAGAGGCGTGAGGCCAGGCGCAACCCGGCGATGCCCACGATGGTCGTCACGATGGCCGCGATGACGTACTGCGGGGCGCCGAAGAGGAAGCCGCTGACGGCCTGGATGACCGCGATGCTGGCCAGCGGGATGATGATCAGGCCGCCGATCTGTTGCGCCACCCGCGGGTCGTTGACGCGGCTGCTGACGATGATGCCGGCCACGCAGGAGACGAGCCCGACGGCCGGGCCGAGCAGGAAGACGGCCGCCAGCCACGAGGGATCGAGGATCACGCCGGCCAGCCGCGGGCCGAGCACGATGCCGGCCAGGACGACGAGCAGGCCGTAGGCCAGCCAGGACGTGAGCATGCCCGGCACGATCGCGGAGAGCGTCTTGCCGCCGAGCAGCTCGCCCGTGCGGATGGGGGAGGCGAGGACGGCCTCCAGGCTCCGCGTCTGCTTCTCCCCGACGATCGAGAACGTGGCGATGGAGAGCGGCACGTACGCCGGCAGGATCAGGAAGAGCGACAGGAATTGCTGGAGGCTGTAGGCGGCGACGAGGTCCTCGATCGCGAAGCCGGCCCAGTCGGGACGGCTGGCGACGATGGTCTTGACGAAGTCCTCCGGCAACGGCTCGGCCGTGGCCGCGATGCTCGCGAGGCTGCCGAGGACGAGTGGCGTGATGACGAGCACGATCGGCGGGATGACGATGGACACCACGAGCAGCCGATTGCGCACGATCTCCAGCGCCTCGCGCCGGACGACGGTCCAGATCATGGCCGCGCGCATCACGCCTGGTCCCCGCCGACGCCACCCGGCGTGCCCTCGGCCTGTGGTCGGCGGCCCATGACCTCGAAATAGACGTCCTCGAGCGTGCGGCTCTCCTCGTGCACGGCAAGGACCAGCGCGCCGGTCTCGACCAGCGCGCGCACCACGGAGGGCGTGTCACGGCGCAGATCGGTCAGCCGGCAGGTGATCCAGGCGCCGTTCGAGGCGTCGGCCGAGTGCAACGCTTCCGACGTTGGCCGAGGCAACGCTTCCGGCGTCGTCCGGGGCGTCGGCGCCGACAGGCGTCGTGCCCGCGGCCACATGCGAGACGCCCGGGATGGCCGAGACGGCCGCAAGTTGGTTTGCGGTCGGCGCCGAGACCAGCACGACGCGCAGGCTCGGGCCGCCGTTGCCGTTGCCGCCGCGCAGCCGGGCGGGGCTGTCCACCCGCAGCAGACCGCCGCGCATGAAGCCGATCCGGTCGCAGAGCCGCTCGGCCTCGTCGAGGTTGTGCGTGCACAGGACGATCGTGCGCCCGGCGCCGCGCAAGGAGGCGATGGCCTCGCGCACGACGAAGGCGGCCTCCGGGTCGAGCGCCGCGGTCGGTTCGTCGAGGAAGACGACGCTCGGCTCGTGGATCAGCGCCCGCGCGATGGCCAGCTTCTGCTTCATGCCCTTGCTGAACGTGCCGGCCAGGTCGTCGCGTCGATCCCAGAGATCGAAGAGGCGCATGAAGCGCTCGATCCGCTCGGCGCGGGTGGTCGGGTCCAGGCTGTGCAGGCGGGCGAAGAAGTCGAGGTTCTGGGTGGCGGTCAGTCGGTCGTAGAGGCCAGGCGTCTCGGTCAGGATGCCGATCCGGGCGCGGACGGCGTCGGCATCGGCGGTCACCTCGTAGCCGTCGACCCAGGCGCGGCCCTCGGTCGGCGCGATGAGCGAGGTGAGCAGCCGGACGGTCGTCGTCTTGCCGGCGCCGTTGGGACCGAGCAGGCCGAAGACCTCGCCCGGCGCGAGCTCGAGGTCGACGCCCCGGATCGCCCAGAGCTCACCGAACCGGCGGCCGAGGCCCTCTGTCCGGACCGCCGGCGTCTGGCCCGACGATGGCGCCGTGGGTGGCTCGCTCGCCGCGACCGATGTCTCGGCGACGGTCACTCCGAAGCCCCGATGATCCGCCAGCCACGCTCGCGGGCGACGCGCTCCAGCTCGGTGTCGGGGTGGACGGCGATGGCGTTCTCCGCGAGCGAGAGCATCGGGATGTCGGCAGCCGTGTCGCCATATGCCGCCTCGAGGGGCGCTCCATCGAGCAGGGCGGTCAGGCGCGCGACCTTTTCGTCGCGCGTGCCGATCGTGCCCGCGAATCGCCCCGTGGCGCGCCCCTCGGCGTCGTAGGCCAGCTCGGTGCCGATGGCGTCGGCCCCAAGCCGCGCCGCGAAGCGCTCGGCGATCGGCGTGTACGTGCCGCTGGCGACGATGATGCGGACGCCGTCAGCCCGCGCTGCACGGAGCTCGGCCAGGACGTCCTCTCGCCGGCCGGGCCACAGCTCGTTGTCGAAGACCCAATCCGCCATGGCCTCGATCTCGGCGCGTCTCATGCCGCGGAGGAGGGCGGTCAGGTCGCGCATCCAGCGCTCACGGAAGGCCTGCAGGTCGATGATCCCGCTCCGCGCCAGGAGGACCTGCGGCAGGCGCGGGTAGAGGAAACGACGGTAGCGGCCGCGCAGGCCGTGCTCGGAGAGGAAGCGGCCGACCCCGCGCCAGGTGGAGCCGGCGGTGAGGGTGCCCTCGAGGTCGGTGGCGATGACGCGTTCCATGGACCCGCGATGCTACGCGAGGTGCGTCGTGTGCGCGTCGATCCCGATCCGGACCGCCTGATGAGGCGCCATGCGGTCGTCACGGCTAATATGTGCTACCATGCAGTAACATGTTGACCCGATGGAGACAGCGATGACAGCCACTCGAGACGCGGTCACGGGGGCGTTCGGGTTCACCGGCCGAGCGATCGCCACAGCGACTGCTCGAGGCTGGTCGCGAGGTGGTCACGCTCAGTCGCCGGACGGGGCGTGGCGACGACCTGGCTCGACGCATCGCGGTCAAGCCGCTGGACTTCACCCGGCAAGACCGATTGGTCGAGGCGCTGACGCGGTGTCGAAACGCTCTACAACACGTACTGGCTGCGCTTTCCTCGCGGCGCCATGAGCTACGAGCGTGCGGTCGAGCAGTCGGGCATCCTCCTCGCGGCGGCCAGGCAGGCCGGCGTCGCCCGGATCGTCCACGTCAGCGTCGTGAATGCCTCGACGGACGGACCCACGCCGTACGTCCGAGCCAAGGGCCGGCTGGAGGCGATGATCGAGGCCTCTGGCATCCCCGCCTCCATCGTGCGGCCGACGTTGACCTACGGCTCGGGCGACATCCTCGTCAACAACCTGGCCTGGGCGCTACGGCGCCTGCCTGTCTATGGCATCCCGGGCGATGGCCGCTATCCGATCCAGCCGGTCCACGTCGATGACGTGGCACGCATCTGCATCGAGGTGGCTGGCGCCGAAGCGGGCACGACCATCGATGCCGCCGGACCCGACACGATGACCTACCGCGAGATGGTCGAGATCGTGCGCGAGGCCATCGGCAGCCGATCCGTGCTCCTGCCGATGCCCCGAGTGCTGGTCCTGGCTGCCGCCCGCGTGCTTGGCTTGCTGGTGCGAGACGTGGTACTGACGTCGGACGAGCTCCTGGAGCTGTCGAGCGGCTTCCTGTCGTCTCGTGCGAGCCCGCTCGGCCGCGTCGGTTTCGGTTCCTGGGTCGAGCGCCAACGCAGACGCACTCGGTCGACGCTGGTCGAGCGAGCTGTCGCGCAACTATCGAGGCTTGGGCACGCCGACACGCTGACGAGGCGGGTCGGCGGCCAAGCGCCCCCAGGTCCTGACGAGGGGGTCGTCAACTCGCAAAAGGGCGGTACACTGCGCGCGCCTGCCCCCTGCTGGTACGGCAACGAACGAGGATGTGGATGAAGGTCGTCAGGACAGCGGCGCGCCCGCAGGGGCGCGCATAGATGCGCAAGCGCAAGGTCGTCTACCCCCCAGCCAAGACCGCCACGCGGCGTGCCACCCCACCCGGCCTGGTCGGCGGTGAGCCGATCCGGGTTCGCGAGAGCCTCGTGAGCATCGACACCAACGCCCTCAATGGCCGAGCCAGCCTGAAGATCGGCGACAAGGTCCGTATCGGCGGCTCCGGGCTCTACGCGGGCGAAGCGGCGGTCGTCGAGCGACTCGCCACCAGCGCCATCCCCTCCGCCTTCGTGCGTACCGAATCCGGCGGCACCCGGCAGGTCCGCCAGGTGGACCTGGAGCCACTCAAGGTGGCCGAGGCGCAACCCGCCGAAGCCTGACCACGCGGATCCCACCTCTTCCTGTGTCGATTCCGGCGCGCCCGTTCGTCGTCCTTGTAGACCGGCGATCTGGCCCGGGACACAGACGCACCAGGAGGATCCGACCATGGCAGCCCACGTCATCCACGTCGAGGTGACCGGCAAGGACGGCACCGCACTGCAGTCGTTCTACAGCAAGGTCTTCGGCTGGGACATCGACACCAACAATCCCGGCGGCTACGGCATGTTCCGCGAGGCGGACGGCGGCGTCACGAGCGGCATCGGTGCGGCTCAGGACGGCGGCCCCGGCCAGGTCACGTTCTACGTTCACGCCGATGATCCGGCTGGGACGCTCAAGCAGGTCGAGGCGCTCGGTGGGAGCGTGATCATGCCCCTGACCGAGGTCGCGCCCGAGACGAACGTCGCGCTGTTCGCCGATCCCGAGGGGCACATCGTCGGCCTCATGTAGGTCCGATCCCGGCGGCCTTCCTGGCCGCGCTTCGCCGCTCCACGCGCCGTCCGGACCGACCGGGCGGCGCGTTACGCTGCGCCCATGCGCATCGAGCTGCCGGAGCCATCCCTGGTCGTGCTCGTCGGCCCGGCCGGCTCAGGCAAGTCCACGTTCGCCCGGCGCCACTTCCGACCGACCGAGATCCTCTCGTCCGACGCCTTTCGGGCCATGATCGCCGACGACGAGGCCGACCAGTCGGCGACGTCGGCCGCCTTCAGCCTGCTCCATGCGGTGGCCCGGCAGCGGCTGGCGCGCGGCCGGTTGACGGTCATCGACGCCACGAACGTCGAGCCGCGCGCCCGGCGGCCGCTCATCGGGCTCGCCCGGCGCCACAGCATCCCGGCCGTGGCTATCGTCTTCGACCTCCCCGCGGACGTCGGCCGAGCCTGGAACGCCGGCCGCTCGACGCGGATCGTGCCGACGAACGTCCTCGAGCGGCACCGTCGCGAGCTCGATCACAGCCTCGACGCGTTGCCGGGCGAAGGCTTCGAGGCCGTCTGGATCCTGGACAGCGTCGAGGCCATCGATCAGGCCGAGATCGTGCGGCTGCCTTAGTCGCCTGGGCTGCCCTCGCGCAGGAATCGCTCGATCTCGGAGATGAGGTCGTCGCCGGCAGGCAGTCGGGATTCGTCGACCATCGACTCCAGGCGCTCGATGTACTCGCGCGTCGAATCGTCGGCCGCCGCCGCGGCGTCCAGACGCTTGGCCATCTGGCGCGCCTCCTCCGGCAGGTCGCCGAGCGGCGGCTCACCGCCGATGTGCCGTCCGACGGCGGTCGCCAGCGCCATCGCCGCGGCCGGATATGGTCCGGCGATGTAGTGCGGGACCTGGGCGAAGTAGCCAAGGGTCGGGATGTCCGACTCGGCGATGGCCATGTCGAGCACGGAGATGGCGGCCGCCGGCACCCGCAGCAGCCCGTCCGGACCCGCGGTCACGTTGCCGCGCAGGAGCCCAGGCCGCGACGCGGTGCCGAGGATGGGCACAGCTCGCGTATGCGGAACGGCCGCCGGGATGGCACCCAGGCTGATCCACTCCACGATCCCGAAATGCCTGGCCAGCTCGATGACCGCGGCCGAGAGGGCCCGCCAGCGGTAGTCGGGCTCGGGGCCGGTCAGGACAAGCACGTCCTGACCGTCGGGTCGGCGCAGGTGGCGGATCGAGAGTTCCGGCCAGGTCAGCGTGCTCGGTCGGCCGTCGAAGATGCCCAGGGTCGGACGGCGTGCCCGGTAGTCGAAGAGCTCGTCGGCGTCGAAGGTCGCGACCACCGTCGCATCGGTGGTAAGGAGCCCGGCTGCGGTCGTCGCCGAGCCACCCGCGTCGACCCAGCCATCGAGCGCGACGACGAACGTCGGCGCGACCAGGTCAGGCGTGCCGTTCAGCTCATAGATCGGCATGCGCGAAGGATAGGCGAGGCGGCCAGCCCGGTTCGTCGGCGCGGCACGACGATCGGCCGCGCGTTCGCGGCGCCCGACGCCAGCGGCGCTACGATCGGCCGGATGACGCCACCGACGCTCACGGCCAGGCACCTCAACCGCGCCCTCCTGGCCCGCCAGCTCTTGTTGGAGCGCGCCGCACTACCCCTCCCGGAGGCGATCGATCAGGTTGGCGGCCTCCAGACGCAGTACGCGCCGTCGGGCTATGTGGGGCTCTGGACGCGCCTCGACGGCTTCCGCCGCGGGGCCTTGACCGACGCACTCGAGGATCGCAGCGTCGTCCAGGCCACGCTCATGCGCACGACCATCCACATGGTCTCGGGGCGCGAGTTCTGGCCGTATGCGATGGGCGTGCGAGAGGCTCGACGCCGCTGGGCGCTGCGGGTCCCGGCGACACCCGCCGAGCGCGGCGGCGAAGCGGTCTTGATCGCCGCCGCCCAGCGCATGCGCGAGGCGCTGGCGGACGGCCCGAAGTCCGTCAAGGCGCTGGGCGAGCTCGGGGCGGGATTCGTCGGCAACCTCGGGCTGTGGGTGGATCTCGTGCGCGTGCCGCCGTCGGGCACCTGGGAACGCCGCCGGGCGGACATCCTGGCGCTCGCGGAGAGCTGGGTCGGCCCGAGCGACGTGACGGAGGGGGAGGGGCTGACGCACCTCGTGAAGGCATACCTGCAGGCGTTCGGGCCGGCCGCCTGGCGCGACATCGCGTCCTGGGCGGGCATCTCGGTCGAGGAGGCCAAGGCAGGTGGCGAAGGTCTGGCGCTGACCGACTACCGCGACGAGGCAGGTCACCCGCTGGTCGACCTCGAGGGCGTCGGCCTGCCCGACCCCGACACTCCGGCGCCGGTGCGTTTCCTGCCGCACTGGGATGCCAACCTCTTGGTGCATGCCCGGCGAACGGGGATCCTGCCCGAGCCTTTTCGACCGCGCGTCTTCCACACCAAGAACCCGTTCTCGGTCGGCGTCTACCTGGTCGATGGCTTCGCGGCTGGCGCCTGGTCGCTGCGCGCTGGCCGGATCGAGCTCGACCCCTTCCGCGAGCTGACCTCCGCCGAACGCCGGGCCGTCGAGCGCGAGCGCGAGGATCTCGAGGCATTCCACGCCTGATCGGGCATACGCCATCCTGCTGGGTGGCGATTCCCGCGAAGTCCCCTAGACTTTGTCGCGAGCGGCCACCGCTGGCTTCGGGTTGTCTTCAACCCCGGTCTCGGGAGGCGGTAGGCCGCGAGGAGGGTAGGGCACCGATGGAACGCGTCACCGGCATCGGCGGGGTGTTCTTCCGCGCGCCGGACCCCCAACGCACGCAACGCTGGTATGTCGAGCACCTCGGCCTGCCGAATCCCATGGACGGCGACCCGACGGTCGTCTTCACCTGGCGCGAGCGGGAAGACGCCGATCGCGTGGGCAGCACGGTCTGGTCGCCCTTTCCCGCCGAAACGGACTACTTCGGGCCGCGTGGCAAGTCCTGGATGCTCAACTTCCGCGTCCGCGACCTCGACGCCATGCTCGCCCAGCTGCGAGCCGCGGGGGTCGAGGTCGACGAGCGCATCGAGGAGCTGCCCGAAGGCCGATTCGGCTGGTTCGTGGACCCCGACGGCAACCGCGTCGAGCTCTGGCAGCCGCCGGAGGGCCATTAGGCATTGGGGGGCACCGACCCCCAGGGCCAGACCGGCGATCGGGTGCAGACCGGTGATCGGGCGCTCGATGCCGAACACGAGCTCTTCCTGCGAGCCTACGCCGGCCACGAACGAGAGTTCCTCGAGGATCTCGTGGTGCACGGCCAGCATCCGCTGGCCTTCTTCCTGGGCTGCTCCGACTCTCGCGTCATCCCCGAGTTGCTGACCCGCGCCGTGCCGGGCGAGCTGTTCGTGGTCCGCAACGTGGCCAACCAGCTGCCGCCGATCGGGCGCCACAGCGTCAGCGCGGGGGCGGCCCTGGAATACGCCGTCGGGCACCTGAAGGTTCGCCACCTGATCGTCTGTGGCCACGACCTCTGTGGCGGCGTGCGGGCGGCCCTGGATGGCGGCGTCGATCGCGACGCGTACCCGGCCCTCGCGGACTGGCTCGACGGCCTGGCGACCGTCGTGGAGCGGACGCGCTCGGTGCCCGAGGAGGGCGGACGACGCTGGCAACGGGCGGTCGAGGCGAACGTGCTCGAGCAGCTCGACAACGCGCTCGGCTACCCGGCCGTGGCACGCGCGGTCGAGGCCGGAGGGCTTGCGTTCCACGGATGGGTCTTCGACCTCGCATCCGGCGCCCTGCGTGTCTACCACGGCGGGGCCGAGGGCTTCGTCAGCGCCGTCTCACTCCTCGAGGCCGGCTAGCGATGATGGAGCGGCGCGATGCCAACGAAGCCGGCGGCCTGGCGACCTTCCTGATGACCGACATCGAGGGATCGACGCGCCTCTGGGAGCAGGCGGCGACCGCGATGCGGGTGGCCCTCGAGGTGCACGATCACCTCCTGCGGACAGCGGTCGAGGGACACGATGGTGCCGTCGTCAAGACGACCGGCGACGGGCTCCTGGCGCGCTTTGCCGATCCAGCGGCCGCGGTCATGGCGGCCATCGAGAGCCAGCGTGGCCTGGCGGCGCACGCGTGGCCGGACGAAGCAGTCATTCGCGCCCGGATGGCCGTCCACACCGGCAGCGCGCAGGCACGCGATGGCGACTACTTCGGGCCTGCCCTCAACCGCGTCGCGCGCCTCCTGGCCATCGGCCACGGCGGCCAGGTCCTGCTTTCCGGGATCACCGCGGCGATCGTCGTTGAGGGCATGCCTGAAGGGGCGACCATCATCGATCTGGGTGATCAACGCCTCCGCGACCTCGACCAGCCGGTGCGCGTCTACCAGCTCGCTGCGCCGGGATTGACGCACGACTTTCCCCCGTTGCGCACGGCCGGCTCGGGTCGCACGAACCTGCCGCTCCAACTGACGTCGTTCGTCGGCCGCGAACGCGAGCAGGCCGACCTGCTTCGTCTCCTGGACGCGAACCGGCTGGTCACGCTCATCGGCACGGGTGGCACTGGCAAGACGCGGCTCATGCTCGAGGCCGCCGCCGACCTGGTCGATCGGTATCCGGATGGGGTCTGGCTCGCCGAGCTGGCCACCGTCAACGACCCAGCCAGGGTGGCGAACGAGGTGGCCAGGGCAATGGGCGTCCGAGACGACCCGCACGTGTCGATCGAGACGTCCGTGACCGACTTCCTGCGATCCAAATCGATGCTGCTGCTCCTCGACAACTGCGAGCACCTCGTCGCGGCTGCCGCCCGACTCGCCGAATCGCTGCTCGAGACCAGCTCCGGGCTGAGGATCATGGCCACCGGCCGCGAGGCGCTCGGTATCCCCGGCGAGACGATCCTCCAGGTGCCATCGCTTGCCGTTCCGGCGCTGCCGGAGTCGGCGCATGTCCACGGCCAAACGGGCGCCGTTCCCTCCAGCGTGCCGGCCGCGTCAGCGACCTATGAAGCGCTGGCGGCGTCGGAGTCGGTGCGCCTCTTCGCCGAGCGTGCGACGGCCGTGTCACCGGCCTTCGCCCTGACCCCGGCGAACATCGCGACCGTGGCCGAGATCTGCCAGCGGCTGGACGGCATCCCGCTGGCCATCGA
Source organism: uncultured Chloroflexia bacterium (assembly GCA_963837215.1). GTDB lineage: Bacteria > Chloroflexota > Limnocylindria > Limnocylindrales > CSP1-4 > CSP1-4. The sequence continues at coordinate 256,498 of CAWIML010000008.1, forward strand.
GCTGGCCGCGGCGCGCGTGCCGGTGCTCTCCGTGGACGAGATCCTGGAGCGGCTGGGCGATCGTTTCCGGCTCCTGACCGGTGGCCGCCGGACCGCCGTTGCCCGCCAGCAAACGCTCCAGGCACTCGTCGACTGGAGCTGGGACCTGCTGCCGGAGGAGGATCGGCGGCTCCTCCGCCGGCTCTCCGTCTTCGCGGGCGGCTGGACCCTCGAGGCCGCGACGGCGGTCTGCGGGACCGACGAGTCGGACGGATCGGCCGTCCTCGACGCCCTGACCCAGCTGGTCGAGCGTTCGCTCGTGGTCGTCGAACCGGGATCGTCGACGCGCTATCGCCTGCTCGAGACGATCCGCCAGTACGCGCGCGACCGGCTGGTCGAGAGCGGCGAACCTGACGCCATCCGGACGCGGCACCTGGGCTACTTCCTGGGCTTGGCGGAGCGCGCCGAGCGCCAGATGCGTGGAGCGGAGTTCGTCGACTGGGTGCAGCGCCTCGACGCCGATGGGGACAACCTGCGCCTGGCCATCGACTGGGGGCTCGAGTCAGACCCGGAAACCGGCATCCGGCTGTGTGTCGCCCTGTGGATGTACTGGCGCATGCGGTCGGTCGGCATCGACCTCGATGGCTCGCTGGGCGCGGCGGTCGATGCGGCTCGAGTGCTTCCTCCGCCCGCGCCTCCGGACCGGCGATCGCGTGAGATCCTGGTCTCGCGCATCTATTCGGAGGCCGCCTTCGCCGGGGCGACATGGCTGACGCGGGACACCCAGGCCCTCGCGGACGAGGGCCTCGCCCTGGCGCGGGCGACCGGCGACCTCGAGACGATCTGGTTCGGCCTTGCGGCCGCGGCGGTGGCCCGCCTGTTCGCCGGCCGGCCGGAGGAGCTCCTGATGATCAACCAGGAGTCGAGCGAGGTCGCGATCCGACTCGGCGATCCGTGGTTCCAGGCCATGTCATCCGCCAACCTGTCTGGGGCGGTCGCCTTCGGCGGTCCGACAAAAGCTGATGCCGATCGGGCTTGGGCCATCCTGGATGAGGCGACACGCCTGGCCCGCACGACCGGGAATGGCTTCCTGATCGCCTTCGTCGCCCTCATCCGCGGACGCTCCGCCGGCTTCATGGGCCGACTGTCCGAAGCTCGCACCGCGTTCCAGGAGGCCGCCGCGTTCTACGATGAGATCGGCGACCGTCCGTTCGCGCTCATCGCGCTGAGCGACCTGAGCCACGCCCTCCGGCAGGCGGGTGAGCCCGACGAGGCCCTGGGCATCCTGCGGCGGACGATCGTGGAGTGGGAGCATGCCGGCAACCGCGGCGCCATCGCCAACCAGCTCGAGAGCTTCGGGCTGATCGCCCTGGGCGGTGGCGAGGGGGAGCGCGCCGCCCGGCTTCTTGGCGCGGCAGACACCCTGCGTGCACAGTCAGGCGCGGCGATGCTGCCCTTCGAGCGCGCCGAGTACGACCCCGCCATCGAGCGGCTCCGTGCGTCCATGGATGGCGCTACGTTCGAAGCTGCCTGGTCGGCCGGACAGGCGATGGGCGTGGCGGACGCGGTCGCCTTCGCCCTCGCGGGCTAGCTGGGAAACCAGCAAGCTGGTATGCTGGCCGGCGTGAAGATCACCTTGGACCTCGACGCCGACCTCTATCGCGCCGTCAAGGTCGAGGCTGCTCGCGCCGACCGCAGCGTGCGGGACATCGTCGCGCAGGCGCTCGAGGGCTGGCTCCTGGCCACCGAGGAGGCAGAGGATCGAGGGTCGGCTGCCGAGGCCTTGACCGAGTACCGGCGCGTGGGCGGCGTGCCCGCGAAGCAGGTCTTCGGGCGTCTGGCTGCGGAGACACGTGCCACGTACGGCGACGACGCCGAGGGCGGGTGAGCCCAGATCCGCGATACCGAGTGGAGTTGGCACCCGCCGCCGAGCGACAGCTTCGTCGGCTGCCACCGGGTGATGCCGCCCGACTGCGGACGCCCATCCTCGCCCTGGCGATCGAGCCACGACCCGCGGGAGTCACGAACCTGGTCGGCACCGACTTCCTGCGGCTGCGCGTCGGCCAGCTTCGCTTGATCTACCTCGTCGACGACGGGGCGCGGCTGGTCATCGTCCTGCGCGTGGCGCGACGAGCGGAGAGCACGTACCGACGGATCGGCTGATCAGGGCCGGCGTTCGACCCGCGGCTCCAGGATGACGAGGGCCGTCGTTCGCGACCTCATCGCGGCATATTCGTCCGTTCCCTCCCCGAGGCCGACCCACTTGGCCCACAGGCGGGCCCGCTCGTCGCCGTGCGCCTCACGGGCGAGGACCGGACGGGACTCGCCGGGCAACTCGACGGTCGCCTCCGGATGCGCCTGCAGGTTGAGCCACCAGGCGGGCTCGGGGTCGGCCCAGCCATTCATGGCCAGGGTGATGAGATCGGGGCCATCGTCCAGGTAGCCGAGGATCGCGACGCGCTCCTCGCCGGTGCGGCGCCCGATCGTCCGGAGCCGGAGCATGCCCCAGCTTGTCAGACGTCGCGTCCCGAAGGCCGAATTGACCCCGAGTGACCCTGTAGAAGGCACGGTGCATCACCCAGAAGGAGCGGATGAACCAGCGTGGCGGGAGGCGCGGAGCTCGGGCGGGTTCAGGTCGAGCGTTCGATCCTGTGTCAGGTGTCATCTACATCGAAACTCGTCGGTTCTGCCCGCGCCAAGGTCATAGGAGCGCGGGAGATACTCATCGCATCCGCAATAGTAGATCGAGATGACCGACCGACCTAGACGCGACCTCGAGATCCACGTCCGCCCGGCGACGGCCACAGACGCTGACGACGTCGCACGGGTCTATCTCGGCGCCTTCCACGCCACATACGACTTCCCGCTGGCCCACACCGATGACGACATCCGGGCCTGGCTGGCGAGCGCCATCGACGACGGGAGCGTCTGGGTGGCCGCGAGCGAGACAGGCGAGGTCGTCGGATTCATGCGGCTCGTGGGGCACGAGCTCGACCAGCTCTACGTCGCGCCCGGCTGGTGGGCGAAGGGCATCGGCAGCCGACTGGTCGACCTGGCCAAGCAACAGCAGTCCGGACGGCCTCGCGCTCTGGACGTTCCAGGTCAACGAGCGGGCGCGTCGGTTCTACGAGCGCCACGGGTTCGTGGTCGTGACCACGACCGACGGCGCAGGCAACGAGGAGCGGCAGCCGGACGTGCGCTACGCCTGGCGCCCAGACGCCGGCGCCGACCGAAGCTGGGACGCCGTCTATGCCGGTACGCCACCCTGGGACATCGGGCGCCCGCAGTCGGCCTTCCGTGCGCTGGCAGAAGCGGGTGCCCTGCAGGGTCGAGTGCTCGATGTCGGCTGCGGCACCGGCGAGCACACGCTCATGGCCGCCGCGCTTGGCCTCGATGCCACGGGCATCGACATCGCCGAGCCGGCCCTGGCCGTCGCGCGCCGCAAGGCCGCCGAGCGTGGGCTCACGGCCCGCTTCATCGCCTGGGATGCGACCAGGTTGTCCGTCCTCGGCCTGCGTTGGCAGACGGTCCTCGACTGCGGCGTCTTCCACGTCTTCGACGATGCCGATCGGGCGCGATATGTCGCCTCGCTGGCGGCGGCGGTCGAGCCTGGTGGTCGGTACCACATGCTCGTCTTCAGCGACCGGCAATCGGGCACCCTCGGGCCGCGGCGGATCAGCGAGGCCGAGATCCGGGCGTCGTTCGCGGAGGGCTGGTCGATCATCTCGATCGAGCCGACGATCCTGGAGACGAACATCGGCTTCGACCCGGGTGCCGACGAGACTGGGGCGGCCGATGCTGGTCCGTCGCCGACGCCGGGTGCCGCTGGCCCCCACGGCGCCAAGGCCTGGCTGGCCGTGATCGAGCGTCTCGTAAACGATCATCGGAGCGACCCAGATGATATCTTCCTATTGACAAACGGCAGATATCTTCCTATTCTGCGCCCATGCGACGACGAGCCGGCAGCCTGATCCCCCTGGAGGTCTCCATCCTGGAGGTCGCCATCGAGCTCCGTGGGCGCGGCGTGCCCGAGGTCCACGGCTTCCAGCTGGCCAAGGAGCTGCGCCAGGCGCACGGCGCCCGACGGCTGACCGCCTACGGCACCCTCTACAAGGCGCTCGACCGCCTGGCGCAGGCGGGCCTGCTCACGAGCCGCTGGGAGGATCCCGGGCTGGCCGCGGCCGAGGGCCGACCCCGGCGCCGCTTCTACCAGGTCACCCTGCATGGCGAAGGGGCCCTGGCCGACGCCCTCGAGCGCCCCGACCGGGCGAACCTGCGTCGCTCGGCCGCGGCCGTCCGGACATGACCGCGGGCCGCTCGGCCGGGCTCGTCCGCCGCTGGGTGGCGCTCTACACGCTCGGCCTGCCCCACGACATCCGGGACGCCCGGCGCGAGGAGATCGAGGACGACCTCTGGTGCCAGGCGCACGAGGTCGATCCCGAGGTCGCCTCCGGCGACGTGCTCGGCCGCCTCGTCTTCGGGCTGCTGGGCCGACATCACCTGGCGGCTCGAGCAGCGGCATCGCGCTCGGGTCCGCCCAGTCCTGAGGAGCGCAACGATGGGCACGCGCATGCATTGCGGCACTCGCGATCATCGGCGGCGCGGCGTTCGTGCTATGCCCTCTTCATGTGGGTGGAGCGGCCGCTCGAACCTGGCTGACCCCCTCGGCTACTGGGCCGTCTTCGCTTCGTTCGTCGCCTTCGGCGCCCTTGCCATCGCGACCTGGGGCTTGATCGCCACTCTTCAATGAGCGCCTGAGCGGCCGTGTCGCGCTGCTCGGCTCGATCGGCGCATTCGGCAGCCTCATGGCGGCGCTGGGCGCGCTCGGCGCGTTCATCCTGCTGCCGGTCGGCTCGGCGGCAGTGGTCGTCAGTCTCGCCCGCTTGGGTGCCGATGCCCCGCATCCTCGCGATCGGCCCACGCGGCCGCGGCGGTCGTCTGCTTCATCCTCGTCTTCGTGCCGATCTGGACCAGCACGCCGATCGGCGGCCCACTCATCTACCTGATCGTGCTGTACGCGGTCGAGTTGGATCGGCATCGGCGTCGCGCTGCGGCGCGGCCAGGCGGTGGCAGATCAGCCCGTCACCAGCGGCAACGCGGCGTAGCGGCCATGCGACGACGAGCCGGCAGCCTGATCCCCCTGGAGGTCTCCATCCTGGAGGTCGCCATCGAGCTCCGTGGGCGCGGCGTGCCCGAGGTCCACGGCTTCCAGCTGGCCAAGGAGCTGCGCCAGGCGCACGGCGCCCGACGGCTGACCGCCTACGGCACCCTCTACAAGGCGCTCGACCGCCTGGCGCAGGCGGGCCTGCTCACCAGCCGCTGGGAGGATCCCGGGCTGGCCGCGGCCGAGGGCCGACCCCGGCGCCGCTTCTACCAGGTCACCCTGCATGGCGAAGGGGCCCTGGCCGACGCCCTCGAGCGCCCCGACCGGGCGAACCCTGCGTCGCTCGGCCGCGGCCGTCCGGACATGACCGCGGGCCGCTCGGCCGGGCTCGTCCGCCGCTGGGTGGCGCTCTACACGCTCGGCCTGCCCCACGACATCCGGGACGCCCGGCGCGAAGAGATCGAGGACGACCTCTGGTGCCAGGCGCACGAGGTCGATCCCGAGGTCGACCTCCGGCGACGTGCTCGGCCGCCTCGTCTTCGGGCTGTGGGCCGACATCACCTGGCGGCTCGAGCAGCGGCATCGCGCTCGGGTCCGCCCAGTCCTGAGGAGCGCAACGATGGGCACGCGCGTGGTGGCGGCACTCGCGATCATCGGCGGCGCGGCGTTGACGGTGACCTTGGTCATCGCGATGGCGTTGGTCTCGTCCGCGCCCGATGGAACGTTCAACACGCTCGACTGGCGCGCGACCGAAGTCAGGGCAATGCTTTTGGCCTTCAGTTTGGCTGTCCTCTTGTTGTCGATCTCACTCTGGGGGCTGATCTTCCGTTTCAACGACCGGATGGGTGGGAATGTCGCCTTGGCGGGATCCGTCGGCGGCTTCGGCGGCATGCTCATGGCGATGGGGGCGTATCAGCTGCTCGTCGTGCTGCCGATCGGATCAGCTGCGGTGGTTTGGGACCTGTCCCGGTTCGGTGTCCTACCCCGGAGCGTTGCGATCGTCCACGCGTTGGCGGCCCTCGCGTTTTTCATCATCCTCGTCGCGGGCCTCACGCGCTCGCTCATTGGCGTGACTTCGCCTATCAGCGCCCTGGCCGTCCTGATCGTGCTCTACCCGCTCACCTGGATCGTCATCGGGGCCGCCCTGCTGCGGGGTCAGCCAGTTGCGCTCGGGTCCGCCCAGTCCTGAGGAGTGCGACGATGGGCATGCGCGTGGTGGCGATCTTCTCGATCATCGGCGGAGCGGCGTTCGCAGTTGCTTCGTACTTGTGGCTGAAGCCGCTCGACATGGCATCCCCCAGCGCCCTCCTGGGCCGACTCCTGTTCGTAACCGGTTTCGGCGGCCTTGCCGTCGCGATCTGGGGCCTGGTCATTCACTTCTTCGAACGCATCAATGGCGGTGTGGCGGCCCTTGGTGTGTTCGGCGGACTCGGGAGCACGATCGCCGGACTTGGTGCCGCCATGGCGGCGTGGGAAGCGGGCGGCGCGTTCATCCTCCTGCCGATCGGCTCAGCCGCGGTGGCTCTCGATCTCAGCCGGCACGGCGACGTGCCCCGCAGCGTCGCGATCGTGCACTCGGTCACAGCGGTCGCGGTCGTCATCATCCTGATGGCGATATGGACCAGCACGCCACTGGGCACGGTGTCCGAGCTCCCGTACACCCTCCCGTGGATCCCGTATGCCCTGACCTGGATCGGTATCGGTGTCACGCTCCTGCGCGGGCAGCCGGCGCCTGACCAACCCATGGCGATCGGGCGCACGCCGTAGCACTGCGCCGGCGACGCCCAGGCCTGGCTGGCCGTCATCGAGCGGCGCTAGGTCAGGGCACGATCTTCGTTCGGGCGTCCTCGCCGGGGATGCCGCGGTCCTTCAAGGCCGCCGCCAGCCCCTCGAGATCGTCGACCGTGACGTAGAGCGCTGGCACGTGCAGGATGCCCACCTTCGGGCGCTCCCGAAAGTCGACGCGGACGCCGCCGCGCGGGGTGCCACCGAAGCTCAGGTCGCGGTGGCGGATGCTCATTCGGACGCCGATGGCGGTGATCCAGAGCCATGGCCCTTCGATCCGCCACGAGACGATGTTGGCGATCGGGGTCTCGAGGTGCGACCAACCGAACCGGGCCTCGAACCGCCCGTCCGGCTCCTCGGTCAGCGTGACCGCGGCTTCAGCCGGCTTGACGCCGAAGAAGAGGCGCAGGAGCGGCGCCGATCGTCGGCCGATCCGGATCGGGAAGCGCTGGCCGGGCACCGCGTGGTCAGCCGAAGACGAGCGCGCTGGAGGCCGAGCGCGATCCGATCCTCGACGAGTCGGTGTACGCAGCTCAGCATGTGCGGCGAGCATGTCCTGGCCTCGCCCCTCGCTGTCGCGTGCCATGCTTGCCAAGGTGGTACCGAAGGCGCAGGACCACATCGCCATTGGCATCGAGCTCGAGACGATCGATCTCGATGCCGGCGCCGAGGACCCCCGCGCAGTCCTCGACGATCTCCTCGAGGTATCGCTCGTCGGCGTCGTTGATCAACGGCTGCGCCACGTGCCGATGATATCGCCGAACGCGGCGCTGGAGCCTAGCCGAGGTGGCGCTGCTCGCCGACCTCGTATGCCTCGCGAAGCCAGCCCTGGAACTCGTCGTCGACCTCATCGATCGAGGTCAGCCGGAAGGCGTGCAGGACGTTGCGCGGCGAGTAGGTCTCGATACGCCGGAATCGCGGGCTGTCGATGCGGCGAGCCAGGACCAGGTGGCCGTCGAGCCATCGCCGACGTGGCTGGAAGGCAGCGAAGCTCATGCGCACGTGCAGGGCGATGCGCGTCTTCTCCGGGAGCACGGTCACCGGCCCGATCGCCGTCACGACGTCGACGATGCGATCGAACGTCGCGCGGACCTGAGGCGACGCGCCGACGAAGTGGCGATCGAGCTCGGTCAGCGGCCCGCAGGCGTGCGTCTGATTGACGTTCGCGAACGTGCGGCCGCAGCGCGGGCACGCCCATAGCTCAGGGCGCTTGCTCGGCTCTGCGTTCGCCCGCCTCGGCATGCGTGGATGATGCAATGCGGTTGCAATGGACTTGCAACTGCGTGTTCATGCCCCGACAACGCGTCAGCGCGATGATGGTCGCACGTCGATGCGACGGCTCGGGGCCCGCTGCGTAGGGCGGCGAGTCGCCTCGACGTGAACATCCCCCGACTCGGGCTCGTCCCGGAGTCGGGGTTCGTTCATGGGTGGGACCGCGGCGTCAGTCGCCTTCTGGGACGCCGAGCAGGCCGGCGACCGTGAGACCGTCGCCCAGGACCGGCCACCACAGACCGCGCCCACCCTCGATGATCTCGAGATCCTCGCGCTGCTCTGGAGACGCCTGAGCTAGCCAGTCGAACCAGTCGAGGGGCACGTTCAGCTCTCGCCCGTCAGCCAGGACGACCAGCAAGTGCTCGTCGGCGACCCGTGCGGTCGAGGCGCGTGGTGGGCTATCCGGCGGGTGGACTGTCGAAGAACTCATCCCAGCGACTCCGAAACTCAATGCGGCGTCCGACGACGATTCGACGGATGCGTGCGATCTCAGCGTGAGTGTAGCCCTCAGATCGACGAAGCCGGACAGGATCGAGCCAGAAGACCGCCGATGCGTCGCCCGATCTGACATGAACGTGGGCAGGTTCGCCCGAGCCGACGTTCTCGTTCGCGTAGAAGAAGAACCGGTACGGGCCGAACCGATGAATGACCGGCATGCAAGGCCCCGAATCCAGGCGGGAACCCGCAGGATGGCCATGCGGACGTAACGCGCCCTTACCCTCGACTTGGCCACTGGTTCGTGACATCCAAGGTGCCACGGGCTACCGGGATGATGGCGACGTGCTCGCCATCGACTATCGATCGCTCATCAACCGCGATCTACCCGCCAGGGAGCGCGGCTGCACCTCGAAGGCGCTCTTCACCAGCCGCCGCGAGGCGTCGCAGGTCGGACGGCGTGGGCGCTACGCCAGCGGACAGCTCGAGGCCTACCATGTCGGTGGTGCGACGGCTGGCACCTCGGACACCGACGCGGCAACCACGATCGACGCTAGCCCGAGCCATCCCGGCAATGCCAAGCGATACTCGGACCGAGTCACTGGAGGTGCCGACGATGATCACCGGAGTGCATGCCCTGATCTACAGCCGTGAAGCAGAAGCGGTCCGGGCGCTGCTAGGCGAACTGCTTGACGGCGCGTCCGTGGACGACGGTCAGGGATGGCTCATCTTCGCGCTGCCGCCGGCGGAGGTGGCCGTCCATCCGACCGACGGCCCGGGCCACCACGAGCTCTACCTGATGTGCGACGACGTCGAGGCCACTATCCGCGAACTGGCCGCCAAGGGAATCGCGTGCGGCCCCGTGGCCGACCGAGGCTGGGGCCTGCTGACCTCGATCGCACTGCCGGGCGGAGAGGAGATCGGGCTCTACGAACCGCGGCACGCGACGGCGATCGGGATGAGCTGAGGTCCGCTGGCGGGCCGGCGTCTTCAGCGTTGGACTTGCAGGTCGCTGCCCTCGACGCGGACCGGGTACGAGCCGACAGGTGTCTCTGCCGGGCCCTGCAGGACGGCACCGGATGTCACGTCGAACTGACTGCCATGGCAGATGCAGGTCACGACCGTGCCGTCGAGGTCGCCCTCGGCGAGCGAGCACCGCTTGTGGGTGCAGGTGTCGTCGAAGGCGTAGTAGGTTCCGCCCACACTGGCCACCGCGACCGCACCGCCAGGCGTCGGGAAGGCCGTGATGTCGCCCGAGGCGACCGTCGAGGCGGCGCCGAGCGTGGTCCACTCGCCGCCGCCCGGCGTCGAAGGCGAGTTGCTCGGGGCACTCGCGAACATGGCCTTGGTCATCGTGATCCCGCGCCGCAACTCACGCACCACGCACCTCCTCACTCGTTCCTGTTCATACGATCCGATCGCCGAATTGGTTGCCTTTGGTCATTCTGGCGCGCTTCGGCGATCGTGGCCAACGGTAGACTCGGCGAACGTGGCGCTGACGCGGAGGGTGGACGATGACCGACGAGCTCGATGGCGTGATCGTGGATCCCGAGCATCACCAGGTCCTCTTCGAGAACGACGCCGTGCGGGTCATCGAGGTCACCATCCGGGCCGGTGATATCACGCCGCTCCACACGCACCTGCGGCCGACCCTCAACTACGTCGTCTCCGGGTCGCATCTCATCCGGCGTGATGGTCACGGCACGGTGCTGGTCGACACGCGGACCGATCCCGACTACGTCATGCCGCGCGTGACGTACGGGGCGACATCGCCGCTGCACACGATCGAGAACCCCGGGCCGGCCGACCTGGACATCATCGCGGTGGAGCTGAAGGCCCCGCCCGCGGCGATCAACCGATCCCGAGTGAGCGATCAGCCGACGACCAGGCAACGCAAGCGATCCTACTTGAGGACGCCGTACGTGTAGGTCACGCGGACCTTGGCGATGTCGAACGTGTTGACCGAGCCGTCGTTGCCGACCGCGACCGTCGTCCGGATCTTGCCGCCGCCACGATGGCTCTTGAGCGGCGCCGTCGTGGACCACCACTTGTAGCTCGGCCCGATGAGCGCCGCGTAGTCGTAGTTGTCCAGATTCCTGTAGCCGCCAAGCGCGGGCGCCCAGATGGCGATGACCGCGCGGCGGCTGTTCGGGGAGCGGCCCAGGACCTGGAACTTGACGTTCTTGTAGACGGCCCCGCTGGGGGAGGGGAAGGCGTAGCCGACGCCCGCCCACGAGCTGCCGGACGAGATCCGGACGCCCCGGGCATAGCTCGACGAGCCCTGGCGCACCCAGCCGCTGCCGCCGGTGCCCTTGATGACGTAATCGTCGCCGTCCTGCGTCTTCGTGACCGTCTTCCAGACGAGCTTCTTGAGCGACAGGTTGGCGTAGAGGGTCGACGTCAGCGTGTTGTTCCCGGCGTCGACGACGGTCTGGACGATGCGGTACTTGCCCGCGGCCACCATCGTTCCCGAGGCCGTGCGCCCGTTCCAATTCCACGTGTACGCGCCGGACTTCGTGCCCAGGGACAGGGACCGAACGCGCCGGCCGGTCGAGACGCTGTAGATCCTGACTGTCACCACGGCCGGCTCGTTGGTGCGACCGGAGATCGCGAGCAGGTCCCGATAGCCGTCCTTCACCGGGTAGAAGGTGGCTGGTGAGGCCTTGAACGAGTCGGCGTCGACGGCCTGGTCAGGAAGGATCGACTGGATGAGATCCGTGGAGCTCGAAGCCTGGATCGGCCCATTGCCGCTGTAGTCGGCTCTGAGGGTGTGGTCGCCCACCGACAGGCTGGTGGTCGTGACCTCCAGCGTGGTCGGGCCAGGCCCGACCGCCTTGGTGCCGAGCACGACGTCAGGTGATGGCGTCGTGTCGGTGATCGTCAGGGTGCCGCCATCGAGCGTGCCGGTCGAGGTGTTGGTGACGTAGGCGGTCAAGGTCACGGCCTGGGGCGAGGAGGCTGGGTTGATGCTGCTGGTCAGGCTCGTGGCGGTGGCCATGATGACTTCGACCGTCTGCGGAGCACTTTGGCTCGCGGCGAAGTTCGCGTTGCCGCCCCAGACCGCGACGATCTCATACGTGCCGATCGGCAGACTCAGATCTGTGGCGGCGAGGCCGTCGACCTGGATCGGCGAAACGCCTGCGATGTTGCCATCGACCTCGAATTGCAGGGCCGGGATGAAGCCATCGACCGGCTGCGGCGCGGGGCTGACGTGGGCGGTCACCGAGACCGGGCTGATGACCTGGGCCGGGATGGGGTCGAGCGTCGTGGTCGTCGCCACCGGATCGGCGGCGCGGGCCGGGCCGACGGTGGCCGGGTTCGCGACCAGCGAGACGCTGCTCGCGATGAGGGCGATCGCGAGGGGCAGGGCGATGATGCGATGGCGATGGTCAGACGACGCACCACGGTGCTGGAACGGCCACATGTTTCGATCCTCCCCGCGTTAGGTGCATGGCTGGAACCAGTGCGCGCCTGTCCACGGCATCAGACGTGGGACGTTCCGGTTGCGGCGACTGTTACCGCCGAGGCGGGCCGGCGTCCTAGTCCATGCGTTTCCCGGCGGCGAAGCGCCGGATCAGCTTCGTGTACCCGGGCAGCCCACGTTCGTAGCCGATCGCCCAGAACCCGGCGCCAGCGAAGCCACGTTCGTTCGCGAGGGCAAGCTTGGCCGCCAGGGTCGCCGGTGAGTCGACGTAGACAGCGCGCCACTCTGCGCCACGACCGTCTGGAGCGGCATAGAACTCGACGACCTCGATGTCGTCGCGCTCCGGGACGATAGAACCGAACCCGCAGGCACGTCCACGTGGCGACGCAGGATCCAGGGTTCGCCGCTCCCGATGCTTGGTGCCCCGATCGGGTCTTGGCGACGGGCCAGCTCATCCCGTACAGGGGCAGGCCGAGCAGCGTGCGCTCGACCGGAACGCCGAACAGCTCGTACCGATCGAGCGTCCGCAGGAGGTCTCCGCCGTTGGCGTCCCTCCGGTGGAGCGGAGACGAAGCACCCGGCGACGGTGTCGGCCCAGTGGTAGTCGTAGCCCATGAGGAAGATCCGGTCCGCGCCTTCCGCTGAGGCAGCCGCGGCCATCGCCGCGCCGGTGATGCTCCCCCGGTCGTGGCCCGTCACCCGCCGACCGGTCGGCGGCCACGACGGCCGCACGCAGCCGACCGACGAACGCCCCATAGGCGGGCACCAACGCCGGCATCGAGCCGCTCCACGTCGACGTTGATGCCATCTGCACGCGAGTCTGTCGGCGAGCCGACGAGCGCGGCGATCGTCCTGTCCTGGCGCTTCAGGTCAGCGAAGAGAGTGCTTGTTGCGGGCATTCCCGAAGCTGGTGAACACGATGTCGACGCGGACGCCGCGCCGATGGGCCTCGCGGATCAGCCGCCTGCCGAGGCTGCCGGTGATCGAGCTGGTAGCCCCTCGTGGTGGCGGCGATCGCCCCATCGGCCGTGTTCGTCACGCTGAAGAGAGCCGAACCTCGTCAGGGCGGTCCGGCGCAGATGGGCCGCGATCCCGTCGTCCATCTCCCAGTGCGGCACGAACCCGTAGACCTCGTGGCCCGGGGCCGGTCTCGGTGTCGGCGTGGGACCAGGCGTGGGCGACAACCGTCGGACCGGGTGACGGTGTCGCCGGCTTCGCTGACGACTCCGGAGCTGGACCTGTCCTGACGGCGGTCGGCGACACGACGGCTTCGCGATCCGGGACCGAAGCACAGGCTGTCGCGACCGCACGCGACGATGAGCCCCATCGCGGCGAGCCTCAGGAAACGCACTCCGCCAGACTGTGCGAGGTCACCCTGACCGTCAAGTATCGCCAGGACTGCGCCCTCGTGGGGTGTGGCTTCGGCGGCGGATCAGCCGTCTTGGCCGTCCGCTGACATGTCCTTGTCCTCCATCTCCCAGGCGTGGTCCATGGTGTGGAAGGCGGAGTGCCGGACCAGGAACTGGAGCGTCCACGATCGCATCGGCCGGTCCACCTCGCCGCGCCGGTACGCGCGCATCGCCTCCACGTACGCTGCCCGGTAGTCACGCAGGCCGTCCGGCGTCATGGCTCCGCGCTCGGGGACCCGCAGCCCCACCTGCTTCGCGAACTCCTCGCTCTCGTTGCGGATGGTGTGGCTGATGATCCGGTCCCGCTCGCGCCCGCCGCCCCGAGGGCCCTTGCGCATCTCCGGCGAGACCCGGGCGGCGACAGCGTCGAAGTAGGCCCAGCAGGCGCGGAGCAGCGTGATCTTGCGCTCGAGCTCCGCCTCGTCCATCGGTCCTCGTTCGAGCGAGCTGGGAGCGAAGGAGATGCCCCAGAAGTCGGTCGATCCCGGGCCGACCCGGTCTTCGACGATGTCGAGGGGTCCGCCGGCGTCGAACTCGTCGCCAAAGCCCGCCGCGGTCGCGATCGGCTGGTATCGCTCGCGGTACGACTCGAGCGTCGCCAGCGCCTCGTCGGCGGTCTTCGCGCCGCGACTCCAGCCTGGCCAGTCGACGGCGAAGGCGGCCGACTTCTTCCCCTTCGGTCCCCGTTCGACGACGGTGCGGATCGGCATCGGCTGACCTCCAGCGGCCAGCCTATGGCATCGGGGTCGACTCGGCCAGACTCGCCCGGGCTCGTCCGGGCCGCCTCGATGTGGCCTAGCCCTCGATGGGCATCGAGTGCCACCTCGTTCGTCGTTGCCCTCGCCTCGACGAGCACGATGCCGAGGAGGATGGCGGCGACCACGCCGAATGCCATCCAGGCTGCTGCCGCGACGACCCCGACGACCGCCAGACCGACCCCCATCAGAAGCAGTGCCACCAGCCGCGCCACGAGCACCGGTCCGCCGAGGAGGCGGAGGGCCAGCGCGGAGCAGCCGACGAACAGTCCGACCCCGACGCCCAGCGCGGCCAGGACCGGACCCGTCATCGGATCCGCCGGGTGGAGCACGGACTCCTCGACCGCCACGGCGAAGCCGACGATGCCGCCGATGAGCGGGAAGTGGGCGAGGCTGTAGGCGTCTCGGGCGAGCGGGCCTCGGCGGCGCGGATCGGCGGCCGCGAACCGATGCTCGAGCGCGACCTTGAGCCAGCCGAAGTAGGTCCACCAGAGCAGGCAGGCGACGACGACCGACGCACCGACCGCCAGGATGAGCGCGGGTGACAGCGCGGCTTCGGCGACGGCGGCCGCCGCCACGATGAGTGATTCGCCGAGGGCGATGATGACGAACAGCCCATGTCGCTCCGACATGTGCGCGGGGTCCAGGTCCCAGGTCGTGGCCCGCCCGGCGATGGCCGCGGCGAGGAAGTCGGCGCCGATGGCGAGCAGCCAGACGATGCTGCGCACCTCGGGGGCGACAAGCGCTCCCACGAGCACGAGCCCGAGGCCGACGAGCGAGATCGACGCCCAGCGGTAGACCCCGGAAGGGTCGTCGCCACCCCGGTGCTCGGCTTCGACGCGGACCTGGAGGCCGAGGCCGAGTAGTCGGACGACGATGTAGGGCAGGGCGAACCAGATCGCCTCGTCGGTGAACGCCCGCGGCACCGAGGCGGCCATGATGAAGGCCGCGGCGGTCGCCGCCAGGGTGACGACCCGGACGATGATGTGGCTGGTGTCGGCCGGGTTGAGCGTCCAGGTGAACTGGGTCCACGCCCACCAGATGAGCCAACCGATGAGCACGGACTGAAGCAGGCCGGTCACGGTCAGCTCGTGCGCGGTCAGGGCCGTGATCTGGGTCACAGCGAAGACGAAGACGAGGTCGAAGAAGAGCTCGACGAACGAGACGCCCTGCGGTTGGGTGGCGTGGACGCTGCGTCGGACGGCCGTGCTCAATCGCCCCCTCCGGCGGACAGATGGTCTGTGAGCGCCTGGGCGGCTGCGCGAAGGTGCACCCGGAGGACTCGGACCGCGGCGCGCGCGTCGGCTGCCCGGCAGTGTTCGAGTAGCTCGTGGTGCTCGGCATCGGACTCGGCGGCGCCACCGAGGCCCTCGGTGTACAGGAGCACGTACGGCGCCACGGCTGCCTGCAGCGTCTCGATGGTGCCGAGCGCGCGTGGCCAAGTCGCCGCGTGGTAGAGCGCACGATGGAACCGCCAGTTCGCCTCGGTCAGCGTGTAGCCGCCGCTCGTCAGGGCCAGCTCGGCGGTCGCCAGGTCGACGATCGTCTGCCGCCCGATCGCCCGGCGCAGGAGCTCGGGTTCGATGGCCAGGCGAAGCGCGTAGATCTCCTCGGCGTCGGCGGCGGTGAGGGGGCGGATCATGGCGCCGCGGTTGGGCTCGAACGTCACCAGCGATGCGGCCGCCAGCCGCTGGAGCGCCTCTCGGACGGGGATCTTGCTGACGCCGAGCTCGGCGGCGAGGTCGTCCTGCCGCAGCCAGGTGCCCGGCGGGTAGTCGCCCCGGAGGAGGCCCTCGCGGACCCGCTGCTCGACCCGATCGACGGTGGACATCGATGAATCGTATCACTTGACAAGTCGTATACGATTATCCGATCGCACGGTGAGAGACGAGGGCGGAGAGATGACGTCTCGACGACTTCCCCCGCGTCTCCCTGATGTTCGGCCCATCGCCCGTCCATCCGCTGCCGCGGCTCAGCGCCGCCCTCGGCGGACGGGTCGAGATCTGGGCCAAGCGCGAGGACTGCAACTCCGGCATCGCCTTCGGTGGCAACAAGGTGCGCAAGCTCGAGTACCTGGCGGCCGACGCGATCGCCAAGGGCTGCGACACGCTCGTCTCCATCGGCGGGGTCCAGTCCAACCACACCCGGGCCGTCACGGGCGTGGCCAGGCATCTCGGCCTCGGGGTCGTCACGGTGCAGGAGCACTGGGTCGACTGGGACGACCCGGGCTACGAGACGGTCGGCAACATCCAGCTCAGCCGCATCATGGGCGGCGACATCCGGATGGACCGGGCTGGCTTCGACATCGGGATCCGCGACAGCTGGCGCCAGGCCCTGGAGTCGGTCGAGGCGGCCGGCGGTAAGCCCTACCCGATCCCGGCCGGCGCCTCGGACCATCCCCTGGGCGGCCTGGGCTTCGCAAACTGGGTGCGGCGAGGTCGCGGCGCAGGAGGCCGAGCTCGGCCTGCATCTTCGATCACGTGGTGGTCTGCACGGTGACCGGTTCGACCCACGCCGGCATGATCGCCGGCGTCGCCCTGGAGGACAGGGGCGACCGTCGGGTCATCGGCATCGACGCGTCGAAGACGCTCGACCAGACGCTGGCCCAGGTGACCAAGATCGCGCGTGAGACCGCCGCGGCGATCGGCGTCGAGCGCGAGCTGCGCGACGACGAGATCACGCTGGTGGACGGCTACGCTGGGCCGTTCTACGGCGTGCCCGACGAGCAGACGATCGAGGCGATCCAGCTGGCTGCCCGCACGGAGGGGATGCTGACCGACCCCGTCTATGAGGGCAAGTCGATGGCCGGCCTCATCGGGATGATCCGCTCCGGCGAGATCCCGCCCGGCTCAAAGGTGCTCTACGCCCACCTGGGCGGACAGCCGGCACTCTCCGCCTACGCGCACACTCCCGGTCTCGGCGGTAGGCTGAACGGCCATCGACGTCCATGAGAATCCGAGGCGCACGACGAACGCGCGAGGTGATAGCCTCACGCCGGACTTGCGAGCACGCCTCCGAGGGCGTGGAGCCGGGGACGAGCGAGGGAGACGGCCCGACACGGCATGCGGCGGCAGGTGGAAGTCAACGCGACCATCGCCCACCCGGTCGACCAGGTATTCGCCTACCTGGCCGACCCACTGCGCTGGCACGAGTTTGTGCCGGCCTGTGTATTCCGGCGGCAGATCGGCGATCAGCCACCTCGGATCGGCACGCGCTGGATGGCCACGGATCGTATCGGTCCGTTCCGCTTCCACTTCATCGATGAGCTGGCCGAGCTGGAGCCGAACCGTCGCGTGGTCTGGCTATCGTCCGCGCCATGGAACTCGCGAGTCGAGTACGTCTGCACGCCGGCCGGTGAGAACACCAACATCGAAGCGCGCTACGAGGGGGATATCAGCGGCTTCCTCCGCCTGTTGACGGGGTGGGCGCCACCGGGAGTCGTGCGCTGGGTCCTGTCGCAGGACTTCCGGCGCCTTGACCAACGGCTCGGGCGGGAAGCGACGAACCCGAGTCGATCGCAGCGTGGATACCACCCCGACCTCGCCGTCGAGGATGGGTTCGTGGCCATGGCCGTCGACCGCGCCGATGACGCGACGAGTTCCTAGCGGGTCATGTACCAGCTGTTCCTCTACCTCCACATCATCTGTGCGGTCATCTGGGTCGGCGGTGCGGTCTACGCCCAGCTGCTCGCCCTTCGCGTCGCCCGTTCGCCGGATCCATCGGAGCTGCCGCACCTGGCGCGTCACGTCGAATTCATCGGCGCGCGCGTCTTCGCGCCGGCGGCGCTGCTCCTGTTCGTCTCCGGCGCCGCGATGACGTTGCAAGCGTGGACCTTCGGGCAGACGTGGATCGCAGTTTCGGTCGCGCTATGGGTGCTCTCGGCGGTGGCCGGCGCTGTCTACCTCGGACCTGGCGTCAAGCGGGCCGCCGAGCTCTTCGAGGCCGAGGGGCCGACGTCGCAGGCGGGCCGCAAACTCATCGATCGCATGTTCGTGGTCTCGCGGCTGGAGCTCATCGGCTTCGCGGTGGTCATCGCACTCATGACCTTGAAGCCGGGGGCCTGAACACGAGGACGAACATCGGTATGCGGTCGGAGTTCATCGATGCGAACGGCATCCGCTTCCACTATCTGACCGATGGCGCAGGTCCGCTGGTCGTCCTGCTTCACGGCTTCCCGCAGTTTTCGTACGAGTACCGCCACCTCGTCCCGGCCCTGGCCCGGGCGGGATATCGGGCGGTGGCGCCTGACATGCGGGGCTATGGCGACACGAGCCGGCCGGCACGGATCGAGGACTACGCGCTCCAGACCCTCGGCGATGACGTCGCGGCACTCGTCGACGCCTTCGGCGAGCCGAAAGCCCACGTCGTTGGACACGGGTGGGGCGGCATCGTTGCCGCCGAGGCGGCGTTGTCCCACCCGGACAAGGTCGCCCGCCTGATCCTGGTCAACGGCCCGCCGGCGATCACCCTTGGACGGGCGCTCCATCACAGCTGGCGCCAACGGATCCTGAGCTTCTCGGTCCCGTTCTACCGCATCCCGCGCCTGCCAGAGTGGTGGCTGACCGCGTTTCATGGCCGGGCAATGCGCCTGTTGCTCGCCGACGGGGTATTCAGCACCGAGGATCTGGCCGTGTACCGCGATGCCATCTGCCGACCGCGCGCGGCCTGGGCGGGCCTTGCCTACTTCCGCTCGATCGCGCACACCATCAAGGACGATTCCGACCGGCTGCGAGGCAAGCGAATCACCTCACCCAGCCTGATCCTGTGGGGCGAGCGCGACCGGACCCTGCGCCGGGACCTGGCGCTCCGGCTCGACAAACAGTTCACGAACCCGCCGCGCAAGGTCTTCTTTCCCGACGTCGGCCGGTGGGTCATCGAGGCCCGCCCCGACGAGGTCGCGCGCATCGTGATCGGGTTCATCGACGAGGATCGAGCGCCCGGCTAACGGACGGTCAGACGTCGAAGCGCCAGCGGGTGGCCCCGTGCGGCTCGGCGGTCGCCACGCCGAACCCCGTCCGTGGCGTGAACTCGTAGAGGTCCCAGGGCGGCGGCCCGGCGCTCGGCGCGCTGTACGGTGCGACGATCGCGCCGTCCTCGGCGGTGGCAGGCCACCCCTGGGCGTCGTAGCGCTCCGCGAGCCGATGGAGGGTCGGCTCGTCGGTCACCTTCCGCGCGGTGCCCTCGACGACGAGGTCGAGTCCCGGCAACTTGACCGAGATCACACAATCCGGTCGCCCGGCGAGGTTCCGACTCTTGCGAGTCTTGGCGCCACTCACGAAGTAGAACCGATCGTCGACCCACAGGGCGCCGACACCGGCGATATGCGGCCGTCCGTCGGGTCGGACGGTCGCCAGGAAGTGCGTGATGTCCTGGCCGGTCGAGGCGTCGAGCTGCTCGGCCGCACGTGACCATGGCAGCGGCGCATGGCCGTAGATGTCCAGGTTCGTCTGGTCCATGGCTCAGGCCCCTCCTGCCAGCACGTCGCGCAGCTTGGCGGCGAAGGCATCCGGCTCGCCGGTCTGGCCGTACTCGCCGCCCATGAAGCCAGCGTGATCGCCCGGGAAGAGGACCGGCTCCGTGCCGAGCCGCTCGGCGACGGCGAAGGCACCGCGGCACGCCATCTCGCCGTCAGACGCCTGACCGGCGGCCATGACGATGCGCGTCGAGGCGGCGCGCAGGGCGTCGAAGTCGGGCTCATAGGCGGGGCCGGTGAGCACGGTCCAGGCGAGCATCGGGTCGGTCCGGGATCCGTCGTCCTCGGTCGGCATCCCGAACATCGCCGGGTCGGGCGCCGGCTGGCTGGCAACCTCCGCCGTGAACGGACCCTTGTGGCTGACGACGGCGATGAAGTGGGCCATGCCGGCGCCCCAGCCGTCTCGCTCGTAGGTCTCGTGGATCGCCTTGGTGCACTGCGAGCGCGAACTCGCGGTCGGGCAGGATCGAAGCCAGCGGCGGCTCGTGCGCGACGAGCATCCGCACGTCCTCGGGGTGCTTCGCCACGAGGGCGAGCGCGTTGATCGCCCCGCCGCTGGTGGCGAAGAGTCCACCGGACCCGCCACCGATGGCCGCGATGATCCGATGGACGTCATCGGCGTGGAGGTCGGGCGTGGTCTCGCTGGCCGGATCGGTCAGCACGCTGCGCTCGGATCCCGCGCGGGTCGTAGGTGACGACCGTGCGGTCGGTGAAGTGCCCGGCCAGGGTGCCGAAGCCCGAGGCGCCCATCGGTGACCCGATCAGCAGCAGGATCGGCTCGGTGCTGGCGTCGTTGGGCCGCACGTCGTAGGTCAGCGTGGCGCCGGGGACCTCGAGCGTGTGGGTCGTCGGCTCGGCTGGTCGTCGTCGTGGTCATGGCGGGCCTCCTCTGGCGCTGCTCGGGGCTTGTCGGGTGTGGTGAGTCGGCGTGACGGCCGACCTCAGCGGCCGGTCGTCGAGCCGACGGTGTCCTCGGCGAGGATGGCGTCGATCTGGCCGACAGCCTCCTTGAGGCCCTGCTCCATGCCCATGGCCAGGACCTGCTCCATCGCGGCGGCGTCGGGGAAGACGCTCTCGATCGACATCCGCGTGCGTCCGCCGCCGAGCTCGTCGATCCTGACGCGCACCTCGTTGAGCGGCATGTCGGTGTTCGGCGTGCCGTCGGCGTTGGCGAAGCCGTCGCGGAAGACGAGCCGACGCGGCGGGTCGGCATCCAGGATCTCCCAGTAGCCGTGCGGCTGGTCGCCCTCGGGACCGGTCATGTGGTACTCGACCCGACCGCGCGAACGCAGGTCGTGCGAGGTCACCGTGGCCGGGTAGGTCGGCGGGCCCCACCAGCGCTCGAGCTGGCGCGGATCGGCCCAGAGCTGCCAGACGCGGTCCGGCGAGGCGTCGAACTCGGCGTCGAGGGTCATGGTCAGGGCGGCGGGGTCCTTGCGGACGGCGGTCACGGTCATCGGTCTGGCTCCTTCATGTCCTCGATGGCGAGCGTGCTCACGAGCGCGGTCATGCGCTCGATCCGCCCCCGCCACTGCTCCTCGTACTGGTCGAGCAGGCGGCGCGCCACGCGCAGCCCCTCGACGTTGGTGCGGACGACCTTGCGGCGCCCGGTGCGGTCCTTCGTGACGAGGCCGGCCCGCTCGAGGATCGCGACGTGCTTCTGGACCGCCGCGAAGCTCATGGGGTAGTGCTGGGCCAGCTCCGCCACGCCCTCCTCGCCACCGATCGCCCGGCGCACGATGTCGCGCCGGGTGGCGTCGGCCAGGGCGCCGAACATGCGGTCGAAGTCGGGTGGGGCGACTTGCATAGATACAACCATACGGTTGTATGGAGAGGTTGTCAAGCCCGTGGGCGATCAGGGGCGAGGCGTGGACTGCTGACGACTTCGTGCCCGGCTCGTGCCACGCTAGGTGGCACAAGCGGACCGTACGGTCACGGTCGAGATGACACTCACCCTCGACCGACCGACTTCCGCCGCTCCAGACGACCGCGCTCGCCGCCATCACCACGCGCGACGACGGCACGATCGACGACCCACAGACGCCCGAAGCCTGGGACGCCTGGGTCTCGGCCGGCCGGACGCGCAACTACCTGGCGGGCGACCCGCTCCTCGACTGGCTCCACCGCTACGGCGAGGCGAACGGCTTCGTCCCCGACGACAAGCTCGACGGGCTACGACCCGCGGACCGACTTCCTGGCCTTCATCTTCGAGCAGGGCCAGCGCTTCGAGGACGGCGTCATGCGCCTCATCGCGCGAGCGCTTCGCGGTCACCCGGATCGCCGACGGGCCCGAGGACTCCCGGAGCCTCGACTGCGCCGTCGCGACCGTCGAGGCGATGCGCGCCGGGGCGCCGATCATCGCCCAGGCGGTCCTGCGCAACCCGGAGACCCGGACCTACGGCGTCGCGGACCTCCTCGTCCGCTCGGACATCCTGAACGAGCTCGTGCCCGGCACGCTCACGGCCGCCGAGGCCCGCGTCCCGGCGCCCGGCGCTCGGGGACGTCGCCTGGCACTACCGGGTCGTCGACGTCAAGTTCCACACCCTGTCGCTCGACTCCGGACGGGCCGCCCGGCCGTACGACGAGCTCAGCAACATGGCCCAGGTCTGGGTCTACAACGAGGCCCTCGGGCGCCTCCAGGGCTTCACGCCGCCGGCGGCCTTCCTCCTCGGCCGCAACTGGACGTGCGGCTGGTCGACGCGGCGGCGGCTGCTTCGAGCGCCTCGCCCGCGTCGACCGCGACGCGATCGGCGACACGCGGACCGGCGCGACGCTGGCCGAGCTGACGACCGACGCGCTCGACTGGGTCCGGCGCCTGCGCGCCGACGGCGCCGCGTGGCAGGTGCTGCCGGAGCCGTCGGTGCCGGAGCTCTACCCGCACGCTCGCAACACGCGCGACGCGCCCTGGCACAGCGCCAAGCGCGACATCGCCGCCGCGCTCGGCGAGCTGACGCTGCTGCCCGCGATGAGCCCCGAGCGCCGCCGGGCCGCCCATGCCCAGGGCATCCGGCGCTGGGACGACCCGCGCGTCAGCGCGGCCGCCCTCGCGGTCCCCGACAAGTACGCCGAGCAGTGCGATGGCGTCCTGGCCGTCAACCGCCCCGGCGCGACCCGTGGTCCTGCCGGAGCGCATCACCGGCGTCCCGACGACCTGGCGGACGCCGGCGCCGCTCGAGCTCTACGTCGACTTCGAGACCGTCTCCAACCTCGCCGACGACTTCTCGTCGCTGCCGGCTGTCGGTGGCCAGACGCTCATCTTCCAGATCGGCTGCGGGCACTACGAGGCAGGGGAGTGGCGCTTCGCCCAGTGGACCGTCGACCGCCTGACCGAGGCCGACGAGGCGACCGTCATCCGCCGCTTCGTGGACCACGTCGACGGCCTGCGCCGCGCCCGCGGCCTCGCCTGGAGCGACGTCCGCCTCGTCCACTGGTGGGCCGCACGAGACGTCGACCTACGAGACCGCCTACAACTCGGCCAGGGCGCGCCACGGCGGGCCCGACTGGCAGAGCCTGCCCTGGTTCGACTTCCTGACCGAGGTCGTCCGACCCGTGCCCGTGACGGTCAAGGGCGCCTTCAACTTCAGCCTCAAGTCGCTGGCCAAGGCGATGCACGCGGCCGGCCTCATCGAGACGACCTGGGGCGACGGACCGACCGACGGGCTCGGGGCCATGGTCGGCGCCTGGTGGTGCGATGCCGAGGCGGCGCGCGTCGGCGGCTCGATGCGCGACTTCGAGCTGATGCGCGAGATCGAGCGCTACAACGAGGTCGACTGCCGGGCGATGGCGGAGCTCGTCGCGTGGCTGCGGGCGAACCGGTGACGTATCCAGAGCCTGAGCCAGAGCCTGGCTCTTTCGATGCAGCACATGCAAGGTGAGTCAGGCGGATGCTCGAGGAGTGGCGGTGGTCCTGGTCGAGCCACCTGTCACTTGACCCATGCCGACTTTGGTGAATACCCGTTTGATGATACCCGAATTCTATCGGGGAAAGCGAGGGATCGTCGGCAGCACGGGGTCAAGGATCGCCAGGTACACCTTGGCTACGGATATCATCACGGGCAGAAGTGATTTCGAGATACGAAGTCGCGGCCTTCGGCAATAGCCTCGCGGGCTGGCCATGTCCTAAAGAGGTGTAGATCCACCCACTTACGAGGTGACGCCGACTCCATCGCAGTCCGCACCCCTTCCCATCCCTCACTGAGCGCCTGGCCGTCGGCGTCGCGAACTGTAGGTACTCCGCCCTCGAGCCGGGCTGACCATCCGCAGAGCCCACGGCCCGCGAACCCAGTGGCGTGGTAGTCACCCAGCGTCAAGGCGTGAGCCGCCATCGCCGCACCGAGGTCCGAGGTCAGGTGCTCGTCGCGGAGCCCTCGCACCAGCCACCACCAATCCCAGCGGTCGTCGAGCAACCCGAACTTGCTCAGCGAGTCTGGCTCTTCATTCCACCGCTCTTCCAGGCCCTTCTCGATGTAGAGACCACACGTGACAGCCCCGATGTCGTCAGCACCGTCGGCTTCGGGACCGTGGGCGTAGATGACGATCTTGGCCGCGCGCCACCCCTGCGCATGCTCCCCGCCTTGCTGATACCGATCGCGTATCCCGAAGTGGACCTCCGGGAGGTGATAGATGGCGTACGACTCGAAGTGCGTGTTGTAATAGCGGAGGGTCGTGGTCACGATGGCCGAAAGGCTTGCCGGGTCGCTTCGGCCACGCCACACAGTACCCGTGACATTGTCGAACTCGTGTTTCTGGAATCCCGGCCAGGACTTTCCGGCATCGCGTGGGATGGATGTGACGGATAGGGTGGCTGGCCGCGCCGATGACGCCGGCCTCAGGCGATGGAGCGCCGTAGCGGCATCCTCGCGGGCTTTGGGGTCTGGCGCCGACGTCGCAACCTTCGACAGGGCATCGACGACGACGGGCTTTGGTGCAAACCTGGACGCGTGGTCAATGACACCGACCGCGAACCAGGCTAGTGGCGGGCCACCACCTAATGCCCACGGCAGCACTGCCTCGATTGCCTCAGCGCCATAAGCGGCGATCGGGTCCCTGAAGTCGACGCGGTCGAGGCTCGACGCGGCCTTGGCCGACGCGATTAGGACCTCCAAGTCACTCAATGGGCACCTAAAGCCACATCCGCGTCGGCTAGGGCATACAGCAGGGCCTTGATCTCCGGGTGCACGTGGGCCTCGGTGGTCAGGCGGGCGATCGAAACGCCGTCTCCGAATTTCGAGTACCTGCGTGTGCCCCTCGAGGTGCCCTTGGTGAGGGCCTGCAGATACTCGACGGCCTTTCCAGCAGTCGCCGCAGCCTCGAAGTCGTCCAGGTCGACACGTTGGCAACCTTCGGCGAGCAGCCAAGCGCCGATTGCGTCCGCGGAGAAGTACCCCTCGATTTCGCGCCGCGTCAGCTGCGCTGCCGCCACGCGACCAGCGGATCCCCGCCGAATCTTGTCGACCTCTGGCGAAATTTCGTCCCCGCCGTCAAGGACCACGATAATGCTGGCGCTCGGATGGGCCAGGGCGACGAGCTCACTCAGGACGTGGGCCTTGGTCCACCCTTTGGCGCCAATGAGCGTGACGCCACTCGCGCCGAAGTCGACGCCAATCCGCTTCGCCCATTCAGTAAGAACGGCGACATCGACTGGTCCTTCGACGATCACGAACCGCTCGGCTAGTAGGATGTCGCCCTGGCCGAGTCCCTAGCTCGGATGCGACCTCCTGGAGCGACTCCGGCAGCACGATGCGAGGCTCCCGGTCCTTCTCTCGTGCCTGGACGAGGCGTACCGATCGGGCCGGCGCAGCGTGGATGACCGTGGGTGAATGTGTTGTGATGACGACCTGCACTCCGGTCACGTCGTTGAGACGTGCTAATGCCTGCGCCACTTGTCGTTGAGCAGCCGGGTGGAGGCCAGCCTCCGGTTCCTCCAGCGTGATCAGGATGGGACTCGTCATCGGCCAGCTGGTTGTGTCAGCGTAGAGCTCTAGGATGGACATCAGGAATGCACGCTGTGCGCCGGTGCCCATGGCTTCTAGCGGCTCGACGTCTGGTGTGAACGAGCCGTGCTCGGACTCAGTCAATTCAAGCAGCTCGAGCTCGTCGAGCGTCATGGGCGCGCTTCGCGGGTCTGAGGGATCCACGTCCGTCCGAACCATGATCTCGAGGTCGCCAATGGCCGCCCGCAGTGCGGCGCGGACATCAGGATCAGTGAGTCTGGCAATCGCGGCACCACTCGCTGATGGAAGATATCGGCGAACGACGTCCGACATGGCACGTGAAATGTCGAGCAGAACACGCTCGCCGAGGCCCACCACGACGTCCGCGACGATCTCGGGGACCTTGGATGCAGCCTCGTCGATCGCTCTTCAAGGAATGGTTGCAGCAGAGCTGCAGCGGGAGGCGTTGGTTCGCCAGGTCCGGGAAAGCGGATCAGTTGTGGGATCGTCGAACGAGGTTGCAGGAGGACGCCTGCCGCCGGGACTCGCAGCCCAAAGGTCGATCCACACGCGTCCGTCGTGCTGCCACGGCATGATGGGCGTGCCTGTGGGGGCTGAAATAGCGGCTCCAATCGGTCTGAGTCAGTGGATTAGACTCCGTAAGAATCACCGAGGGCCACGAGCGCGCCTCCGTGTACACGTCGAAGCGAACGCCGACGTCGACAGAGGAGTCGATGCCAAGCGGCTCCCACGCGGCAGCCTCGTGCTGTTCGACGGCGAACGTCCCGATGACCAGACACGTCCCGGCCATCGAGACCTCATCCCACGCAGGGTGGGATGCACCCATGACGAGCCTGGGCTTCATCGCGGCGTCGTTCCATGTCCACTCGTCGCCGGCGGGACTCCTGGATGACAGCAGGCATCCGATCGCATCGAGGATCGTTGATTTCCCGGCGTTGTTCGCGCCGACGAACACCGTCAGCGGGTCGAGATCCACGTC
Source organism: uncultured Chloroflexia bacterium (assembly GCA_963837215.1). Lineage (GTDB taxonomy): Bacteria > Chloroflexota > Limnocylindria > Limnocylindrales > CSP1-4 > CSP1-4. Next base: position 283,067 of record CAWIML010000008.1, read on the forward strand.
GAGCGACTGAAACTGGCGGAAGTTCTCGAGGCGAAGACTGGTGAGCCTCATGGACTTAGCTCGCGACGAGGATCACATCATCGATGTCAGGTTCGATTTGCTCTGGTTCGAATTCGTCGAGCGGCTGCACCAGGTCCACGTCTCTGATCACTTCCTTGCCCATGGCCGCAGAAATCAGTTCGACCAGGGCCGCCTTTCGAGCCGCGTAGTAGCCACCGAAGTCGTCGGCTGCAAGCAACGAAGGGTCGATCGCGTCAGTCGCTATGATCTGTTCCAGGCGGTCGCGCGCGATCCCCCCGCCCCGACTCTCCAAGGCCCGCAGGTACTCGGAGGGCGCTCGGCCACCGATCACTCGATTGGTCTCTGCAGCGATGGCGGTCTTGTTCACGATGCTCTCGCGCTGCCCGTCAGGAATGCTGTTCTTGAGGCACCATGCCTTCGGAAAGACGTGATGGATGTCCACCTGGTAGTCGAAGAACGCCGCCATGTTCATCGGCTGATGTTTCATCCAATCCAGGCTGCCGGCCCTCATGAGCAGTGCGTAGATGCCCTTGTAGGCGGCGCTGTTCCGGGTTCGGAGGGTGTCCAGCCGTTGCTCTCGAAAGACCGCGTCAACCACTGAGTTGGGGATCGCGGTCGAGCCGGCTGCCCAGGCTGGGACTTGCTCCACATCGCGCCCGAATCGTGTCTCTGTCGTACCACCGTATAGCTCTCCGAGGACCCCACACCAGTACCACTGGCGAAGTCGATCATGGATGGCGTAGCGTCGGCGACCTTTCCGAGCACGACCTTGATGGCTGCAAGTGGTACCAACTGTGTGCGATACGGGACGTCCGGGGCGCCGAAGATGAACTCCTGGGCGAGGAAGGATCGGCCCATACGAGCGCATCCGACACCTCGTCCGCCCACCGTACGTACTCCTCGAGCGACAGGTTCAGGATGTCCTTGCGTTTGCACCCGACGGCAGACGCCCGGTCCGGCTCGCCGCGCTACGCCACGAACGCCAGCCGCCGCGTGCGCGTCGCCAGTAGCGTCACCGCCTGAAGTAGGTCAGTCCTCTTCCACTGCCTGGAGCGAAGCTCTCTTGTTCAGCTCCTGCTTCCGTCGGCCCAGTCGTCTTCAATCGGAAGTTGTCGGCGGCAAAGGTCGCGGTCAGGAGCTCGAACACATTAAGCGGGACGCCGCCGGTGTTGACCTTCTCGAAGACCGTGCAGACAGCCTCTTTGGGCGTCTCCTTGTTCAGAACGATGGCGGGGACTGTGTATTGAATGAAGTGGGAGAGGACTTGCTCGTAGAAGGCATTCCAGCGTCCCGTCAACTCGGCGGCTCGCTCCGGTTCTTGCGCGACGTACCGACCATGCCACGAGAAGATTGCCGCGCTGTCGAAGACCTTTGACAGCGGGAACATCTCGGTGGCGCATTCAAGGTCGGTCGTCGAGTAGTCAGCGACGACATTGCGGCCGAAGTCATCACGGAGGACCCGGTCCTCAGGTACCGAAATCGACTCCTGCGTCCTCGACATCGGCATCAGGCCCGAGAGCACGAATCATGTCGACGTAGTACCAGCGGCGCAACCGCTTGCCACGGCCATGGCGGCCATGGCGGCCATGGAGGCCATGGAGCCATGGAGCGGCCATGAGAAAAAAAAAAAAAGAAAAAAAAAAAAAAAAAAAAAAAAAAAAAAAAAGAAAGAAAGAAAGAAAGAAAGAGAGAGAGAGAGAGAGAAAGAGAGAGAGAGAGAGAGAGAGAGAGAGAGAGAGAGAGAGAGAGAGAGAGAGAGAGAGAGAGAGAGAGAGAGAGAGAGAGAGAGAGAGAGAGAGAGAGAGAGAGAGAGAGAGAGAGAGAGAGAGAGAG
>CAWIML010000009.1:0-682988 GCA_963837215.1 uncultured Chloroflexia bacterium
TGCGCGCCACGATGTACGGCTGCGAGATCGTCTGGCCACCGCCGATCGCGAGGGCGCCGTCCGAGTAGGCCCGCTCGATGAGACCGGGCGGGACGAAGCGCTCGCGTGGGACCTCGCCCATCGCGGCCAGGAGCAGCGGATCGCGGACGCCGCGGGCCACCAGCTGCTCCCGGACCATCGCCTCTCGGCGGCGAGCGAAGCGCCCCGGGTCACGGTCTCGACCGAGCAGGCGCATCCGGGGCCGCGGGCCGTTCGGGGCCTAGGGGCTCGGGCTGGCCGAATCGGCCGGGCTGGGTTCGGCCGACGGGCTTGCCTCGGCAGACGGGCTCGCCTCGGCGGACGGGCTGGCCGCCGGCGACGGGCTGACGCTCGGCGCGACCGAGGTGCTCGGGCTGGTCGAAGGGCTTTCGACCGACGATGGGCTCGGGGACTCGACCGGGATCGGCGTCGGCCCGGGGTTCAGGAACCCGCCGCGGCTGACGATGATGCCGAAGGCGAAGATGAGCGCGAACGTCGCCACGATGACCACGATCCAGATCTTCGAAAACCGGTCGTCGACATAGGGGATCGTGGCGACAGGCGGCGCCGGCGTTGCCGCGACCGGAGCGCCTTTCTTGGGCTTCTCGGCTGGTGTTGCGAACTCGGGCGCCACGGCCGCTGCTGCGGCCGCCTCCTCGAATGCAGCCTCTTCCTCAGCGGTTTCGGGCTCGAGCTCAGGCTCGGGCTCGGGTTCGGGCTCGGGCTCCGGCTCAGGCTCGGAGCCACGGCGGCCTCAGGCTCCACTTCCGCCTCGGCCTCTGGCGCCGTGGTTCGGGTTCCGGCTCAGGCTCCGGCGCGGCGACTTCGGGCTCCGGCTCTGGCTCGGGCGCGGCTGGTTCGGGTTCCGGCTCAGGCTCTGGAGCCGCAGCGTCCGGCTCGGTCTCGTCGATGGCCTCGGTCAGGGCAGCGTTCTCGGCCGCCGCCAGCTCGTCGGGCGTCATTGCGTCGGGCGGGCCTGCCCCAGGCGCGCCAGGAGCTGTGTCGTCGGGGCGCTGCGGGTCCGTCATGTGTGTCGATCGTCTCCGTTGCGAGTCAGCGAAGGCCGGGCGGGACCGCGGCTCGATCGCATGGGGAAGCCGCCGTAGTATGCCCACCCTCGGCCCCGCGCGCACGCCGAGCCCCTCAGGCCACCCACCTCCCGGCGACGACTTACGACCTTCGGATGGCCGGCAGGAACGCCGCCACGACCCCCGCCCCGAGCGTCACGAAGCCGAAGATGGCGATGACGATGCCGGCCGGGATGACCTCGGCCATCAGCCCGGAGACGGCCATGGCCAGCGTCAGGGCACCGAACACGAGGCTGCCCCGGAAGGCGACCACGCGGCCCATCATGCCGGGCGGCGTCAGCTCGGCGAAGAGCGTCTGGGTCGGAACGACGTAGACGAGGTTGGCGATGCCGTAGCCGATCGACGCCATCAACGCCAGCCCGAGGTTCGAGGTCAGGCCAAGGATGGCGATCAGGCCGCCCATGGCGATGAGGCCGACGATGAACAGGTGGCCTTTGCCGAATCGGGCGCCGATCGCCCCGACCGCCAGCCCGCCGACCAGGTTGCCGACCCCGATGGCTGCCTCGATGAGCGTGTAGTTGGTAGGGAAGGGGACCGGCTGCTGCGACAGGACATCCCGGGCGTAGACGACGGTCAGGGCGATGGTCGCTCCGACCGAGACCTGGGCCACCGCGCTGACCAGCGTGTTCTGGTAGAGCGAGGGTTTGCCGCGCAGGAAGCGCCAGCCATCACGCAGCTCGCCCATGAACCGCCCGATGGCATTGCCTGCCAGCTTCCCGGCCACCCGGTAGACCGGCGGGATGGTGATGGCCAGCAGGAGGACGGCGCTCACGACGTAGGTCGCGGCGTCGAGCCAGAAGGCGAGCCCGATCGAGGTCCCCAGGAAAGCGACGAAGAGGCCGGCGATGGGGTAGCCGGCGATGTCGGCCAGCGTCTCGCCCGTCCACGTCAGGGAGTTGGCCGCCAGCAGGTCGTCGCGTCGCACGATGCGCGGGACGGCCGCCGCCTTGGCCGGCCGGAAGAAGACGCTGATGGTCGTGATCAGGAAGACGAGGGGAAAGACGAGGGCGATCTCGCGCTGCGCGGCGACCGGGATGAGCAGCACGAGCGCGGCTCGCAGCAGGTCGCTGACGACCATCGTCGCGCGGAGGTCCCAGCGATCGACGAAGGTGCCGGCGATGGGCGCGATGAGCAGGTTCGGGAGCGCCGCGGTCAGGAAGACGAGGGCGGTCGCGAGGGCCGAGTCGGTGACCCCGAAGACGAGCACAGCCAACGCCACCTGGTGGAGGCGGTCGCCGAGCAGGCTGATCGTCTGGCCCAGCCAGAAGGCCACGAAGCGGGCATCGAGCGCCAGGCGGACGTAGGGGTGTTCGCCGATCCGGGCGACGATCGGCGGCACGGCCGTCTCGGCCGCCAGGGCCGTCGGCGGGATGCTGCTCAGGTCCAGGTCGTCGCCGCGGCGGAGGGCCGTGACCGGCATGGCGCCAGCGCTCGAACCGCCAAGGAGGGTCGGTCGGTCGAGGCTCAAGGCGTCCGCGTACGAGGGCGTGGCCGGTATCCCGGTCTCAGGGGAGATAGCGGCACCGGAGAGCGCGGCCTTGATGGGGCGCCTCAGGCGAGCCGGCTCGACCACCGTCGGCACCGGGTAGATCGTCTCCTGCTCGGCCGCCGCGCCACGGATCATCGTCGCCAGCACGAACCAGCCCAGGCCGAGGCTGATGAAGACGTCGCCGATGCTGGCCACGTTGGGCAGGATCGGCAACGGGATCGGCAGCAGGTCGCCGAAGGGACCGGCCATCCGCAGGAATTGCGCGTCGAGTGTCAACGGCAGGAGCACGTGGAAGGTGGGCACGAGGTCGGCGGTCGTGAAGCCGACGAGCGCCAGGGACGGCTCCCAGACGGGCATCCAGCCGCCGTTGACGACGACCGCGAAGGCGTTCGAGGCGACCCCGACCATGACCACGAGCATCCCGGGCACCGCCCGGTTGTGCCAGAGCGTGATCAGCAGCAGCCCGAAGGCGCCGCCGAAGAGGGGCAGGCGCAGCGTCTCCGCGATGGCCACGCCGTTGGCGATGGCCAGCTCGGTGCCGTAGCGGACCATGACGGCCACGAAGAGGAGACCCGACCAGCGGATCCTGGCGTCGAGCAGGTTTCCGGGACGCCCGCGCAGGATGAGCCCGAGCACGAACCCGATGACGACCCCGCCGATCAGCACCCCGTCAGGGTAGCCGGGCGGTGGCTCGGTCTGACGGCCTGCGCCGCCGCCGCGGTCAGTTCTTGCGGCCGGATGCGCCCCGGGCGTCGACCACGAGCGGCTTCAGGTCGCGGTTGAGGAGGTCGATCTCGCGGCCGAGCAATCCCTGCAGTCGCCGCAGTCGCAGCTCGGTCGTGGCCGCCTCGAGGAGGCGTTGTCGCGAGGGCAGCTCGACGTGGATGAGCCCTGAGAGGACGTAGGACAGGGCGGTCGGGTCCTCCGGTTCGACCAGGCGTCGCGCCGCCGCCATGAGCAGGTCGCGCCGGTCGGCGTCGGTGCCGCTCAACACCCGCTCCGGTGGTCGGTCGGCGTCCTCGGAGCCTCGTGCGCCCGCGTCCCCGTGGCCTTCGGCGCCGGCGCCAGGAGAGGTCGGAGCGGCGGAGCTGGCAGCGCCGACGCCCTCGGGGTCGTCGTCGACGATGACCTCGACCTCGTAGTCGGGTCCGTCGTCCTCGTCATCCTCGAGCGCCGGCTGGAGCACCTCGAGGTAGCGCAGGAATCGCGAGCTGACGCGCTCGGCCAGGGCGCGCGCCATGTCCGGGTCGCCGACCGGCTCGCGCAGGTAGCGCACCTCTGCGATGAGGTAGGGCTCCTCGCTGTCGGTCAGTGACTCGATCCGGAATCGTCGTCCGCCGACCGTCATGAGGTCGAAGCGGCCGTCCGGGTAGCGGCCGGCGTCGCGGATGAGCGCGGTCGTCCCGATGCGTGAGATCCGCCCGTCGAGGGGGCCGGTCTCGCGGCCCTCCCGGATGAGGACGACGCCGAATGGCTCGCCGGCTTCGACGCAGTGATCGACCATGCGGCGGTAGCGATCCTCGAAGACGTGGAGCGGCAACGCGACGCCTGGGCAGAGGACCGTGTGCAGGGGGAAGAGCGGCAAGTCCATGACTGGGCGCAGTGTAGCGGCCGCTCGACGCATCTCGTGGCGTCCTGGCACCGGGAAATGGGACGAAAGTCCCGGGACCCGCAGAGGCGGTGCTGATCGGCCGCTATCGGCCGCCGCAGAATCGATCGAGCCGCCGGGTGGTCCCGACGGCTCGCGTCTCAGTTGGTCAGCGCCGCCTCGGCGCAGGGTCCGCGGCGCCTCGGCGCCACGAGTGGGTCAGTGACTGCAGCCGCCCGGGCTGCCTTCCGACTCGGCCGTGCGGAAGCTGCTGCCGCAGCCGCAGCCCGAGACCGCGTTCGGGTTGTTGACCGTGAAGCCCGCCCCCATGAGCGTATCGACGTAGTCGATCTCCGAGCCCGTCAGGTACTGGGTGCTGGCCTGGTCGACGTAGACGCGGACGCCGTTGGCCTCGACGGTCACGTCCTCGGACGTCGGCTGGTCCTCGAGCATCATCCCGTAGCGGTAGCCGGAGCAGCCGCCCGAGTAGACATAGACGCGCAGCCCGATGGCGGGGTTGGTCTCGGCTTCCGTCAGCTCACGCAACTTCCCGGCCGCCGCGTCCGACAGGCGGACGAGCACCTCGGCGCTGGGCGCCGGTGCGAGCGCTGGGCTGAGCGGCTGGGGCTCGGTATTCAGCATCGGGATCGGACTCCTCCGAGGGTGTCGCGGTGGTCGCGCCAGTGCGTCGTGTGCTGTTGATTCCTGGTTCGCGTTCGGTCGGCGCTCGTGTGGCGCGTCGCCATCGTACGCACGTCAACGAATTCTGACAAGAGCAGCGTGGGAATCACTCCCTCGATGGTCCGGGTGCATGCCTCGATCGCGGATGCATCACAATCGCCGTCCGATGATCGCCAGCAGATCGCTCCTGCTGCCCGAGGCCGGGCTGCCTGATCTCGCGGCCATTAGGGCCTTCGTTACGGAGGGTGCGTCCGCATTCGGCATGGAAGCTGATGCGGCGCAGGATCTTGTCCTCGTCGTCGACGAGGTCGTTGCCAACATCATGCGTCACGGCTACCGTGGCCGACCTGGGCCGGTCGAGATCGAAGTCTCCGGCGACCCGCAGGATGTCGTGATCAGGCTCCGCGACGAGGCGCCAGCGTTCGACCCGACGACATGGCCGATGCCCGACCTCGACACTCCGCTCGAGCGACGAGCCCCCGGCGGTCTGGGCATCCACCTCACGCGTCTGTGCGTCGATCGGATGGATCATCGGGAACGGCCAGGCGGCGGCAACGAGCTGACCTTGATCCTCAGGCTGACTGGAAAGGAGTGGGACGGACATGAAGACCACCGTTGACCGAGTCGAAGGCCGCGTCCCGGTGACGATCCTGCGCCTCGATGGGGACCTCGATGCGTCGAACTTCGAGATGGTCATCGACGAAGGACGGCGCCTCTACAAGGAGGGCGCCCGGGACCTCCTGCTCGACCTCCGGAGCGTGCCGTTCATGGGTAGCTCTGGGCTGGTCGCATTGCACAGCCTCGCCCTGATCTTCAATGGCAAGGAGCCCCCCGACCCTGAGTCAGGATGGGCGGCGCATCACGCCTTCAGTCAAGCGGTCGACTCCGGGCTTCAGCCCCACATCAAGATCCTCCTGCCGAGCGCTCCGGATTCAGCCCTCGCGCGCATCATGCAGCGCACGGGGTTCGAACGATTCATCGACGTCCATACCGACGAGGCCACCGCGATCGCCGCTTTCGAGTCGTCCATCCAGCCATGACGGCAGAGCAGCCGAGACCTCCGCAGGCGGCCGAGGCCGATCCCCGCGACGCCGAGATCGGGCGCCTTCGCTCGTTGCTTGCGGACGACCGGCTGCGGCAGGAGCGGGAGCTCGCCTTCGCCCGACGGATCCAGCTCAACCTCATGCCGACCGACCTCCCCGTGCCACGGGGTTGGGAGATCGCCACGGGGTACCGCGCGGCGCGGATGGTCGGCGGCGACTTCTATGACGTGTACACGCTGCCGTCGGCCCGGGCGATGCTCGGCCTGGTCGTGGCCGACGTGACCGGCAAGGGCCTCCCGGCGGCGTTGATGATGGCCTTCAGCCGGGCCGTGATGCGCTCGGCGGCCTACAACGGTCGTGGCCCGGCGGACGCCCTCCGACGGACGAATGGGGTCCTGGTCCGCGACGCGCGAACCGGGCTCTTCCTGACCGCGCTCGTCGCCAGGCTCGACCCGATCGCTGGAAGCCTGCGATACGCCAACGCCGGGCACGAGCACCCGCTTCTGCGACGGCGCGCATCGCGTCGGGTGCGCCAGGTCCGGGCGCCCGGCGCCATGCTTGGGCTCTTCGATCAACCATCGGTCGCCGACCGTGTCGTGACGCTGGCGCCGGGCGACCTGTTCTTCGTCTATACCGACGGCGTGACCGACGCCACCGCGTCCGACGGGCGGCGCTTCGGCCTCGAGCGCCTCGTCGATGTGATCCTCGAGGCTGGCGAAGTCTCGGCCTCTGCCGTGGTCGCGAACGTCGTCGCCGCGGTCAACAGCTTCGTTGGCGATGCGGAACCGGCAGACGACATGACCCTGCTAGCCCTCCGGCGAAGCCCCTAGAACAGGCCGACGACGTTGCCGTAGGCGTCGATGTCCACGCCTTCGCCGCCCGGCCGCGAGGGCAGTCCAGGCATCGTGCGCATGTCGCCGCAGTAAGCGGTCACGAAACCGGCGCCGGCGAAGAGGCGGGCGTCGCGGACAGGCACCCGGAAGCCGGTCGGTCGGCCCTTCCTGGTCGGGTCGGTCGAGAGCGAGAGGTGGGTCTTGGCCATGCAGATCGGCAGGCTGCGATGGCCGTCCGACTCGATGCGCTCGAGGGTCCTGAGCACGCCGGGACCGAAGTCCACCCCGTCGGCACCATAGATGCGGGTGGCGATGGTCTCGATCTTCTCCGCCAGCGGCATCTCGTCTGGGTAGAGGAAGCGGAAGTCGTCGGCCCCGTCGGTGCCGCTTGCCTGTGCCACGGCCCAGACAGCCCGGGCGAGATCTTCCGCGCCCGCGCCACCGTCGGCGAAGTGCGTGGCGACCACGGCATCCGCCGCACCGGCCGCCAGGGCGACCTCGCGTACGGCAGCGACCTCGGACGCGGCGTCGGTCGGGAAGGCGTTGATGGCCGCCACGACCGGAACCCCATAGAGGCGCATGTTCTCGATCTGCTTGGCGAGGTTTGCCGCACCGCTCCGGACGGCCTCCGGATCCTCGGCTTCGAGCGCCGGGTCGAGCGGTTTGCCGGCCACGATGCGGCCCACACCCCCGTGCATCTTGAGCGCCCGGATGGTGGCCACGACGACGGCCGCAGAGGGTCGGATGCCACCCAGCCGACACTTGATGTCCATGAACTTCTGGGCCCCCATGTCGGCCCCGAAGCCGGCCTCGGTGCAGACGGCGTCGACGAGTTTGAGGGCGACCCGGTCAGCCAGCACCGACGAGTTGCCATGGGCGATGTTGGCGAAGGGCCCGGCATGCACGAAGGCCGGCCCGCCCTCGAGCGTCTGGAGCAGGTTGGGTTTGATGGCGTCGCGCATGAGCACGGTCATGGCGCCTGCCACCTTGAGGTCCTCCAGCGTCACGGGTCGGTCGTCGCGGGTGCGCGCCACGACGATGCGCCCGAAGCGCGCCCGGAGGTCTTGGATCGTCGTGGCCAGGGCGAGGATGGCCATGACCTCGGAAGCGACGCTGATCTGCCACTCGGTCTCGCGCGGCACCCCGTCCTCGGCCGACCCCAGCCCGATGACCGCGTGGCGCAGGGCACGGTCGCTGATGTCGACCACGTGCGGCCATGAGATGGTGTGCGGTTCGATGCCCAGGGCATTGCCGTGATGGAGGTGGTTGTCGATGAAGGCGGCGGCCAGGTTGTGCGCCGCACTGACCGCATGGTTGTCACCCGTCAGGTGAAGGTTGAAGTCCTCCATGGGCACGATCTGGCTGTAGCCGCCGCCGGCCGCGCCGCCCTTGATGCCGAAGACCGGCCCGAGTGACGGTTGACGGATGGCGACCGCCGTGCGCACGCCGATCCGGTTGAGGCCCTGGGCAAGGCCGATCGTCGTCGTCGTCTTGCCCTCGCCGAGCGGTGTCGGCGTGATCGCCGTGATAAGGATCTCGTGGCCGTTGGGTCGGTCGGCCAGGCGTCGCAGGACATCGAGGCTGATCTTGGCCTTGTAGGGTCCGTAGAGCTCGAGCTCCTCGGGCAAGAGGCCGAGCTCGGCGCCGATCTCGGCGATCGGGCGCATCGAGGCGGCCTGGGCGATCTGGAGGCTGCTGGGCATCGACATCGGGTCGGAGGCTCCTTGTGAGGGTTCGATTCTAGGTCGGACCCGTGGTCGTCGAGGCAGCGCCACACAGCAACGCGCGTCGGTCGTCCATCAGGCGCTCGCGGCCACGGCGGTCAGCGTGTCGAGATAGCGGCGGCGCCACGCCTCGGTCGACTCGACCTGGTTGAAGGTGTAGATGTGGAGACCCCGGATGTCCGCGGTCGGGTCGGCCAACGTCGGCGCGAGGCCCTCCATCAGGCCGTTGGGGCTGTAGCCGCCCGGTCGGACCAGGCGACCGACGAGTCGCGTGTTCTTGGCCAGGAACCGTTTCGAGTCGGCGACCCCGATGCGCGCGCTGATGAGCATCAGCTTGTGCAGCTCGGCGACGCCGGGCAGGCCGATCCAGACCGGCAGCGTGATGCCCGCCGCGCGACGTCCGGCCAGCCAGGCGGTGATGGCGCCGGGGTCGAAGCACATCTGCGTGGTCATGTAGTGGACGAAGGGCTGCTTGTCGGCCAGCGCCTGGTCCAGTGCCGCATCCGGGATCGTGGCATGGCCCTCCGGGTAGCCGGGCACGCCGATGTCGGTCAGGCCATGGCCGCTCTCCGACATGGCCCGCAGGAGCGACAGTCCGTCGAGGAAGTCGCCGGGCCGCTCGGCGTCGCCGCCGACCACGAAGGCATGGTCGATGGCCTGGGCGTCGAGGCGGGCGAGCAGGTCGGCGAGGTGCGAGCGGTCGCGGATCATGCGCGCCGAAAGGTGTGGGATGACGTGGAAGCCGAGGACCTGGAGCCGCTCGCAGAGCTCGATCGTGGCCTCGATCCCCTTCGCCGGCGAGGCGGTCACGGTGACCGTGGCACCGGGTGGCAGGCGGGCCGCCTGGTCGTCCGCGTTGTTGAGCGGGATGAGCTCGAACTTGGGGGCCGCCAGCACGCCCGCGATGGCCGCCCGCGCCGAAGGATCCAGCTCCCGACGTGCCACGCCGCCGCCCTAGACGTCCGAGTCCGGGAAGGACGCCTTCTTGCGGGCGATGAAGTCGAGCAGCGCCTCGTCCACGCCTGGATCGATGGGCGGCGCTTCGTATTCGGCGAGCATCTTCTTCCAGACACTGTTCGCCCGTTGCGCGGCGTCCTTGCTGCCGTCCTCGAGCCACTGTTCGAAGGAGTTGTTGTCGGCGACCGATGATCGGTAGAAGGCGGTCTCGAAGTTGGCCAGCGTGTGGGCCGTGCCCAGGAAGTGCTGCCCCGGACCGTTCTCGCGGATGGCGTCCAGCGCCTGGCCGTTCTCGGACAGGTCGATGCCCTCCACGAAGACGCCCATCATCCCGCACTGGTCGAGGTCGAGGATGAACTTCTCGTAGCCCATCGCCAGGCCGCCTTCCAGCCAGCCGGCCGCATGGAGCACGAAGTTGACGCCGGCCAACACGGTCGGCTGGAGCGTGGCCGCGGACTCGTAGGCTGCCTGGGCGTCGGGGATCTTCGAGCCGCACAACGAGCCGCCCGAGCGGAAGGGGACCCCCAGCCGACGAGCCAGCGCGGCCATGGCGTAGAGCACGAGAGCCGGCTCAGGCGTGCCGAAGGTGGGCGCCCCCGACTGCATCGAGATCGAGCTGGCAAAGGAGCCCAGGACGACCGGGGCGCCCGGCCGTACGAGCTGGACGAAGGCCATGCAGGCGAGCGCTTCGGCCAGCGTCTGCGCACAGACGGCGGCGGCGGTCACGGGCGACATGGCCCCGGCCAGGATGAAGGGCGTGATGATCGTGGCCTGGTTGGCGAGCGCGTAGTTCCGCGCCGCGCCGAGCATGACCGAGTCCCAGACGAGCGGTGAGTTGGCGTTGATCAGGCTGATGATCACGACGTTGTCTTCGAGGAACGCCTCGCCGAACAGGATGCGCGCCATGTCCACGGTGTCCTGAGCGCGCTGTGGCTGGGTGACCGAGCCCATGAACGGCTTGTCCGACCAGCGCATGTGGCTGTAGACCATGTCGTAGTGGCGCTTGTTGACCGGCAGGTCGACGGGCTCGCAGACGGTCCCGCCGCTGTGGTGCAGGTAGGGCGTCACGTAGGCCAGCTTCACGAAGTTGCGGAAGTCCTCGATCGTCCCGTAGCGGCGCCCGGTGTCCAGGTCACGCACGAACGGCGGGCCGTAGGCCGGCGCGAAGACCGTGCTCATGCCGCCGATGTGGACGTTGCGCGCCGGGTTCCGCGCGACCTGCCAGAACTCGCGCGGGGCGCTGGCCTGGACGATGGTGCGGCACATGCCGCGAGGGAAGCGGACGCGCTCGCCCTGGACGTCGGCGCCCGCCTCGCGGAGCGTGCGGAGTGCGTCCGCGTCGCCCGCGGAAGTCGAGCCCGACCTCCTCGAGGATCGTGTCGGCGTTGTGCTCGATGATCGCCAGGCCCTCCTCCGAGAGGACCTCGAAGGGCGCCATGGTGCGGGTCAGGAAGGGCGGATGGACCGTCGTGTCGTGCGCACGAGCAGCCTGTCGAGCCGCCCGGCCGCCGGCGCGTCGGCGGACCGTGTCGTCGATCATCGGACTTCCTCCGTCGCCTTCGTGCGCACCTCGCGATCGTGCGGCCGCGCGGCGCCCGGGTCGTCGGCTGGTCCGCTCCGCAGCCGCCGTCGACCGGAGCGCCCGTTCATGGCCTCGTGGTCGGGCGCCACCGGGGCTGGCAGCTCGACCAGGCGCGAGAGATTCGGCGTCTCGGCCGTCTTGTGAGGGATGGCCATGGCGGCCACGAAGTGCTCCTGGAAGCGGGGCTCGACGGCCGTCTCGATCTTCTCCACGCGCCGCACCTGGGTCTCGATCTCGCGCCGGGCGTTGCCCGACAGGAGAGCGATGAGGGCGCCCGTCCCGGCCGCATTGCCGGCCGCCTCGACCTGGTCGAGGTCACAGTCGGGCACGAGCCCGAGGACCATGGCGTGCAGCGGGTCGATCTGGCTGCCGAAGGCGCCGGCCAGTCGGACCTGGTCGACGGTCTCGATCTCGAGATGGTCCATGAGCAGGCGGACACCGGCGTAGAGGGCGGCCTTGGCGAGCTGGATGGCGCGCACGTCGTTCTGGGTCACCAGGATGCGCGGCGTGCCATCACGGAGCAGGTAGCTGAAGGTGCGGCCGTCGGCGATGACACGCGACGTGCGACCCGCCATGCGCCCGTCGACGATGCCGTCGGCCGTGATGATGCCCGCGAGGTAGAGCTCGGCGATGACCTCCACGATGCCCGACCCGCAGATGCCGGTCACGCCGCTCGCCTCCGTCGCCTCGGCGAAGCCCGGCTCGTCCGACCAGAGATCGCTGCCGATGACCCGGAAGCGCGGCTCGAGGGTCTCGCGGTCGATGCGCACGCGCTCGATAGCACCCGGCGCCGCTCGCTGGCCGGAGCTGATCTGGGCGCCCTCGAAGGCGGGGCCGGTGGGGCTCGACGCGGCCAGCAATCGCCGGGCGTCGCCGAGCACGATCTCGGCGTTCGTGCCGACGTCCACGATGAGCGTGATGCGCTTCGATCGGTAGGGCGTCTCGGCGAGCATCACGCCGGCGGTGTCCGCGCCGACATGGCCGGCGATGCACGGCAGGACATAGAGCCTCGCCCCGGGATTGATCGCATCAAGCCCGATCTCCTCGGCGCGGGCCTGGACGGCGCGGTCGGTGGCCAGCGCGAAGGGTGCAGAGCCGAGCGGCACCGGATCGATGCCCAGCAGCAGGTGGTGCATGATCGGGTTGCCCACCACGGCCAACTCCAGGATATGGTCGAGATCCTCGCCGGCCTGCGTGGCGAGGTCGGTCACGAGTTCGGCCAGGGCGACGCGTACGACCTGCGTCATCTCGGCCGCACCGCCATCGTGGAGCATGGCGAACGAGACCCGGCTCATGAGGTCTTCGCCAAAGCGGATCTGTGGGTTCATGACGCCGGCCGAGGCGAGCACATCGCCGCGCTCGAGGTCCGCCAGGTGGCCGGCGATGGTCGTCGAGCCGACGTCGATGGCGACGCCCAGGGCCCGATCCTGGAAGCCCGGCCAGACGGCGATGACCTGCTTCGCGGCGTGGACGGCGACCGTCACCTTGTAGCCACCCTTCGCCAGGGCCGGCTGCAGTGCCTTGACGACGTGGAGGTCGGCCGCGAGGCCCGTCAGCGACCACTCGCGCTCGAGCGCCTCGAAGAGCCGGCCGAGGTCGCCGGTCGGTGAGGCCAGCTCTGGCGGCACGACCTCGACGTAGTGGAGTCGGACGACGGGATCGACCGTGAACGCCCGACGGGCGATGCCCTTGCGGACGACCTGACGATGGACCTGGCTTTCTGGCGGCACGTCGACCACGATGTCGCCGATGAGCGTCGCGGTACAGGAGAGGCGACAGTCCTCCCTGAGCGGCGCGCGCGTCAGCTCATACTCGGCCTCGACCGCGCCGGGCGGCGTGAGGTGGTCGGCTGACGACTCGATGCCGTGCTTGGCGAACGAGCCCGTCATGGGGCGCACCTGGCAGCGGCCGCAGATGCCGCGCCCGCCGCATACGGAGTCGATGTCCACGCCCAGCGAGCGCGCTGCGTCGAGGACCACGGTCCCGGCCGGGAAACGGCCGCGGCGCCCCGACGGCGTGAAGATCAGGAGCGGTCCGTCTGCGGTGGCGTGCTGAGCGGTGTCCTCGGCCTGCATCATCGGCGCCTGCCCGAGGCGGGGTGGCGGCCGGGCGACCCGATCAGGACGGTCACGCCGTGGCCTGCACCGCCAGCGCCCGTCGCCGGTTCTGGCGCCGGCCGTCCTCGCCGGCGGCGGGTGGTTCGCGGAAGGCGCGGATCCAGCGTGCGCATTCGGCGTCGTTGCCCATCAGCACGTCGGCGGCCATGACGGCGTTGCGGACGCCTTCGGCGATGGGATTCGTGATCGCCGATGTCAGGCCGCTGGCGATGGCCATCGAGAGATAGGCGCCGTTGATGCCCTCGCGGTTGGGCAGGCCGAAGCTGACGTTGGAGGCGCCGCAGGTCGAGTTGACCTTCAGCTCGTCGCGCAGCCGGCCGAGGATGCGGAAGACCTGTCGCCCGGCTCGTGGCATGGCCCCGATGGGCATCAGCAGCGGGTCCACGATGACGTCCTCGCGCGGGATACCGTGGTCAGCGGCCCGCTCGACGATGTGCCTGGCGACCGCGAACCGGACGTCCGGATCCTCGCTGATGCCGGTCTCGTCGTTGGAGATGGCCACGACGGCGGCGCCGTACTTGCGCACCAGCGGCAGGACGCGCTCGAGGCGCTCGTCCTCGCCGGTCACCGAGTTGACCAGCGCCTTGCCCTGGTACGCGGCCAGCCCAGCCTCGAGGGCTTCGACGATCGAGGAATCGATCGACAGTGGCAGGTCGGTCAGCGACTGCACGAGCCTGATGGTCTGGGCCAGGATGGCTGGCTCGTCGGCGAGGGGGATGCCGGCGTTGACGTCGAGCATGTGGGCGCCGGCCTCGACCTGGGCCAGCACGTCGCGCTCGACTCGGCTGAAGTCGCCGGCGCGCATCTCCGCCGCAAGCAGCTTGCGGCCGGTCGGGTTGATGCGCTCGCCGATGACGACGAACGGCCGGTCATCGCCGATGACGACCTCCCGGGTGGCCGAGGAGACGACGGTCAGGGTCACAGGTCGCCGGCCAGGCCACCGGTGGCGATCAGGACCTGGAGGCGGGCACTGGGGTAGGCGGCCTCGAGCAGCGCGACCTCGGCCGCGACCTCGGCCTCGAGGTCATCGCCGCAGGGGCGACTCTCGCGGCGCCATTGCGCCAGGTAGTCGTCCGTGCCGGCCAGCCCGGCCTTCACGGCTGCCCGGTCGATGGCATCCTGGAATCGGCCGGGCAGGATGTGCTTGTTGGACACGCGCCCTTCCTGGGCCATGACCTGGGCCGGGATGTCGCGCCACCAGATGACGGTCAGGCTGGCCATTCAGGCGGCCTCCGTGGTTCCGAAGGTGACCCCGGTGCCGTCGGCCATGGCCAGCGCCGGGCGGCTGGTCATCGTGGCCATGGCGGCGGCGAAGGGCGCGAGGCCGGTCCGTCGGAGCTCGAATTCGAGCCCCAGCCGGTCTGCGGCCGCGCGCGCCAGGGTCAGGGCCACCGGGTCGTCGGACTGGGCGAGGTAGACGATGCGCTTGTAGTTCCCGAAGTACATCGGCAGCAGCTCCGGATGGCGGTCGATGCCCAGCCCGCCGATGACCAGGCGCTCGAAGCTGCGGGCCAGGTAGTCGGTCAGGTAGAAGGTCGCGGGCTCGGCCTCGGTCATGGCCTCGAAGGCCGCGCTGCCACTATAGAACTCGTAACAGTGGGCGCCCGGCAGGCGCTCGACGCCCTCCTCGTCGAGCATGGTGTCGAGCGTGCCGTACGTGCCGCAGTCGGCATAGGCCACGAAGATGCGCTCGTAGCCCTGCTCGCGGCCGGCCCGGATCTTCGTCCGCGCCGCGTCCGGGATGCCGGACGGTCGCTGGTGGAGCTTGGCCGGCAGGCAGGTCACGTCGATGTCCTTGAGGCCGCTGGCGCGCACGACGGCCAGCATCTCGTTGGCCAGGGCGCCGCAGCCGATGACGAGGACGCGACCCCGACCCTTGCCCGACAAGGCCATCAGCTTGCCTTGGCCGCGCTGGCCGTAGCGCGGCGCTGCAGGACGAGCGCCTTGGCCGTCTCGGACGCGACAGCGGCGTCGCGGCAGTAGGCATCGGCGCCGATGGCCTTGCCGAACTCCTCGTTGAGCGGCGCGCCCCCGACGAGGACGATGTAGTCGTCGCGGATGCCGCGCTCCTTGAGCGTCTCGATGACGACCTTCATGTAGGGCATCGTGGTCGTCAACAGGGCGGACATGCCCAGGATGTCGGGCTTGTGCTCCTCGAGTGCGGCGATGAACTTCTCCGCGTCGGTGTTGATGCCCAGGTCGAAGACCTCGAAGCCGGCACCCTCGAGCATCATCCCGACCAGGTTCTTGCCGATGTCGTGGATGTCGCCCTTGACCGTCCCGATGACGACCTTGCCGATGGACTCGACACCGGTCTCGGCCAGGATCGGCCGCAGGATGGCCATGCCCGCCTTCATGGCGTTTGCGGCCAGGAGCACCTCCGGCACGAAGAGGATGCCGTCGCGGAAGTCGATGCCCACGATGCGCATGCCCTCGACGAGGGCCTCGTTCAGGACGCGTGAGGCGGACCAGCCGCGGCCGAGCAGGATGTTCGTGCCCTTGGTGATCTCATCCTTGAGGCCGTCGTACAGGTCGTTGTGCATCTGCTCGGTGAGCTCCTCATCGCTGAGGGCTTCGAGGTCGATCTGTTCGTAGTCGTTGGCCATCGGCCGTCGCGCTCCTGTTCCGTCCCGGCGGTGCGTTCCCGCGTTCTTCTCGCCGTCGGGCCTGTTCCACCATGTGGAACGATGCCGTATAGTGGAACTGCCATCCCGAATCTAGCGGAGAATCAGCCTCGGTGTCCAGAGTCCAGTCGATCAGGCGTGCATTCGCGGTCCTCGACGCCCTGGCCGACGGGCCGGTCGGCGTGACGCAGGTCGCGGCGGCGACGCACCTTCCGAAGAGCACCGTCGCCCGGTTGCTCGACACGATGCAGGCCGAGGGCGTCGTGCAGCAGGTCCCCGGCGACGCCCGCTATCGCCTGGGGCCACGAATCGCCACCTTGGCCGGTGGGCTCCACGAGACGCGCGGGCTGGCGGCCACGGCACATCCGACGCTGGTCGAGCTGGCCGAGCGCACGGGTGAGGCGACCGGGCTCTCGGTGCCCGACGGCGCCCTCGTCCATTACGTCGACCAGGTCGACTCGCCGAACCCCGTCCAGGTGCGCGACTGGACCGGCAGCCGGATCCCGATGCACGCCGTCTCATCGGGACAGGTGTTCCTGGCCTTCATGCCCGCACCGGCGCTCGTCCGCTTGCTGGCCGAGCCGCGCGAGCGCTTCACGGCGCAGACCATCACCGATGCCGGCCCGCTCCTCGACCGGCTGCGCCACGTGCGCCAGGACGGCTACGCCTGGGTGCGCGAGGAATTCTCGGATGGCATCTCGTCGATCGCCGCTCCGATCGCCTCGGCCGATGGCGAGGTCATCGCCGCTGTCCACGTCCACGGGCCGTCATACCGGTTCCCGACGCCGGGCTCGGAAGCGAAGGTCGCCTCGGCCGTGGTCGCCGCCGCCGCCGAGGTGGGGATGCGCCTTCGCGCCTAGCCAGCGCATCAGGACGAAGCCGGCTACGTCCGGTGCTCGTCGATGAGCGTCAGAGCGCGACCGCCTGACCTGCGACTCGTCGCCGAACGCACACGAACCAGGGGCCATCTGGTCGCGCGGTCCATCGTTCGCCAAACCCACGTAGGATGTCCGCAGCGTCCCGACCACGAGACGACAGGATCGAGGGAAGATGGCCAAGCATTCGAGAGCCGAGCGCGAACGGCGTGCCGCCGAATCGGAGCGCATCGCGGAGATCCAGCGGGCCTGGCAGGGAAGCGTCCCATCGGCGACCGCCGCGCAATTCGCGACCGCGGTTCGTGCCGCATTGGAGCGTGGGCCGGCCGTGCCCCCGCCCGACATGGCGCCGGGGACCGCACCGCGTCCGCCCCGACCAGGGCGCGAGCCCAAGCCCGCGAAGGAAGAGCCGACCCGCCCTCGCCGGTACTAGGCGGCCGCGAGGTAGCCCGCCACATCGACTGATCGCCTCGAAGAGCGCTCCGGCGACCCAGCCGCGGCGCCCGCGACGACGTCGAGCGAGCCAAGCCCGACGGTGCCGGTGCCGTACCCTGCGCCGGTGATCGACGCAAGCGACATCATCCGCCTCCGCACAGGCTTCGCGATCCTGCCCGGAGAAGACCCAGCGGCGACGGACGAGCGACTCATGATGTGCGCCTACGCCATCCGGCATCCGAAGGGCGTCTTCCTCTTCGACACGGGCATCGGCAGCGATCCCGTCGTTGACGAGCAGTACTCGCTGGTCCATTGGGACCTGGACGAGCAGCTGGCGGCCAACGGCCTCGCCCGGTCGGACGTGCTCGCCGTCGCCAACTGCCACCTCCACTTCGATCACGCCGGCGGCAACGCCCGCTTCCCGGGCATCCCCATCGTCGTGCAGCGGGTGGAGCACGAGACGGCGCTTGCGACCGAGGACTACACCCTGCCGGGCATCGCCGACTTCCCCGGCGCGCGCTACGAGCAGGTGGACGGCGAGGCGCCGATCTGGCCTGGCCTGACGGTCATCCCCACGCCCGGCCACACCGCCGGCCATCAATCGCTCGTCGTGGAGACACGCCAGGGACGTGTGGTGCTGGCTGGCCAGTCGTTCAACCTCGCCTCGGAGTACGCCCAGGCGCGCCTCTCCCAGGAGCTCGAGCACGCCGGCTACGGCGGTGATGAGCCGTATCCGGCCTGGATGGATGTCGTCGAAGCCCTCGATCCATGGCGGATCCTGTTCGCCCATGACGTCGCGTCGTGGGAACGTGGCCCGGGCATCCCGCGTCGGGCCTGACGCGCCTCGGTCGTCGGCGCCAGCGGCGCATCCCGGTCAGCTTGACGGCGACGGGCTACGTCCCGGTGACCCGGCGGACCTCGGCGCTGATGGCTGGCACGATGGCATGCAGGTCGCCGATGACGGCGTAGCGAGCACGCTGCATGATCGGCGCCTCGGCATCCTTGTTGATGGCCAGGATCACCTTGGCCGCCTGGCAGCCGACGATGTGCTGGATGGCACCGCTGATGCCGCACGCGATGTAGAGATCGGGCGCGATGCGCAGCCCGGTCTGCCCGACCTGCTCCGCATGTGGGCGCCAGCCGGCACTGGTCACCACGCGGGAGACGCCGACCGCCCCGCCCAGCAGGCCGGCCAGCTCCTCGAGCTCGGCGAAGCCCTCGGCCGAGCCGACGCCCCGTCCTCCGCCGACCACGACTCTGGCATCGGCGAGCGAGACCTTGCCGGCCGCCGGTTCGATCCGGCCGACGACCTGGCTGCGCAGGTCCGACTCCGAGAGGGTCGGGGTGAAGACATCGACGACGGGCGCCCCGGTGGCATCGGCGTCTTCCTCGGCCACGGCATGGGGCGCAACCGTCAGAAGCGCGGTCGAAGCCGCGAGTCGGGCCTCCTCGATGAGGCTGCCCGCCCAGCGCTGCCGTGTCAGGCCGACGGATCCATCGGCGCCCATGGGCTCCACCCCGATGCAGTTCGTGGCCAGCGGCAGCCCGGCCCTGGCGCCGACATAGGCCAGGACCTCGTTGCCACGGTCGGTGCCTGAGGCGATGACCGCGGCGACGCGCTGCGCCCCCATCAACTCCAGGATGGCGGCCGCCCAGGCGGCGGGCGCGTAGCCGTCGAGCGATGGATGCGACACGAGGTGCGCTGTCGCGACGCCCTGCGGCGCGAGCCAGCCGGATGCAGCCTCGGCGCCCTCGCCGACGAGGACCGCCTCGATCGGACCGGCTCCTCCTCCAGCCAGCTGACGCGCGATCACGAGCGCCTCGAGCGACGCACGGTCAGGTCGGCCGTCAGCGTGCTCGACCAGGACGAGGATCATGACCGCACCAGCCCCAGCTGCTGGAGCACCTCGACGACGCGCGGGGCGGCGTCGGCGCCCGTGCCCAGGATCGTGGCCGTCGTCGCCTCGCGCTGTGGCACGACGAGTCGGACCTTGGTCGGCCCGACAGCTCGCTCTTCGGGCGTGACCACATCCAGCGGCGCCTTGCGAGCCCGCAGCCGACCGGGCACCGACGGGTAGCGCGGCAGGTTGATGCCTTCCTTCACGGCCACGACCGCGGGCAACGGCACTTCATAGACCTCGCGGGCATTGCCGGCCTCGCGCTGCGCGATCGCCATCCCGTCGCGCACCTCGAGCGCCTTGACGCCGATGACGCACGGCCGATCGAGCGCGACGGCGACCCGGATGCCGACCTGGAAGCCACCCGAGTCGGCCGACTCGTTACCGAAGAGCAGCAGGTCGAACGGTCCGTTGGCCGCCTCGAGCGCCTTGATCGCATCTGTCAGCGCGGCCGCCGTGGCGACCGGATCCCAGTCACGACCGCCTGAATCGAGCAGGATGCCGCGGTTGGCCCCGATGGCCATGGCCTCCCGCAGCTGATCCTCCGCCTCGGCCGGGCCGAGGGTCATGACCGTCGTCGACCCGCCGTGCGCTTCGACGAGACGGACCGCCTCCTCGACGGCACACTCCTCGTGCGGGCTGACGGTGAAGCCCAGGAACCTGGTGTCGATGTCCTGCGCATCGGCGGTCAGGGTGATCTGGCCACCCGTCGCCGGCACGCGCTTGACGCAGACGAGGATCTCCACCGTCGCTCAGCCCTTGATGCGCTGGTTGTCGGCGTCGAAGAGCGGTCGGCTGCCGGCCACCGCGACGGTCACCGGGTAGTGCTCGCCGAAGTACTCGACGATCAGCTTCGTGCCCTCGATCGCGGATTCGGGCGGCAGGTATGACATGAGCACGTGCTTGCCGAGCGAAGGCCCGGAGCCGGCACTCGTGACATACGAGCGCCGACCCTTGGCATCGACGAGGGGCCGACCCTCCGGCGTCAGGATGGGCTCCTTGCCCAGCATGTAGCGCTTGACCCCGCTCGACGAGGTGTGCTCATCCACGGTCAGCGTGCAGAGCGTCGCGACCGCCGGTCGGGAGCGCTGCTCGAGGTAGGCGGCCTTGCCCAGGAAGTCGGCGTCCTTGACCTTCGGGCGCGCCATGCCCGCCTCGACCAGGTCGAAGTCGAGCTCGAGCTCGTTGCCGTGGGCGCGGTAGCCCTTCTCGATCCGGCCGGTCGTGGCGTAGACGCCGATGCCGACCGGCGCGATGCCATGCACCTGGCCGGCTTCGAGGAGCAGGTCCCAGAGTCGCAGGCCTTCCTCCATCGGCGCGTAGATCTCCCAGCCGAGCTCGCCGACGTAGGAGATCCGTGACGCCAGCGTCCGGACGGGGCCCATGTCCACGACGCGGCAGGTGCCGAACGGGAAGCCGGTATCCGACATGTCATCGGACGTGACCGATGCCACGACGTCGCGCGCGCGCGGGCCCCAGATGCCGACGGTCGTGTAGGCGGAGGTGGCGTCGAAGAGCTGCGCCGAGCCGTCAGCCGGCAGATGGTCGACGAACCACTTCTTGTCGCGCATGCCCATGCCGCCGCCCGTCACGACGCGGAACAGCTCTCGGCCGAGTCGCATGATCGTGAGGTCGGCGACGATGCCGCCGGCCGCGTTGAGCAGGGGCGTGTAGACGACTCGACCGATGGGCACGTCCATCTGCCCGACGACGAGGCCCTGGAGGTAGGCGAGGGCGCCCGGTCCGCTGACGTCGAAGATGGCGAAGGCCGAGAGGTCCACCAGCCCGACTCGCTCGCGCATGGCGAGGTGCTCCGCGTTGATGATCGGCGACCACCAACGCGCATCCCATTCCGCTTCGCGGCGCATGAGGCGGTCCGCGTAGGTCTCGAGCAGCGGAGCGTTCGACTCGTACCACATCGGTCGCTCCCAGCCGGCGGCCTCGAAGAAGACGGCGCCCAGCTCGCGTTCGCGGCCGTTCATCGGTGTCAGGCGGACGTCGCGGTTGGAGAGCCACTGCTCGCTCGGGTGGACGATGCCGTAGGTCTTGTTGTAGCCCTCGATGGTCCGCGCCGCGATGTGCGCGGCGGTGTGATGGTGGGGGTAGAAACGCGCGATGTCGGAGCCGTGGGGGTCGATCTCGGGCGTCCCGTGGGTCATCCACTCGGCCATCGTCTTGGCCATGCCCGGCGCCTCCTTGATCCAGATGGCGGCCACCGACCAGAGGCCCTTGACCTCGGGCGTCTCGCCCAGGATGGGATTGCCGTCCGGCGTCAGGGACAGGAGACCGTTGATGGCCAGCTTCACGCCGACCTTCTCGTCGCCGACGATCGATGGGAAGAGTTCCAGAGCGTCTTCGAGCTGCGGGTCGAAGTCCTCCTTGGTGAAGGGCAGTTGGGTCGGGGAGAGCGCCGAGGCCTCGATCGACGGGATGTCATCGGCCTCCATGAGGATGGCCCGATGCGCGTACGAGCCGATCTCGAAGCCAGTCCCATGCTGGCGCTCGTACATGTTGGTGTCCACGTCGCGGACGATCGGGAAGGTCACCTCGCCGGTGGTGTGCTCGAAGATCGGCACCGGCCCGATGTCGATCATCTGGTGGATCGCCGGCGTGAGCGGGATCGACGCGCCGGCCATCCGCGCGATGCGCGGGCTCCAGACGCCACACGCGACGACGACCACGTCTGCCCGGATGTCGCCCCTGTCCGTTCGGACGCCGGTGATCCGCCCCTCCACGACATCGACGCCGGTGACCTCGGTCTGCGGGGAGACGACCAGGGCGCCCATGTCCTGTGCGGCCTGGCGCATCAGCGTGCCGGCCTCGAGCGAATCCACGACGCCGACGCCTGGCGTGTAGAAGCCCGACAGGATCACGGTCTCATCGATGAAGGGCACCATCGCCTTGACCTCTGCCGGGGTGATCAGCCGGACGCCCTCGATGCCCCACGACGTCGATGCCGACATGCGCCGCTTCAACTCCTCGACGCGTTCCGGCGTGCGAGCCACCTCGATACCGCCGCACTCGGTAAAGACGCCGAGTTCCTTGTATTGCCGGACGCTGTCGACCGTGAAAGCGGTCATCTCCTTGGAGTGGTCGGTCAGGAAGATGAAGTTCGAGGCGTGACCAGTCGAACCGCCCGGGCTGGGCAGCGTGCCCTTCTCGATGAGCACGATGTCGCGCCAGCCGAGCCGGGCCAGGTGGTAGGCCATGCTGTTGCCGACGATCCCGGCGCCGATGACAACGACCCGCGCTCGATCTGGTAGCGCTGCCATGACGGAACGACCTCCTCGTGTCTCCGGTGGGCGCGTCGTGCGGCGCCCGGCTGGTCAGCCCAGGTTCAGGATGACGGTCTTGAGCTCGGTGAACCGCTCCATCGAGAAGCGACCGCCGACTCGCCCGACGCCGCTTTGGGTGCCGGCGCGGCCGCCGAAGGGCAGGTGCGACTCCCAGTAGTTGGTGCCCTCGTTGATGTTGACCCATCCGGCGTTCGCCGATTCGGCGAAGCGCAGGCCGCGGCCCAGGTCGCGCGTGAAGATGGCCGTCAGCAGCCCGTAGTCCGAGGCGTTGACGATGGCCAGCGCCTCGTCCATGTCGCGCACCGTGGTCAGTGGCACGATCGGCCCGAAGGTCTCTTCTCGGGCCACGAGCATGCCCTCGTCGACGTCGTCGAGGACGGTCGCCTCGTAGAAGTTGGGGCTGCCGTGCTGCGGCGCGCGGTGGCCGCCGGCGATCAGGCGCGCCCCGCGGGCGACTGCGTCACCAACATGTGCATCCATCTTGGCGGCGCCAGCCTCGTTGTTGAGCGGCCCCATCGTCGTGGCGCCATCCATCGGGTCGCCCAGGCGTATACGGTCGCGAATGCCCGCGGTCAGGCCCTCCAGGAAGTCGTCGTGGACGCCGGCCTGGACCAGGATCCGCTCGCCGGCCGTGCAGCTCTGGCCGGCGTTCAGGAAGGCAGCCGAGAGCGTCGCCGTGACGGCTGCGTCGAGGTCTGCATCGTCGAGGATGACGAGCGGCCCGTTGCCGCCCATCTCCAGGAGCTGGTCCTTGCCGGCCGCACGCGCGGCGACCATCCGTCCGGCCTCGCTCGAGCCGATGAAGCCGACGACGGCCGTCCGCCGGTCGGCCGCGATCGTGTCGCCGACCACGGGGCCGGGACCGGTCACGAGGTTGAAGACACCCGCCGGCAGGTCGGCATCGGCCAGGCAGGCAGCCAGGACGGTGGCGCACAGCGACGTGTTCGAGGCCGGGTTCCAGACGACGGTGTTGCCCGCCGCCAACGCGGGTGCGATGAGCTCGCCAGGCATCGTGTATGGCCAGTTCCAGGGTGTGATGATGCCGACCACCCCACGCGGCACGCGGTACGCCAGGACCCGCTTGTCGGCGTCGACCGAGGGCGGCATGATGCCGTCGAGGCGGGTCGCCTCGGCTGCAGCCATGCGGAAGTAGACGACCAGCTCCTCGACCTCGCCGTAGGCCTCGGCCATGAGCGGCTTGCCCTGGTCGAGCGTCAGGGTTCGCGCCAGCTCGTCGCGACGCACCTCGATGGCGTCCGCCGCGCGTTCCATCGCCGCGGCCCGATCGAACGCCGAGCGTCGGGCCCACGCGCTGAAGGCATCAGCCGCTGCGCCCAGGGCCCGCTCGGTATCGCCCCGGGTGCCGCGCGCGATCGCAGCGATGACCTCGCCCGTCGCAGGGTTGACGGCATCGAAATGCTCGTCGCCCTCGGACGTCGTCCAGCCGCCCCCGATGTAGATGGAGGCACGTTCGGTCAGCATCGTCGCCAGTGTATCGACCCGCGGGCGCCCCGAGCGCTCACGCGGCCTTGACGTCGGCGGGCGACAGGGCGATGCTCCGCCGGTGTCGATGCCCGGCAGGTCCCGGAGGCAGTCATGACCGCCCCGACCGCTGATCCGCGCGCGCCCACGCCCGATGCGTCGGGCGCCGAGGCGCCTCTCGACCGGTCAGACCCGGGCGGCGAGACGGCGACCATCAGTGTCCGCAATCTCTGGAAGATCTTCGGGCCGGCCGAGACCAAGATCATCGGCACGCCCGACGCCGACCTGCCGCGCGCCGAGTTGCGCCAGAAGACCGGCTCGACCGTCGCCATCCGCGACGTCTCGTTCGACGTCCGGCCCGGCGAGGTCTTCGTGGTCATGGGCCTGTCGGGGAGCGGCAAATCGACGCTCGTGCGTTGCCTCACGCGGCTCATCGAGCCGACGTCCGGTTCGGTCCTGCTCGACGGCGAGGACATCCTGAAGGCCGACCAGAAGCGCCTCCGGGAGCTGCGCCGCCGCCGGTTCTCGATGGTCTTCCAGCACTTTGGCCTGCTGCCCCATCGACGGGTCATCGACAACGTCTGCTACGGCCTGGAGATCCGCGGTGTGGGCAAGACCGAGCGCCACGCCACCGCCCGCCGGATGCTGGCGCTGGTCGGCCTGGAGGGCCAGGACAACCAGTATCCGGATCAGCTCTCGGGCGGCATGCAGCAGCGCGTCGGGCTGGCGCGAGCATTGGCCGTGGACCCGGAAGTGATGTTCTTCGACGAGCCCTTCAGCGCCCTCGATCCGCTCATCCGCCGTGACATGCAGAACGAGGTCATCCGGCTCCACCGCGAGGTGGGCAAGACCATGGTCTTCATCACGCACGACCTGGCCGAGGCGCTCAAGCTCGGCGACCACATCGTGATCATGCGCGACGGCGCCATCGTCCAGGCCGGTCGGCCCGATGAGCTGGTCGGCGCCCCGGCCGACGACTACGTCAAGGACTTCGTGCGCGACGTGCCCAAGTCGCACGTCCTGACGCTGGAGTGGGCGATGCGCGATCCGACGCCGGAGGACGAGCTCGACGGACCGGCCTTCCCGCCCGACACCGTCATCCGGACAGCCGTCCACGCCGTCGCCGAGACCGACCGCTGCATCCGCGTGGTCGACAGCTCCGGGACGCTGCTCGGCGTCGTCGACCGGACGCAGATCCTGGGCGTCATCTCCGGCCTCGACGAGGACGACGACTGATGGCCACGGCGCCGGTCGCCCTCACGCGACCGATCGCCCGCCGCCCGTCGCGGCAAGCCTGGGCCGTCGGGCTGCTGGCTATCGCAGCCATCGCCTTCGTCGTCCTGCGCGGCCAGTTCCTGCTGCCGCACGACGAGAGCGCGCCGTTCTTCCAGTTCCTCAACGAGGTGCGCGCCTGGATCGATTCCAACCGCCAGGGCAATCCGGTCCTGGCCTTCCTGCTGGCCAACGTGCGAGGCCCCATCGCCGGCATGGTCGCGGCCTTCCAGGGGATCCTGACCTCGCTGGGATGGACGGGCGTGACCGCCATCATGGCCGCCCTCGGCTTCATCTTCGGCGGCTGGCGATTGGCCGCGCTGATGGTCGGCGGCTTCCTGGCGTTCGGCGTGCTGGGCCTCTGGCAGGCAGCCATCGACACGCTCGCGTTGACCCTGGCCGCGGTCGTCATCGCGGTCCTGATCGGCGTGCCGCTGGGCATCCTGGCCGGTCGGAGCGACCGCTTCATGGCCCTCATCTCGCCGATCCTCGACGTGATGCAGATCATGCCCACCTTCGCCTATCTGGCGCCGCTCACACTGTTCTTCCTCATCGGTCCAGCCTCGGCCGTCATCGCCACGCTCATCTACGCGCTGCCGGCGGCCATCCGCATCACGGCCTACGGCATCCGCGGCGTCAACCCGACGACGGTCGAGGCGGCCACGGCGATGGGCTCGACGCGCCTCCAGACGCTCCGCAAGGTGCAGGTCCCGATGGCTCGTCCGCAGATCGTGCTGGCCATCAATCAGACGATGATGCTGGCCCTCTCGATGGTCGTCATCACGGCCCTCATCGATGCCCCCGGGCTGGGCAAGAACATCACGCGCTCACTCGAGACGCTCAACGTGGGGACCGCGTTCGACGCCGGCATCGCCATCGTCATCATGGCCATCGTCCTGGATCGTCTGACGACGCGAGCCTCGGAGCGCGCCGAGCGCCAGCATCGCTCGGGCGTGGTCGAGTCGGCCAGGCGCCGTCGGACGATCCTCTTCGGTGCTGCCGCCGTGGCCTTGCTCGGCGTCGCCATCGGCGTCTTCACGGAGATCGGCCAGACGTTCCCGGAGGGCCTCGCCTTCTCGTTCGCCGATCCGGTCAACGCCGCCAGCGACTGGATCAAGACCAACGCCTACGACTACACCAACGCGGTCAAGAACGCCGTGAGCTACGGGTTCATCAACCCCATGGAGTCGGTCCTGACCACGGCGCCATGGTGGCTCCTGCTGGTCGTCATCTTCGGCGTCGCGCTGTTCATCAGTGGCTGGCGAGCGGCCATCATCGCGACCGTCTGCCTGCTGGCGATCGCCATGCTCGGGCTCTGGGAGCACAGCATGCAGACGCTGGTGACCGTGCTTCGTGGCGACCGTGCTGACCATGGTCATCGGCATCGCACTGGGCATCCTCGCCGCCAACAACCAGCGCGCCTCGACCGCCATGCGGCCGTTCCTCGACGCCGCCCAGACGATGCCCGCCTTCGTCTATCTGCTGCCGGCCCTGGCGCTCTTCAGCGCATCGCGTTTCACGGCCATCATCGCGGCCCTCATCTTCGCCGTGCCGCCGGTCATCCGGCTGGTCGAGAACGGCATCCGCAACGTGCCGGCGACGGTCGTCGAGGCCGCCACCGCGGCCGGTTCCGACCGCCGCCAACTGATCTGGAAGGTGCAGCTGCCGGTGGCGCGCGAGTCGCTGCTGCTGGCCTCGAACCAGGGCATCGTGCTGGTCCTCTCGATGGTCGTCGTCGGCGGCCTGGTGGGGGCCGGCGCGCTGGGCTTCGACGTCGTGGCCGGTTTCTCGCAGCGCTCCGACTTCGGGAAGGGCCTCGCCGCTGGCATCGCCATCGTCCTGCTGGGCATCATGCTCGACCGCATCACGCAGGGTGCCGGTCGAAAACGTCGCGATCCGACGCCCGATGGGGCATGATCGGACCATGAGATCGTCGAAGGGCGATCAGAGGAGGAGACAACCCGTGCGAACCAAGGACTCACGGCGCTGGCGCCTGACGGCGCTGGTCGTCATGGCTGGCCTGCTCGTCGCCGCCT
Organism: uncultured Chloroflexia bacterium; assembly: GCA_963837215.1. Lineage (GTDB taxonomy): Bacteria > Chloroflexota > Limnocylindria > Limnocylindrales > CSP1-4 > CSP1-4. Next base: position 27,039 of record CAWIML010000009.1, read on the forward strand.
GTGGTGCGGGAGGGACCGGCGGCGACACGAAGGAGCCCGTCGACATCGCCGTCAACCCCTGGACCGGCTCGCGAGCGAACGCGGCCGTCATCGCCTACCTGCTCACAGGAGAAGCTCGGCTACACGGTCAACCTCAAGGACCTCGACGAGGGCGTCGACTGGCAGGGCTTCGAGACCGGCGAGGTCGATGCCATCCTCGAGGTCTGGGGCCACGATGAGGACCGCGCGACGTTCGTCGATGAGAAGAAGGTCGCCCAGGTCGTCGGCCCGATGGGCGTCAACGGCGTCATCGGCTGGTACGTCCCCGGCTGGATGGCGAAGGAGTACCCGGACATCACCGACTGGAACAACCTCAACAAGTACGCCGACCTGTTCAAGACGTCCGAGTCGGGCGACCAGGGCCAATTCCTGCTCGGTGACCCGTCCTACGTCTCCAATGACGAGGCGATCATCAAGAACCTCGGGCTCGAACTACAAGGTCGTGGCAGGACGGCAGCGAGGCAGCCCTGATCGAGTCGCTCAAGCAGGCGACGACGCAGAAGACGCCGCTCCTGGCCTACTTCTACGATCCGCAGTGGGCGCACTCGCAGGAGCCGCTCCTGTCGGACCCGCTGGTCAAGATCAACTTGCCGCCGAATACGCCCGAATGCGCGACCGAAGGCGAGGCCGTGGCCTGCGACTACCCGGCCTACGAGCTCTACAAGGCCGTCTCCACCACGTTCGCCGAGAACGGCGGTGACGCCTACGAGCTGATCAAGAACTTCACCTGGACGAACCTCGACCAGAGCACCATGGCCGAGCTCATCGACAACCAGGGCATGACGCCGGAGGACGCTGCTGCCAAGTGGGTCGCCGAGAACGAAGCCATCTGGTCCAAGTGGATGCCGGCCCAATAGGGCGCGCACGCTCGGCCCAGCCCGAAGACGGGCATCGGGCCTGATCCACGGCGCTCCGGACGCCGCTCGACCGTCGGGTCGGGCGGCGTCTTCGTGCTTCCTCGCGGTCGCGCCAGCGTGGCCACTTCCGGTCGCCCAGCGGGGCCACCTCCGGTCGCCCAGCGTCCCCGACACAGGTACTTCGGACGCCTCATCAAGCGTCCCGTACCATGGCAGCGATGGATGGCCCGCGATGACCGATCGACTGACAGCGCTCCTTGATGGCGGCGCTCCCGTCCTCGCCGACGGCGCGATGGGCACCATGCTCTTCGAGGCGGGCCTCCAGTTCGGCGATCCCCCGGAGATCTGGAACCTGGCACATCCGGATGTCGTACGTGGTGTGCACCGCGGCTACCTCGATGCGGGCACGCGCATCCTGCTCACCAATACGTTCGGCGGCAATCGCTTCCGACTTGGACTCTCGGGACACGAGGATCGCGTCGACGAGCTGAATCGGACGGCCGCCATCCTGCTCCGCTCGGAGGTGGACGCCGCCGGTGGCTCCGCCCTGGTGGCCGGCGACATCGGACCGAGCGGCCTGATCATGTCGCCGCTCGGCACGCTGGAGCACGACGACGCCGTGGCCGGCTTCGCCGAGCAGGCCGCCTCGCTGGCCGCCGGTGGCGTGGACTGCATCTGGATCGAGACGATGTCCGACCTGGCCGAGATCACCGCGGCTGTCGAGGGCGTCCGGGCGGCCGACCCGACGATGCCCATCATCGCGACCATGACCTTCGACACCCGAGGACACACCATGATGGGCGTCTCTCCCGAGCGGGCGGCTGCGGCCCTGGCCGAGCTCGGCGTCCAGGCATTCGGCGGCAACTGCGGCAACGGGCCCGACGAGCTGACGCCGGTCATCGCCAAGATGCACGCGGCGCAGCCAGACGCGCGACTGGTGGCCAAGTCCAACGTGGGCATGCCGCAGCTCGTCGACGGACGCGCCGTCTACATCGCCGACCCCGCCATGATGGCCGGCTGTGCGCTCGAGATGCGGTCGGCTGGGGCGACCGTCATCGGCGCCTGTTGCGGCAGCACCCCGGTCCACCTTCGCGCCATGGCAGAGGCGCTCGGGGGCGTCTGACCCGCGGCGCCTGAGGGGCCGCGCCGGTCATCTTCGACGCTCGATCGCGCCTACTGGCCGGTTCGAGCCGCGTGCGCCCGGGCAGCGTCGAGCAGGTGCTGCATGAGGATCGCATTCGTCAGCGGGCCGACGCCGCCTGGCACCGGCGAGATGGCGCCGACCACGCCCTGGGCACTGGGGAAGTCGACGTCCCCGACGATGCCGTCGTCGACCACATTGATGCCGACATCCACCACTGCGGCCCCGGGCTTGAGCATCGCCCCGGTGATCAACCCGGGCACGCCGGCGGCGACGATGACGATGTCCGCGGAGCGCGTGTGCGATGCCAGGTCGACCGTCCGCGAATGGCAGATGGTGACGGTCGCGTGCTCACGCAGGAGCAGCAGCGCGGCGGGCTTGCCGACCACGTTGCTGCGCCCGACGACGACGGCATGCTTGCCCTCGATGTCGATGCCGCTTCGCTTGAGGAGTTCGACGGCGGCCTGCGCCGTGGCCGGCAGGAAGCCGTCGTACCCTTCGGCCAGCAAGCCGGCGTTCTCCGGGTGGAGGCCGTCGATGTCCTTGGCGGGGTCGATCGCGTCGACCACGGCCCGCAGCGTGATGCCCGCGGGGAGCGGCATCTGGACGATGATCCCGTCCACGGTCGGGTCGTCGTTGAGCGTCTCGATCTCGAGACGCAGGACCTCGTTCGTGCAACCCACGGCCAGCTCGACGACCCTGCCGACCGCACCGACGTGCTCACACGACTTCAGGATCTGCTGCAGGTAGACAGCAGACGGCGCGTCGCGGCCGACGAAGACGACGACCAGCGTCGGTGAGCGCCCTCGCTCGTGGGTGAAAGCGGTCATCTCCTCGCGAAGGCGCGCTCGGATCTGTTTGGCGATCGGTGAGCCCACCAGCAGCTTCGGCCCGGCGTCGACGCCGACGTCCGTCACGCGTCCTCTGGGTCTCGAAGGTTGCCGGCCCCGACCACAAGGCGGACCTCGGCTGCGAGGTCCTCGATGAGCGAGAGCGCCGCGGTCACCTCGAGCAGTGCGCGGTCCTCGAATGCTGAGTCGCCGACCGACGGGAGGTTGATGAACACGTTGGCCGCCGCGCCACGAGCCGCCGCGTCGCTGAGCATGGCACCGACAACGAGGTCGCTGGCGGCATTCTGGTTGCTGCGCCCGGCCAGGGACTCGAGCTCATCCACGACCCTGCGACAAGCCCTCACGACTTCGATGGGCACTTCGGTCGCGGCTCGCGCTGCCGCCTTGAGCGCCTCTTGACGCACGGCCACCTCGCCCGTCGTCTCGCGCGGCAGCTTCATGGCGCTGGCGAACCCACCGTAGGCCCGCGCGTCGTCGTCGGCGAGTGCCAGCAATCGAGCGCGCATCTCGGTCCCGACGACGCCCGCCCGCTCCAGGGTCGAGGCATACGGCGCGTACTTCGGGCGGCCGGTGCTCAGGCTGGCGACCATGGTCAAGAGGCTGGCCGCCATCGCACCCGCGACCGCCGAGGCGCTGCCCCCGCCCGGCGTCGGCTCAGCCGATGCCAGCCGCGCAAGGAAGTCACCCAGCGTGAGGGAGGCAAAGCTGATCGTCACGTTCGGATTGTGACACGGGGAGCGCGTCGGTTGAGCCGCACCCGACGACGCGCCCTGGCCGGAACAAGCGACCGCCCCGCCCGGTGGGGAGACAGGCGGGGCGGCAGGGGTGCTTCGGATCCCGGCTCAGTCGAGGCGGCGGATGACCCCGATGAGCTTGCCCTGGACGCGGACGTCGTCGTAGAACATCGGCGCGTACTGCTCGTTGGCCGGCTGGAGGCGGACCTTGCCGTTCTCCTTGAAGAAGCGCTTGAGGGTGACCGCGTTCTCCTCGACCTGGGCCACCACGATGTCCCCGTTCCGCGCCGTCTGCTGGGGGCGGATGACGACGAAGTCACCGTCCTGGATGTGCGCGTCGATCATCGAGTCGCCGCGGACCCGGAGCACGTACGCGTCACCGGCCGGGGCCAGCATCTCTGGCACGGAAAGGGTCTCGCTCGTGTCCTGATAGGCCTCGATCGGACCACCGGCGGCGATCTCACCGACGATCGGGAGCACGTGGCTCTGCTCGACCGGTGACTGCGGCAGGAGCTCGCTCGACAGGCCGGATTGGAGTGCCGCGTGTGGCGTGAGGCGGATCGCCCGCGACCGCGCGGCGCCTCGCTCCAGGTAGCCCTCCTTCTCGAGTGCTTCGAGATGGTGATGGACGGCAGAGGTGGAGGCCAGCCCGACGGCCTGGCCGATCTCGCGGACAGACGGCGGGTAGCCGCGGGCGCGGAGGGTGGCGGCGATGTAGTCGATGATGCGTTGCTTCCGGGTGGCGTCGTGCCTGGTCACGGGCGCCTCCTTTCCTGAAGCGGAGGTTACCGAACGCCTGTTCGATTGTCAACCCCCGCTGGGCAGCCATGCCGCGCCGCGTATACTCCACGCTCCGATGGCCCGCTCGCGACGTTCCGGGCGCCAGGCGAACCTGGCCCGGTCCCTCAACCTCATCGCCTTCTTGCCGCTCGCCTCGCGCGTGCCGGTCTACGGTCGGCTGGTCTGGTCGCTCCTCGGCGACGACCGCGTGCCGCCGGCCCAGAAGGCCGTCCTCGCGCTTGCCCTCGGCTACGTCGCCCTCCCGTACGACCTCCTGCCCGATCGGATCCCACTCATCGGAGCCATCGACGACGTGGCCGTCGTGGTCATCGCCATCGACATGTTCATCGATGGCGTCCCCAACGCGCTGCTTGACGAGAAGCTGGAGGAGCTGGGCATCGAGCGGGCCTGGCTCGATCGCGACCTGGCCCAGGTGCGGCGCTACGTCCCGCGGCAGGTGCGACAACTGTTGCGCCTCATCCCCGAAGCCTTCGAGGCGGTCGGGAACGTCATCATCGGCACCGGCGCGGATCGCCGGCTGCGCGACTGGATCCTGAAGGAGGAACGCCCCGCGTGAAGGTCATCCTGACCGGCGATGTCGCCAAGCTCGGCAAGAGCGGCGAGCTCAAGGACGTGGCCGACGGCTACGCCCGTAATTTCCTCATCCCGCACAAGCTCGCCGTGCCCGCGGCCGGGGGCGCATACCGCGCCTGGCAGCACGACATCGCGAACCGCGAGGACAAACGCAAGCGCGAGCGTGAAGAGGCGGAGATCTACGCCACACGGATCGCCAGCACGACACTCACGATGGGCGTCAAGGTCGGGGATGGCGGCAAGCTCTATGGCTCGATCACGGCCAAGGACATCGCCGACGCCCTGGCCCGCCGCGGTATCGTCGTCGATCGCCACAAGGTCGATCTCGAGGAGCCGCTCAAGACACTCGGTACTTACAAGGTCGCGGTCAAGGTCTTCTCAGGCATGACGCCAGAGGTCACGGTCGTCGTCGAGCCCAAGGGCTGACCCGACCCCGGGCCCTGGGCTCGGTGGACGGCCGACCTAGACTCAGGCGGCGATGACCGCCCGGCGACCGACCCTGACGCTCGACCCGGCCGCCTTCCTGCGGCGCCTGCCGACGCCTGGCTCGGACCACGACCTCGAGCTCGGCGGCCTGCTCGGCCTGGGGCTCTTCTTCGCCCTCGTCATCTCGGGCCGCGATCTCGACCTGTTGCCGACGCCGACGCGCATGGCACTGGTCCTGGCCTGGCCATTCGTGACCTACGCCTTCATCGTCAGCGGGCGCAGCTGGATCCCTGTCGGCTACATCGTGGTCGGCGCCGTCGGGCTTCGCCTGGCCGAGCTCCAGGGCTATGGTGGGTCGGACGCCCTCGACGCCGTCTGGGAGGGCATCGGCGTCCTCCTTGCCGGCGACTCACCGTACGGCCACTTCTACGAACACACGCAGCCGCCGGGCTGGCCCGTGCCATACCCACCGCTCATGTTCGTCACGCATCTGCCCGGTTACCTGGTGGCCGGCAAGGACGGGGTCTTCTACAACGAGGCGGCCTTCTCGCTGTTGGCCCTGGCCATCTTCACGGTCCTCGCGGTCCGCCTGTCGTGGACCGTCGGCCTGCCCGTGTTGGCGGCCTATGCGGCGAGCGGCAACATCGTCTTCGGGGCCGCCGACGGCAGCCTCGATACCGGCTCCGGCGTCCTGCTCCTGGTGGCGATCGTGGCGGCAGCCTGGGCCTGGGACGGTGGCTGGGACGATCGACGGGTGCGCATCGCCGGACTCGCCGCGGCGCTGCCGCTGGCCATGAAACAGTCGACCGCGTTCGTCGTGATCCTCTTGGCCGTCGCCGTCTGGCAGATGGCCGGCCGGCGGGCCGCGCTGCGTTATGTCGGTTCGGCCGCGATCCTGCTGCTGGCCGTCTCCATCCCCTTCCTCATCCTCGGTCCGCTCGATTACCTGACGCAGTTGATCTCCATCACGGGCTTCCACCAGGACGTCTATGGCTGGAACATCTGGGTCCTCGCCCAGAGTCTCGGTTGGCCAGTCCCTGACGTCACGGTCGCGCACCTCTTGACGATCGTCATCACGCTCGGGTCCCTGCTGGTCGTCACCCGCTACCGGATGTCGAGCGTCGCCCTGGCGACGTTGATGGGTGTCCTGGTCACGATGGTCCTCTTCCTGAGCGCTCGCTGGACGAGCTTCATCTACTTCGTGCTCATCGAGCCGGCCCTCTTCGCGGTGCCACTGCTGGCCGTTTGGGCGGCGCGCGGTCCGACGCTCGCGGCACCGCGTGGAAGACACGAGCATGGAGCCAGCATCGAACCCTGATGAGGCAGCCGTCGGGGCGAACGACTGATGCCCGACGTCCGCGCCACGATCATGCATGTCGACCTCGACGCGTTCTTCGCCGCCGTCGAGCAGCGCGATCGCCCTGAGCTACGGGGTCGCCCCGTCATCGTCGGTGGTGGCGGCCCGACCGATCGGGGCGTGGTCAGCGCGGCCTCGTACGAGGCGCGAGCGTTCGGCGTCCGCTCGGCGATGCCGCTGCGAACGGCCGGCGCGCTCTGCCCGCAGGGAGTCTTCCTGCCCGTTGACGGCCGCAAGTACGCCACCGTCAGCCGTGAGGTGATGGCCATCATGCGGCGCTTCACCCCCCTCGTCGAGCCGATCTCGATCGACGAAGCCTTCCTCGACGTGGCCGGCACCGAGGCCCTCTTCGGCGACCCACCCGAGGTCGCCGTTGCCATCAAACGCGCCATCGCCGACGAGGTCCGACTGACGGCTTCCGTCGGGGTCGCGGCGACCAAGCTGGTGGCCAAGATCGCCTCCGAGTTGCGCAAGCCCGACGGCCTGGTCGTCGTCCCGCCGGGCGACGAAGCCGCCTTCCTGGCGCCGCTGCCCATCTGGCGCCTGTGGGGTGTCGGGCCCCAGACGCGCCATGCACTCGAGGACTACGGAGTCCGGACCATCGGCGACCTGGCTTCGCTCGAGCCTGCCCTGCTGGTGAGGCGCTTCGGTCGGCATGGCTCCGACCTTGCGGAGCGCGCCCGCGGTATCGATGCCTCGCCGGTCGGCGACGGGATGGAGGCCAAGTCCGTCAGCCATGAGCACACCTTCACCGTTGACACGAGGGACCCAGAGGAGCTCGAGCGCACGCTCCTGGCCCTCTCCGAGGGTGTGGCCGGACGCCTCCGAGCGGCCGGCCTCAAAGCGGCCACCATCAGCTGTCAAGGTGCGCGACGCTCGCTTCGAGACGGTCACTCGACAGCGCACCGTCGACGAGCCGACCGACCTGACCGAGACGATCTGGCGCATCGCGGTCGATCTTGCGACACCCGAGATGCGCGGCAAGACCATCCGCCTGTTGGGTGTGGGCGCCGCGAACTTCGGAGGCCGGCAGCAGCTCGCCCTCTTCGAGGCCGCCGACACCCGTCAGCGGCGCGCCGTCGAGGCCACCGACCGCATCCGGCAGCGCTATGGCCCCAAGGCCATCACGCGGGCGCGCCTGCTCGACAGCCGCGTTGCTGAGCCCTTCGAGCGTGATGCCATGACGGCGCCCGAGGCTCGCCGGATCGGTCGCCGCGGCGAGCCGCCGGAGAGCCCTTGACATCGAACATCCGTTCGGTCTAGAGTGTCGTCATCAATCGAACATCCGTTCTCCAGACGGGGTCCGGAAGGGAGCGAGCCGACGATGGCGATGATCCGAATCACACCGCTCGAGGTCCAGGTCCGCACGGACTGGTTCGACGGCAGGCCGCGCAGCATCCGAATCGATCGGGCGAGCGTCCCAGTGGTCGCCGTGGAGGCTGTGCGTCGAGAGTCCGCCGCGCATCCGCCCGAGACAGGCCCGCGGACACTCTTTCGAGTCCGGACCGCCTGAGGCCCGTTACGCCCTCTCGTACGAGCACCGCCGCCGCCGCTGGCTCGTCGAAGCCCTCGAGCTCACCCCGGACCGCCTGGCCGCCTGAGCGCCGCGCGCCGCGGTTCATCCACAGGTCGTCCACCGTGGCGACGGCGATCGCCCAGGTTCGTGGAGAAGGTTCGGGGATGAGCCGGTGGCCTCGGCAACGTCCATGGGGCACGATTGCCTTGTTCCCTCATCCGCCATGGAGTCCGCGTGTCCATCGACCGTCTTCCGCCGCAGTCCATCGAAGCTGAGCAGTCCGTCCTCGGCGCGCTGCTCATCGACAAGGATGCGGTCATCGAAGTGGCCGACTTCCTCCGTCCGGAGGACTACTATCGCGGCCATCACGGCACCATCTACAGCGCGGTCCTCGACCTCTACGAACGCCGCGAGCCGGTCGATCTGGTGACGGTCTCAGAGGTGCTCGAGCGCCGTGGCCAGCTCGATGCGGTCGGTGGCTCCGCCTACCTGACGAGCCTCATCAACCTGACGCCGACGGCCGTCAACTCGGTCCACTACGGCCGCATCGTCGAGCGCAAGGCGGTCCTGCGGAATCTCATCTCGGCCGCTGGCCGCATCGCGGGCATCGGCTACGAGGACGGTTCGGACGTTGCCGAGTCCGTCGACCGCGCGGAGCAGGAACTCTTCGCGGTCAGCCAGAAGCGCGTGGAGGCGGGCTTCAGCCCGCTCAAGTCGCTCCTCCACGCGGCCTATGACCGGCTCGATTACCTCCACCAGCACAAGGGCGAGATCAGCGGCGTCCGGACCGGGTTCAAGGACCTCGACACGCTGACGACCGGTCTCCAGAAGTCGGACCTCGTCATCATCGCCGCACGGCCGTCGATCGGAAAGACATCGCTGGCGCTCAACATCGCGGAGCATGCCGCTGTCCGCGAGGGCCGGACGGTCGGCATCTTCAGCCTCGAGATGAGCAAGGAGCAGCTCGTCCTGCGACTCCTCAGCTCGGTCGCCAACATCGACTCGCAACGCTTGCGCACGGGCTTCCTCGAGGAGATGGATTTCACCCGCCTGGCGCCCGCCATGAACAGCCTGGCCGAGGCGCCGGTCTTCATCGACGACACGCCCAATATCTCGACCATGGAGTTGCGCACCAAGGCTCGACGCCTGCAGGCCGAGTCCGGCCTGGACATGATCGTCGTCGACTACCTGCAACTCATGCAGTCGACCATCCAGTCGAGGGATGCCAATCGCGTCCAGGAGGTCTCGGAGATCTCGCGTGGCCTGAAGAGCCTCGCTCGCGAGCTCGAGGTGCCCGTCGTCGCGCTCTCGCAGCTCTCGCGTCAGGCGGAGATGCGGGAATCGAAGGAGCCGCGCCTGTCAGACCTCCGCGAATCGGGCTCGATCGAGCAGGACGCCGACCTGGTCCTGTTCCTGTGGCGTGAGAAGGAGCGCGGCACCGAGGAAGCCGATGCCGACGGCGAGGTCGTCAAGCTGAAGCTCGCCAAGCACCGCAATGGCCCGACAGGGGAGGTCGCGCTCTGGTTCAAGAAGCGCCAGACCCGCTTCGTCAGCTACGCGGACTCGGAGCGCTTCGCCGAGGAATACGCGTAAGGCTCGACTTCTTGGCCCTGTCAGGTCGGAAGGACACGGACCTCACTGGGCCTCCTCGGGCAACAGGGGCCGGAGCGAGACTTGATACGGCACACGATCCGGGCCGATGACGGCGACGGTGAAGAGACCGCCCTCTGGCGTCGGTGACAGCGCCGCGGCCTGCTCCGGGGTGAGCGTCGCGACGCGGAAGCTCGAATCGGGGTTCGATAGGAAGTCGTCGAGCGTCAGGTCCGTCCACGGCCAGTCGATCATCTCCCCCTCGGCGGCCTGGCCCTCCTGGAGTGTCGCTCGGTACGCCGTCGGCTGGTAGAGCCCGGCATCGGTCGCGTTGCCCCGCGCGATCTGGTCGCCGAAGGGCACCAGGGTGTCGTAGAGCGCCTTGAGTGCCTTGATCGTGGCCGCGTCGGGGTTCGACGCGTCGGGGTTGGTCGGATCATCGGCCAGGCCGAGCGCCTGTGCCGTGACCGTCTTGGTGACGTCGTCCGTCGCGATGGTGAAGATGGTGTCCGGCGCATCAGCCACGAGCGGGTTGATGTACTGCGCCTTGGCGCCGCCGAGCCCGCCCGCGTTGATGGCGAACGCCAGCAGGGCGTCCATCTGTTCCGGGCTCAGGGTCGCTACGGCCAGGCGTGGTGGACCGAGTGGCGAGGCATCGTTCGGGTCGAAGGGCAGCTGGTAGAGGACGGTGCCGTCTCCGTAGAGGGTGAACTCAGGCACGCGTGTGATCTGAAACTCCAGTGGAGTGAAGCCACCGGCCTGTTCGGCGCGGAGGATGACGTCGGTGGCGCCGGTCGCGTGGCCTATGGCTCCCGCAGCTCCGCTGGGGCTGGGCTCGGGCGCGCCCGGCGATCCTGAAGGCGTGCCTGCCCCTGTACAGGCGGCCAGCACCGACGAGGCGAGAAGGAAGGCGAGGACGGGCAGTGGGCGGCGAGCGCCGCGAGGCAGATCTGGCATTTCCGCCAGACGTGGCTGGTCGTGGTTCGGTTCCGACGGCCGCCAGCGCCCCGCGATTCGTGGCGCTTGACCCTCCAAGGTGCGAGATTTCGCCTTGCAGCGGCCTTGGGGGAGCGCTATGGTCGCGCGGTCGGGTCGCAACGGACACATGCAGAGTCCGCTCGGGGCGCCCGGGGGGCGGTCAGCTGGGGACCGCCAGGACGAGGGAGTGGGACGAGGTGTATGCGGACCGGACGCTGACCTGCCGCGACTGCGGCGAGGTTTTCGTGTTCTCGGCAGGTGAGCAGGCGTTCTTCGCCAGCAAGGGTCTCGAGCACGACCCGCAGCGATGTTCGGGATGTCGTGCGACCGCCAAGCAGGTGCGCTCGAACGGTGGGGCGCGGGAGTACCACGCGGCCATCTGCGCGCGCTGCAGCGGTCAGGCGATGGTCCCGTTCGCGCCACGCAACGACAAGCCGGTCTACTGCAGCGGCTGCTTCGACGTCGTCCGCGCCGGCGGCAGCCCGGGACTGATGGCCTGATCCGTCGCTGCTGAGGAGGTCCAGATTGGGCGTCATCATCATCCGCGAGATGGTCGGGACGAGCCCGCGCTCGTGGAGCGATGCCGCCCGTCAGGCCGTCGCCACCGCGTCACGCACCGTGCGCAACATCCGATCCGTGGAGGTCGTGAAGTCGACGGCTGAGGTACGTGACGGTGAGATCGTCGAGTACCGGGTCGAGCTCAAGATCGCCTTCGAGTACGAGGAGTAGCCGCGCCGCGAGCGGCGGCGCAGCACGCCGAGTGTGGCGGGGTCCGCCAGTTCCCCCACGAGCGTCGTCCTCGCTCACATGCGCGGGCGCGCGAGCCGACCAGTCAGATGAACGCGCACGTCCGGCCACTCGTCGTCCGTGATGCTGTACCAGGCGCTGTCGCGACGCTCGTCGCCGCGCACGAGCATGTGCTTTCGGAAGACCCCCTCGAAGGTCGCGCCGATACCCAGCAGCGCCGCTCGTGATGCGATGTTCCGGGCGTCCGTCTTGAACTCGACGCGGAGGCAATCGAGGGTCTCGAAGGCGTAGGTCAGCATGAGCAGCTTGGCCTCGGTATTGACGGCCGTGCGCTGGGCGCTCGGCGTGATCCACGTCCAGCCGATCTCAAGGCGCCGCTGCGCGAGGGCGAGGGCGAGGTATCGGCTGCTGCCGACGACCTGTCCGCTGGCGCGATCGATCGTCACGAAGGGGACCTCAGTGCCCGCCTCGCGCCCCGCGATGGCGGCCTCGACCAGAGCCCGCATGGCGGCTTCGTCCGTGACCGCGAACGGCATCCAGGTCCAGATGCGTGGGTCGAGGCCGCAGGCCAGGAGGCCGGGCAGGTGCGCGAGCGTCATGGACTCCATGCGCACGTAGATGCCCTCCAGGACGATGGGTCGACGTTGCTCGAGGCCAGGGCTCACGGCGCCATCGTACGGGGCTCCGAGGTGGTCAGTGGAGTGAGGCAGGTTGCGGTAAGTGAGTGATAAGTGTGGATCGACAGACTGACCAGATGGCCGAACGACACACCCGTGCCTATCACTCCGCTCGCCGAACACCAGCAGATTGACGGCGGCCCGTTCGGGTCCCTATCGTTCGGCGCCTCTACGCGAGCCTCGACTCGTTTGCCGCCCGCCCGCGAACAACCCCATCGACTGTCGTTCGAGGTCGAAGACGTGGACCCACCGGTCGACTTCGAGCCGATCTCCAAGACCAAGATCGCGCCAGCGCCCGTGCGGCCGGAGACGCTGCATCGGGAGCGGCTTCTGGACTGGCTCGACCGACACACTCGACGACGGCTGACGTTCGTCGTCGCGAATGCCGGGTATGGCAAGACCACACTTCTGGCGGACTTCTCGGAACGAGCTCGCACCCGATGCATCTGGTTCCGGCTGGACCATACCGACGGCGACTGGGTCACGTTCCTCAACTACATCACGGCTGCCATCCAGACCGTGGCACCGGACTTCGGTCGCGCGACGTACTCGCTGTTCACACAGGTGGCGGTCGCCAAGCCGTCACTCGAGGCTGCCGTCGACGCATTCATGGTCGATATCGGGACCCTCGCGGATGAACCCCTCCTGCTCATCCTCGACGACTACCATCTCGTCGACGAAGCGCCGGATGTCCGCGCCATCATCGGCCGGCTCCTCCGCGAGGCGCCGGCGTCCCTACGTTTCCTGATCGCCAGCCGGCGTGAACCGGAGCTCCCGGTCGCGCGCCTCCAGGCGCATGGCGAGCTGGCATCGATCGACTCGACGGACCTGAGGTTCACACGCGAGGAGCTCGAGGCGCTCTTCGCCGACGGCTTCGGCCAGCCGCTCGAGCCGGACATCCTCGACATGCTCGACCGGCGGACCGAAGGCTGGGCTGCATGTATCCAGCTTCTCCAGAGCACCCTGCGCGACATGCGAGCGGTCGAGATCCGTCGCTTTGTCGAGCATCTGTCCGTGACGGACGGGCCTGTCTACGAATACCTTGCGCAGGAGGTCCTTCGGGAAGCGCGACCGGACCTGCGCGCGTTCCTGGTCAGGTCGTCGATCCTCGATCCGGTCGTGCCCGGATACGTCCTCGCTGTGATGGCCGACCTACCTCGGCCACCATCGGACTCGGACAGCCGCGATCTCATCAGGCGTGCGTATGAGGTTGGCTTGCTCGGCCGCAGGGACGCATCCAGCGGCACCTTCAGGTTTCATCCGCTGTTGCGTGAGTTCCTGGAGGGCCAGTTGGCCAGGGAGCTCTCGCCCTCGGATCTTGCGGCCGCACACCTCCGGGTCGCTCGCGCCGCCGAGCTGGAGGACTGGCTCGTGGCATGCCGCCACTACGTGGCCGCCGGGGATCAGGTGACCGCTGTCCGCCTGCTTGACCGGAGTGTCCTGACGGCCGTCGGCACCGGCGCCTGGGGTCAGGCTGCCGAGATCGTGGCTGCGCTGCGCGGTGTCTCAGCCGCGCCGGACGTCGAAGTCATCCTCGGCGATGGAGGAGATCGAGAACGGTCGCCTCGGTGATGCCATCACCAGGCTCGAGGCCATCGACCGACCAAGCCTGAGCCCTCAAGCCCGCGCCCTCGTCCGCCACGGTCTCCTCCGAGCCCACTACCTCAATGGCGACGCCGGAACTGCCACGAATCTCGTCGACGAAGTGTTGTCTGACCCAGGGTCACCGCAGCTATTTCGGAATCTCGCCGACGCCCACCGGCTTGTTTTCAGCTCTGGCCTGCATATCACCCTTGACCTGATGGTCAACCGACTCGACGACCTCGTGCGCCAGCACAAAGCGGCTGAATTGCCGTTCTTTGCAGCGGTTTCCCTCCACAACTTGATGATGGCGCACCTCTACCGCGGCGACTACCTGTCGGCAGTCACAACCGGTGCCGAGGCCGCGTCCCTATTCGAGGCCGCCGGGCGGGCGCGCGAGTGCCACGCGACATACGCGGTGCTGGCAATCTGCTCAGCCGAATTGGGTCGCATTCCGGAGTCGCGTGAATACGCCGAGGCAGCGCGACGGGGGCTGACCGACGACACGGACGGGCTAGAACCGCTTACATACCTCGCACTTAGCACGGGCGACGAATCCTTTGTTGGCTCGATCGCTGACGCGGTCGCATCAATGCGAAATCAGCGGTCAACACCGCCGGCTGCCCGAACCGAGGCAGCCGCAATGTGCCTCTTTGCAGCCATCACACGGCCCGACATTTCGAATGAGAGGTCATGGGCCTTGCCCACCGATACCGTTGGGTTTGGATCCGGAGTCGAGGCAGCATCGCTTCGCGCAGTCGGCATCTTCACGTCAGGCGATGCCGGCCTTGACTCTATGGCAACGGCGACGGCCCTGACGGCCGCACGGGATACGGGCAATGCTCGTTGGGCGATTCGCCTTGAGATCCTTGCGGCGGTCGAATTGGGAGACGCGACCCAGCTTGCTCGGTCAATCGACCGCGCCGCCGACAGCGGAGCCTTGGCGCTGACGGACATGGCCGAGGTGATCGTCGAGGGCCTACCAATGCTGGGTCCCGTCCCCGACGCGATTCGCACCTCTGCTAACAACTGGCCAGCGCGCTGGCTACCGCTATTCCGACGCACAGTTGCGAAGGGCTTTGGGCCCGCAGCATTGTCGGCCGCACGCGCACTCGACGAGCTTGGTGCACTTGTTGATGTTCCGCTATTGCGGGCCTTCGATCGGACTTACTTGCGCGGCTCGCGGCAGTCCGGTCTCGGTCGAGCTCTGGTCGTGTCCAAGAGCCCGCCCGTCGTTCTACACGATCTTGGTCGGTCATTCATTAGGGTTGACGATCGGGTCGTGCCCATCGGCTCTATCCGCCGCCGTGCTGCAGCCCTTCTGTACTACTTGATCTCGAGGCCCACCCAAACTGCTACGCGGGAACAGATCATGGAAGAGCTGTGGCCGGACCTGGTGCCCAGCTCGGCCGCCAACAGCCTCAACCAGACTCTTTACTTCCTGAGACGCGAGATTGACCCCTATTACGACGAGGACGAGTCGTACGACTACGTGTCAAATCGGGGCGAGCTCGTCTGGCTGGATCACGCGAAGGTTCGCATCGCATCCGTCTTGTTTGCCGCGGAAGCGTCCCGTTCCATGAGGACCATCGACAATGACCCGGCCCCCGCTGCGAATGCCCTCCGTCGCTATTCGGGTCGCTTCGCAGCCGAATTCGAGTACGAGGATTGGGCACAGGACTGGCGCGACCAACTCCATTCATCGTTCTTGCACCTGGGGCGGTCACTCCAAAGGGTCCTAGCGCTCCGCGGTGCCCTCAGCGAGGCGGTCGAGGTTGCCCAGTTCGTCCTGGCGGAGGATCCTCGGGCCATAGACATAGAGCGGGCGTTGGTCTGGACTTACGCCGTTTCGGAGTCGAACGACGCGGCAGCGCTGCAATATCAACATTTCGCGTCGAACTACCGCGAGATCTTCGCTGCCACGCCACCGACCTTTGCCGATGTCAGGGCCGATGGCCCGTCCGTCGCCGAGTTGACCTAACGGCCCTCAACCGCAGTTCAAGGGACTCAACCACCCAAGACTACGCATGCATGCGTATTGACCCGATGCAACCCCGGACGCGTACAGTCCCCCTGTCCACTTAGTACGCAAGTACTAGGCGGCAGTGTTAGAAGCGCTCGGATAACGCTGAGCCGTCGCCTGAACTGGGCACTTGGGGCGACGGTGAGTGAGTAGTGCACCCGGCCGACGTTCCACCAATGCGTGGTCGCCCTCAAACGGCAGATCGCGGGAGGATTGAGCGTGGAGCCGAACATGAGCGGCAAGGCCTGGTAGTTCTGAGATGCAGCCGCGGATCTGGCGGGTGGCAGCTTTCCTGAGCATGCTTTTCGCCTTGGTCGCGGCCGGAGGCGCTGGCCTCCGACCTCTGTAGACTGGCATAGCACCGGTACTTTCGGGCTACTGCCGCGTTTGCTCGCCGAGGACTAGATTTGCGGGCACGATGGTCTACGGAGAAGTGAGCCCGTGAGCCTGCGTCTCAAAGTCCTTATCACCGCAGTAGTCGCGACCAGCCTCTCGGCGCTGGTCGCGACTTTTTTCCTGTTCCCGCTCACCCTTGACTTGGGCGTCGGTGGGGTTCTGGGTAATCGCCGCGATGGCTGCTTCGGCGGCCCCAGTACAGCTCGCCGCGTGGCACGAGGATCTCCGTTTCCGGGAGCCCAATCCTCGCCGCGGCCTTCCTTGGTGGCCCAATTGCCGCGGGGATCGTTGGCGCTCTCGGGAGTACCGAGTGGCGCGAGCTGCGCGGCCGTATCCCTTGGTACGGCACGCTATACAACCACGCCGCCTTGACGCTGCCAGCAATCGTCGCCGCCATAGTCTTCCACGCGACCGCGAACGCGCTCACGGGTAGCACGGCATTCGAGGCATCTCCGGGCACGCTGGTCGCGGCCCTAGCCGCCGGAGTCGTCTATCTCGCAATCAACTCCATGCTCACGTCGGCAGCGGTCGCCGTCCGGGATGGGCTCGCATTTCGGTCAGTCATCCAGGGGGACTGGGCGATTGCAGCGGTGAGCACTGTCGCGCTGGCCCCTCTTGCGTGGCTGATGGCGGTGGTGTCGATCGCGGTTGGCCAGTGGGCGGTGGTGCTCTTTGGGCTTCCCCTTGCGACGACGCGGAGCGCCTACAAGCGGGTCGTCGAGATCCGCGACATGTTCACGCAGACGATCAGCAGTCTGTCGTCCGCTGTGGACGCCAAAGACCACTTCACGGCAGGTCACAGCAAGCGGGTGCAGGAGATCTCGGTCGTGATCGGCCGACAGCTGCGTTGCAGCGAAGCGGAGCTCGAAGCTCTCGAATGGGGCGGCCTGCTGCACGACATCGGCAAGATCGGGGTGCCCGACGCTGTCCTGCTGAAGCCGGATCGACTGACGCGTGAAGAGCGGGTGATCATGAACATGCACCCGGTCAAGGGCGAGGAGATCATCAGGCCGGTCCAACGCCTGGCGCCCGAGCTGCCGATCATCCGACACCACCACGAGTGGTACAACGGCTCCGGCTATCCCGACCACCTTGTCGGCGAGGGGATCCCCAAGCTCGCTCGAATCCTCCACGTCGCCGACGCCTTCGAGGCCATGACGGCGGCCAGGCCGTACCGAATGACGCCTCTCACGGCCGAGCAGGCGATGGGCGAGCTGCGGAAGTACGCGGGCATCCAGTTTGATCCCGTGATGGTCGATGCCTTCGCCCGCACGCACTATGTGGCCGAGGTCGCCGATCCGGGACGGCCACCGATGGCGAAACCGATCCCGTTGCTCGCGCAGGCGGCTGCCCTGAAGGCGGGCGGCGCATCCGGAGGGACCGGCGACTCGCCCTGAGTCTCGGCGCCTCCGCGCCCGCGACAGGCACGAGCCACGCCCTCATGGCCGCGAGCGCGACACCTCAGCGGCGCGAACCACCGCTCGAGG
Organism: uncultured Chloroflexia bacterium; assembly: GCA_963837215.1. Taxonomy (GTDB): domain Bacteria; phylum Chloroflexota; class Limnocylindria; order Limnocylindrales; family CSP1-4; genus CSP1-4. The sequence continues at coordinate 44,813 of CAWIML010000009.1, forward strand.
CGCTATTCCGAGAAGCGCTCCTCCTTGAATGGATCGGCGCTGTTGTTGTAGCCGTACCGCTCCCAGAAGCCGAGCCGATCCTGCTCGATGAATTCGAGCCCGCGGATCCACTTGGCGCTCTTCCAGAAGTAGCGCTTGGGCACGAACAGCCTCAGCGGCCAGCCGTGCTCGGTCTCGAGCGGCTCGACCGTCGAACGTGTCGGCGAGCAGCACGTCGTCATCGTCGAGCACCTCGAGCGGCATGTTCGCGGTGTAGCCCTGCTCGCTGTGAGCGACCACGAACTTCGCGGTCGGCTTGAGCTGCGCGCAGCTCGAGGATGTGCTGGATCGGGACGCCCGCGAAGTCGGTGTCGAGCTTCGTCCAGCGGGTCACGCAGTGGATGTCGGTGTGGACCGTCTTGCGCGGCATGAGCTTGAACTCGTCCCAGCGGAAGGTGAACGGGTTCTCGACCTCGCCGAAGACCTTGAAGTCCCAGGTCGTGAGGTCGGTCCTGGGCACCGAGCCGTAGTGCAGGACGGGGAACTTGTCGGTCACGTACTGACCGGGCGGGACGCGGCGCTTCTGCTCGTCGGTGAGCTTGCTGCCGCCCATCAGGCGATCAAGCATGGGATCCGGGGTCCTTTCGCGGGTAGCGCGCCGACGTCCGGCACGCGAGGTTCTGGCCGAAGTGTACGCATGCCATTCGCACTGTCGATGACGGTCGGGTGACGAGCGGTAGGGGTAGCGCGGGCTGGGAGGACGGGAGCGCAGCCTCGGCGCCTTGTGTCGGCGTTGGAAGCGGACGTCGATGCCAGGTCGGGTCAGGCTTCGTCGAGGGCGCGATCGATGGCACGGAGGATGAACCGCGACGCCTCCGCGCTCTTGCCGCCGAGCTTCTGCCCTGCCTCCTGGTCGAGCGCGGCCATGAGGTCGGCGAGCGCCTGTTCCAGGAACGGGGTCCGCTGCAGGTCTCCGTCGGCGAAGGCCAGATCCAGCCGCTCGACGACACGACGACCGATCTCGACGGCATGGCCCTTCTCCGCCATGATCGCGCGCACGTCCGCCCGGGCGGCGTCTGCCGCCGGCCCTGTGCTCGCGCTCAGCGGAGGGCTCCGGCGCTCATCCGGCGGTCATCGTCAGCTTGTCGTCGACCCTGCGGGCCTGACGGCGGGCGGCATGCCATTCGTCCGCGAGGAGGCCCATCTGGACCTCGTCCCAAAAGCGCCCATCTCGCCAGATGGCCTCCCGGAGGCGACCCTCCATCCGGAAGCCGACCCGTTCATACGCGCGGATGGCCCGGACGTTGAAGGCGAAGACGCTCAGGCCGATCCGATGGAGGCCCAGCACCTCGAAGGCATGTCCGACCATCAGTGCGGTCGCCTCTGAGCCCATGCCCTGCCCCCAGACGTCGCGCTCGCCGATGGTGATATGGAACAGCGCGCACCCGTTGTCGGGGTCGAGGTTGGAGAAGGTCGCCAGGCCGATGAGTCGGTCCGTCGCTCGCTCATGGATGGCGTAGGCGAAGGCGTCGGGGCTGAGCAGTCGGGTGCGAAAGAAACGTTCGACCTCGTCGTCATCCATGGGCTGGGTCTGATACCGCGACAGGCGGGCGAGCTCTGGGTCGCGATACCACCGCACGACCGCCTCGAGGTTGGCATGCACGTGGCGCCGAAGGATCACCAGCCGGCCGGCGATGTCCCGCGGGTGCCAGTGATCGCGAGCCAGCTGGGCGGTCATAGGAGGGCGATGCTATACCATCGCCCCGATGCGCCGTTGGAGCGAAACGGCCGATCGCGTGGCGGCCACTGGGCGGACGTCGGAGAAGGTCGCCATCCTCCGCGACTACCTCCGGTCGCTCAGCCCCGCCGAGCTGCCGATCGCCGTCACCTACCTGTCTGGTCGGCCGTTCCCCGAGCGTGACCCGCGCACGACCGGCCTCGGATGGGCCGCCATCTCGGCGGCCGTCGAGGCGGAGGCCGATGCCGAGGACGGAGTCCTCGCACGGGCCTACGATCGCTCGTCCGACCTGGGCCAGGCAGTCCACGACGCGCTGAGCGAAGGGCGCCGGCGCCCGAGCGGTGAGCTGCCCAGTCTGACCGACGTCTCCGACGCGATGACCGCCATCGCCGCCGCGCGCGGCGCGGCCGAGAAAGCGCCGATCTTCAGGGCGCTCCTCTGGCGCTGCGACCCGCTGACCGCCAAGTACGTAGTCAAGGTGCTAGGCGGCGACATGCGCATCGGACTCCGCGAGGGGCATCTGGAGGCAGCCATCGCGGCCGCCTTCGAGCAGCCGTTGGAGGCCGTCAAGTGGGCCGGTATGTTGACGGGCGACATCGGCCGAACCGCTGAGCTGGCCCGCGACGGCGCCCTGGATACCGCGTCCCTGACGCTCTTCCGGCCCCTCAAGTCGATGCTCGCTTCGCCGGCCGCTGACGCTGCCGAAGTCATCGCACGGCTGGGCAGCCCTGTCTGGGTCGAGGACAAGTACGACGGCATCCGAGCCCAGCTCCATCGCCTGGATGGCCAGGTCCGCCTCTACAGCCGCGACCTTCACGACGTCAGCGGCCAGTTCCCCGAGGTGATAGCGGCGGCCGCAGATCTGCCCTGGGAGGGGATCCTCGACGGCGAGCTGCTGGCCTGGAAGGACGGCGGCGCGATGCCATTCCAGCGACTCCAGGCTCGGCTCGGTCGCAAGAAGCCGCCAGCCGCATTGCTGGCCGAAGTGCCCTGCATCTTCGTCGCGTTCGACGCCATGGCCCTCGGCGTCGACGGCAGCGTGGAGCCCCTGCTTCGGCTGCCACTCACGACGCGTCGAGAGCGACTCGACGGCCTCGGGTTGGAGGCGACCCCGGGCTTTGGCGTTTCGCGGCTCGTGGCCGCCGAGGACGAAGGGGCGCTCGAGCGGCATTTCGAGGCCGCACGCACACGCGGCAACGAGGGCCTGATGGTCAAGGACCCGGCGAGCACCTACTCGCCTGGACGCCGCGGCTATGGCTGGCTCAAGCTCAAGAAGCCGCTGGCGACGATCGATTGCGTCGTGGTCGGGGTCGAAGTCGGTCACGGCAAGCGTCACGGCGTGCTCTCGGACTACACCTTCGCGGTCATCGACGATCGACCCGAGGCGAGTCGATCGCTGGCCACCATCGGCAAGGCCTACAGCGGGTTGACCGACGCCGAGATCGCCGAGATGACACGCTGGTTCGAAGCCCACACCCTCGAGCGGTTCGGGCGCTACCGCCTCGTCGAGCCGACGGTCGTGGTCGAGATCGCATTCGACGTCATCATGCGTTCCACCCGCCATGCATCGGGATTCGCACTGCGATTCCCGCGCATCGTGCGCCTGCGCAGCGACAAGTCGGCAGACGAGATCGACCGCCTCTCGACCATCGAGCGCCTCCACGAGCGGTCGAGCGGACCGCCGACGTACGAGGTCAGCGGTGCCGCGGAGCCCCGCGTTCCGGGCCACGGCAGCCCGAACCCCCTCGCCAGCTGACCGGGGGGACCGTATCCTGTCGCCATGTTCGAGCACATCGGATCCGAGTCCACCACGCGCGTCACGCTCTTCACCGACAGCCACGTCGTGCGCGGCGACCTGCGAACGCGGCAGCGTCGGCTGACGGACGTGCTCAACGCCAACGACGCCAGCTTCCTGGTCCTCGACGAGGTGATCTTCGAGGACTTCGGGGTCCGCGCCGTCGTCGAGCGCGCCGATTACGCTCAGATCAACCTGGCCACCATCCTCTTTGCTGTCGCGGACACGGACGTCGAGCCGACGCCGGAGCTGCGCATGGCCAAGGTGCCGGAGAAGGCGCTCGTCAGCGTGCCGCCATTCAAGATCACCGGTCGCATCCACCTCCTGCCGGAACGCGATCTGCACGAGGCGTTGTCAGAGCTGGCCGGCCGCTTCGTGCCCATGACCGAGGCCATCTACTGGTCGGATGCGTTGAGCGAAGCGCGCACGCCGGCCCCCTTCCTGGCCGTGAACCACGCCCGGACCCAGATCCTGGCGCCGTTCAAAGAGCAGGACGTCTGGGCCGGCGTCGTGGTCAGCGCATCAGAATCTGGGGAAACGGCTGAGGCGCCGCCGCTCGGCTGACGGTACGCGGCGGTCTCAGCGGTCGACGGGCAGATCGAGCCGACCACCCCACGCCGACCAGCCCCCCTCGTAGAGCGACACGTTCTCGAAGCCGAGCAAGGTCAGCGCGAACGCCGCCTTGGCCGCCCCGATCCCCGCCCCGTCATAGAGGATCACGCGCTGATCGCGTCGAACGCCGGCGTGGCTGAAGAGCGCTGAGAGGCGGGCGGGCGCCAGGAAGATGCCGGTACCGGGTTCGGTGAGCAGGGCGGACGGCACATTGACGGCGCCCGGGATATGGCCGAGGCGCTTGGCGTTGCCCCCATGGCCAAGGAATTCCGCCGGTGCGCGTGTGTCCACCAGCTCGACCGCAGCCGACCCCAGGAGCGCCAGGACGTCCGACGTCGCCAGCCGCAGCCTGGGCACGCTGCGCGGGGTCAGCACGGTCGGTTCGATACGCCCAGCCGCAGCGGAGGTCGGGCGTCCGCTGGCCAGCCAGGCCGACCAGCCGCCGTCGAGGATGCGGACGCCGTCGAAGCCGTAGCAGCGCAGGCTCCACCAGACCCGCGAGGCGTACAGCGAGGCAGTGTCGTCATAGAGGACGGCGGTTGCGCCGTCGCCGATGCCCGCCCGACCGGCGGCCGCCGCGAAGGCCTCGGGCCCCGCCAGCTGGAAGGGGAGCGGGTCGTCCGGGTCGACAAGCTCGTTGGCCCAGTCGAGAAAGGCCGCTCCGGGGATGTGGCCGGAGGCGTGCAACTGCCGGGACGTGCCATCGACTCGAAAGCGACAATCGACGATCCGGACACCCGGTCGGCCGAGGTGCTCGGCGAGCCAGTCGGGACTCGCGAGGAGCTCGGGCCGGGCGAAGGTCACGGGCATCGACGGCTATGATAGCCACCCCATGGTGTCCCCCTTCCTTCCCGACGCCGAGAAGGTCGTCGCGGTCCGGGAAGCGATGCCAGCCACGACCGGCGGCATCTACCTGAACGCCGCCACGGCAGGGCCGCTCTCGCGCGAGACCGTTGCTGCCATGCGGGAGATCGAGGATTGGGAGCTGCGTGTCGGCCGAGCCGATGCGGATGGGGAGCTCGCCTTCGCCGAGCGCCTGGATGAGTGCCGCGGCGTCCTGGCGGCGATGCTCTCGACCGACCACGCAGGCGTGGGCCTGACGCACGGCGCCACCGAGGCGATGAACCACGCCGTGTTCGGGCTCGACTGGCAGCCCGGCGACCGGATCCTGACCACTGATGCCGAACACCCTGGCCTGGCCGGACCGATCTGGTCGGTCCGTGCTCGGGCGGCCGTGGAAGTCGACGTCGTGGCGGCCGGCGCAGCCGTCGACGCCGAGCACATCGTCGACCTGATCCGCGCGGCGATGACGCCCCGGACCCGGATGATCGCGCTCTCCCACGTCCTCTGGACAACGGGGGCGGTCATGCCCATCGAGGCGATCGCCACCATCGCGGAGCGCCAGGGCGCGTGGTTGGTCGTCGATGCCGCACAGTCCGTCGGTGCCATCGCCGTCGATGCCACGAGCCTGGGGGCAGACATCATCGGCATCGCCGGGTACAAGTGGCTCGCCGGCCCCCTCGGCGCCGGCGCCCTCTGGGCATCGCCGCGCGCGCGGGCAGAAGCGGTCCCGTCCTGGGTAGGCTTCCAGTCTTTCGCCGCGATGAACCTGCCGCGTTCGGGCGAGCTGTGGCCCGATGGCCGGCGGTTCGAGCAGGCCGACGTCCACAGGCCGTCGATCGTCGGGCTGGCACGGGCAGTCGGCTGGCTGCAGATGTACGTCGGCCTGCCATGGGCGTTGGAGCGGGCCGGCCGGCTGGCGCGTCAAACGGCTGAGCGGCTGGCGTCCATCGAAGGCGTGGTCGTGCTGACACCGCTCGACCGCATGGCGACCATCGTTACCGTCCGGGTGGACGGCTGGCCGAGCCAGGAGCTAGGCACCGCGCTGTCACGACAGATCTTCGCTATCACCCGGACCATCCCCGCCCTCGACGCGCTGCGTCTGTCGATCGGGTACTTCAATACGGAGGCAGAGCTGGATCGACTCGTGACGGCGGTCGCCGAGATCGCCGCTCATACGCCCGACACGCTGCCGCGGCGCCCGGACCTCGTGGTCCTCGCGGCGGACCAGCCATGAACCCGGAGGTCGAGCCACGCGGTGAATGGGAGGTTCGCTGGCGGCAGGCGCGCAACGTGCCGCCGCCGATCGTGCGCGCGATCACGGCCGATGTCCTGGTCGCCGTCGTGGCCGGGCTCGTCCTCCTTGTCTGGGACCTTGTCGCGGGTGCGGGCCTGGGCGCATTCGCCCTCTACCTCGTGGTCGTGGTCGGCGCGGGGAGCATCCTGACGTATCTCTGGGCCCCGTTACCGACCGGGGCCTCCGGTGTTCGCCGCCGCTCGCCGTGGGCAGCGATGCTCGGGATGTTCGCGGCTTTCCCGGTCGCCTACATCGTGCTTGTCTTCGTCTTCCAGCTCATCAGGCCGCTCTTGTAGGAATGTTGTCGGGTGTCACCACTTCTCGACCCGGTACCTTCGTCCTCTAGCCCCGACGCCGCCAGTTGGCCGTATCCTGTCGCCGTCATGAAGGCCATCGACTACGCGCAGGCGCCCCGTTGAGCACGTTGATGAACGGCCACGCCGTCCATGCGGCGAGTCATCCGTTCACCGAGCTCCTTGCTGCGTCGCCGTCGAACGGCGATGTCGAGGAATGGGGTACAGGCGCGTCCGGCGTCAATAGCACGTCGGCGGATCCGGCATCGCCGGTCGTGAGCAGCGGCGGAGGTGGAGCCGGACCGTTGTACATGCCCATGCCGCATCTCATGGGCGCCCCCGCCTATGCACGCCCGCCCCGCATCGTGACCGAGACCCCTCGGCCACTCGATCCCGACGACCTGCCCATCGAGGCCATGCGCAGCCCCGAGGACGAGGCACTGCTATCAGGTGCCTATCAGCCCGCGGACGACGGCGAGCCGACCATCAAACCCTCCAGCCAGGGCGGACTGCGCGCCGTCGCGTCGCGACTCTTCGGTTCGGGCGACTGACCGACCGCGAGCGTGCCCGGGCGCGGTGTAGCATCGCGACGGGGGAGTAGCTCAGCGGTTAGAGCAGCGGTCTTATACACCGCCGGTCCCTGGTTCGAATCCAGGCTCCCCTACCAGCTCATCGGCGGCGGCCCGGCGAAACCTCAGCTCGCGGCGTCGCCCGGTGGCGAAGCGGGCGCGACCGCCGCCTCTTGATCAGTGTCGACGCCGCCCAGGCGTTGGTTGGCCTGTCGCGTCAAGACCGGCAGGCGGAAGGCATCGACGATGGCCATGCCGAGCACCCCCAGCAGGACGACCAGCCCGGCGATCCATAACGCGAGGCCGAGCGAGACGCCCTCGAGGCTTTGGGTCAGCAGGGAGACCGCGAGACCGCCCACGGGCAAGGCGATGCCGATGGCCAGCGCCGCCAGGTAGCGACGCCCGCCTCGTGTATCGCCGAGGTAGAAGCGGTGCCCGCCGAAGATGCCCACGAGGAACCAGACGAGGTAGGCGGTCGCCAGGCTCCGAAGCGGCCGGCCCTTGGCGGGCTCCGCGGACGGGTCAGGACCGGCCATGCGGCGCATTGTGTCACCGCAAGGGGCGTACCAACATCGGGCGCGAGCCGGTACGGATGGGCCTGTTCCATCATCGCCCCGCCATGCGACGCTGGCGTCCTCGCGACGAGGGCGCCGCCATGAAGACCGAGATCGAGGCCTATACGGGGGCAGGGTTGCTGCACGGGCGCCTCTCCGGTCCCGATCGCCTGGCTGACGTGTTGGAGACCCTCGACGCCCTCGCCTTCGAGCGACCGACGCTTGATCCGATCGACGGTGGGCCGCGCGAGAGCCAGTCCCGCGCCGTGGTCGAGACCGACGATCTGATGCTCGTGGTCTGTCCGCCCGAGACCCCCACGCCTGTCCACGCGTCATGGCACGCCCTGAGCCTCGCGATCGGGCCGTTCCAGGTCGCCGGTGAACTGCCGACCCTGCCGGGCTACGACCCGGGACGATCGCTCACGCGGCCGGGTGGCCCGTTCGTCATGCTCGGGAAGGTGACCATCGCCCTGCGCCAGGCGCCGGACGCCGGACAGGCTGAGCATGCCTTCGCCTGGATCAATCGGTACGCGGTCGAGGCCTACGAGGCCGACATCGACCTGGGCGCCTTCTTCCCCGGAGCGACCCCCGTCAAGGCGAGCTCGACCGCAGCCACCGCCACGCCGGTCTAGCCGCTCCGAACGGAGTCGCTGTCGGCCGGCCACAGGGATGGCCCCGGCTCTGTACCCTGCGGCGGTGAGCTCCTTCGACCCGTTCATACAGCGCGCTCAGTTCCCGGCCCTCGCCCGACAGCTGCACGGTGAACCGGTCGCGTTCCTGGATGGTCCCGGTGGCACGCAGGTGCCGCAGCGCGTCATCGATGCCTACGGGACCTACTTCCGTGAGCACAACGCCAACACGCACGGTGCCTTCATCACCTCTGAGGAGAGCGATCGCGTGGTCGAGGCGGCACATCACGCGATGGAAGACTTCCTCAACGCACCCGCGGGGAGCGTCAAGTTCGGTCCCAACATGACGACCCTGACGTTCATGCTCAGCCGAGCCATCGGGCAGATGATCGGGCCCGGCGATGACGTCGTCGTCACGCGACTCGATCACGATGCCAACGTGACGCCCTGGGCCCTGATGGCCAGGGATTCGGGCGCGACCGTTCGCTGGGTGGACATCGATGTCCGCGATTGCACCCTCGACCTTGCCTCGTTCGAGACTGCCCTCACCGGACGGCCGCGCCTCGTTGCGGTGGGCATGGCATCGAACGCCACGGGCACCATCAACCCGGTTCGCGAGATGGTTCGCCGCGCCCACGACGCTGGTGCCCTGACCTTCGTCGACGCCGTCCACTACGCCCCGCACGGCCCCATCGATGTCGAAGAGCTCGAGACGGACTTCCTGGCCTGCTCGATCTACAAGTTCTTCGGGCCACACCTGGGAGTCCTGTTCGGCCGGCCCGAGCGGTTGGCCGAGCTTCCGGAATACCGGGTGCGCCCGGCCCCGGACGCGTTCGAGTCGGGCACCCAGAGCCACGAGGGAATGGCGGCCACGATCGAGGCCATCGAGTACCTGGCCGAGATCGGGCGCGCCGCCGACGCCCGACACGTGGCGAGCTTCCCGTCGCTGAGCGGCCGTCGACTCGACCTCCACGCGGCGATGGCAGCCATCAAGACCTATGAGCAGACGATCAGCGAGCGTCTCGTCGGCGGCCTCTCGGCCGTCCCGGGTGTCACGGTCTGGGGCGTCACCGATCCGGAGCGTCTCAACGACCGGACGCCGACCTTGGCACTGACGGTGGCCGGCTGGTCAGCCAGCGAGCTGGCTGCGGAGCTCGGGCGACGCGGCATCTTCACATGGGACGGCGACTTCTACGCCGTCAACCTCGTCGAGCGCCTCGGCCTGGTCGAGTCGGGCGGGTTGCTGCGCGCGGGTTTCGTGCACTACAACACGCTGGTCGAGGTCGACCGCCTGCTGGCCAACGTGCGCGAGCTGGCCGCTCCGGGCCTGACCGTCAGTCGTCGACGAGGTCGCGCAAGAGGCCTGCGATCCGCTCTCGCCGGTCGGTCGTCATCTGGCGCAGCGGTGGCTGCGCGCCAAGGAACTCGGCTAGCTGGCCCCGTCGGATGACGGCCACCTCGCTCGAGCGAGGGATGCGGTCGTCGTCGCTGATGCAGACAGCCGTGAAGCGCGGCGTGTAGTCCTCCATGTAGTTGCCAAGCCAGCGCCGGAGGCGTTCGACATCGCGAGCAGCGCGATCGAGCGGATGCTCCACGGCCGTCCAGCGGCCGGCCCGATCGCGGACTTCCCAGTGGTGGCTGGCCTGCCGACTGGCGTGCCGCGGCGGCATCTCCTCGACGACGGTGAGACCGTGGGGCCCGAGGACGATCTCGGGGATCGTCCGCCCGTCGGGCAGCCTGACGACCTGGGCGACCATGAATTCATCTGAGATCTGGCCACGCTGTGATGTGGCGGGGCGGTCCCGACGAGGGCGAGGTCGCGCCTCGACGGCACGCACGATGCGCGCCAGGCCCAGCACGATGAAGAGGCCCGGGATGAGAAAGGCCAGGCCCCAGGTCGCCGTGCCGAAGAGCTGCTGGGTGATCCTGGAGTTCCCCACCTGTCCGACCGAGACGAGCAGGCCGGAGGCGACGATGACCACCACCACGCCGAGGCCGAATGTCACGAGCAGCGCGCCGCCAACGAGGGCGCGGGCGAGTGACGGCGTCCGTGCTCGTGGGCGTGGCGAGGCCGCGGCGATGACCTTCACGCATCCGATCGTGCGCGTTGGTACCGGACCTGACCATGGCCACTTCGGGTGCCTCGGATGGTCACATCGGGTCACACGGGGAGCGAGCATGATCGAGGAGATGGCCGGTCGCCGCACCGCGGTGGGACGCAGGTACCATTGCCCGCCTGCCCTGCATGACGCATCCTCGGTCCACTTCCGGGCCATCGGCCCAGGACCGGAGCATCATCATGGTTCGTCTTGCACTCATCCCGGGCCAGCGCACACGGGCGCTCAGCGCGCTGCTCACGTGTGCCCTGCTCCTGAGCCTCGCCTTCGCCATGCCGGCTTCGGCTGCCGGTCCGTTGAAGCTGACCGCCGGTTCCGCCGACCCAGGGTCCGGCACGGCGGGCGACGCCTTCACGTTCGCGGCCACCTATGTCAGCAAGGACGACGAGCCGCCAGCGTTCGTGCGCGTGATCGTCGACGGCAAGGCGCACGACATGACGCCCAATAACGCGTCCGACAGCGACATGCGGGACGGTGCGCGCTACCACGTCCGATTCAAGATCAAGGCGCCGGGCACGTTCAGCTACTCCTTCGCGGCGCAGGACTCCAAGGGTCGGGACACGAGCCTGGCCGGGGGCACGGTGAAGGTGGCCCCGAAGCCAGAAGCCGAAGCCCGCGCCCAAGCCAGCCCCCAAGCCCGCCCCCAAGCCCGCGCCGGCGGCCGACAGCGGCTCGACCGACCGGCCTTCAGCGCGATCCTCGAACGACCCGGCGGTGGATCCGACCGACGCCGCCGCCGCGGCCGTGATGTTCGTCCTCTTGCGCGACTACGACGGCGGATCGGGACCAGGCGGCCCGGGCGGCCCAGGCGGCGTCGGTCCCGGCGCCCTGGGGCCGTATGACATCGACGGGTCGGCGCAGCCCGGATCGATCGGTGACAACGCCGCCGGTCGGATCTGGGCCCGATGGTCTCGGGTCCGAATCAGGCGCAGGCCCGCGGCCCCAGCCAGCCCTCAGCGCCATCGCCGCCCTCGCGGTCACCCTGCCGGGCGTCGGCAGCGACCAGTGGCTCGCCCTGGCGATGCGCAGCGCCGTGGTCGCCACCGGAGCGGCGGCCGTCGTCGCCATGGCGCTCTTCACCTTCAAGCGTCGTCGTCCCGAGGACGAGGATGAAGATCCGTTCGACGTTCCGACGCGCGGCGACGCTCCCGGAGAGGCACCGGCGTCTGGCGCCACGAGGAGCGAGCCTGCCCTGACCGGCGAGATGGCGATGCCCCGCTGGCGGCGCCCGTCGCTGAACGAGGCACGCAAGGCGGATCCGGGCACGAGCCTGGCGGCCATCGAGGCCGAGCGCCTGACGTTCGCCCGGGGCGCCACGGCCGGTGCGCCGGCCAATGAGCGACGCCGCATCCGCTATCGGATGGTCCGTCTCGCCGACTCGCCCGACGAGATCCTGGGCCAGGAGATCGGCCGGCTCGACGAAGGCGACGAGGTCGAGTTGCTCGAGCGGTCGGGCCTCTATTGGAAGGTTCGAACGCCGCTCGGCGAGATCGGCTGGGTCCACAAGATGACCCTCGGCGACGTGGTCACCGACACGCCGACCGCGGCCTCGGACGACGACGCCGAAACGGACAGCGATGTCCTGGCGGCCTTCAACGAGGCGCAGGCCATGCGGGGCTTCCAGCCGCAGGCGGAGCCCGTCCTGGGGGAGGGCCTGGCCGCGCGGTTCATCCGCGAGCGCGGGACCAACTGACCTCGCGCCACGATCGGTGACGACCACGCCGTCGCACCGGGCAGGTCGCCGTCATGGGCGGCGTAGCACGATGATGTGCTGGTGGACGATGTTCGGGACGAAGGCCCGCGGATAGCCGTACGGACGGAGCCGCGTGCCGGCCTGGTACCAGACGAGATCGCCCTTGGTCACGAAACCCACGCGTTCGGCGCGCTGCGCGAGGTCCGCGGCGGTGAACCGATAGCGCCCATCCTGGTAGGCGTCGCGGACGATGAACGTCGCATAGCGACCGGGTCGCAACACGCGGTGGAGCTGTCCGAAGATCGCCTCCATGCGCTCGAGGTACTCAGGGTAGCTGGCGCTGTTCGCGAGGTCGGCGGCTGAGTCGGTGACCATGGCGTAATCGGTCCGCCGGTTGGCGTGCGTCTCAGCCAACCGTCCTCCGGCCATGGTCAGTCGGAGCTGTGGGTTATAGGGCGGATCGGTGGCCACGTAGTCGATCGAGGCGTCCTCGAGTTCGGCCAGGCGGTCCAGGGCATCGCCACATTCCATCACGCAGCCGGACGGGTCGAATGTCCGTGGTCCGCCGGGATCGGCGCTGCCCAGATCCGTCAGCTTGAGCCCTGGCCCGTCCTGCTCGGCCAGCGCGGACTCGACGACCTGCTGGTAGACGGCCGCCCAGCGCGGCTCGAGCTCGTAGCCAAGGGCGCGTCGCGGGGCTCGGCAGATGGCGGCACCGAGCAGCGTCCCGCCGACGCCCGCGAATGGATCGAGGACCAGCTCGTCGCGGACGGTGAAGAACTCGATCAGCCGAGCCATCAGGCGAGGTGGCTTGTTGGCGCCGTGGACCTTGCGCTCGGCGTGCCCGAGCTCCGAGGGGTATGCCGTCGTCCAGAGCGACTTGGTGAAGTACAGCCATGCCTCGCCGGTCAGCTCGTTGAGGTCGTTGTCAGGGTGCACCGCGGGCGTCTCATCGGCCGGCTCGAGGCGAGTGCTCGGCTCGATCGGCCCGCGTGGGGCCGTATCCGGGGTCTCGATCACGAGCGCAGTATGGCTGACACGCCGCGTATGCTTGGTCGGTGGGTTTCGTCGGCAGGGAACGCGAGCTCGCTCGTCTTGCGGCTGGCTTGGAGCGCGCCGCCTCGCTGCAGCCTGCACGGATCGCGCTGACCGGGCCGGCAGGCATCGGTGTCAGCCGGCTCCTGACCGAGCTTCAGGCGCGCCTCGCCGACCTGCCCGATGTCGTCGTCCTGCGTGCTGCCGCCTATGGGCCGCTGGAGGGCGTGCCTTACGCGCCCCTCGCCGCGGCCATCGCGCCGGGCCTCGAGACCCTGCCGGATGAGCGGATCACCGGCGTCATCGGCGGGGCGGGCCTCGAGGTGGCCACACTGGTGCCCTCGCTCGCGGATCGGCTCGCGCGTCTCGATCTCATCCCAGCCGACCCGCTGCGCTCATCGCCGGACCAGCAGGCGAGCCGCCTTGTGGAAGCGGTTCTCGGTGTCCTCGCCAGGCGCGCCGGCGATGGCGTCGTGGTCCTTGCCCTCGAGGACCTGCATCACGCCGATCCAGGCACGCGCCGGTTCGTCGAGACGATCCTGCGCATCGGCCGGGAGCTGCCGATCTGCCTCATCGTGACCTACCGACCGGAGGAGCTCCATCGTCGCCATCCGATGCTCGGCCTGGCTTCGGTCATCGAGAGCGACCCGATCATCGAGAAGATCGCCCTCGGTCCGCTCGAGCGGCACGAGATCCTGCGCTTCATCGAGGGCCTCACCGGCGAGCGGCCGTCGGGCGCCATGACGGCAGCGGTCCTCGAGGGCAGCGGCGGGATCCCCCTGCTCGCCGAGCAGCTCGCCGAGACCGAGGCCGGCGTTGGCGGCAGCCTGGGCGGCCGCTTCGACGATCTCCTTCGGAGCAGGTTGACGAGCCTGTCGGTCGGAGCCATGCGCTGCCTTCGCGTCCTGGCCGCGGCACGTCGCCCGCTGCCGGTAGACCTGCTCCTGGCCTCCGACTTTCCGGGCGGCCATCTCTCTCGCGCCTCGTTGACCGAGGTCTGCGGCGCCGGCCTGGCCGTCGAGATCGAGGAGCCCGACGGAACGAGCCGGATCGCGGTCATCCACGAGGCCTACGCGGAATCGATCGAGACCCTCGGTCTGCCAGCCGACCGCCAGCCAGTCCACGATGCCCTGGCTCGGGCATTCGCCGACCGGCCCGCCGAAGCGGCCTGGCATCTCGAGCGTGCGATGCGCTTCGCCGCCGCCCGCAACGCGCACGTCGAGGCCGGGCTCGCCTGCCGAGCACTGGATCCGGGTGGAACCGCATTGCTCCACTTCCAGCGGGCCCTCGAGCTCGTCGAAACGCACGAGGCGCGCGTCCCGCGGCTGGCCATCTCCACGCCGGAGCTGCTGGCGCTGACCGCCGATGCAGCGTTCGCGGCCGACGACGCTGGCCGTGCGGCCGGGCTCGCCCAGCAGGCCATCTCCGAGCTGGCCGGCGCCTCCGCGGTCGCGGATGCTGCCCGCCGTGGCAGCCATGCCCAACACGCCCTACAGCTCGACGTCGGCCTGCTCTACCTCCGGCTCGGGCTCTACCAGTCCGCGGCCGGCGATCACGTCGCGGCACAGAGTTCGCTGCAGACCGCCGTCCAGCTGGTGCCCGACCAACCTTCCGCGGAGCGTGCACGAGTCCTCGGCGCCCTGGCCCAGGTGCTGATGCTCGACGGAGAATTCGACGAGAGCGCCAAGTTGGCCGAACGCGCGAGGGTCGCTGCCAGTGCCGCCGAGCCGCCGGCCGCCGCCGAGCTCGGCCACGCCACCTGCACGCTCGGCGTGGACGTCGCCTATGGCGGCGAGATCGACCGCGGCCTGGCCTTCCTCGAGGAGGCCGCCGGCCACGCGCGTCATGCGGCGCGTCTGGACGACCTGATGCGGACGTATGCGAACCGGACCCACCTGCTCGAGCTCGACGCGCGCTACGACGCGGCGCTGGCGGTCGTCCAGGAAGGCATCGAGGAGGCCCGACGCTGGGAGCAGGAGGCCGGCTACGGTGCCTTCCTGCGCGGCAACGCGGCTGACATCCTCTTCAAGCTCGGGCGCTGGGCGGGCTCGGAGGCAGAGTGCCGCGCCGCTCTCGACTGGAGCCCTCACCGGCTCGTCTGGAGCCCGTTGCTCGCCCTCGGGGCGGTCCTGGTCGAGTCGCGCAGCGACGACGAGGCCGGCCGCCTGGTGGGCCAGATCCTGCTCCAGCTGGAGGCCGTACCCGACGGCCAATGGACGGCCACGGTCCAGCGTATCGCGGTCAGCTACGCGCTCTGGCGTGATGACGTGGCGGACGCCGAACGCGTCGCCCGCCGCGGATGGACGCGTGTGGCCGCGACCGGCGACCGGGCCCAGATCGCACTGGCCGCCTCGACGACGACCGAGGCCTGCGCCGCCTTCGCCGAGGCGGGTCGCCAACGACGGGACAT
This sequence comes from uncultured Chloroflexia bacterium, assembly GCA_963837215.1. GTDB lineage: Bacteria > Chloroflexota > Limnocylindria > Limnocylindrales > CSP1-4 > CSP1-4. The sequence continues at coordinate 60,374 of CAWIML010000009.1, forward strand.
CGGCGCCGTCGCTGCCGGCACCGAACTGGCGATGGCCGTCGTCGCTGAAGCTGAGCCTCAGCTCACGCCGGGCAGCCTGCCCAAGAACCTCGGATCGACACGCGAGGCGCACCTGCACCTGGCCACGGCGCGGGCGCACCTGGCACGACTCCGCAACCGGGCGGACCCGGGCGCCTGGTCGGACATCGCCGAGGGCTGGCAGGCGCTCCACATCCCATATCTCGCCGCCAAGGCACGCTGGTGGGAGGCGGCCGCGTCGCTCCAGTCGCGAGACCGCCGACCGCAGGCGCGGAGTGCACTCTTGGCCGCCTGGGAGCTGGCGGTCGAGCTGCCTGCACGCCCGCTCCTCCGGGAGATCAGGCGCCTCGGACAGCGAGGTCGGATCGTCCTGCCCGAGCTGCCCGAATCACTTGCGCCACCGCCCGTGGCGATGGTCGTGGCGGTCGGCCCCGGCCGTCCTGCGGACGAGGTTCTCGACGGGAATGGTCTGGGCGGGCGCGCATCGATGATCCCTGGCCTGGAGAGGGACCCATCACCCGAGGACGGGACACAGCTGTCACTCGATGCCACCGGGCGCTGGCCGACCGAACTGGCGGACGAGCAGGCCGCCGCTCCGGGCATCGCCGGTGCGCTGGCCGGCCTCGGACCCGCCGAGGGCAGTGACGGGGGCGAAGCCGGCGGAGACGGCGCATATCGGACTGCCACCGGCCGGGCGATCAGCGAGCGGCTGCTGCCGGTCGAGGCTCCGCCGGCGCGCGATCCCTTCAACCTGAGCCCGCGCGAGTACGAGGTGCTGGCGATCATCGCCGAGGGTCGGACGAATCGCGAGATCGCCGAGCGCCTCTTCATCAGCGAGCGGACGGTGGCCGTCCACGTCCGCAACATCCTGGCCAAGCTCGGCGTTTCCGGCCGTGTCGAGGCGACCAGCGTCGCCATCCGGCTCGGGCTGGTGCCCGGCGTCGCGCCGGCGGCGCGGTAGTCGGCCTCGATCCGCGCGTGGGTTGACGCGCGCGCGTCGTCATCAGCGCGTCTCGGCCCCCGGCTCGGCTCGGCCCGGCTCGCGGCTCGGCCGCTGCGGCGCGGACGGCGAGCGGATACGCCACACTTCCGCTCATGCCACGACCTTCACGCCCTCTCCTTGCGGCCGTTGCCCTGCTCGTCACCGCCCTCGGGGCCGGAGCATGTTCAGCGCCGCCAGCGCCGGCCACGCCGGCCGTGCCCACCGCCGCCGTTGATGCCGACCACATCATCGATCTCGAGCTGACCGGCGACCTCAAGATCAAGCAAGCTGGCCAGCAGGTCTCGACCATCCCGGTCAGGCAGGGCGACACCTACACCTTCCGGGTCACCAACACGGGCGGCGTCGAGCACGACTTCCTCATCGGGTCGGATGCCGACCTGAGCGCGGCGGCCGGCGGGTTGCCTGGCATCCAGCCCTGGAACCAGGGCACTCGGGAGTTCCAGCACACGTTCGACAGCCCGGGTCCCCTCGCCTTCGGCTGCACCGTGCCCGGTCATTACGCACTGATGAAGGGCGTCTTCGACATCCAGCCATGACCCAGCTCGCGACCGACGCGATCTGCTATCGCGATGCCTACCTCGGTTCCGTCGAGGCACGGATCCTGGCCGTGGACGCCGACGACGGCCTCACCGTCGTCCTCGACCGGACCGTCTTCTACCCGGGTGGTGGAGGGCAGCCGGCCGATCGAGGGCTGATCCTGCGGATGGCTGACGGCCGCACGTGGATCGTGACCGGGGCCCGGAAGGACGGCGGCGCTGTCGTGCACCTGCTCGAGCCTGCTTCGGACGGACCGCCCCTGGTCGGCGACCTCGTCCGGGTGGACCTCGACTGGGCCCGCCGCCTCTCGTTGATGCGCACGCACACCGCCCTCCACGCCTTGTGCGGGGTGGTCTGGCGTGACTACGGCGCGCTCGTCACCGGCGGCAATATGGAGCCCGGCCACGGCCGGATGGACTTCGAGTTCGAGACCATGCGTGGCGATCTCGTGGACGCCATCGAGGCGACGGTCAACGACGAGCTGGCCAAGGGCCGGGAGGTGCGCGTGGACGTCCTGCCGCGTGACGAGGCGTTTGCCATCCCCGACCTGATCCGCACCAAGATCAACCTGCTGCCCGAGGGGATCGAGGAGATCCGGACGATCGAGATCGTGGGCCTCGACCTCCAGGCCGACGGCGGCACGCACGTCGCCAACACGCGTGAGGTCGGCCGCATCAAGGTCACCGGCTACGAGTCGAAGGGGCGGATCAACAAGCGCATCCGGATCGCCATCGAGGACGCCTGAAGGTCAACCTCGGCCGAGTTCTCTTCAGACGAGCGTCGCCGGCGACCGCGGTACCCTGCCCCGATGCGAAGCCTGGGCGACACCCTCGTCGGCCGATATCGTCTCGAAGCCCCCATCGGAGCGGGCGGCTTCGCCACGGTCTTCCGCGCTCGAGACCTTCGCCTCGAACGCGACGTTGCAGTCAAGGTGTTGTCGCCGAACCATGCTGCGGACGCGGATATCCTGGCGCGATTCGACCGCGAGGCCCGCAGCCTGGCGGCCTTCAGCCATCCCAACGTGGTCGCCATCCATGACGTCGAGCCAGCCGAGCTGTCCATCGGGCAGGAAACATTCCTGGTCATGGACCTCTGCGAGGGCGGCTCGCTCGCCGCGCGCCTTGAGGCTGCGCGGCCAGCGGGCCTGGCACCGGATGTGCTGGTGCCGATCCTGGTCGACGTCGCTGCCGGCCTCGACGCCCTTCATGCGGCCGGGATGGTCCACCGCGACGTCAAGCCATCCAACGTCCTCCTCAGTGGGGGCCGGGCCCTGATCGCCGACCTCGGCATCGCCGCCGTCGAGCCTGGGGAGATGACCGGCTCGGGGCAGGCCCTGGGTACCCTCGCCTATCTGGCACCCGAGCAGCTCACCGGGTCGCCCGCGACCCCGGCCAGCGACGTTCACGCCCTTGGCGTCGTCGCCTTCGTGGGCTTGACCGGCCATCTGCCGCGGCCTGCGGGGAGCATCGCCGAACTTGTCGCTGCCTCCGCCAAGGTCGCGCCACTGGTCTCATCGCTGGCCGGAGATCTGGGGACCGTGTTCGACCGGCCGGTGGCCAGCGCCCTGGCGTCAGAACCGTCCGATCGGCCGACCGTCCAGCTGCTTGGATCACGGCTCGAGCGTGGCTTCGAACGCTGGCAGGAGACAGCCGCCATCCGGCGGACTCGTGTGACGGGGGCAGCGGCCGTTGCCGCCGCATCCTCGCTCGGTCAACCCGCGCCGGCTGCGGGAGCCACACCGAACGCCGACGCCCAACCGAGTCCGTCGTCCGAGCCCTCCCCGGACGATCCGACCGTGATCGCCATGGCTTTGACACCGACGAAGCCGCTGCCCGCCTCGGTCGGGTCCCCGCCGCCGGTGATGAGTGATGCTCCATCCGACGATCTGGCGATGGGGATCCGGCACCGTAGCCCGGACCGCCAGCCGAGGGTCGCCATGGGAGCCCTTGCGCTCGGCATCTTGATGATCGCGGCGCTGGCCATCGCCTGGATGCTCATCGACCGGGATGCTGCCGGACTCGGTGGCAGCGATGTCAGCCCGACCCCTTCCCAGTCGGTCGTAGCCGCCGAGACCGCGAGCCCGACCGCCTCGACCGCGCCTTCGATCTCGGCCGCGCCGACCGCAGCGGCCACGCCGCCGGATCCGTACAGCGTCGCGTTGGAGGCCAGCAGGGCGATGCACGCTGCGATCGCAGCCGCTCGTGGCAAGGCAGGCCTGAACGGCCGCGAGGGCAAGGATCTGGAGGGTCCGCTGGATCGGTTCGATCGCGCTGTCGATGACCGCGACGGCGAGGAAGCCCGTGACCAGGCCGAGAAGCTGGCCGACGCGGTGCGTGAACTCGTCGACGACAAGGACCTCGATCAGGAAGCAGGCGCCAGGTTGCAGGCCGCGGTCGCCGACGTCGTGGCTGCGGCGGAGGCGCTGCCCGACTGATCTCTGCCTCAGCGCCACGGCCCGACACGCCGCCGCTCGAGCGGCCATGACTCCTTTCGACCAGAGGCCGCCGAAGGTCCTATCGACACCCGATGGTGCCCTGCCTAGGTTCGGGGAACGCCGCACCACCGACGCAACCGTGCGCCGGACACGGTGAACGCCCAGCGGCCACATGGGAGGTCGTCGACATCTCCGGCACCCGGCAACGGCGCTCGCCGCGCCTTCTCATCCTCGTCTTTGCTGCCAGCCTGGCGCTCGTCGGGGTGACCGCCGTCGCCCTCGTTCGCGTGGTCACCGATCACGTGTCCGTGGCCGCCGTCAACGCCACGATGAGCGCCGATCGCTCGCTGGTCCAGAGCGTCGTAGAAGGCAACTTCTCGACCCCGGACATGAGCCTCGCCGGGCCGGCACCGGAACGCGTGGCCGAGATCCAGGGGCTGTTGGGGCGATTGGTCGCGGGCAACGTCGGCATCCTGCGCTTGAAGGTCCATTCGCTCGACGGCACGGTGCTCTTCAGCGACGACGCGAGCCTCCGGGGATCCCGATTCGACCTGTCGCCGGAGCTGGAGGAGGCCCTCGAAGGAGAGGCCGAGGCCGAGATCGCGACCGACTTCAGCGGCGAGGAGGCTGACCTGGCCGGCCTCGGTGTGCCGGCGGTCCTCGAGGAATACCTGCCCATCGTCGGACCCGACGGCGAGGTCGAGGCCGTCTTCGAGGTCTACCGTGATGCGGCGCCGCTGTTGGCCGAGGTCGGCCGTTCCCAGGTCTCGGTCGTTGCCGTCATCGTCGTCTGTGCCCTGGTCCTGGGCTGCCTGTTGTGGCTGATCTTCCGTGCGGCGCAGAATCGCCTCGACGCACAGACCGCAGAGCTGATCGACGCCGCTCGGCGGGATGCGCTGACGGGACTGCTCAACCACGGTGCCGTGGTCGAGACGCTGGCGGGCCTCGTAGAGACCGCCCGGGCGACCCGAGAGGCCGGCGGCGGCGATGTCGTCTCGGTCGCGATCATCGACATCGACAACTTCCGGAACCTCAACGACACGTACGGGCATGCCGCCGGGGACCGTGCGCTGCGCGAGGTGTCGGCGATCCTGCGCACCGAGCTCTCGCAAGCATCGGTGCTGGGCCGCTTCGGACCCGACGAGTTCCTTGCCGTTGCCCCGCCCGATTGCGCTCATGATCTCCAGCCGGCCGTCGATCGGCTTCGCACGCGTCTCGTCGATCTGAGCCTGCAGTTCGGTGTCTCGGAACGGCTGCCGCTGACCATCAGCGCGGGGCTGGCGCGCTTCCCGAGCCACGGCGCCGCGGCCACCGAGCTTCTCTCGGCCGCCACGGTCGCTCTCGGCGAGGCCAAGGCCAGCGGGGGCGACCACGTCTGTCTAGCCGAGGATCCCGAACTCGAGCGACGCAGCGTCGAACGCGGCAGCTTCGACGTGCTCCAAGGCCTCGTGATCGCGATCGACACCAAGGACCGGTACACCAAACGTCACTCCGATGACGTCGCTCGCTACGGCCTCTTCCTTGCGGACCAGCTGGGTGTCGAGCCCGAACTGCGTCGGACGCTCTATTTCGCCGGCCTCCTCCATGACATCGGCAAGATCGGCATCCCCGACTCGATCCTGCGCAAGCCAGCCGCGCTGACCGCGGACGAGTACGCCATCGTCAAGCAGCATGTCGCGCTCGGCGACCTGATCGTCCGCGAGCTGCCCGACATCGAAGGCGTGCGAGCCGGCGTCCGCCACCACCATGAGCGATGGGACGGCACCGGGTATCTCGACGGCCTCGCTGGTGAGCACATCCCACTCGTGGCGCGCATCCTGGCCGTCGGCGACGCCTTCTCGGCCATGACGACGTCTCGCCCGTACCGCAAAGCGCTCTCGACCGAGGAGGCCCTGCGGCGCCTCATCGACGCCGCGGACAGCCAGCTCGATCCGACGTTGGTGCCCATCTTCGTGACGGCGATGGAGTCGCTGCCCGACGCACCGCTGCCTGGCACGGCACCTTCGGCGACCCTCATCGCCCGGCCGATGCCGACTCGCCGCGTGGCCTGACGCCGATGTCGCCCCGACGGCGCCGGACGGCCGGGGCAGGGCTGACCGCAGGTTGGCTCGCCGTCGTCATCGTGGGCCTCGCTGCTCCTGCCGCCGAGGCAGCCCTGCCGCTCCCGTCACTGCCACTGCCGCTCCCGTCACTGCCCCTGCCACCACTGCCCTTGCCATCACTGCCGTTGCCAACGGCGCTGCCGCTGCCGACGGCGACCCCCAAGCCGCTGCCGACGCTCCCATTGCCTACGCTGCCGCTGCCGACGCTCCCGTTGCCTACACTGCCGTCGCCGACGTTGGCGTTGCCCACACCGCCGGTCCCGACGCCCACGCGTCCGCCCCCCACCCCGGAAGCGACCGGGCCGTTCGAGTCACCTGTGCCGACGCCGACCGAGCGGGTGCGTGCCCCGACGCCACGTCCGAGTTCGGCGGCGTCCTCACCGGAAGCCACCGATCCGCCCGCAGCCGCGGCTGGTCCGGCCGATGGCAGCGGCTCCTCTGACTCCGGCCGGCAGGTGCCCGGCGAGGGCGGCCAGGATCACACGTCTGGTCCACCCGATCTGATGACGGGGATCCTTGTGCCGGCCGCAACCATCGCCGTCTCGGGGACCGTGATCGTGCTCCTCCTCATGGCCCAGGTGATGGGCGGCCTCGCCTTCGTGCCCATCCTGCGCCGGATGATCGGGCCAGCCGCGGTCGGCCGGTGGCGACGTCGACGAGACCGCGCGCCGGAGGCTTAGGTCCGACGTCCCGCCTGGCGGCCCGGACAATCGGGCATGGCCGACGGGACTTCCGTCCCTGATACACCTCACGGCCAGGACGGTTCAATGCATCCAGGCCACGAGCGGCCGCGCCGACCGCGCGGCGTTAGACGCGGCAGAGGCTATCGAAGCCAGGTGGATCCCATGGACATCGGCTCCGACTCCGCGCTGATCCTGCTGGCCGTCATCACGACCGCGATCTTCTTCCTCGCGGTCGCCTTGGATTCCCTTCTTAGCGACGAGATCCCCTGGTTCTAGCGAACCCAGCCGACCCGACGCTCGCGCACACCACTCGACGATGCCGCTAGGCGCCTGCTAAGCCCCGCCGCCTGAGCTCGGCCGTCAGGTCGCCGAGCTCGTGGATCGCGGTCGTCGCGCCCGGCCTCGAGCAGCACCTCCGGACCCACGGCGCCCGTCGGCACCGCGATCCCGGTCATGCCCGCCGCGACACACGCGAGGAAGTCCCAGGTCGCGTCGCCGACGTACCAGCACGCAGCGGGCGCGACGCCGGCGCGTTCAGCGGCCAGCAACAGCAGATCGGGTGCCGGCTTGGCATGCTCGACGTGCTCGCCATCGACGATGAGCGGCGGTTCGGGCAGCGCCAGGGCATCGATCGAACCCGTCACCTGCGCGCCGAGGCTCGAGGTCGCAATGACCACGGTCAGCGGCCCGCCGGCGAGCGCGAGCAGCAGGTCGCGTGCCCCCGGCAATGGGATGGGCACGGCGTTCAGGTCGCTGAAGATGGCCCCCGCCCGTCGGTCGATGGCGGCGATCTCGTCCTCGGTCAGTCGAGCGCCGGCGGCGGCGGCGGCCTCACGCGCCAGGCGTTTCCCGTCCGCACCGATGAGCCCGGCGACAAGCCGGTCATCCGCCCGCACGCCGATCTCGGCGAAGGCGGCCAGCCAGGCCTCGATGCGCCGCCCGACGGTGTCGACCAGCGTGCCGTCAAGGTCGAAGAGTACGGCTCGGGGTGCGGTCAGGTCAGCGAGCCGCATCGATCCCGTCCGCGCGTCGTCAACCATCGAGCTGCGCGGCGAATCCCTCGACGCTCGTCGTCGGCGCCTGGCACGTGAAGCCGCGACAGACATAGGCCGTGGCTCGTCCATCGACGAGCGGGCGATCCCGGAGCAGTGGGACGACTGGCTCTGGCTCGGTCCCTGCCGGCGACGCCGCCACCACGACGCCTGGACGGAACCGGCGCCGCACGACGGAGAGCAGCGGTTCCGAGTCGGCACCTGCCCCGCCGACGATGGCCACCTCGTCGATGGGGTAGGCCGCCAGATCGGCTGCCACCAGCCACCACGCGAAACCGTTCGGGTGGCTGGCCGCGAGCGGCGCCATGCCGGCCACGGCTGCCTCGGCGGCCGTGCGGAGGTGGCCCTCGCCCGTCAGCGCCGCAAGACGGAGCAGGACGACAGCGGCCATCGCGCCGCCGCTCGGCAGCGCGTTGTCCTGGAGCCCTTTGGGCCGTGCCACGAGCGTTTCGTGGTCGTCGGCGGTGTCGAACCAGCCGCCTGCCGGGTCGGCGAAGCGCGTCACGATCAGCTCGGCCAGCTCGCGAGAGGCGACGAACCAGCGGGGCTCGAAGGTCGCCTGGTAGAGCGCCAGCAGCCCCTCGGCAAGATCGGCGTGGTCTTCGAGCACCGCCGCGTGCATCGCGCGCCCGTCCTTCCAGGAGCGCAGCAAGCGGCCGGACGGTGTCCACAGCCCGGCCCACACTGCGTCGGCCGCATTCGTGGCTGCCCCGGCGTAGTCGGGGCGGTCGAGGGCGACCGAGGCCTCCGCCAGAGCCGCGATGGCCAGGCCGTTCCAGGCGGCCAGCGCCTTGTCGTCGCGGGCGGGCTGCGGGCGTGATCCCCGCGTGGTGAAGAGGCGTGCACGCGCCGTCTGCGATGCGCGGAGCGACCTCCTCCGTCGGCATGGCATGGCGAGCCGCGAGCGTGGCGTCGTCGCGCACCCGGCGCAGGATCGTGTGGCCTTCCCAGTTGCCCGTCTCGGTCACGTCGAAAGCGTCGGCGAAGAGCGCCGCATCCTCGGCGCCGAGCACTGTCCTGACCTCGTCGGCGGTCCAGACGTAGGTGGCGCCTTCTTCACCGTCCGTGTCGGCATCCTGGCTGGCGGCGAGTGCGCCGCCGGGCACGGTCATCTCGCGGATGAGGTAGTCGAGGGTCGCCTCGACGACCTCGCGGTAGCGCCCTTCACCGGTGACCTGCCAGGCATGCAGGTAGGCACGTGCGAGCTGGGCGTTGTCGTAGAGCATCTTCTCGAAGTGCGGCACCAGCCAGGCGGCGTCCGTGGCGTATCGGGCGAAACCACCGGCGAGCTGATCGTGGATGCCGCCCGCCGCCATCGCATCCAGCGTCCGGCGCGCCATCGTGATGGCCTGCACGTCTCCGGCGCGTATGAAGCGCCGGAGCAGGTGCTCGATCGTCATCGGAGCCGGGAACTTCGGCGCCCCGCCCCAGCCACCGTTGGCAGCATCAAAGGATGCGGACAGTGCCGCCGTTGCGCGGTCGAGAAGGCCGGCGTCGATGACGGGCCCGACCACAGGAGCGGCGACGCTCAGGAGCGGGCGACCATCCAGGCCGACCAGGCCGCCGACCGACGGCACCGCCGAGGCACCGGTGCGCCCGACCACGGAGTCAGCTCCGGGCATCGCGCTGCCCGTGACCCCGACCAGGCCACTGTTCCTAGCCCCAGGTGGTGCCTCGGTGGCTGCCGCCGCCGCGCGCGCCGCCTCCGCCATCCGTGCCGGTTGGTCGCGAAGCGCCTTCGTCAACCTGGCGGCGGTCGCTTCGACCTGTTGCCGCTCGTCCCGCCAGGCCGCCGCCAGCGAGGCGAGGACCTGGCGGAAGGCCGGCATGCCGTGGCGTGGTTCGTCGGGAAAGTACGTGCCACCGTAGAACGGCTGGCTATCCGGGGTCAGGAAGACGCTCATCGGCCAGCCCCCGCCACCGGTCATCGCCTGCACGGCGTCCATGTACACGGCGTCGAGGTCGGGACGCTCCTCCCGATCTACCTTGATGGACACGAAGTCGGCGTTGAGGTCGGCGGCCGTGGCCTCGTCCTCGAACGACTCGCGCTCCATGACGTGGCACCAATGGCAGGCCGCATAGCCGATGGAGAGGAAGATCGGCTTCGCCTCGGCGCGTGCGCGGCTGAGCGCCTCCTCGCCCCAGGGATACCAGTCGACCGGGTTGTGGGCGTGCTGAAGGAGGTACGGGCTGGTCTCACCGGCGAGATGGTTGGTGGGCCCGGTGACGGGGTCGGTCGGCATGCCCAGCGATGGTACGCACTACCGCTCGACCCGGCATTCGGCTACGCTCCTGCGATCCGACCGACGACTCGACCTTCCTTCAGCCTCCTGCCCTGGCCGCAGGCCATCGATTGGCCCGCCTATGCCGCCGTCGCCCAACGCACCGAGGCGCTCGGTTTCGACGTCCTGTGGACCTGGGACCACCTCTACGCCATCTTCGGCGACCATCACCAGTCGATCTTCGAGGGCTACACCACCCTCGCGGCCTGGGCGGCGCAGACGGAGCGGATCGGGCTCGGCCTGATGGTCGGCGCCAACACCTTCCGAAACCCCGGCCTGGTGGCCAAGTCGATCATCACCATCGACCACATCAGCAACGGACGGGCCATATGCGGCATGGGTGGCGCCTGGTTCGAGCCCGAACACACAGCCCACGGCATCGACTTCGGGTCGGGCTTCGGCGAGCGCCTCGACTGGCTCGATGAGTCGGCGGGGATCCTCCGTGGGCTCTTCGATGGCGAGGCCGTGACCCACGACGGGCCGCATTACCAGACCGTCGATCTGGTCGCCCGACCGCGCCCCGTCCAGGCGCACCTGCCGATCATGATCGGCGGCTCGGGCGAGAAGAAGACGCTGCGCACGCTCGCCAGGTATGGCGACCAATGGAATGCCTTCGGCACGCCCGAGGTGCTGGCCCACAAGAAGGCCGTCCTGGAGGCGCACTGCGCCGACGTCGGGCGCGACCCGGCCACGATCCACAAGACGGTCGGCTGCAAGATCGTCGTGCGCGACTCCGAGGCGGAGGCGCGTCGAGACTGGCTTGGCCTGCTCGCTGCGAACGAGATGACGCTCGAGGAAGGGGAGCGCGACACCTCGTGGTGGTTCGGGTCGCCTGAGGCCCTGGCCGAGCGCATGTCCGCCTACCGAGCGCTCGGTTTCGACGGCTTCATGGTCGAGGAACCGGCGCCTTTTGACCCGGAAACCCTGGAGCGCCTGATGCGCGAGGTCGCCCCCGCCGTCGCCTGACGTCCGCGTGCGAACCGTTCCGGGAACCAGGCTCGAGCTCCCACGAGTCTCCGGCCCGCGTGGCCGCTGAGCCGAGACCACGCCTCGTCCGCGCGTGCGCCGCTGGAGCCAGGGTGTTCTGTCCCGAGCCGTCCGTCGCCGGCTCTCGCCTCGGGTCTAAGAGATCTTTAGCGTGACTGACCTACGAAAAGTGAAGATAGGTATTGACAAAGTGAAAGGACGATGATTGAATGACGACGTCATCGACCGATGATGTACATGAAGGAGGCCCGGAAGCGCCATGTTGGACCATCGACTTCTGTTCACCGGTAGCGGCGCCGAGGACGCGCGCCGACTGCTCGATCGAGGGCAGGCCCATGCCGCTCGGCGCCAGCTGACACGAACGGCCGAGCAGGCCGTCGCGCGCCAGGTCGAGCGCCGGCCGGCGTCCCGCTGACCGACCCACGAACGACCGTGCCGAACGACGTCATCGCCACCTGCCCCGTCTGCAGTCACGAGCTGTCGATCACGCGACTGCACTGCGACCACTGCGCCACGACCCTTGAAGGTGACTTCAGCGTCGGGCGCTTCGGTCGTTTGAGCCGGGAGCAACTGGCACTCCTGGAGAGCTTCCTGCGCTCACGCGGCAACCTGCGCGAGATGGAGCGCGAGCTCGGTATCTCCTACCCGACCGTCCGGAATCGCGTCGAGGCGCTCGTTCGCGCACTCGGTCTCGCCGATGAGGACGCGCCGCCCATCCAGGAATCCGACCAGCCTGAGCCGCTCACGGAGGCTGAGGGTGTGGTCGACCGTTCGGTCCTGACGAAGGGCGAGGTCGCCATCCGTCGCCAGGAGATCCTCGAAGCGCTGTCCGCGGGCCGGATGGATGCCGCCGATGCCGCGATGCAGATCCGCGAGCTCGGCAAGGGGGTCTGAACGATGTCGGACGAGACGGTCATCTCCTCACGATCAGGACTCATCGAGCATCGCATCGGCGCCGGTGGCTTCCTCCAGCTCAACACGTCGAGCGGCGACATCGACGTGCGTGGCACGGACGGCGACACGGTCCGGATCACGACCCAGGATCCCGGACGAGGGCTTCGTGCTCGACCAGTACCTGGTCGAGGCTGGCGACGGTTCGCTGCATGTCCGTTCGCCGCGCGGTGGACAGATCGAGGTGAACATCGGCTCGTTCAAGTGGGGGCGGCGGATCGGCAGCGGAGGCGGGACGGACTTGTCCATCGAGGTGCCGCACGGCGCACGCGTCGAACTCGGCAGCGTGAGCGGCGATCTCCACGTCAGCGGCCTCGATGGCCAGCAACGCTACAAGACGGTCTCAGGTGACGTCGAGCTCGAGGAGGTCGAGGGCGCCGTCGACCTCGACGGGACGTCGGGTGACGTTCGACTCCTCGCCTCCGGCACGATCAAGCTCGAACTCCGGACGGTCTCCGGCGACATCGCCGCACGGGCCGGGGTCGTCGAGCGTCTCGCCCTCCAGACGATGAGCGGAGACATGCGCATCGAGGCCGCGCTCGCCCCGGGATACGACCACACCATCGAGACCGTCTCCGGGGACACCCGCCTGATCACCAGTTCCGGATTGACCATCGAAGCGCGGACCCTCTCCGGCGACATCCGCAGCGACGTCCCACATCGGACCGGCGGCGAGTCGGGCCGTCGCTCGATCATCCTCGGGGATGGGCGGGCGCACCTGGGCTTCCGTTCCTTGAGCGGGGACCTGCAGCTGACCGGCAAGGGCCCCCTCCTGACCGCCAACGAGGGCGCGGCCTGGCGCGGCGAGCAGTCGGCGCCGACGACCACCAACCCACCCAGCCGGCCTCCTGCGGCCCCGAAGCCCCTGGCAGCTGAGCCGCCCGTGCCCGAGCCGCCCATGGCCGACCCGCTGGAGGCGGCGCGCCTCGAGATCCTGAGCGCGCTCCAGGCCGGAGCGATCGACGTCGCGACCGCGGGGGAGCGGCTGGCCGCGCTCGACGATGCCGCTACCGCGTTTGACGAGGGCGGTCCGCGATGACCGACGCGCTCGAGGCCGTCCTGCGCTTGGTGGCCGACGGTCGGCTGACCGCCGACGAGGCCGCGCCGCTCATCGCGGCGCTGCAGGATCGCGGCAGCGGACAGCCGAAGGCCTCTGCGACCAAGGGGGAGTCGAGTGGCAGCGGCCCGGCACGCCACGTGCGCGTCGAGGTCAAGGAGCGCGGACGTAACGTCGTCAACGTCCGGGTACCGGTGGCCCTCGGCCAGGCAGCCATCGGATACGTCCCAGGCATCAGCGCCAGCGACGCGGAGCGCATCCGCGAGGCGCTCGCCCTCGGCCTCACCGGCCAGATCCTCGAGGTCATGGAGGATGAAGGCGACAACAGCGTGCGGATCGTCCTGGAATGAGCGCCTCCCCCGCCGCTTCGGCACCTAGCAGCGACACCGCACCGAGCGCCGGACCCGCGTCGAGCGCCGGACCCGCCGAGGCGGCCACTCCCACGGGCCGCCTCGGCCGCTTCCGGAGCCTGCCCTTCCTGCAGCCGCTGGCCGACCGCGACTACCGCATCTTCTGGGGCGGCGAGAGCATCTCCGTCCTGGGCGACCAGTTCCACTTCGTGGCCCTGGCGTGGCTCGTGCTCCAGGTGACCGGATCCGGCCTTGCCTTGGGCACCGTACTCACGGCCGCGGCTGTGCCGCGCGGGATCCTGATGCTGCTCGGTGGTGCCATCGCCGACCGCGTCCAGCCCAAGGCGCTCATCTTCCGCTCGAACGCCCTCCGGGCGCTGGTCGTGGGCATCGTCGCCGCGCTGATCGTGAGCGGACGGGTCGAGCTCTGGCAGATCCTTGTCATGGCCGTCCTCTTCGGCACGGTCGATGCCTTCTTCTACCCGGCCGTTTCGACCTTCCTGCCACTCCTTGTCCCGAGCGAGCGCCTGCCTGCCGCCAACGGCCTGTTCCAAGCCACCAGCCAGCTCATCGGGCTGGTCGGGCCGGCCGCCGCAGGCATCACGGTCGCGCTCATCGGGACCGGGCTCGCTTTCGTCCTCGACGCGGCCAGCTTCGCGGTCGCGGCCATCGCCATCACGCTCGTTCACGGTGGCCTACGAGCAGCGGCCGCGCCATCGCGCCCTGCGTCGATCGAGAGTGCCCCTGGGGCACCGGCGGGCGTCGAGGCGGCTCCAGCCGTCGATGCCCCGGGGTCGCAGCCGTCGGTCTGGCAGTCGATCCGGGAGGGCGCGAGCTACACATTCCGCGACCCCGCCTTGCGGACGCTGATCATCCTCGCCGCCGCGCTCAACTTCGCCTTCACCGGGCCGATCTCCGTGGGCCTGCCATGGCTCGCTGACAACCGATTCGATGCGGGCGCTGCGGGCTTCGGGATCATGATCGCCGGCTTCGGGGCCGGCGCACTCATCGGAGCCATCGTGGCGGGCTCCATCAAGTCGTTCCGTCACCGTGGCGCCGTCCTGATGGTCGTCGCGGCGACGCTGGGCATCGGCCTTGCTCTGATCGGGATCGCGCCCAACGTCGCGGTCGTGACCGGCCTCACGATCGCGATGGGCCTCGGCGTCGGGTTCATCAACGTCATCGTCATCACGTGGGTCCAGCAGCGGACCGAGACCGCGATCCTGGGGCGCGTGATGAGCCTGCTGATGTTCGCGTCGGTTGGCGTCGCGCCGTTCTCGCTGGTCATCTCCGGTCTGCTTATCGACGTCCAGCCCACGCTCGTCTTCGTCGCCTCGGGCGCGCTCATCCTGATCGCCGTCGGGCTCGGCCTGTTCTGGCGTGCCGACCGCCTCCTGGGTGCCGACTCCGTGCCTGAGGTGGAACCGGCCCGCCAGTGACGGCTGCCAGTCAGGTCACGGAGGCGTGTGGGCTGCGACTGGCACAATGCCGCGATGAGCACGACCGACCTGCCCGACTCGATCGCCGCCAACATCGAGGAGTGGACCCGGACCAACGCCGAGCACACCGACCCGACCGCGGAGCGATCCTGGGCGCCACAGGAGGTCACCTGGGGTGTCTTCGGCGTGCGCGAGGAGGCTATCGGGTCACCGCTCGGCGACGTGGCTGGGCTCGACGTCGTGGAGCTCGGTTGCGGGACCGCCTACTTCTCGGCGCAGCTGGCGTATCGAGGGGCGCGGCCGGTCGGCGTCGACCCGACGCCCGCCCAGCTCGCCACGGCACGTCGCATGCAGGCTGCCGGCGGCCCGGCCTTCCCGCTCGTCGAAGCGCCGGCCGAGCGCGTGCCGCTCCCGGACGCGTCCTTCGACCTGGCCTTCTCCGAGTACGGTGCCTCGCTCTGGGCTGATCCGGCGATGTGGATCCCCGAGGCCGCGCGGCTCCTTCGGCCGGGAGGTCGGCTCGTCTTCCTCACCAACTCGGTCATCGCCATCCTCTGCGCGCCCGATGTCGGCCAGGTCGTCGAGACGCTCCAGCGCGATCAGTTCGGGATGTACCGCATCCAGTGGCCCGACGGGCCTGGGATCGAGTACCACCTGTCCCACGGCGAATGGATCCGACGCCTGCGAGCGAGCGGCTTCGAGATCGAGGACCTGATCGAGATCCAGGCCCCCGACGATGCGACAACGCCCGAGTACTACGACTTCGTGACCGCCGACTGGGCCCGCCGCTGGCCGGCCGAGGACATCTGGGTCGCCTACAAGCGCGACTGAACGGGGAGCGGCGAACAGGAGGTCGGCATGATCAAGATCTGGAGCGAACTGCCAAGAGCTCGGTCGCGGGAAGTCCTTGCTGACGTCGCCACGCTCATCTGGGTCGTGTTCTGGGGTCGCATCGTGTGGCTGCTGTACGAGTTGATCGCCGGCTTTGCCGGGGCCGGGCGCACGATCAACGAAGGCGGCACGAACCTGACCCAGGCCGGGCTCGACCTGGGCGCATCGCTCCGCGATCTGCCGCTCGTCGGTGAGGCCGTGTCGGGCCTGGTCACGGATGCCCTGGCCGGTGCGGGTCAGCCGTTGTCTGACTTCGGCAACGAGCTCGAGACGTTCATCCTGATCGTCGCGGCCGTCCTGGCACTGCTCTTAGCCCTGATCACGCTGGTGCCCTGGCTGTCGCGCTACTTCCCATGGCGATGGGGGCGCATCCAGGTGGTTCGCGCCGCCCATCGAGCCATCCGTCGCTCACCGGACGTCTCCGATCCCCAGATCGAGCAGATCCTGGCCATGCGCGCGGTCACCCGCCTCGACTATCCGACGCTCCTCGAGTTCTCACCCGATCCTCTGGGCGACTGGGCGAGCGGGCGTCATGACCGCCTGGCCCGCGCCGAATTGGCCAGCGTCGGCCTCAACCCTCGTTGACCTGGCCCAGCGCCGGCTCCAGCGCCCCGGCGTCCGGCCCTCGTGGCGCCACTGAGTCCATCGCAGCGCCCCGCGTCGACCTGACGCCGCTCACGCCCGACGACGCGCTGGAGATGGTCGATGTGCTAGCGGGGAGGAGCTGTACGCCTTCATCGGTGGCTCGCCACCGACGTATGACGAGCTGCGCGCGCAATACACGCGCCAAGCCGTCGGCCACTCAGCAGACGGCACCGAGGGATGGCACAACTGGATCATCCGAACGCGGCAAGACCATCGGGCGATCGGGTTCGTCCAGGCGACCGTGACCGACGGTGGCCGGAAGGCAGAGATCGCCTGGCTCGTCGGGCTCGCCTGGCAGGGCCAGGGCTATGCGACGGAGGCGGCGAAGGCGATGGTGGCGTGGCTCGCTGCCAACGGCGTCGTCACCATCACGGCCAGCGTCCACCCCGACCACGTCGCCTCGGAGTCGGTCGCGCGCCGGGTCGGTCTGGCACCGACCCATCAGGTCATCGAGAACGAACGGGTGTGGCAGCGAGGCCATTCCGCCGAGCGTTGAGCCCTTCGGAGACGGCCCAGCGTACGATGGAGGCCGAAGGAAGGAGGCGCGATGGACCGAGCGACCTGGCTCCGCGAGCAGCGCCTGAAGGCCGAAGCCGACTACGACACGCGCTACTCGGCCACCTACGACGCCGACGCGGAGCCGATGACGACGACCCACCGACGCTTCGTGCGCCGGGTCGTCCGAGCGTCGCCCGTCAGCGGCACCGTTCTGGACGCCGCGTGCGGCACAGGCAAGTATTTCGGCATCGTCACCGCCGCCGGCAGGAAGGTCGTCGGCGTCGATCAGTCGGTCGGCATGCTCGACGAGGCCAGGGCCAAGTTCCCCGCCGCCGAGCTGATCAAGTCGAGCCTCCAGGAGCTGGACCTGGAGCGGGCCTACGACGGCGTGCTATGCGTCGATGCCATGGAGAACGTGCCGCCGGAGGAGTGGCCGACCGTGCTCGCCAACCTGCATCGCGCGCTGAAGCCCGACGGCCTGCTCTACCTGACGGTCGAAGAGCATGCACAGGCCGACATCGACGCCGGCTACGCGGATGCCATCGCGCCGCGGACTGCCCGCGGTCGCTGGCGAGTACACGTTCGGCGGCACCGGCTACCACTTCGTGCCAACGCGCCCGCAGGTCGCCGGTTGGGTCGCGGCCGAGGGCCTCGAGGTCATCGACGAAGCGAACAGCCTGGGCGACGGCTACAGCTACTGGCACCTGCTCACGCACCAGAGCGTCGCCGACAAGGAGCCGCCCACCAGCTGAGACGCGCCGCGCGCCCGACCCGACTGCAGCAATCAAGGAGCCGATGATGGAGGTTCATCCTGGGGTATTCGTGTCGAACGTCGCGACCGAAGAGTGGGTGCCGGACCCCGAGGTCGGCGGCGAGATGCACGTGCTGGTCGAGGACGATTCAGCCTACGCGGGCATGTCGCGTTTCCGGCACGTTTCAGAGCTTGAGCCATGGATCCTGCCCGAACGGGAGACCTTTCTGATCCTCGAAGGGAAGGCGCGCATCGAGATAGAGGGCGCGTCGACGCTCGAACTGGGCAGTGGCGATATGGCATCCCTTCCGAAGGGCGCCGTGACCCGATGGCACCTGACGCTGCCATTCAAGGAGATCTGGTTTTTCGGACGCCCATATGAGATAGCGGTCGAGTAACAGCGCATCCACTCGGATGTGTCCGAGCTCTCGTCAGCGTGGGCGCAGCACTGACCTGACGGCTTGACAACTTTTCTTGTCGGTGGCAGGATGACGGCCATGTTGGACGTGACGGTCATCGAGAACGCCGCTGCCGCCGAGGCGTCGCTCGACCCCATCCGGACCCGGCTCCTTGCGGAGCTGGCGCTCGGAGGCGGGCTCGGCGACGACGTTGGCCACGAAGGTCGGCCTGCCTCGCCAGAAGGTGAACTACCACCTCCGGACCCTGGAGCGGCACGGGCTGATCGAGCTGACCGAAGAGCGTCGGCGCGGCAACATGACCGAGCGCGTGCTGCGCGCGACGGCCGCCGCCTACGTCATCTCGCCGGCGGCGCTGGCGTCGGTCGAGCCGGACCCGTCGCGCTCGCCGGATCGCATGTCGGCGTTCTGGATGCTGGCCCTCGCGAGCAAGCTCGTCCGGGACGTCGGGGCGCTGCTCGTCGGGGCCGCCAAGGCGCGCCAGCGGCTCGCCACCTTCGCCATGGACGGGGAGATCCGGTTCGCGACGCCGGCCGATCGCGCCGCGTTCGCCGAGGAGCTCGCGGCATCGGTCACCCGCCTCGTCGCCAAGTACCACGACGAGGCGACGCCCGACGGCCGCCGCCATCGCATCGTCCTTGCCATCCATCCCAGCGTCCCAGACAAGGAGCACTGACATGGCCAAGCCATTCGAAGTCGTCGTCGAGCAGGTCGTCGAGGCCACGCCCGAGCAGGTCTGGGAGGCGATCTCCACCGGCCTCGGGATGGACGGCTGGTTCATGGGCAGCAGCACGGTCGAGCCCCGCCTCGGCGGCGCGGTCCGGACGGCCCTGCCCGGTTTCACCATGGAATCGACGATCACGACCTGGGATCCGCCGCACCGCTTCGCGAACACCTCGCCGCAGGCGGCCGACGGGCGCCTGATGGCCTTCGACTTCACCATCGAGGCTCGCGCTGGCGGCACCACGCACCTTCGCCTCGTCCACAGCGGCTTCCTGCCCGACGAGATCTGGGCGGACGAGTTCGACGCCCTCAAGAAGGGCGATCCGACCTACGTCTTCAAGTTGGCCGAGTACCTCAAGTACTTCCGCGGCCGGCAGGCCGTGCCGGTCTCGGTCTACGGCCCACAGGTCCAGGCAGCCGCAGCGTGGTCGGCCTTCCACGCGGTCATGGGCGTCGGCCCCGACGTCGAGGTCGGTGCCCCGGTGCGCTTCACGCCGACCGGGCTGCCGGAGATCGACGGGGTCATCGACTATCGATCGAGCGACCTCCTGGGCGTCCGAACAGCCGACGCGATGTACCGCTTCTTCGTCGGCATGGGCATCGCGTACGTCGGCCACCACATCTTCGCCGACGTCGATCCGGCCGAGACCCAGGCGGCCTGGGAGGCCTGGCTGCAAGGCCTCTTCGCGGAGGCTGGCGTAGCCTGACCCGACGACCGATCAGAGAGGAGACCCAGTGATGAACACGACCCTCCAGCGCGTCACCTCCGCCGACGGCACATCGATCGCCATCGAGCGCCAGGGCGACGGACCGCCCGATCGTCCTCGTCTGCGGCGGCTCCGTCGATCGCGGCGCCAACGCCGGCGTGGCGGCCATCCTGGCCTCGGACTTCAGCGTTCTCAACTTCGACCGCCGCGGTCGCGGCGACAGCGGCGACACCCTGCCGTACGCGATCGAGCGCGAGATCGAGGACATCGAGGCCGTCATCGCGGCGGCTGGCGGGTCGGCCGGGCTGTGGGGCTCGTCATCGGGGGCCGCCCTTGCGCTGCTCGCGACCGCCGCCGGCGCGTCCGTCAGCAAGCTGGCGCTCTGGGAGCCGCCATACATCATCGATCCCCCGCCCGCCCGCCGGCGGACCAGGTCCAGCAATACGAGACGATGGTCGCCGAAGGCCGGCGTGGCGACGCGGCCGAGTACTTCATGGCCAAGGTCGTCGGCATGCCGCCCGACTTCGTCGCCTACGCCAAGAGCCAGCCCTGGTGGGCGGACCAGGAGGCGCTCGCGCATACGCTCGCCTACGACGCGCGGATCATGGGCGACTACTCCGTGCCGGTGGAGGAGGCGGCCAAGGTGACCGTGCCGACGCTCGTTCTCGACGGCTCTGCGAGCATGCCCATCATGGCCTCTGGCGCCGATGCTCTGGCCGCGGCGTTGCCTCATGGCTCACGGCGGACCCTCGCCGACCAGGGACACGACGTCGATGCCGCCGTCCTGGCGCCCGTGCTGGCCGAGTTCTTCGCCAGCTGACAGGCGTCCGATGGCCAAGTCCATCGCCGAGAAGCTGCTCATCAAGCCGGGCACGACGGTCTTCGTCTGGCCGTCCGCCCGGCTCGGGCTTATCGGCGCGCTGCCGGACGGCGTCCGGGTCGTCGATGGGATGGAGGCGGCGACGGCCGCCGTGCTCTTCGTGGACGACGCCGCCACAGCGAGGGCAGCCTTCGAGGCGCATCGCGACCATCTGTCGCAGCCGGCCTTCCTCTGGATCTGCTACCCAAAGGGCGGCCGAGCCGATATCAACCGAGACACGCTGTGGCCGATGCTCACGCCCTACGGCCTGCGGCCGATCACCCAGATCGCCATCGACGACGTCTGGTCGGCCCTTCGCTTCAGGCCGCTCGCGCCAGGCGAGGCGCCGTTCACGGGCGGCGGCTAGCGGCCGGCTGCACCCGCGGGTGAGTCGGTCCTCGAGCTAGGCAAAACTTGATCGATCCTGGCGTGATCTGATTACGATCCGACCGAAGCCCCCGGCCTGCCCGAACCGCGAGGATGACCGTGTCCGAGCACTCTTCTCAGCTGCGTGTCGCCGGGGACGCGTCTCTCCCGAACGGTTGACAGCCGTCGAGCTTTTCGCGGGTGTCGGAGGCTTCCGACTCGGTCTTGAGAAGGCGGGCTGGTCGGTCGAATGGGCGAATCAATGGGAGCCATCGACTAAGACCCAGCACGCATTCGATTGCTACACCGCGCGATTCGAGGCTGGTGAGCATGTCTGTCAGGACATCGCCAAGGTCAACGATGCGCTCGAGGACTATCGCCTCCACCTACCCGGCGCATTCACTGATCGTCGGCGGGTTTCCCTGTCAGGACTACTCGGTCGCCAGGACCCTGAACCAGGCGCACGGCATCGTCGGCGGCAAAGGGGTGCTTGGTGGGAGATCTGGCGGATGCTCCGACGCGAGCGCACGCCGCTCCTCTTCCTCGAGAACGTCGACCGACTCCTGAAGTCACCTGCCAGCCAGCGTGGCCGCGACTTCGCGATCATGCTTGCGTCGCTGAACCGACTTGGCTACGCGGTCGAGTGGCGCGTCATCAATGCCGCCGATTACGGCTTCCCGCAGAAGCGCAGGCGTGTCTACATCGTCGGTCGACTCGGTGGTCGGGCACGCCAGTCCCTTCGGGGTCCTCTATCGCGACGGCGTCTTGCCGAAGGCGCTGCCGCATCGTCGATGCCTTCGACGGGTCGGTCTTCCCGACTACGAGCTGCCGGCGGGCGATGAGGCCGACGTGACCTCCGGCTTCCGGTCGATCAAGGGAGCATCGCCGTTCAGGAACGCGGGCTACATGGAGGGCGGGAAGGTCTGGACCCGCGACGTCACAGCCAGCTTATGACGGGCCGCGGACGACGCTCGGTGACATCCTCGAGCCGGTCGAAGATGTGCCGCCCGAATACTTCATCCCCGCCTCGCAACTCGACTCCTGGCGCTATCTCAAGGGCGCCAAGAAGGAGGAGCGGACCCACAAGGGGAGTGGCACCGCTTACTTCTACACGGAGGGCCGATCCCGTTCCCGGACTCGACCGACGGGCCGGCGAGGACGATCCTGACCGGTGAAGGCGGCACGACGCCGTCGCGCTTCAAGCACCTCATCCGGGTGCCTGACGGACGGTACCGACGCCTTACTCCGCGCGAGCTCGAGCGGCTCGACGGCTTCCCGGACGACTGGACGAAGACCGGCATGCCCGACGGCCGCCGAGCCTTCTGCATGGGCAATGCGCTCGTCGTCGGGGTCATCGAGCGGATCGGCGCCGAGCTGGTGCCGAGTCGAGCGCCGCAGAGCCGTGTCCGTGGAGGTCGCCGCCGCGGCGTCCTGAGGTCGCATGCCGGGCCTGCAGGTGCCGAATCCGCCGCCATCGAGCCCGGCCGTCAGGTCGGTCATGCGGGCAAATCGAGCCCGCGATACGGCCCCGGAGCGTCGCCTCCGGAAGGCCCTACGCGAAGCGGGCCTGGGCGGCTATCGCCTCAACTGGAAGAAGGCGCCGGGTCGGCCCGACATCGCCTACCCAGGCCGCAGGGTCGCGATCTTCGTCCATGGCTGCTTCTGGCACCACTGCCCGTCGTGCTATCCGAACCTGCCGAAGTCGAACACGGCGTTCTGGGCACGGAAGTTCGAGCTGAACCACGAGCGGGATGCGCGGAAGCGGCGGGACCTCGAGCGCGATCGGCTGGGGAGTCGTCGAAGTCCGGGAGTGCGACGTCCGAGGACCGGATGGTCGAAACCGTCGAGCCGAGTCGCGGACGCCCTGCGTCACCTCCGTCCCATCCAGAGTGAGCTCGCACGAGCTCCTCGACGAAGCCGAGGTTCAGCCAGAACGCCTTCTTCGTGACCGGGCCGAGCCCGGGGCCTCCCTCGTGTCGGCTCGAACTCGACCATGGGCCTGACGTGGATGTACCGGGTTCGGCTCGCGGGCGTCAGTCGACCTGCACGGCCAGCGGCGATCTCTCGACGGAACATCTCCCACTCCTTCGGATCAGCCCGCGAGTGACCGCGTCCGGAGTCCAGTAGAAGGCGCGACCGACTCGGGCCTTGGCGAGTGGCGTTGACCTCGTCGGTCGCGACGAGCGGCACGATGAGCACCCGTTCGATGCGCCGAAGGAGATCGCTGTCCTCCCATGTCTATCGTCGATGTCGAAGTGGTCGAACGCCGGGAAGGACATTGCCTCGTACGGATGACCCTGCGGCGAAACGCGCGCGACCTTGTTCTCGATCACCGAACCTAGCGAACTCGTCCGGCACGGACTTTCGGCGCGTCGCGCCGATCACTCGGACGATCACGCGCGCGTGGTAGTCCTTGGCGCTCGAGCTGGGATCCCAAGGACGATCAGCGACCTGCGCGGATGGACCGACCCCGGATTGAGCCGAGCTTCGTGAAGCACCGATGCTTCGAACTGCTCGAAGTCGTCGAGGTCGACGACCGCCTCGTCGCATGCGTAGCGACGGCGACGGTTGCGTCATACAAAGCTTGAGTGAAGTCGGCATCAGCGCCCAGGCGCGCTGCATCGCCCGCACGGCGAGTTCCGGCTTGTCGACGCAGCGAAGATGCGTTGGCACCCTTGGTAGACGCGCCGAGGCGCTACGTCCGTCGGCCTCGCTGATTTCTTCGAGCTCGCCCGGCCCGCGCCTTGTCGCGAACGACCGTCCAGTCATGCTGGAAGAGCGTCAGCTCCTCGATCCGACGGGGTCCAGAGGCGCACACGCTGGACTCGAGCAGACGGCCCGCCAGCTCTGGATCCCATAGGTAGAAGACGAAGAGGAACCGCCGCAACTTGCCCTATGATACTCGCCTCCGGCCACTCGCTCATCTACGAGCCGGACGTAGTCGATCATCGTCACGAACGTCGTACGCTCCTGATCACCCTCACAACGCCGCGAGCGGCGGGCAACCAGCGGGACGGACTTGAACTCAATGGCGGCTCCGCGAAAGTCGGCCTCGGGTCGCGAGTTCGGTTCGATCCCGAAGCTACGCCTTCGATCACGGCGCCGACCAGTACCCTTGCGTGGCGCGGCGCAGGTCGAGAGGGCGTTGCCAGACGCCGCAGCGAGATCGATGCGATCGACCCGCCCCTCAAGGTGCCTTGCGCCATCCGCAGGATCTCGTTCGGCAGTCGCTGTGCGGTAGTCGAAAGGCTCGGACATGTCACCCCGAGAGTACATGCTTGCCACGCCCGACTACACTCTCCATCGCACGGTGGGCGCGCCGGGAAGCGAGGCGCCGGGGCAAAAGAGGAGTGATGCATGGCACGGTCGATGTGGCGCGGGGCGGTCCAGTTCGGGCTCGTCACGATCCCGGTCAAGCTCTACCTGGCGACGGAGGCCAAGGCGGGGCTGAGCTTCAACCTGCTGCACAAGACGTGCCTCAATCGGGTCCAGCTCAAGACCTACTGCCCGCATGACGACGAGTACATCAGCCGCGCCGACACGGTCCGCGGCTACGAGTTCGCCAAGAACCAGTACGTCGTCATCAGCGACGAGGACATGGAGGCGGTCCCGCTCAAGACGGTCCGCTCCATCGAGATCGAGCTCTTCGTCGACTCCCAGCAGGCGGACGAGCACGGCGCCCGCTTCGTCAAGTCCGCCTACTACCTCGAGCCCGAGCCGGTCGGTCGCAAGGCGTTCTACCTCCTCAAGCAGGTCCTGCGCGAGGAAGGCCTGTCGGCCATCTGCAAGATCGTGATCAAGGACCGCGAGGTCCTCGCGGCGCTCGACCCGTACTCGAAGACGATGCTCCTGACCACGCTCCATTGGCCGGACGAGATCCGCGCCCTCGACGAGCTCGAGCTGCCTGAGGAGGAGCAGACCTTCAAGCCGGCCGAGATGACGATGGCCAAGAACCTCGTCGCCGCCATGACCACCGAGTTCGACCCGGCCGCCTTCCACGACGAGTACCGCGAGGCGCTCCTCGCGGTCATCGAGGCCAAGATGGACGGCCAGGAGGTCGTCCGTTACGAGGCCCCGACCGAGGCGCCCAAGCTGGTCGACCTGATGGCTGTCCTCGAGGCCAGCGTCGCGGCGGCCAAGCAGGGTCGGGCGGAAGCGCCTGCAGCCAAGGCCGCCGACACCGGGCCCGCCGCCAAGCCCGCCCGAGCGACGAAGGCTAAGGCCTCGACCGCCAAGGCCCCAGCGGCCAAGGTCTCGACCGCCAAGGCGAAAGCCGCCAAGGCCGACGAGGACGAGGCCGAGGAGACCCCGGTCGCCCAGGCGCGCAAGCGCAAGTCCGCCTGATCGAGATGCCTACTCCAGCCTCGCGTCCAGCGGCCTGACCGGAGGCGATCACGAGCCCGTCCCGCGCCTCGATCCCGACCCCCGGACAGCTCGACTTCGCCCTCGACCCGGCGACCCCTCCGGACCCGCCGGCGGGGCTTGCCCCGGTGGCGACAGCTCCATTGCCGGCGCCCCTGCCCGCCCGCCTACGCCCGATGGAGCCCGATCTCGGGACCGCGCCGTTCGACGACCCTGACTATCGCTTCGAACCGTGGTGGCCAGGCACGCGCGCCGTGCTGTTCGTGGAGCGCGGCGATGTGCGGCCGGTCATCGAGCACCTGGCCGATCCGCTTGCGGCGTTTCCGGAACTGCGCGGCGTCGGCGAGCTGCTCCGCGAGGACGGGGTGATCATCGACGGTACCTTGCTCGTGCTCGACGCTGACGGTCGGCCCGACGGGGACCTGCTGCGTGAGCGCCTCGCCTACCCCGAGGTCCGCAACGGGGAGGCGGCGTTCGTGGCCAGCGACCTCGTCTGGGCGGCCGGTCTGGACGTGTCGCAGCAGCCGTACTCGGAGCGCCTGGAGCGGCTCACCGCGCTCCTGCGTGAGACCGACTGGTGCATGGTCGCTCGCGGCTACGTAGGGGAGGGGCTGGCCGTCGCCGACGCGCTCGGCTCGATGGGTCTCGACGCCATGTCCGCCCGCCACCTTGGCTCGCCCTATCGGCGCGGGCCATCGGCCGGCGCCTGGCTTCGGCTGCCGGTCGCCCCGGTGGCGGCCCCAGACCGCCGGCCGACCCTGGCCCTCATCCAGCGGTTGGGCCTGTAGCCCCTAGTCGATCAGGTAGATCACCGCGACCGAGACGACGACCTCGTTCGTGCCGGTCTGGACCGGTGTCGAAACGTCGCGAGCCGCAGCTTCTCCGGCAGCCCCGAAGTACGGGATCGGGTAGGGGATCGGCGAGCTGGTCTCGCTGATCGTCGAAACGCCGGTGATGCGCACGCCTGCGCCTGAAGCCAGCGTCTCCGCCTTCGACTTGGCCTGGGCCATCGCCTCGGTGCGAGCCTGCTGCTCGGCCGCGGCGGGATCCTCGACGCGGAAGGTGACGCCGTCCATGGTCGTCGCACCGGCTGCCAGCGAGTCGTCGATGGCGTCTCCGATCTTGTCGAGGTCGCGGATGGTCACGGCGACCGTGTTGGACAGCGTGTAGCCGGTCAGCTTCGGCGTCCCGCCGTTGTTCGGGTAGGTGTAGACCGGCTGCAGCGAGAGATTCGTGGTCTTGATGTCCTTGTCGGCGATGCCGAGCTTCTTGAGCGCCGCGATGACCTTCGTCATGGCGTCGGCGGCCTGGGCACGAGCTGCCTTGACGGTCGGCTTGGTGACGCTGACGCCGAGGCGGAGGTCAGCGATGTCCGGGCTGACGACGACCTTGCCGGTGCCGCTCACGCTGATGGTGTGTTCGGGTGGTGTCGTCGGATCAGCGCCCGCGATGGGGCGCGGCGCGAAGGCCGGACTCGCGACCGCAGCCACGAGGAGGCCGGCCGCCAGGCCGATGGCCAACCAGACGACCGGTCGGCTCGGCAGCGGGATGGTGATGCTCGAAGGGGGCATGGGAGGCTCCGTTGGGCTGGCCGACCGACCTGGTCCGGTGGTCGTGCTGGCGCGGAGACGCCCATGCCCCCCAAGTGGTTTCGACGCGTGGTGCGCAACGGCACCACGGCGCCTCGAGATCGGCCGCGGCAAAGCGGCCTAAAGCGACCTAGCCGAAGAAGTCGGTGATCGCCTTGGTGTCGTCCGAGAAGGCCCAGCGCTCGGTGACCTGGCCGTTCTTGACGTGGTAGATCTCGGCCGTGCGATAGGTCAGGGAGCGGCCGTCCTTCGTGGCGACCGCGGTCCCGAGGGCGATGACGTGGTCGTCGCTGGCCATGACGTCGTGGACGTCGTACTTGATGTCGTACTCGGCGAAGTTGGCCATGGATGCTGCCAGGTTCGCCTTGCCGCTGAATCGGTTCGGAACCGATCTGGTGCCAGACGATGTCGTCGGCGACCCTGGCCGCGGCGCCTTCCATGTCGCCGCCGACCATCGCCTCATTCATCTCGCGAACCACGGTCGCGTTCGGATGCTCGGCCATCTGATCCTCCTTGGAGCCGGCGCCCGGGACGACTTCTGCGCGCGGATGACGCCGCTGGCTCGATCACCTAGAGCGTACGCGATGATCCTTCGTCAGGCACTCCCGAGAACGCACGAGTTATCCACATTCGCCAGGGGTTCGCGGGAGTACCTTCACCGTCCGGAGCGCTGCGGGCCGACGAGACGTGGGATCCGCACGATCGCTCCCGCTGCAAGAGGAGGCCCGAGATGGCCACGTTCGTCGTTCTTGGCAACTGGACGGCCGAAGGGGTGAAGACCTACGCCGATGCGCCCAAGCGAGCCAAAGCCAACGCCGAAGCCGCCGCCGCCATGGGCGGCCGGATCGTCGCCAACTACTGGACGCTCGGGAAGTACGACTTCGTGAGCATCATCGAAGCGCCAAGCGACGAGGCGGTGACGGCAGGCTTGCTGGTGGCCGCGGCGAGGGGCTTTGCCCGATCCGTCACCATGCGCGCCTTCACGATGGATGAGTTCGAGGGCATCGTCGCCCAGGCGAAGGCCGCTGGTTGACCCTCGGGCTGGCGGTCGGTCAGCCGCTCGTCACCTCGAGCCTGCCCGAGGCGTCCAAGCGCAGTCGCCGGGCCTCGGCTGCTCGCGCGTATTCGTCCGCGGGCAGCACCACGACTGGCACCGTACGTCCGTAGAGCGTCTCGCCAACGACCGCGCCGAGCGCGATGATCGGGTCGCGCTCGCCGAGGAGGATGGCGGCCGGCGCGAGCCTGGCCCGGATGAGCTCTGCTAGCACGCTCGAGCTGGAACTCGAGCCCCGGCCACCCGGCATCACGAGGACGCGGCCGGTGACGCTCGCACCATGCTGCGGGTGGTGGACCTCGATGACGTCGCCGGACTGCTCGTCGACGCCGCCCCAGAAGCTCAGCGGCTCGGTCAGGACGAGGACGTCACCCTCGGCGTCGCCGGCCACCATGACCTGGGTCGCCTGGAGCCGGCTCACGCGCCCGCCTCCCACTGCCGGCTGTCGCGCCAGACCTCGCCCCGCACCGCCGACTCCACGCATTCGTCGAGGCTGGCGAAGACCACCTCGTAGCCGAGGTTGCCCGGCGCATACCAGGCCCATTTGGCGGAGTCGGTCATGACCGCTCCCGGGCGTCCCGTGAGGATGGGCGTGACGTACGTGCAGGTGTCGGTCACGATCCGCACGCCCTGGGCCTGGAGCTCGTCCGCCCATCCGTTGGCGTCGATGCGAGCCAGCGTGTCTCGCCCCGTGGAGGCGAAGAACTCGATGTCGGCCGAGACGGTGCGGCCGGCCAGGAGTGACCGCAGCCGCTCGAACTCTGCGATGGAGTAATGCGGCGTGCCCACGCTCACGGCGCCGAGGACCCGAGTCGCCGACGTCGTCAGCTCTGCGGCAGCAGCCGCCAGCTCGGTCGGGCCGACGACGATGGTGCGCTCGGGTAGCCGCCCACCGAGGGCGTCGCGCCGTGTCGACGCCTCGGGCGTGACGCCGACCATGTGGAACATGGCCACGGCACCCGATGAGGCGGCAGCCGCTCCGAGGGCCTTCAGCTGGTCTTCCGTCGCGCGGTCGATGCCATCGATGACCGGGACCGAGGTCCCGACCTGCCGCCCGACGACGTGCCCGAGCAAGGCAAAGAAGGTGTCGCGACCTCGCGTGGCGTCTGGCACGCCCCGGACCTCGATCACCACGGTGGCGAGGCGCCCCTCGTCCGTGTGCAGCCCGAACTCCGGGACCAGCCCGGTGATCGCGGCGCAGATGTCGATGAAGTCGCCGTAGCGCTCGGTACGCGCGCCGAGCACGCTGTTGGCGAAGACGATGGCGTTGGACTCCGCCCAGGCGATCTGCTCGCCGAAGCCAGGGCGCTCGACGAGCTGATAGGGCGCGCAGGTCCATGTCTCGCGACAGCCCATCTCGACGTAGAGGCGCATCATCTCTCGGCCGGCGGCGGCGACCTCGGGAGGCCCTCGAAAGAGCGTCGGGTGCAGGAGGTCGACGATGTTCACGTTGAGCGTGGTCGGCACCTGTACCTTCGCGCCGCCCTCGACCAGCGCTCGGGCAAAGTCCACCGAAGCGGGGCCGTGGTACAGGCAGCCGTCGACATGCGCCCGGGTGATCGGGATGAGGCGTCTGGCGCCCACCCACGCCGCCATCCGCTCGATGAGCTGCATGGGCAGCGCGGTCGAGGGGTCGGCTGCTCGCATCGCCGGGCGAGTCTACGGCAGCATCAGCGCGTGATGCGGAGCTCCTGCTCGGCAAGGCCGACCTTGGCCAGGACGCCGACCTGGAGGGCGTCGAGTCCGCTCCAGACATCCTTCGTCGCGTTCTGGATCGAGGTCAGCCTTGACTTCAACGCCCGCGTCGAATCCATGAGCTCGCGGATGCCACGGAGCGCGTCGGCGACGGCCGCAGCGTCGATCTCGACCTCACGCTCCCGCAGGCTGGCCAGTGCGAGCAGTCGGGCGAGGCGTACGGCGGCCTCGAGGATCGCCGCGTCAGGGTCCTCCGGGTCGATGACGCAGTAGACGTCCTCGCCGATGACCGTGAAGGGGTCGATGCTGGCCGGCGCGTGTGCCGGCGTGAAGACCATCAGGCCGATGGCCGCGCCGCGGTTCTCGCGGGCGTCGCGCAGCTCGTCCCGTGCGGCGCGCATGGACAGGACACGGTCCTTGGCCTCGACCACGATGCGCACGTCCGCGCCGTTCGTCACGGCGGGGTCGAGGGTGATCACGAAGTCGCCCTTCTTCGAGCGCACGCCGGTCCCGGTCTCGGTGCCGGTCCGGTCGATGAGGTCGCCCGCGCCACGGGCGATGCGCCCCAGCTCGAATTCGAGGAGGTCCTCGAAGTCGGCGCCCTTGGCGGTCGACCTGGCGCGCTCTGCACCGCGGGCCGCGGCGGCGGCTTCCATGGCCGTCAGGCGTTCGTTGAGCCGGGTGAAGCCGTCGGCGATCTCCGTCCGGAACTGGTGGAGCGGCGAGTTCATGCGCGTCGGGTCGAGCAGGGTCGCCAGGCGCGAGGCGTCGCCATCGAAGTAGCGACCGAGCAACTCCTGCATCCGGCCGATGGCACTGTCGCGCTTGGCCGGGTCGAAGAGCTCGTTGACGTAGCCTCGGAGGGCGCCGCGGTCGCCGAGGAACCGCTCGAGCGTGCGCGGCAGGCGGCCGTCGCCGTCCGCGAAGTTCTGGCGGAGCGTCTCTTCCAGGGTCCGCGCGGCACGCTCGTTGACGACCTGCGTCTGGGCCAGGAGCGACTCGAACTCGCGCCGCACGACATCGACGTTGACGCTCACGCCAGCATCCTGGAGCGCCGTCAGCCCGATTCGCAGGGCACGCTCGACCAGGGTCGGCCGATCGTCCGGCGGCCGTTCCGCGACGAACGCGGCGAGCGTCGGGTCGTGCATCGTGAGCTGCTCGATGACGAGCGCATCGCCCTCGATGCGCACACCACCGATGCCCGGCCTGGTGGGCTTGGACGGAAGCTGGACGACGTTCGTGGCGGTGTTCATGCCGCGCATCCTGACCTCGGCCCGTGCCAGCTCACGTGGCGCGCCGCAATCCCCGACTCAGCCTTCGGACGACCCCGCCATCTCCAGGTAGGCGCATAGGGCGTTCGCCTTCTTCATCTGCTCGGGTGTCCGGCAGTGGACGCGGAGCAGCTCCGGGCTGGCGACCAGGATGGCCAGGGCACGCGCGCGCGAGATAGCCACGTTGAGCCGGTTGCGCTCGTAGAGGAAGTCCATGCCCCGCGGCGCGTCCTCCGCCGAGGAACTGGTCATCGAGTAGATCGCGACCGCGCCCTCCTGGCCCTGGAACTTGTCGACTGTGCCGACCCACGGCGTGATGCCGCGAGCCCTGGCCTCGGACTCGATGGCCGCGACCTGCAGGTTGTACGGCGCGACGACGACGATGTCGCGGGCCGTGATCGCCCGGTGCGTGCCGTGGTGATCGGTCCACTCGCGACCGACGAGTGCGGCGAGGGCATCGACCACTGCCGTCGCTTCCTCGGTCGAGCTGGAGTCGTTGCCCGCGTGCACGATCGGGTGCCAGCGGATACCGACGCCGCCGGGCTGGCCCGCGGCGACCGACTGGCGCGCCATCGAGGTTGCCGGCTCGACGCGGCCGTCGTAGAAGGTCGCGGAGATGTAGCGATCGACCTCCGGGTGCATCCGATACGTCGTGTCGAGGAAGAGTCCGAGGTCAGAAGGCATCGTCACGGCCTGCCCGATGAGGTGTTCCAACGCCGATGCGTCGCCACCGTCGGGGTGAACGCCCTGGGTGACCTGCGCCAGCTGATTCGGGTCGCCGAGCAGCACGATCGATCGCGTCGCGCCGGCCATCGCGAGCACGTTGGCGAGCGACATCTGGCCGGCCTCGTCGATGAACAAGACATCGACCGAATCCCGCATGTCCTCGCGCGCGAACAACCAGGGCGTCCCGGCCGCGATCTCGTACGTGCCGGCCGCGAGGGCTGGACCGACGGACCGAGAGCTGCCGGTCTGCGTGACGGCGTCGAGGCTCGAGCCATCGTCGCTCGGATCGCAGCGCTGCAGCGCCCGATAGACGACGCCGGCCTCGATCGCCGCCAGGTCGATCGCCCCGAGCATGTTCGTGATGGCCTTGTGGGCCTGAGCGGTGACCCCGACCCGTCGGCCTGACCGAAGGAGGTCGACGATCATCCGCGCTCCGGTCCACGTCTTGCCCGTGCCCGGCGGGCCCTGGATGCCGAGCACGCCTCCGTCGATCTCGAGCGCGAGCCGACGAGCCGCCTCCACCGCCGTCTCGTCGGGGCGGACGAGTGGGCCTTCGCTGATCCCGCCTCGAAGTCGCGGTCGTCGTCGAAGCAGGAGGTCACGGCCGGCACGTGATGGTCCGTCCGCGTCCACGCCACGCTCGAGGACGAATTCGGCGAGCATGCCAAGGGCCGCACGCTGTTCCTTGTTCCCGATCGGCGCGGCCGGGATGAGCCGGACGGGATGGCGGTCCAAACGCTTCGGTCCACGCACGAGGTCGAGCGTGCCGGCGGCCAGGTCGATGGCCACGATCTCGCCGGCCCCGGCCCCCTTCTCGCCGTCGTCGGGGTCGAAGGGTTCGTCGCCCGCGTGCAGCTTGGTCTCCTGCGGCGGGAATCGGTAGCGCCGTACCGTGCTCCGGGCTCGAACCCCGACGTCGGCCATGAACTCGAGGCCCGACACCGCCTCCCGCTCGTCGACCAGGTCCTCGACGGCCATGTCTCGGAGTCGGTACCAGTTCCACCACTGCGGGCGATCCTCGCGGCGGTGCCAGTCGATGAGGCGCGAGAGCAGCCAGCGACCTTGCTCGTCGGCCGTCCGCGCTGTCATGTCTGCTGAGATCCCCTCGCGCAGACGTTCCTCCCGCCGCCGTGTCAGCTCCAATGCCTCCAGGAGCTGCTCGCCCGGCGCATCCGGGACGGTCGGCCGAGGCATGCTCCAGCCTCGCTGGTCGATCGCGACGCGCCGGAGGTTCTCGAGCCAGTCCCGCAACATCAAGGTGGAGACGCAGTCGTCCGCGTTGTAAGCGGCGAGGTCGTCCAGATGGTGTTGCTGCCCGTCGGCGCAGCCAGGCCTCGAACTCCACGACGCTGAATCCAGCCTCGGTGACCGGCCCAGTCCGCTCCGACATGTAGAACTTCTCGATGCGTTTGAGAGAGTAGGACTCGACCGAGGCCCGGACGCCCTGCCGGACGATGGCCAGGAGATCGACGAACACCTCGTCTCGCAGGAGCTGATCGACCTCCTCGGCGCGCGTGGCGTGGCGCTGCATGAGCCGTTTCACGGCGCCCGACTCGTACCCGCCGTAGTGGAAGACATGCATGCCCGGATCATCGCTGCGCCGCTCGACGACGAGGTCGATGAAGCGTTCGAACGCAACCCGCTCCCGGTCCCGGTCGGTGCCCCAGATGGGCGTGTAGTTCGGTTTGTCACCGACGATGTCGACCACGCCGAGGAGGTACTCGAGCCCGAAGCCCGTGCCATCCTCGGCTGCCCACGGGTCCGCCTCGATGTCGAAGAAGAGATCCAGCCGCGACGGTTCGGGCAGGCGGGCGAGTCCCTGGTCCGGTTGCTCCGGGTCTGGCGGGATGAGCTCCCAGATCAGGCGCTGCTCGTCCTCGCCCCTGACCTGGATGGCGGCCTGTTCCCGAAGCCGGGCAAGCGTGCGGGGATTGAGGTCAGGCACCGCTTGCGCTGGTGGCAGGACGGCAAGCGACCGACGCGTCCAGATGCCGTCCGCATTGAGGTGCTCGGTCGCCGTCCGCGCCAGGCCGGCCACGATCGAGAGGTGGTCGTCGGTCCGCCTCCAATCGGCGCAATCGGGGTACCAGGTGCAGACCTTGCAGTGCTCGACGGGGTCCGGGTAGGTGGTCGCTGAAGCTGGATCGCGCGCTGGTGCGTCTTCATCGCCGAAGATCTCGCGCTCGAAGCGCCGCTTCACGGCGCGGTAGTACGCCGCGTAGTCGTCGAGCCGCATGGCGTGCATGGCGCCGTCTCCGGTGACCACGTGGACTTCTTCCGGGACGGTGCCCTGGATCCTTGCCAGGAGGTCGGAGTAGACGCAGACCTGGAGGACCGCGCCGCCCTTGACGGCCCGGGACAGCTTCGTGTCAGCCACCTCGTAGCTCCACGGACCGAACGCCGACGATCGCTCGACGCGCAGCAGGAAGTCGGCGTATCCGAGCCATCGACCGTCGAAGAGTGTGGCCTGGAAGATGACGTCGTCGCCATGGCGCATGGCCTCGACGGTTCGCTCGGCTGACTCGGCCAGCCCCTCCAGCGTCCGGTCCGGGCGGGGGATCTCGGTGATGGTGCGACCCGCCACCCGCTGTCGTTCGAGGAAGTGCTGCTCGTGCTCTTCGCCCTTCTGACGCAGGAGGTCCAGGGTCGGATCGGTGCGGTGCGGCGGTGCCTTCCAGAGACCTCGAGCTCGGCCGAGCTCGAGCGTCGCGAGGTGGTCGCATTCGAGGAAGCCAACGAGGTCGGTCGCACTGACGACGAGCGTCCCGTCAGGGTGGAGCTGCATGGCGCCTGTTGCCCCCTGCTCGGTCGATGGCGATCCTGCTAGCGGGGATTCTGCATCCCGCGACGATCGTCCGCCTGGCTGTCTCCGCCAAAGGCCAGGCCGAGCACCGCGAGGCACACACCAGCGATCGTGACCGCCAGGATCAGCATGAGCGACGGCGCCACGATGCCGACGAAGACGGCGATCGCAGCTAAGACAGCGGCGAGGGGTTCTCGGTGGCGTTGCATGGGCCTGACGTTCGCACGATGCGGTGCCACCTTGCGTGGCACTGATCAGCGGTGATGGAGGCCGCCTACCAGGCGCCGCCGTCGAGACACGTGACCGGCTGATCGGGCAACAGCATCCGCAGCCCGACATTGATCGAACCAGGGCCGCGCGCCCAGGCGTATGAGAGGTCGACGTAGGGCTCCGCGATCGAGCGCTCGTAGCCGACGGCGCGCTCGGCGGCGGCCAGCGCGGCGGCGAGTTCGCGCGTGATCGACAGGCAGCGGCTGTTCTCGACGACCGTGCCCTGCTGTGTGTACGGCAACCCGATCTTGTCGATCAACGAGGGGAAAGGCCAGCGCACGGCGTCGATGTCGGGGTACGGAGGCAGATCTCCGGAACGCTCGGGGGTCACGATGAGCAGGTACGCGTCGGCAACATGCGGCCGCGCCTGATCTGCCCAGGCATCGGCCGGCAGCCAGGCCTCTACGTCCGACAGCTTCGTGGCCAGATCACCGAGCGGATACATCTCTGCTGGGATATCCCAGACACCCCCAAGGACCTCGTTGTCGGCGTCGAACGCCCCCGGGTCGTCGGCGTTGACGACGACGAGGCCCTCGTCACGGGCGGTCTTGAAGACGTGGCTCGTGATGCCGTGTCCGGGCGGGTCCTTGCCCGGCCTGACCGTCGGACTGTACGAGCCGCTCGACTCGAGCAGGCCGGTGGCGTCGATCGCTTCGCGTACGAGTTGGAGCCCCGCTGGCGTCAGCTGTCGTTCGAGCATCGCCCCACCCGCAGGTCCTTGGGACTTCCAGATGACCCGGCCATCTGAGAGGATCGTGGTGCCCGGCTGGGGGCCGCACACGTCGTTGCAGGAGACGACCCGGATCACGAGCCCGGCCGACTCGCCCGACGCAGCCGAGGGCGCTACCGTGGCAGTCGGAGCCTGCGTCGGGTCGCGTGTCGGGAGTTGGCTCATATCCACGGTCGTCGTCGGTGCATCTGACGACGAAGCTGGTGACGTGGCCACGTTGGAGGTGCAAGCGGCAAGCAGGAGGCAGATGCCGATGGCGGAGGTCGGGCGCCTTGCTGATCGCATCGTCTGACCCTCCTGTGCCTAGCCGGTCTCCGCTGAAGCGGTGCCCTGGTAACGCGCGATCCCCTCGAGGTGTTACCACCGCGCCCTGGCGGTCAGGAGGATCTCAGAGCACCTTGC
Source organism: uncultured Chloroflexia bacterium (assembly GCA_963837215.1). Classification (GTDB taxonomy): domain Bacteria; phylum Chloroflexota; class Limnocylindria; order Limnocylindrales; family CSP1-4; genus CSP1-4. Next base: position 96,027 of record CAWIML010000009.1, read on the forward strand.
CGGGATTGAGGATCCCCTGCGGGTCCAGAGCGCTCTTGATGGCACGCATGACCTCCACGGCTCGCGGGCCGAGCTGCGCCTCGAGGTAGACGCGCTTGGCGGTGCCTGTGCCGTGTTCGCCGGTGATCGTGCCGCCCAGCGCTATGGCAGCCTCATAGATCGCTCCCCTGGCGCTGTTGATCCGACCCTCCGCCGTGGGATCGTCGCGGTCGACGACGAAGGTCGGGTGGAGGTTGCCGTCGCCGGCATGCCCGAAGACACCGACCGGGAGGTCGTGTGCGGCGCTGATCCGCTCGATGGCGGAGAGCATCTCCGGGATGCGCGATCGCGGCACGCCGATATCGTCCATGCGCGCCACGCCAGCCCGCTCCAGCGAGCTGTGGGCAGCGCGCCGTGCCTGGCGCAGCCAGTCGGCCTCGGTGGCGTCCTTGGCGCGCACCAGGCTGGTGGCGCCAGCCTCGGTGCAGGCCCGCTCGGCCCGGTCGAGCTCGTCCTCCGCTGCCGCCCCACCAGCGTCGGACTCGATCATGAGCATCGCACCCGCCTCGCGGTCGAGGCCGAGCTTCGCGGCGTCATCGACGGCCCGGATGGTGAAGCGGTCCATCAGCTCGAGGGTCACTGGCACGACCCCGGCCTCGGTGATGCGGGCGACCGCGTCGCCGGCGGCGATGATGGAAGGGAAGAAGGCCAGTACCGTCAGCTTCTCGGCCGGCTGGGGCCGCAGGCGAAGGGTCGCCTCGGTGATGATGCCGAGCGTGCCCTCGGAGCCGACGAAGAGATGCGTCAGGTCGTAGCCGGCGACGTCCTTGATCGTCCGACCACCGGTCCGGATGACCGAGCCATCGGCGAGCACGACCTCCAGGCCGAGGACGGCGTCGCGAGTGACGCCGTACTTCACGCAGCGCAGGCCGCCCGAGTTCTCGGCCAGGTTGCCGCCGATGGTGCAGATCTCGAAGCTGGCCGGGTCCGGCGCGTAGAAGAGGCCGTGTTCGGCTGCGGCACGCCCGAGGTCCGCGTTGATGACGCCCGGCTGGACGACCGCGACCAGGTTCGCGGAGTCCACCTCGAGGATCCGGTCCATGCGCGTCATGACCAGCGTCAGCGCCCCGTCGACCGCCGTCGCGCCGCCTGACAGCCCGCTGCCGGCACCGCGCGGCACGATCGGCACGCCGTGGCGCGCGGCGAGCCCGACGATGGTCGCCACTTCGGCGGTCGAGGCGGGCATGGCCACCGCCAGCGGCCAGCCAGGGTAGGTGTACTCGGTCTCGTCGTAGCGGAAGGCGGCCGTCTCTTCCCGTTCGGTCAACAGGGCCAGCCCCGGGAGCGCGTCGCGGAGCGCGTCGAGAAAGGTCCCGACCGCGGGCCCCGCGGCCGTTGACGGCTCGGTCGTCCCTGTCGTTCGGCCGCGTCGGGGCGATCGTTGATCGGGCATCACCGCCCGATGATAGGTGCGTCCGTCGTCGGCCGGACCGGTCAGGCGGTCGCGCGACCGAGCAGGCTGCTCGCCAGGCTCACGAGCCAAAGGGCACAGACGATCCCGACGCCCGTCCAGGCGAGCCATCAGGCAGCCTCCGAGGACCCCGGCGCGGCCTGCGGGTTGGGTACAATCCGGGCAAGATCGCCGCACGATTCGCAACGATCCGCGGCGAATTCCCACAATTCTCGTGTCCAGCCAGCCTCTTGTCGCCCGCTTGGAGCCCGGCATGACCGTCAAGCCCTTCGCTCCCCTCGTCCGCAAGCGTCAGAACGAGATGTACCGGCGCGCGCTGCGCACGATGCCTGGCGGGACCGACTCCAACTTCCGGATCTGGGATGCCGACACGGTCTATATCGATCGTGGCAAAGGCGCCCGGATCTGGGACATCGACGGCAACGAGTACATCGACCTGCGCATGGGCTACGGGCCGGCGATCCTGGGGCACGCCGACGAGCGCGTCGACGCCTATGTGGCGGAACGGGCGAGCCGCGGGGTCAGCTTCAGCCTGACGAGCGAGGACGAGGTCGAGGCCTGCGAGCTGATCACCACGATGACGCACTGCGAGATGGCTCGGCTGACGGTCTCGGGCACCGAGGCGACGATGCACGCCATCCGCGTCGCCCGTGGCTTCACGGGGCGCGACAAGATCGTCAAGTTCGAGGGCCAGTACCACGGCGTCCACGACTACGCCCTGGTCACGCCCGACGAGGCGACCGAGCTGGGCGACCGCGACGATCCCGTGCGCATGGTCCGCGGCCGGGGCATCCCGAGCGTCATCGCCGAGACCGTCATCCCGGTCCCGTACAACGACACCGCAGCGCTCCGCCGCGTCTTCGAGCGCGATGGTGCCGACATCGCGGCGGTCATCATCGAGCCGGTGCTGGGCAACGCCCAGGCGCTCATGCCGCGTCCAGGCTTCCTCGCGGAGGTGCGCGCGCTGACGTCCGAATTCGGGGCGCTCCTCATCTTCGACGAGGTCAAGACGGGCTTCCGACTGGCCCGCGGCGGCGCGGCCGAGTTCTTCGGTGTCACGCCCGACCTGGCGACCTACGCCAAGGCCCTCGGCAATGGCTATCCGGTGGCCGCCTTCGGGGGTCGTCGCGAGGTCATGAGCGTCTTGCCCGACCGGGTCAGCCACGGCGGCACCTACGCCGGCAACCGGGTCGCGGCCGCGGCGGCCGTTCGCGTGCTGACCATCCTGCGCGAGACGGACGCCCTGGCAACCATCGCCGCCACCGGCCAGCGCCTGCAGGCCGGCCTCCGCGATGTCCTGGACCGCCGTGGCCTCGCGTACGCGTTCACCGGCCACCCATCGATGTTCGGCATCGTCTTCGGCCCGGAGGCACCCGCTGACTACCGCGGTTGGGTGGACACCGATCACGACCTCTACGACGAGGTGGCCTGGCAGATGATCCTGCGCGGCGCGATGCCCGAGCCGGACTCGCGGGAGCCCTGGTTCCTGTCGGAGTCGCACGCCGCCGGCGACGCGGTCGATCGCGTGGTCGAGATCTTCGCAGACGCGCTGGCCGCCGCCCTCGAGGCGCGGGCGTGATCCGAACGACGCCCTTCCACGAGCGCCTCGCCGCGCTCAACGAGACCGGACTCTATGAGCACTGGTCGAATCACCTGGCCGCCACGCGCTACCAGATGTCGGACAAGTTCGAGTACTTCGCCATCCGCAACAGCGCCGGCCTCTTCGACTCGTCGCCGCTCTACAAGTACCGCATCGCCGGACCCGACGCCGAGCGGTTCCTGGCCGGTGTCCTCGTGCGCGACATCCGGACATGCCAGCCTGGCCACGCGCAGTACACCGCCTGGTGCGACGACCGCGGCTACGTCGTCGAGGATGGCGTCGTCCTGCGCCACGCTCGCGACGAGTACCTGCTCACGGCCGCGGAACCGAACCTTGCGTACTTCGAAGGGCTCGTCGGCCGCCTCGACGTCGCCATCGAGGACGTCTCCGACGACTGGGCCGTGCTGGCGGTCCAGGGTCCGCGTGCGCGTGACCTCCTGGCGCCGATCGCCCGTGGCGTCGCCGAGCTGCCCTACTTCGGCCACCTGGAGACCAAGATCAGCAAGATCCCGGTGCGCGTCTCGAGGACCGGTTACACCGGCGACCTGGGCTACGAGATCTGGGTCAGGAGCGAGGATGCCGTGGTCCTCTGGGACGCCGTGTGGACCGCCAGCCGCGGTCGCGGCATCGTGCCCATCGGCATGACCGCCCTCTACATGGCGCGCATCGAGGCCGGGCTGGTCCTCCTCGACGTCGACTTCCAGTCGAGCCGCTTCGCCTGGACGGATGCCCAGCGCACGACGCCGGTCGAGCTCGGCCTGGGCTGGATGCTGCGGGGCCTGGACTCCGACGGACGGCCGTTCATCGGGCGCGACGCCATCCGACGCGAGCTGGCCGACAAGACATCGCGCTGGAAGCTGACGGGCCTGGTCGTGGATTGGCGCGAGTACGACCGCATCTACGACGAGGCGGGTCTCATCCCGCCCAAGGACCACACGCCCATCCAGGACGAGTACTACATCTACGACGACGACCTGAGCCAGCTCGGGTACGCCACGAGCCAGATGTATTCGCCGATGCTCCAGCGCCACATCGCGCTGGCGCGCGTGCCCCTCGACCTCGCCACCCCGGGCTCACGGGTCAAGCTCGAGCTGGCCGTCAACCACCGCTACGAGTACTTCGACGCGCATGTGGCGCGGCTGCCACTCTTCAACCCGGAACGAAGGACGGCCTGAATGCCCAAGACGAAGGCCTCCACGAAGGCCGACCGGACCTACGACGCGATCGTCATCGGCGGCGGCCACAACGGCCTGACCAACGGCGCCTACCTGGCACGGGCCGGCCTCCGGACGCTGATCCTCGAGCGGCGCCCGTTCGTCGGCGGCGCGGCCATCACGGAGGAGCTCCGGCCGGGATTCTGGTTCACCACCTTTTCGTACGCCTTGAGTCTCCTGCGCCCGGACATCATCCAGGACCTCGAGCTCACGAAGTACGGCTTCATGCCCATCCTGATGCCCACCACGTTCTGCCCCAAGGAGGACGGCGACTACCTCCTGCTGGGCCAGGATCACGGCGAGAACCTCAAGGAGATCGCTCGCCACAGCCCGCACGATGCCGACGCCTACGACGCCTTCAACCACGACGTCAACCAGGTCCTGCGGGCCATCAAGCCGCTCCTCGACCAGGTGCCGCCCGACATCTTCAGCGACGATCCCGAGGAGCTGGTCGCGCTGGCGGCCCTCGGCCAGCGCTTCCGGAAGATGGACCGCAAGGTCCTCCACGACGCGGTCCGGCTCCTGACGGGCTCGGCCGCCGACTTCCTGGACGACTACTTCGAGTCGGACATCCTCAAGGGCTACCTCGCCTCGTCGAGCATCATCGGCACCAAGGTCGGGCCATATTCGCAGGGGTCTGGCCTCGTCCTGCTCTACCACATCCTCGGTGAGCACGATGGCGAGATGGGCGCCTGGTCGTTCCACAAGCGCGGCAACGGCGGCTTCACGCAGGTCCTCTCTCGCGCCGCCCAGGCGCTGGGCGCGGAGATCCGACTCGACTCCGCCGTCGATCGGGTCATCACGCGCGATGGTCGGGCGACCGGCGTGGCGCTGGTCGACGGCACCGAATACCTGGCGCCCGTCGTCGTCTCCGCGCTCGATCCACGGCGCACGTTCATGGAGCTGGTCGAGCCTCGCGAGCTGCCCACGGACCTCGTCGACAACATCCGTCGCTTCCGCTTCCAGGGCACCTCGGCCAAGGTCAACTTCGCGCTCGATGCGCCGCCCAAGTACCCCGCACTCGGCGACCGGACCGATCAATACCGCGGCTTCACCAACATCGGACCCTCGATGGAGTACCTCGAGCGAGCCTTCGACGACGCCAAGTACGGCTGGTACTCCAAGCGACCGTACATCGACACCGCCATCCAGTCAGAGGTCGACCCGGACATGGCGCCGCCGGGCAAGGCGGTCATGAGCTGCTTCATCCAGTACGCGCCGTACCACCTTCGCGAGAGCGACTGGGACACGGAGAAGGAGAACCTGGGCGACACGGTCCAGGCCACCCTGGAGTCATTCTTCCCGGGCTTCGGCGACCTGGTCCTCCAGCGTGAGGTGCGCACCCCGCTGGACATCGAGCGCACCGTGGGCCTCTCGGAGGGCAACATCTTCGCCGGCGAGTTCCTGGCGCCGCAGATGTTCTTCTTCCGGCCGGCCCCCGGCTGGTCGCAATACCGGACCCCGATCGGCGGCTACTACCAGTGCGGTTCCGGGACCCATCCCGGTGGCTGCGTGATGGGCGCGCCGGGCAAGCTGGCGGCCGGCCAGATCCTCAAGGACCGGGCGCGCGCTGGAGCGCGCGGGCTGCAACGCCGGCGGGGCCTGTCAAGGCGCCCTGGCCGAGCCGATGGACTTCGCACTGACCGCCGAGCAGGTGGCGCTGCGCGATCGGGCTCAGACGCTTCGTGGTCGATGTCCTGCAACCGCTCGAGGTGGAGCTCGAGCGCGCTGGCGGCCGCCTGCCCGAGGAGCAGGGTCGCGAGCTGCGGCGCCAGGGCATCGAGGCCGGGCTGGCCGGCGGTGCATTCCCGCGAGGCGCTCGGCGGACAGGGCTGGTCGGTCATGGAGCAGGTCCTCGTCCACGAGCAGTACGGCCAGGTGACCGGCGGCCTGTGGACCTTCGTGCCCGACGCCTACAACGTGCTCGTCCACTGCGACGCCGGAGCAGCGACGGCGGTATCTGGAGCCCAGCCTGCGCGGCGAGCGATCCGGGCAGCTACGCCATCACCGAGCCGAACGCCGGCTCGGACGCGCGGGCCGTCGAGGCGACGGCCGTCCGCGACGCGGCGACCGGCGAGTGGGTGCTCGACGGCGAGAAGTGGTTCGTGACCGGCGCCGACGACACCGACTTCATGATCTTCCACGCCCTGGCCATCGAGGGCGACGCGCGCCGGCCGACGCTCTTCCTCGTGGACTACGACACGCCCGGGCTGACCATGATCGGTGACCCCGATCACACGCACACCTTCGCCGACCGCCACCCGCAGTTCCGGCTCGAGGGCGTGCGCGTGCCCGCCCGCAGGTGCTCGGCGGCGTCGGCCAGGCGGACGAGCTGACGAACGAGTGGTTCGTCGAGGAGCGCATCCACATCGGCGCCCGCTGCTCAGGCGCCATGGAGCGGCTGCTGACGCTGGCCGTCGACTGGGCCACCGAGCGCGTCCAGTTCGGCCAGCGCATCTACGACTTCCAGGGCGTCAGCTTCCCGCTCGCCGACTCGGCCGCCGACGCCTCCGCCGCCCGGCTGCTGACGCGCGAGGCGGCCTGGCTGGCCGACACCGGCGCCGACCCGAAGGTCGTCCATGCCAAGGCGTCGCTGGCCAAGCTCTTCGCGTCCGAGGCGGCCTGGCGCTGTGCCGACCGGGTCGTCCAGGTCTTCGGCGGTCGTGGCTACAGTCGCGGCCTTCGCGCCCGAGCGCTTCCTGCGCGAGCTGCGCGTGGACCGCATCTGGGAGGGGACGTCGGAGATCCAGCGCCTGATCATCGCCCGGTCGCTGGAGCGGCGGGGCGTCGATCGGGTGGTCGGGTGACGGGAGAGCGGCCGGCCATCAGGGTCGAGGCCGGTGCTGGCGGCAGGACGGACTTCGACCTCCGCCCGCTCTATGCGCCGCGCTCGGTGGCCATCGTCGGCGCCTCGCCGCGCGGCGACCTGGCGACGACCATCCGCGACAACATCGCGCGCGTCGGCGGCGCCGCGGCGCTGCTACTTCGTCAACCCGACAGTACGACGAGATCGACGGCACGCCGTGCTACCCCGACCTGGCGGCCCTGCCCGAGGTACCCGACACGGTCGTTCTGGCCGTCAACCCGTTACGAGCCGCGTCGTTCACCCGCGCAGGCGGCCGAGGCGGGGGTGCCGGCCGTCGTCATCCCGGGCGGCGGCGTCGTCGAGGGCGGCGAGGCGGCCGCCCGGATGCAGGTCGAGGTGGCCGACATCGCTCGCGCGACCGGGACCACGATCCTGGGCCCCAACTGCATGGGCCTCATCGACCTGACGACCGGCTGCGCGACGTACATCGACGAGATCCACCCCTGGTTGCGGCGCGGCGACGTGGCCGGCATCAGCCAGTCCGGCAGCGTGGCCGACGTCTTCATGCACAGCGGCACCGCGCATCGGCTGGAGCCGCATCGTGAGCTCCGGCTCGGAGGTCGTCGTCGACCTCTGCGACCACCTCGCGCACTGCCTCGACGATCCCGAGACATCGGCCGTGGTCCTCTTCGTGGAGGGCATCCGGCGGCCGGAGCGCTTCCTCGCGCTGGCCGATCGGGCGCTCGAGCTGGGCAAGCCGATCCTGGCGGTCAAGGTCGGGCGGAGCAGCCAGGCACAGGCGGCGGCCATGGCGCACACCGGCGCGCTGGCGGGCGAGGACCGAGCAGCCGATGCGGCCTTCCGAGCGGCCGGGATCATCCGCTGCGACGACCTCGACGACCTGCTCGAAGCGGCCACCCTGGTCAGCGCGACGCCAGCGCCATGGGCCGGAGCGTCGGCCGTGGACGGACCGCCGTGGTGACGGTCTCGACGGGCGAGGGCTCGCTCATCGCCGACCTGGCCGCTACGACCGGCGTCGATCTGCCGCCCGTGCCGGACGAGGCGCGGGCGCGGATGGCCGCCGACATGCCGACGCTCGGCTACATCGGCAACCCCATGGACCCGTGGGGCGCCACCGAGGCGACGCCGGCCTATCGGAGCTGCTTCACCGCCTTCGCGGACTCGGGCGGCTACGACGTCCTCGCCGCTCGTCCACGACTTCCCCTTCCGCTCGACGAAGGGCGAGGTGGACCTGGCGCTGGAGCTGGCCGGCGTGCTCGTGGCAGCGACCGCCGAGCGGCCGGACGTGCTGCCGGTCTTCGTCTCGCTGACCTCCGGCGATGCGTCCCAGGAGATCGTCGAGCTGGCCGACGCCGCGCGGCGGCATGCCAGTCCTGCGCGGCACGCAGGCGGCCTTCGCCGCCATCGCACGGCTCGCCTGGTGGGAGGCGCGGCGCGTCGGCGCGACTGGCCGACGGCCCGGTGCGGCCGGCCTGGCCGTCGCTGGCCGTCGATGGTGCCCCGCTACGGACGGCGATCCGCGGCTGGCTCGAGCCGGGCAACATCGCCACGTCCCCGGAGCACGTGACCACGCTGTCCGAGCGCGAGTCGCTGGAGCGGCTGCGCGCGGCCGGTATCCCCGTCGTCGAGGCCGTCGCGGCCGAGACCGCCGATGCGGCGGCGGCCATCGCTGCGCGCATCGGCTGGCCGGTCGTCGTCAAGCTCGATGCTGCCGGCGCTTGCCCACAAGAGCGACCTCGGCGGCGTCGATCGTCGGCCTCGGGGACGAGGCCGGCCGTGCGAGCGCGTTCGAGGCCGGTCATCGCACGCCGGACAGTGCGGCCGCCGCCGGCGATCCGCGGTGTCCTCGTCGAGCCCCAGGCGGAGGCCGGCGTCGAGCTCATCATCGGGGCGCGCCGCGATGCCGCACGTCGGGCCGCTCGTCGTCGTCGGGCTGGGAGGCGTCCTGGCCGAGGTGCTCGACGACGTCGCGGTCCGCCTCGCGCCGGTCAGCCCCGCCGACGCCCGGGCGATGATCGACGACCTCCGAGGTGCCGCCATCCTGCGCGGCGCGCGTGGTCGCCCGCCGGTCGACGTCGACTGCCGTGGCCGAGCTCGTCGTCGCTCTCGGCCGGGCCATCGTCGATCGTCCCGAATGGCTGGAGGTCGATCTCAACCCGGTCATCGTCGGGCGGTCGGGAGCGCTGGCCGTCGACGCGCTGCTCGTCCTCGCGACGGCGCCTGACGAGCCATCCTGATCGTCGACTGGCGCAGTCCGCACCGTCGTCCTAGCATGGACCGGGAGGAGGCCACGTGCCCCGCTACGGCCCCGAAGACTCGCTGATCTCGCCGCGCTTCACCGGACCGTCGACCTTCGCGCGGCTGCCGTCCATCCGCTCGCTCGAGGACGTCGACGTGGCCGTCGTCGGTGTGCCCTTCGACACGGCGGTCACCTACCGGGTCGGCGGTCGGTTCGGCCCCAACGCCGTGCGAGCGGCGTCGGTCATGATCCGGCCCTACAACGGCGTGCTCGACATCGGGCCATTCGAGGTCCTGTCGTGCGTCGACTATGGCGACGTGGCCATCGTGCCCGGCGTCACCGAGCGCAGCTACGCGGCGATCGAGGACGTCGTCGCGCCGATCGTGCAGGCGGGCGTCATCCCGGTGCTCATCGGCGGCGACCACGCCTGCACGCTCCCGCACCTCCGGGCGACTCGTTCGCGCGGACCGGTCGCGGTCATCGATTTCGACTCGCACACCGATGCCTGGGACACGTACCTCGGCGAGAAGTACAACCACGGGACGTGGATGCGGCGAGCGATCGAGGAGGGCCTCGTCGACGTCGGCCGCTCGATCGAGGTCGGCCTGCGCGGTCCGATCTTCGAGCCGGCCGACCGGACGAGGCTGCGCGACGAGCTCGGCCTCGACTACTTGACCACCGAGGACGTCTTCCGCATCGGGCCCGAGGCGACCTCGGCGTACATCCGGGATCGGGTCGGCAGCGGCCCGGCATTCATCAGCTTCGACATCGACATGGTGGACCCGGCGTATGCGCCGGGCACCGGGACGCCCGAACCGGGCGGACCGTCGGCGCACGACGCGCTGACCATCGTCCGTGGCCTGACGGGCATCGACTTCGTGGGCTTCGACGTCGTCGAGGTCATCCCGGCGTACGATCCGGCCGACCTGACGGCGTTCCTGGCTGCCAACCTGGCCTTCGAGATGATGTCGCTTGTCGCGTTGCACCGACGCGCGAGTCAGCCGTGACGCCCAGGAGCGTCCCACCGACTCCCTGACCCGACTACGATGGGGCCATCCAACCCGCGCAGGAGCCCCGGATGAGCGCTGTCCAGACGACCCCGCAGGCCACCTCCAGCACCCTTTACTTCGGCCCTTGGTATCGCCGATCGCCGTTCTTCGATCGCACGCTGGCGGCCGGTTGCTCCGCCTACGACATCTACAACCACATGTACCTGCCGGGTTACTACGCGGACCCGATCGAGGAGTACTGGCACCTCCTCAACGCGGTCACGGTCTGGGACGTTTCGGTCGAGCGGATCGTCGAGATCACGGGACCCGACGCTTCGACCTTCACCAACATGCTCACCTGCCGGGACCTGACGAAGTGCGCCGTCGGCCAGGGCAAGTACGTGCTCATGACCGCGGAGGACGGCGGCATCGTCAACGATCCCGTCCTGCTGCGGGTCGAGGAGAACCGCTGGTGGCTGGCGCTGGCCGACAGCGACGCGGGCCTTTGGGCGCGCGGCGTGGCCATCAACTCGGGCCTCGACGTCAAGGTCCGGGAGCCCGAGGTCTACCCGATGCAGGTCCAGGGCCCGAAGTCGAAGGACGTCATGCACACGCTCTTCGGCGATGGCGTGCTCGACATCAAGTACTACTGGACGATGACGACCGAGGTCGATGGCATCCCCGTCGTCATCAGCCGGACCGGCTGGACGGGTGAGGTCGGCTACGAGATCTACCTGCGCGACCCATCGCGCGGCGGCGACCTCTGGGATCGGGTCATGGAGGCCGGGCGGCCGCACGACATCCGGCCCATCGCCCCCTGCGAGGCGCGCCGCATCGAGGCCGGCATCTTCAATTACGGCTCCGACATGACCATCGACAACAACCCCTTCGAGGTCATGGGCCTCGAGCGACTGGTCGAAGTGCAGGCCGCTGACTACATCGGCAAGGCCGCCCTCGAGGAGATCCGCCAGAAAGGCGTAAGCCGCAAGCTCGTGGGCATCGAGGTCGACGGCGACGCCCTCTCCTTCGAGATCGCCGAGAAGCGCCCCGCCCTCCACGACGGCGAGCCGGTCGGCACCCTGACCGACCTCATCTGGTCGCCGAGGCTGGAGCGCAACATCGGCTACGTCTGGGTGCCGATCGAGCTGGCGGCCCCGGGCACGCCGCTCGAAGTCCTGGCGCCAAATGGCGATCGGTGGGCGGCCCGGACGGCGGCGATCCCGTTCCTGGACGCCAAGAAGGCCATCCCGCTGGGCTGAGGGCCCGTGGCCTCAGACGACCGCCGGGAGAGGCTCTGCGTCGGCGGTGTCCTCGGCCTCCGATGGCTCCGGACGACGCGTCTGCCCGAAGCGCCAGGCGAGCAGGATCGCCACGCCGGTGACGGCGACGATGATGGTCGAGATGGCATTGATCTCGGGCGTCACCCCGAACTTGATGCGCGAATAGAGGTAGAGCGGCAGCGTCGATGACCCGGGCCCCGCGTTGAAGGTCGTCACGATGAGGTCGTCGAAGCTGAGCGCGAAGGCCAGCATGGCCCCGGCCGCGATGGCCGGCAGCAGCAGTGGCAAGGTCACGAATCGGAAGGCGCCAAAGGCGGATGCGCCGAGGTCGCGGGCGGCCTCTTCGACGTGCGGGTCGAGGTTGACGGCCCGCGCTCGGACGACGACGGCCACGTAGGAGACGCAGAAGGTGATGTGGGCGATGGAGATCTGGGCCAGCGACCCATGCGCCGAGAAGAGCTGGGCGAAGAAGAGCAGGAGGCTGATGCCCAGGATGATCTCCGGCGCAACCATGGGCAGCAGGATGAGCGTCTCGGAGAGGGCGCCCACGTAGCGTGTCCGCAAGCGAGCCAGGCCGATGCCGAGGAACGTGCCCAGGACCGTAGCCACGACGACCGCCACCAGTGCGACCTCGAGCGTCTTGAGCAGCGCGTCCACCATGTCCTCGTTGGCGAAGAGCGTCGGATACCAGTCGAGCGTGAAGCCCGTCCAGAAGAACGTGTCCTCGGAGTCGTTGAAGCTGAACACGATGAGGACGGCGATGGGCAGGAAGAGGAACACGTAGACGAGCAGCGCATAGACCGACAGGAGCGGGTTGCGCTCGCGTCGCATCAGCCACCGGCCCGGTGATGCATCAACCGAGGACCTCGCGCCGCAGCGAACGGATGACGGCCAGCGAGGCGACGATGGTGGCCGCCATGAGCAGGAAGCCGAGTGCGGCGCCGGCCGGCCAGTCGCGCGCTCCCAGGAATTGGAACTGGACGATCTTGGCGATGGTCGTCGTCTCTGCGCCGCCCAGCAGGTCCGGTGTCACGAAGTCGCCGATGGACGGGATGAAGGTCAGGATCGAGGCGGCCACGATGCCCGGCATGGTGAGCGGCAGGGTCACGTGGCGAAAAGCCGCCTGACCGCTGGCGTAGAGGTCTCGGGCAGCTGCGACCAGCGAGTCATCGAGCCGATCGATGGACACGAAGAGGGGCAGGATGGCGAAGGGCAGGAAGCCGTAGGTCATGCCCAACACGACCGAGAGGTCCGTGTTGATGAGCACGATCGCCTCGTCGATCAGGCCGAGCTCCAGGAGCAGCGAATTGACCACGCCGACGTCGCCCAGGATGGTGATCCAGGCATACGTCCGGATGAGGTAGCTCGTCCAGAAGGGCAGCATGACCAGGACCAGGAGAAGCGTCTTGTGCCGGCCTCCATAGCGCGAGATCCAATAGGCCACCGGGTAGCCGATGATCAGGCACAGGACCGTCGTCGCGGCCGCATAGCGAAGCGAGTTCCAGACCGTCGGCAGCAGGATGGGGTCGAGCGCCGACACGTAGTTGGCGAGGCTCGGCGCTTCGAGCTGGATGTTGCCGAAACGATCGCTCTCGCCCAGGCTGACGATCAGGACGATGCCCAGCGGCACCAGGAAGAAGAGCGCCAGCCAGGCCAAGCCGGGCAGCGCCAGGACGGCTGTGCCGAGGCGGCTTCGCATCGGCGTCCTGGTCGCCCTGGTGGGTCAGTTCGGGGCTGGTCTCGCTCGGTCGCGCTCAGCCGCCGGACCGCAGCTCCTGGTAGCGCGAGGCGTACTTGTCCAGGTCGGCCCCAGGATCCAGGAGCTCCTGGAGGTTATCGAGGATGGCCTGGTCGGGGTTGAGGGACGGGTCCTCGAGCAGCTCCGGCAGGATGAATTCCTTGGCCGCCGCGTTGGGGCCCATGTAGTAGACGGTGTTCGTGTTCGCCGCGCTGACCTTCGCGTCGAGCAGGTGGTTGATGAACAGGTTGGCCGCGATGGGATGGGGGGCGCCCTGCAGAACGACCGCCGCATCAGAACCGCGGACCCCGCCCTCCTCGGGCAGGACGAAGGTCATCGAGGGCCGCGTCTCCTGGACCGTCCAGATGTCGCCGCTCCAGTCGTGCCCGACCCAGATGTTGCCTGACTTCATGTCGCCGATCGCGTCACCGCTGTACTTGCGCACCAGCGGCCGCTGCTCCTTGAGCAAGGTCGAGGGCGGCATCGAGCTCCGCGTCGTCGACCGTATTGATGCTCTTGCCCTGGCGGATGAGCGCGGCCGCGAAGACCTCGCGCTGGTCGTCGAGCATCATGATGTGGTTGTCGTACTTCGGGTCCCAGAGGGCCGCCCAGCTGCTCAGGTCCTCGTCGATCTTCTTGGTGTCGTAGGCGAAGCCGGTCGTCCACCACATGTAGGGCATCGAATGCTTGTGCCCGGGGTCATAGACGGGATCCATCCACTCGGCCGCCAGGTTGACGACGTTCGGGATGAGCGAGAGCTCGAGCGGCACGACGCGACCCGCCTCGACCAGGCCCGGGATATCGGTGTCGGTCGGGAAGGTCAGGTCGAAACCCGTGTCGCCCTGCTGGACGCGCGGGAACATCACGTCGTAGGAGTCGAAGTACGTCTCCGTGACCTTGACCCCATGCTGGTCCTCGAATTGCTTGATGATCTCGGGGTCCATGTACTCGGCGTAGTTGTAGATGAAGAGCTCGCTCTCGGGCGACGGAACCGGGGTCGGCGCAGGGGTCGGAGTCGGCCCCGCTGAGGGCGCCGTGGTCGCCGCGGCCTCGACTCGGGGATGGGCTGATGCTCGCGCCGCTGCCCGTGCATGCGGCGATGACGGGGGCCAGAGCCGCCGTGGCTCCGACGGCGCCGATGCGCATCAGGAGCTCGCGTCGGGTGACCTTCCGCTCCGCCATGTAGCGGACGAGCTCGCGCTCGAGGTCGATCGACGAGCCGTCGTAGGGGTGCTTCATGCCAACTCCTCCAGGCCCGGGCGAGGCCCATCCATCCTCGTCATCCAGTCTCCTCCAGGCTGGCCGGTCGGTCGCCGAGCACGAGCGCGTCGCCCGGCAGCCAGTCAAGCACGACCGCCTGATCGGCGGTCAGTCGCTCTGCGCTCTTGGGTGCCAGGACCGTGAGCACGACACCTCCCGCCGTGCGGACCAGGTACTGCACCGCCGATCCCAAGTACGCGGATTGCTGGATGGTAGCCGACAACGCGGTGGCCGACGTGCCGGTGGTCGTGCCATCTCGGATGGAGATCGCCTCGGGGCGCAGGCTGAGGTCCACCTCCTGGCTGATCGCGCGACCTTGCCCGCCGATGCAGCAGCGATCGCCCGAGTCGAGTTGCACGATGGCGACCCCGTTCTCGAGCGCAGCAACGGTGCCGTGGAGCAGGTTGGTGGTGCCGATGAAGTCGGCCACGAAGCGACTCGCCGGTCGGTCGTAGAGGGCCTCGGGCGTGCCCAGCTGCTCGATGCGTCCGGCGTGCATGACCGCGATCCGATCGCTCATGGTGAGCGCTTCTTCCTGGTCATGCGTCACGTACACGAAGGTGATGCCGACTTCGCCCTGGATGCGCTTGAGCTCGAGCTGGAGACGCTTGCGCAACTTCAGGTCGAGGGCGCCGAGCGGCTCGTCGAGCAACAAGACGTTGGGCCGATTGACCAGCGCGCGTGCGAGTGCCACGCGTTGCTGCTGGCCGCCTGAGAGCTGATTCGGCTTGCGCCGTTCGTAGCCTTCCAGGTGGACCAGCTCGAGCGCTTCGGCGACACGCCTGGTGATCTCGGCTCGCTCGACCTTACGGCGCCGGAGCCCGAAGCCGATGTTGTCGCCGACGTCGAGATGGGGGAAGAGGGCATAGTTCTGGAAGACCATGTTGACCGGCCGCTTGTCCGGTGGGTCCATCGTCACGTCGCTGCCGCGCAGCTCGACGCGACCCGTGGTCGGTTGCTCGAAGCCGCCGATCATGCGCAGCGTCGTCGTCTTGCCGCAACCCGAGGGCCCCAGGAGCGAGAAGAACTCGCCGCTCTCGATGGACAGCGAGATGGCATCGACGGCGACGACCTCGTTGAACCGCTTCGTGAGCGCGACCAGGCGGATCTCGGGCGACGCGTCGGGGGACATCGATGGCGCCTCAGGGGTCGTCATGTGTGCCGGCGAGCCTAGCCTGCGCGATGAGTGAGGGCAAGTCACGGCCCGATGTGGGCCTGGCCAAGAGTCGCCTACCGAGTTGCGGCGTGGTCGCCTCAGTCGGGCGTCACGCCGCTCCTGACGTATGCCCGACCGGTGACGACCACAGCGGGCAGGCGCTGAAGCAGGTCGTCGAGCAGGGTCGGGTCGAGCGTGCCGTCACGACGCGCGATGATCAGGCTGCCGTGGGCGTGGAGTGGGTTCTGGGGCCGGCCGTCCGCCTCGGCCAAGTCGAAGCGGATGGTGGGTGCCTGTCCATCCTTCGCCAAGTAGGCCTCGGCGAGGGCTCGAAGCTCCGCTTCGGCATCCTCGCGCGTGCCGCCGAAGCGCGAATCGCGACGCACCTCAGCGATCGCCCGCCAGCTCGGATTGCGCAAGAGGATGCCCCGCCAGAGCCGACCGACCTCTGGCGTCACACTCCCCCCGCCGGGTGCCGGATGTGCGTCGAGCGAGCCGCCCGCGGCCCACAGCGAAGCCTGGTGCAGGAGCGCGTACTCCTCCAGTGCGGCGTAGGCCGCCAGGTCGTCGAGCGGGTTGCCCTCGCCGTGGATGGCCCGGATGCTCGGTGCGAAGACCTCCTCGAGGTCGAGGTCGATGGCCCGCACGGTGCGATGGAAGTAGACCGTGTTGTACATGAACAGGCGGGTCATCAGGAACTGCTCGAGGGCGCCGAGGCCCGGTTCGTAGAGCGCCAGGCCGCGAGGGCTCATGAAGGCGTAGCGGCGCAGGCGGTCGGCGTCGACGGGCCCGGTCGAGACGCCCGTCATGTAGGCATCGCGACGCACGTAGTCGAGGTTGTCGACGGTGAAGATGCCGCTGAAGAGTGGCTGCAGGCGACGAACCCAGAGCGGCATCGTCAGATCCGCCAGCGGCGGCTTCGACATCAGGAAGCTGATCCAGCGCGGTTCGATGGCCTCGCCTTCGGCAAAGGCGGCGCGCTCGGCCTCGAGCGCCGGCGTCCGTCGCAGGCCGGCGATGATGGGCGCCAACTCGCGCTCGACGATGGCCTGGCCGAGGTCCTCGTGGGAGAGCCGCTTGGCCGGGTCGCGGCTGGGATGAGCGGGCGCCGAAAAGGCCGACAGGACGTGCTCGTCGAAGTAGTGGGCGAACGGCCCATGGCCGACGTCGTGGAGCAGGCCGGCGATGCGCACGGTCTCGACCACCAGCGCCTCCGACGGGATGGGGTCCTCCGATGCGTCGCCCTCGGAGAGCGTGTCCGCGTGGAGGACCTCACGCAATGTCGGGTACAAGGCGCGCGCCCAGAGGCCGCCCTCGTGCATGACCCCCAGCCCGTGGGTGAAGCGGCTGTGCTCGGCGGTCGGAAAGACCCAGCGCGCGCTCTGCAGCTGGCTGATGCGGCGCAGCCGCTGGACCCAGGGCGTGTCGAGCAGGTCGGCCTCGGCGACGGTTTCCGGTGGCAGTCCAGCGCGGGCGCTCTGCTCGGGGGTCAAGCGCTTGGTCAGCTCGATGTACCCGTGGATCGGGTCGCTGATGAGGTTGACCGCCTCGAACTGGGGGTGGGCCATGGCCCCGAGTCTATCGCGCCCTGCGGGACGTCCCGCCTACTGGGCGGCGAGGTCGATGACCAGCCGATCCGGCCCGGTGAGCGTGAAGACGCGGATGCAGGCAGGACCCGTCAACCCGGCCACCCACTCGCTCTGCGCCTCGAAGTCGCCCGCCTGGATGAACTGGACGAGGACCGGATAGTCGGGCGTGAAGTCCGTAGGACCGTAATAGGTCACCCGCCCGGACGGGTCGAGGCCCGTGCCGCCACGCAGGATGAAGACCAGGAAGTCGTTGCCGGCGACCTCCATCGGCAGGCCGCTGGGATCGTATGTCAAGGGCGGCGTGCCGACCTTGACGTCGAGGGCCGGGATGCCCTCCTTGAACCCGAAGACGATCCGGTCATAGCCCGGGTGCGTGCCGACGCGCACGGCGTCGATCTGGGCCCGGACCACGTTCCCGTCGACCGCGTACGGGTAGCTGCAGATGAACTCGCCGAGGTCCGTTGTCGGCTCCGATGGTGCCGCCGGATCGGCGGTCGGCCCGTCGGTCTGGGCCGGCTCGGTGGTCGGCGTCGAGCCCGCGGACGTTGGCAGCGCGCCCGATCCGGACGGCGATGGGGAGACCGATGCCGTGCAGGCAGCGAGGACGAGGCAGAGCAGGGCGGCGGCGATGGGCTTCATCGCCAGACTCTACCCGTTCGCGCGCCACGGTGGTCCGTGACGGCAAGCGTGACCCGCTATCCTTACCCGCGATCCATCGACCACGCACGACAAGGGTTCCCATGAAGGTTGGAGTCGTCAGAGAGCGCGCGCCCGCCGAGCGGCGCGTGGCGCTCGTGCCCGAGCTGGTCGGGAAGTACCAGGCTGCCGGCCTGGAGGTGCTCGTCGAGGCCGGCGCTGGCGCGGGTGCCCTGATCCCCGACGGCGCCTACGCGGAGGCCGGCGCGACCGTGGTCACGACCGAAGCGCTCTACGCCCAGGCCGACGTCATCGTGCGAGTGCAGAAACCGGATAGCGAAGAGATCGCCAGCCTGCGTCCCGGCCAGGCCGTCGTCGGGCTGCTGACGCCACTCATCGACCCGGCCGCAGCCAAGACCCTGGCCGATCGCGGCGTGACCGCCATCAGCCTCGACGCCTTGCCGCGCACACTCAGCTCCGCGCAAACGATGGATGCCCTCAGCTCGCAGGCGAACGTCGGCGGCTATAAGGCGGTCCTCCTCGCCGCCGCTGCATACGGCCGCTACTTCCCGCTCCTGACCACCGCCGCCGGCACGGCCAAACCCGCCAATGTGCTCATCCTCGGCATCGGCGTTGCGGGCCTGCAGGCGATCGGCACGGCCCGCCGACTGGGTGCCATCGTCAAGGCCTACGACGTGCGCAAGGAGACGAAGGAGCAGGCCGAGTCGCTCGGCGCCGGCTTCATCGTCCTCAAGTCGGCCGTCGACGCGACCGGCGAAGGCGGCTACGCCCGGGCGCTGACGCCCGAGGAACAGAAGGCCCAGCAGGACGAGCTGAACGGCCACATCGCAACCATGGACGTGGTCATCACGACGGCCCAGGTGCCAGGGCGCCGGCCACCGCTGCTGGTCACCGCTGAGGCGGTGCGGGCCATGAAGAGCGGCTCCGTGATCGTGGACATGGCCGCCAGCGCCCTGGGTGGCAACGTCGAGCTGTCACAGGCCGGAGAGACGATGGTGACCGAGAACGGGGTCACGATCATCGCCCCGGACAACCTCCCGGCTTCGATGCCTGCCGGTGCCTCGGCCTTCTACGCCCGCAACGTCTTCGAGTTGGTGCGCCACCTGGTCACCGACGGCGTCATGCCGCTCGACATGAGCGACGAGATCACGGCGGCCACCGTCATCGCCACAGGCGGCGAGGTCGTCCAGGAGGCCACGCGCAAGCTCCTCGAGCCGCCGGCCGCCGCGGGGGGTGCCGCATGAGCCCGGAGCTGCTCAGCGCGTTGGCCATCTTCGTGCTCGCCATCCTGGTCGGCTTCGAGGTCATCAGCAAGGTGCCGGCGACGCTGCACACGCCGCTGATGTCGGGCGCCAACTCGATCCACGGCATCGTCCTGGTGGGCGCCATGCTCATCGCCGCCGAGGCCGACAACCCCGTCTCGTACGGACTGGCCTTCATCGCCGTCGTCTTCGGAGCCATGAACGTGGTCGGCGGGTATGTGGTCACGGATCGCATGCTCCAGATGTTCCGCAAGAAGCCGGTCGCCCCGACGAAGCCCACCGAGGACGAGTGATGTCCCAGGAGTGGATCTACACCTTCGTCTTCCTGGCCTGGCTGGCCGGCGCTGCTGCCTTCGTCATCGGCCTCCACCAGATGAACTCGCCGGCCACGGCGCGAGCCGGCAACCGGCTCTCGGCCGGCGGCATGACGCTGGCGGTCCTCGTCACCATCCCCTACCTGGCGACCAAGCCCGGCGGCCTGAGCACGACGGCCATCGTCATCATCGTGGTCGGCTTCGCCATCGGCGGCGGGCTCGGCCTGTGGATGGCGAGGAACGTCCAGATGACGGCCATGCCGCAGCTGGTCTCGCTCTTCAACGCGGTCGGCGGTGGCGCCGCGGCGCTGGTGGCCATCGACGACTACCTGCGCATCGTGGGTACCGACGAGGCCATCGTCTCGACGGCCATCTTCGTCGTCCTCGGCGCGGTCATCGGCTGCGTCACGTTTTCCGGTTCGCTGATCGCCTCGGGCAAGCTCCAGGGCCTGATCTCGGGCAAGCCGATCATCATCCCGGGCGGTCGCCTGGTGACGATCGCCCTCGCGGTCGTCGCGGTCGCCGGTCTCCTCGCCCTCGTGCTCAGCTCGGCCGGTGTCGTGGCCATCGACGCCCCGACGAGCGTGGCCATCCTCGGTGCCGTCGTCCTCGCCGGGCTCCTCTTCGGCGTGACCATGGTCCTGCCCATCGGTGGCGCCGACATGCCGGTCGTCATCTCGCTGCTCAACTCGTTCACGGGCACCGCCGCAGCGATGGCCGGTTTCGTCATCGGCAACCCGGTCCTGATCATCGCGGGCGCCCTCGTCGGCGCCTCGGGCGGCATCCTGACCAAGCTCATGGCCGACGCCATGAACCGCTCGATCCTGAACATCATCGCCGGCGGCTTCGGAGGCGGCGAGGGCACCGTGGCCGAGGCCGCGGGGCCCGGCGGATCGGTGCGTTCCGTCTCGGCCGACGACGCCGCCATCCAGCTGGCCTATGCCAGCAGCGTCATCATCGTGCCCGGCTACGGCCTCGCCGTGGCGCAGGCGCAGCACGGCGTGCGCGAATTGGCGGAGCTGCTGGAATCGCGCGGCGTGGACGTCAAGTACGCCATCCATCCGGTGGCTGGGCGCATGCCGGGCCACATGAACGTGCTGCTGGCGGAGGCCAACGTGCCCTACCCGCAGCTGAAGGAGATGGAGGAGATCAACCCGGAGTTCCAGCGCTGCGACGTGGCCCTGGTCATCGGCGCCAACGATGTCACCAACCCTGCCGCGCGGCGCCCCGGCACGCCGGTCTCGGGCATGCCCATCCTCGACGTGGACGCGGCCAGAAGCATCATCGTCATCAAGCGCTCGATGGGCCGCGGCTACGCGGGCATCGACAACGAGCTGTACACGAATCCCAAGACGGCCATGTTCTTCGCCGACGCCAAGGCCGGCCTGGCCGAGCTGATCTCCGCCGTCAAGGCCGTCTGACATGGACGCGCGGGTCGAGCTGCAGGCCGAGATCGATGCGCCGCGAGAGGTCGTCTTCTCGCTCGTGTCCACGGCAGAGGGCCTGGCGCTGTGGCTGGACGAGGCACGACTCGAGGCGCGACCCGGGGGCGCCGTCCGCCTGCGACTGCTGGACGCCGAGATCGACGGCAAGGTCCTCGCCCTCGATGCGCCACAGCACATCAGCTTCAGCTGGGACTATCCCGCCGAGCCGCTGGCGACGCCGTCGGTGGTCGCGTTCGACGCCATCTCGCATGGCCATCGCACGCACCTCACGCTGCGCCACGTGGGTCTCGCCAGCAGGCGCTCGCGCGACGACCACGAAGCGCTCTGGCGATTCTGGTTTCCACGCCTCATCGAAGCCGCGCACGCTCAGGCCTCGGCGGTCGCTCAGGCCTCGTAGGCGGCGACGGCGCGGGCCAGCTCGGCGGCGACGGAGTCGCGCAGGGGGCTCGGGGCCAGGACGACGGCATCGGCGCCCCAGCCCAGGATCCAGATGCGGATCTCGTGCGTGCCGGCCACCCGGCCGTGCCAGGTCAATGAGCCGTCGTCATGCCACTCGAGACGCTGGCTGGGATGCCACGATGTCTCCGCCACGCGGCGGGCGACGGTGGCCGAGAACCGCACCTCGATGGCCTCGATGGGCTGGTCGGCGATGATGTCCCAGCCGTCGCGCATGGCCGATACGGGATCCCAGTCGGGGTCGGGCTCGAAGGTCGCGGGGGTCAGGGCAGCCTCCAGGATGCGCTCGACCTTGAAGGTCCGGCGGGCCGCTCGCTCCTCGTCCCAGCCGATGAGATAGAGCGCGTGGGTCAGGGCAGAGGGCTCGATGAGGTACGGGCGGATGCGCGCTCGACGACCGACCTTGGTCGGGTCATAGACGCCGGCGCCGTAGACGATCTCGACCACGCGGCGGCCGGCCCAGGCCTCGGTCAGGGTGCGCAGCACGTGTGTGAAGCGCTCGTCCACGGCGCGTGTGGCGGCGAAGGCGTCGATGGTCGCCTGGACGTGCTCACCGAGCACGCCTGGCAGGATGCCGCCGAGCTTCAGGAAGGCGGCGATCAACTCGCTGTCGAGCTCGTCGCTCGCCTTGGCCAGCACCCTGGCGGCCAGGAAGAGCGCCATCGCCTCGTGCGTCGTGAGGTTGAGAGGCGGCAGGAACGCGCCGGCCTCCAGGCCCCAGCGACCCCGGTCCTGCCAGATGGGCAGCTCGGCCTCGGTGTCCATGGCCTGGAGGTCGCGGTAGGCGGTGCGCTTCGAGACGCCGATCTGGTCGGCGATCTGTTGGGCGCTGACGCCCTCCGGATGGGCGTGCAGGATCATCGCCACCTTGAGGTAGCGGGCCGCCCGATCCCACTTGAGTCCGCCTCGATCGCGCGCGCCATCCATCCATGAAGCCTACCCGGTCGCGTCGACGTCGAGCGGCCAGTACCATCCGGGCCATGCCCAGGACCTTCCTCCGGCCTGAGACGACGCCTGCCGCCCTGGCCGCCGACCCGTCGGCCGGTCGCGGCCGGCCGTTCGTCAGCCTGACCACCGATTTCGGCGCGCGCGATCCATCGACCGCGATCTGCGTCGGGGTCGTGCATGCCATCGCGCCCAGCGCGACGGTCATGACCGTGACCGCCGAGATCGCCAAGTTCAAGATCCGCGACGGCGCGTTGACGCTCTGGGCGGCCCTGCCGTACCTGCCGGTCGGCGCCCATGTGGCCGTCGTCGACCCGGGCGTGGGCACCGAACGCGATCCGCTGGCCGTTGCCACCGCGCGCGGCGACGTCCTGGTCGGGCCGGACAACGGGCTGCTCGTGCCCGCCGCCGAGCGTCTCGGAGGGATCACCGCGGCACATCGTCTGGAGGCACGCGAGTATCAGCTGCAGGTCGTCTCGACCTCCTTCCACGGCCGCGACGTGTTCGCGCCTGCCGCTGCCCACCTCGCCAACGGCGTGCCCATCGAGGCCTTCGGGCCGGCCCTCGACCCGGCGGCCCTCGTGCGCCTGGAGTGGCCTGAGGCGCGGGTGCGCGACGGTGCGCTCGAGACGGCCATCGTGTACGTGGACTCGTTCGGGAACATCAAGCTCGTGGGCGAGGTTGCGGACCTCGAGGCGGCCGTGGGGCCGCTCGCTCCCGGCAACGAGCTGCGCCTGCACTGGTCCGACGCTTCGGTCGATCGAGAGGCGGTCGTGCCCTGGGTGGAGACCTTCGGGCGAGTGGCCAAGGGTGCGCCACTGGCCTATGAGGACGCCTACGGGCGCGTCTGTCTGGCTGCCAACCAGGCCTCGGGCGCTGACGTCCTGGGCCTCGGTGAGGGCATCTCGCTGACAATCAGCCGCGCCTGAGCGACAAGATGGCGTTCGTCAGCGTGACTGCCGACTTCGGACCGGTCGCCACCGCCATCTGCCGCGGCGTGATCATGACCATCGCGCCCGGGGCAACGGTCATCGAGCTGACGGCCGATGTGCTGGCCTTCGACGTCCGGGCTGGGTCGCTGGCCCTCTGGTATGCCTTGCCCTGGCTGCCCATCGGGACGCACCTCGCCGTCGTCGATCCGGGCGTCGGCACCGAGCGACTCGGCGTCGCCCTAGAGGTCGCCCGCGGTGACGTGCTCGTGGGGCCAGACAACGGGCTCTTTGCGGCCGCGGCGGAGCGTCTGGGCGGGGTCCGGCGCGTGCACGCGCTCGAAGCGTCGGCGTACCGCCTGCCGATCGTCACGACGACCTTCCACGGCCGTGACGTGTTCGCCCCAGCGGCCGGCCACCTCGCCGCTGGGGTGCCCATCGAGGCGCTCGGGCGCGCGGTCGACCCGGCCGGCCTCGTGCAGCTGGCGCCGGCACGACCCGAGGCCGCGGATGACGGCCTGCACATCGATGTCGTGACCGTGGACTCGTTCGGCAACCTCTACCTGGGCGGAGATCCGGCCGACCTGGCGGCCGTGCTCGGTCCGCTGCGCCCGGGACTGGCGTTCCGGGTCGGCGACCTGGAGCTGGTCTGGGCCGAGACCTTCGGACGGGTCGGCCCCGGCGAGGCGCTCATGCTCGAAGACTCAGATGGCCGGCTGTGCCTGGCGCTGAACCAGGCCTCGGCCGCCGACCGGCTGGGGGTCCGCGAGGGCGATCGCATCGTCATCAGCCCGGCATGACCGACGCGACGATGGGCGCGGACCCGTCCGGCACCGTTGGCTCGACGGCGCCTGCGTCGCCCCCCGATGCGCCCGACCGGCTGCCCCATGCGGCCGAACCGCTGCTCCGGATCGACGACTTCACGTTCACCTATCGCCGGGCGAGCCAACCAGCCGTACGCGGCGTCTCGTTGACCGTCCAGGCCGGGGAGATCCTGCTCGTGGCCGGTCCCTCGGGCTGCGGCAAGAGCACGCTTATCCGCGGCATCAACGGTCTCATCCCACACGCCTACACCGGCACCCTCGCGGGCGAGGTCCGCATCGAGGGCCGCCGGGTCGCAGAGCTTCGCCTGCGTGACCTGGCGCAGGCCATCGGCACCGTCCTCCAGGACCCAGCACGCCAGATCGTGGGCGCCACCGTGGAGGCAGAGCTGGCCTTCGGACCGGAGAATCTGGCCGTTCCCCGCGAGGCGATCCGCGATGGCATCCGCGAGGTCTTCGAGCGGACCGGCATCGGCCACCTGTCTGGTCGCGAGACCGCCGCGCTCTCGGGTGGCGAACGTCAGCTCGTCGCCGTGGGGGGCATCCTGATGATGCGCCCGAAGCTCTACGTCGTGGACGAGCCGTTGGCCAACCTCGACCCGGCGACCGCCTCCCAGCTCCTGGCCATCCTGCGTCGGATGGCCGACGCGGGCAGCGCTGTGGTCATCGTCGAGCATCGCGTCGAGGAGGCGCTCGAGCTGCGGCCGGACCGCGTGCTGTACATGGAGCAGGGCGCGACGCAGTACCTGGGGCCGGTGGACGGGTTCCTCGAGGTCGCCGATCCGGCCCTGGTCAAGCTGCCGTTCGAGGCCATCGTGGCGCAGGCGCGGCGGGCATTCGCGGGTGCCTCCGCAGCCGAGCCGCTGCCTCCACCATCTCCGCCGCACTCACCCGAGTCGGACATGCCGCCCCGCGTCGAGTACCTGGACGTTCGGGCGGGCTATGGTGAGGTCGAGATCCTGCACGGCGTAAGCGCCCGCCTGGGGGCCACCGAGACGGTCGCCATCCTCGGCCCCAATGCCTCGGGCAAGACGACGCTCTTCAAGGCGGCCATGAAGCTCCTGCCGCTGATGGGCGGCAGCATCGCCGTCGATGGCGAGGACACCGCCAGGCGCCGCGTGGCGGAGATGGCGCGCACCTTCGGCTACGTGTTCCAAAGCCCGAGCCAGATGTTCTTCGCCCGGACGGTCAAGGAGGAGCTGATCTTCGGCCCGACCAACCTGGGTGCCGACCCCGCCACCTTCGACGAGCTGATGCGCGACTCGCTGGCGCGCGTCGGCCTCGACGCCGAGGAGGACATCCTCGAGCGGCCGCCGATGACGCTCTCGTTCGGCCAGCAGAAGCGACTGGCCATCGCCATCGCCCTGTGCATGCGGCCACGCACGCTCATCCTCGATGAGCCGTCCGCGGGCCAGGACCATGCCAGCGCGACGCGCTTCATGGCCCAGGTCCGCGCCATCCCGGGGATCGAGAGTCTCTACCTGGTGACCCACGACGTAGACCTTGCGCTCACGCATGCAGACCGTATCCTGCTCTTCCGCGAGGGTCGCGTCGTCGCCGACGGGCCACCAGCGGAGGTCGTCAGGGACCTCGATCGATGGAGGGCATGCAATCTGCGCGAAACGACGTTGATGCAGGCCAACGCGCGTTGGGCGCCGGCGGATGGAGGGTTCGTCGACGCGGAGCGGTTGGCGGCCCTGGCGGCCGGCCAGCCATAGGAGGGAAGGGAGCGCTCATGGCAACGATGCAGATGTCGAACAACACGAGAGTCGACCATGTGGGAGGTCACGTCACGCGTCGTCGTCTACGCCGCGATCGGGGCCGTCCTCTACGGCCTCCTGCTCGTCATCCAGGTGCCGCTGCCCGGCACGCAGAACGTCTCGCTGCGACCGGCTTTCGGCCTGGTCCCGTTCTTCGGCTATGCCTTCGGGCCCATCGTGGGCTTCTTCACCGGCCTCGTCGGCAACGCCATCGGGGATCAGCTCTCCGGCTATGGAGCGCTGACGGCCTGGAACTGGAGCCTGGCCAACGGCCTCGTCGGCCTGATCGCCGGCCTGGCGCCGCTCTACCTGAGCCGCCTGATGAACGGGACGCTCGCCCAGCGGGCACTCGGCGGCGCCATCGCGGGCGTCGTCGCAACGCTCATCGGTTTCCTGTTCGTGTGGACGGACATCTGGGTCTTCGGCAACGACCCGACCACGATCCTGGCCGGGTCCTACATCCCGGTGGTCGTGGGAAACGTCATCGTGACCGCCATCGTGGTCCCGATCCTGGTCTTCGTCTGGGAGCCGATCAAGGAGCGCATGGGCCGCTAGGTCCGCGCGCTACGTGGCGCGGACGGGATGAACTACGCCCCGCGCTACCTCGGACGGGGGTCGTGGCTCGCGCGCCGCGACCCCCGAGTCCTGCTTCTGGTCGTCTTCTTCTTTGTCTTCACGGTCATCCAGATGTGGGATCTGAGGGTCGTCCTGCTCCTCGATCTGGTCGCCTTCGCCTACTACCGCCAGGCGTCCATCCCGTGGGCCGCGGTCCGCCGGCAGTGGGCCTTCGTGCTCTTCTTCGTGAGCCTGCTCGTCCTCTTCAACACGCTCATCACCGGCGGCGAGGTGCCCAACATCCCGCCCGATCAGCTCGACATCTTCTTCACCATCCCGATCCTGGGCACGCCGGTCTCTGCGCAGTCGGTGACCTACGCCGCGACGCAGCTGTTGCGCTTCGTGTCCATGACCATGGTCGGCTTCCCGATCGCCTATGCCATGGCGCCCGACGCCTTCGGTGTCGCCTTCCGGCGCCTGGGCGTGCCCGACAAGTTCGCCTTCGCCATCGACCTGACCTTCCGCTTCCTGCCGTCGTTGGCGGCCGATATGCAGACGACCGTCGACGCTCAGCGCGTCCGCGGCCATGACTGGCAGGAGGCCAAGGGCGGACCGATCGCCCGACTCCGCAACACGATGCCGGTCGTCGTGCCCTCGGTCATCAACGCCCTCGTAGGCGCCGAGGACACCATCGACGCCATGGACCTGCGCGGCTTCGGGACGGGCAAGCGCACCTGGCTCAAGCATCTCATCTACGACCGCGCGGACAAGCTCGTGATCGGCTACTTCCTGGTCCAGTTCCTGGTCCTCACGTGGCTCGGCTTCGTGACCGACATCTCGGAGATCTGGGTGCCGCCCTTCCTCATCGACCTCGCCAACCGCTGACGGGGCTACGTGACCCGACCCGAGGCCAGGTCGTCTCAGGACGATCGGGCGGCGTCAACGAAGAAGGCGAACAGTCGCGCGAACTCCGGGGGCGTCGATTCGATGCGCTCCGGGTGACATTGGATGCCGAGGATGAGCTGACCGGTGGCGGTCGATTCGACGGCCTCCACGATCTCCCCGGCCGGATGCGTTGCGGTCGCCGCCATGGTCAGCCCGGGCGCGAGCTGCTCGCGGTCGAAGCCCTGATGGTGGTAGGTGTTGACCCGGAGGACGAAGTCGCCGGGGTCGGTCGGGCGCAGGATGCGCGCCATGCGCGAGGCGCGCTGGACGCGTATCGGGTGGCGGTTGGCGGGACCCGAT
Organism: uncultured Chloroflexia bacterium; assembly: GCA_963837215.1. Taxonomy (GTDB): domain Bacteria; phylum Chloroflexota; class Limnocylindria; order Limnocylindrales; family CSP1-4; genus CSP1-4. The sequence goes on from CAWIML010000009.1 coordinate 123,758, forward strand.
CCGTAGGGCGGGCTGGCGTGGCCGTCGAGATGCTGGATGAGGCTGCCACCGGCGAAGACATTGATGGCCTGCATGCCGCGGCAGATGCCGAGGACGGGCCGCCACGCTCCCGGGCGGCGTGCCAGGCAGCCAGCTCGAGCGCGTCACGGCCGGGCTCGATGTCCGTGGAGCCCTCCAGCAGCTGTCCGTACAGTGCGGGGTCCAGATCGGCGCCGCCCGAGAGCAGAAGGCCGTCCATGCCGGCAAAGGCCGCGACGCGCTCGTCGTCCGGGGCCGACTCGTCGATACCCACCGGCTCGCCGCCGGCCGCCTCGACCTGGGCGAGGTAGCGGCTGTTCTTGAGGCGCGCGAGATCGGCGTCGGCGGCCACGGCGGGCGCCTGCACCGTGACGAGGATCCTGGGCCGCGGTCCGGGCGCGCGGTTCGTGCTCATCCCGCGATGGTACCGACCGGGGATGCGTTGCACCCCGGCGGTCCGCTCAGGCGGCCGACCTCGGTGCACTCGGCATGTCGATCGGTGTCGGCGCGCTGGGCACGATGTCGGCACCGGTGGCCGCCGCCTCGACGGCTGTGGCGACCCGGTCTCGGCCAGTCCGCTTGGCCAGGAAGCAGGCTCGGTCGGCGGCACCCAGGATGGCCGCCACGTCCGCGCCATCGCTCGGGAAGGCGGCCACGCCGGTCGAGCACGTGACTGCCTGCGCCCCGCTCGCCCCCCGCAGGCCACCCTCGTCGTGGACCGCCCGACGAACCCGATCGGCGACCGCTCGAGCGCCGGTTGCGTCCGCGCCCGGCAGGAGGAGCGCGAACTCGTCGCCGCCATAGCGGTAGGCGCGGTCCGAATCGCGGCCCGCCGAAGTCAAGGCACGGGCGATGCCCTGGAGCAGGAGGTCCCCGGTCGGGTGTCCGTGCGTGTCGTTGAAGCCCTTGAAGTCGTCGAGGTCGAGCATGATCAGGCCGAACCGCTCGCTGCTCGCCACAGCGCGCTCGAGGTCGGCCGTGAAGGTGGCGTGGTTGAAGAGGCCGGTCAGGCCGTCCGTCTGTGCCTGGACGACGACGTCGGCGTGCAGCTCCGCGTTCTGCATGGCGATCGATGCCTGCGCGGCGAAGAGCTGGACCAGCTCGAACTCCTCGGTCGTGAAGGCCGCCGAGGTGCCCAGCCGCTCGAGCGTCAGGACGCCGACCGTTCCGTCGCGACCGCGGAGCGGCACGACGATGAGCGAGCCGGCCTGCGGACCGACGTCGTCGAAGAACGCGACGCGGGGATCGGCGAGCTCATCGAGGATCAGCTGGCCCTCGCCGTGCTCGGCCACCCAGCCGGCGACGCCTTCGTCCATCTTCAGGCGCCGACCGCGGTATTCGGCCGCGTCCACGCCTCTCGCCACGACCGGCACGAACTCACCGGCGACACGGTCGAGCTTGTCGATGCCGATGTTGTCGACGGGTACGAGGCCCACGAGTCGCGTGGCGATCTCATCGAGAACGACGTGCGGCTCGAGCGAAGCGAAGATCGACTCGGTCATGCGCACCAGCTCGCGCTGGCTGCGGAGCTGCCGTTCGAGTGTCGCGGACTGCGCCCGGAGCTGCTCGGTGGCGTCGGCGTTGGCCATCGCCTGGGCGGCCAGCGAGGCGTAGATCTCGAGCAGGCGGAGGTCGTCGGGCGAGAACTGGTGGAGGCCCAGCTTGGAGAGCACGATGACGCCCATGACACGTTGCTCGAAGATCATGGGGGCGATGAGCATCGACTCGTCGATGGTCTCGGTGCCCACGATCGTCTGCGCTCGATCGTCGGCGTTGGCATCGGGCAGGTACTGGGCGACGCCGTTGGCGGCCACCCAGCCGGTGATGCCCTCGCCGACCTTGAGATGGAGCTCGTCCTCGACCTCGTCGGTGTACTCGCCGATGTTGCCTCGCCATGCGACAGGCAGGCAGTCGTCGCCGATGACGCGATAGACGCGCACGTTGTGGTAGTCGATGAGCTCCTGGAGCTCGACGGCGATGGCCATGCCGATCTCCCGTACGCTGCTCATCCGGTCGAGCCGGGTGCCGAGCTGCTGGATCGACTGGAGCTGGGCCGCCCAACGCGCCATCTGGGCATAGGTGCCGGCGTTCTGGATGGCGATGCTGGCCTGCGCTGCGAGCGCCTTCAGGGCCTCGAGCTCCGGGTGCGACCAGGGCCGGCGACGGTCGTGATAGAGGACGAGCACGCCCAGCGATCGACCTTCGGCCACGAGCGGCGCCACGGCGACCGTGTCGAAGCCCTCCTCGATGACGGCCTCGCGCACGCCACTTCCGCGTGGGTCCTGCGCGTAGTCGATCGCGAAGTACGCCTCGCCGGTCTCCACGGCCAGGCGGGGCAGCGACGGCGTGGGAAGGTCCGCGACACGTTGCAGATAGCGTTCCGAGAGCCCGCGGGCAACCGGCGCCTCGAAGGCACCGTCGGGACGCAGGCGGAAGATGGCGGCTCGGTCGGCGCCGAAGAGCGTCGTCGCCTGGTCGACGGTCTCGGCCAGGATGACCTGCAGGTCGAGCTTCGAGCTGATGTCCGCACTCACCCGTCGGAGGGCCTCGGCGAGTTCCAGCTGGCGTTCGAGGCGCTGCATCAGGTCGACGGTCTCGGTGGCTGCCGCGATCTGATGGGCGACGGCTTCGAGGAGGCCGACGTCGTCGGGAGTCAGGGCGCCGCGACGCGTGTCGGCGGCGAGGATGCAGCCCCACGTCCCATCGGCGCCTTCGATGGGGACCACGATCTCCGTCTCGACCTCGGGCACGATCTCGACATAGCGTGGGTCCAGGCGGACCTCGGGGACGAGGATCGTGCGACGCTCGGCGATGGCGCTGCCCACGATCCCCGAGCCGATCGGCATCGCGGGCAGGCGGTCGACCGGGACGCCGTGTGCAACGCGCGCCAGGATGGCGCCGTCCCGGAGCTGGGCCACGCCGACCAGGCGGTAGTCGAAGCCCTCGCGCAGCAGCTGGCAGATCCGGTGAAGGGTGGTGTCGAGATCGGTCACGTGCGCGGTCAGCTGGGCGATCTCCCCGAGCACGCGCAGCTCACGGGTGCGCCGGTCGGCCAGGCCGCGGGGCGCCGCATGCCCGCCGCTCGGCTCGGCGAGCCACCGCTGTCGTCGGCCACCGAGTGGCCGCGGCACCTGCATGGCGGCCTCGAGGAAGGCCTCGAGGTCGGCTACGCGGTAACGCCGGTCACCGCGCGCGTTGATTCGCAGGACCGGCAGGCGCCCCTGTTCGGTCCAGGTGCGCACGGTGTTGGAGTGGACGCCGAGGATGCTGGCCGCCAGCGCGACGCTGACAGTGCGCTCGCCCGGCACCGGCGAGGGATTCGTGGTGGACTCCGATGGCAGGTGCTGGTAGGTGAGTCAGCGGCGAGTCTGCGCCGACCTACCAACGCTTGCCATGACCGGATGGTCCCGCCCGAGATGGGCGGACCGGGTCATTCCTGGCGCTTGGGATCGGCTGCGACGAGGCTCGGATACGGGTCGAAGGCGTCGATCCTCCGGTCGCGACCACCTTCCCGGACCGGGATGCGGAACGGGGCACGCAGCTCGACGTGGACGTGGGGCGGCGTGCCGACGGCGTTGCCGGTCTGGCCGAGCCGTCCGATCCACTGCCCACGATCGACGTGATCGCCGACCTCGACTCGGGTCGATGAGAGATGGGCGTAGAGCGCGGCGTAGCCGAGGCTCGACGGCTCGTCGGAGACGATGACCACGACGTTGCCGTAGCGCTCCGGGTCCCATGGCGTCCAGCGGGTGGTGGGATCGATGACGGTCCCGGAGAAGGCCGCATACAGACGGGTTCTGAGCTTGGCCCGGATGTCGATGCCGTCATGGGCACGCAGGAGTCGGCCGCTGGCCGAGACGCCGCGAGCGTGGTTGTAGCGCCGGGTGACCCCGACGCGCGGGACGAGGAAGTCGTCCGCGTAGCGGTAGCGCACCGATGGCCGGATGGGAAAGGCGATGTCGATGGCTGTCTTGCGGATCTCGAAGCCCTCGGCCGAGGTCGGCGCGACCAGGCCGCCCGCAGGACTCGGCGAAGCTGCTGCCGAGGGGCTGGGTGTCGGGGCTGGGGTCGGGCTCGCCGTGGGTGGCGCGCTCGCCGTCGGCGTCGCGGGCGCACTGGACCCGCTGACGAGGGTCGGGGAGGGCGTGGCAGTCGGCGTGGGGCTGGCTCCGATCAGGGTGCTCAGCCCGAGCAGGCCGACCAGGACCGCGCCGGCCACGATCGCCAGGGCCGCCAGGCGCGTCATGAGGCGCCGCGGCGCCGGCGCTCCGGAGCGGGATGGCATGCCCGCCTCGGACATCGGGCGAGCCTGCATGCGGGGGCGCCTGCCGCTCATCCGTCGCGCCTCAGACGGACATAGGCTGTCGCCAGGCCGGCGACCAGGAGGCCGAGGGCGACGACACCGATGAGCGCCAGGAATGGCTGGCCGGCGAGACCAGCCCCTTCGCCACCGCTCCGTGTGTCACCGCCGATGAGCGGGGAGGCGTCTGGCGAGGCCGCGATGACGGGAGGCGCGATGAGCAACGTCACAGCCAGCACGATGCCGAGCGCGACCAGACCGAGCCCGATGGCCAACAGGACCGTGGCCGCCACCACCGTCCGCCGGTTGCCGGCGGCCAGCAGGCGCATGGCTTCCGGCAGCTCGAGCGTGGTCAGGATGAGTGGGCGGCCAGCGCCGGCCGTCAGCATCGCCGCCCCGTCCTCCCCGATGCGCGGTGCACCCGCGACGAAAGCCTGTTCGACGGCGGAGACCTGGTGGACCCTGTGCCGGAGCGGCGTACCCGGCGGGGTGCCGGCGGGGACACGGTCGGGCGCATCGGCGGCCGTGCCGACCGACTCTCGCACGATGACGGTGAGGCCGTCGTCGAGCTGTGCGGCGTCGACGGACACGAACGCTGTCCGTTGCTCGAGCCCGAAGGGCACGGCCATGACCTCGTCCTCGAGGGTCTGCCAGTGGCGAGCGCTGGCATCGGTCGCCAGCTCGAGGCGCCGTCTGCGATAGACGAGCGGGCGTTCCATCTCGTCGGGGAATTCCTCGTCGCTGGCGATCCGCCCATGGACCCGCACGTACGGCTGACCGCCGGTGGCGGCGGTCGCGACCTCGTCGACGGTCACCTCCGGCGCGCCGGCGAGGAGGCGGGCGATGCGGAAGCCGGGGCCGATGCGCCGGAGCAGGAGGCCAGCGATCAGGCAGGCGACGACGCCCAGGCCGACGAGCCAGAGGGGAATCACGGCGGGATGGTAGCGCAGGACAGCGAACGGCCCGGAGGAACCGTCACGACCGCGTGGGCATTGATGTGATCTCTGCCGTTAGCGATCGCTCGCAGGCCCCTCCGGGCACGTCACGAACGCTACCTGCCGGCCTTGGCGCGGTCAACGGGGCTTGTCCACGAACTGCCGCCGATGACCGCAGATCGTCCACAGCCCGTCCACATTCCGCGTCGTGGCCGGTCCTGAACCGCCGCCGAGCCGCGGCCTGCGGGCCGCAGCCTAGCCGAGTGGTCGGGCCCGCAGCCCTAGCCGAGTGGTCGGCCCGTGGCCGGGTCGAGCGCCCGTGGTCGTCCGTCGTAGCCGAGGGTGACCAGGCGCCCTCCGACCAGTTCTGCTTCGGTCACGACTTCGTCGTGGGACGCCCGCCATGCGACGCTGCCATCGGCCCGCACGGCGATCGTCTCGACCTCGCCCTGGACCAGCACGTGGTCGAGCCGCGACGACCCGAGCACGGCCACGATGGGGGTCCCGCACGCCAGGTGCCAGCGCAGCTCGCCGGTCCGCCCGACCAGCCCGTAGGCGACGAACCCGTACTTCACGACGAGCAGCCCGGCCGCGTCCCAGAGGAGGCCCTGCGGCTCGTCGAAGATGGGCGAGGCGAGGCGGACCGTCCAGGCACCGAGCGGGCCCTCGACGCGCAGCTCGGCCCGACACGCGCGCTCAGGGGCGTCCGACCCGAGGCCGCCGTGGTCGGCCAGCGATCCCCCGGCCTCGCTCATCGCGAAGACCGCCTCCCCCTGCCCGGTGCCCGCCCAGCGATACCGAGCAGCCAGGCCGCCCGGGTACTGGACGCTGGCGCGCTGGACGTCGCCGGCGGTCATGTCACCTGATCGGGCGTCTCGGCGATGGGGGCGACGACCGCGTCGGCCAGCACCCGCAGGGTCGCCGGCGGGGCGGCGAAGACGGCGTTCGGCGTGCCGGCGGCGGCCCAGACGACGGGATACCGACCAAGGTCCGGGTCCATGACCACGCGCACCGGACGCCCGAAGCCGATGGGCGGGATGCCGCCGATGACGAAGCCCGTCATAGCGTCGGCCTCACGGGCGGTCGCGCGGCGGAGGCGCGGCTCGCCGATGACGGCCCCGAGCCGGGCGACATCCACGCGATTCGAGCCGCTGACCAGGGCGACCACGGGCTCCAGCACGCCCTCTTCGTCGGGCGCGGCGAAGACCAGGGACTTGACGATCTGACCGAGCTCCGCGCCCAATGCCTGCGCCGCGTCCCGAGCCGTGTGCGTGGACTCGGGGAAGGTCACGACCTCGATCTCCACGCCCTTCCGCAACGCTGCCTCGCGGACACGGCGATGCGCGGGGTGATCGGTCTCGGGCACGGCCGGGAGTCTAGCACGCACCTGCGCGCGGACCGGCTACGATGGCGGCTCCCGTGAGGCTCCTCGATCGATCTCGGCCGCCCCGTGCCGTCGCCACCCGCCTGGCCGCGGCCGAGGCCTGGGCGTTCGACTGGGACGGGACGCTCATCGACTCCTTCGCACGCACGCTGGCCACCTATCGGGACCTCTTCGCACACTTCGGCCTGGCCTTCGACGAGACCGACTTCCGGGCCCACTACGCTCCTGATTGGCGCCGTATCTATCGCCGCATCGGCCTGGCGGAGTCGCGCTGGCCGGAGGCGGATCGCCTGTGGGTCTCGATCTACGAGACGGAGGTCGCCCAGCTCGTCGAGGGCGCCGGCGAGGCGATCGCCGGGTTGCGCGCCGCCGGCGTGCGAACCGCGCTCGTCACGGCCGGCCATCGTGCCCGGGTCGAGCTTGAGATGCGCTCCAACGGCCTCGCCGAGGCCTTCGACACGGTCATCTTCGGCGACGAGGTGCCGCACCAGAAGCCGGACCCGGCACCGCTCCAGCTGGCCGCACGCTACCTGCGCCTGAAGCCGAACGCGCTGGTCCTGGTGGGCGACGCCATGGACGACATGACCATGGCCCGGCGTGCGGACGCGACCGCCATCGGCGTCCTGACCGGAGCGGCCGAGCGTGGCCGATTGCGGAAGGCCGGCGCGCATTGGGTGGCCGATACGGTGCCCACGGTGGTCAGGGCCTCCGGCCGGGTGTAGCATCGTCGGACCAGCACCAAGATGGGACAGGGGAGCGCCGAACGGCGCTGAGAGTGCGGACGACCCGCAGACCCTCGGAACCTGATCTGGTTCGTACCAGCGAAGGGAGTCCACCACGTCGGTCCTCCGTCCCGCGAGCATTCGGAGGCCTTCCGTGTCGAACTGTGCCGATCGATCGCGCTCGACGGGCGCACGCCGTTGATGGACGTCGACGTCGCGGTCGTCGTCGCCGGCGGCGCGATCCCTGAGCGCGCCACGCTCGATGGCGCCTGGCCCGGCTGGAACGCGGGGCGAGCGCTGGTCGTCGCCGCTGACGGCGGCGCGGAGGGCGCCGCTGCCCTGGGGCTGACCGTGGACCTGCTGGTCGGCGACCTCGACTCGATCGACGCCGCGCAACTGGCCCGCCTGCGGACCGCCGACGTGGCGGTCGAGGCGTGGCCGCGCGACAAGGATGCCTCGGACGCCGAACTGGCCCTGCGCAGCGCGCTGCGACACCAGCCTCGCAGGATCGTCGTCCTCGGCGCCGCGGGCGGAGCGCGCATCGATCACGCCATCGCCAACGTCGCGCTGCTCGGCCTGGCGGGATTGCGGGGCCGCGACGTCACGATCCTCGACGCCGCCAGCCGGATCCGCCTCGTGGCCGGTCCCGCAGACGCGGAGCTGGTCGGTCGCGTCGGAGACCTCGTCAGCCTGCTCCCGGCGGGTGTCGATGTCGACGGCATCCGGACGCAGGGCCTGGCGTACCCGCTCTCGGACGAGACCCTGCTCGTGGGCTCATCGCGCGGCCTGTCGAACGTCCGCGTCGCTCCAACGGCCCGCCTGCACGTCGCGGCTGGTCGCCTGCTGGTCGTCGAGGTCGTCGTTCAAGCCGGAGGTGCAGGTGTGACCGCTCACGATCCCCAGGTGGATCGGCGCTGGCAGACCCGCGACATCCTGGTCGTGGCCGTCATCGCCGTCGCCTTCGGGGTCTTCTTCTGGGCGTTCGGGCTCGTGTGGGCGGGACTCACCTTCCTCGGCCCCGCGCAGTCGGTCCTCTATGCCGGCTGGCTGTTGCCGGCCATCGTGGCGCCGCTCCTCGTGCGCAAGCCTGGAGCGGCGATCTTCGCCGAACTGGTGGCCGCCTTCGTCTCCATGTTCCTGGGTTCGCAGTGGGCGATCGACACGCTTCTCTCCGGCCTGCTCCAGGGCGGGGCCGCGGAGCTCGTATTCGCGGCCGCAGGCTACAGGCGGTACGACCTGCCAGTCGTGGTCGCGGCCTCGTTGGCCGCGACAGCGGCCGCCTTCGTGCACGACTGGGCCGTCTACTACCGCGACTACGCCCCGGTGGCGTTGCTGGCCATCGCAGTCGCGATGGCGATCTCCGGTGCCATCGTCCTGCCGCTCGCGGCGATGGCCATCGAGCGGGCGATCCGACGGTCAGGGGCGCTGCCGGAGCCCATACCCTGACCGCTGCCTCCGTCCACCTCGCGGGCTACGGCTTCCGCTTCGCCGGCGCCGATCGGCCAGCGATCGAAGACATCGACATCGACCTGCCTCCAGGCAGCGTGCTCCTCGTGCTCGGCCCAAGCGGTTCAGGCAAGAGCACCCTTGCCCTCGGCCTGGTCGGCCTCCTCGGTCGTGATGTCCCAGGGTCGGTGACCGGCACGATGGAGGTCGGCGACGGCGACCGTGGCATCGTCTTCCAGGATGCCGACCGGCAGCTGGTCATGGAACGCGTCGAGGACGACGTCGCCTTCGGCCTCGAATCGCGGGGGTGGCCGCTCCAGGCGATGCGCAAACGAGTCCCGGAGGCACTGGCCGACGTCGGCCTCGCGGATCGTCCGCGTGCCGTGGCCGCCACGCTCTCGGGCGGCCAGCGCCAGCGCCTCGCCCTGGCGGGCGCCCTGGCACCCGATCCTGCGCTCCTGGTGCTCGACGAGCCGACCGCGAACCTCGACCCGGCCGCCAGAACGGCCTTCCTGGAGCGCCTGGCCGCCCTCAAGGCTCGCGGCTCGACGACCATGGTCATCGTCGAGCATCGCGTCGACGACGTCTGGCCGCTCGCCGACCGGCTGCTCGTGCTCGGCCGGAATGGTCGGCCGCTGGCGGAGGGGCGGCCGGCCGCCGTCGCCGAGCGCCACCGCGGCCGGATGATCGAGGAGGGTGTCTGGCTGCCTCGCTGGCTGGAGCCGGCCCTGGCTGCCCCACCCGAACCCGCACCGGCACCCAGCGCCGAACGCGACACGTGCAGGCGGCGCCGCTCGTCGAAGTCGTCGATCTCGGGTACGCCTATCCCGGCGGGCCAGCGGTCCTCCGCGACCTCGATCTTGAAGTCCGTGCCGGCGAACGGGTCGCTATCGTCGGCGCCAACGGCAGCGGCAAGTCCACCCTGGCCCGCCTGCTGGTCGGCCTCGTGCCGCCGGATCGAGGGCTGGTCACCGTCGCCGGGCATTCCCCGTACGGTCGGTCACCGGCCGAGCGAGCGGCGCTGGCGGGACTCGTCTTCCAGGACCCAGAGCTGGGCTTCCTGGCGCCGACGGTGGGCGAGGAGGTCCGCCTCGGCTTGCCTCCAGGCCCGGTCACCGAAGCGAAGGCTGCCCAGCTGATGGAGGTGCTCGGGCTGCCGCTCGCGACGTTCGGGCCGCGGAGCCCGTACCGGCTCTCCGGCGGCGAGCAACGCCGCCTCTCACTCGCTCCGGCGCTCCTGCGCGAGCCGGGTTTGCTGGTCCTCGACGAGCCGACATTCGCGCAGGACCGGCATGGTGTCGTCACGCTGCTCGTGACTGCTCGGGGCACGGGCCGCCGAAGGCATGGCCATCGTCGCTGTCTCGCACGATGAGCGCTTCGTGGCTGACTTCGCGACACGGGTCTTGGAGCTTCGCGAGGGTCGGCTCCACGATCGGGGCGCTCCGTGATCGGGCTTGCCGCACACGACGACGCACGAGCCGGGACCCCGCTCGGCAGGGCCAACGCGCTGGCCAAGCTGGGCGTCGCGGTCGCCTGGTTGCTGGGCGTCGTCATCCTGCCAGACGCGCGCGGATCGCTGGCCCTTGCATTGGCCGCGCTTGCCTCCGCCCGGCTGCTGGGCGGCGTGCCGCTGCCGGAGCTCGCCCGCGGCCTGGCACCGCTCGTCGTCGCGGCCGCTGGCATCGCCGCCTTCACGGCCATCTTCGCCGCGGCCAACACGGTCCCCGGCGCGGTGCCGCTGCTCACGCTCGGACCGATCGTCGTCTCCGTGGCAGCCGCCCAGGCGGCGCTCCTGGTCGCCGCCCGACTCCTGGCCATCGGTGCCATCAGCATCGCGTTCGCCACCACGACCAGCCCGACTGCGCTCGTCGACGCGCTCGTCCAGCTGGGCCATGTCCCCGATCGGTTCGCCTACGGGGCGCTGGCGGCGTACGGTGCCCTGCCACGGCTGAGCGCCGACCTGCGATCGCTTCGCGACGCCCGCCAGCTGCGCGGACTCCGCGCGGACCTCCATCCCCGTTTGCTGGTCGCCCTGCTGGTGCTGGCGGTCCGGCACGCGGAGCGATTGGGGGTCGCCATGGACGCGCGCGGCTTCGGTCGGGGCCCTCGGAGCCACTACCGGCCCATGACCTGGGGCCCGCTCGACCTGCTCGTCGCGGGCGGTGGTGTCGTGCTCCTGGCCCTGATCCTGGGGGTCACGCTCGTCGCTGCCTGACGGTCGCCCGCGGTAGACTCGGACGATGATCGAGTCGGTCGTCCCTCAGCCAGGTCAGCTCGCTCCGGCGGTCAGCCTCCCCGACGGCGATGGTCTCAGCCATCGTCTCGACGAGCAACGAGGTCGATGGGTCGTCCTCTACTTCTATCCCAAGGACGACACGCCCGGCTGCACCACCGAGGCATGCGAGTTCCGCGACGCCAACGTCGATCTCGCCGCACGCGGGGCGGTCGTCTGGGGCGTGAGCCCGCAGGGTGCGGCCAGCAAGGCCGCCTTCCGGAACAAGTTCGGGCTCGACTTCCCGCTCCTGATCGACGCTGATCACGCCGTCGCGGAGGCGTACGGGAGCTGGGTGGAGAAGCAGCAGTATGGGCGCTCGTACATGGGTGTCGCACGCCGGACCTTCCTGATCGGCCCTGACGGACGCATCGAGCGGACCTGGGAGAAGGTCAAACCGGAAGGCCACGCGGCCGCCGTCCTGGAGGCCATCGACGAGGCTACAGGCCGCGGATGAGGGCCGGGAATCGAGCGAGGCATCGCTCGTGGGGGGAAACGAGCGACGCCTCGGGCCGGAGTGTAGCAAAGGCCTGTAACGGCGCGCAAAGCATTTCGAAGGCGGCGATCGCCGCCCGGCTCGCAGCCGTCGCAGACGCCCGACTCGACCGATGACGACCGCCGAGGTCGAGCCGCTGACCGAGCGGCCGGAGTCCTTCATGGTCATCGTCGCCCACCCCGACGACGCCGACTACGGGCCGGCCGCCACCGTCGCCCGATGGATCGACGAGGGATCGATCGGCCATCTCGTGTGCTGCACGAGCGGCGACGCGGGCGCCGAAGATCCAGCCACGGATCCGCTGGAGCTGGCACGCCTGCGGGAGGGCGAACAGCGCGCCGCGGCCGCGGTCATCGGCTACCGCGAGGTCACCTTCCTGCATCGGCCAGACGGAGCGCTGGAGAACGACCTGCCGCTCCGCGAGCAGCTGGTTCGCTGCATTCGCAGCGCACGGCCCGACGCGGTCCTGACGTTCGACCCGACGATCCTCTTCCACGCCGATGGCTACATCCAGCACACCGACCACCGGGCGGCGGCCATGGCGGCGGTCGATGCGGTCTATCCGGCAGCGCGGAACCCGATGGCCTTTCCGCACCTGGCACGTGAGGGCCTGGAGGCCCACGCGGTCGGCCGGCTGATCCTCTTCTGGACGGAGCAACCGAATGCCTGGGTAGACGTGAGCGGGACCCTCGACCGGAAGGTGGCCGCCCTGCGCGAGCATCGCAGCCAGATCAAGGAGCCGGAAGCGCTCGAGAGCCGCATCAGGGACTGGGCCGCCGAGGAGGGCAAGGCCCGCGGCGTGATGGGCGCCGAGACCTTCCGGATCGTCGCCCTCGACTGAAGCGGCCGCGCTCGCTGAAGCAGCCGCGTCGGGTGAGGCGGCCGCGCGGGCATGTGCCACTCCCAGATGCGAGGCGCGTTACTCCGTGACGATGAGGAGCAGTGGCCGGACGCGACCCCAGCGGTTCCAGAGCTCGGAGAGCTGTTCCGAGCGACGACCGAGCACGGCCACCATCTCACCGAGATCGAGGTCCGGGGCGCGCGTGGCCAGGAACTCGTCGGCAGCCACGGCCACGTCGCGGAAGAGATCGGGCATCTCGGCGACCGCGGGCCAGTGACGGATGCGCATGGGATCCAGCGCCGCATATCCGACCGCCTGCGACAGCTCGCGCTGACCGGGCACACGGCCACCGGAGAAGCCACCGAGTCCGTCGAATCGGTAGCCGAGGGACGCGAGCGCGACCACGATGTCCCGGCTCTGCGATCTGTCGAAGCTCGACCAGAACGGATGTTGGGCGGGGAAGTCGAGGACGGCCGTCTCGATGCTGGCGGCGAAGATGGCATCGACCAGCTCGCTGAGCCAGATCTGGTGACGCCGTTGCTCGTCCGGATCGGAACCAGCCAGTTCCGCCACGAGCTGCTCGCGGGCCGCAGTCTCGCCACGCAGGAGCCGGACGATCACCGGCTGGCGGCCGTCCTCGCGGTCCCAGATGGTGATCGGCTCATTGACCAGCGTCGACGCGGCCGGCATGCGGGCCGTGGCCTGAAGGTCGCCGGCCGCACAGGCGGCGAGCGCTGCCTGGGCATCATCGCAGGCCTCGCCGGCGGCCTCGGCCGTGATGCGCGCGGCATCGGCGGCGAGCGCCTGCCGATCGATGGACGTCAGGAGGGCGGCTGTGTCGGCCTGCTCGCGCGCGACGAGCGTCAACGCGTCGCGCGTCTGGAGGTTGACGCGATTGATCTCGGTCAGCCAGGTGGTCGCCGCGAGTTCGAGGTCCGCGCGGGATGTCGCCCGGTCACGTGCATTCCGGAAGACGCGTCGGGCGGTCTCCTTGGCGGCGTCCACGACGCGCGGATCGGCGCGGCCCTGGGCTTCGTCGATGCGATGGGCGACCTCGTCGTAGGCACGTCTGGCATGCTGGAGGTTGGCCGCCGCTGTCTCCGCTTGGTCTCGCGCGTGCGTGGCAACGGCGCAGCGCTCATCGGCCAGCCGACGCTGGGCGGCACATGGATCGGCCGTCTCGGTGAGGGGTACGGTCGTCGCCAGTAGCGCCTCGGCACTGCCCGATCCAGGATCGGTCGCCATGGCCTTCGGATCGTCACCCATCTCCCACCTGGTTCGTCCTTCCGACGTCGCTGCCGACTCGTCCGACGGCCCGGCCGCCGCCGCGAGGGCCACGGACCCGACGAGAACAGGGTTTCGCTCCTGCCGGATGGCAGCGTACGCCGGGTCGACCCCGCGCGCCACCATGATCGGACGGCGTTGATCCGATCCGCCAGCCTGATCGAAGGCCACGCTGGCCGCCATGGGATCGCGAACCGGCAGGGCGTTGCGAGTGATGGTCAGGCGCACCTCGCGCGGCGCCGGCCGGGCGCGGACCAGGTCCAGGAGCGCCGCTCCGACCGCGATGCCGAGGCAGAGGCCGATCGCCAGGAAGAGGATCTCGACGGCATTCACCGGTCGGTCCGGATCGGCCCGGGCTGGGCGGCTCGCATCGTGGCCGCGAGCGTAGTCTGCGACGACTCGGGGCGTCAACCGGACCGGACCGTACGCGGTGTCGCGGCCTCCGGGCGGGTGATCGCCAGCGACTGTCGGCGGCCGGGTCCCACCCCCCACCGCGCGAGGCGACAAGCTGGGATGGTAAATTCGTGCTTGTCCGCAAGGCCCCCCGACCTCGCACCCCAGCGCATCGGAAAGGCATCGCACCTGCCCGTGGCCATCGACCAGGAATTCCTCGTGCAGCCTGTCAATGCGTCCTGGCTTCAGTGCAACATCGAGTGCCAGGAAGCATGCCCGGTCGGCACCAACTGCCGCGGCTACCTGAACCTCGCGGCTGAAGGCCGTTTCGAGGAGGGCTACATCCTCTCGCGGGAGCCGAACCCCGTGGCCGCCATGTGCGCCTATGTCTGCTCCGCTCCCTGCGAACGGGCCTGCCGCAGGGGCGACATCGATCGGCCGCTGGCCATCCGGGCCATGAAGCGCTTCCTGGTCGAGTGGCATGAGGCCTCCGGCATCCCGGACGAGGTGCCGGCTATCACGCCCCAGGACACGAAGGTCGCCGTCGTCGGCGCCGGCCCAGCGGGCATCTCCGTGGCACGGGAGCTGGCCACGGTCGGCCACCAGGTGACCGTCTTCGACGAGCTGCCCTACGCGGGCGGCACGATGCTCATCGGCGTGCCGGCCTTCCGCCTGCCGCGCGAGGCGATCGAGATGGACGTTCGCCTCGTCGAGCGCCTCGGCGTCAGCTTCAGATTCGATACCCGCATCGGGCGCGACATCACCTTCGAGCAGCTCCAGGCCGACTTCGACGCCGTGGCCATCTGTGCCGGGGCCATGGACGCGGTCGGACTGGACGTCCCGGGTTCGGATCTCGATGGCATCCAGTACGGCGTCGACTTCATGAAGAAGGCCAACCTGGGCGAGGCGCTCGAGGTCGGTTCCGACATCGTGGTCATCGGCGGTGGCTACACCGCCATGGACTGTTCGCGCACGAGCCTTCGCCACGGTGCGGCCAATGTGACCATCGCCTACCGGCGGACGCGCTCAGAACTCGTCGTAGACGAGGAGGAGCTGGGCGAGACCGAGCGCGAAGGCGTGCGCATGGAATTCCTGGCCAGCCCCGTCGAGGTCATCGGAGCCGACGGCAAGGTGAGCGCCGTGCGCTTCATCCGCAACCGACTCGGTGAGCCCGACGCGACGGGCCGCCGCTCGCCGGTGCCCATCCCGGGCTCCGAGTTCGTGATCGCGGCCCAGACCGTCATCCCGGCCGTCAGCCAGGCTGCCGACAACACCTTCCTGCCCGTCGAGTCGAGCTTCGAGATCAACCGCGGGCGGGTCAAGGTCGACCCCGGCACCTACGCCACCAACGTCAAGGGCGTCTTCGCCTGCGGCGACTTCGTGACCGGGCCGACGACGCTCATCGAGGCGGCCGGGCACGGCAAGAAGTGCGCCTACGCCGTGGATCGCTACCTCGCGGGACGGAGCACGGTCAAGGTCGATGCCAATGTGCGCATCGTCAGCTCCTCGCGCCACGAGATGCCGGAGCTCTACGACGTGCTGCCACGCCAGCACGTGCCCATGACGCCCCTCCAAGCACGCATGCCCTCGACCGACCCGGTCGTCAACTTCAACACGCAGGTCGAGCAGGGCTACGGGGTGACCGAGGCGGTCGCGGAGTCGACGCGCTGCCTGATGTGCAACTTCAACATCTGGTTCGACCCCTTCCGCTGCGTCCTGTGTGGTGCCTGCGCAGACGTCTGCCCGGAAGGCGTCATCCACATGATCGACGTCAGCCAGATGAAGGCGGAAGGCGCCCTGCCGGAGCTGGTCGACGCCTATGGCTGGGACCAGGGCGCGGCGATGGTCCTCGACGAGGAGCGCTGCATCCGGTGCGCGCTGTGCGTCAAGCGATGCCCCTATGACGCCATTACCATGGAGCGGTTCGAGCTGCAGGAGGTGAGCAGCGACGGACGCCTCTACAAGGAGAGCTATCGGGACGCGCAGCTCGGCCTGGCCGGGCTGGGCAACGCACCGGTCACGGGAGGAGTCACTCGGTGAGCTTCCTCGAGCGGGTCGACCAGTCGATCCGCCGCAGCGCAGCTTGGCGTTCGATCTTCCGTCAGCCGTACCCCGCCGACGAGCGCTCGCGGGCGATGGCCGTCATGAACAACGTGTTCCTGCACATCCATCCCGTGCGCGTCCGCCAGCACGCCGTGAAGTTCGCCTACACGTTCTGCCTTGGCGGGTTGTCCTTCTTCCTGTTCCTGGTGCTGACCATCACCGGTGTCTACCTGATGTTCTTCTACGTGCCCTCCGCGACGCAGGCGTACAACGACATCCTGCGCATCCAGTCGGAGGTGGTCTTCGGGCTGCTGACGAGGAACGTCCATCGCTGGGCCGCGCACCTGATGGTCTTCTTCGTCTTCCTGCACATGATGCGCGTCTTCTACCACGGCGCCTACAAGCCGCCACGCGAGTTCAACTGGGTCGTCGGCGTCGTCCTGCTCTTCCTGACCATCTTCCTCTCGTACACGGGCTACCTGCTGCCCTGGGACCAGATCGCCTACTGGGCCATCACCATCGGCTTCAACTTCGCGGAGAGTGCGCCGATCTTCAACACGGTCTCCAAGCTGCTCATCTTCGGTGGCCTCGAGGTCGGTCAGAACACCCTGCTCCGCTTCTATGTCCTGCACGTGGTCTTCCTGCCCCTGACCGCGGCATTCTTCCTGGTCGTCCACTTCTGGAGGATCCGGAAGGACGGCGGCATCTCCGGGCCGCTGTGAGCCGATGAAGTCGAGCGCCCGATGACCGACGAGACCCGACTGCCGACCCCGACCACGCCCGCGGCGCCCGATGCTCCGGCCCGCCGGACCAGCCTGCCGGCGGCGCCGCCCGAGCGCCGCACGACCGAGATCGACAAGCAGCGCGTGCCGATGGCAGCCCGACCGTACCGCCTGTTGGCGCTGGTCAAGCAGGACGCGGTGGTGCGCGTCCAGAAGGAGCCCGACGACACGGTCCTGACCTGGCCGCACCTGCTGGCCATCGAGTTCTTCGCCGCGGCCGTCATCAGCGTCTTCCTGATCGTCATGGGCATCTTCATCAATGCGCCGCTCGAGGAGCTGGCCAACAACGCCGTGACGCCCCCGGTGACCAAGGCGCCGTGGTACCTCGTCGGCCTCCAGGAGCTCCTCGTCTACTTCCACCCGACGGTCGTCGGCGTGCTCGGCGTGGCCTTCATCCTGGTCGGCGCCGGCTTCATCCCCTACATCGACCGGGGCCCCAAGGGCGACGGTGGTTCGCCCCGCCCGAGCGACCGCAAGACGGGCGTCATGATCTTCACCATCTTCTGCATCTCGGGCCTGGTCGTGACCTTCATCGGCGCCTTCTTCCGGGGCCCCGGCTATGCCTGGTCATTGCCGTGGGTCGACGGCCTCTTCTTCGCGCTGTGATGGCGACCGACTGATGGGCAACTGGAAGCTCACCGCCGCCGATGAGCCGCAGGCGCTGACGCGCGAGGCGCTCGCCTCGCTCCGGCATGGCCGCGCGGCCGGCCTCTCACGGCGCACGCTCCTGCGTCGTTCGCTGGGTGCCGGCGTCGCGCTGTGGGTGACCGAAGCGCTGGCCGGCTCGATCGGCTTCCTGTGGCCGAATCTGACAGGCGGCTTCGGGAGCCTGGTCACGCTGGGCACCATCGACGATGTCAATGCCGCGCCGGCCATCGCAGGGACGACGCTCCAGGACGGAGCGCCGGCCTACTTCCTGATCGCCCGGACGTATGTGCAGCTCCTCGACACTTCCCGCGGCTTCATCCCAGGCGAGAGCGCCGATGGCTCCGGCACGGAGATCAACGTCCGCGCGCTCTACCAACGATGCCCGCACCTCGGCTGCAAGCCGAACTTCTGTACCAAGAACCACTGGTTCGAGTGCGCCTGCCACGGGTCCCGGTACGACCGCCTGGGCACCAAGGTCGACAAGCTCGGGCCGGCGCCGCGCAGCCTCGATCGCTTCGAGGCGGTCGTCAGCGCCGACGGTGTGCTGACCGTCAATACCGCCAAGATCACGCTTGGTCCGTTGCCCGTCGCGCTTGGCCAGCCTGGGTTGATCCCGCCGACGAGCCCGACGGGCTGCATATGAGCGACGAGCGGACCGGACGAGAGCTGACGCCGCGCGATGCGGGCAGCGAGATCGCCCCACGCGAGGCGGCGCCGCTGAGTGTCGAGCGCTTCGACGCCGGGGAGCGGACGCATCGGGTCGAGCTGACCGAGGAGCGCTCGGCCCAGATCGTGAGCCAGAGCGGCAACGCCCGACGCGTCGCCTTCCTGGGCATCTTCTTCCTCGTCTTCTTCATCCCGCTCTACTGGTTCTTCACCATCGGTGTGCCCGCCCTGGGCATCTCCGGGGACATGGAGCGGATCGGCCACGAGCAGTACATCACCGACGTATCACGCGGCTACGCGCTCTACCAGACGAACTGCTCGACCTGCCACGGCATCGACGGCAAGGGCGGCGTCGGCGCCCCGCTCAACGACCAGATGGCGCTCTACAACGCGTACACGCCGACCGGCGACCCGGGCACCGGGCACCTGAACCCGAACTACATCGCGACCGTCCTGGAGAAGGGCGGCCGCTACGTGTGCGGCGATGCCAAGAGCGTGATGCCGGTCTGGGCGCAGCCGGTCGGGCCGCTCAACTATCGCGAGATCGAGGAGCTCATCGCGTTCCTCGGAGCGACGACGGAAACGACCTGGACCTACGTCCCCCATACCGCGGAGGGTGAGGTCGGCCCGACCCAGCCGCCGGTCGAGGTCCGGGGCTGGCGCGATCCGAACTTCAAGCCTGCGCCCGATGCGACGCCCGTGCCCGCCTGCTGGCGCGATCCCGATGGTCCGCTCATCGGGGGCTCGAACGAGGGTGGCGGCGGCACCGGCGGCGGCACCGTCGACACGCCCGGCACGGTCGACGCGCCGCGGGTCATCGAGCTCGACCTGACGGCCCAGTTGCAGATCACCGATCCCGAGGGCGCCAAGGCGGCGGCCATCCCGGTCGTCGCCGGGGAGACGGTCACCTTCCGGGTGACGAATACGGCCGGCTTCGATCACAACTTCTATCTCGGCCCGGAGGCGGAGCTCTCGAGCACGACCACGACGTCGTCGGCGGACCTGCCCGGCATCGCGACCTTCGCGACGGGCTCGCAGGACGTCACCTACACCTTCGAGACGACCGACCCGCTCCAATTCGCCTGCATCATCCCGGGTCACTACGTCCCGATGCACGGCGACTTCACCTTCGTCGAGTAGGAGGCCAGCCAGGACCGTGGCGCAGCGAGCGCTCCCCAGCGGCACGACCCGGCGACGAACGGCCTTCGGGCTGCTCGACGCGGATGGCTGGCCGGCCGCCTTCTGGAAGGCGCTCTTCTGGTTCGGGGCGGTCCTCTTCCTGCTTGGCTACGTGCCCAACATCGCGCTCTACCTGACCATCCGCAAGACGGTCCCCATCGGCTTCAACGTCATCAGCGTGGTCAACCTGTGCGACGCCTCGAACGGCGATCTGCCCTGCCCGGTGCCGGCCGGCGCCGTGGTGCCCTGGCAGCCGACAGAGGCCGCATTACCGGAGGGCCGCAGGGATGCCGGCGCCTTCCAGGGCGGCACGAACATCTACCTCGTCGGCGGCACGACGCCGACGGCCATCACCGCCTCCGTGCTCAAGACGAC
Source organism: uncultured Chloroflexia bacterium (assembly GCA_963837215.1). GTDB lineage: Bacteria > Chloroflexota > Limnocylindria > Limnocylindrales > CSP1-4 > CSP1-4. The sequence continues at coordinate 143,542 of CAWIML010000009.1, forward strand.
CGTGGCCGAGGACGGCACCGTCGGCCCATGGTCGGAGGGGCCGCCCCTGCCTGCGCCGCGCACCGATGCGGCCAACGTCTCGGTCAACGGCCGGCCCTTCATCATCGGAGGCCTGGACACGGATCTGAAGCCTTCGACGACCGTCTACGCCGCGACGCTGACCGAGGGAGAAGTGACCGACTGGGAGGAGCTCGAGGCGCTCAAGCTGCCGGTCGGGCTGAGCGGCGCGATGGCCGTCGCCGACGCCAATGGCATCTGGCTGATGGGCGGTCGAACGGCTGATGGTCTGTCGGCGGCGACCTGGCGCGCGGAGATCGTGCCCGACTCCGATCCGGCTGAACTGAAGACCTGGGTCGAGCATCCCGAGCTGACGCTGCCCGACGCGAATGGTCAGCCGAACGGGCGCGCCGATGGCATGGCCGGCATGGCCAGCAACTTCATGTACGTCGTCGGCGGCGAGACGGCGCTCGGACCGACCGGTGATGTGCTCCGGCTCGAGCTCGACACCGAGGGCCAGCCGGCGCGGTCCGGTGCGACCGCGGATTCACCCGTCGTCCCATGGGCCGTCAGCCTCGGTAGCAGCTCGCTCCCGGCTGCCCGCAGCGATGCCGCCGGCTTCACCAACGGCGGTGCGCTCTACGTGGTCGGCGGCCAGGATGGCACCGGATCGGCCGTGGCCACGACGTACTGGGCCGTGCCCAACACCACGACGGGCGACATCGCCGCCTGGCAGACGCTCAGCCAGGATGACCTGCCGAGCGCGCGCGTGGCGGGTTCCGCGGCCGTGGTCGGGGCGCATGTCTACGTCGATCGGAGGCGCCGACGACGCTGGCCCCGTGGTGGACACGCGTGCGGGCCGACCTGGCGCCGGCGACGCCGTTCTTCCAGCTCGGCATGATCGGGGCGACCATCCCGGGCCTGGCCATCCCCGGCGAGATCGGCATCCAGCTCGGCGAGATCAACGCCGCCACCGTGGCCACGCTGAACTTCATCATCCTCCTCGTGGTCGGCGTGCTCATCCAGCGCCCGGCCACGCGGGCGCGCTGGCTCCACGCCATCACGCGCGGCCGCACGAAGCTGCCGCCCTCGGACGACTTCTAGCCCGGCAGATCGCCCTCCGCTTCCTCGGGCGGACCTGTCCGCACCGGCAGCCCCGCCCGCAGCCAGGCGACCGAACCACCCTCCACGTTGGCGACGGGGCCGAACCCCTGCTGGATGAGGAACGCCCCGGCGGCCATGCTGCGGCTCCCGGTGGCACAGATGAGCAGGAGCGGTCGATCCGCGGGCAGCTGCTGGTAGCGAAGTTGGAAGACGCTGAGCGGCATCAGCACGGCGCCCGTGGCCCGGAACTGCGCGTACTCGTCCGGCTCCCGGACGTCGACCAGGAGCGGGCCCTGGTCGGCCTTGGCTGTCTCGAGGCGGCGAGCTGCCTCATCGACGGAAATGCGCTCGACGGTCGGCACTGGATCCATCAGGCGATGGTACCGAGCCGCCGCTCGACGGGCTCGCTCCACTCGGGGCGCCGGGCGGCCAGGGCGCGGAGGAGCCCGAAGCCGCCCGCCTGCATCATGTCGCCGTGCGGCACGGCCGGGATCGCCCGTCCCACGCCGCGGACGAGGCGTCCGACAAGACGCTCGCGCCGCGGCCCGGTGACCGACAGCCAGGGACGGTCCCGATGATCTACGGGCGGCCGGGCGACGAGCGCTCCATGACCCATCGTGGCGAAGACCATCTCGCCGTCGATCCGCCCATCCGCGACCAGGGCCACGTCCCGCCGGAGCTGGACATCAGCGAGCTCGCCGGTGTGATGCTCGTAGATCGACGCGATCCGACAGCCGCTCATCGTCCCGGGCGCGGGCGCTAGCCGCATGGCCAGCGTGTGGAAGTTGCCGACGTTGACGGCCACGATCTCGCGGCCCCGTCGCAACGCCGCGCGTGGACCGGGATCCTCCAGCGCTCCGAGGACGGCGGCCGGCCCCGTGTCCATGGCCACGATCGTGGTCGCGGCCGCCGCACCCAGCCAGGCCCGCGCGTCGCTGACCGCGGCCTGCAAGCGCGTGAACGCGGGCGGGACGGCGTGCTCGAGGTAGGCGAAGGCGGCAGGTCCCGCGTCGGGCTCCGCCGCCAGCCGCTCGGCGAGTCGCTCGAAACGGAATCGCCGGTCGGAGATGCCGGGCGGTGCGGCACCATGGTCGAAGACAGCCAGTGCCAGCGCATCGATCCCGTGGAGGTCGATGCCGTATCGCCCCAGGGCGCCAGCCAGCTCGTCCAGCGCGATGTCGCGCAGCTGCAGCGCACAGGTTCCGCTCGCCGCTGGCCAGGTCGGCCGCCTCGTCGTCGCCGACGATACGCACGCCGAGGCCGCGAACCCCATCGAGATCGTCGTCCAGCGTGCGGGCCGCCTGTGACGTGGCGGCTACCGGCAGGCCGGCCAGGGCGTGGTCGCGGATGGCCCAGGCGGACGGCCCGCCGCCCATCGTCGAGCCGGTCAGGACCAGCGGCCGCTGTTCCACCGTCGCCTGGCGCACGCGGTCGGCGACGAGCACGGTCGGCGAGGGGAGGACGAGTCGGAAGGCGTTCTCGATCTCCCGGTCGGCGTCGAAGAGCAGGATGTCCTGCGTGCCCGTCCCGATGTCGATGCACAGGGCGCGCACGGTGTCCGGACCTCAGGCCAGGTCGATGAGCGGACGCCGTCCGGAGAAGCCGGCCTCGAGCTCATGCCAGTACCCGACGCGCTCCTCCCCAGAGCGCCAGCACAGGCAGACCTGCCGGCCATTGACGAGGGCGGGGAAGTCGACCAGCCCGGTCTCGATGTCGCGTAGCGTGATGTCCCAGGCAACGAGCTGGCTGACGTAGCGTTCCATGCGGTGGACGAGCGTGCGGATGCGGTCTTCGCGAGCCTCGAGCTCCTGCGCGTGGTCGGCGTTGCCGTTCGTGGTCCGGAAGCGGAGCAGCTCGTCACGAGCAGCCGCGACTTCGGTCCGATCGGCACGCAGCTTGTCGAGGAGCGGGGCCAGGTCGCGCAGCCTCGCGTCGGCCTGATCGATGCTGTAGAAGCGGGTCACCAGGCGATTCTCGCACGGCAGTCGAAGGTCCCAGGGAGACGCTGGCGGGGCACATCGCCCATGTGCCTTTGGTGGCATGTGATGCCCTGCTAGCATGCTGGGCATGCGGATGGCGGAGCGGATGCGCGACCTCGGGACGGAGACCGCCTTCGAGGCCGCGGCACGCGCCAAGGCGCTCGAGGCCACCGGCGTCGACGTCATCCACCTGGAGATCGGCGAGCCCGACTTCGATACCCCGGTCAACGTCCGGGAGGCAGCCAAGCGCGCACTCGATGCCGGTTGGACCCACTACGGCCCGGCGCTCGGGCTGCCCGCTCTCCGTGAGGCCATCGCGGCCGACCTCAATGCCCGCCGAGGGTTGGCGATCGACCCCGCCAACGTGGTCGTCACGCCGGGCGCCAAGCCCATCATGCACTACGCCATCACGGCCCTGGCCGGCCCTGGCGACGAGGTCATCTATCCCGATCCGGGCTTCCCGATCTATGAGTCGATGGCCAGCTTCGTCGGTGCGCGGCCGGTACCCATCGCGCTCAGCGAGGGGCACGGCTTCCGGCTCGACGTCGACGAGCTTCGCGCGTTGGTCAGCGACCGGACGCGCCTGATCATCTTCAACAGCCCGGCCAACCCGACCGGCGGCGTCCTCTCGCGCGCCGACCTGGAGGCCATCGCGGCCATCGCCATCGAGCGGGACATCCCGGTCCTGGCTGACGAGATCTACGGTCGCATCGTCTACGAGGGAGAGCACGTCTCGATCGCCTCGCTGCCGGGCATGGCCGAGCGGACGATCCTGCTCGACGGCTTCAGCAAGACCTTCGCCATGACCGGCTGGCGGCTCGGCTTCGCGGCCCTGCCGCCGGACCTGGTGCCGGCCTTCAGCCGCCTGATCATCAACTCGGTCTCGTGCACGGCGGCCTTCTCGCAGATCGCTGCGGTCGAGGCCTTGACCGGTCCGCAGGACGCGGTCGATGCCATGGTCGAGGAGTTCCGGACCCGCCGGTCACTGATCGTGGACGGCCTCAACGCGCTGCCGGGCGTGCGCTGCCTGCTGCCATCGGGTGCCTTCTACGCCTTTCCGAACGTCTCCGGGACCGGCATGACCGGCACCGAGTTCGCCGACCGGATGCTCTACGAAGCGGGCGTCTCCGTCCTGGGCGGCAGCGCCTTCGGACGCGTCGGCGTGGATCACATCCGCGTCAGCTACGCCAATTCCCAGGCCAACCTGCGACGGGCACTCGAGCGCATGGCCGAGGTCCTCTCCAAGACGCCGGTCGGATGACGGGCCGGCGGCCGGCGCGGAGCTGAATGGCAGGCGCGCGTCCCCGGGTCTTCGTCGCTCGCCGCATCCCGGACGAGGGCCTGGGCATGCTCGACGGCGCGGTCGATGTCGACCTCTGGGAGGAGCATCTGCCGCCACCACGCGACGAGCTCCTGAGGCGTGTACGCGGGAAGGACGGGCTGCTCTCGTTGTTGACCGACAGAGTCGACGACGAGCTGCTCGACGCCGCCGGGCCGGGGCTGTGTGTGGTCAGCAACTTCGCCGTCGGCTTCGACAACATCGACGTGCCGGCATGCACGCGTCGCGGCGTCCCGGTCGGCAACACGCCGGGTGTCCTGACCGAGACGACCGCCGACCTGGCCTTCGCCCTGCTGATGGCCGCCGTGCGCCGCATCCCCGAGGGCTACGACTACGTGCGCGCCGGGAAGTGGACGACCTGGGGCCCGATGCTCCTGCTGGGGCCCGACGTCCACCACGCGACCCTCGGCATCGTGGGCTTCGGGCGGATCGGCCGAGAGATGGCGAAGCGCGCCCGAGGCTTCGACATGACGGTCCTGGTCCACGACGCCTTCCCGCCGTCGATCGAGGAGCAGTCCGAGCTGGGGGTCACCGCCGTCGAACTTGACGAGCTGCTGACACGGGCCGACATCGTGACGCTGCACGTCAACCTGACGCCCGAGACGCGACATCTCATCGATGCTGCGGCATTGGCGCGCATGCAACCGACTGCCGTCATCGTCAACACATCTCGCGGGCCGGTCGTCGACCAGGGCGCCCTCGAGCACGCGCTGCGGAGTGGGGTCATCGCCGCGGCCGCGCTCGACGTCACCGATCCGGAGCCGATGGCTCCGGACGACCCACTCCTGTCGCTGCCGAACTGCCTGGTCGTGCCGCATATCGCCTCGGCCTCGAGGGCCACGCGCGGCAAGATGGCGGCGATGGCGGCCGCCAACCTGCTGGCCGGTCTCCGCGGCGAGCGGCTGCCGACCCCCGTCAACCCCGAGGTCTACGACCGCCCATCCGGCGGCTGAGCGGCCGTGCCGCCGCTCGCGGTCGCGCTCGTCCTCCTGTCCGCCACGCTCCACGCGACCTGGAACCTGCTCATCGCCCGAAGCCGAGACTCGGACGTCACGATGGCCGTGGCGGTCCCCATCGGTGCGCTCATCTTCCTGCCCTTCGCCCTGCCCACCTTCCGCGTCGAGCCGGAGGCGTGGCCGTTCCTGATCGTTTCGATGGCGCTCGAATTGGTCTACGTGGCCTTGTTGGCTGCCGCGTACAGTCGGGCTGACCTGTCCCTCATCTATCCACTGGCCCGTGGCCTGGCGCCGGTCATCGTGCTCGTCTTCGGGACCCTCGTGCTCCAGCTCACGAACTCACCCGGCGAGATCGTGGGCGTGCTGGCCGTGGGGGCGGGCGTGATGCTCGTCCGTGGGCTGGGCCGGGGTTCGTCGGGCTCGACCGACTGGCCGGGCACGCTGCTGGCGCTGGCGGTGGCGGCGACCATCGCCACGTACACGCTGGTCGATCGACAAGGCCTCCAGTACGCATCACCGACGGCGTATGTCGTCCTCGCGCTCGGGCCGCCGGGCCTGGTCTATCTCGTGCTCGTCGCGCGGCGACGTGGCATGGCCCTCGTCCGTGCCCAGGTCAGGCCCCTGACCGCCTTCGTGGGCCTGGCCATGTTCGTCGGCTACGGCGCCGTGCTCGCGGCGCTGACGATCGCGCCTCCGGCCTCCGTGGCGGCGGCGAGGGAGTCGAGCGTGGTCATCGCGACGGTCATGGCCGCCGTCTTCCTGCACGAGCGGGTCGGCCCGCGTCGCTTCGCCGGCAGCGTGCTCGTCGTGGTCGGCGTGGCGTTGCTGGCGTTGACCTAGGAAGTCAGCCTGGGATCAGGCGTGGACCGTGGGTCCGACCTCGACACGAGCGGGGACGGGTGCTTCCACGACGCTCGTGGTCAGGCGCCGCTGGCGCACGAAGGCACGCGTGACGATGGCCAGCGCGACGGCCAGGCCGAGCATGAAGCCCACGAACTCGTAGACCCCGAAGTAGGCCTCGGCCCACGAGCCAAGCGTCCAGAACACGGCCAGCCAGAGGTAGGCGGTAGCGATGTCTCGGTACATGCCGGGAGCGTCGCCGAGGAGGACACGCGGGGCAATGGGCCGTTGGTACCCAGGCGTCGTGACAGGCGGACTACGACCGGTCGTCATGGGACCTTCTCGTCGCCGCGGCGATCCCGACGGCCGGACTCCTCGGCGCCTCACGGCGACGGCCCTGGCCGGGCTAGTGCAACGGGCGCTAGGTCCCGGAGGGCACCTAACCATCCCGGTCCGCACACGGTGGTGCCGCTCAGCACCACCAAACGTCCTAGTCATGGCTCGCCATCGGTACTACCGTGCTTGGCGAGCGTAGATTGGACTTGGATCTGTAATGCGCGTCAAGGCGAATCGCAAGGTCGAACGTACACGGTCCGGGGTCTTGGAGGCGCGAGAGGGTGATCACCTCGTCCAAACACCGCGGGGCGGCGCGAGGCAACGGCCAGTCCGTGGCGGAGTTCGCCCTGATCCTGCCGATCATGCTGCTGCTGGCACTTGCCATCGGTGACTTCGGGCGTGTCTATGCGTCGATCATCAGCATCGAGGCTGGCGCCCGCGAAGCGGCCGACTACGGTGCCTTCTCGCCGCAGAACTGGGAGGCCTCTGAAGTGGCCACCACCGAGGCTGAGATGATGCGGCGGGCGTGCACTGCAGTCCGGCACCTCCCGGACTACGTTGGCGCTGCAGATGGCAGCACATGCACAAGCCCCGATGTGACTTGGCAACTCGAACACTCGTCTGGCCCGGCCACGCCGAGCGCGTGCGCCAATTCGAATCTTGTCCCCCCGTGCACCGTCCGCGTGACCCTGACCTACGAATTCGAAACGCTCATCCGGTTCCCGCCTATCCCGGAGAGCGTCCAGATCGTGCGCGAGAGCATCTTTGCCATCACGGAGCTCCCAGATCCTGACGCGTCACTGGCACCAGAAGAGACGCTCGAGCTCCCGACTCCGGCGCCCACCGAGAGCCCGGCCCCGACACCATGAAACGTGCGAAGTCGCGATCAGGCATGAGCCGAGGGCAGGCGCTCGTCGAGTTCGCGTTGGTGGCCCCCATGTTGGTGCTGCTGCTCCTCTCGATCATCGAGTTCGGGCGCGCCGTCTACTACGTCCAGATGCTCGACAACGCCGCACGCGAAGGCGCCCGGTACGCGATCGTCCACGGTGCCGCATCCGGTTGCCCTCGGGTCCCATGCCGGCTGGACCGAACGGCTGCGATCCGAACGGCGTGTATGTCGAGCAGGCGGTCAAGAACTACGCAATCGCCATCATCGACAGCACCCCAGCGGCATTCACGGTCATCCGAAAGTGGTGCCTCGAAGACGAACCGGACTGCGCTTCGACGTCCGGCCTGGGCAACGGCGACAACGGTCGCGGGCGACAGGCCTACGTCGAGGTCCGCTACACCTTCAACACCCTCCTCGCGGGCTACGTCCCGCTGCCCACCTTCACGCTGACAGGAAGGACGACCCTCGTTGTCAACCACTGATCGGAGCGGCGAGTCGCGGGCAGGCGCTCGTCATCTTCGCCTTTGCGCTGGTCGCCATCCTGGCCGTCGCGGCGCTGGTCTTCGACGTCGGTCAGGATCTCCTCGAGCGGCGAGACACGCAGAATGCCGCCGACGCGGCGGCGCTGGCTGGCGCCCGCTATCTGACCGATGCGGGCTGCAAGGGAACGTTCACCAACGGGGCCTGCCCCCGCGCGGTCGCTGCGGCTCGCGCGCTGTCGCAAGAGAACGGGTTCGAGGATGGCGTGAACGCGGTCCTGGTAGAGGTCAAGATCCCGCCCGGGCCCGAGTCGGTCTTCCACAATTACCCTGGTCACATCGAAGTCCGGATCCGGACGGAGCGGACGACGTTCTTCGGCAGCATCATCGGCATCACGCAGCACCAGTGACTTCGGTCGGGCACGGCCGCGAACATCAAAGACTTCTCGGTGGCGGCGTCGTTCATCGCCCTCGAAGCGCACGCTTGTCCGGCCGGCCACATCGGCGGCAACGGGACGGTCGACCGTCGGTGGCGCGATCCAAGTCAACTCCGACTGTTCGAACGGTGCGTTGAAGGCTAATGGGACCCACATCCTCTATGTCTACGCCAGCGTGCAACGTCGTCGGCGACTTTTCGCCCACTGCCGAGTCCGACGTCATGTGTCCCGACCTTCCAATCGGTGACCAAGGGCGCCGTCCGGTACCCGACCCGCTCTCGGCGATGAAGAGGCCCCTACTGGGGCACGATCCCCTACCCGGCGGCGGTTCAGGTCGTGTCGGGCTGGCGGCGCCAAGCCATGCCGGCTGTCCCGACGGGCTGCTCCCCGGCCGACGACCCCGAACACGCGCGGCGGGACCCTGGCCGCGCCTAGGGAGTGCAAGATCACCGGGAACGGGAAGGTCTACCGGATCTTCCCGGGCTCTATCCCGGCGGACTGTCGTTCCAGGGTCAAACACCACGTACATCGAGCCCGGCATCTACTACCTCGCCGGTGGTGAATTCAAGATTGACGGGCAATAGTGCCAGCGTGATCACGGTAGATGCAGGGACCGCCACCCCGGGCGGCGGCATCTTCATCTACAACCCGAGGACCCCGTCTATCACGACCAGTGCATAGCTGGCACAGCTCCGGCTCAGGCGTGCGTCGGTGCCATCAACATCGGCGGCAGTGGCGGCGCTCTACTCCATTTCGAGCCGTATCAATTTCCCCCGTACGAGAACCTCTTCTTCTACCAGGAGCGGACGTTGGCGGACCAGCCCACGTTCGACGCCGACGGATCGTGCGAAGGTCATCCAGATGACCGGGACGATCTACGTGCCCGAAGGGTGAGGTGAAGATCACGGGTAACGGGGACTGGCATCACGAGTCAGATTATCTCCAACACCTGGAAGATCGCTGGCAATGGGATCCTGGACGTCAGTCTACGACGCCGACAGTTTAGTGGAGTACAACGCCATCGGCCTCGTCGAATAGCGCCCGACCATCGGACGGCCGACCACCAGCCAGACGGGCTATTGCCGGTGGTCTTCCGGCGGGCCATCGTGCGGTGATGGTCAAGCGAGTCGCCGCCGCCTATCTGTGGGTCATGGCCTGCTGGAGCCTGGGCGCGGTCCTGGAGCGCTCTACCGGCCTAGAGCGAGTATCCTCGGGCTCGTAGTCGGCACTCGTCGTGGCCATCGCGATCGTAACCATGCCGACACGCGTATCTGGATCACGCAGCGTGCGTCCGATCTCACAACGGCACCTCGCCGCCTCCGCGCCGCCGACGAAGGGTCTCACCGCCGCTGACTGACCTCGGGGCGCCACACCGCCTCGGCGGCCCATGTCACGATACGTGGGTGGGCCGGTAGCTCAGCGGTCAGAGCAGGGGACTTTTAATCCTCGTGTCCTGGGTTCGAATCCCAGCCGGCTCACCAGGATCCAATTCGCGCGTCCCAGCTGGCGATGGCCCCGCAACGCTCCTGGCATCAACGCCGCGCGATGGTCCGATGTTCCGCCGTGCAGGCGGGTCGAGGCGCCTGATCTGGCGCAGGCTCAGATGCGTGGTCCCGCCACGACCGATGACGACAAAGCGTGCACCGGTCCGCGGCGGGACCAGGATGACTTGGCTTGTGAGCTAGGCTCGGTAGGACGGCTCGCGAAGGTTGGTGACGAAGTCGTCGACCTCACGCTCGGCCTGGGCACGCTCGGTGCCGTAGCGGGCCTGGATGCGGCCGACGAACTGCTCGCGGCGGCCGGCGATCTGGTCAAGATCGTCGTCCGTCAAGTCACCCCAGTGCTCGCGGACGGCGCCCTTGAGCTGCTTCCAGTTCCCCTCGATCTGATCCCAGTTCATGATGTCTCCTCACGTGTGCTGCCCGGCGAGCCGTCGGTGGCCCGCGGGTCGACGTGAAGCCTGGCCGGTGGCCGGTCCCATGGACATGGCCAGGCCGCCGGGCCCACATTGCAGCTACGTTCCAGTCACACCTTGCGGTCGCGGCGAGTACCTCGGCGCGCGTGGGGAGTCCTCCCTGTGCGCCGACCGACCGGGTCGAAAGGCTCGCCCCGATAGACGCCAGACGGGCGGCGGCCCGGAGCGGGGTGCCCGCGGCCAGCTCGGCTGTCAGGGTGCCATTGAAGGCATCACCGGCGCCCGTCGCGTCCACGGGATCGACAGCCAACGTCGGGATCTGGATCGTGCCGGCGTCGTCGATCACGAGGGCGCCGTCCGCCCCGAGCGTCACCACGACCGGCGCTCCGGTCCGCAGCCGAAGCGCGGTCGCCGCCTCAGTGGGATCGGCGTGCCCGCTGAGGGCGGCCGCCTCGCCCCGGTTGGGCGTCAGGATCGGGCCCAACCCGACCAGGCCGTCCGGCAGTGACCGAGCCGGAGCCGGGTTGACGATGAGCAGCAGGTCGTGGTCGCGGGCCCAGGCGGCCGCTGCCAGCACGGCGTCGTCACCGACCTCGAAGCCGATGAGGCAGGCCGAACCCGCGGTCGGCTCGATCGAGCTGAGCGACGACGTCACGAGCGAGGCGGAGAGGACGCCGTTAGCGCCGGGAGCGACGGCGATCTGGTTCTCGCCGTGGGCGTCGACGACGATGAGGGCGACACCAGTGCTGATCCCCGGCAATCGCACGACGCCCTCGGTGGCCACGCCCGCGATGCGGAGGGCGTCCACGACCTCCTCCGCGATGGAGTCGTCGCCGACGGCCGCGATGAGCCGGGTCGCCGCACCGTACCGCGCCGCAGCGACCGCCTGGTTGGCGCCCTTGCCACCGTGCTGGCGGCTGAAGACGCCCCCTGTGACCGTCTCGCCGGGACCCGGGAGCCGGCCGATTCGTACGGTCAGGTCGATGTTCGCCGACCCGACCACGATGACTTCGCCGGCTGGTCCTCCCGCCATCGGACTAGCGTAGCGCCGCCCGCCGCGTCGACACCGAAAGCCGTTGGGTGCCCGTCATCGGGATGTCGCAGGCTGCTCGATAGGATGCGCGGATGCCGCGAACCCTTGCCCTCGCCGCCCTCTGCTGCTCGATCGTCTTGCTGGCCTGCGCGCCGGCCTCATCAGTCGGGCCGGTGAGTCCGACGACCAACGGTGGCACCACGATCTCGCCCTCGCCACACGCAGAGGCGACGCCCACGGAGCCCTCTCCAAGCCCTTCGCCGGGCGCGAGCGAACGCCCTCCGGCGGCCCCGACCACCCTGGCATGGGCGAGGCTCGACGTGAACGGACCATCGGCTCGCGAGGATCACACGTGGACGGTCGATGGCGCCGGTCGGTACGCGTACCTCTTCGGCGGAAGAGCGGGCTCGAGGACCCGCGGCGATCTCTGGCGCTATGACCTCGATGCCGACAGCTGGCACCGACTCGAGCCCGAGGGGAGGCAGCCGAAAGCGCGCTTCGGCCACGCGGCCGTCTGGGTCGAGGGCGTCGGCCTCGTCATCTGGGCGGGGCAGGCGGGGACGGCATTCTTCGACGATCTGTGGGCCTACGATCCCGATGCGGACGCCTGGCACAGGCTGCCCTCGACAGGAGCCGTGCCGGAGGCTCGCTACGGCTCCTGCGCGCTTCTTGGTGATGACGGCCGCCTCTGGATCAGCCACGGTTTCACGGATCGTGGTCGGTTCTTCGACACCCGCGCCTACGACCTGGCGAGCGGCCGCTGGACGAACGAGACGCCGAAGACCGGCTCGACGCCTGTCGAACGATGCCTGCATGACTGCCTCTGGGCGACCGACGGCCGGCTGCTCCTCTACGCCGGGCAGACGACCGCTGTTCCGGCGCTGGCCGACCTGTGGGCCTTCGACACCGAGGCTGGCTCATGGACGGAGCACAAACCCAGGCCACATCCCGACGCCCGGCAGCTCTACGCGCTGGCGACCGAGGGCCAGACGGCGTGGGTGCTTGGCGGTGCCGGCAAGGACCGGGCCAAGCTCGACGACCTCTGGGCTCTGGACCTCGGGACGCTGGTCTGGCGACCGATCGATGCCCCCGGCGGCCCGACGGCACGGTCGGGCGCGACGCTCATCGCCGATCGCGCCCACGAGCGCCTTCTCCTGTTCGGCGGCGTGGGCGCCAAAGGTGAGCTGCGCGATACCTGGCAGATCGCCCTGCCCACGAGCGACTGACGCTTCCGAGACCGCGCTAGGCCGCGCCGAGCCGGGCTCAGTCGGGCAGGACCAGGAACTCGCCGTGATGGGCAGCCGTGACGGGATCCGTGCCACCTGGCCGGGAGCCACGCCGCTACGCCGGCGCCGATGCAGCGCCACCTGGCCCCAGTCGAGGCGTCCCCGGCCACGGGATCGATCGGGCCGACGACGGCGGTCCGTTCGGCCAGCGTCAGGATGCCGAGGTTCGGCGGCCGCCCGCCCAGCCGATCCAGCCAGGGGGTCGCGGCCGGGTCGGTGACGTGCGGCGCGATCACCAGGCCGGGCACGAGGCCGAGCCCGGACACGCCACCGTCGGGCGTCCAGCACCACGCTGCGAGTGCCATCGCCCCGGCGCTGGCGCCCCAGATGACCGCGCCACGACGTCGCGCGCCGAGGATCGCCTGCCAGGCGGCCGTTCCGGGCAACACCGTCGGCAGGAGGTCAGGGTCGCCACCCGGGATGACGATGAGGTCGGCATCGGTCAGGGCCCGAGCCGCATGCGGGTCATTCGCGCTCGTCAAGTCAACCACCTGGGTCGCCGCCAGCTCGATGCGGATCCGCTGGTCGCGCGCGACGTCGGACAGGAAGGCGGAGACGTGGGCCGTCGTTCGAGCGGGATGCCCACGCGCCGTGGCCAGCGGCAGGATGACGACGCGGACCGATCCGCCGGTGGTGGCAGGCGCCATCTGGAGTGCCTCGACCGCGACCGGTTCATCGCCGGGCATCGCCTCGCCGCCGCCGTGCAGGAAGAGTAGCCCGGTCGCCATGCGGCCCAGTCTACCCCGACAAAGGTACGTCTTTGCTGGATAGTGTCCGTTGACGTAAACTATCCAGCGATGACCGCAGCATCCACCCACAACGCCGCCATCGAGCGCATCGCCGCCTTGCTCCAATCGGGCGAGGCGACGCGCCCGCTGGTTGACCCGCCGGCCTGGATGGGCCTCGATCTGACGTTCGGCCAGCTCCGGCTCGTGTACCTCCTGTCACACCACGGCGCGCAGTCGATCGGCCAGATCGCCGAGCGCTTCGGGGTCTCTCTGACCGCGGCCTCGCAATTCGCCGATCGCATCGAACGCCAGGGCCTCGTCGAGCGGCACCATCGGAGCGACGACCGCCGCGTCGTCGAGCTCCGACTCACCGAGGCGGGCAGCACGCTCGTCGCCGGCATGCTGGGCATGCAGCGCGACGTCTTCCGCGACCTCTTCAGCGTCTTCACGACAGCCGAGCTCGAGCAGCTCGAAGGGCTCGTCAGGGTCATGGTCGAGCGTCTCACAGCCCGCGCCATCGTCCCCGTCGAAGTGGCCGCTTCGCCCAAGACCGACTGACCGTAGTGCACACCAAGCCATTCGAGGAGTCCACGTGTACCGACTGACCCAGCTCGCGCTGGCCCGCAAGTCCGTGACCCTGCTGCTCGCCGCCGGCGTCTTCCTGGGCGGCATCGCCGCCTGGGGACAGCTCAAGGCCGAGCTGCTGCCCGACATCGACTTCCCCGTCGCGACGGTCATCGCCGTCTACCCGGGCGCCGGCACGACGGATGTCGCCGAGCAGGTCGCGGCGCCGATCGAGCGCACGCTCTCGGGCATCCAGGGCGTCGACTCGGTGCGCTCGACGTCATCGCCCAGCCTGGCCGTCGTGGTCGCCGAGTTCGAGTACGGCACCGACATCGAGGCCGCCATCGCGGACATCGAGTCGAGCCTCGCGACGTCGGGCCTGCCGGCCAACGTCGAGCCCCAGGTCTCGAGCCTCAACATCAACGCCTTCCCGGTCGCGGGCTTCACGGTCCAGTCGAACGACCCGAACGTGGACGTCGGCAAGGTCGTGCGCGAAGAGGTCGTGCCCGAGCTGGCCGGCCTGCCGGGCGTGGCCTCGGTCTCGGTGACGGGCGGCGACCTCGAGCGCGTCGAGGTGATCCTCGATCCGGTCAAGCTCGCCCGCAACAACATCAGCGTCCAGCAAGTCAGCCAGATCCTTGTGGCGAACGAGATCTCCATCCCCTCGGGCACCATCGTCGAGGGCGACAACACGCTGCCGGTCACGACCAGCCACAAGTTCACGACCATCGACCAGATCCGTGACCTCGTCGTCGGCTACCAGGTCCCGGCCGCCGTCGCCCCGGTCGCGCCCCCGACCACCGGCACGCCCGTCGACCCATCGGCCCCGGTCGCCCCGCAGGCGCCGCCGACACCGATCACCCTGGGCGACCTGGGCTCGGTCGACTTCGCGCCCGACCCGGCGTCGGGCACGTCGCGCACGAACGGTCAGCCTTCGGTCGGCATCTCCATCATCAAGGCCTCCGAGGCGAACACCATCGACGTGACCGAGGCGATCGAGGACACGATGGCCGAGCTCGACGCCGAGCTGGGCCTGACCACGACCTCCGTCTTCCGGAGCGCGGACTTCATCGAGCAGTCGATCGAGGGCCTGGTGCGGGAAGGCGCCTTGGGCGCGGTCATGGCCGTCATCGTCATCTTCCTGTTCCTGCTCAGCGTGCGCAGCACCATCGTGGCCGCCATCAGCATCCCGCTCAGCGTCATGGCCGCGCTGCTGCTCATGCTCGTGGGCGGCGTCAGCCTCAACATCATGACCCTGGGTGGCCTGGCGGTCGCCGTCGGCCGCGTCGTCGACGACGCGATCGTCGTCCTCGAGAACATCTTCCGCCACCATCGCGCCAACCGCGAGCCGATCGGCGTGGCCGTGCTGGAGGGGACCAAGGAGGTCTCCAGCGCCATCACCAGCTCGACCATCACGACGGTCGCCGTGTTCCTGCCCATCGCCTTCGTCGGCGGCCTCGTCTCGCAGTTCTTCCTGACCTTCAGCCTGACGGTCACGTTCGCCCTGCTGGCGTCGCTCATCTGCGCGCTGACGGTCGTGCCCGTCCTGGCCTACTTCCTCGTGCCCCGCGTCAAGCACGTGCCGGGCGCCGGCGAGCCGGGCCACAAGGACACCTGGGTGCAGCGCCTCTACACCCCCCTCCTGCTGGGTGCTCTCCGCTTCCGGTGGGTCACGCTGGGCGTGGCCGCGCTGCTCTTCGTCGCCTCGATCGGCGCCGCGTCGGGCATCCCGACGGCGTTCCTGAACGCCGGCTCGGACGAGGTCATCCAGGTCTCGATCACGCCGCCGCCGGGCACGACCGCCGATGCCACGCTCGAGCGGGCCATCGAGGCCGAGGCGATCATCGACCAGGACCCGGACGTCGAGACGTACCAGACGACGATGCCCGGTTCGAGCGACTCCGACAACGCCGCCTTCCAGTCGTTCCTGGGCACGGCGGCCGGCTCGGCGACGATCGTCGTCAACCTCGCCCCGGGCACCGACCTCGACGTCCAGACCGAGGAATTCCTCGAGGACCTTGCGCCGGTCGCGACGGACGGCTACTCCGTGCGCGCAGGGACCATCGCCGGTGGCGGCAGCGGCCTGCAGGTCATCGTGTCGAGCGAGGACGAGGCCGCGCTGGCCTCGGCCACGTCCGAGATCACGGCCGCGATCAACGGCATCGACGGCATCGTCAACGTCCAGAACGACCTGGCCGAGGAGGCGCCCGAGCTCCAGATCGAGGTCGATCCCACGAAGGCCATCGCGGTCGGATCGACGACGGCCCAGCTGGCCCAGGAGGTTCGCAACCTGCTGCTCGGCCAGACCCCCATCCGCCCGACGCTCGACGGGCGCGTCGGGGCAACTCCGGTCTTCGTGCGCGTCGACCCGGATTCCATCGAGGGGCCGGAGTCCGTCCGCGACCTGCTCGTGGGCACGGTCCAGAAGCAACGCGTCGCCGACGTGGCGACGATCACCGAGGTCGACACCCAGGCGACGGTCACGCGCGTCGATCAGAGCCCGGCCGCGACCATCACCGGCGACATCCTGGCCGAGGACACGGGCGGCGCCTCGGCGGCCGTCCAGGCGGCCATCGACGAGCTCGGCCTGCCCTCCAACGTGACCGTCGAGCTGGCCGGCATCACGCAGCAGCAGACCGAGGGCTTCACCGACCTCTCGTTCGCGATGCTCATCTCCATCGGCGTCGTGTACATCGTCATGGTCATCGTCTTCGGCAGCCTGCTCGACCCGTTCATCATCCTCTTCAGCCTGCCGCTGGCGATCATCGGCGCCATCGCCGCGCTGCTCATCACCGGCCTGCCGCTGGGTATCAGCGCCATGATCGGCATGCTCATGCTCATCGGCATCGTGGTCACCAATGCGATCGTCTTGCTCGACCTCGTCGAACAGCTGCGACGCAAGGGCTACTCGGTCGAGCACGCGCTGTACCACGCTGGTCGAACGCGCGTCCGGCCGATCCTGATGACCGCGCTGGCGACCATCCTGGCCCTGACACCCTTGGCCCTGGGGGTCAACAAGGGCAGCATCATCGCGGCCGAGCTGGGCACCGTCGTCATCGGCGGCCTGTTCACCTCGACCTTGCTGACGCTGGTCGTGGTGCCGGTCGTCTACTCGCTGACGCACGGCGGCATGACACGCCTGGCGCGGATCCTCGACCGGGGTGGCGATCACGACGAGCAGGCCGAGGCCGCGACGACGGTCGAGCCTCCGGCAACCGCACCGCAGGCGCCCGTCGCCTGAGGCCCCGGACGCTGCTACGCTGCGAGGCGTCTCGTCCGACGGAGGGAGGTGTCTCAGGTGCTGTTCCAGCTGTTCCTGTTCCTGCACATCGGCGGCGCGATCATCGCCTTCGGGCCGACCTTCGCGTTGCCGCTCATCGGCGCGATGAGCGGCAAGGAGCCACAGCACGCCAACTTCGCCGCTCGGGCGAGCGGGATCATCTCGCAGCGTCGGATCATCCCCTTCGCGCTCTCGATGGCGGTCACCGGCGGCCTCCTCATCTGGTGGACGGGCCGCGACCTGACCTCGCCGGCCAATTACTGGCTCGACGTCGCGATCGTCATCTATGTCTTCGCCATCAGTTATGCGCTCCTGGTCCAGGCGCCTGCCGGGCGACGGCTCGTCGAGCTCACGTCGCGTCCACCCGACCCGGGCGCGAGCGGACCGCCGCCGGAGCTCATGGCGACCGCGAAGCGGCTGCGGCAGGGGACCCTGCTCCTGATGGGCGCGGTCACGATCATCGTGGCCCTGATGGTCTTCAAGCCAGGCCCTTGACGGCCGCGGCGCCAGGCTCCAACGGAAACGTCTTCAGTCGAACGGCGGCGCCGCATCGGGCGCGGTTGACGCCCGCATCGAGCGCGGTTGACCGCTGAGCCGACGTCGGCTACCATTCACGGTCGCGGGGTGGAGCAGCGGCAGCTCGTCGGGCTCATAACCCGAAGGTCGGCGGTTCGAATCCGTCCCCCGCAACCAACATCGAATATCGACCAGACGACCCTTGTGCCCGCCCACAAGGGTCGTTTCCTGTCCGTCGTTACGGCATGTTGTCTGCGAGGCCCTGGAGCAGCGCGACGGACGCGGCCTTGATGTCGCCATCCTTCGGGCTCAGAACCTGGACGCTCCCTGTATACCCATTCTTGAGGACGATGGCCACGACGTTCCCGCCGTACCAGATGGCTTCACCGCCATTGACTGGGACGACCTCCGCGCTGGGGTCCGCCTTGTACGCGCTGAAGACGAGATCGGCGTCGGCCATGGATCCGCCGACGAGCGAGATCGCGCCGACCGACGAGCCATCAGCGGCGGTGTAGTTACAGAACCCGCTGCCCTGCGTGAACGGTTGCTCGGCCTGCGCTGTGGCGGCGACGGCCGTCACGGCGCTCATCTCGTCGAGCGTCACCAGGTCGCACACGTTGCCCGAGAAGTCGCCGGTCGCCTCCGCCGCTCCCAGCATCCGCCGTGGGCGCCGCCGCATCTGTTGGCTGAGGTGCCGTCGTGGCCGTCCCGCCGCCGGTTCCACCCCCATCATCCGACGCAGCGGGCGAGCTTCCCCCGCCTCCGCAGGCAGCCAGGGCCAGTGCAGCCCCGAAGAGGAACGACCAGCGGGCCGTGCGATGCGACATCATTGTTGCCCTCCACGCGCCGGCACAGGGCAGGGCCGCATGCGTCACGTGCGCACGCGCGACCCCGACCGCCGAACGCCGCGCGAGGATACACGATGCCGGGCGAGCCCGCAAGCTGACGATCACGCATCAAGAGCCGATCCGGTCGTCGGCCCGTGCCCTCATGGCGTCGGTGTGGCGTCGGGGAGGATGGCCGCGATGCGGTCGTCGATCGTGCCCGAGGGCGGTGGCCCGTAGGCGATGGAGCGCACCACGCCCTCCGGATCGATGAAGAACGAGAGCGGGGGGACGTTCACCTTGTATGCGGCGGCGGCCAGCTCGTCCGCGTCGACCAGGGCCGGCCACGTGGCCCCGGCCTTGGCCATGAAGCTCCGGGCGGCCTCAGGGTCGTCGTCGAAGACGACACCAAGGATCTCGAGGCCCTGGTCGGCGTACCGCTCGCGAGCGGCGCGGAGGAGCGGGAACTCATCCCGGCACGGCAGGCACCACGAAGCCCAGAAGTTGACGATGACCGGCCGCCCGCGATAGTCGGCCAGGCGGACCTCGTGCCCGTCGAGGTCGAGCAGGGCGATCTCGGGTGCGGGTGCGTCGAGGAGGGGGTGCCCGCCGATGACGATCGGTGGGTCCTGGCGTGTCACGAGGACGGCGGCCGCGACGCCCAGCACGGCCAGCGCGACGATCGCGACGATCGCGAGGACGAAGCGGCGCGAGGCCGGTCGGTCGGTCGTGGCGCCCTACTGCGCGGTGAGCGTGCCGGACATCGTCTGCGGGTGGATGTCGCAGACGTAGTCGTAGGCGCCGGCCTCGAGCGCGGGCACCGTATAGGTGGCGTTGCCGGGCCCGACGATGATCTCGCCCTTGAACACCTCTGCGCCGTCAGCGGGGTCGTAGAGCGACCAATTGTGCTGGACGCCGGTGTCTGGGTTCTGGAAGTCGATCGTCAGCTCCGCGCCGGCAGGGACCGTCATCGTCGTCTCGGCGAAGCCAAGGACGCTCTGGGCGATGACGGTCTGGTTCGGCGTCAGGCTGGCCGCCGGCGCCTCGGTCGGCGCCGGGTTGACCCAAGCCACGAAGGCGGGCATGCCGGCCACGACGATGGCGACCACGCCGATGGCGGCGTAGACCGCCAGCAGCGAGCCGGGCAGTCGGGAGGCGGGGTCGACCCGGCTGCCATCGAGCGGATGACCGGCCTCCACGGCGCGATACTCGCGCCCCGCATCGAGGTACCAGCCACCAGCCGCGACCATCCCCATCAGCAGACCGGCGAAGATGAAGACCGGGTTGAAGACGAGCCCGAAGAAGAGGACGCCGAGGCCGAGCGGCGCCAGGAATGGCCAGGGACTGGGGCCTGGCAGGTGGATGCCGGCCGGCAGCACGTCGCGGGTGGTCGGTTCGCCCGAGGCGGCACCCGACGCCGTTGGATGCCAGGCAGGGTCCTCGACATGGTGCCATTCGCGCCCAGCGTCGAAGTACCAGCCGACGGCGCCGACGACGGCGATGGCCAGGCCGATGAGCATGAGCGGCAGGTTGACCAGGTCCGTGACCGTTGGCGGCGGCTCGCCGGCGGACACCCGGCTCGGGTGGAACACGAGGCCGGCGAAGACGAAGGCGAGGCCGAGCGGGATGATGAATGGCCACTTCGACCCGCCTGGCATGTGCACGCCGGGCGGCGGCGAGCCCTCGCGTCGAACCGGGATCATGCGTGAGGCCATGACGCGCCGGTTGCGCAGCCAGGCCACGACCAGGACCGCGATGACGAGACCGACGAGTCCAAGCAGCAAGGCGGGGATCCAGCGCAGGACGTCGTTCCAGTTCGGCGTGATGATCTGCGCCAGCAGGTCGAGGACCGCGACCCATACGGCCTGCAGATCCTCGATGATCCCGTCCATCAGCTGACCGCCGTGGCCGTCCTAGAGGTCTCGCGAGCCACGCAGGACCAGCAGGAAGGCGAAGGTCATGGCGATGCCGGTCACGACGAGCATCGTGGCGCCGGCCGGATCGAAGCCCTGCCCGTCACTCCAGAGCTCGCCACCGAAGTAATAGACGAGCCCGGTCACGATGAAGAGCCCGCCGATGATGAGGGCGGCGTAGCCCTTGCCCAGCAGGCGTTGCATCGGCGGCTCCCTAACCCAGGATGTAGTAGGTGACGAAGAGGAGGACCCAGACGACGTCCACGAAGTGCCAGTAGTAGCTCACGGCCTCGACCGCCGTGTGGTGACGCGCGGAGAACTGGCCCGAGACGCCGCGGCCGAGGATGATGCTGATGCCGATCACGCCACCCAGGACGTGGGCGAAGTGGAACCCGGTCATCGTGAAGTAGAGGGAGCCGAAGACGCTGCCGCTGAGGGTCACGCCTTCGGTGCCCAGGATGTACCAGTCGAAGGCTTCGAAGGCGAGGAAGGTGATGCCCATCAGGACGGTCAACGCGAAGGCCCGGTTCATGCCCCGCCGGTCGCCCTTTCGGATGCGGATGACGCCCCACTCGATGACCGCCGAGCTCGAGACCAGGACCACGGTCGCGGCGATGATGACCGGCGTGACCCCGAACTCGGCGCCCTCCGGCAGGGCCGGCCAGTGCGGCAGGTTCTTGGCCCGGATGTCGAAGTAGGCGGCGAAGAGGCCGGCGAAGAACATGATCTCGCTGGCGATGAAGAGCAGCATGCCCAGCAGGGCGGTGTTCTCGATGGGCGTGCTGCCGTAGGGGTGTCCGCCCTTCATGACCTCGCCACCCTGAGCCGCCGGCACGATGTCGGTCTGCGTGGTCATGTCTTGGTCCCATCGCCGGCGGTCAGCGCCGGTGCGTGGCCCGCGCTCGGGTGCTTGAGATCGAAGAGCGGGCGCCCCGAGCGGATCTCGGGCAGGTGGTCGAAGTTGTAGGACGGTGGCGGGCTGGTCGTCGCCCATTCCAGGGTGTTGGCATCCCATGGGTCGTCGCCAGCCGTCCGGGGACCACGAAGGCTGGCGAAGATGTTCCACATCATGAGCGACACGCCGAGCCCGATCCCGAACGAGCCGACGGTCGCCAGCACATTGAGGTCCTGCCAACCGGCATTCGGCGCGTAGTCCTGGATGCGCCGGGGCATGCCGCTGAGGCCGAGCAGGTGCATCGGGAAGAAGGTCAGCTGGGTGGAGATGAAGACGATCCAGAACTGGAGCCTGCCGATGCGCTCATCGAGGAAGCGGCCGGACATCTTCGGGAACCAGTAGTAGGTCGCGGCCATGATCGCCAGCGCCGAGCCGCCGAAGAGCACGTAGTGCAGGTGGCTGACGATCCAGTAGGTGTCCTGCAGCGCGAAGTCGATGGGCGTCGAGGCGCTGAAGGCACCGTCGAGGCCGCCGATCAGGAAGCTGGCCAGGAAACCGACCGCGAAGAGCATCGGCGTCGTGAAGCTGAGCTTGCCGCGCCACATGGTGGCGATCCAGTTGAACATCTTGACGCCCGTGGGCACCGCGATGAGGAAGGTCGTGATCGAGAAGAAGGGCAGGAAGACCGCGCCCGTCGTGAACATGTGGTGGGCCCAGACGCCAAAGCCGAGGACGCCGATGGAGACCGTGGCGATGACGAACGCCTTGTAGCCGAAGAGCGGCTTGCGGCTGAAGACGGGGATGACCTCCGAGATGACGCCGAAGGCGGGCAGGATGAGGATGTAGACCTCGGGGTGGCCGAAGAACCAGAAGACGTGTTGCCAGAGGACGGTATCGCCGCCCGCGGCGGGGTTGAAGAACGAGCCGCCGTAATTGCGGTCGATGAAGAGCATCAGCAAACCCGCCGCCAGGACCGGCACGGCCAGCAGCAACAGCACGTTCGTGGTCAGCACGGTCCAGGTGAAGATCGGCAGGCGCATCATGGTCATGCCCGGCGCGCGCAGCCGGAAGATGGTGGCGATGAAGTTGATACCGCCCATGATCGAGCTCACGCCATTGAGGATGAGCGCCGCCAGCCAGAGGTTCTGGCCATTGGTCGTCGAGTACGTGGCCTCGGACAGAGGCGTGTATGAGGTCCAGCCGGCATTGGCCGCGCCGCCCGTCAGGAAGCCGCTGAAGAGCAGGATGCCGCTGAAGGGGATGATCCAGAACGACAGGGCGTTGATGCGCGGGAAGGCCATGTCCGCGGCGCCCACCTGGAGCGGCACGATGTAGTTGGCGAAGCCCGCCAGGATGGGCATGACGAAGAAGAAGATCATCGTCGTGCCATGCATCGTGAAGGCCTGGTTGTAGACATCGGGCTCGAGCAGCTGGGTGCCGGGGAAGGCCAGCTCCGTGCGGATGCCGAGCGCCATGATGCCGGCGAGCAGGAAGAAGATGTAGGCGGTCGCGATGTACATGACCCCGATCTTCTTGTGGTCCGTCGTCGTCAGCCACTCGTAGACGGACGATCGGGAATAGCTCGAGGCCCGCGGGGTGACGGTGGTGGTGGCCATCGCTCCTCCTACTGGACCGTCAGGGTGCCGATCATGTTGGGGTGGACCGTGCAGGAGTAGGTGAACGTGCCCGCGGCGAGGGCCGGCGCGACGTAGTCGACGGTCTCACCGGGGTTGGCGAGCGGCAGGCCGATGAAGTCCGAGCCATCGGGATTCGCGCCCTTGATGGCCACGTTGTGCGCGACGCTCGCGTCCTTGTTCGTGAAGTGGATGGTGATCGGCGTGCCGGCCGGCGCCGTCAGGGTCGACTGGTCGAAGCCTGTCGCGTTCGAGGCGCTGACCTCGAGCACGGAACCCGCGGGTGGCGGGCCACCCGAGCCGCTCGGCGCGGGCGATGGCGAGGCGTTGGCGTCCTCGAGCTGGGTCGCGTACCAGGTGTCGTATGCGCCCCGATCCTCGGCCGTCAGGGTGAAGTGCATCTGGCCATGCGAGAGGCCGCAGAGCTCCGCACACTGGCCACCGTACGTGCCGGCCTGCTCGACGATGACGTCGAAGCCGTTGACGCGCCCGGGGATGACGTCCTTCTTGTACAGGAACTGGGGCACGTAGAAGGCGTGGATGACGTCCGCGGCATGGAGCCGGAAGTGGACCGTCTGGTCGATCGGCACGTGGATATCGGGGCCCTCGCTGCCCAGACCGGTCAGGGAGAACTCGCAGTCCTCGGCCGGCTGGACGGTCGGCTCGGTGGCGTAGCTGGCGGGGCAGCCGTAGCCGACCGTCCATTGCCATTGAAAGCCCACCACGTCCACGGTCACGTCCGGGTTCGGTGACCTCGCCTCGACCTTGTTCTGGACGCCGATGGAGACGAAGAAGAGGGCGATGACGATGATCGCCGGCACGATCGTCCAGGCCGCTTCCGCGATCAGATTGCCGTGGGTCTGGACTGGCAGCTCGTCGTCCGTCCGCCGGTAGCGCAGGACCGCGAACAGGATGGCGCCCTCGACGAGCAGGAAGATGACGGCCGCGATGGTGAAGACGAAGCGGTAGATGTCCTCCGTGTCCTGGCCTTGGACGGTGACCGGCGAGGGCGGCGCAAAGCCCGGCCAGTCGGCTGGGTAGAAGACGATGAGCCCGACGATCGCGGCGACGGTGAAGGCGGCGATGATGACGAGCGTGAGGGTCCGGCGGGTGCGGCCTGGGGCGCGATTCACGCGCGGGTCTCTCCTGATAGCAGCGTGATAGGCCGAGGCCCGGCCGGGACGAGGCGGGCAGGCGCCTATCATACGGGCTGATGTCCGCGCTCGCCCGTCGTTCCGAACGGCTCGTGGCCGGTGGTGGCCTGGCGACGGCCCTGCTGACGACGTTGCCAAGCGTGGCCCTGGGGCATGTCACGGACGTGGCGCCGCCGGCCCCGACGCCGTGGATCGTGCTCACGTCCTGGACGCTGGAGCCCTTCGCGCTGATCGGCATCGTGGTCGCCGCGACGCTCTACGTCATCGCTGTGCGGCGGGTGGATCGGGCGCATCCGGGCAACCCCGTGCCACGTCGACGCATCGCCGCCTGGCTGGCGGGGCTGGGCGTCATCGCCGTCGCACTCTTCGCATTCGTCGACGTCTACGCCACGTCGCTCTTCAGCGTGCACATGGTCCAGCACCTGCTGCTGGCCATGGTCGGTGCGCCCTTGCTGCTCCTCGGGGCGCCGATCACGCTGCTCCTGCGGGTCGCCTCGCCCGAGACCCGCCGGCGAAGGATCCTGCCCGTTCTTCATTCGCGGCCGGTCCGCGTCATCAGCCATCCCGTCGTCGGCTGGCTGGTCTTCGCCTTCGTGGTCTGGGCCAGCCACTTCAGCCTGCTCTTCGACGCGGCGCTCGAGGATCCGGCCGTGCATGCGCTGGAGCACGCGCTGTTTATCGGGGCCGGCCTGCTCTTCTGGTGGCCGATCGTGGGCGCCGACCCGCACCCCTACCGGATGAGCCATGGGATGCGCTTCGGCTACGCCCTGCTGGCCATGCCGCTCAACAGCTTCCTTGGCCTGGTCCTCTTCGTGACTCCGGTCGTCCTCTATCAGCACTACGCCACGGTGCAGCGCATCTGGGGCCCGACGCCGCTCGAGGACCAGCAGCTGGCGGGCGGCCTCATGTGGGCCGCCGGTGACCTGATCTTCCTGGTGCCGCTCCTCTTTCTGACCCTGGCCTGGTTCCGGGCAGAGGAGGAGAAGGGCCGCCTCCATGACGAGAAGCTCGACCGCGAGCGCGCGCGCATGGCACGCGCCAGTGAGGGTGGCTGATCCCTCAGATCGGCAGCGGCACCAGGACGTCGACGACGATGAGTGCGAAGAGCACGGTCAGGTAGGTCGTCGAGTACTTGTAGAGGCGCACCGCGCGGGCATCGGTGCCGTCTCGCCACATGCGCAACGCCTGCGCCAGGAAGGCGGCCCCGATGGCGACCGTTCCGACGAGGTAGATGAGGCCGAGTTGGGCGACGGCGAAGAGGGTCAGCGTGAGGGCGAACATCGACAAGGAGTAGAGGGCGATCTGTTTCGTCGTCTCCGGGATGCCCCGCACGACGGGCAGCATCGGCACGCCGGCCGCGCGGTAGTCCTTGGCCAGGCGCATCGAGAGCGCCCAGAAGTGGGGCGGCGTCCAGTAGAAGACGATGGCCACCAGGAACAGGCCGGGTAGCGCGATATCACCGGTCACGGCCGCCCACCCGATGAGCGGCGGCAGGGCGCCGGCAAGGCCCCCGATGACGATGTTCTGCGACGTCGTCCGCTTCATCCAGATGGTGTAGACGACGACATAGAAGGCGATGGCAAGGAGGGTCAGGAAGGCCGCCAGCAGGTTCGTGAAGACCGCCAGTTCGGCGAAGGCGACGACACCCAGCGCAAGGCCGAAGACGAGCGCGTCCTCCGGCTCGATGGCATGCGCTGGCAGCGGCCGCCGCCGAGTGCGGGTCATGAGCTGGTCGATGTCTCGCTCGAGGTACTGGTTGATGGCGTTGGCCGAACCCGCGGCAAGTGACCCCCCGACCAACGTGGCCGCGATCAGGCCGAGCGGCGGGATACCGCGCTGGGCGAGGACCATGGCCGGCACCGTCGTCACCAGCAGCAGCTCGATGATGCGTGGCTTGGTCAGGGCGACATAGGCGCGAACCTTGTCCGTCGCCGTGCTGGCTGGATGCGTGGCTTCGGGGTCGGAGCCGCCGGCGTCGTGGTCGATCCGGCCATCGCCGGCCGGGGTTTCGGTCGCCCCCGTCGCGCCGACGACCTCGACCGCCGTCCGTGCCTCGCAGTAGCTGTACGTCACGGTCGCCACGAGCAGGGACCAGATGGCCGCCCCGAGCGCGAGGTGGAGCGCGACCGCCCATGGCGCCAATGTCGTCCAGATCTGGAGCGCGCCGACGATGACCTGGACAGCGTAGAGCGCGGCCGCGGTGCCGGTCAGGGCGAGGATCGTGGGCTGGGCCGCGACCGCGCCCCAACGACCGTCACCGGCTCGGCGCCAGGCGATCCAGGCCGTCGCCAGGACGATGAGACCAACGACGGCGGCGGCGATGCGATGCAGGGCGTTGGCCGCCTGGAGGCTCGCCACATCCGGGTTGCCATCGAAGATCGGGATGAACGTGCCGTCTGGGAAGAGCGGCCAGGCGGTGCCGAAGATGAGAGCGGACGCAGTCGCGGTGACTTGCGATCCGAAGAGCATCAGGGCGTAGGTCGAGATCGAAGCAAAGATGGCCAGCAGGGTGAACCGCTGCGATGCGCCGCGCGATGGCAGGTCGGCCGGGTAGTGGACGCGGACCGCGATGTGGATGAGCGCGGCGAGCACGATCATGGCCATCGCCAGGTGCGCCGTGACCGACTCACCCGAGTTGCCGGTCTCGACCGTGATCTTGCCGAGGTAGGCCTGGAAGCCCGTGAAGACGACCGCCGCCGTGGCGGGCAGGACGATGGCGCGGCGCCGATGGGATCGGAGGGCGCCGACCCAGACGCCTACGACGAGGAGGCCGACGACGGCCGCCAGGGTGCGATGGATCCACTCGATCCAGGCCGTCGTGTCGTCGACGGGTGGCAGGACCTGGCCGTAGCAGAGCGGCCAGTCGGGGCAGCCGAGTCCGGAACCCGTGACGCGCACGACACCGCCCCAGACCACGAGCACGTAGGTCGCGATGGCGGTCAGCAGGGCCAGCTTCTGGAAGCGCGTCATGGGGAGGCGAATTCTACTGCCGCCATGGCGAGGTGCACCGGTCGCGAAGGCGCGATGCAGCCGGAGCCGCTATCGTCGCCCACGATGCCCCTCCGCCGTCGCGGTCCCGTCGCACGTTGGCCGGCCGCGCTGACCATCCTGATCGCCGTTTCGATGCTCGGTGTGGCCGCGTGTGGGAGCGGCTCGCCTCCGAGTGAGGCTCCTTCGTCGGTGCCCTCGGTGTCGGCGCCATCATCGGCCGCCTTTCCCGGCTGGCCGACCGGCCCGGATCCCAACGCCGAGATGGTGCCCATCATCGTCAGCTCGGAGCTCGTCGTCGGGTCCAACCGGTTCCTTTTCGGGTTGACCGACACCCAGAACGTGCCGATCGCTTCGCCCGAGCTGGCTACCACGGCTCGCTTCTACGACCTCGTGGCTGACCCATCGACGCCGTTCGCCGAGGCGCCGGGCAGCTTCATCTGGACGGTACCCGACGAGCTCGGTCTCTATCACACGACCGCCGACTTCCCGCGTGCTGGTCCATGGGGGGTCGAGATCGTGGCCTCCGTCGCCGGCCAGCCCGACACGACGGCGCGGGCCATCTTCGACGTGCGCGAAGCGAGCACGACGCCGACGATCGGCGCTGCCGCCCCGGCCTCCGATACTCCGACAGCGACCGATGCGGCGGGCATCGCCGCCATCTCGACCGATCCGGCGCCGAACCCGGCGTTCTACCGGACCTCGGTCAAGGACGCCCTGGCCGCCGGCAGGCCGTTCGTCCTCGTCTTCTCCACGCCGCTCTTCTGCACCAGCCGGACCTGCGGCCCGACGATGGAGACGGTCAAGGCGGCCGCCGCGCCGTACGGCGAGCAGATCGACGTCATCCACGTCGAGCCCTACAAGCTCCAGCTCATCGACGGCCAGCCGCAGCCCGAGCTCGATGCCAACGGCGGCTTCCAGGTCGTGCCTTCGGCCCTCGAGTGGGGCATCCCGGTCGAGCCCTACGTCTTCGTCGTCGGCGCTGACGGCAAGCTCGCCGCCAAGTTCGAGGGCGCCATCGGAGCCGACGAGCTGCAGACAGCGATCGATATGGTCGTCGGACCGCCTTCGTAGACTGCGCATCCGAGCGGCGTTAGGACGGCGCCCTCGTGCCGCTCGAGCCAGGCGCCTCGACAGGTAGCCCCGCGGCACACGCTGGGCATGTGTTGGCGCCAGGCTCGTAGGTCGGGATATCGAGCGTCCAGAGCGCCTCGACCGGATAATCGCGCCCGGTGGCCGGCGAGGTGATGGTGTGCGTGCCGCCCGAGCGGTCGACGATGACGACCGTGCGAACCAGCTGTGCACCAGAAGCTTCGATCGGCGGCAGCATCGTCAGCAGCGAGCCACCGGTGGTCAGGATGTCGTCCACGAGGAGCACGCGCGAGCCCGGTTCGAGGTGGAATCCGCGCCGGAACTCGCGTCGCGTGGTCCCGGCGAGGTCCTTGACCTCCTCCGCGAACAGTCCTCGGAGCCCGAGCTGCCTGGCGGTCTCGAACGCCAGGATGACCCCGCCGGTGGTCGGACCGACCACGACGTCGACGGTCGGATGCCCGTCGGCGGCGCGGACCAGGGCCGCGAAGGCGGCGCAGATCTCGCTGACCGCATCGGGATACTGGAGCACCTGGAACTTCTCGAGGTAGCGGTCGCCATGGCGACCGCTCTTGAGCGCGAAGTGGCCGCTCTGCAACGCCCCCGAGGCGACGAAGAGCTCTTCGATCCGGTTCATGGTCGGTACTCGACGCCCTTCACGCTGGGCCGATCCTTGCCGTGCCCGACGCCGCCCTTGCCGGCCGGCAGGGCGGCCCCGATCAGCTCGCGGTGCGATCGCAAGGCCACGCGCCGCGCACCACTCGGCCAGCTCGTCGATGAGCCGGACGGGCAGCGCCGGGTCCGCGAACAGGGCAGTCCCGACCTGGACCGCGGACGCTCCGGCCATCAGGAAGTCGAGCACGTCCTCGAGCGAGGCCACGCCGCCGATGGCCACGATCGGGATACGAACCACCTGGGCGACCTCGTAGACGACGCGCAGGGCGACCGGCTTGATGGCCGGACCGGAGAGCCCGCCATAGGTGTTGCCCAGGAGCGGCCGACGGCGAGCCCGGTCCACGGCCATGCCCGATAGCGTGTTGATGGCGCTGATCGAGTCCGCGCCGGCGTCCTGGATGGCCCGCGCGATGGACCGCACGTCCGCCACGTTGGGCGACAGCTTGACCATCAGCGGCAGGTCCGTTGCCTGCCGGACGGCCGCCGTGACGGCACCTGCGGCGTCCTTGTCGACCGCGAACTGGAGCCCGCCCTTGCCCACGTTGGGGCACGAGATGTTGAGCTCGATGCCGGCCACGCCCGGCACGCCGTCGAGCCGGCGCACGACCGAGACGTAGTCGTCGATCGACTCTCCGGCGACGTTCACGATGACCGGCACCGGCCAGCTCGCCCAGAGCGAGGCGTACTTCTCGACGACCGCATCGACACCCGGGTTCTGGAGCCCGATCGAGTTGAGCATGCCGGCCGGGGTCTCGGTCACACGCGGGGGCTCATTCCCGAAGCGCGGTACGAGGGTGGTGCCCTTGCAGCAGATGGCCCCCAGGCGCCCGATGTCGACCACATCGCTGTATTCGACGCCGTAGCCGAAGGTTCCCGACGCGACCAGGATCGGGTTTCGCAGGACCAGCTCGCCGGGCCGTTCGGGCGCCAGATCGACGGAGGTGTCGACATCGGCCGAGGGTAGGGCCGCGGGCTGCACTCGACGTGGACTGGCAAGCACGCTGGACGGCGCTTTCACGAGGCACGCTCCCCGGGTCGCAGCGGGTCGGTCATGAGCCGGACGCCTCCCAGGCGATCTCCGAGGCGGCGAAGACCGGGCCTTCGCGGCAGACCCGCACCGGTCCGGACACGCCGTGCACGACGCAGCCGAGGCAGGCGCCGACGGCGCAGCCCATGTTCTGCTCCATCGAGACCTGCAGCCATGCCTTGCGACGGGCGGCGGCGCTACCGACGGCCGACGCGCGGGACGACCGACCCCCCTTGCGCCCGAGTCGAGCCACGCCCAGCCGGGCGTCTCTTCCCTGAGCCAGCCGCGCCAGCGCGGCCAGCATCGGCTCCGGGCCGCAGGCGAAGGCCTGGTCGGCGAGCGCCTCGTACTCGGGTACGAGGTCTGTCACGTAGCCGTGGTGTCCGACCGAGCCGTCGTCGGTGGCGACGACGTACTCGACCTCGGTCGGGAGCAGCGAGCTGGGGTAGACATCCGCCGCGCCTGCCGCGCCGAACAGGAGCGTCACGCGCCGGCCGGCCGCCAGCGACTCGTCGGCCAGGGCGCGCACGCCGGCCATGCCCAGGCCGCCGGCGACGAGCAGGACGTGGCGCGAGCGCGAGTCGACCTCGAACGGCCGACCCAGCGGGCCGAGGATCTCGATCCGCTCGCCCGTGCGAGCGCCGGCCAGCCAGTCGGTCCCGCGGCCGGTGATCCGGAAGTGGATGGTGAACGTGCCCGCAAGCCGATCGACCGTATTGATGCTGAACGGCCGGCGAAGGACGAGCCCGGAGTAATCGGGGGTCCGAAGGTGGATGAACTGACCGGCCCGCGATCCGTTCGCCAGCCAGGGGGCGCGGAAGCTCTGCAGGTACTGCGCGGGCAGGATCTGGCGCGACTCGAGCAGCTCGGCATCCAGAAGCTGCATGCGGTCGGCGGAGGGTGCGCCCGTTGCGCCCGGCCCTCCGCTCGGCGTGGCTGCCACGCCCACGGTCGAGGCGCGATCGGGACGGATCGGTCGCGTCGTCAGGCTGGCGACGTGCCGTCGCCCTCGCCGTCGACGCCAAGCTCTGGCGCGACGCTCGGATAGGCCTCGGCGATCGACTCGGCGAGGTCGCCGAAGACGTCGGTCGGATCGTAGAACTGGACGATGTCCTCGGGCTCCTCGAGTTGCCGCCAGGTGTCCGGGTCTTCCTCGGGTACGACTTCACCGTGGAAGTGGCCATCCGACTGGAGGGTCAGCCGCTCGTCGTCATCGTCCACGATGGTCAGGCCGCCGACGAGGCCGACGAGGCCTTCTGCGGCGACCTCGAAGTCTGCCAGCAGATTGGCCTCGGTCGTCTGGCTGCGCTCCTGGAAGGTGAGGGCGAGATCGTAAAGCCGCGCGGCGGCTTCCTCGGCGTTGTCCGGCACGGCTCGCCCGGCGCCGGCCACCCAGTCGGCGGCCGCATCGGCATAGGGGTCGCCGCCGCGCTCGTCGGGCGCGATGCCGGCAGCTGCCATCAAGTCGTCCGTGCCCGACGGCTCGGGCGGCAGGCCGGCCGCTTCGCGGGCGGCCTCGGCAAAGGCGGCGAACACCTCCGCTGGGTTGTAGAGCTCGACGAGCTCGGCGGCCGACTCGATGACCTCTGTCTCGGAGCGCCACTCACCGGTGGCCTCGTCCTGGAAACGGGTCCGGCTGCGGAACGAGCCGTCGGGGGCGACGGAGAGGTAGTCGGGCTCCTCGTCGATGAGCACCAACCCGCCGACCTCGGCGATGGCGGACGCATTGGCCTTCAGGAAGGTATCGAGCTGACTGGCAGCGTCGATGAGGAAGGTCGTCCGCTCGATCGCCGCCTGGCTGGCGATCTCGCCCAGAAGCGAATTGGGTCGGCCGGTCATGTCACAGGACTCCTACGGGTGGTACTCGAGGTCCGAGCCCATGCGCTCGCGCAGGAACATGGAGTGGTGCCGCGCGAACATCCATTCGCCGGCACGGTGGCCGACGGCGCGGATGCGCTCATCCGATTCGAGCTTGTCGATGGTGCCGTAGTCGGGCAGCTCGTAGAGCATCACGTTGTCGAAGTCCCAGCCGTAGGCCACGTTGTACCAGCCCAGGAACTTGATACCGAACTTCTCCTCCTGAGCACGGACCTGGCGCGGGAAGACCTCGCGCATGAAGAACTTGAAGAAGGCGTCGCGGCCGCGCCGGACGGAGAAGAACGTGGCCAGGACGGGCACGGTCGCTGACTTCCTCGGCTGTCGTGGGGATCGGCTCGCCTATTGTCGCACGGTGGGCTTGCCGGCCTCGCCATCCCCGGACGCGCCGTCTCCGGTCGCGCCGTTCGATTCCGCCGCGCTCAGGTCGCCGACGGTGGGCCGCGCCCCCGCTCGCAACGGTCGGCGTCGCGAGCGCCGGTCGGCAGCCACCAGGCGGAGCAGGAAGATGACCGTCTGGCCGACGAAGAGGAGGAGGACGAGGGTCAGGATGAGCATCGCGGTGGTCAGCCAGGCTGGCCAGCCGTTGATCACGCCCAGGGGCGTGAGCAGGAAGAGGACCAGGAAGGCGACGAGCTGGATCCAGAAGCAACCGAGTCCTGGTCCGCGTTCGGCGTCGAGCGGTTCGCCCTTGTAGTCGGGCCGATCTGGATCGATCGCGGTCGCCCCCCGTCCGTCGGGCGGAGCCTGCCTTGGTTCAGGTGCGGCCTGTTCTGCTTCGGGTGCAGCCTGTTCCTCGGTCACGCTGGGCCTTCGTCAGACCAGGCCAGGCGACCTGCGGAGATGGTCATCAGGACGCGCCCCGGCAACTCGCGCCCGAGCAGCGGCGTGTTGCGGCCGAGCGAGCGTAGCGACGACGGGTCCACGCGCCAGCCCTGCGAGCGGTCGACGACGACCAGGTCCGCCCTCGCGCCGACCACGAGCCCGGTCTCCGGAGGCACGGACCCCGAGCCGGTCCCCCCGAGCACCCGGGCGGGTCCGACCGTCAGTGCTCGGACAACCGTCGGCAGGTCGAGCACGCCGGCCTCGATGGCGGCAAGGAGCTGGCCGAGCGCGGTCTCGAGGCCGCTGATCCCGTTGGCCGCATCGCCGTACTCGACATCCTTGGCCACTTCGGTGTGCGGAGCGTGATCGGTGGCGATGGCATCGATCGTCCCGTCGCGGAGCCCGACGGCCAGCGCCGCCGCGTCCGCCGGCGTCCGGAGCGGCGGGTTGACGCGCGTGGCCGTGTCGTAGGAAGGCGCCTCGGTCGGGCTGCCGGCCCACGGGTCATCGAGCGCCTGCCAGGCCCAGCGCCGATCCCCGGCCACCCAACCGTCGTGCATCGTGAGGTGATGTGGCGTCACGTCGCAGGTCAACGCCAGCCCGGTCGCCTTGGCGGCGCGGACCAGGTCCACGGCTGCGCCGGTCGAGAGGTGCGTCAGATGCAGCCGCGGCGGCGCGTCGGACGGGGCGCCCGCGGCGACGTCCTCGAGCACGGCGATGGCGCGTGCCACGGCCGAGACCTCGGCTGCCGCCGGCCAGCCGCGCAGGCCCAGGATGGTGGACGTCACGCCCTCGTGCATCTCGGCACCCTCGGTCAGGCCCCGGTCTTCCGCGTGCTCGACGATCGGCCGTCCGAGCGCGCCCGCATACGTCAGCGCGTTGCGGAACAGCGCTGCGTCGCCGACCGGGGCACCGTCATCGGTGAACGCGATGGCTCCGGCGTACGCGAGCTCCGCCATCGGGGCCAGCGCGGCACCAGCTCGACCCGCGGTCGTCGCCGCGATGATCTCGACGCGCACCGGCCGCCCGGTCGCCGCGGCAGCTGCCAGGAGCTGGCCGACGGCGGCCGCTGTGTCGACCGGCGGCCGCGTGTTGGGCATCAGGCAGATCCGCGTGAAACCACCGTGGGCGGCCGCTGCCATCGCCGTGGCCACCGTCTCGGCGTCCTCGTCCCCCGGCTCACGGGCGTGGACGTGGAGGTCCGTCAGGCCCGGTATGACCAGGGTCGTCGGGGGCGCGCCATCGTCACTCGCCAGCCATTCGAGGGCCGCGACGTGGCCGTCCTCGATGCGCATCGCGGCGACGCCCTCGTGGCCAGCCACGGGATCGACCAGCCAGACGCGCTCCAGGTCGAGCCGCCCGACGAGCTCGCCGATGGCCAGCGTGCTGAGGCTCGCCACGGCCTCAGTCATCGCCCGCCTCGATGGCCCGCCCGCGGGCAAGGAGGTACAGGACTGCCATCCGCACGGCGACGCCGTTCGCGACCTGCTCGGTGATGACCGAGCGCCCACCGGCAGCCAGGTCGGGCGCGATCTCGACGCCCTCGTTCATCGGTCCGGGATGGAGCACGATGGCGTCGGGTGCGGCGCCCGCCATCCGTGCGGCGTTCAGCTGATAGCCCGCGGCGTACTCGCGCACTGACGGCAGGAGACCACTCGACATCCGTTCCTGCTGCAGCCGCAAGCGCCATGACCGCATCGGCGCCCGCGAGCGCCGCGTCGATCGAGGTCGTGACGGTCAGCCGGCGCGAAGCCGGCAGGGCGGCGGCGAGCGGTTCGAACCCGCGCAGCAGCGTGGCAGGCCCGCAGAGCCAGACATCGGCCCCCGCGGTCGTCAGGCTCCAGACATTCGAACGGGCCACCCGCGAATGGAGGATGTCGCCGACGATGACGACCTTGCGGCCGCGCAGGTCGCCGTGCGGCAGGTGGTCGCGCAGCGTATACAGGTCGAGGAGGGCCTGCGTGGGGTGGGCGTGCCAGCCGTCCCCGGCATTGATGACGTGGCCGCCGAAGACCCGAGCGGCGAGATCCGGCGCGCCGCTCCGGCCGTGGCGCATGACGAGCACGTCGGCGCCGAGCGCCTCGACGGTCCGGACCGTGTCGATGAGCGACTCACCCTTGGCGACCGACGACGAGGCGGCGGCGATGTTGACGACATCGGCAGAGAGGTTCTTGGCGGCGACCTCGAAGGAGACGCGCGTCCGGGTCGAGGCCTCGTAGAAGAGGATCGTGACCGAGAGGCCGCGCAGGGCAGGCACCTTGGGGATCGGTCGCGCCAGGATGCGCCGCATCTCGTCGGCCGTGCGCATCACGAGATCCAGGTCGTGGCTATCGAGCCCGGCCACATCAAGGAGATGCCGATGACGCCAGCCGCGCTCACCTGGGTCGACGGTCATCGTCGAGCCGCCCTCGCGCGGATCGGCGTCCACGGGCGCCTCCGGAGCGGCAGCGGGTGCCGGGTTCGAGGGCGGCGTCGCTCCGGGCTCGGTTCGCAGGCTCACGGCACGGCGACCCCCGCGCCGAGTCGATCGATCTCCACCTGGTCGTCGCCATCCACCTCGAGCAGGCGGACATGGATGACCTCCGCCTCCGACGTCGGCACGTTCTTGCCGACGTGGTCGGCTCGGATGGGCAGTTCGCGATGCCCCCGGTCGATGAGCACGGCCAGGCTGATGGCGCGCGGCCGCCCGAAGTCCATCAGGGCGTCCATCGCGGCCCGGACCGTCCGACCGGTGTAGAGGACGTCGTCGACGATGACGACCGTCAGGCCGTTGAGGTCGAACGGCAGGTGGGTGCCCTTGACGATCGGCTGGTGGGCGACGAGCGAGAGGTCGTCGCGGTAGAAGGTGATGTCGAGCGCACCGACGGGGACGGAGACGCCTTCATGCGCAGCGATGGCCGCGGCCATACGGTCGGCGAGGGGGACTCCGCGGCGCTGGATGCCTACCAGGGCGAGGTCTGTGGTGCCGCCGTGTTTCTCGACCACCTCGTGGCTGATGCGCACGAGGGCTCGTCGGATCTCATCGGCGGTCATGATCTGACGCGCGGTCACGCAGCCTCCTGCCTCTCGCCGGGCTCACGGGACCGGCCGGTGAGGTTGCCATCGAGGATAGCAGCGACCGGCACGCGATGCCGTCAGTAGGCGGGCACGGCCTCCAGCGAGTCCACCCGTCGCAGCTTGACCGAGCCCTGGCCGCGCGCGCCCCAGGCCGAGACCCACAACTCGCCGTCCCCGTCGGCGAGCGGGGCGACCCAGGCCACGCGCTGGTCCCCAAGTCCGAAGGATCGACCCGCCCGGACGCGATCGACGAGCGAGATGCCGGTCGGCGCATCGCCGCTCGGCGCCGATCGGACGACCAGTGAGCCGCGCGCCTTGGAGCCCGGTTCGGCCGTCCAGACAGCGTACGCTCGACCGTCAGCGGACCAGCGAACGACCCAATCGCGTGTCCGGCCGCTCACCGCGCGCGGCCGCTCGAGGACGAACGGTGGGGCGCTCGCCTGCGGTGTGACCGTGACGTCTGGCGCATCGGTCGGGCTGGCGGTTGCGTCACCGGCGGGCGAATCCACGTCGACCGTGGGGGCGGCCGGTTTCGAGCCATCGGTGGCGGTATCGCCCGACTGGTCGGCTGCGCCCGTGTCGTTGGTCGCGGGCAGCGTTGGATCGCCACCCTGGGCGGGCTTGGCGGAGGCCTCCGCGTCCGTCGTCGAGGCGTCCGGCGCGCCGTCGGTCGTCTCCCGAGCCCAGGGATCGAGGCTCGTCCAATCGGCGACATAGAGGCGGCCGTCGTCCGGGCTGGCCACGCCGCCACGATCGGCCAGGCGACCGCGCCAGTAGATGACGAAGCGGCCGGTCGGATCGACGCTCGGCAACCAGGCGCGCTCGAGGTCGATGGCCAGTGTCTCGCCGGAGCCCGGATCGATGACCATGGTCTGGCCCACAAGGTCCCCACTGCCGGACGTCTCTGCCTCCGTCCGGCTGACCACGATACGAGTGCCGGACCACGATGCGAAGAGCGAGCCGTGGTCGCCGGTGATGGCATGCGCCTGTTCGTCGCCCGGCCGCCAGACGTACACGTCAGAGCCATCCGATCGATCCGCCGGCATCGCGCTGAAGGCGAGCGTCGAGCCGTCTGGCGACCAGGCCGCCGCGGCACCCGTGGCGATCACGTCGGTGAGGATGGCCTGGCTGGAGGCGACGGCGGTCGTCGGGCTCGGCGGTGGCGAGATCGATGGCACCGCGGCAGGGTCGGTCGGCCCGTCGGGCGACGTGCTCGGCATGATGTCCGGCCCGTCGGTCGGCTCGGGCGTCGCGGGATCGCCCTGCCCGAGGTCGGGGTTGCGCGTCTCGATCGGCTGGGACGACGCGTCAGGATCGGGCGCACCAGACGAGTCCGGGGAGGGGCTCGGCGGATCGACGACGGCTGTGCCTGTCGGCTCCGGAGAGGGCAACGTGACGATGGCGAAGACCTCCTCGCCGAGGTCGTCGTGACCCGAGATGAAGAGCTGCCCGGTCCTGTTCATGGCCACCGCATGCGCGTTGACGCTCGAGCCGAGCCGGACGACCGCCTCCCCGTCGGGCCCGTCCGCACAGTCGAGGCGGCGCGGGGGACAGACCTCGGCGACGTCCGCGCGATAGAAGGTCAATTCGCCGTCGGCGACGCCTACGTAGTTGACGGCCTGGGCAGGGATGGCGAAGGGCGTGGCTGTGGCCAGCCCGGTCGGCGCGTCGGGCATCAGCTGCCCGCCGGTGATGGCCAGGATGATCGTCGCCGTGACGAACGAGCCGAGAGCCACGCGGAGCTGCCGACCGCCGCGGACACCGCCGATACCCGGGGCGAGCAGGGCGTCTGCGTCGTCGGCGATCTCGCGGTCGAGGGCCGCACTGGTGCGTGCCCAGAGGTCGCGAGGTGGCTCCGGCGTGCGGACCGCACGCATCCGCTCGCGATCAAGCTCGTAGTCGTGGGCCACCGACCTACAGGCCGGGCAGCCACCGAGGTGCGCCTCGAGCGAGGCGGCATCGCCGGCATCGAGCGGCCCATCGAGCCGTTCCGCAAGCAGCGTCCGGAACGGCTCGTGGCGATCGCCACTCATCGCTCGTCCTCGCCGCGTTCACTCGGCTGGCCGGACGCCTCGCGCTCGGTCGACCGGGCACGCTCCAGCGCCAACGCCTGGCGCAGGGATTCCCGGCCGCGGGTCAGCAGTGCCCGCGCGGCCACATGCGAGACACCGAGGGCAGCAGCCAGCTCGACGCCGGTCAGGTCGTGGACCT
Organism: uncultured Chloroflexia bacterium; assembly: GCA_963837215.1. GTDB lineage: Bacteria > Chloroflexota > Limnocylindria > Limnocylindrales > CSP1-4 > CSP1-4. Next base: position 181,387 of record CAWIML010000009.1, read on the forward strand.
CAGCCATGATCAGCGCGTTGCGCTGGCGTACCGGGATGGCGTCGAGCGCCCGGTCCATCTCGGCGGATAGGCGCCCGTGCATCGCCGCGTCCTCCGCCGAGCGGTCAGAGCCGCGCGACTCGCCGGTCCAGGGGATGAAGCGAACGATCCGGCGCCGGCGTAGCTCGTCGAGTGCGGTCCGGCTGGCGATCTGGTAGAGCCAGGCACGGGCGCGGGCGGGGTCCTCGAGCGTCTCGTAGGCGCGATAGGCCTTGACGAAGGTCTCCTGGGCCAGGTCGGCCGCCAGCTCGTCGTCGCGCAGCATGCGCGCCAGGTACGCGTAGATCTCGCCCGAGTGGAGCCGGAAGAGCTCCTCGACGACGGTTCGCGCGGTCGCTCGGTCGCGGGTCACGGCACGCGGCCTTCGCTGCGCGGCGTTGCGTATGAGCAATGATCCTCCCGCTCGACCGCGTGCGTCCCCAGGCGCGGCAGGTCGATCGTTGGTGGGCGGCGCGGGGATGGCGCTCGCCTCGCGGACCTGTGACGGACCACCGGCGCTGGCTGTGACGAATTCGACGTGATCCGTGAGGGTCAGCATCATCGTCGCGGCCCGTCCCACTCGGGTGTGGCGGGTCGGATGCCCGCCGCCGCCAGGAGCTCCTCGACCGCGGCCTCGGGGCTGATGGGATTGACGGGCAGGCCGGTGCCCAGCTCGAGGCCACCGATCTCCCGGAGGCGAGGATGGATCTCCCAGTGCCAGTGGTAGGTCTCGTCGACCCGCTCGCGCAATGGCGCCGTGTGCAGGACGAGGTTGTAGGCCGGCCCGTCGAGGGCGTCGAGCAGGCGGAGCACCTTCTGGAGCGTCTCCGCTGCGCTTGTCAGCTGCGCGTCGGTGGCCTGCCCGAAGTCCGCCTCGTGGTGGCGCGGCACGACCCAGATCTCGAAGGCAGAGCGCGAGGCGAACGGAGCAAAGGCCACGCTCGCGGCATCCTCGAAGACGAGTCGGTCGCGCGACGCGACCTCGTCGCGCACCAGGCGGCAGAACGGGCAGCTCCCCTCACGGATGAGGTATCGGGCGGCGCCACCGAGCTCCTCGCCGATGCGATGAGGGATCTGCGGCACGTCGTAGGTGTCGAGGCACAGGTGGTTGGTGAAGGCGCCTGCCTGGCGCCCATGATTCTGGACGACCTGGAAGTAGTCGGTCGTGCCGGCCTCGCGTGCCTCGGCCAGCGCATCGCGGGCGACCCGCAACATGCCGCCGACGACACCGGCGGGCGCATGGGCAAACGGTCGGTGCTCCTCCGGAGGGGCGAGGATGGTGCCCCACGAGCCAGCGTCAGCGACCAGCCCGAGCCCTTGCTGCCGGGTCGCGCCGGTCGGCGCCGCCTCGCGAGCCTCGCGCTCCGAGCCGGCGACCGAAAAGGCATTGGGTTTGACGATCCAACGCCGCACCCCGCCGCCGGGCGGATCGACGCAGTTCCGGCAGGGGCCGGACTGCTGGAGGACGTCTGCCGGGCGCGCGAAGCGGGCGCGATCGTAGGTCCGGTCCACGACCACGGCCACCCACCAGCCCGTGATGTCATCGCGACGCAGTTCGAACATGCCGCCGGCCATGGCTCAGCCTCCGACCGGTGCCGGCGCAGGAATGGGTCGCGTCGCGGCGCCAGCCGCCAGTGCGCGGGCAAAGGCCGGGGCGAACCGTTCGGCGGCCTGGCGCACGCTGGCCGTGGTCGGTGAGGGGTCGGGCCAGTCCGCCTCGGCCGCGATCGACGTGACCTCCACGTCCGGCATCCCGCACGGGTCGATGAGGGCGAAGGCGTCGAGGTCGGTGGTCACGTTGAGCGCGATGCCGTGGTAGCTGACGCCGCGCTCGACGCGGATGCCGAGGGCGCCGATCTTGCGCGGCGCTGGTCCGTCCGCGCCGACCCAGCACCCTGGATGGCCGTCGCGGCGGCCGGCGACGACGCCATAGCTCGCGCAGGTCTCGATCATGGCCGTCTCCAGGGCCCGGACGAACGGCCGCAGCAGGATCTCACGCTCATCCAGGCGGACGATGGGATAGGCGACCAACTGGCCTGGTCCGTGATAGGTGACTTCGCCTCCCCGCTCCACGCGGATGAGCTCGATGCCACGCCGGGCGAGGTCCGCCTCGGAGGCGCGCACGAAGGTCGGATCGGCCTGACGCCCGAGCGTCAGCACGGGCGGATGTTCCAGGACCAGGACCGTGTCGGGGATCTCGCCGGCGGCGCGGGCGGCGACCATGGTGTGCTGCAGCGCCCAGGCGGCGCGATAGTCGATCCGGCCAAGCCACTCGACGGCGAGCTCCATGCCCGCACGATACCAGCGTCGACGCTCTGCGCCGTCAGCGCGCCAACGCGTGCGTGGTGCGTGGGCTGAGTTCGGCGTAGCGTGGACGCTCAGGGTGCGTCGGTCGGCGTCGGGTCGGGCGGATCGGTGGGAGTCGGGTCTGGGGGCGGATCCGTCGGCTTCGCCGTCGCGCTCGGAGGCTTCGGGGTGGGCTTCTTGGTCGGTTTCGGCGTCGGTCTCGGTGTCCGCGCCGGCGCACAGCTGCCGATGCCCTTGGTCGTCGCCTTGCCAGCCTTGGCAGCCGGCGCCTTGAACCGCGGCGCAGGCAGCGTGCCCGGCGCGGTGAAGAGGCGATCGGCCAATGCGCGAATGGCCTTCACATCGGGGATCTGGACCGATCCCCGGCGGTCGAGCGTGCCGCGCACGAGTGGCCGGCTGATGACCTCGCGATACGTGTCTGCGCGTTCTACGTCCTTGGCCCACTCGACGAGGTCGGGCACCAGCTTGCGGGGCACGTTCGTCTGGACCGTCCGGCTGAGCGACTTGAGCAGTCCGATGGGATCTTCGAGGAAGCCACCGTTGACGATCCTGTCCCGGATGCCCGAGAGGACCTCCTGCTGGCGCGCCGCGCGCGTGAAGTCGGACTCGCCGGCGGCATGACGGACACGGGCATAGGCCAGCGCCGCCCAGCCGTCGAGGTGATGGCGGCCGGCGGTGATCGCGAAGCCACGGTCGAAGCCGCGTTCCGTATAGGTCGAATCACAGAAGCCACGCTCGACGTTGACGTTGACGCCCCCGAGCTTGTCGATGACGTTCACGAAGCCCGGCAGGTTGACGACCGCGTAGTAGTCGATCCTCAGTCCGAGCAGTGTCCCGAGCGCGCCCTGGAGGACGTCGAAGCCCTGGCCGTTGGCGCCCTTGAACTGGCGCCGGTTGTGCCTGGCGAAGGACACGAGCGAATTGATCTTGCCTGCGAACCGCCGGCCGTTAGGCAGCGGCACATCGACCATGTCGCGCGGGATGGAGACCATGGACACGGTCTCGGCGACCGGGTCGAGAGAGGCCACGATCATGGTGTCGGTCAAGTACGTGCTCCGGGTCGGGGCAGCGTCGACGCCGATGAGCAGGACGTTGACACGCTGTGGGCCCTCGGTCGGCGACGGCGGGGCGAAGACCGGCAGGACGTCGGGGTCGTCGTCGAAACCCGGCGTGCCGAAGGTCGGCCCCACGGTCTCCGGGACCCAGGCGCCGTCGGTCGACTGGTCGCCGACGAAGACCGTGTCGGCGGTCTGACGGGCCTGGTCGGTGACGGCCAGCACGAGGCCCTGCGGCACCACGATGAAGAGGATGAGCAGGCCGATGGGCACGACGTCCCGGGCGCGCGGCTTGGGGTAAGCAGGGTCGAGGACACTGGCCGACATCGCGAGGAGGCGCCAGACGACGAAGACGATCTGGAGGCCGATGATGCCCCAGATGACCTCGGGCTCGATGAGCGTGGCGGCTAGCCGGGCCGGGCCCATGACCACGAGAGCGATCAGCACGCCGACGATGAGGAGCATGACCGGGAAGAGGAAGAGCGCCGCCAGCGTCCGCCGGCCGGTGACGAGCTGGCCGAGGCCGGGGACGATCGACGAAAGGAAGGCAGGCACATAGCGCGACACGCGCCCCTGGCGCGGGGCATCCCCCGGCAGCGGCTCGGTCGGCAGGACGGGAGCAGCGGTCGGCGTCACGGGACTCGGGGCCGGCGCGGCAACGGCGCTGGCGGCAGGAGCTCCGGTAGCTCCGGCCTTCGCGCGCGTTACCGAAGGGTTCGTCGTCGAACGCTTGACCCGCGGGTTCGGCGTCGTCCCCTCGCGAGGCCGCTTCGGCGGCCTCTGCCCCGATCCCGCCGTTTCGTCGTTCGGCGTATCAGTCACGAGCGGGAAGCCTAGCAGGGGAGCGGGATTCGGGCCGCCGGGCGCACACCGGCTTCACTCGGGCGGCGCGGTCTCCGTTCCGCGCTGGCGCGTGCTGACGATGAGGACGACGGGGGCCTCGTCGCCGATGCGCCGCCGCATCGTGCGGGATGGTCGCGTCCCAGAGCACGTAGTCGCCCGGCCCGACCTCGACGCTGTGCTCACCTTGCGTCATGCGCATGCGCCCCTGGAGCACGATGTGATGCTCGTCGCCGGGATGAGCGTGGAGACCCGTCGATCTACCCGGCCTGCCGGTCACTTGCACGATGCGCAGCGCGTGCGAGACGCCGCCATCGACCTCCTCGATGCTGCCGCCTCCCGGCCCCTGCCACGTCCGCCGGTCGGCGGCGCGAACGACGCGCGGCGGCCTCGAGGTGTCCTGGAGGAACCACGCGATGGGCACGTCGAGCGCGGCGCCGATGGCGGCCAGCGACTCGAGGGAAGGGGAGGCCTTGTCGTTCTCGATCTGGCTGAGGTACCCGACATTGAGGCCACTGCGCTCCGCGACCTGCGCCAGCGTCAGACCGCGCTCGGTCCGCCAGCGCTTGACCTGGCGACCCACGGCTGGTTTCGAGCGCGCCGAGGCGGTGTCGGGCCCCCCGATGGAGCTGGCGGCGGTCTTCGGCTTGGGCACTTAAGGACCTCAACAAAACAGGTCGACAAGGGGAAGCGCGCGGTCGATATGGTCTCAGACCATAGTCGATGGCCGTCAGCAAACTGTCAAGGGGGCCACCACGAGCCGCGCTCGCCCATCCGACGCCCGAGGTCCCTCTGCCTCGGGCGTCTTGGTGGTTTGCTCGGTCAGCCCTCGATCGTGCCCGAGGGGCTGGCGCTCGGGACCGCGGATGGTCCGAACCAACCGTGGCCGCCGGACCTCATGCTGCCCCCGACGACGGTCGAGGCGTCGATCGTGCCATCGGCACGCTGCGTGCCCTCGGCCATGACGATCATGCCGACCGTGACGTCAGCCAGGGTGGCGCTCGTCGTGTCAGCGACCAGGTAGGTCGTAGCGGACGAGACATGGATGGTCGCCGTCGACCCGTCACGACGGACGACGGTGATCGAGTCGCTGGTCTTGGCCGTCACCTGGCCCCCGACGCGCGGCAGCTGGATCCGAACGGTGACCGCGGTCATGGCATCGGTCGTGGCGGAGGTGCCCTGGACGACGACGCCGCTGCCGACCTTGAGGTCGGCGGCGCTGCCGGCCTTGGCGCTGCTCGCGAAGCCAAGGGTGTATGCAGTCGAGGCGTTCGTGGTGATGGTCCAGACCGTGCCGTCGCGCGCGGTCAGCTTGAAGCTGCCGGATCCCACCTCGGTCACGGTGCCACTGACGGTCGGCACGACGACCACGATGGCATCGATGGTGTACGTGCCCGCCGACGAGGCGGTCTGGCTGAAACGGATCGAGTCGCCGACGTCGATGTCGCCGACGGTGATGGTCTGCCCGGCCTCGGTGATCGTCGTCGCGCTGGTCACGGTGATCGTCCGCGTCCAGCCGTCGGTCGTCTCGAGCGCGAGGTCGTTGCCGTTGACGGCCGTTACGGTGATCTGGCCGCGGCCTCCGCCGCCGCGCCCGAAGTCCAAGCCGCCCGACCCGCCGAATCCGCCGTCATGGGCGATCGTCACGGCGGCGCCCGCCAACAAGGCGGTGGTGGCGAGTGCGACGGACGCGAGGCGGAGCACACGGCGTCGCGTGATATGACCGGCCCCGGCGAACCCGGCCGCCGCGTGATCGGATCGAAGTTGCTGCATCTGAGCCTCCATGTGGGGTAGGAGGCCAGTTGTAGAGCCCGAGGCTGATGACGTCCTGAAACCGATGCGTCTAGTGAGCCTCGAAGCTCCCCCGATGCTCGATCCCGATCATGCAGCGGCCTCCTTGTCGGCCGGCTCCCCGACCTCGATCGGGTTATTGATCGGATCCTGGCTCCACTCGAACCATCCGCCGTCGTACACGGCGATCCGTGGCCAGGCCATGAGGTCGGCGTAGAACCACGTCTCGGAGGCGCGCCAACCGGTCCCGCAATAGAAGGCCACCCGCTTGTCCGGCGTGATGCCGGCGTCGACCCAGTTGGCGGCGATCTCCGGGTAAGCGCGCATCGTGTTGTCCGGGTTGCGGTAGTGCTGCATGTGGTAGGCGTCGGAACCGCAGTTGCCCCATACATCGCCAGCGATGCGGCCGGCAGGGCCGATGTAGTTGTAGCCGCTGACCTGGCCGATGTGCTCGTTCCAGGTCCGGACGCTGACCAGCGCCGCGCCGGCTGGGTCGGCGATCATCGACTTGGCCTCGTCGATGTCGACGATGAACTCAGGTCGTTCGGGGATGGCCTTGCCGAACGACGCGATCGGTCGGGGCTGGTAGGGGACGGTGTCGATGGGATGGCCGGCCCCGATCCAACGGTCGTAGCCGCCGTCGAGGAGGCGGACGTCGGTGACGCCGGCGTAGCGCATGATGAGCGCGGCACGGGTCGCCGCGATCTGGCCGGCCCGCCGGCCTGGCCACTTCTCGTTGGCATCGCCGACGGTGTCGCGCCCGTAGACCACGACCGTCGTGTCGGGTGTGATGCCGAGGCGGCTGAGCGTGGCCTCGATCTCGGCCGGGGATCGACGGTTCCAGGTGACCGGGTCCTCGAGCCAGTTCGTGTCCAGGTAGATGGCGGTCGGCAGGTGGCCCTCGACGTACTCCTCGGGCACGCCGAAGTTGACGTGCAGGACGACGAAGCCCTTGCCGGCATAGGTCTCCGGCGATTCGCCCTCGACCAGCTGGCGGACCCAGTCCGGGTAGACGAGCCGCTCGAACCTGCGGCAGGCGCTCGACCGGCAGCGTCTCGTCCGCTGCCCAGGCCGCGAACCCAGGTTCGTATACGAGCACGTCGGTGTAGCCACGCTCGAGCAGCCACGCCTGGAATGCCGCGGCATCACTTCCATCGACCCCGTAGACGACGATCGTGCGGTCGGGCTCGATCGACTTGTCCGCCAGCAGTCGCCCCAGCTCCGACTCGTCGACGGTCGACCGCCAGGCGTCCGGGAAGGCGCGGGCGCCCGGCAGGTGGCCGCCACGCGACTCGCCGTCGAGCCGCCAGCCGTTGAAGGCGGCCAGTGACCGGATGTCGACCACGGTCACGAGTGGGTCGCTCAGGCTCTTGGCCAGCTCTTTCGTCGAGATCGTCGGTCTGGACCCCGATCCAGCTTGACTCTGCGTCGTCATGTCATCTCCCTGCGTGTGATCCTGTGCCCGGATAACAAAAAGCCCCTGCCTCTCTCGGCAGGGGTGGGTCCGCGTAGCGGACGACCAAGCGAACGGACGCTCAGCGACGGCACCTCCCCTGCCCGAGGCAAGGACAACAGCAATGGGGCATGTCGTGGTGCAGGTTGGCGCTCATCGTCGGCGCATGTTGCCACAGGACGAGATCGGGCGCAATCGCGATGTGGCGATCGGCACAACACCCGAGTTCCTGGCCGGCGGCGCGAGGGGCGAAACGATGAGCCCCGGGCTTCCTTCCCGGGGCTCAATCTCCTTGATCAAGCGGTCATCGACCGCCTTGGATCTGCTATCGGCTGGCGCCGACGAGTTCGCTCAGGGCTTCCTTGGCCTTCGTCGGGTCGTTCGTGGCGAAGGCGACGTGGACGTTGCTCCCGACCATGCCGGTCGGGAACGCGGCCTCGATGTTGATACCGGCCTTCGCCAGCCTCCGGGCAACCTCAGCCAGGGCACCCGGCCGGTTGACGAGTGACGTCTCGACCAACTCGATCGTCCGGAACTTCCACTGACCCTCGGTCAAGGCGCGATGCGTAGCGGCCTCGTTGTCTGTGGCCAGAGCCAGCGTCCCGCTATCGCCGCAGGCCGCGGCGCTGAAGGCCGTGATGTCGATCCCTTTCTGGGCGATCGACTCGGTCACCTTGGCGAGCTCGGATGGCTTGTTCTTGAGGTCCACGATGAACGCATTCACGGGGCACCTCCATGGCAATGCCGACCCAGCAACGGGCTGGATGTCCGTCGGGCAAGGCCGAACGAGGCCCATATTTTACCTCGATGGTCAAAAGGAGAGGTCAGCCTCGACTGGCCCGCGATGGTCAGCTGCGTGGCTGGAGTCGGTGGCGGGTGCTGATCTCGACCCGGCCGCGCTCGTCGGCGGCCGGATGCTCGACCAGTGCGATCAGCCGATTGGCCATGAACCGGCCGGTGCGGACGGGGGTGCCCGTTCGGGTCACTTCGCGCACCTCGACGACGCCCCGTGTCGTGACCACCTCGATCCGGCGACCGGCCTTGGAGGCCACGATGTCGAAGGTCTGGACGCCTTGACCGGTATCGACGACGGCCTCGACTCGATCACCCTTCATGGCGCCATGCTACTCGGCGACCGTTACGGCGCGCGCACCCGGTAGACCACCCCCGCCGAGGTGACCGCGTACAGCTCGCCACTCTCGCTTTCGCCGAACGATGTGATGTTCACGGACGTGTTGGCGCGCTGCGTCATCGCCGTTCCTGCGTGAGGCACCGTCCAGATGCGGCCGCTGCACCAGTCGGCGAAGACGTATTGGCCGACAAGATTCGGGTATGCGCTGCCGCGGTAGACATAGCCTCCGGTGATCGAGCAGTTGCCATTGCTGTGCGCGTACTCGAGGATCGGCAGCGTGTCACCGGCCATCGGGCACTTCGCTGGTCGGAAGCAGTGCTTGCCTTCCATGACGCTCCAACCGTAGTTCCGGCCACCCGTGAAACCGGCCCCCTCGCGATCGACTTCCTCGTAGCGGTTCTGCCCGACATCTGCGATGAACAACTTGCCCGTGCCGCGATCGAAGGAGATCCGCCACGGATTGCGCAAGCCGTATGCCCAGATCTCGCCGCGCCCCTTGGTCGGGCCTGCGAACGGATTGGACCCCGGGATGGAATAGCGGTCGTACTTGCCGGCGCCCGTGCCGTCCACGTTGATGCGCAGGATCTTGCCGAGGAACGTGGTCGTCTTCTCCTGCGCGTCGTTGCCTGGGTCTCCGCTCCCCCCTCCGTCGCCGACGGCGATGAACAGATACCCGCTGGGGCCGAATGCCAGCGCGCCGCCGTTGTGGTTCGTTTGAGCGCTGTGCTCGATGAGCATGAGACGCCGGCCGGTGCTCTCGTCGACATTCGTTCGAGCGAGGTTCGTCGTGTACCTCGCCACCACGATGTCACCCCCATTGCGGGTGTAGTACACGAACAAGCGGCGGTTCGACTCGAAGTTGGGATGGAACGCCAGACCGAGTAGCCCGCGTTCGCCGGTGTCGGCCACCAGCGAGCGGATGTCCATGAAGTACCCAGGCAGGATGCTGCCGCCCTGGATGACGCGGATGGTGCCGCGCTTCTCGACCACGAAGAGGCGGTCCGTGCCGTCGCCGGCATTCGTGACCTGGGTCAGGGATCGGAAGCCGCCAGCGACCTTGCCGAGCGACACCGAGAACGTCCCGGCGACGGCGCTTGGTACCACCACGGACGACACGAGGGTCGCCGCCAGGAGGATCGCGCCGATACGTGCGCGTGAGAGTCGCCAACGATCGTGCATCTGACCTACCTCTCGCTTATGGGTCCACCAGGGCGCGGTGGAGCAGGGCCATCAACTGACCGCGCGTCACGTCACCGCTCGGACAGTACAGTCGTTCGCCGCAACCCGACGTGATGCCCGCTTCCGCGAGCGCATTGATCCCGTTCTCGAAGATCGTCCCGTTATCGTCGTCGAAGTGGTCCTGCGTCGCGGGCGGCAGCGTGAGCGCCAGCGCGAGCATGTATGCGATCTGCGCCCGGGTGAGGTGCTTGGCGGGACAGAACCGGCCTTCGCCGCACGGGGGTGGTGCGATCCCCGCCTCGGCGATCCGATTGATGCTGGCCTCGTTCGGGTCGCCGGTGTCGTCCGAGAAGTAGTCCTGTGTCGCATCCGGGTAGTGGAACGCGCGCGTGAGGAAGGTCGCCGACTCTCCGCGCGTCACTGGATTGTTGGTACAGAACATGTCAGCGTCACAACCATTGCTGATGCCGACCTCGCGCGCCCACGCGATCGCGTCTGCGTACGGGGAGTCGGCGTGGTCGTTCGGGACAGCTCTGGCCACGCCCGAGGACCGTCAACGTCGAGCCAGACGAGCCGATACGAATGCGGGCGTAGGCGCAGTTGTTGGTCTCGGACTTCTCGGTGAACTGCCCGTAGAGATCGACCGCGCTCCGGAGCGTGTAGATCCCGCCCGGCAGGCCGGTGATGTCGATCCATTGGAACGCGAAATTCCATGCGTACTTGTCGCCCCAGCCGACAGAGATCCCATTTCGCGTGCGGATCGATGCGCGCCGACCGCACATGGACTCCAGGTACACCGGACGAGCAGGCGAACGCGCGAGGCTCCCGTTGATGAGGTTCGTGTCGAAGAAACAGAAGCCGACCTTGCTGGACCGCAGGGTCCCGCGGGCACCCCAGAGGTGGTACGTAAGCATCCTGCGCACGTGCCAGTGATCGTGGCCGTCGCCGGCGTACTTCATGCGGGCGGTCGTCTCGATCCGTCGGTGCCGGCCGTTGCTTCGATAGACGATCTGATCGACGTCCCAGGCGGACGAGGACGAACTCGGTCGATTCGCCCGTACTTCGAATGGGCCATCGCCCTTGTTCCACATGATGCCGTTGAACCGGAGCAGCCGCCGACCGCCGGACTTCACGATGTGGAACCCCGAGATGTTGGCGACTCGAAGATCGGGCAGGCGATCCGAGACAGCGGCAACCGGTGCCACTGGCGCGCCGGCACTCCACATCGCAGTCAACGCAACGACGATCAGGAGCCGCCGTGCTGCTCGCTTCCGACCGGCGAGCAGGTCAGGCATCGATCGACATGCGGCCTCCCTACGCTCTGGTCGTGACCTTGCGTGACCCGCTGGGCCTGTGTCAACTCGGTGGCGATCAGCGATAGGCCAGGGTGCCACCGTCGTCGAGGGTGATCGTGAGTTGTCCGCTGGCAACGGCGTAGCTGGCGGCGTTGCCGAGGGCGATGATGTAGAGGTCCCCGAGCGATCCGTCGGGGCACTCGACGATCGTCGAGGGGCCGAGCTGGAGGGTCAGACTACCGGACGTCCCGGCCGTCCAGGTCCCCGCGATCTGGTTGCAGTCGGCCTGGGCCGCGAACGTACCGGCGGTCGCGAAGGTGATGGTGTACTGGTCCTGCTGGTCGGTGGGCACGACGCCCTGGAAGCCCGGGTTCCTGGTCGTGATGGCGGTCAACAGCCAGGTCTTGCCGGTCAGGTCGCCGCCCGGGACCGGAGTCGCCGTGGGGGCTGCGGTGGGCGCGGCCGTCGGCTTCGCGGTCGGGGCCGCCGTTGGTGCCTCAGTGGGGGCCGCCGTGGGTGCCTCCGTCGGCGCGGCGGTCGGGGCGGCCGTCGGCGCTACGGTCGGCGCGTCGGTCGGCCCCGACGTTGGCGCGGTCGTCGGGCTCGGGCTTGGCGTCGGGCTCGGGCTGGGCGACGGGCTCGGCGACGGGCTGGGGGAGGGACTTGGCGAGGCGCTCGGGCTGGGGCTCGGTGTCGGCGAAACCTCGGGCGCCTGGCCCGCGGCATAGGTGAGTGAGCCGCCGCCGCTCAGCGTGATGGTCAGCTGCTCGCCGGCGATGACGTAGGTCTCGGCGTTGTCGAGCGCATGGACATAGACGCCGCCGTGCGAGCCATCCGGGCAGGCGACGAGGGTCGATGGCCCGACGGTCAACTTCAGCCCATCCTGGCCGCTCGTCTCGTAGGTCCCGGCGGCCCGGTTGCAGTCGGCCTGCGCCTGGAACGTGCCGCCGTCCGCGAAGGCGATCGTGTAGCGCGACTGCTCCTCGGCCGGCACCACGCCCTGGAAGGCCGGCGTCGCTTCGGTGTAGGCGGTCAGGTGCCAGTCCGTGCCGGTCAGGGACGAGGCGTTCGACCCGCCACCGATCAGGATGGCTAGGACCACGAGGACGGCGACGGCGATGATGCCGATGGCGGCGACGACCGGTGTTCGCATGACACTCCCCGAGCAGTCGAGGCACAGGTCCGATGCTTCCCGCGCGGGGCGCATTCTAGCGGCGTGTCTCCGAGTGCCGCCCTGACCGCGACTCGGCCGGCGGCGTGCCCAGAGGATGGCTGCCGAGACGAGGTTCACGTCCAATACGCGGTGCCAGAGCTCGCGCGAGGTGTCGAGACGCTCGTCGTCGAAGATGGCCGCCGCGTTGACGACGATGTCGAGGCGACCGGACGCCTCGATGACATGTGCCAGCAGCCGGTCGACGTGCGCGTCCTCGGCGATGTCGGTGGCCACGAAGCGGGCGCCATCGCCGAGTCGGGCCGCTGACTCGGCGCCATGCGCCTCATCGCCGGTCGGCGAGGACCACCGTCGCGCCAGCCGCCACCAGCGCCGCGCCGATGGCCGTGCCGACGTACGAAGCCGCGCCGGTGACGATGGCGACCTTGCCGTCGAGGTCAGCCATGGCTCAGGCCACGACGCGCTGGCGTCGCTTGTCGGCCTCCCATCGCTCGCGCGCCGCGCGGACCTGCTCGCGATCGCTGACCTCGGGGATGCCGACCTCCCACCAGGCGCCGCCCTCGGTCCACGCGTAGGGGTCGATGGGCACGACGATGACGGCGCTTCGGTCGGCCGCCTTGGCCCTGGCGAAGGCGGCCGGAAGATCCTCGACGCGGTCGACCCGCTCGGCGACGGCGCCCATCGACTCCGCGTGCTTGACGAAGTCGACCTCGACGTATCGCTCGTGCCGCGTGGTACTGAGCTGGTTGTTGAACTCCGCGCCACCCGAGTTGACCTGGAGGCGATTGATGACCGAGTAGCCACGGTTGTCGCAGACGATGAAGATGACCTTGTGGCCGGTCATCACGGTCGAGTAGATGTCCGAGTTCATCATCAGGTACGAGCCGTCGCCGACCCACACGATGACGTCCCCATCGCCCCTCGCCATCTTCGCGCCCCAGCCGCCGGCGATCTCGTAGCCCATCGTCGAGTAGCCGTATTCGGAGTCGAACGAGCCGATCGACTTCGAGCGCCAGCCCATGCACAGCTCGCCCGGCAGGCCGCCGGCCGCGGACAGGCAATAGTCGTCGTCGTCGCAGACGTCGTTGATGGTCGCGATGACCTCAGCGTAGGCCGGGGGACCGTCGTGCGATCGGCCCTTCCAGGAATCGAGATACCGATGCCAATCCGCGATCTGCGCCTGCGCGAACGCCAGCCACTCGCCATCGGCTCTGCCCTCGCCCAGCGCGACGTCGAGCGCCTCGAGCGAGACCCGCGCGTCCCCGATGATCGGCAGCGCGCGATGCTTGTGGGCGTCCCAGCCGGCGGTGTTGATCGAGACGAAACGGACATCGGGATCCTCGAACAGCGCCCACGAGCCCGTCGTGAAGTCCTGCAGGCGGGTCCCGACGGCCAGGATCGCGTCGGCACGCCCAGCGACGGCGTTAGCCGCCGCTGATCCGGTGACCCCGATCGGGCCCGCGTAGTTCGGGTGATCGTGGACGAGCGTCGCCTTGCCGGCCACCGTCTCGACGACCGGGATCCGATGCTTCTCGGCAAAGGCACGGAGGGTGTCGACCGCCCCGGAGTAGTGGACACCGCCGCCTGAGATGATGAGCGGCCGGCTCGCCGCCTTCAGGAGCGTCGCCGCGGTCTCGATGTCGCGCGGGTCGGGCCCCGGGCGGCGGATGTAGTGGAGCGTCGGCTCGAAGAAGACAGCCGGGAAGTCGTACGCCTCCGCCTGGATGTCCTGTGGCAGCGCGATGAAGGCGGGCCCACGGGTCGCCGGATCGAGCATCACGGCGACGGCCTGGGGCAGGGACTGGACGATCTGCTCGGGGCGGGTGATGCGGTCCCAGTAGCGGGTCACGGGCTTGAACGCATCGGCGACGGTGACCGTCGGGTCATCGAAGTGCTCGACCTGCTGGAGGACGGGATCGACGATCCGATGCTGGAACGTGTCGCCCGACAGGAGCAGGACGGGCAGCCGGTTGGCGTGGGCAGCCGCGGCGGCGGTCACGAAGTTGGTCGAGCCCGGTCCGACCGATGAGGTGGCGATCATGATCCGCCGCCCTCGCATCGCCTTCGCGTAGGCGACGGCCGCCAGGGCCATCGACTGCTCGTTGTGGCCCCGCCAGGTCGGCAGCCGATCCTGGACGGGCTCGAGCGCCTCGCCGAGACTCGTGACGTTGCCGTGCCCGAAGATCGCGAACACGCCGGCAAACAGCGGCACCTCGTCGCCATCGATCGCCGTGCGCTGCGCCAGCAACCAGCGGACGAGCGCCTGCGCCATCGTCAAGCGGATCGTCTTCGTCATCGTCCACCTCGCAGTCGATCCAGGTGAGCCGTCATGCCGTCTTTCAGGAAGACCTCCAGGCCGGTCGTGAAGTAGTGTGCACCGCGTGCCAGCCACGCCTCGGTGGACGATACGGTCCCAGCGTAGATGCCGAGCACACAGGGGACACTCACCCAGCAGCGCCCCCGCCGGAACCACGCACTCGACCCGCTGCTCGGCCAATGGTGGTCCGGCTCAGATCGTCGCCGCGAGCCGACGGAGGAATTCGACGCTCTCCACGGCGTCCACCTTGGGACCCGTCCCCGGCGCCGGTTCGGTGGGCAGCGCGACGTCCTGTTCCAGCACATACCAGCCGCGGAAGCCCTGGCCCTCGAGCGTGCGGATCACGCCCTCGATGTCGACCCCACCGGCCCCCAGCGGCGTGAACAACCCATCGATGACCGCCTGCCGGAACGGCACCGCGCCGCTGCGTACCCGCTCGGCAGCCGTGGCGTCGACATCCTTGAGGTGGACGTGCAGCACCCGTTCGGGGGCCATCCGCGCGACGGTGACCGGGTCGGTCCCGGCCAGGTAGAGGTGGCCGGTGTCGAGGCACAGCCCGACATCAGACGCTTCGAGCAGCCGCGCCACGTCACGGCCATCTTCGATGGCCATGCTCCAGTGCGGATGGAGGGCGGTCTGGAGCCCGGCATCGTCGACGATCCCTTGCAGGCGCCGCAGGTTGGCCAGGAAGATCGGCCACTCGTCGTCGCTCATGTCGAAGCGGATGTCGTAGCCCGGGTTATGCGACGAAGGTCCGAGCACCAGCACCTTCGAGCCGGTCGTCGCGAGCTGGCTGGCCGCGCGGCGCACGTACTCCAGCTCGGAATCGATCCGGTCCGGGCGGTAGAGGAGTGCCGGAACGAAGCCCCCGACCACGCTCATGTCACGACTGGCCACATACTCGCGCAGCTCGCCGGGGTCGGTGGGCAGAAAGCCGTCCGGGCCGAGCTCGGTCGCCGACAGGCCAGCCTCGGACATCTCGTCCAGGACCTGGTCCCGGTCCATGAGGTAGCCCCAGCCCGGAGACTCGTCCACACCCCAGGTGATCGGCGCGCCTGCGACTCGTGCAAGCAGGTCGCTCACTCGATCTTCCTCGACTCTCGTGGTCATCACTCGGGCGAGACGGTCGGGAGCGAGGCGACCCGAGAGGCCGACATTCGCTCGTTGACGCTCATGATATCGGCTGGTAGGGTGCTGAATCGCCCTCGTCGAGGACTGCCCCAGCCGGCCACGCCTCGGCCGATCTCGCCCGAGCAGGCCACGTTCGAGGATGGCTACGAGGCGGCGCTGGTGTGCGATGCGATCGCGGTCTCATCGAACGAAGGTCGGCGGGTTCGGATCGACGAGCTGAGGGGGACATGAGCCGGTGAGCCGCCCGCGCCCTCCGGACCTGCGGATCGCGATGGTCGGCGCGGGCGTCATGGCGCGGGCTCACAGCGTCGCGCTGCACACCCTCGCCGTGCTGTATCCGGATCTCGGGCGCCACCCGCGGCTGGTCGCCGTGAGTGACGTGAACCGGAACCTGGCGACCGATCTGGCCGACCGATTCGGCTACGAGCGTGTCGAGGAGGACTGGCGAAGCGTCGTATCCGCCGCCGACGTCGATCTGGTCGTGGCCTGTCTCCCGCCGGTCCTCAACCGCGACGTCGTGCTCGCGGCTGCTGCCGCAGGCAAGCACATCGTGTGCGAGAAGCCGCTCGCCGTCTCGGCCGTCGCGGCGGCCGAGATGCTGCAAGCCTGTCGGAGCGCGGGCGTCTTCCACGGCCTCGGCGCGGGCTACCGCTGGAGCCCGGCACTCCGGGCGATACGCAGCCTGATCGACCGGGGCGAGCTGGGCGAGATCCGCAGCCTGCGGGCCTCGTTCCTGCTCGACTATGCCGCGGATCCGGACGTTCCCCTCGCGTGGCGCTTCCGGAAGGACCTGGCCGGAGGCGGGCTCGCCATCGACACCGGCTACCACCTCGTCGATACCGCCCGGTTCCTGGTCGGTGAGATCGTCGGCGTCCAGGGCCTGACGTCGACGTTCATCACCCAGCGTCGCTTGGCCGGCGCGGATGCCATCGGCAATCGTGGCGAAGGGGCGGATGCTCAGGCCGCGCTGGGTGAGGTGGACGTCGAGGATGCCGCGGCCGCCCTCCTGACCTTCGCCAACGGCGCCTACGGCGTGCTGGAGACGAGCAGGATCACGCTCGGCAAGCGCGTCTCGATGCTCATCGAGGTCTATGGGTCGAAGGGCTCGGCCGACTGGGACCTCGAGCGGCCGGACGAGTTCCGGGTCTGCCTGCCGGGAGACCCATCGACGTTCGGATACCGCCGGGTCATGGTCAACCCCAGCCACCCTGGGGCGTCTGACCTGCTGATCGCCGGGACCGACGGCACGGGCATCGGCTGGCTCGGCTTCGAGGTGGCGATGTGGGTCGAGTTCCTGACGGCCATCGCCGAGGGACGGTCGGTGCACGCCGACTTCGTCGACGGCGTGGTCGCGAACGCGGTCATCGATGCGCTTTACGCATCGGCCACGAGCGGGACCCGGACGGCGGTCGTCCTGCCGCCTGGCGTCGATCCGGGTGAGCGCCGGATGGATGAGGAGGCCGATGCCGATGGCTGATCGCCCGGTGACGCCGCTGCAGCCTGGCCCCGGCGCGCCCCGGCCGGTCCCGACCGCGGAGTCCCGGCGGCTCTTCGAGCGCGCCAACCTGGTCTCGCCCGGTCGACGTCGACCGGGTGGGATCGATGCGACCGCGGCGTTCCTGCGCGAGCACCGCGACGAGCTCGCGGCGCCCTAGCGGTCGTCGCGATCAGGCATCGACCGGCCGCTGGGCGAGGAGTGGCCGCATGAACGCAGCCGCGTGCTCGACGCCGTCCTGCGGCGGCAGGCTGACGTCCTCGTTCTCGATCGACAGCACATCGTCGTAGCCGACGCCCTCGAGCGCGGCGATGAACGCGGACCAGAAGTCCGGCCCGCGGACGCTGCCGACCGCCCGGAAGACCCACGCACGATCCGCCGGAACCTCGAAAGGACGCTGGTCGAGGACGCCGGCGATCTCGACCTGGCCGGCGACCAGCTCGGTGTCCTTGAGGTGGACGTGATAGACGGCAGGCCCCAGCGCCCGGATGACGGCGAGCGGGTCCATCTGCTGCCAGAAGAGGTGCGACGGATCGACGTTGGCGCCGATGATCGGCCCGACCGCGTCACGCATCCGCCGCAGCGTCGGCACGTTGTAGACGAGGTGCAGCGGGTGGAGCTCGAACGCCAGCCGCTCCACGCCGTGCGCGCGCGCGAAGGTGGCGAGGTCCTGCCAGAGCTCGATGGCCGCCGCCCACTGCCGGTCCAGCAGGGCCATCGAGTCGGCCGGCCAGGGGTACCACGTGAAGTTGACCGCGGTCGAGGCCGGCCCGTCTCCCGGATTGCCCGACATCGTCACGATCTTGCGGATGCCGAGCTCGCCCGCGAGCCGGATCGTCGCGCGGATGAGCGCGACATGCCGGTCACCGTGGACCGGATGGAGGGGCCACGCGGAGCAGTTGAGCGCCGCGATGCGCAGCCCCCGGTCGGCGAAGGCCGCTGCGAACGAGGCACGCTCGGCCCGATCGGCGAGCAGCTCCTCGATCCGCAGGTGTGGCGCCGATGACTGGCCGCCGGTGGCGATCTCGATCCCCGTGGCACCGATCCGCGCTGCGAGGTCGAGCGCGGCTTCGAAGCTCAGGTCCTTGACCGAATCGGTGTACATCCCGAGCTCGAGGCCTCGGCGTCCGGTCATGCGGCGATCCGTCAACGACGCACGAGCGGGACGCGTGGATCGGGTGTCATGCTCCGCCACGCCTCGCGGACCTGATCGAGGTCGGGGTCGAACGAGCAGGCCATCGTTCGCCGGTCCCCGGCCAACGCATTCAGGTAGTACGCATCGTCGCCATGGGCGGCGACGAAGGGGTGGTAGCCGTCGGTGACGATGACGCAGTCCCCATGGTGGACTTCCATCAGGCAGTCTCGCGACCGATCCGCCCGATAGACGCGCTGGAGACCCCACGCCCGCGGTCGGCGGAATCGGTAGTAGTAGACCTCCTCGAGGACCGCTTCGTCGGGCATCTCGTCGCGATCGTGCTTGTGCGGCGGCCAGGACGACCAGTTGCCCGACGGCGTCAGGACCTCGACGATCTCGAGGCGGTCGGCCGGCGAGTCCGGTCCGACGATCCGGTTGATCTGGCGGGTCGCGTTGCCCGCTCCACGGATCTCGACATCGACGTCGTCCGGTCCGATCAAGAACGGTGCGTCGGCGACGTCGCGGAACCCAGACGTCGGCGCCTCCGCGATGGCGACGACCACGCGGCCGTCGTCGCTCGAGCCGTCGGGCCGCCCGATGACCCTGGCCGATGTGCCGGGCGGTGCATACACGGCCCAGGGCAAGGCATCGAACGGCGAGATGCGGCCAGGGACGTCGATCGACCGGTGGTCAGGTCCGTGCTCGACGCGAGCGCCACCGCCGGAGATCGGGACGATGACCGCCTCCTGTCCATGGACACCCGCGTCGATCGCCTCGCCCTCGGCGAGCCCGGCGACCCGGAACGACAGGTAGCGCCAGCCGGATCCCTCGGGCGTGACGGAGAGGGCCGTGCCGTCCGGCCCTGGTCGGACCCGCAATGCGGAGCACGACAGCTCGTTCGGGAGCGCCGCCGGATGGATGATCGGTTCGGGCATTCGGCGGCGTTACGACGCTCGAATGTCCGGATCGGGGAGGACGGCCTCGGTCACCGCGTGCAACAGGTCGTGGTACGAGGCGATGAACGCGCGCAGGGTACGGACGGTCGGCCCGAAGGTATCGAAGTCCTCGATGGCCATGCCTTCGGGCTCGTAGGCACGGGCGAAGTCCGGGAAATGCGCCAGCAACTCCCCGATGATCCGGGGGTCGATCGGGTCATCGATCCGCGAGCGGACCTCGACACTCGAGGCGTTGAAGCGCTTCTGCCACGAGGACGGCAGCGTCACCACACAGTCACCGCCGATCAGCTCGCTCCAGTGATAGTGGTGGCGGATGGCCGCACCCGAGCGGCCGGGCACGCAGCCCTCGCTCCTGGAAGATCCGGTAGGCACGTTTGAACACGGCGACGCCGGCCCAGGGGATCGCATCTGGGTCGCAGACGATCCCATCTCGCTCGGTGAGGACTCGGAGCCAATCCTCGAGCCGACCCATCATGATCGTGATCACGGGTCCCATGTCGTCGACGCGCAGACCCTCGGCCTCGCGCCGTCGAAGCCCGCGCTCGACCGCCTCACCGGCAGCGACAGCCTGGGCGACCGAGAAGCTCACCGTGCAGTTGACGTTGACGCCCCGGTAGGTGGCCTCCTCCATGACCGCGATGCCGACCGCCGTGGCGGGGAACTTCACGATGATGTTCGGGGCCAGCGACGCGAAGTGGACACCCTGGTCGAGCATCCGGACAGGCGTCCGCCAGAAGGTCGGGTTCGTCTGCATCGAGAGGCGCCCGTTGCGACCACCATGGCGGACGAACGTCGGTTCCAGCAGCCTCGCACCGGTCAGGGACATCTCCTCGACGACCGCCCAGGCGATCTCGGTCTCCGTCCAGCTCGCGGTTCGCATCGGCGATGGCCCGAGCCCGCGCCCGCCAGTGCGGCGGGATCCTTCCGCCAGACGTCGTGGACGATGGTCGGGTTGGCGGTCGCGCCGACCGCCCCGAAGGCGATGGCGTACTCGAGCTCGTCGACGGCGCACGAGTCGTTCCAGATGTCCGTCGGCGTGGTGGCAACGGTCCGAGCGAGCGGAGAGGCGGTCATCGTCTCGGTCATGAGGTGCCTCCCAAAGCCAAGTGATCACAGGGTAGCAGGGTAGCTGTCGTCACGCCATCGAGAGGCGATGGCGGCTCAGAGGGCCACGACGTGACGATCCAGGGCTGATCAGCGAACCTTGACGAGCTGGTGTTTCAAATGCCCGCCCACTCGAACCGAGGGGCAAACACGAGGTTGGCACGGACCTGTTTGGTGGGCAACGACATTTGCTGGTGGCGCGATTAAATCGAAGGTCTGACGTCTTCAACGACTCAGCCACCGGGGAGCGGCGGTACCAGGTCGAAGCCTGAGCGGATCCGACGAGGGCCCGTGACACGAGAAATGAACCTTTCGATGTGCCGCGTCCCCATCCATCATGACGAGGGCCGGAATGGCCCGACCTCGAGGGGATGGCGTGCAGGACGAGCTCGTGCGGCTGGCACAGGCGGGCGATCGCGACGCCTTCGCGATGCTCGTCCACGGCACGCTGGCCCGGCTCTACGGCACCGCTCGCTTGATCCTGCGCGACTCGGACCGGGCCCAGGACGCGGTCCAGGACGCCCTACTCGAGGCGTGGCGAGACCTCCGGGGCCTGCGTGACCCCAGCCGCCTCGACGCGTGGCTCCATCGACTCCTGGTTCGATCGTGCTACCGGATCGCCAGGCGCCACCGCCACCACGAGGTCACCGAGATTCCGCTCGACCCGCGAGATGACCGGGCGGGACCTGACGGGACACGGCTCATCGTCGACCGCGACGAGATCCAACGGGCGTTCCAGCACCTGACGCAGGATCAGCGGACGATCCTGACTCTTGTCTATTTCGCGGACCTCTCGATGGCGGACACTTCGGTCGCGCTGGGGATCCCGATCGGGACGGCGAAGTCCCGACTCCATCACGCCCTGAAGGCCCTGCGCGCGGCCCTCGCGGCGGACGAACGTGTCGCGCCGATCCTGGATGGGCAGACTGCATGACCCCGATCGATCGTCCCTCCAGCGACACCGACCTCGAGCGCCGGTTGCGCTCGTGGATGGGTTCCGAGACGAGCGCCTCCGAGCTGCCAGGTCTCTACGAGGGAGTCATCGCGGCGACCCGAGTTTCGAGCCAGCGGCCATGGTTCCTGATCGCCTGGGGCAATCGCGCCGGCCTGCAGCCGAGCGACCGGGCGTGGTCGGCGCGTCGGATCGCCCTGGTCGTCGTGACCGCCGCGCTGCTGACGATCGCCGCGGCAGTCGGCCTGGTCGTGGGCGCCCGATTCCTCGCCGAGACACCGATTCCGCGGACGGCCCCCGGGGCGATCGTCGCGACCGGCGACATTCCCGTTAGCGTGGGCTGGCTCGTCCGGCCGGCGATGACCACGCTCGCCGATGGCCGCGTTCTCCTGGTCGGCGGCGGCCAGGAGTCAGCCCCAGCCCTGGTCTACGACCCTGCGCTCGGCAGGTACGGCGATCCGATCTTCATGAGCATCAGGCGCCAGGGGGCGACGGCCACCACGCTGCCCGACGGCCGGGTGCTCGTGACGGGCGGGAATGATGGCGAGTTCGGTAACGTATGGGTGAGCGCGGCGCTCTATGACCCAGCGACGGAGACGTTCGCCGCAACCGGCTCGATGGCCGCGCCACGCGACTTTCACACGGCCACTCTGCTCGACGACGGGCGCGTCCTCATCATCGGCGGTCAGGCGTTTCCAGGCGATCCGTCGAGCAGCACCTTCATCGCGACGACCGATTCCGCCGAGATCTACGATCCGGCCACCGGGACCTTCACGGCCACCGGTCGCCTTGCCACAAGCCGGGCCGGCCACTCGGCCACGAAATTGCCTGACGGCCGGGTCGTCGTCATCGGCGGCTACTCGACCGATCCGACAGGGAAGCCGAGCATGGCGGCGACGGCGGAGATCTACGACCCCGCCAGCGGCACGTTCCGCGAAACCGGCGCGCTCGGCCTGCCGCGAGCCGAGCACGGCGCCAGCCTGCTTCCGGACGGGCGCGTGCTGGTCGTCGGCGGCGGGATCGAACACGGGCCCATGGGCGACACGAACAGGTATGTCACCTCGGCCGAGCTCTTCGATCCCGAACGCGAAACGTTCGAGCCGACCGGGTCGCTCGCCACGGAACGCGGCCGCCCTTCAGCGACCCTGCTGCCCGACGGGCGGGTGCTTGTGGTGGGTGGCTACAACGCGTTCGGCAGCCCACACTCGGCCGAACTCTACGATCCGGTTCTGGGTCGCTTCGATCCTGCCGGCATGACGACTGGCGAGCATACCTTCGGCCTCGCGCCGCTCCTCGCCGATGGACGGGTCTTTCTGGTGGGCGCCGGACAGGCACCCCTACAGTGGGTCCGAGCTGTACGTCCCGAGCGCTCGAGCCGGCGCCCGCCAGCGCCGACACCGGCCAGACCACCGAGCCGACCTCCGCCCCCGATGCAGCGACCCGATCCGTCGCCACGACCGAGCTCCGGAGCGGCCACACGGCCACGCGCCTGCTGGACGGGCGCGTCCTGATCGCCGGCGGCTACGGCGGCGAGGCCAATGCCGCGCTGGCTTCCGCGGAGATCTTCGACCCGGCCACCGGGCGATCCACCGTGACGGGGTCGATGGCGGTGCCCCGCAGCGAGCATGTGGCGACCCTCCGATCGGACGGTCGAGTCCTGGTGGCGGGCAACGGGCCCGAGGGCTCCGCGACTGCAGAGGTCTTCGACCCCGCTACGGGGACGTTCAGCCCGGTCGGCGGCGACATCGCGGCGGCCCTGGTGAACGGACGCGTCTTCGGTGTCGCGAACCTGAGCGACGGACGACTGGTCCTCCAGCGCGGGCAGGGTGAGGCCAAGACACTGACGGTCCTCGACGTCGATACGGGCGCCCTCGGGCCGGCCGCGCCGAGCTGCTATCACGCCTCTGGCGCGGGCGAGCTCGTGGACGGCACCATCCTGATCTCCTGCGGCCATGATCACGTCGGCACTGATCTTCGATCCGGTGGCCGGGACCAGCCGGCCGGTGGACGTCGACGGATGGTTCTCGACGGGTCCTCGCCTCGATGACGGGCACGTCGTCATCAGAACGTCGGCGGGCGGGCAGGTCGATGCGGCGTACCTGACGATCGACCGGACCTATGACCCGGCGACGGGAACTGTCACACGGATCGCGGCAGACGATGCCGCGCCGCCCATGACCGGCACGATCACCCGCCTTGATGGAGATCGGCTGCTGACGGTCGGCGGCAGCGAAGGCAATCTGGGCGACGCCATCCAGCTGATCGACACGACGACGTGGGCGTACCGGGACGCGGGGCGGCTGGCGACGCCCCGAGCCGATCCCACTGTGACCGTCCTGCTCGACGGACGTGTGCTCATCGTCGGGGGCGCCAGCCGATCGCCCGATCGCGCCGTCCCGCTACCGCCCGGGGCCGAGCTGTTCGACCCTGCCGGGCGCGACTGAGCCACGGACGCCAGAGGTCGACGACGCCTGCGCGTTGCGTCGGGGGACCTCCTGGTTCTTGGATCGCTAGATCTGGTTGCTCGTTGGCGAGTCCAGCCATCTGCGGCAGCTGCAACTCGGCCCAGGCTGCGCGTTAAGCCACGGCGAGCCAGGCCGGAACCCCGGTCGCCGACGATCGCAGGTCTGGCTTGGGTCTCGCTGGCTCCGCCCCGTCCTGCTCTTTTTTGGTCGGAAGTCGAAGTGTTCTCCTGTCACCCACGTTCCTCTTAGGCAGGCGCCGCGAGCATGAGCGTGGCGTCTGACTCAGTAGGAACCGCCGTTCGACCGACTTCGGGGTGGCAAATATCGTGGGTGCATCAGGGCATTCTGCCAAATGGTCAGACCTCGCGGCTGAGCGCAACTGAGCGTGATACGCCACGCGTTCGTCGTCAGCGAGGGCGCCGCGTGCGCTAAAATCGGACCTCCCGAGCGGGAGTAACTCAGCTGGCAGAGTGTCTGCTTCCCAAGCAGAATGTCGCGGGTTCGAATCCCGTCTCCCGCTCCAACCCCTCGTGACGTCAGCCGGACGACGGTTAGACGCTGGCGTCGGGGGTCGCGGCGACCAGTTCCGCGGCGACCAGCTCGAATGGCTCGAGGCTTCGCTCCGCGCGACTGACGACCACGGC
The DNA here is from genome assembly GCA_963837215.1 of uncultured Chloroflexia bacterium. GTDB lineage: Bacteria > Chloroflexota > Limnocylindria > Limnocylindrales > CSP1-4 > CSP1-4. The sequence continues at coordinate 205,827 of CAWIML010000009.1, forward strand.
GCCTTCGGTGGCGGCGACGAGCGTCGTGGCGAGGCGGATGGCCGCGTCCTCGGCCATTCCGCCTTCGACGAAGAGTTGGGCGATCCCGCCGCGCCACGCTCGGAAGATCGAGGCCGCGCGGTCGAGCAGCTCGGGCGAGTCCGTCGCGACCGTGACCGCCAGCACCGCGCAGCCAGCGCGGAGATCCGACCGGACCAGCACGGCCCGCCACAGGTCGAGGAACGCCTCCGTGACTGCCCGGGGCGGCGAGCCATGGAGACCCTCCAAGGCGCTGATCGCTCGCTCGCCGGCCAGCTCGATGGCGGCCTCGACGAGCTGGTCCTTGCCGTCGGGGAAGTGGTGATAGATCGAGCCGCGCGGAGCACCCGAGCGCTCGAGCACATCACTGAAGGCCGTGCCCTCAAGCCCGCGGAGCGCCAGGAGCGTCACCGCGCTCTCGATCATCTTCTGTCGTGGCTCGCCCGGCACCGCGATCTCGCACCTCCCGCTTGACTATGACGCTCGTCATAGTCCATCGTTGGCTATGACGATCAGCATAGTCTGGAGGAAGCCGCCATGCCGATGATCGATATCCTCGCCCCCGCCGGAACGTTCCGTGACGTCCACGCGCTCGCCACCGCCGCCGCCGCGACCGTCATGCGCATCGAGTCCGTCCCCGACATCCCGATGTTCCGCGAGAACACCGCGGCCTTCGTCCGCGAGCTGCCGGCCGACGCGATCTCGGACGTCGACGGCGAGTCCGGGCACGTCCGGGTCCAGGTCCTGACCAACGCAGGCGCGCTCGACCGGGACAAGCAGCTCGCCGTCGTCGAGCAGCTGACCGCGCTGGTGGTCGAAGCGGCAGGCGACCCGGCGTTGGCGCGGAAGACATGGGTGCTGCTCACCGAGGCTGCGCCCGGCGGCTGGGGACTGTGGGGTCACGCCCACACGAACGATGAACTCGTTGCCGCGGCACGGGCAGAGATCGCGGTGCTCAAGGGCGGCGGCTGAGGCGCCGTCCCGCGGCTGTCGCATGGTCGGTCCGGTCTGATCAGCCTTGACCTCCAACGACCGCGAGTCCATCTTGTGCCGATCCAACCGCCGCGATCGAGACGAAGGAGCGCTCGAGCTCGATGGAGCGCGACGATCCCGCCTACGGGGGCCAGAGCGAGTACACCCCGTTCTTCCTCAGGATCTACGACCCCCTGGTTCTCGGCTTCTTCACTCGGGTCGTGTGGCGGTGCCCGACGCCCCGGATGGTGGAGCGATATCGCCGGCACATCCGCCCCCGTCACCTGGACGTAGGCCCGGGCACCGGCTACTTCCTGGAACGAGCCGGCCTGCCTGCGGGCAGCCCCGTCACCATCCTCGACCCCAATGTGCACGTCCTCGATCATGCCTCCCGGCGTCTGCGGCGCCTGGACATCACGGCCGTCGAGGCCGACGTCTGCAAGCCGCTTCCCCTCGATGGCACGTTCGATTCCGCCGCGCTGAACGGCGTGATCCATTGCCTACCTGGACCGCTCTCGCGCAAGGCTGTGGCCATTGCCAACGTAGCCGCCGTCCTCGCACCGACCGGCGTCCTCTTCGGCGCATCGATCCTCGGGCCCTCAGGGCCACACACGTGGCTATCGCGGATGACGCTCGATGCCAACAACCGGCGGGGCACCTTCGACAACCTCGGGGACACCCAGGAAGGGCTCGGCGAGATCCTCGGGGCATCGTTCGAGCGGGTGGAGCTCGAGACGATCGGCTCGATGGCGATCTTCGCAGCCACGAATCCGCGAACGAACTCGATCGTCCCGACACCATAACGACGCCCGATTCGCTCGCTCCTATCGTCGCGGATCCGGCCTGCCATCGGCTCGCCAGGCCTCGTCGCAACCCTCGGCAGGGCGCCGACGTGGTGCCTGGGTGCGGCTGGGCGTCCCGACGCCCGGTGGTAGCATCCAGCCATGCCCGTCGAGATGGGTGTGGGCGACAGTACAAGCCTGACGCCGGGTCTTGGCCCCAACCTAGCCACGAGCGACACGATCGAGCGGGCGGACCGCCCGATCATCGAGGTCCGAGACGTGCACAAGTTCTTCGGATCGTTGCACGTCCTGAAGGGCGTCTCGATGTCGGTGAACCGCGCCGAGGTCGTCGTCGTGATCGGACCGTCGGGGTCGGGCAAGTCGACGCTCCTTCGTTGCCTGAACCGACTCGAAACGGTGGACCGGGGCGAGGTCATCGTCGATGGCCAGTCGCTGAGCGCGCCAGGCATCAACGTCAACCGCGTCCGAACGGAGATCGGCGTCGTCTTCCAGTCGTTCAACCTGTTTCCCCACCTCAGCGTCCTTCGAAACCTCACCCTCGCCCCGATGCGGGTCCGCAAGCTGGATCGCAAGGCCGCCGAGATCCGCGCTCGAGCGCTGCTCGAGAAGGTCGGCATCCCGGACAAGGCAGACGCTCGTCCCACACAGCTCTCGGGCGGCCAGCAGCAGCGCGTTGCCATCGCCAGGGCGCTGTGCATGGAGCCCAAGATCATGCTCTTCGACGAGCCGACCTCAGCCCTCGACCCGGAGATGATCAAGGAGGTACTGGATGTCATGAAGGCGCTCGCCCACGAAGGGATGACGATGATGGTCGTCAGCCACGAGATGGGCTTCGCCAGGGAGGTCGCGGATCGCGTCCTGTTCATGGATGAGGGCGAGATCGTCGAGGAAGGCAGCCCGGAACACTTCTTCAGTGCTCCCGAGCACGAGCGGACCAAGCGCTTCCTCAACACCATCCTGCGGCACTGAGCACGACAACGGAGGAGGAGACATGCGGAAGACTCTTGCGATCCTGATGGCTGCCGCGTTCGCCATCTCAGCATGCGCGGGCGCTGGAAGCCCCACCGGGACAGGCGGGGCGTCGAGCCCGTCTGCTGCGGCACCATCGACTGCGGCCGAGACCTTTGCGGCGGACTCGACGATGGGCAAGATCAAGGCCGCCGGCAAGCTGGTCTGCGGTACCAAGTTCGACGTCATCGCGTTCGGCTTCAAGAACCCCACGACGAACGAGGTCGAGGGCTTCGATGCTGACCTCTGCCGCGAGATCGCCGCGGCGATCGGGGTCGAGCCCGAGTTCGTCGAGGCGATCAGCGCCAACCGGCTGCCGTTCCTCAAGGAGGACAAGGTCGACATCGTCATCAGCACGATGACCAGGAACGAGGAGCGCCTCAAGGAGATCGACTTCAGCAAGATCTACTACGTCGCCGGCCAGAAGATCCTGGTCAAGAGCGACAGCACGTATCAATCGGTCGACGACCTCGTGGCGGCCAAGGTCAAGGTCTGCTCAGGCGAGGGTTCCACGTCGGAGAAGAACCTCCAGACCGAGGGCGTCGCCCAGTCCGATATCGTCCTCTTCAAGACCTATTCCGAGGGGGCCCAGGCCCTCCTCGACGGGCGCTGCGACGCGGTCTCCACCGACGACTCGATCCTCTTCGGCCTCGCTTCCCAGAACGAGGGCCTCGAGGTCCGCGGTGAGGCCTTCACCGAAGAGCCACTCGGCATCGGGATCAAGAAGGGCAAGGACGACCTCGTCCAGTTCATCAATGGCGTCCTCGACGCGATGGCCGCGGACGGCCGTTGGAAGGCCCTCTACGACAAGAACATCAAGCCGTACTCGGGCACAGAGGCTCCCGAGCCGCCACTCGACCAGTAGCCGCGTCATCCACCCGTCGATCTAGCGGGCGGTCCGGACTTCCGGGCCGCCCGCGCTCCATATCGGACGCAGGATGCTCGAGCTCTCGCCGGCACTCTCCGAGTACAGTGACTTCTTCTTCGAGGGCTTCCGGAACACGCTGATCCTGGCTGTCGGCGGCATGATCGGCGCCCTCGTCATCGGCCTTGTCGGGGCCAGCCTCCGAGTCTGGGGCGGTCCGTTCCTGTCCCCCCTCGCAACGGCCTACGTCGAGTTCTTCCGGAACACGCCACTGCTCGTCCAGCTGAGCCTCTTTGCGGTGCTCTTCGCGCCGCGGAACCTCAACATCACGTCCAACCCGGTCCTCGTCGGCATCCTCGGTCTGTCGATCTATACCGGGGCGTACGTGGCGGAGGCGATCCGGTCGGGGATCCTGTCAGTCGACCCGCGCCAGATCGAAGCAGCACGGTCCCTCGGGTTGAGCCAGATCGCCACGATTGCGGTTCGTCGTGCTGCCGCAGGCGATCCGGACGGTCATCCCGCCGCTCGGCAACATCTCGATCGCCCTCACCAAGAACACGGCGATCGTCAGCGCCATCGCGGCAACCGAGCTCCTCAAGGTCGCCGGCGTCATCGAAACGCGGACGGCAAGCTTCGATGGCTACCTGGCTGCTCTCGTCGCGTTCTGGTCTCTGACGCTCCCACTGGCGTTCGTCGTCAGTCGGCTCGAACGTCGCCTGAAGTTCGCCCGATGAGGGCGATGCACATCCGCAGGTTCAGGCTCGGGCGAACGGCCATCGGGCGGCTCGTCGTCATCATCGTGGTCCTGGGGCTGATCGTAACCGGCGTCATGAGCGGAGCGCTCCCGGCGAGACGCTGGGAGCCGTTCCTCCAGGTCTCGACGTGGACGTTCCTTGGCGAGGGGCTCGTCGTCACGCTCGTCGTCGGGGGGATCGCGCTCGTCGCCAGTCTCGCGATCTCCGTGCCGCTCGGGATGGCCCGCACCGAGTTGCGGGGACCTCTCGGCAGGCTGGTGACGACGTATATCGAGCTTGTCCGCGCGACGCCGATCCTGGCCATCCTCCTGATCGTGTTCCTGGGCCTGCCCCGTATCGGCGTCGGTCTGGAGGCGCTCCAGGCGGCGACGATCGGCCTGATCATCTACAACTCCGCTGTGCTCGCCGAGATCGTTCGGGCCGGGATCGCCTCGATCCCGAAGGGCGAGGTGGAGGCCGCCCGTTCCCTCGGCCTCGGCTACACCTCGACGATGCGGTTCGTCGTCCTACCGCAGGCCTTGGCTCGGATGACACCGGCCATCGTGTCCCAGCTCATCACGCTGATCAAGGACGTATCGCTTGCATTCATCCTCGGGGCGCAAGAGCTCGTGGGGTACGGCCGGTCGCTCTTCAACTTCTACGGCAACAGCATCGAGACGTACGTCGTCATCGGGGTGATCTTCTTCCTGATCCTGTACCCCCTGTCGCGCCTGTCTCGGCGCCTGGAATTGCGCCAGCCGACCGCCGAGCGGGTCGTCGTGTCCGGCGAGCTCGACCAGGTCGCGGCGGCGACACCTTAGGGCGACGAGCTCAGAGGCCGACGGTCCCGTACGCACGCCGGCTCGCCGGCGGCGCGGCGCGGTTACGCACGGACCACCAGCTGCACCGTGATGGTCTCACCCAAGGCGAGTCGCTCGGCCTTGCGCACCGCATCCTTGACCGGCACGAGGTAGCGTCCGTCCTTGGGAAACAGTGATGTCTCCCAGACGGTGGCCCCGATCCGCACTCTGACCGGGATCACGCCCCAGCCATAGCTCACGATCGCCGAGACGGCGCGCACCGCGGCGGACGGATCGTCCGGCATCGTGATGAAGTGGAAGGGCGCCGGGCCTCTCCAATACCAGAGCTCGCCATTGGAACGCCAGGTCCAGGCCCACAGATCCAGCGGCCATCAGTCGACGATCACCAGCGGCTGAAGCCCGGACAGCGGGCCGTCCGGGCTGGGCCTCGGCAGCTCGGGCTCTGGGCCGCGGTCCGTCTCGCGGGCCGCGAGCTCGGCGTCGAGCTGGGCGATGAGGCTCGGGATACCCGACTCGCAGCGCCTCCCCGTATGCCGGTCCGATGTGCTCCATGAGCGCCTTCTCGCGCTTGGTCTTCGGCGCGGCGAACCGGAGGTGGATCGACGGTGCCCGAGGCGACCGGCTCGAACTCGATGGTGTGGAGCACCTTCACCGGTCCGCTGGGCGTGTCGAGGATCGTCCGATCGGTGACGTAGTCGTACGGGCGCCAGTCGAGGATCTCCTCGATGACGGCGTCCTTGCCGTGCATGCAGTGGTTGGCTCGAGCCCGGGCCTCGCCGGCCGCCGGTGGCCCCCTTGACCGTGACCTCGGTCACCCATGGCTGCCACGTCATCCGCTGTCCGGGCTTGGTGAGGAATTCCCAGGCCACCTGCGGCGGCACGCTTCGTCGGCACCGACACGATCGAGGATGGACTCCTCCGGCGATGACGAAGACACGCCCGCGAGCCTCCTCCTCCTGCCAGCGGCGCTCCAGGTCGTGCACCCAGACCGGCACCTCGCCGATCCGGTCGTAGCGTCTCGGTGTGCTCGCGCATGCCGAGCGCGGCCGGGTCGATGTCGGATGGCATCGATGCACTGCTGGCTGATGAGGGCGTAGGCGTCGATGCCCAGCTTCTCGACGACCTCGTTCTTCAGCAGCCGGTGCACGACGATCACGTCCGACCCGAGGAGCTCCTGGCGGCCCGGCGACCTTCTGGAGGATGGCGGCGCCGTGATGGACGACGAACTTGAGGTCGAGATCCGGGATCCGGACGCAGGCGTTGCACTCGCACGACGTCGCCTGGCGGACGTCACGGCGGCGCCGGCGGAACCCGAAGTAGCAGCGCTCGATCGTGTCGAGGAGCATCGACCCGTCGACCTGCTCGGCGGTCATGAACGTGAATGCGGCATCGCCCTCGAGCTTGGCCAGCCGGAAGTTCGGCCGGAGCGCGGTGACGACGGCGCCGATGAGGTCCGCCAGGATGTCCTGGGCGTGGTCCAGCTCGACGTCGGCGAGGTAGCCCGTGTACCCGGAGATGTCGGCGATCAGGAAGCAGGTGGGTTGCGCGGCTCGAGAGCATCGTTCCTAGGGCCGGATGTTCTGATTCAGCCGGAAGACATTATCGGGATCCCAGGTCCGTTTGAGCGCGACGAGCCGTTCGTACTTGGCGTCTCCGTAGACGCTCCGGACCAAGGCGTCGTCGCCGGCCTCGGAGACATCGTTGACGTAGCCGCCCGACACTCGGTAGGGCTCGACGAGGCCGATGCCGGTGCGTGCCCAGTCGCGATGTGATCGATCATCAGCGGGGTCGTCCCACATCGTCTCTGCGCCGACCCAGAACGACGCGGAGCGACCCTGGAACGCGGTCGCTTCCTCGGGGATCCGGCCGACGGCGCCGCCGAATGCCCAGATCGAGAAGATGTCCTCGCCTTGTGGCGACCCTTCAACGTGGTCGACGAAGGCGTCGACCAGACCGTCGGGCAACGAATCGATCATGCCGCTCTTGGTGTAGACGCGGTGGCCCCAGGCGTTCGCGTCGTCGAAGGCGTGCTGCGACTCGAGATAGGTCTGTTGGGCGATCGCCCCCGAGGCAGGTGGCCCGAGGGCGGCAAACGGAGCAAGGTCGCGCCCGGCATCCGTGCTCGCTCCGGCGTAGGTGATCGACAGGGTCACGACCGGTTGACCGGCGATAGCCGCCAGGGCGCCATCCTCCGGCGACGCTCGCCCGAAATTCAGCGCGGCCATCACGTCGTCGGGTGCCGAGGGCAGGTAGTCGCGGTAGACCGCAGCCACCTCCCGCGCGCGCGCTGCCGGGTAGACGAGGATCCCGCGGGTGACGGTCGGCCCGATCGCATGGAGATCGAATTCGAATGCCGTGACGATCCCGAAGTTGGCGCCGGCGCCCCGCATGCCCCAGAACAGGTCTGCATTCTCGTCTGCGCTCGCCCGTATGAGCCGTCCGTCGGCCGTGACGAGCTCGACGGCGCGCAGGCAGTCGATCGTCAACCCGAGCTTCCGTTGCAGGCGGCCCATGCCGCCGCCGAGGGTCAGGCCGGCGATACCGGTGTGCGAAACGGTCCCGACGTTGCAGGCGAGGCCGAAAGCCTGCGCCGCGTCGTCGAGCTCGCCGAGAAGTGCTCCGCCGTTGCATCGAGCGACGCGCCGATCCGGATCGACCGTGACGCCCCGCATCCGTGCGAGGTCGATGACGATGCCGTCGTCGCAGGTCGAATGGCCGGCCATGCTGTGGCCGCCGCTCCGGATGGCGACGATGAGATCCTCGTCACGAGCGAAGCGGAGTGCAGTGATGACGTCCGCGGTGTCGAGCGGCCGGACGACCATCGCGGGCCGGCGGTCGATCATCCCGTTCCATACGCTCCGCATCGCGTCGTAGACATCGTCCACAGGCAGGATCAGGTCGCCCCTGAACAGGTCACGGAACTTGGTCAGGCCTGTGGCATCGATCCGTCGGCCGGCCGTCTCGACCATCGGGCACCTCCGTGAGCTCGCGGCTGTCGTGTCGACAGAGTCTCGGGGCGAGGCGGGCCAAGGTCAACCGATGCGGGGTCGAGACTTCAGGCGGACTGGGCCGACCCCTCGGCGCTTGCGGCGGCTCGGATCTGGCGAAGTGCCTCGGAGAGACCGCCGCCCCACGGTTCGCCGTGACCGGGCAGCACCCAGGTCGCCTCGATGTCGTCTAGCTTCGCCAGCGATGTCAGCGCCTGTTTCGGCTCGATGGTGAAGGGCGCCAGCCGGGGTCCCAATTCGCCGGTCAGGACGCTCCGAGTCGTGAAGGCGTCACCGAGGAACACGGCATCGGCGACCGGCACGTGGATCGCCGAGCTGCCCGGCGTATGTCCCGGTAGATGGATGACCCGCGGCGAACCCGGAAGGTCGAGCGTCGCGCCGTCGCCGAACGTCACGAGCTCGGTCAGGGGCGAGATACGAAGGCCGCCTCGTCGAGCGGTGTAGAGCAGGAAGCCCGCCAGCGGCCCGACCTTTACGGGGCCCCAGCCCGACATCGGCTTCTTCACCTCCCCGCGAGCGCGCGCGGCGTCGAGCTCGTGGACGTAGACCGGGATGCCTCGTTCGCGCCGCAGGCGCTCGGCAAAGCCGATGTGGTCGGTGTCGCCGTGGGTGAGCACGACGGCCCGGACATCGTCGAGCGAGCGCCCCATCGCATCGAGCTCGGCTGGCAACAGGCCCCAATAGCCGGGCAGGCCCGCATCGATGATGGTGACCAGGCCGGCCTCTTCGATCAGGTAGCTGTTGACGAGACTCGAGCCAAGCCGGTGGAGGGATGTGGCGATCTTCATGTCAGGCTCCGCTCCATGTCTGGGCGCCAGGCCTTCGCGCTCCGCACTGGATGCGGCGCCGGTCAGCGGATCCGGCCCTCGCCCAGCGCCTGGACCGACTTCATGATCCGCCGCTGGCGCGTCTCGTCGCTCTTCGCCCCCTCGATCTGGAGGACGTGCCAGGACTTGTTGCTGTACGACAGGCCGTCGAATGTGCGTTTGGCGTTCGGCTCGGCTTCGAGGGCTGCGGCAAAGTCTGCCGGCACGGACACCTCGCGTGGTGCCGTGTCGAGTTCGAGGTCGACGTCGATCTCGTCGCCACCCTTGACCCGGGCGCCAGCCCGGTTCTCGGCACTCACACCGAGCATGTAGTCGCCGCCCATCACGGCGACGGTGCTGCGGTAGGTGTAGCCATTGATCGTCACGCGGACCGGCGGACGCTTGCCCTTGCCGAGAGCCTCCACGACATCGTCGGGAACGCGGATGCCGGTCGCGGTCTTGTCGTTCTGCAGGAGCGTGGTGCGGAAACGCATTCGTGCCTCCTCGTCACCTTCGAGGGCAAGGCGCTTACCAAAGGGTCAACGTCGCAGCCGCAGAATAGCTGGTGACCGCGCGCAGCGCGGCAGCGTAAAGTGGTCGCCCTGAGTCGGTGGTCTCGGCCGGTCTGGCCTTCGGCTGACGCATGCATGTGAGGTGGACGGGGCGATGAACAGGATCGGCATCCTCTTCGGCCAGGAGCGCACCTTCCCGCATGCCCTGGCGGAGCGGATCAATGCGCTCCATGCCGAGACGGTGGCGGAACCGGTCAAGGTCGGCGGCGTTGGCCTCGAGACGGAGCGATCGTACGATCTCGCCCTCGACCGGATCAGCCAGGATGTGCCGTTCTATCGAGCGGTCCTCAAGAAGTGGGTCGCCGATGGCACGATCGTCATCAACAACCCCTTCTGGTGGTCGGCCGACGACAAGTTCTTCAACAACGTCCTCGCCCGGCACCTCGGCGTGGCGGTGCCGAAGACGGTCCTCCTGCCTTCGCACGACCATCCGCCCGACACGACCTCCGAGTCCTTCTCGAACCTCGAGCACCCGCTCGACTGGCAGCAGATCTTCGACCACGTCGGGTTTCCTGCCTATTTCAAGCCCCACTCGGGTGGTGGCTGGAAGAGCGTCTACCGGGTGTCGGATGCGGAGGAATTCTTCGGCGCCTACGCCCACTCGGGTCAGCAGACCATGACCCTCCAGGAGGAGGTCGACTTCGACATCTACTACCGCTGTTACGTCATCGGGCGGCAGCACGTGCGGGTCATGCCATATGACCCGCGTCGCGACCACCACGAGCGGTACGTTCAGGATCCGATCTGGAACGATCCTGACCTCGTCGAGCAGGTCCGGCAGAGTTGCCTGACGCTGGCCGATGCGCTCGGCTACGACTTCGACACCATGGAGTTCGCCGTTCGGGACGGCGTGCCCTACGCCATCGACTTCCTGAACCCCGCTCCTGACGCCGACCCCGGTTCGGTCGGCCAGGCGAACTTCGAGTGGGTCGTCGACACCGCAGCGAGATGGCTCGTCGAACGGGTCACCGATGGCCCGGAGCCAGCCGGCGAATGGCATTGGTCGCGTTTCCTGGCCGGTGGAGCGTCCCAGGCCGACCAGGGCACGACCGATCGGGCGCCAGCGCCTACCTCGGGCGCCGGTCGCGCGGGCTGACCGGGATGGGCCTGCCTCCGCCGACCTTCACGCTCGGCGTCGAGGAGGAGTTCCAACTCATCGACCCGGAGACCCGCGAGCTCCGGTCTCACGTCCAGCAGCTCCTGGCCGGGGCGACCGAGGCACGCCATCCCGAGCGGATGAAGCCGGAGCTGCACCAGTCCATCGTCGAGATCTTGACGGGCATCTGCCGTGACATCGCCGAGGTCCGTCGTGACGTGACCGAGGGTCGGGCGGAGATCATCGGCCTCGCCGAACGCGAGGGCATGTGGGTCGGAGCCGCCGGCACCCACCCCTTCTCGCACTGGCTCGACCAGCTCATCACGCCCGGCGACCGCTACGGCGACATCGTCGACGAGCTGCAGGAGGTCGGGCGGGCGAACCTCGTCTTCGGGCTGCACGTCCACGTCGGGATCGAAGACCGCGAGCTGGCCATCCAGATCATGAACGAGGCGCGCTACTTCCTGCCCCACCTCCTTGCGCTGTCGACGAACTCGCCGTTCTGGATAGGCCGGAACACCGGCTTCAAGAGCTTCCGGACGCGGGTCTTCGGGCGCTTCCCGCGGACAGACATCCCGGAGCTCTTCGAGACAGCCACCGACTTCGAGGACTACGTCCGCGTGCTGGTCAAGACCGGCTCCATCGAGGACGGTCGGATGATCTGGTGGGACCTTCGTCCACACCCCGTCTTCAGCACCATCGAGTTCCGAGTCTGCGACGTCCCGATGCGGGCCGACGAGACGATCGCCCTGGCGGCGCTCGTCCAGGCTATCTGTGTCAAGCTCTACCGCCTGCGGACGATGAACCTCGGCTGGCGGCGGTACCGGCGGGCGCTGATCGCCGAGAACAAGTGGCGTGCGACCCGCTACGGCATCGAGGGGAAGCTCATCGACTTCGGCAAGGAAGAAGAGGTGCCGTTCCGCGACCTGGCGGCCGAGCTGCTGGGGTTCGTGGACGACGTCGTCGACGACCTCGGCAGCCGCGAGGAACTGCAGGGCATCAGGTGGATCCTCGAGAACGGTACCGGCGCGGACCGGCAACTCGCGGTCTGGCACAAGAACGACGAAGAACTCAAGGCGGTCGTCGACTACATCTGTCAGGAAACCGCCCACGGTCTGCCCGTCCCCGCCCCCACGAACGGAGGTCCTCTTGCTGCAACCGATCCCGCTTGACTTCGCGCCCGGCGCGCGGAATGCGATCCGGACCTGCCTGCGGGTCCAGCCCGACGAGCTGGTGTCGCTGATCACCGATCACGAGACCCAGCCGATCGCCGCCAGCCTGGCCCACGAGGTTCGCGCGATCGGCGCGCCGATCGAGATGTTCGTGCTCGAGGACTTCGGGCCGCGGCCCACGCTTGCGATGCCCGAGCCGATCCTCGATGCGCTCGAGCGGGCGACGGTCTCGATCTTCGCCGCACAGCCCCATCCGGGCGAGCTCCAGAGCCGGATCGAGATGACCCGCATCATCGAGCGACGCCAGATCCGCCACGCCCACATGGTCTCGATCACGCCCCGGATCATGGTCGAGGGGATGCGCGCAGACTTCGACCACGTCGACGACCTGAGCCTCCGTGTCCTGGCTCGCGCCAGTGGTGCTCGCCGGATCCGGGCAAGTTCCAGTGCAGGCAGCGACCTCATCGCCGACTTCGACCCGGCCATCAAATGGATCAAGACCAGCGGCATCATCAGTCCCGAGAACTGGGCCAACTTGCCCGGCGGCGAGGTGTTCACGACCCCGGCCAGGGTCGATGGCGTCTACGTCGCCGACGGCGTCCTGGGCGACCATCTCGGGCCGCGATACGGCGACATCTCTGACTCGCCGCTGCGGGTGACGATCGAAGACAGCCGGGTCGTGGCGGCGGACTGCGAACGCAAGGAGATCCTCGACGATTTCCAGACGTACATCCGCCAGGCCGACAATTCGGACCGGGTCGGCGAGTTCGCGATCGGGACCAACATCGCGGTCAGCACCATCATCGGCAACATGCTCCAGGACGAGAAGATCCCGGGACTCCACATCGCCTTCGGCCACCCGTACGGTGAGCAGACGGGCGCAGACTGGGGATGCCCGACGCACCTCGACATCGTCGGCCGCTCGTTCGACATCTGGATCGACGACGAGCAGGTCATGGCCGGCGGCACCTTCCTGATCTGACCGAGCAGCCCGGGCGAGATGATCCCCGAGCTCCGACGCGCCTACAACGCTGCCTTCACGGACTCGACCTACGCCGACTACACGACCGGCCTCGAGCGCGAGGCAGGCTGCCCCGTCGGGTTCAGGCTGGCCGAGACGCCGCTCTTCCTGTTGCCCGCACTGCGTGACGAGATCGTCCGTTGCGGGCTCGAGCTGGCAGCGCTCCTCGCTTCGCCCGAGCATGCTGCCTACTCCCTCGCCGCGGTCCCTCAGGCGTTCGACGTTCCGGGCAGCGACGCGCACCCGCAGCTGCTCCAGTTCGACTTCGCACTCGTCCGGGGCCGTGGGCCGGACGCACCGATCGTACCCCGACTCATCGAGCTCCAGGGCTTTCCGACCGTCTACGCCTTCCAGCTCTTCCAGGGCCGCGCGTTCAAGCGCATCGTCCCCGGCGGCGATCGCCTCGAGTTCCTCCTGTCCGGCCTCGACGCCGACGCGTACGTCAACCTCTTGGGCGATGTGCTGCTGGCCGGGCACCCACCCGAGGAGGTCGTCCTCCTGGAGCTCGACCCCGAGCACCAGAAGACCCTGGTCGACTTCCGCCTGAGCGAGCGGTTGTGGGGCGTGGTGACGGTCGATGCGCGGTCGGTCGAGGTCCGTGGCCGTGAGCTGTGGTACCGCCGCGACGGCCGGCCGACCCGGATCCGACGGGTCTACTACCGGATCGTGATCGACGAGCTCGTAGCCAGGCAGATCGATCTCCCGTTCCGCTGGACCGATGAGCTCGACGTCGAATGGGTCCCTCATCCCAACTGGTTCTTCCGCTGGAGCAAGCATTCCCTGCCCTGGCTGCGGCACCCGATGGTGCCCGAGGCGATGCTCTTGTCCGACCTTGAAGGACCTCCCGGCGACCTCGATCGATGGGTCCTCAAGCCACTCTTCGCGTACGCGGGAGCTGGCGTGAAGGTCGACCTGACCGCCGCGGATCTGGCGGCCGTGCCGAAGGATCAGCGATCCCGCACGATGCTCATGCGCAAGGTGGCGTACGAGCCACTCATCGAGACCGTCGACGGGCTACGCTCGATGGCAGAGGTGCGCCTCTTGCTGGTGTGGCCCGACGGCGACGCCGCGCCGACCCCGGTGACCACCTTGGTGCGCCTGTCCCAGGGCAAGATGATGGGCGTCGACTTCAATCGCGACCGGACCTGGGTCGGGTCATTCGATCGGCCTCTGGCCGATCGAGTGAGCCACTGCCGGCGCGGTCTTCGCCGGCGCGCCTACGGCACGTAGGACCGGATCTGGTCGCGCCACCATGGCCAGTCGTGGCCGTACGGGGCATCCCAGACCCGGCTGCGGTGGCGGATCCCGCGCTCGTCCAGGATCCGGACCAGCTCCGTCGTGCCGGTGAGGATGTTGTCGTGCTCGCCGGTCACGACGCAGATGTCCATCTGGGAAAGGCGCAGTGCGTCCTCGTCCGACAGGTTGGGCACGTATGCCGTGGGGCAATGGAAGTAGGCCGTATCGTCCCAGTAGCCGTCCAGGAACGAGTGGATATCGTATTTCCCGGAGAAGCCCACGACCTTGTCCACGAGATCCGGGTGGCGGAACCCGAAGTTCACGGCGTGATAGGCGCCGAAGCTGGCGCCCAGCGTCGTCACTTGGGCATCGGGCCCTGCGCGCTCGCGGATGAGCGGCACGATCTCATGGGCGAGGTAACGGTCGTACTCGTCATGCCTGCGTAGCCGGTCCGCCGGGGGCTTGGACTCGGCGTACAACGCCTCGCCGTCGATACTGTCGACGCAGACCACCTGGATCGTGCCCGCCTCGATGTGGTCCGCCACCGCTCCGACGAGCCCGAAGTCCTCGTTCTGGTAGAACCGGCCGTAGGACGTGGGAAACCAGATCATCGGTCGGCCGGCGTGCCCGAACCAGAGCAGCTCCATCGACCGTCCCAGTGTCGGCGACTCCCCGGCATGGTATTCGCGTTGCACGGACGGGACTCTACTCGACCGGGCTGCGATCAGAGACGGAGGGATGCGAAGCGGTCGGTCGACCGCAGGAAGAGCCGCTCCATCTCGGCGTCGCCGGTGTGTCCTCCAGCCACGAAATGGAGCTCCGCCTCGGGCCACGCCTGGGCGAGTTGCCAGGCGACGTCCGGCGGTCCGGCCAGGTCAAGGCGGCCGTGGATCAGCACCCCGGGGATCCCAGCCAGGCGTGGTGCGTTCCGGAGCAGCTCGTCCTCCTCGAGCCAGGCCGCGTGCGAGAAGTAGTGCGTGACCAGGCGGGCGAAGCCGACCATGTATCGCTCGTCCGCCCAGCGCGGGTTCGGCACGACGTAGCCCTCCTCCAACGACAGGATGGCGTCCTCCCAGGCCACCCAGTCGCGAGCTGCCTGGAGCCGCACCGCCGCGTCGGCGGCCCCGTTCAGGAGTCGGTCGTAGGCCGCCACGAGATCGCCGTCGCGTTCCTCAGCTGGCAGGGCCGCCCGGAACCGTGCCCACTCCGTAGGGAAGAACCTTCCCGTGTCCTGGCTGAACCAGCGCACGTCGGCGCGCCGGGTCATCGTGATCGACATGAGGATCATGGCGGCGACTCGCTCGGGGTATCGCTCAGCGTACGCGAGGGCGAGGGTCACGCCCCAGGATCCGCCCCAGACCAGCCATCGTTCGATGCCGAGGTGCGTGCGAAGCGCCTCGATGTCCCCGATCAGGTGATGCGTCGTGTTGGTCGCGAGGTCAGTCGACAGGTCGCCCGCGTGCGGCAGGCTTCGCCCGCAACCGCGCTGGTCGAACTGGACGAGTCGATAGCGCGCGGGATCGAACCAACGACGCCGACCGGGACTGCTCCCGGCTCCAGGCCCGCCGTGGAGTGCGACCGCTGGCGTGCCGCCCGGATCGCCCGAGACCTCCCAGTGGATCGATTGGCCATCGCCGACATCGAGCTCGCCCGTGGCATATGGCTCGATCGGCGGGTAGGGCTCGGGCCGACCTCGAGGCTCGCTCATCGATCCGGCGGATCGAACGAGGGCGACGATGCCCCCACCATTCCCGACGCCATGGCCGCGGGGCCCGCGTACGCGCCGAGGAGTGCCTCGAGGTCCGCGATCGCGGCGGCGACATCGGTCGTCGCCTCCTCGTGGTGGCCCTCGACGGTCACGAGCACGGCGGTGGTGTCCCTGCCGGATGCGGTTTCGGCAGCCTGGCGCCAGCACCAGCGGCGGGCAGCGACGAGGCCGCCGTCGTCGACGAAGATCACCTCGCCGGCATCGGGTGCGGCTCGATCCCCGGAGCCCAGATCCGTGAACGACTCTTCGCCGGTCGCGAACCGAACGGTCGTGCCGCCCGTCATCTCGCGCCGGTCGAAGACAGCGACCGGCAACGCGTAGCGGATGCTGATCAGGTTGCCGCAATCGACGAGCGTGTTGATCGAGGGCAGCGAACCCTGCTTGGTGAGGCGTCGCAGGAGTGCCTCGGCGGCGGACCGGTACGTCGTCGGGTCGACGCCGAAGTCTCGGAAGACGCGTCGCCAGGCCGCAAGACTCGGCACGTCCGCCAGCGACGCGGTGCCGAGCCTGGTGCGGACCGTGGCCTGCTCGGCGGCGAAAGCCTCGACGAGCGCCGCCGATGGCGGGCCGTTCGTCAGCCCGACCGCGTGGAGCACGCCACCGACCACCCGCGGGAACCGTTCGATGATGGCTGGGTCATACCTGAACAGGATCGAGCTCCTGAAAGAGGGTCAGCTGGAGTCCGCCTGGGCCGCTCAGTCGCGCGTTCAGCGACCGCCAGGGCGTCTCGACGGGCCTCGCGATGAGTGTCGCCCCAGCGGCGATGGCGCGATCGGTCGCCGCCTCGGCGTCCGGCACCTGGAACGCGACGCGCACGTGCCCGGCGACACGTCGCCCGACCTCGACCTCATCGACGTACGCCGCGTGCGGCGGATCGGCCAGCTCGAGCGTCGCGTGGCCGGCCTCGAGGATCGTCACCCGTCCACCCGGTGAGCTGAAGACGCCCAGCTCGCGCATCCCGAGGACATCCCGATAGAAGGCGAGCGCCGCGTCGTAGTCCGGCGCGGTCACCACCAGCCGCATCTCCAGTACGCCTTCGGTCACCGCCGCCTCCTCGCGATCCCGTTCGCCAGCTCGCCTACGTGCAGGCTAGCGTCCCGCCATCCTGGAGATCATGCGGGCTCGACGTCTTGGTGGACGGGGCCGATCCCGGAGCCGAATGCCCCGTCTGCGCGCAGGCGCTCGATGGAGTCATCGTCGTACCCGAGCTCAGCAAGGATCCCCCCTCGATCTCCATCCAGCGGCGGTCCCGGCCGGTAGGTGGGCTCGTAGCCGCTCATCGCCAGGGGAAGCCCGACGCTGCGGACGGATCCGAACTGCGGGTGGTCGTACTCCGCCGACATCCCTCGAGCGCGCAGCTCGCTGAGCTCCAGCGCTTCCTCCAGCGAGCGCACGGGCGCGATCGGGATCCGCCCGCGCAGGGCCGTCAGCCAGTCCGCCGTCGAACGCTCCGCGAACCTTGCGGAAAGGATCGGCAGCAACGAGTCGCGATGCCGCCCCCGCGCCTCGAAGTCGATGAATCGGCGGTCATCGACGAGCTCCGGGAGCCCCATGCCGTCGACCAACGCGCGAAAGAACTTCTCCTTCGGCGTGGCGATCGCGATGTGGCCATCCGCCGTCGCAAAGAACTGGAAGGGGACGACGGTCGGGTGCCCGGACATCGACTGGCGCTCCGTCCGGAAGCCGCTCGAGAGGAACCACGTTGCCGGGTAGCTGAGCATGGCGAGCGCGGAGTCGTACAGGTTCGTGTCGACATCTCGGCCTATCCCGGTCCGTCGCGCGTCGAAGAGCGCGACCATCAGGCCAAGTGCTGCGGTCAGCCCGGCGACGTAATCGGCGAGGGACAGGCCGCTCTTCGTCGGGGGACCATCAGGTGCGCCGGTGAGGGCTGCCCAGCCTGACTCCGCCTGGATGAGCGCGTCATAACCCGGCAGGCGTGCCGCGTCGCCGTGTCGACCGTAGCCCGAGATGGTCACGCAGACGATGGCCGGATTGATCGGGCCGAGCGCGGCGTACGTCAGCCCCAGCCGCTCCGGTTGATCACCGCGCAGGTTGCTGAAGACGGCGTCGGACGAACTCACCAATCGCTCGAGAACGGCGCGACCCGCCGACGACTTGAGATCGAGCGCGATGCTGCGCTTGCCGCGGTTAAAGGCTTCGAAGAAGAGGCTATCGGTGCCGACTCGTCCAGGAGGGATGTAGCGCGAGACGTCGCCGCCGGTCCCTGGATCCTCGATCTTGATGATCTCGGCGCCCAGGTCGGCGAGGTAGAGAGTCCCGAAGGGTCCCGCACCATACTGCTCGATGGCGACGACCCGGACGCCGGCGAGCGGGGCGGATCGGGCCGCGTGCGGTGGACGCGATGCCTCCGGGACGACGTCGGAATCGGGTGGCATACGCCTCCGTGTTGACGGTCATGGGGTGCGGACCCTTGGCGAGCGGTACCGTTTCCAGTTACGATTGCCGCTCGAATGGTCGCACCCCCGTCGCGCGTCCGTCAACCGGCCATGCCTCCGCCCAGAGGTCCCATCGGATGCCCTTGAAGATCGAGTCCATCGAGACGATCCCCATCCGCGTCCCGCTGCCGTTCACCTACAAGGGCAGCTATTACAAGATGCGTAACCGGTGCACGATCATCACCCGCATACGCACTTCCGAGGGGATCGTCGGTGAGGCATACAACGCCGACGAAGACGAGCCGCTCCAGTCGGAGATCCTGTCGATCCTGCACGAGGAGCTGGCTCCGCTGGTCATCGGACTCGACGCCTTCTCCACCGAGCGGGTCTGGGAGGCGATGCTGCCGGTCACGTTCGACCAGCTCCGACCGCGCTGGTACGCCATGCAGGCGATGGCGTGCATCGACACGGCCGTCTGGGACGCCGTCGGCAAGGCGCTCGGGCAGCCGCTCTGGCGACTGTGGGGCGGATACCGCGATCGGCTCCCGATGATCGGGATCGGCGGCTACTACATCCCCGACGACGAGAGCTCCAAGGGCCAGGAGATCGAGCGCGAGATCGACTTCTTCCAGTCAGAGCATGGCATGGTCGGCATGAAGTTCAAGATCGGCGCCGAACCACCGCCGGTGGACGCGGCCCGGATGGCGCGGGCCCGACGTCATGCGGGCGACGACTTCCTGTTCGTCGTCGACGCCAACCAGGGCTATACGGTGAGCGAGGCCCTGGACTTCGTGGCGGCAGTCCGCGCTGAGGGGATCGCCATCCGGTGGTTCGAGGAACCTACCCGCTGGCATGCCGACTTCCGTGGCCTGCGCGATGTCCGCATGCGCGGCAACGTGGATGTAGCCGCGGGCCAGAGCGAGATCAGCCGTGTGGGCATGCGCGAGATGATGGCAGCCGGCGCCATCGATGTCTGCAACTACGATGCGTCATGGGGTGGCGGTCCAACGGAGTGGCGACGGATCGCCGCCCTTGCCGCCTCGTTCGACGTGCAGCTCGGCCACCACGAGGAGGCCCAGGTGGCCTCCCACCTCCTCGCTTCGCAGCCCCATGGCACCTACGTCGAGGCCTTCTCGCCGGCGCGTGATCCCATCTTCTGGACGATGATCGAAAACCGCCCCGCGCTCATCGATGGCCAGTTCCCGTTGTCCGATCGCCCCGGCCTGGGGTGGATCCTGGACGAGGCATTCATCGGGCGCCATCGCGTCGATCGTTAGCCCAGCCTCGCGCGCTCTTGCAACGGGACCCATGGCGGAGGTCGGTCCCCGAGCCACGGTGCGACCGGCGGCAGGTCACCCGGACGGTGGACTCCGGGCGGTGCTGCGATGGCCCGCGGGAGTCCGTTGACGATCATGGCGGCCGTGGACAGCAACGCCCGGCAGCCGGGCTCGACGCGGACCTTGAGGCTGTGTCTGCCCTCGAGCTCGATCTCGTCGACCGGTGACAGGCCGGCCGCGGTCGGGTCGACGTGCAGGGTCATCGAGATGTCGAGCCATGGCCGACCTTCGAACCAGCCGATGGCGCGTTGCTCCGCGCCGGCCGTTCGTCCCGGCATCACCACGGCGCCATCGGGCAGCGTCAGCGGTCGGAGGGCGAGGATCGGTTCAGAGACGACCTCGATGCGCTCGAGTTCGCGACCCATCGACGTGGCCAGGATGCGTAGGCTCTCCGGAAAGCCGGCATGCCCGACGACAGTCCCGTCTGCGATCCCGACTCGGAACGCGTCGGGCGCGAGATCGATGCCCAGGGACGACCGGACACGGGGTCCGAATCCGCTGACATCCACCACACGCCTGGCGCGCAGGCCCTGGACGTCCCATGCCAGGCCGGACAGGGTGAGCGGCCAGACATCAAGCACGAAACCGGGATTGGCCCCGGTCGCCACGATCGGGATGCTGTGGGTGGACGCCAGCTCGATGATGCGATCGGCCGCCTCGGAGTCGCCGCTCCGGATGAATGCCAGATCCTCCGCCGTGCAGACGATCGGCGTCCCAGTCGACGCGACTGTGGCCAGCACCGGCAGGACATCGACGAGGTGGGTGGAGGTCGCGACGACGGCCACGTCCGGGTAGGTCGTGCGCATCGTCCCGATCAGGTCCGTGGAGCAGCGCAGCTCTGCCGGTGCGCCGGCGACGCGCTTCGAGGCGGCCTCTCCGTCGCGCTCGGGTGAGCGCACCACGATCGCCACGACCTCCAGCCAAGGTCGCGTGAGGGCCAGCTCGAGGACGGCCTGATTGGTCTTACCGAAGCCGACCAGCACGGCCCGGACGAGTCGAGCCATCACCGTCTGAACCAAGACCAGGTCAAGTGGTTGCTGGCACGGCGCCGTGCCGTTCGAGGCGCGTCACGGCCCTCGCCAGCGCCTCGACGTCCGGATGCTCCATGACGATCAGGGGTTGGGACAGGCGGCCATCCGAGACGACGTAGACGAAGTCCGCGACCTCGAAGGCCTCCGGGACCTCCGTGCAATAGATGATCACGGCGTGGCCCTGGCTTGCGTACTCGCGCATGAGTCGGTAGATCTCGCGCTTCGAGCCGACGTCCACACCTCGCGTCGGCTCCTCCAGGACGAGCACCTCGGGACGCTTGACGATGGCGGCCGCGATCGCGACCTTCTGCTGGTTGCCGCCCGACAGTGAGCGGATCGGCAGGTGGACCGATGTCGCTACGACCTGGAAACGGTCCTGCAGCGCGAGCGCGATCCTGAGCATGCGGCCGCGCCGCAGGGCGCCGCCGGCGGAGGTGATCTCACGACCAAGGCGACTGACCATGTTGTCGCCGATGGTGAGGTTGGCGAACAAGCTCGTCTGACGATCAGCGGGCACGAGGCCGGTGCCTGAGGCGCCCGCGGATCGGCCCGTCCGTCCGGCCACTTCGATGTGCCCCGACCCGCGGTCGAAGCCGGCGACGGAGCGGACGAGTTCGCGCGCTCCCGACCCTTCCACGCCCACGATGGCCACGATCTCGCCGACTCGGACGTGCAGGTCGATGCCACGGAACTCGTGCTCACCGTAGGTCCAGTCCGTGAGGCGGAGGGCCGTCGCCGCCCCCTCGCCCAGGTGGACGACGATCTGCTCGTCCGATTGTCGGGCGGCCTGGCCGGTGACCAGTCCGGCCGCGATGCCCTCCTGCGTCAACGCGTCCCCGTCGAGGAGCGTGGTGCACACGCCGTCCAAGATCAGCGCCACGCGGTCGGCGTGCTGGGCGAGCTCCGCGATCCGGTGTGAGACGAGCAGGACGACCTTGCCGGCGTCGGCCAGGAGGTGCATCCGCCGGAACAAGTCGACGGATTCCTCCTGGGTCAGTGCCGAGTTCGGCTCGTCGAACAAGAAGACGTGAGCATCGCGGGCCAGCGCGCGGCCGATCTCGACTCGCTGCTGGATGGAGAGTGGCACGCCCCCGAGCGGACGGTCTGCGTAGCCGAGGATCGCCAGGTCGTCCATCAGGGAGCGTTCCTGCGCGTCGAGCCTGCGGACCAAGGCGCGCGTCCCCTCGCGCCCGACCATGACGTTCTCGGCGACGGACAGGTTGGGGAACAGCTGCGGCTCCTGATGGACGACCGCGACGCGATCGCGGTCGGTCGCCGTATCCCAGGCGCGCCCGCCGAGCTCGATCTCCCCGGAGTCGGCGGTTGCCTCGCCGGCCAGGATCTTGATGAGCGTGCTCTTGCCGGCACCGTTCGGTCCAGCCACGCCGAGGATCTCGCCTGGCGCCGCATCCAGGTCCAGTCCATCCAGCGCCCGGGTATCGCCATACCACTTGCGGAGGCCACGGATCCGCAGCCACAGATCCATCGTCGCACCGTCGGCGGCCTCGATGGTCACTGCTGATGCCGCTTCACTCATCGTCGGAACGTCTTCGTGTAGCGGTCAAGGACGACGGCTGCGATCGTCACAGCGCCCGACACGAAGTTGCTCAGATAGGAACCGGCGGACAGGAGTGCCAGGCCGTTGGCGATGATCGCGATCAACAGCGCGCCGCTCAGCGTCCCGATCGCGGTTCCTCGCCCGCCCGACAGGCTCGCCCCGCCGATGATCACGGCCGCAAAGACAGGAAAGGTCAGGGACACGCCGGCATTCGGCTGGACCGAGCCGATGAACGAGAAATCCAGCATCGCCGCCAGCGCGGCCATCGACGCGCAGATGATGAACGCCGCGAACTTGTAGCGGGTGACGGGCAGTCGGGCGAGCTCGGCAGCGATCGCATTGCCACCGATGGCCTTGAGCCGGAAGCCGAAGAGCGATCGGCTGAGGATGAAGCCGATGATGATCGCCACGCCGATCATCCAGAGGGCTTGCATCGGCACACCGAATGGAAGGTCCTGATTGGAGAGTCCGAAAAACCACTCGATCTCGGGCCCGGGGACGACCTTGCCCGCCGGCGGGTACGCCGGATTCAGCGTGGCGGTGTTCGATACGAGCAGGGTCGTGCCAAAGACCAACTGACCGGTCCCGAGAGTCACGATGAACGATGGGATCTTGACCACCGTCACCAGGAAGGCATTGATGCAGCCGAGGGTGATGGCAGCACCCAGGGCGACCAGGATCGCCAGGTAGATCGGCCAGCCCCATACGATCCAGGCCACGCCGATGAGGATGGAGGCCAGTCCGTACATATAGCCGAACGAGAGATCGATCTCGCCGACGACGATGACCAGGGTGAGCCCGAGCGCGACGATCGCGATCGTGCTCATCGATCGCGTCACGCCCAGGAAGTTCGTGATGGTCAGGAACGTGTTGGGCTTGCTGAGCAGGGTGAAGACGATGGCGACGATCACGATCGCGATGAGCAGGCCTCCGATCCGAAGGCCGATGGCAAGTGCTCGTCCCGACCACCGTTCGCCCGCTGACGCTGCGCCGCCGCCAGCACTCGGAGGTGTGGCTGGCAAACCCATGCCGTTGTCGGTCATCCCGTGCCCTGCTCCTCGATGTGTCGACGGGTGTGAGCGACGCGAATGGGCCGGTCGTCGAGGTCGCCCTCGGCCGGCCGGCCCGCTCGGTTCAGCGTGGTCGGACGATCAGCCCCCGGAGATCTTCATGAATTCCTCGCGGGCCGGGCCGACGTTCTCCTTGGTGACGGGCTTGAGGGTGTTCGTGTTCGGGAGGACGGTCCCGTTCTTGAGGAGCTCGGCGCAGCCGAGGGCTCCGAAACCTGCCTGGTCGCCCCACTGCTGGTCGAGAGCTACGATCTGCGTGCCCGCCTCCACGGCGTCGAGCTGACCGATGCTCACGTTCCAGCCGAGCGAATACATCTTGCCAGCATTGCCGGAGTCCGCGATGGCGCGGGCCGCGTGCTCACCGCCGATGTCGACGTTCTCGATGACCTGGACTTCCGGATTACCCTGGATGAACGCCTTGTAGGCGTCGTAGGTCCCCGCCGGATCGTACGAGGTCACCAACGCAGTCGTCGCATCATTCACGAAGACCGCGTCCGGAATGGCTGCCTTGATGCCGTCGATGAAGCCCTGCATGCGGCCCTGCGCCCAGTTCTGGGTCGGGTCGCCGCCGGAGACGGCGAAGTTCTTGAAGTCGAGGTTGTTGGCCTTCATGTAGTCGACCACGATGTCCGCGGCCTGGTGGCCTTCCTTGTCGGAGATCTGGGTGAAGTTCGTGAACTCGTTGCCGTTCGATTGGACGCCGACCGTGAACACGGGGATGCCTGTGGCCATGATGTCGTTGACGATCTTCGTGAACGCGTCCGTTCCGGTCGACTGGACCGAGAGACAATCGATCTGGTCTGCCTTGAACAGCGCGTCGATCTGGGCGATCTGCTCGTTGATGTCCTGGACAGCGGACGCCGGCGCGATGGCCTGTCCGTTCATCGGCAGGATCTTCTGCGCTTCTGGGAGCGTGCGATCATAGCCGGCCTTGTACTGCGGCGAGAAGAGCGGGATCGCCGTCGACCCGTACGAGAACACATAGTTGATGGGCTCACCCTTGGCCAGCTTGTCAGCCACACGTGGGTTGAGCGTGAAGGTGGACCCGTCCTTGAGGGTAGCGGTGTACGGCAGCCCCGATGCGGCCGGGGATTCGGCGCTCGAGGCTGCTGGGGTAGCGGCGGCTCCGCTGGGCGTGGTCGAGGCTCCCGGGCTGGCGCAGGCCGCGATGAAGAGCGACCCCGCCGTCACCACCGCGAGTCCACTTCGTGATCCGAATCGCATCAGTCTGTCCTCCGTTTCGAGTAGTGGGTGAACGTCCCGCCCTCCTGCCAGACGTCCGGTTAGTATCGTTTCCAGCCCGGGTCGATGTCAACGTTACTGGAAAGGATTGCCGCTCAGGCACACCTGTCGAGCCTCTACCCGCCTGGGCCCGGCGATCATCACCACATCACCAGGCCTCCACTGTAGTTGATGGCCTGCCCCGTCATGTAGCCGGCTTCGTCACTCAGCAGGAACCAGACGAGGCCCGCGCATTCGTCAGCCGAAGCCGACCGACCCAGGGGGACCGTCTTGTTCCTCGCCGTCGACAGTTCCGCCACCGTCATCCCGCGCTTGGCCGCTACGTCGGCCAGGACCCTGTCCTGCATCGGCGTATCGATGATCCCGGGACAGATGGCGTTGACGCGGACCGTGGCCGAGGCGAACGCGTATGCGAATGATCGGGTGATCGAGAGCACGGCCGTCTTGGACGACGCGTAGACGGCCGCTTCGGTCGTCGTCGCCAGCTTCGCCGACGACGAGGACAGGTTCACGATGGCGCCGCCGGGCGGCATCGTTCGCCCGATCCGCGACGTCAGGTCCCACGTGGCCTCGACGTTGATGGCGTAGATCTCACGGATGTCCTGGGTCGTGAATTCGAGGATCGGCTTGAGCCTGATGATCCCGGCGGCATTGACCAGGTAGTCGGCCCCGGCGCCCAGCGCCACGAGTCGATCGCGGTCAGATTCGGTGGCCAGGTCGCCCACCCATGGGGTCGCGCCGGCGTCGACGACCGGCGCCAGGCCGGCCTCGTTGATATCGGCGCCGACGACCGACGCGCCCTCGCGCAGCAGACGGTGTGCGACGGCCTGACCGATCCCGCTCGCCGCACCCGTGACGATCGCCCGCTTGCCCGTGGCGCCCATGACGACCTCCTCGTACCCTTCGTTACGGCCTGATGGCGATCGTTCCGCGGTAGAGCGGCATGCCCGCGACGCCGACGTCGACCCGCCACAACCGGCCATCCATCGGCGCCTGATCGGTCACTTCGGTGATGTCTCCGAAATCCGTGATGAGCAGGAAGCCCTGGTCGAAGACGCAGTTGAGTGGCACCCCGCCGGTCTCGAGGAAGTCCTTGGCGGTTCCGTCCGGGGCGAGGATGTCCACGCCACCCGCCATGAAAGCAGTCACCCACAGGTCGCCATCGGCGCCGATCTTGAGGCCGTCCGGCACGTGGCCCTCGGGCAGCTGGGCGATCTGTTCGGATGCGGCGCCGAGCCGCTTTCGGAAGACGCCTCGCTCATAGGACTCGACCCACACGAGGGAGCCGTCCGGCTCTGCCACGATGCCATTCGGGTAGGCGTCAGGGATCTCCTCGAGGAGCTCGCCTGACCCGTCCGCGTTCAACGCGAAGAGCCGCCCGGGTCGGCGGTCGTTCGGCAGATAGTCGGCCGGGTCGGTGAAGTACAGGCGCCCATCCCGCCCGAACGTCAGGTCGTTGGGCGCCTGCAGGGGAACGCCGTCGACGGCGGCGGTCACCTCTTCGACTCGACCGTCCGGCCAGACCCTCTGGATGGAGGGCCGGCCCATGACCTCTGCCCGCCAGGCACCCACCGTGCCGCCGTTCTGGGTGACATAGAGGGCGCCATCGCTGCCGAGCATGCAAGCATTCGGCCCGCCCCCGCAATCGGCGTAGGTATGGAGCCCGCGCTCCGCCGACCAGGCGATGATCTTGCTGGTGTATGTCTCGACCATCACGACGCGCCCATCGGGCAGGATGTCCGGTCCCTCGGGGTGTCCGAGTCCACTCGCGAGCGTCTCGATCGATCTCCGCATTGGGTCCTCCCACGAGCTGGCCTGGGGATCTGCTGATGGCTCCGCTGGCTGTCAGGCGCCCAGTCGCTTCTGGAACAGCTCCACCGCGTAGCCGTCCGGGTCGATCATGTAACAGCTGCGCGCACCGAGATTGGGCCCTGCGGTGATCTCCACGATGTGCTCCGATCGGGCGACGAAGCCAAGCGCCGCCAGTCGGGCATGCATCGCCTGCACGTCGTCGACGTAGAGGCACAGGTGACCGGCGCCGTAGTCGCATGGTCGCGAGATGGCCGGCAGGCGCTCGATGCCCACGAACTCGAGCAACTCGACGAAGCCACCACCGGGGATGCGCAGGTAGACCGCCCGGATATGGTCGAACTCGAGGCCCAGCACCGTCTTGAGGTAGGGCGCGTCCAGGATCCGGTCGAACTCCAGCTCGAGACCGAGCCCATCGCGGTAGAAGACGAGGCTTCGGCCCATCTCGTGAACGGTGATGCCACCGTGAAAGAAGCCCGTGACCGCGGCCATCGGTCGATCCTCCTCAGCCATTCGTCGCGCGATCGGTGGACCGTGTCGCGACGGTATGCGCGCGAACGTAGTCCCAGTCCAGCTCGATCCCGAAACCGGGCCGTTCGGGCAGCGTGTACCGTCCGCCCGAGATACGGGTCGACATGTCCGACAGACGCCAGAAGAAGGGGTCACGCTCCTCGTCGAAGCACTCGACGAAGGTATGGTCGGGCACGCTGGCCAAGAGGTGCGCGGCGATCTGTGGCTCCTCATGGTGCCCAAGTTGGACACCGAAGGCGGCTGCCAGCCCGGCTGCCTTGCGCCAGATGGTCGGTCCGCCGGCCCACGAGGCGTCGAAGTTGGAGACGTCGATGGCGCCGCCCGCGATGAGGTTGCGGATGCCAGACAAGGTCGTCTCGCTCTGACCCGCACAGACGGGGATCCCCGTCTGATAGCGGACGTCCCGCATCCAGCGCGCATCGTTCGTCCAGCGACAGGGCTCCTCGAACCAGCGGAGGTCGAGGTCCCAGGCGAGTCGGGCGAATTCGACCGCCTGCGCGCGATCGAAGCCTTGGTTGGCATCGACCATGAGGGCGAAGTCAGGACCTGCCGCGGCCCGTGCGACCCGGACGCGAGCGGCATCCTCAGACGGGGACTTTCCGCCGACCTTGAATTTCATGCCCGCGAATCCCGCCGCCACGTACTGACGAATCAGCTCGCCGACCTCGTCGAGCGTGAGGTGGTAGTAGCCGCCGATGATGCTGATCGGGATGGCGTCACAGGTGCTGCCCCAGACGCGGTGCAGCGGGAGGCCGAGCGCCCGTCCGAAGACATCCCAGATCGCGGCGTCCAGGCAAGCGATCGCCTGCAGCGCCAGGCCGCGATCGCGCAGGATGTCGTTGGTCGACGGTTCCATCGCACGCCACGCTCCCTCCGGGTCGGTGGCGCTCCGGCCGAGGAGTCGCGGTGCCAGTTCGTCGTGGATGATGGCCACGATGATCGATTGCTCGACATCCGTGTCGCCGGTGTAGACCTCGGAGACCAGCCCATCGCTGGTGTGCAGCCGGGTCACGATGGTGCACCGATTGTCCATGCTGTAGGCGCTGCCCGAGAAGCGCCGCCCGAGCGGGGCTCGGAGTGCGATCGTCTCGATCCGCTCGACGATCAGCGCCTGGCGATCGAAGGCCGGCGTCCGGGACGGCGCGCCCGCGCCCACGTCAGCGACCGACGCTCGCCGTGACGGACGCCACGATCCTATCGACGGAGGGCAGGACCTCGTCTTCCAGGGGAGGCGTGTAAGGGATGGGTAGGTCGTCTGGCAGGCTGAGCCGTCGAGGAGCGCTGGCCCATTCGATGCCGCCGATGGTCAGTTCACTGACGATCGTCGCACCCCAGCCCGCTGCGTGGACCTGCTCCTCCACGACGACCAGGCGACCGGTCTTTTCGACCGACGCCCGCACGGTCGGCAGATCCAGTGGACGCAGCCAGCGCACATCGATGACCTCGGCATCGATGCCGTCCTGGGCGAGCCGCTCGGCCGCTGCCAGGGCACGCTCGACCATCAACAAGGTGGCGACGATGGTGACGTCGCGGCCCTGCCGGAGTACCGCCGCCTTGCCGACTTCGGCGACCTCGCCACGGGTCACTGACCCCTTGCGGCCATACAGCCCCTTGTGCTCGTAGAAGATCGTCGGGTTCGAGGCGGCGATCGCCGTCCGGAGCAGTGCGTACGCGCTGGCGGGCGAGCTGGCCGTCACGACACGGAGTCCCGGCAGGTGCATGAACCAGCTCTCGCCGGTCGCGCTGTGCTGGGTCCCGAAACGGCCGGTGGCGCCGCAGATGGCACGGACGGTGACCGGCACAGCGGTCTGACCGCCAGACATGTAACGGTACTTGGGCAGCTGGTTGACGATGGCGTCGCCGGCGGTCGGCAGGAAGTCGGCGAACATGATCTCGACCACGGGACGCATGCCGACCAGGCTCATGCCGAGGGCCACGCCGAGGAACCCGTTCTCACAGATGGGGGTGTTCCTGATCCGCTCGGGCCCGTACTTCTCGGTCAGACCGACATTCGTCTTGAAGACGCCTCCGTCCGCGCCGACGTCTTCGCCCATCAGCAGAACGGTGGGATCGGACGCCATGGCATCGTCGAGCGCGGCGTTGATCGCCTCGCGATAGGTCAACTCGGTCGTGCCGCTACCTCCGCCGGCCGGCGCGGCCTCAGTCAGCGTAGACATACGGACGAGTCTCCTCGAGGGTCGGGTATGGGGCGGCTGCCGCGCGTTCGGCGGCAGCATCGATGTCAGCCTGGGTCTCGGTCCGCACCTCGACGTGGTCGTTGGGGCCCATCAGGCCGTCCGCCACGAGCACCTTGGCGAGCAGCTCGATCGGGTCTCGGGCCATCCACCGATCCAACTCACCTGCCGGGCGGTACTTCGCCGGATCGCTTCGGCTGTGGCCGCGATAGCGGTACGTCTTCATCTCGAGGAGCGTCGGCCCGCCGCCGCCGCGGGCGCGCTCCACCGCGACCGTCGTCGCCTCGTGGACGGCACCGACGTCCTGGCCGTCGACGATGATGCCCGGGAAGCCATATGGGTCCGCCCGGCGTGCGAGGTCATCGAGCGGGGTCGTCGCCCGCAGTGCGCTGTACTCGCCGTACAGGTTGTTGGTGATGATGAAGACGACGGGCGCATTCCAGATGGCGGCCATGTTCATGGCTTCGTGGAACGTCCCGATGTTGGTGGCGCCGTCGCCGAAGAACGTGAGGGCGACGTTCGGCTTGCGCTGCATCTGGAAGGCGACCGCCGCCCCGACGGCGATCGGCAGGCCCGCGCCGACGATCGCGTTGGCTCCGATGTTGCCCTTGCTGAAATCGATGAGGTGCATCGAGCCGCCAACACCGCCCGAGCCGCCGGTCCGGCGACCCATCAGCTCCGCAAAGGCGGTCTCGGGCTCCATCCCAAGCGCCAGGGCCTCGCCATGGCCGCGATAGGTGTTGGTCTGGACGTCGCCTGGCCGCATGGCAGCGATGGCTCCCACGGATACGGCCTCCTGGCCCTGGCAGAGGTGCGTGGTGCCCTGGATCTGCCCGGACATGAACAGCTCCTGGACCTTCTCCTCGAAGATCCGGATGCGGACCATGGTGTGGTACCAACCGAGCCGATCGGGCGGTGCGCTGGCGGTCATGGATCGTCGAGCCTCCGGAGTCGAGCCGCGTGGGACGAGGTAAAGCGGCCGGTGTCGCAGCCGAGCGGTACCGTTTCCAGTTTCGATTACACATCGTTGCATCCGATCCACCGTATCGTCAACCGTGGGCCCCGATTCCGCCCGCAACGGAACGGCCGCGGATAGACCGTGTGCTATCGTTCCTGCAACCGTTACTGGAACGACAGCTGGCACACGGAGGTGCGCATGACCGAGCCGAGGCGGCAGGAAGGCCGCCGCAAGCGGGCGAGCATGCGTGAGGTCGCCGATCTTGCGGACGTGGCTATCTCCTCGGTCTCGCGCGTGCTGTCGGGACATCCAGATGTGAGCGCCGGGATGCGCGATCGGGTCTCGGCTGCCGTCGAGGAGCTCGAGTATGAGCCGGACTTCCTGGCCCAGAGCCTGCGTCGGGGCGCGACCCTGTCGGTCGGCTATGTCGTCGGCGACATCTCCAACCCGCTGATCGCTACGATCACATCCGGGGCCGAGTCGGTCCTGCGATCCGCCGGCTACTCGATGCTGCTCATGAACTCGGAGGGAGATCCCGAGTTGGACGCGGCGCACATCCGCTTCTTCCAGGCTCGGCGGGTCGACGGCATGATCCTGTCACTGGCGAGCGAGCGGCGGCAGGCCACCCTTGACGGGCTCGCCCAGGTCGATGTCCCGATCATCATGATCGACCGCGACGTTCCAGCCGACCTCCGCGCCAGCATCGTTCGCAACGATCATCGCGCGGGGATGCGCGAGGGCGTCGGCCACCTGCTCGACCTCGGCCACCGCCGTATCGCCCTGATCACGGGTGCTCTCGATCTGTGGCCGGTTCGCGAACGCATCGCCGGCATGGCAGAAGCGGTCACCGCCCGGGGCCTGCCAGACGAGACGATCAGCCTCGTCGGCTCACTCTCGGCGGAGCACGGCGAGCGCAGCACGGAACAACTCCTCGCCATGCATCCGCGCCCGACGGCGATCGTGGCAGGCGGCAACCAGGTCCTGGCAGGTTGCGTGCGCGCGATCGTGCGCCATGGCGTGCGCGTGCCGGACGACATGTCTCTCATCACCTGCGACGAGGTCGACCTGTCCGAGCTCTATTCCCCGCCCATCGCCTCGATCGCGCGCGACACGCTGCTGCTTGGACGGACCGCGGCCGAACTGCTGCTCGAACGCCTCAACGACGGCGAGCCGCGCACGGTGCTGTTGCCCACGAGCTTCACGGCGCGACCGAGCTGTGGCCCGGTCCCTGCGGAGGGCTAGGAGGGCGCACGCGGTCAGTACGGGCTGACCGCCAGTCCGCCGGTGGCCGGTCAGCGTCCTTGAGGCTGGCCGCGATCCGCGTGAGGTGGTCGGGCAGCGTTCCCGGGCCTGCGCACGTGGTAACGTTTGCAGAACCGCTACCAGCGAGCGAGGGTCCGCCGGCCGATGCTGCGCGTCCCTTGACGACCGCTCGCGCGGCGCGACACAGGAGTCCCGCGTGCCAGACGTCATCCACGGGGTCGACCGCCGTCCACTGATCGCCGGCCGGACGTTGTTCGACTACGCGGATGAGGTATCGGCCGCGGTGCCAGCCTCGTGTCGACGGACCGGGCGCTGCAGGGAATGCGTCGTCGAGGTTCGCCAGGGCGGCGCCGGGCTGTCGCCGCGGACCGAACCCGAGGGGTACCTGCGAGGGCAGTTCCGGCTGGCCTGCCAGGCGCGCATCGAGGACGCGGGCAGCGACGTGGAGTTCTCCATCATCCGTCGCCGGCTGCGGATCCTGGGCCCCGTGGACCGGCCCATCGGTCGCGTGGATCCGGTCGTCACGGCGGACGATCGAACGGTGTACTACGCCGGCCAGCCGATCGGCCTGCGTCGCCCGCGCGTGCTGGGATTGGCTATCGATGTCGGCACCACGACGGTGGTCTTCCAGGTCATCGACCTGTTGACAGGCGTTGCCATCGCTGGCGGCGCGCTGGAGAACCCGCAGCGCTTCGGCGGCAGCGATGTGATGACCCGGATCTCGTACGAGAAGGACTTCCCGGGCGCCATGCGACTGGCTCTTCGTCGAGCGCTCAATCACGAGCTTCGCGACCTCTACCAGGCGCAGGGCATCGATCGGCACGAGGTCTATGAAGCGATGGTCGTCGCCAACAGCACCATGCGCGACCTGTTCTTCGGGATCGACATCTCGCCCATCGGCGAGTTCCCGTACAAGTCGCTGACTGAGGTTGCCATGCTGGCCGGTGGGGCCTCCTCCACCTGGCTGCGACGGCGCGGGCACGAGGTCGGGCTGCTGATGAACCCGCATGGTCGGGTGGTCGGAGCGCCCTTGATCGCCAGTCACGTCGGCGCGGATACGGCCGCCGATCTGATCGCCGTCGACTTCGCCGCCGGCACGGGCGTGCGGATGCTCGTCGACATCGGCACCAACACCGAAGTCGTCGTCACCGATGGAACGCGCTACCTTGCCGCGTCCTGTCCAGCCGGGCCCGCCTTCGAAGGCGGCCTCATCAGGTTCGGCATGGCTGGTGCGGACGGGGCCATCGAGTCGGTCCGACTGGACCGCGACCGGTTCTCGTTCGGGACGATCGGCCACGTCGAGCCGGTCGGCATCTGTGGATCCGGCCTCGTCGACATCCTCGCCGAGCTCCGCCGGGCGGGCTGGATGAACACCGAAGGGCGCTTCGCTGACGGGGTCGATGAATACCTCGTTGCGCCGGGCCAGGGGATCAGCTTTTCGCGATCGGATGCCAGCCTGCTCGCCCAGGCCAAGGCCGCGAACGCATGCGGACAGCGCATCCTGCTGCGACGTCTGGGAGTCACGGCCGATCAGATCGATCGGGTCTACCTGGCCGGAGGATTCGCGAACGCGGTGAGCGTGGTGAATGCCATCGAGATCGGGCTCCTGGCGCCGGTCCAGGTGAACCGGGTCGATCGGGTCGGCAACGCCGCACTTCAGGGGGCGGTCGCGTTGCTCCTCTCAGCCAGCCGTCGCGACGAGCTCGAAGCGCTGGTCGGCCGGATCGAACATGTCGAGCTTGAGACCGAAGAGGACTTCTTCGAGCTGTTCGTCGACGGCTGTCGGTTCATCCCCATCGCCGCCTGAGCGAGGGCTCCCACGCACGGAGGGATCAACCGTTGTCAGGGTCTGGAGTCGCACCGTCGTTCATCGTCATCGGCGAGAACATCCATACCAGCCGAGTCGTCCGACGCGATGGCCCACGCATCGCTGCGTCCGCATCCGGGGCGCCGATGATCCGCGTGCCGATGGGCGCTGGCGACGCCTTGCTGCCTGTTCCGCCGGCCGTCCAGGCGACGCGCGAGTTCGCCGCCGGGCGAGTGAAGCACGTGATGGTGGCCGTCCTTGAAGGGATGTCCAACGGCCCGGATGCAGACATCGCGGCGACCTACGTCCGCTGGATGGCGACCCGCCAGATCGCTGGCGGCGCCGCCTACCTGGATCTCAACGTGGACGAGATATCCCCGGACGTCGACGGGCGCCTGCGTGCCATGGCCTGGTTGGTCGGCGTCGTGGGCCCGGTCACGACGGTCCCGCTGTCGATCGACTCTTCGGACTCGGCGGTCATGACGCTCGGTCTCGACCTGCTCGACCCTGGCTGGGCGCTCGGCGCGCCACCGCTGCTGAATTCGGCGGCGGCTGATCGTGTCGACGTGCTCGGCATGGCCGCAGAGCGAGGCTGCCCGGTCGTCCTGTCGTCGACTGGAGCGACCATGCCCAGCGGGACGGAAGAGCGCATGGTCCGGGCCATCGAGATGATCGAGATGGGGCTCGGCCACGGCTTGCCTCTTTCAGACATGCACGTTGACCCGTTGGTCATCCCGATCGGCGTCGACGCCGAGGCGGGAACGGCGTACCTCGAGGCCGTGCGGCAGCTTCGGCATCGCTTCGGGCCCGAACTGCACATCACGGGCGGCGTCTCCAACATCTCCTTCGGGATGCCGGCCAGGCGCCTGATCAGCGACGTCTTCCTCGACCTCTGCGTACAGGCCGGCCAGGACAGCGGCATCGTCGACCCGGTCGCCGCGGATGTCGCCCGCGCGCTCGCGCCCGACCGTGCCTCCGAGACCTACCGCCTGGCAGCGGACCTGCTGACCGGCGTCGATGCCTTCGGGGTGGAGTACCTCGAGGCCTTCCGGTCCGGTCGCCTGTCGGGACCGGAACCGGGGGCGGCCCGCACGATGGCGTCGTCGTAGCTCATCTCGAGCCGTTCGCCGGGGCGCAGGATCTGGAAGTCGTCGTCCCACTCGCCGAACAAGAGCTTCCGGACCAGTCTCAGGTCCGCGAGGGTCCGCTCGAACCGCCAGCCTCGACGTTCAGATTCCTCCCTGGCGCGCTGCTCGGCGGCCTCGGACGGCGCAAGCCCGGTGTCGATGAAGGCACCTCGCTCGTACCTGGCGCTCCACTCACCGAGGACCTCCATGAGGTACGCCGCGTTGTCCTCGCCGAAGCGTTCCGTGTACTCCGCCCGGGTCGACTGCACGTCCTCCGCACGAGCGGCATCGCCCAGGAGCCAACCCTTCAGGTCGTTGCCCCTGTCCATCTGGTCCTGGACGTACCAGTAGGTGCCAGGCGTCGCCTCGTGCTCCTTCCGGTACCGGGCGCGATCTCCCAGGAAGATGGTCACGCAATCGTGGGCTCGGGCCAGGACGATGGGAGCCGACCGGGCGATCAGGCCAGCCGTGGCTCCGCCGCACAGGCCATAGGCGAGGACCACCGCGTCGATCTCCGGACCGGCCTTGTCCACCTCGATCTGGATCCGTTCACGGAGCGTGGCGGGCTCGGCATGCAGCGCGGCGCTGAGCTGGACCACGTCCACCGCATGTGGCGAGCTGGCGGCGAAGAAGTGGACGGGGCGCAGCAGGATGTCGCAGGAGATCGCCAGCAGATGCAGACCTGACGCCTGGCTCGGGTCCATGACCAGCCTGCGGTCAGCTGGCAGCCGCGGCGCTGGCAGCGCCGGTCTTGCTCGCGGCGCGAGCCTCGGCGACCAGGCGCCGGGCGAGGATGACGGCGGATGCGGCGTCCGGCGCCCATCCGTCAGCGCCGATCTGCTCGGCGAACTCCTTGGTCACGGCCGCGCCACCGACCATGACCTTGAGGTCGGGCAGGTCATCTGCGGCGCGGACCGCCTCGATGACGACGCGCATGCCGCCCATCGTCGTCGTCAACAGCGCGCTGATCCCGATGATGTCCGCCTTGTGCTCGCGTGCAGCGGCCATGAACCGATCCACCGACACGTTCGTGCCAAGGTCGAAGATCTCGAAGTTGGCACCCTTCAGCATCATGCCGACCAGGTTCTTTCCGATGTCGTGCAGGTCGCCCTTGATCGTGCCCATGACGGCGATGCTGTCAGGTTTGTAGCCAGACCCGATCAGGAGCGGCTCGAGGAGCGCCACGGCGGCCTTCATGGCACGCGCGCTGATGAGCATCTCCGGGACGTAGATCTCGTTGTCCTGGAAGCGCTGTCCGACGACACCCATGGCATCGGTCATCGCATCCAGCACCGTCTTCGGGGGGATCTCCTCGTCGATCGCCTGCTGGGTGACCTCGACCGCGGTCTCGCGGTCGCCGACCTCGACGGCCGTCTGGAGTCGTTTGAGATCCGCCATGCTCCGTTGGTCTCCTGTAGCTCGGGGGCGAGTTCAGCCGGGAAAGGTGCTCGTGGACGGGTCAGGTCGCACCACGAAGGCACCCTCGCCACGGCGCAGCTTCGACCAATCGCGCGCTGCGGCAGCGATGGCCATCAGGGGCTCCTTCTTGGTGACCAGGGGCACGGATCCCTCCGGCGCCAGGCCGTCCACACCCTGGTCCAGCAGGTCCCAGCAGGTTCGGTAGACGTCCTCGGCCGTGCCCTGGTACAGCAGGGTGGGGTTGTTGAGGTTGCCCATCAAGGCCATCCGCTCGCCGGCCGCCGCGCGAGCCTCGCGGGCGTCGACCTGGGACTCGAAGTGGAAGACATCCCAGCCAGCGGCCGCGAAGAGATGGACCCTGTCGATGGTCTTGCCGCAGCAGTGGAAGATGCCCGGCCCGCCCATCTCCTGGGTGACGCGCTGATGCATCTCGAGCAGGAAGTCCCGGTAGGTCTCGGCGCGACAGAGGTCCCCGGTCGTGTGATCGGCCCACATGATGGCGTCGGCGCCGGCCTCGAACTGGGCTCGAGCCGACGCGATGCATGGGACCACGAAGGCGTCCAGGTAGCGCTTGATCTTGTCAGGGTCGAGCATCACGTCCATCAGGAAGCTCTCGATGCCGACCATCTGATACCCGACCGACCATGGGCCATAGACCTTGCCCACGATGGCGACGTCCGGATAGCGCTGACGCAACAGTCTGATCGCCCCCGTCACGGCGGCCATCGTCGGGCGCTCGACGAAGTCGTCCGGCATCTTGACCTGCTCCGGCTCCTCGATCGTGAACCGCGACGGCGACGGCCAGTTGTCCTTCTCGGCCCACTCCGTTTCGCCGCCCAGGGCGTCCGACTCGAGCTGCGAATGGAAGACCGGCATGATGGTGTCCATGTCGAACACGTCGTGAGCTGTCGCAGCGAGTCGGGCCATGAGCTCGGCGTCGAGGTGCGCTTCGGGGAATGGCGCCCCGACCAGGTCCATCATCTCGACCGTCACGACCGAACTCAGTGTGCAGGCCGGGACCCGGTCGACATGTCCACGATAGATCGCCGACAGGAAGCGCCGGCGAGGGGTCATCCACTCTCCCTTGAGTGGGTGCGTGACTTCAGCGATCATCTGCGACGACTCCTTGGCATCGATCGTGTGGTCGTCAGGCCGGGGTCTTGACCCGCTCGGCCGCGCCGCTCGACGCGCTCCGGTAGGCAGCCTCAAGGATCTCGACCGTGCGTGCGCCGAGCTCCGCTGGCGAGTTGTTGTCGAATGGGCGGCCGGCGCCCGCGGCCACCAACGCGT
Source organism: uncultured Chloroflexia bacterium (assembly GCA_963837215.1). Classification (GTDB taxonomy): domain Bacteria; phylum Chloroflexota; class Limnocylindria; order Limnocylindrales; family CSP1-4; genus CSP1-4. The sequence goes on from CAWIML010000009.1 coordinate 242,760, forward strand.
CGATGGGACCGGTGCAGTCATAGAGTCCCGCGTCCGACTCGAGCGGCACCCGGACATCGTCGTCCGCTGAGCGATAGCGCCACAGGACGTTGTCGCGCAGGTCCAGGTGGAACATGCCCCTGGAACCGACGACGCGGACCTCGACGGCATGTCGATTGTTCGCGCCACCGAGGTGGCTGGAGGCGCCGCTCATGGTGCCGATGGCGCCATTCGTATAACGGATGGCGACCGCATCGTGGAGCTCCACCTTGGCGTCCATCGGGGCCGACATGAAGGCGAAGACATCCTGCCCCCGCAGGTCGGTGAGCCAGAGCGAGACGCCGAGGAGGTGCGTGAGCTGGGCCTGACCATAGCCGCCGCCGGAGGTCTCGGGCCGTGACCAGGTGTCCGGCTGCGGGACGTATTCGGGTGCCGCGTCCGGATATGCCCCGGTCTCGGACAGGAGCTCACGCGTCACCGAGTCCATGTGCAGCGCGACATGCTCGATCTCGCCGATCCCCCCATCCTCGTGCATCATCGAGTGGGCCTGGATGACCATCGGCCGATAGTTCCAGCCGTACGCCAGGATCAGGTTGTTGCCGGTTCGACGAGTCGTCGCGTCGAGGTCCCATGCGTGGGCCGGGTCGATCGTGAACGGCTTCTCGCACATCACCTGTGCACCGGCCTCCAGGGCGGCCTTGCTCTGTTCCCAGTGATAGCCCGGCGGGCTCCCGACGACCACGATGTCCGGCTTCTCGGCGATCACGTCGCGCCAGTCGGTCGAGGCCTTGGCGAATCCGAAGTCCCGCTGGATCTTCGTCAGCAGCTCCGGATTGCGTCGATTGATGATCGTGAACTCGACGTCGTCCCGGTGTTTGACGAGGTTCGGCAGGTGTGAGCTGACTGTCCACGAGCCCGCTCCGATGACGCCGAGGCGCAGCTTCGCCACTGGATCGGGACTCCTTTCTCCGTGCTCCGTCGGCTGCCATCGTGTTGACGCGGTGGAACGACGACGACTACAGTTGCCACCGGGTGGAAACGACTCTGGGAATGATATCAGACACGATCCAGGGCTGATTCACAAGACCTCCCGCGGAGGCTGGACGACGACCGATCGGGCGGTCATCTCCGAACCCGGTGTGCGCCAGCGAGGAGCCCTTCCAGAGACGCCGCGCATCGCCTCGGTCAACCGAAAGGAGCCACGACTCGTGAGCAAGGTCCAGACCGTCGAGGCGATCCCGGTCAGCTACCCGGAGCCCAACGACTACAACGCCCTCCGCCACCTGTGCCTGGTCAAGATCACGACCGACGACGGTGTCGTCGGCTGGGGCGAGTCGATCACCCAGTTCCCGGAGGCGAATTTCGCGGTCAAGGCCATCATCCAAGGCATGGCTGAGCGGGTCATCGGCAAGGACCCGCTCGACAACATCGCCGTCTGGCATGCCCTGCGCGACCAGATGTGGTGGTACGGCTACAACGGCGGCATCGCAAGCTACGCCGTGGCGGCGATCGACATCGCCCTCTGGGATATCAAGGGCAAGCTATTGGGCGTCCCGGTCGTCCAGTTGCTGGGCGGGGCGGTCCACGAAAAGCTGCCGGCGGTCGCCTCGAGCCACGCCCACTACGAGGACATCGGCCGGATGGTGGAGGAGGCTCAGGAGTGGGTCGCGCCTGGGATGCACGGCCTCAAGGTCGGCCTCGGCAAGCGCGGCAACGCCCGGCTCGGCTATGAGCACGACCGCGATGTCGAATACATGCGCCGGATGCGCGAGGGGCTGCCCGGCAAGTGGATCATGCTGGACTGCGGCTGGAACGTGAAATGGGACGTCATGACGGCCATCCGGCGGGTCCAGGCATTCGATGAATACGACCTGCACTGGATCGAGGAGCCGTTGGGCGCCTGGGATCCAGAGGGCTACGCGAACCTGCGCAGCAAGACCACCAGCCTCATGGCCTATGGCGAGAAGGAGTGGAACGTCGACGGGTTCGAGCGCGTGCTGTCGACCGGTACGGTCGACGTGGTCGGCATCGACCCTGGACGGGCCGAGGGCATCACCGGGTTCAAGCGCGCCGTCGAGCGCATCGAGTTCTACCGACGTCAGGCCAACGCGCACTGTTGGTCGTCGGCGATCGTGACCGCGGCCAGCCTGGCGATGAGCTTCAGCTCACCGGCCTTCAAGCTCATCGAAGTCAAGCCGCTCCGGAATCCGATGCAGCACGAGCTGGTACCGGAGCCGATCGAACACATCGACGGTTGGTTCTATCCGCCGACCAAGCCGGGCCTCGGGATCGAGGTCATCCAGGAGGTCGTCGACCGCTATCGCAGCGAGAAGGTACTGGGCGCCTGAGCCATCAGCGTCGGAGGAGGCACGAGATGACATGGAGCGTCGGCGCCGGACTCGAGGGTCGCGGCGTCATCCTGACGGGGGCCACCGGGGGCATCGGCGTTGCCGTCGCACGCGGCTTCGCGGCGACCGGCGCGAGGATCATGGCCGTCGACCTTGACCAGGCTCGCCTGGACGAGCTGGTCGGCTCGTTGGAAGGTTCGGGCCATGTCGGCGTCGTCGCCGATCTGCGCGACATGTCGACCCACACGCCACTGGTCGCGCGAGCCATCGCGGAGCTCGGCGGCGTCTACGTCCTGGCGAACCTGGCCGCCGTGCTCAGGCGTCGTGGGTCGCTGAACGAGGTTTCGGAGGACGACTGGGATTTCCAGCACGACATCAACCTGAAGTCCGCATTCTTTCTGTCGCGAGCAGCGGGCAACGCGATGATCGAGGCCGGCGATGGCGGGCGGATCGTCCTGTTCAGCTCGCAGGGCTGGTGGACCGGCGGTTTCGGCGGGTCCGTGGCGTATGCCTCGTCCAAGGGCGGCGTGACCACGCTCTGTCGTGGGCTCGCGCGGACCTTCGGCCCGTACCAGATCACGGTCAACTGCATCTCACCTGGACAGGTCAACACCCCGATGCTCATGACCGGCCTTGCGCCCGAGGTCTACGAAGCCATGAAGAAGCAGACACCGCTCGGGTATGTGGCCGAGCCCGAGGAGATGGCCGGGCCCGTCGTGTTCCTCGCCTCCGATCATGCGAAGTACATCACCGGCGCGACGATCAACGTGTCGGGCGGCTTCCTGATGTATTAGTGACTGCGACGATGCGGGCCGTCGAGTTGCCCGGTGCCGGCCAGCCGCTGCGCCTCGCCGAGCGCCCGATCCCGCATCCGGGTCCGGGTGAGGTCCGTGTCCGGGTCGAGGCCTGCGGGGTCTGTGGCTCGGACGTCTTTCTCCAGAACGGCGGCTTTGGCGCGGCGGTCTCGTGGCCCGTCATCCCGGGCCACGAGGCGGCCGGCGTGGTGCACGCCATCGGCGACGGCGTGGCTGGGATCATGCCGGGTGCCCAGGTCGCGCTCTACTACATCACGACACCGCCGGACGATCCATGGACCGCGCGCGGCCGACCCAACATCAGCCCACAGGTCAAGCGGATGGGGGTGGACGTCGATGGCGCATTCGCCGAGTACGTGATCCGGCCGGTGGCAGCCATCATCCAGCCGCCGGCGGTGATACCGCCGCCGGTGCTCGCCGTCCTGACGGACGCGGTCGCAACGCCGCTCCACGGACTCAAACGCGTGGCCAAGCTCCAGCCAGGCGAGACGCTGGTCGTCCTGGGCGTCGGGGGCCTGGGCTCCAACGCTGTCCAGATCGGGAAGGCGATCGGCGCCCGGGTCATCGCCGTCACGCGCTCGCCCGCCAAGCTGCTCCTGGCCCGCCGGCTCGGGGCGGACGAAACGGTCGCGGCGGACGATGGCGATCCAGTCGCCGCCGTCAAGGCCCTGACTGGTGGCTACGGGCCGGACGTGGTGATCCAGTGCGTCGGATCGGCTGTCGTCGATGAACAGGCCATCGCCATGGGCGGACCGGGCGGTCGGGTCGTGCTGATCGGGTCGAGCCTTGACCAGTTCCGGGCCCGCGCCGTGGACATCTTCTGGCGCGAGCTCTCGGTCCTCGGGTCACGCGGTTTCGTGCCGGAGGACATCCGTGATGCCATCGACCTCTACCTTGCCGGCACGCTCACGGTCGATCATCTGGTCGAGTCGATCCGGCCGCTCGAGGAAGCGAACGAGGCGCTCGAGGACCTTCGCGCCGGGCGTGTTCTGCGGAGCGTGCTCGTGCCGTGAGACATTCGCGCGCGGCGCGGACTCACGCCGATGAGGACGGCAGCACGCGCGTCAATCGCTCGGCGCTATCGCGGAGGTTCGCCAGGATCGAGGGCACGCGCGAGGGATCTTCGCGACCCCAGCCGCAGTAGGACGCGATCCCGAAATCGGACAAGTACTGGTTCGCGGCTCGGGCCCGCCGCTCGAAGGCATCGAGTCCGTCATCGAGGACGATCCCGAGATACGGCCGAGTGCTTCCGATCGCGAGTGCCTGCATCGGTGCGAAGAAGGCATCATCGGCGTTCGGCATCACCGGCATGTGAACGTAGTCGACGCGACGTCCGGCTCGGATGACCGCCTCGTTCGCGAGACGAACGCAGACGGTCATGTCGGGCGCGTCCGACTTCGGCCAGCCGCCCCAGGTTCCGAAGCAGAAGTGGTAGCCGAGGACGACGTCCTCGGGGATGTCGCCTGAGAGCTGGTTCATGTCGCCGAGATGGCGTTGCCACTTCTCCTCGAGCGAGGTCTGTGGTGACCACGGCAGGAGGGGTTTGTCGCCCGCGAGGATGTCGCGAACCTCGCTCGCGATATCCCACTGGATGACGAGGTCCTCGTGTGGGATCGCGGCGACGATCTGCGACACCTCAGCCCGGATCGCACGCCGGTACGCGTCGTAGACGACCGGCCAGTCCTCCGGTCGCGCGAAGAAGCCCATGACCGCCGAGCCGGTGGCGGGCAGGCAGACCTGGAACCTGGACCCGGCGGGGATGTCCCCGGCAGCGCGAAGGCGCCGAAAGATCTCGAACGATCGGGTCGCCTCTTCAGCGTAGTGAAGGCTGTCGAAGGTCAGCTGCGTGACGCCCGGCCGAAGCTTGAAGGTCCACCATGATTCATTCCACTCCTTCTGGCTGGCATCACGTGTAGGCTGTCGAACCTGCCCGTCAGCGGGCGCATTGACGGCTTCGAGATCCGGGTGCACCGAGTACGTTCGGGTGGGGAGGTAGAAGGTCCAATACTTGCGCTGGCCCACCTCGCCGTCCGGATAGGAGGAGACGAGCGAGCCGAGCCCGCCAGCGCAGACACGAAGCACGTCTTCGACGCTGTCGAGCGGAACACTGCCCACCAGGTGCACGACGCCCATTCGGCTCACTTCCTTTCAAGATCACGAAGGTGTTGCTGAGGAAAACGATCCGCTGGCACACTGGGCGCAGACGATCTCGAGATCGACCGGGTCTTCCGGTCCCCGTTCACCATCGTAGCCCGCAGTGCGTCGCTCAGGAGACCCGGTGACCGACGGACGATCCACGCGCGAGCCCTCCAGCGACTCTGCGTCGATCGGTAAGGCCGCGCGCCGCAAGCGACGGCTCCCGGACGAGACTGGCGTCGCCATCGCCCTCCTCATCCTCGTCGTGATCGTCGGTATCCTCCGTCCGAACTTCCTCCAGCCGCAGGTCCTCTTTCAACAGCTGTCCGGGGCCGCCTTCATCGGGATGCTGGCCCTGGGCATGGTCTTCGTGGTCGTCATCCGCGATATCGACCTGTCCGTCGGCTGGATGTTCAACTTCAGTGCCGTGATCGCCGCGACAGCGATGGTCGCGGGCATCGACCCGTGGATCGCTGCGGTCATCGGTATCCTGTTCGGCGGTCTTCTGGGACTCGTGAACGGCGTCCTCGCGGTCGGCCTCCGTATCCCGGTCATCATCGTTACCCTTGGCACCCTCTCGGCCTACCGCGGCTTGTCGCTGGTCGTCGATGAGTCACGTGCCGTGGTGCCGCCGGACAAGACCAGTTCGTTCTTCGCGCTCTTCGACATCAAGGTCTTCGGTCTCATCCCGAGCGTTGCCATCGCGTTCATCGCGCTGGCCGTGGCGATGCACCTGCTGCTGCACCGGACCCGTTTCGGCTATCGGGTCCAGGCGATGGGCAGCAACCCGGAGGCGGCAAGGCTGGGCGGCATCCCGGTGGATCGCACGCGGATCCAGGTGCTTATCCTCATGGGCCTCATCGCCGGCCTGACGGGCGTGATGTTCCTTGGCTTCCGCGAAGCGATCGATCCGGTCACCGGCGGCGACTACATCCTGCCCGTCGTGGCGGCGGTGATCATCGGTGGGACCCCCCTTTCCGGCGGCAGAGGCACGATCATCGGGGCGGTCCTTGGCGCTCTCATCATCCAGGTCATCTTCACCGGGATCCTGTTCCTGGGGGTCGATGTCAAGTGGAGCACGTTCGTGACCGGAGCTGTGATCATCCTCGCGGTCGCCGTGGATAAGCTGGTCCGGCACCAGCGTGAGCGGCGGACGAGCGACGCCATCGATCTCGGGTGACACCCGTGGACGACCCAACGGGAGAGGAGGAACCGGACGAAACAACCCGCCCCCCTGACCGATGTCAGCCGCGCTCGCGTAACCAAGCACAAGACACCGAGGAGGAATCACCCGTGAAGAGAAACCGATGGCTCGCTTACTCGGCGACCCTGACGATCCTGCTGGCAGCCTGCGGCGGCGCAGGCACGAGCTCGGCGCCCGCCTCCGAGGCACCTGCTTCGGAAGCGCCGCCGGCCTCTGAGGCACCTGCTTCGGAATCGCCGCCTGCGTCCATCAAGATCGGGTTCGTCACGCACGTCCTTGGCAACCCGTTCATCCAGCAGATCATCGACGGCGCCAATGCGGCAGCCGAAGACCTGAACGTCGAACTCCAGGTGACCGGCCCCGAAGGTGGCGATGCAGACGCCCAGCTCAAGGCGGTCCAGGCCCTCGTCGACTCCGGCGTCCAGGGCATCGCGACATCGGTCCCCGGCGAGTCGATGGTGAGCGGCCTGAACGAGGTCGTCGACTCGGGCGTCCCGGTCGTCCAATTCAACCTTCTCGTGCCTGCCGTCAAGGCCCCGTATGTCGGCGAGAGATCGGTCGAGAGTGGGCGCATCCTGGGCGCCAAGGTCCTTGAGAAGATGGGCGGCGCCAGCGCGACTGGCAAGGTCATCATCGGCAACTGCTTCCCGGGCTTCCCGGTCCTCGAGAACCGCGCGAAGGGCGTGCAGGAGTCACTGAAGGCAGCAGCCGGGTTGGAGATCCTTGGTCCCTTCGACGTCAAGGTCGCTGCCAATGAGAACTACGCCGCCTGGGAGGCGCTCCTGGCTGCCAACCCCGACGCCAAGGCGCTCGTCGGCCTGTGCGCCCCGGACATCGCCAGCCTGGGCAAGCTGCAGGCGGCCAATCCTTCGACCGTGTTCGTCTCCGGCGGCTACGACCTGACGGCTGAGAACCTGGCCGAGATCAAGGCGGGCAACGCCTACGTGAGCCTCGGTCAGACCCCGTTCATGCAGGGCTATCTGCCGGTCAAGATGCTGGCGGACAAGATCCGTGGGAACACGGACGTCGACCTATCCGCGGGCGGGTTCCTGGATGCGGGCACGGAGATCGTGACCGCCGACAGCGTCCAGGAACCGTTCGACCTGCCGCCGCTGACCTTCGCCCAACTCGAGGAGATGGCCGCATCGCCTGAGGTGGCCCGTGCGTACTATCAGCCTCTTGTCGATGCCCAGATCGCGAACTGGGCGCAGAACCTCGAGCCTATCGAAAACGAATCCAAGTAGCGCCGACCCCGCACCCACGTCATGACAACAGGATCGGCCACGGCATCGCCACCAGCGATCGCCGTCGCCGACCTGCGCAAGGCCTATGGTGGGATCCAGGCCCTGATCGGCGTGGATCTCACCATCGACGCGGGCCACATCCATGCCGTCGTCGGCGAGAACGGCGCCGGCAAGTCCACCCTGATGAAGATCCTCGCTGGAGCCGTCCACCCGGACTCCGGCGAGGTCCGGATCGCCGGGGAGGCCGTTCAACTGGCCTCCCCGGCAGATGCTCGCCGCCTCGGTGTCGGCATCGTCTACCAGGAGCTGAGTCTGTTCCCGGAGCGGTCGATCCTGGCCAACCTCTTCCCGGACGACCAGCCGACGCGCTTTGGCATGGTCGATACCGACGAGATGCGCCGACGAGCTTCGCCGATCCTCGCGCGGATCGGCCTCGTCGCCGATCCCGACTCGCCGGTCGCGGACCTCGGTGTCGGCGACCGGCAACTCGTAGAGGTGAGCCGCCTGCTCATCGAGCGGCCCAGCGTCCTGATCCTCGACGAGCCAAATTCGGCGCTCAACGAGCGCGAGACGCAGCGGCTGTTCACGATCCTGCGTGAGCTGTCTGCCGACGGGGTGACCATCATCTACGTGTCGCATCGCCTCGAGGAGGTGTTCGACATCGCCGACCGGATCACGGTCATGCGAAACGGCGCCATCGTCACGACGGTCGACCGGCACGCGACGACGATCGGCCGGGTCGTGGAGGCGATGGTCGGCACGTCGCCGGCAGAGTTGTTCCCAGCGCGCCGGCCCGGATCGGCGTCTGGACCCGCCAGCGTCGTCGTCGATGGCATCTCCGTCGACGCCGAGCTGCGCGACATCTCGTTCGAGGCGCATCCGGGGCAGATCATCGGCCTGGCAGGCCTCGAGGGCTCCGGCGTAGCCACGCTGCTGGGTGCGCTCTTCGGGACGCGGCATGCGACCGGCGGGTCGATCTCATATGCCGATGGCCGCGGCGCCCCGACGTCGCCGACGGCAGCCGCCCGACGGGGCATCAGCCTCGTGCCGGCCGACCGCAGGAGTCACGGGCTGATGCTGGAGGCGAGCGTCGAGACGAACATCGCCCAGGTCTCCGTCGGAGCGCTGGCCAGTCGTCGGCCGTGGCTTGACCGCCGCGCGATCAGGATGGCTGCGCAGCGCCACATCGACGGCCTGCGGATCAAGACGAGCGGCCCGGCGGCGATCGTTGGCCGACTGTCAGGCGGCAACCAGCAGAAGGTCGTCGTGGCGAAGTGGCTCGAGATCGCCCCGAAGGTCTACCTCCTGGACGACCCGACACGCGGCGTCGACGTGGGCGCAAAGCGCGAGATCTACCGCCTCATCCGGGAACTGGCCGACATGGGCAGGACGATCATCTTCCGTTCCACCGAGCTTCCCGAGGTGGTCGGGCTCGCCGATCGCATCCTCGTCCTCTATCGCGGCCGCCTCGCCGTCGACGTGGCCGGCGGCGACATCGATGACCACGGGCTGTTGCACGCGATCAACACCGGCCGACTGCCGGGATCCGAGCCGGCAGACATGCCGATAGAAGAGGAGGTGATCCGATGATCCGCCGCGCCTTCACGATGCGCCTGAAGCCAGGTGGGCTTGCGGAGTACAAGCGCCATCACGATGACATCTGGGCGGATCTCGTGGACGAGATCGAGCGGCAGGGCATCGCCCAGATCTCCATCTTCGAGCGCGATCCTGTCCTGTTCCTGTTTTCGGAGATCCGCGACGAGGCGGCATGGGACCGCCTGTGGCATACGGCTGTCCACGACCGGTGGGCCGAGATCATGAACCCGCTCATGGAGTTCAACGACGAGGGCATCGTCGACTCGAGCGAGCTCCGTGAGGTCTTTCACCTCGAAACGGGTGCCCACTGACGGGAAGGAGCGATCCGATGCAAGCGGCAGCCAATGACCGTGTCGCGGTCGTCACCGGAGCCGGCCGAGGGCTCGGTCGCGAGGCCGCCGTCGCTCTCGCGGCTCGCGGCCACCCAGTCGTCGGGGTGGCAAGGAGCGCGACGCAGCTGGCCGAGACCGCAGAGATCATCGGGTCGGCCGGTGGCCGGATGCTCGCGCGGCGCGCGGACGTCAGCGATCCTGGTGCCGTCGCGGCGATGGCGGCCTTCGTACGGCAGGAACTTGGCCCGCCCTCGATCCTCATCAATGCCGCCGGGATCTTCGGTCCGATCGCGTTGATCCGGGACAGCGATCCGGCGGCCTGGGTCGAGACATTGATGATCGACGCCGTGGCCGCGTACCTCACGACCCAGGCCTTCGTGGGCGACATGATCGACGCCGGCTGGGGACGCATCGTGAACATCACCTCGGCTGCCTCGCTGCATCCGCCCGGCGCCCTCAACAGCGCCTACGCGACCGCGAAAGTCGCGCTCAACCAGCTCACCCGGCACGTCGCCTTCGAGGTAGCCGGGACGGGCGTCACCGCGAACGTCATCCATCCGGGCGACGTGAAGACGGATATGTGGCAGGGGATCCGCGATCGTGTGGCGACGATGGGGCCGGAGGCGGAACCCTTCCGCCAGTGGGCGGCCTGGGTCGAAGCGACCGGTGGCGACCCGCCGGAGAAGGCAGTGGCCCTGATCCTGGAGCTCACGTCGGACTCCGGCGCTGGCCGCAACGGCGAGTTCTGTTGGGTCAAGGATCCGCTGCAAGCGCCGATCGACAGTTGGGAGAAGCCCACCGACGCGCGTCCCTGGATCAGCGACTGATGGCCGCTTCACGCGCGTATCGAGGCAGGATGGGCGGGGCATGAACCCCACGCAGACTCGCACGCTGGGGGCGAGCAACGTGGTGGTCACGGAACTTGGATTCGGCGGTGCTTCGATCGGTGAGCTCTTCGTGCGAGTGTCGGAGCGGGACGCGCAGGCCACGCTCGTCGCCGCGTGGGACGCCGGCATCCGCTACTTCGACACGGCCCCCTGGTACGGCCGCGGGCTCTCTGAGCTGCGCACCGGCGCCGGCCTTCGCGACCATGGGCGGGCCGAGTACGCGCTGTCGACCAAGGTGGGTCGTTGGCTTCGACCCTCGACAGAGGAGGGTTTTGACGGCGCTCCGTGGCTCGGTGGGGCTCCCAACGAAGTCGTCTTCGACTATTCCTACGACGGCATCATGCGTTCGGTGGAGCAAAGCCGGCTGCGGCTCGGCATCACCCGTTTCGACATCGCCTTCATCCATGATCTGGATCGCCTCTACTTCGACGAGGCCACCTTCGATGGGCACTTCCGCGATCTCGCGTCGTCCGGGTGGCGCGCCCTCGATGAGCTGCGAGCGGCCGGCCAGATCGGGGCGATCGGCGCCGGGATCAACGACCTCGGGTTGATGCCGAGGTTCCTGGACATCGCGGACATCGATGCCTTCCTGGTGGCGATGCCCTACACACTCCTTGACCAGGCCGTGCTGGACACGGAATTCCCTGCCTGCTCTGCGCGGGGGGTCGGGTTCGTCATCGGTTCGCCGTTCGCGTCGGGGATCCTGGCCAAGGGGCCGGTGCCAGGCGCCAGGTACGCCTACGCCGAGGCATCGCAGGCGATCAAGGACAAGACGGGGCGGATCGCAGCGGTATGCGACCGGCACGGCGTCCCGCTGGCCGCTGCCGCCCTGCAATTCCCGCTCGGGCACCCGGACGTGGCGTCCGTGATCCCCGGCGCCTCGTCACCGTCCCAGCAGCAGCGGAATGTGGAGATGTTCCGCCATCCGATCCCGGCCGACCTGTGGGCGGACCTCAAACACGAGGGTGTGCTTCGCGCCGACGCACCGGTACCAGCGTGAGCGACGGGTTGACGGCCGCTGACCTGGTAGGGACCTGGCGGCTGCGGGCCTGGACCTCGGAGGGGGCCGGAGGCATCGAGCACCCCATGGGCGAGTCGCCCGAGGGCCTCCTCGTGTACACCGCTGATGGCACGATGATCACGACCATCGGCCGAGCCGGACGCCCACCGATCGACGGCGGCGACCTGCTGGCCGGACCGGTCGACCAGCGCCTCGAGGCGATGACGACATTCGTCGCCTATGCGGGCGCATTCCACGTCGACGGCGCCGACGTCGTCCACGACGTGACGATGAGCCTGTTCCCGAACTGGATCGCGACCTCCCAGCGCCGGCACGTGCAGCTCAGTCGCGACCGCCGCGAGCTCGAGCTGATCGGAGACGCGATCATGGTCCACGGTCGGCTGCGCACGCAGCGCTTGCGTTGGGAGCGGGTGCCCGAGGCACCGTCGAGCAGCTGATCGACCGGTCAGGCCCCGCTGGTTTGCACAGAACCGGCCCACGCAGGACCCATCGCGATACGCGCTCCGACATCGGCCCCGCCCACGGGCTGGTGCACGAGCGCGATCGGGCGCCAGGCGCGGGACACGAACCCGACGAACGCCGGATCCCTGGCGCCCGGCGCCCGGGCCAGGTCAGGGATCGCCCGCCACAAGCCACCGAGCGCCTCGGTCGCCTCCATCCGGGCGAGGTGCGCCCCGGCGCAATGTCGCGGCCCGACATTGAAGGCGAGATGCCCCCACAGCCTGGGACGGTCTGGGTCGAACGCAGCTGGTCGGTCCCAGCGAGCGGGGTCGCGGTTGGCGGCCGCGTTGACGGCCAGGACCCGCTCGCCAGCCGCGATCCGAACGCCGCCCAGGTCGACGTCGGTCGTCGCCCGGCGCGCACGCATGTGCACGACGGTGGAATGGCGCAGCACCTCCTCCAGGAACCGGGCGAACGCCGCCGGGTCGGCGAGCGTGGCGTCACGTGCTGCGGCCGCCATGTCCAGGAGCCGATGCATGGCCGTGCAGATCAGGAAGGCGGTCGTCTCAGAGCCGCCCTCGAAGATGAACTTCGCGTTGTCGAGGACGTCCTGCTCGCCCCAATCTGGCGCGGCCTCACGCCCGGCCGCCCAGAGCAGGCTGATGGCGTCGCCCTCCGGGCGATCGCGGCGGGCGCGGACGGTGTCGAGCAGCAGGGGCTCAAGCAGGCGGGTGGCCTCCTCGGCCGCGACCCTCGCCTCGGGGTCCTCGCCGTATGAGTGGCGCCAGGCCAGAACGGCCTCCATCCAGCCCTTGGCCCGGTCCAGGGTCGCCACGTCGGCATCCGGCAGGCCGAGCACGCGGGTGATGACCGCGATCGGCAGCAGGCGAGCGAAATCGGCGAACAGCTCGAAGGCACCATCCCGCGCCAGGGCAGCCAGTCGCTCCGCGACGAGCGGGCGGACGGCGGCGAGAGCCAGGGGCGCGATCGGATCGGGCCGCCAGGCATGCGAGACCGAGCGATGGAGTGCGTCGTGGGGCGCTCCGACGAGTGACCGGAAGTCGCGCCGCCCGACGATCTGGGCGGCTCCCGGGAGCGTTCCCGTCGGCTCTTCGAAGAGGTCTTCCCGGCGCTCGACGAGGCTGCAGCCGTCGTGAGACAGCACCAGCCAGGCCGACATCCCCTCGTCCCAGACCACCGATCCGACCGCGCGTATGCGCTCGTAGGCTGGGTACGGATCCACGTCGCGCAGGTCGCGCAATGAGATGGGCGACATCGGCCGTACCGCGACCGTCACACGACCACCGCCTCGACACCGAGATGCTTGGCCACCGCGACGACGTCGCCCGAGAGGTCGCCGGGCGTCGCCGAACTATGGTGATTGACCCCGGCGCTGGCCCAGCGACTCCAGGCCGTCTCGACCGAGCCTTCGGCGAACCGGAAGGCGCCGTTGATCGTGCCCGTCTCTGGGAAGGTCCGGGCGGTCAGCTCGCCCCGTGCGACGACGAAGCGGAACCCGCCATGCGCCGCGGGGTGCGGTGTGAAGCCCACCAGCGTGGCCGGTCCGGGGGGCGGTTCGAAGACGGCGCACACCCCGCAGTGGACATCCTTGCCGCAGAACCAGCCATTGGGCCGCAGCCGCGGTCGCGCTCCGGGGGCCAGCCAGGCGAGGTCGTGTTCTCCGGAGTTCGCGATGACGACCTCGCCGGTCGCATAGTCGATGGCCTCGATCTCGTGGTAGACGGCTGCTCCGCCGAGCCGCTTGGTCGTGAGCATGGCGACCGCGGTGACCACGTCGCCGGTGCAGGTGAATGGTCGGCCGCCGGACGTCAGGCGGCCCAGCGCCCAACACGGCGCGATGCCGATCGGCTCACCGAAGCGGAACTGCGGGACGTGGCAGTTGAAGGCGCCCCCATCCAGGTCGTGGGCGGCGACCACGGCCTCCAGCGCCAGCGCCGCGCGCAGCGATCGGTCCAAGGAATCGGCGGATGGAACGCCCTCGAACGTCCAGTCGCGGCGGACATCCGCCTCGAGCGCCCGGACGTCCGCGTCGGCGACCGCGAGGTATCGCTCGACGACCTCGTCCGCGTCGACGCCGACGAGCTCGATCCCGGTCGCCGCCTGCAGGGCTGCGTCATCGACATCCACGTGGGCATACCCTTCCACTGGCCTGCCGATCCGACCGAGTCGACTTCGCGATATCCCGCGCGCGATGCCGGCCAGACGCACAGCCATCTGCACGCGGGCGACGGTGTTCGGGTCGGATCGCCGACCCAGGACGAGGTCGAACGGACGGTCCGCCCTCGACAACAGGTTGGTGATCATCGGGGCCCCGACGGTCGCGCCCTGGGTCGTGATCGATCCGTGGTCGAACCGTCCGTCCACGAGACCGACCTCGTGCAACGCCCAGACCACGACAGGGATGCCGGGGAGGAGCGTCGATCGCGGCCATCGTCCAGGCGGCGGGCACCGCCATCGTCTGGAGGACGAGGACCACGTCGACCGCGGCGTCGGCGAACTCGCGCCCGATGTTGACTCCGTCCTCGGCCGAGGCGATCTCGACGACCGCGACCGTGTCGACCGCTCCGATCGCGGCGAGCTCGTCGGCGACGGATCGCGCAAGGGCCATCCTGTCCGCCCGGAAGGTCGGGCTCGGCGGTGTGCTCCCAGAGCGTCCAGTATGGGTGGACGATCCCGACCCGCGGTCGGTGGTCGGCGGTGTTTGCGGGCATCTCAGTCCTGGTGGAAGACCTCGTCCGCGGTGATGAGGTTGCCGTCGGGATCGGTGATCGTGGTGATGATCCCCTCGAACGCAGCACCCCAGCGGGCATTGACCTCATACGTCGCCATCTTCCCGAAGACGCTGGTCAGATCCGGGTAGAACTCCCCGTAGTAGACGACGTGCCCGCCGCGCCGGAAACCGGTGTACTTGCGGAACCCGGACGTCTCGATGGCGGCCATCAAGTCAGGCCACGGGTTCGCATGGAGCGCCTCGTATTCGTCGGCGCGGTCGGGGTCGATGACCAGGCCGAACAGCGCCCGCTGGAACGGGCCATCCAGCGGCGGGCCATCCGCGTAGAAGACCTCGTCGTACCAGAGCAGTTCGCCGGCGTCGTCCGTGATCTGCGGCGATGACGTCCCGGAAGTAGTGGTTCCAGCGCTGGTTCGCCGGCTTGGGCCCGTGGACGCCGAAGGCTGTGGCCGCGTCCGGGTCGGCTTCGAGGAAGTACCAGACATCCGTTCCGCGTCGGAAGCCGGACATGTTGCGCAAGCCCGACTCGCGGATCTCGGTCGTGAGCTCCGGCCAGATCTCCGCATGCCTGCGGTCGTACTCGGCCTCTGTCCCGGGGAAGATGCGGAGGTAGAAGCAGGCGCGTTCCATGAGCGGGCCCTCGAGCTGACTGGCAACGGTTCCAACCGAGATGCTACCGCCTCGCGGTGGCGCCCGTATCCGGTCGACGCTGGCTGCTAAGCGAAGAGGATGAGCGCCACGCCAACGGCCACGATCGTCGCAGCCACGACGGCGCGCGCCGCCGGCATCGTTCGGCGCCTGATCGACTCGAAGAGGAGGATCATCAATGGCGTCGTCGCGACCATGGTCTGTACCACGACGGGGCTGCCGGTCTGAGCGCCGAGGATGACGAACACGAAGTAGGTGGTCACCACCACGGATCGACCCAGCAGGCGCGGGATGTCGGCACGGGCGACATCGCGGGGCGGGAAGACGGCGATACAGATGATGGCCGCCAGTGACGTTCTCACGACGTACGTTTCCACCACGCCTACACCCTGGTCACCGAGCAGGGTGCTCGCGACGGTCAGGAGGCCGGTACCGGTCGCCGCCCCGATGATGCGCCACGTGCGGCCCCAGTGACCCAGCCCGGCAAAGGCATCCGCCAGCGCGACGAGGACCCCGATCACGACCACGAACGCCGCCACCACCTGGATCGGATGGACGGCGCCAGGCAGGACGACCGCGGCGGCCAATGCGGTCGGGACCGGGCTCATGGCTGTCGCGGTCGTCGTCGCCGACGCCGACCCGTGATCGAACAGGTCCCAGACGCAGATGGCGGTCACGACCATCAGGGCGACGGACACCAGGTGAAGTCCGACGATCGTGGGGCTCCAGACCCAAACCGCGAACGGCGCGAACGGCAGGAGAACGAGCGCATTGGCCAGGTACAGAACGCCGATCAGCTGGCGGGCGGGCGCGCGATAGGTGAGCTCCTTGCTGATCACGGCCTGACCGGCATTCGTCAGCGCGGCCAGGAACCCGAACACGACCGCGCTCACGAAACCCTCCGAGACATGCGAGCCGCTCGCGCGTGGTATCGTGCTCGCAACCAGTCTGCAAACGCTACCGGTATCGTCAAGCATGCTCGGTCGGGCGAGCGGGAGGCCAGGGTGAGCGAGACCGCCATCGCGTTCACGGATCTGCTGGGCAGGCGTGTCCGGATGGGTCCCTGGGAGGACCAGAAGGTTTCCACCTACCGAAAGATCATCGAAGCCCTCGAGGGCGGCCGGTGGGACGAGGCGGCGACTCTCGGTAGCTACTTCGTGGACGAAGCGAATGTCTGCTTCACGCTCTATCGGCAGTGGATCGGCGACCTGAACGGGTTCCTGCGCGACAAGGGTGTCGACGAGGACGTCATCCAGGCGCGCAACGACCAGGCGGTCGCGGTCGCGACCCTGCCGGACGGCACGCCGTGGCTTCCCCGGAAGCATTGGGACCGGTTCCTGTCCGAGGTCCAGGCCTTCACGGCCGCGACCTATCGCGAGCGGCCCGACGAGGCCCGCCGCCGGCTGGACACCATGAAGGAGACCTGGCGTCAGTGTCACGACCGCGACGTCGACCACACCTATGCGCTGATGTCGTTGATCAAGGAGCAGCTCGGCGAGGACGCCATCAGGGAGATGTTCGATCGCGTCCTGCTACCGCTGTTCGTGTGGCGTTATGAGAAGTTCGACATCGACAAGTACCCGTGGGACGAGTCCCTCGAGATCCTGATGCTCGTGGCCTGCGAGGCGATGCGCGGCCATCTCGTGGGGCCCGGAGCGGACCGGCGACATGGAGCTCGTCGAGCTCGAAGACCGCTTCGTCCTGCGCTTCGATCCGTGTGGCTCAGGCGGCCGGACGCTGCGCGGCGACTCGATCGAGGGCACGCCACCGCGGATGCAGCCCCCGTATGACTGGACCGTGACAGAGGAGCCCCACACCTGGAACCACAACACGCCAGGTGTCTGCCTCTACTGCACCCACTGCATCATCCTGATGGAGGAGATGCCCATCGATCGCTTCGGCTACCCCGTCCGGGTGGTCGACCCGCCGGTCTACGACGCAGCGCGAACCGCGGTCGGCGAAGCGCAGAAGTGCCAGTGGCAGATGTTCAAGGATCCGACCCAGGTCCCCGAGGAGTACTACACGCGAGTCGGGCGAACGAAGCCGACGACCTTCGGGTCCAAGGCGCATGGCGCCCGTCAGCTGCCGGTCATGAACGCCGGACTTCCTGGCGCCGGCTGATCACGACCTCCGATCCCACACTCCCACGGGGCGCCGCCGAAGCCTCCTCCTCGGCGGCGCCCCATTTCTTCGTCATCCGCCTGCTGCCGTCGGAGATGGCGGGTCAGTCGAAGCGGTAGCCGCGCACGACCGCCTCGTCGACGTCGACGCCCAGCCCGGGGCCGGCCGGCGGGATGACCCAGCCGTCGACCTGTTCGATCGGACGTCGGACGAGCTCGTGCTGCATCGGTGATGGCAGCGGCTTGAGTTCCATGAGCAGCACGTTGTCCGATGCGGCGGCCAGGTGGAGCGAGGCCGCGGTGTTGAGCGCGCTGCTCCACGAGTGGGCGTTCCACGCCCGCCCGGCCCGACTCGCTGCGCGGATGACGTTCCAGGTGCCGGTCACGCCCTCGGCCTTGCCCGGATCGACCATCACCACATCCACCCCGCCCGAGTCGATCAGTCGATCATAGTGATCGATCGTCCAGCCCTTCTCACCGGTGCAGATGCGGGTGGTGGCTGCGGCATGAAGAGCCTGGTACCCGGCGATGTCGTTCTCCGGCAGCGGGTCCTCGAGCCAGAACAGACCGACCTCATCGTCGAGCCGATGGGCCATGTGGATGGCATGCTCTGGGGTCCAGCCCGCGAGGGCAACGACGTCGCAGATCATCTCGATGTCGTCGCCGATCGCGCGCCGCACCGCGTGCGCGATCGCCATGTCGCGCGCCTCGTCGCGCCCGAAGGCCCTGGCGAGATCATGGCCCCAGCCACCTTTCACGATGGTGTAGCCCTGATCCCGGAATGCGGAGAACTCCTCGGTGATGCGCTCCGTGTCGTCGCCGTGGAAGATCGCACTGGCACACGCGCGCAGCCGATCGTGTCGCCGGCCGCCCAACATCTCCGACAGGGACCGGCCCTCGATGCGGCCCTTGAGGTCCCACAACGCCATGTCGAGGGCTGAGATCGCGAACGTCACGATGCCGCCATTGCCATCCCAGTAGGTCGCGTCGCGCATGCGCGTCCACAGGTCGGTCACATCCAGGGCATCCTGCCCGATGAGGAGCGGTGCCAGGCGCCGCTCCGCGATCAACCGGACGGCAAGCGACGTCTCCTGCGTGCCGCTGACCGCTTCGCCCCAGCCCACCTGCCCGTCGTCGGCCTCCACCCGCGCCAGCGTCAGCGAGCGGATCTTGCCGTCGTTGTTCGGTTCCGGGTAGCGGACCGCGAAAGCCTCGACGCGGGCGATGCTCACGCCGTCCAGTCCGGACCGCCGGGCGGCTCCTCGAGCAATTCGATCGAAATGCCGTCAGGGTCCCGGAGGTAGCAAGCGCGACCACCGCGGTATGGCCCCCATGGGATGTCCACCGGAGCGTCCGAGCGGAACGTGTCGAAGCCGGCAGCCTGCAGTCGGAGGTAGTCAGCCGACATGTCGTCCGTGACGAGGCAGAGGTGGGCATTCCCGGCGTTGTACGACTCCATGTCGACGACGCCGGCCGGCGGTGACTTGTACTCCAGCAGTTCGAGGATCACACCGTTCGGAAGCTGGAAGAAGGCGCCTTCGAGGACCAGGTCGGCGTAGCCGACGATCTCGCCCACGTACGGGACATCCCAGGTCTTGCGGGTGATCATCGGGACGCCGAGCAGCGCTTCGTAGAACGCGATCGAGCGATCCAGATCGGCGACTGCGTACCCGACATGATCGAGCGCCCGAAACCGCGGACCAGTCATCACTCCAACCGTAGTGGACGATGGTTGGTCGCGCAACAGCCGTCAGTGGAGGGCGAGGCCGCCGGTGATGTCGAACTCCGCCCCGGTCGCGTACGTGTTCTGGTCGCTCACGAGCCAGGCGACCATCCGGCCGATCTCGGCCGGATCTGCGATCCGGCGAAGCGGGATCATCTCCCGCTCCGCCTTGGCCACCAACTCCGGCGAGGTCTCGTTGAGGAGCATGCCCGTCCTCATCCCCCCGGGACAGACGGTGTTGACCAGGACGCCGTGTTCGGCTCCATGGCGTGCGAGCATCTTGGTGAAGACGGCCACGGCGCCCTTGGATGCCTCGTAGATGGCCGAGGTCATGGTGAAGCCGCCTTCATAGACCCCGGTCGAGGTCACGTTGACGATCCGCCCCCAGCCACGGGAGGCCATGTCCGGAATGGCCGCCCGGGCGAGGATGAAGGGGGCAAGGGCGTTGACGTGGAAGACGCGGTCGAAGTCCGCGGGGGTGACGTCGTCGAACGCGCGACGGTGCAGGATCGCCGCCGCGTTGACCAGGGCGTCGACGCGTCCGAACGCGGCGATCGTCCGAGGGACCACCGTTTCCGCCTCGTCCGCGAGGCCGAGGTCGACGACCTGCGTCATCGCGTCCGCCCCCAGTGCGCTGACCTCGGCACGCGTGCGTTCGACCGCATCGCCCTGGTTGTCGACGAGGCTTAGCCGGTAGTCGCCTGCCTCGGTCAGCAACCGCGCGACCGCCGACCCGAGCCCTCCACCGGCTCCGGTGATGATGGCCACGCGCCGCTCCTTATTGCCGGCGGACGGTGAACCGCTCGTCACGATCTCGCTCCTTCCAGGCTCGTTGCCAACCCATCCTGCGCGGCGCTTCGGTACGCGGCGTGGAGGGTCTCGACGGTGAGCTGCCCGATCCAGGCCGGCGAACCATTGATGCCCGATCCGCTGGCGAGATCGATCAAGTTCCGCGCGGGGCTTGTCATCGGGTATCGATCTTGGGGTGGCAGGACTGGCTCCTCGATCGTGCCGTCCTGGCCGTAGAGCCGCAGCGACCCGTCCATGACTCCGAAATGCAGGTGCCCGACCGAACCGTGGATGATGTATTCGAGGGTATCGGTGTGCGTCACGGGCGCGACGGCGCCAGTACTGCCGACGACCCCGAGCGCCCCGCCTCGAAAACGGATGGCAAGGGCGTCCACGACATCGACCGCCGTCCCTTGGCGGTCCATGAACGCCGTCACCCGTTCTGGTTCCAGCCCGGTCAGGAAGATCAGCAGCGCGATGGAATGGGTGAGCTGCGTCTGGCCCTGGCCGCCGCCTGCCAGGTCGGGTTCCGAGTAGGTCGTCGCCAACGGCCCGTCGAACGCCTCGCCCGCGCCGTACGCATAGACGTCGAGCTCTGGCGCTCCACGGTACAGGTTGATCGGGCTCGAGCCGAAGAAGGACTGCACATAGTGGATGGATCCGATCCGCCCATCCTCGATCCAGGCGCGGGCTCGCAGGACCTGCTGGTTGTAGTGCCACGTGTAGCCGACCACGATCTCCACGCCGGCCGCGGCAGCTGCCGCGATCAGCGCTCGGCCGTCCGCCGGCTCGAGCACGAGCGGCTTCTCCACGAGGACGTGGACGCCGCGGCCGACGGCGTCGAGGGCGATCTCGTAGTGGTAGCGGTGCGGTGCCGCGACGATGAGGGCGTCGAGTTCGCACTCCGCCAGCATCGCCGCGGGGTCGTCGAAGCAGGCTTCGACACCGTAGCGACGCGCGGACCGCTCGAGGTTCGGGCGATCAGGGTCGGCCAGCGCGACGAGCTCGGCGTGCGGGTGGCTCGCGACGGCGGGAAGGTGCGCCGTCCTGGCCCAGTGGCCGACGCCGGCGACACCGATCCGCACGCGATGCATCTAGGCCTGCTCCTCGCCCGGCTTGCCGACGTCCGTGGGCTTCGTGCGTCCGACATCGCGGTAGTAGCGCTCTGGCACGTCGGCCGGGTCCTTGTAGACATGCCACACGCACTTCGCCTCGCGCGTGTCGGGGTAGGTCGGCGGCTCCACGACGCGAACCGGATACCCGAACGTATCGATCGGCATGAGCTGCATCACGACACAGCAGTTGACGCAGTAGTAGCACACGCCTTTCTTGTTCCAGGCGAAGTCGTAGGCTTCCTTCGTGACCCCGTAGCCGAACGGCGACTCCATCCTCGGCGGCGAGCCCTCGATGGCATCGCCGCGCATCGAGCGTCCGCCGCTGCCACACGGATCAAAACGCCACGTGAAGCGCTCGGCATCCTCGGTGAACTCCATGGTGCCGTCGCGCTCCGGCCCGACCAGGTGGCCCCGCATCGCCTCGAACGCGAGGTAGACATTCGT
Source organism: uncultured Chloroflexia bacterium (assembly GCA_963837215.1). Taxonomy (GTDB): domain Bacteria; phylum Chloroflexota; class Limnocylindria; order Limnocylindrales; family CSP1-4; genus CSP1-4. Next base: position 264,354 of record CAWIML010000009.1, read on the forward strand.
CCAGAGCGAGTCGGACCAAGGGTTCCGGGCAACGTCGAACTTTTCGTACCGGGCGGCGAACAGCGGCCCGATGATGGCATCCCAGAATTCGCCGACGACCGGTTCGCCCCAGCGCACCACCGCCTCGTTGAGCAGCCCATAGAGATGATCGACGTCACGGTCCTGGATCTGGCGCCAGGTCTCCTTGGACTGTGCCAGAAGCGTCGATGCGCCGGCGCCGTCCTGGGCTCCGCAGGCGAGGACGGTCGCCCGGATCTCGGCCTGGAACTCGGCCCATCGGGCACGCGCCACGAACGGCCGACCGTCGGGCAGGGGGATGAGCGCGAGGAGCCGCGTGTTCAGTTCCAGGAGTTCCGGTCGCGTGAACCCGCGCTGCTCCAGGAACGAGATCGCATCCGGGATCAGGCCACGGAAGACACCGAAGATGACCGAGGCCTCATCGACGAAGAAGTCGACGTACGCTGCCGCGCGCGACCAGTCGCCATCGTCGATCGCATCCAGCGCCTTCCTGAACGTCGAGACGGCGGCGTCCGACCACTCGGCGTCGGACCGGATGCGCCGGCCCAAGACCTCCGAGTAGCGCAGGACGTCCCCGTCGACCATCGGCGTGCCGACTGACGGCCCGGCCGCTTCCGTCAGCAACTCCTCGATCCAACCCCCGGCGTCACCGGCCATCCGTCCCTCCGCGTCCTATCGCCGGGTGTCAGCCCGACAGATTCCCGCCGTCGATGTTGATCGATTCGCCGCTGATCCAGCCGGCACTCTCGGAGATCAGGAACATGATCGTATCGGCCACGTCCGCCACCGTGCCCAGTCGGCGCAACGGGTAGGCGGCGGCACCGTCCTCGAGGACGCGCGCCGCGGGCTTGTCGAAGAGCCGCACCTTCTGCTCCAGCACCTTCTGGCCCATGCCGGTGTCCGCGACGGTCGATGGACAGACGGCGTTGACGGTGATGCCGAGTGGCCCCAGCTCGGCCGCCAGCGACTCGGTCAGCCCGACGACTCCGAATTTCGAAGCGACGTAGGCAGAGATGAGTGCGTAGCCCTTCTTGCCAGCGTCCGACGCGACATTGACGATGCGCCCGCGGCCACTGTCCCGAAGGTGGGGGAGGGCAGCCTGACAGGTCAGGAACACGCCCTTGAGATTGACGTCCAGGATCCAGTCCCACTCACGCTCCGAGATCTCGCCGAGGGCCCGGAACTCGAACACGCCTGCGCTATTGACGAGGGTGTCCAGGCCCCCCAGGGCCTCCGCGGCTGCGGCGGTCCCCACCTCGACGGATGTCCGATCCGCAACGTCGATGACGATCGCTGTGGCACCCGGCAAGCGTGCGGCCGCTCGCTCGACCGCGGCCGCATCGATGTCAGCGATCGCGACCGTCGCCCCGGCCTGCGTCAGCCGTTCGGCAACGCCGAAACCAAAGCCGGATGCGCCGCCCGTGATGAGCGCTCTGCGGCCCTCCGCGATCTCGAACATGCCTGGAGCCTAGCAGACCGAATCGGCCGCGTGGTATCGTTTCCTGACGGTCGCCCGCGCACCGCCCGGCCTCACGGATCCACGACTTCCAGCGCGGCATGTCAGGTCCAGCAGGAGGATCGATCGATGACTCCCCGCGCGTCCCTCGCCCGCCTGGCGGCCCTCACCGTCGTGGCGGCCCTCGCGGTCGGGGCATGCAGCCCGGCCGCGAGCCCCAGCGTCTCGGCGGACGCCTCCGCACCTGCCGCGTCGGTCACACCCGAGGCTTCGTCGGCCGCATCGCAGGAGCCCGTCAGGATCGGCTACATCTCAGGCGGTGACAGCGATCCCTTCGTCCTTCTGGTCACGCAAGGCATTCGAGAGGAGGCCGCCAAAGCCGGCGTCGAGTTGTCGGAGTGCGACAGCAACTTCGATGCCGCGACGGCCCTCGCCTGCGCCCGGACGCTTTCGTCGCAACAGCTGTCGTCGATGATCAACTGGCAGTTCTACCCCGATTCGGCGGAGGAGATCTGCAACGCCTACGGCGACCTTCCGACCGTCGCGATCGACACGCCGGAGGAACCCTGCCAGCAAGTGTTCGTCGGAGCGAACAACCGGGAGGCCGGGCTGATCGCCGGCAAGGGGTTGGCTGACTTTGCGTCCTCCAAGTTCGGATGCGCATACGACGCCTACATCTCCCTGGACTTCCCGGTCATCGCGGAGGTCAATGCGGCTCGGGCGGGCGGCAGCAAGGAAGGCTTCGAGAACGTGTGCGGGCCGATCCCGGCCGACAAGTACTTCTCCGTCGACACCTTCGCGGGCGGTCCCGATCAGAATGAGAACTCGCGCCGCCAGGTGACAGACATCCTGACCACGCTGCCCGACGCCAAGACCATCCTGGTCATCTCGCCGAACTCGGACGGGGCCGCCCTCGCGGCCCTCGCGGCAGCCGACGTCGCTGGTCGCAAGGATCAGATGTGGGTCGTTTCGCACGGCGGCGACCCGAGCGTGCGCGACTCGATCCGCAACGAGCCGCAATGGGTCGGATCGGTCGCCTACTTCCCCGAGTCGTACGGGAAATTGGTGATCCCGCTGGCCGTGTCGCTTGCCAAGGGAGAGTCGGTGCCGGAGCAATCGCTCGTCACGCACCTCTTCATCAACAAGGCCAACATCGACCAGTACTACCCGGAGTAGCGAGTCGGCTGCGAGTGACCGCCGGGTGGCGAACCGCACGCTCGAGGTCATTCGATGAACGCAACAGGGAATGCCCCCATCGAGGGTGAGCCCGGCAGTCGCTCGCCCTCGATCGGGCGGAAGGGCTCGGCCATCCGGAATGTGGTCCTGACACCGACGACCGCCCGGATCGCGGCGCTCATCGCAGTCTGCGTCTTCTTCTCGATCGCGAGCCGCTTCTTCCTGACGTCGAGCAACCTGCTGAACGTGATGCAGAACACGGTCGTGGTCGGCATCATCGCCGCGCCGTTGACCCTGCTGCTGGTCGCGCGGCAGGTCGACCTTTCGGTCGGGTCCGCGGTCGCGCTGGCAGCCACGACCCTGGCTGTGGTCAACGAGGCCGGCTACGGGCTCGGCCCGGCGATCCTGGCGGCCATGGCAGCCGCGATGCTGGTTGCCATCGTCAACGCGTTCGTGATCACGAAGCTTCGGGTCAATTCGATCATCGCGACGCTGGGGACGCTTGTCGCCTTCCGGGGTCTCGCAAAGCTGGAGGGCTCAGGTCGGAATATCCGGGTCGAGGACTTCGAGCTTCTCGGGAGCACCAGGTTGGACATCCTGGGTCTCGCCGTGCCGCTCGCCGTCCTCATCCTGCTCGCGGTGCTGGCCTTCTTCTCGGTCCTCATGAGCGAGACGCGGTACGGCAGGCACATGTACGGGATGGGAGCGAACCCGAAGGCGGCTCTGCTCGCGGGGATCAGACTCGAACGTGGTGTCGTCGTCGGGTTCCTCTTGACGGGCCTCGTCGTAGGCATCGCCTCGCTGATCGCGGTTTCCGAGATCGGTGCCGTGGCGCCGACCACGGGCCAGGGTCTCGAACTGCTGGCGATCACGGGCATCATCCTCGGGGGTGCCAGCCTGAGTGGCGGTCGCGGGACGATCCTCGGCACGATCATCGCGATCCTCATCCTCGCCGTGCTCGACAACGGCCTGACCCTCTCGCGGGTCACCTCCTTCTGGCAGGAGGTCGTGCGAGGGACGATCCTCATCGCGGCTGTCGCGCTCGATCAGGCGCGCATCGCCCGCGGGAAGCCAGACGTGCGGTTCGAGCTGTGATCGACCACCCTCTCCTCTCGGTCGAACACGTCAGCAAGAGTTACGGCCATGTCGAGGCGCTCAGAGACGTCAGCTTCGACCTGCGTCGGGGCGAGGTCGTCGGGCTGGTCGGCGATAACGGCGCCGGGAAATCGACGCTCATCAAATGTATCGCCGGCGTCCTGCGTCCCGATAGCGGCGACATCCACGTGGAGGGCACGAGACATGAGTTCGCCGCACCGGCGGAGGCACGTGCCGCCGGCATCGAGACGGTCTACCAGGACCTTGCCCTCGTGGAGATGTTCGACCTGACCGCGAACCTGTTCCTGGGTCGGGAGCTGGTGCGGTCCGGCTGGATGGGGCGGCTCGGTTTCCTGCGCAAGGGCGACATGGAGAGGCAGGCGCGCGCCGCGATCAGCCAGCTTCCGGCCCGATTTCCGGACATGGACGCGCCCATCGACACCATGTCCGGCGGCCAGCGCCAGATCGTGGCCATCAGCAAAGCGGCGTTCTGGGGCCGGCGCCTGTTGCTGCTCGATGAGCCGACGGCGGCCCTCGGAGTGCAGGAATTCGGCGGCTGTCCTCGAGATGGTGAACCACGCTGCCGCAGGCGGGGACATGGCGATCCTCGTGATCGCCCACAACCTCGAGCATATCTTCTCGATCTGCACGCGGGTGCTGGTCATGCGCCGGGGATCACTGGTCGCCGACCTGCCGGTCGAGGGGGCGTCGGCTGAAAACGTGGTCGCCTACATCACTGGCGCGAAGTCGCAGAGCCCTGGCGCAGCGATCTAGGCCAGGAAGGCTCGCGGGTTGTCCACCAGCAGTCGCTGGATGCCCGACTCAGGCAGTCCGCGCTCCCGGAGCCTGGGCACGAAGTCGACCAGCACGTGGGCGTATCCACCACCACCGTTGCGCGCCAGTGCGGGGCGCTTGCAGACATCGGAGGAGAGGAGGATCCGGTCCAGGTGCCCGCGGGCGACGAGGCTCATGACGCGGTCCGCCCGCTGATCATCGGTCGTCTTGTCGAGCTGTCCGATGGTGTCGAATCCGAGCCACGCCCCGCGCTCCAGGACGGCAAGGTGGTAGGCGTCGTCGGGGCATGTATCGGCGTGTCCGATCAGGATCTTGCCTGGATCGGCGCCGGCAGCTTCCAGGATCCCGAGCTGGTCCAGCCCGATCGTCGTGAACAGGGCGTGGGTCGCGATCGGCGCGCCGGTCTGCCGCTGTGCGGCGGCGGCCGCGCGCAGGACGCGGGCCTCCGTCGCGTCGATCTCGCGATGCCCGGTCGCGATCTCGCCGATGATCCCCGCCCGGATCCGATCCGGACCCACGCCATCCTCCAACTCGGTCACGAATCGCCTGGTAAGGGCGTCCTCGGTCATCGATTCGACCCAGGCCGGGCGAAACCGTCGCCAGTAGACGCCGGTGCCGGCGACGATCCTGACTCCCGTCGCCAGCGAGATCCGGCGAAGGCCGTCCCAGTCAGGGTGGAGGCCGACAGTCGTCTGGTCCACGACCGTGACCCCACCAGCCGTTCGGAACAGCGTGAGTTCCTCTGTCGCCTCCGACTCGTCCAGCAGGACGGTCGCCGAGTTCAACGACACCTCGTACATGTCGATCAGCAGGTGCTCGTGGACGAGCGTCAAGCCCAAGTCCGCGGCGGAGATCGGGCCGGTCACCGTCTCGACGGATCCCATGCGAAGTCGATCGCTCATCTCAGGCATCTTCAGGCGTCGGCAGATGGGCCCGCAACCAGGCCACGCTGCGCTCGACCATCGCCAGCTCGTCGACATCATCCGGTCCGAGGGATGCCAGCTCCACGCAGACCGGGCCGTCGAACCCCGCTCGGGCGAGGATGTCGATGAGTCCATCGAGGTCAGCGACGCCCTCGCCGAGCGCCGTGCATACCGGACCGCCTGGTACCGTCGGGTCGCCCGCGAGGTGGTCCTTGAGCTGGACGAGCAGGGTGTACGGCGCGAGCGCCCGCGTGCCCTCCGCCATGTCGTCGCCGACCCGCGGCAGATTCACGTTGTCGAGGCAGACGCCCATGGTGTCGGGGCGGTCCACTCGCTCGAACAACTCGAGGATGTCACGCGCGCGCAGGTCGCCGTGGTTCTCCAGCGCGAGCCTGACCCCGTGCTCAGCAGCGATATCCGCAGCTCGCCGTGTGGGACCGACCAGACGCTCCACGAGGACCTCGGCCGGCTCGTCGCCTCTCGACGTCGGACTGCCCGCGGTGATCCGAAGCACGCCGTGGCCCAGACGAGCGGCCGCGTCGATCCAACGAGCCAGCTCCTGCTCGGCGCCGTACGAGCGGCCGCCGTCGAGGCCATGGAATCGGCCGGACGGCCACGGATGGCCCCAGGAGAAGCCGGCGCGGACGCTCTGGCCAGCGGCCGCGAGCATCGCCTCGTCGATCAGCTCGGGTTCAGGGAGGTAGCAGGTCTCGAGGAAGACGACGTCAGCCCCGGCCGCTCGTGCGTGGCGCAGGACCGGTCCGGGCTCGGGGGCCCACGGCTCGTGCACCGAGGCGGCCTCTCCAGGCCGATGCTCGCCGTACCGCCGATGGTAGGAATAGCTGTCGATCCCGACCTGCATCTCGACTCCTCACCGGCTCGCCGTGATGGCCTATGCTACTTGCCTCGCTGGAAACGTCACCAGCCAAGGCATGCAACCGGCTCGGCCGACGGAGGAGAACGCCGATGATCCAGGTCGAAGGATTGAACGGCCGCGTCGCTGTCGTGACCGGGGCAGGCCGCGGCATCGGCCAGCGGATCGCCGAGGTGCTGGCGGGCAACGGCGCCAAGGTCGCAGCACTGGACCTCGCGGCACCGGCCCACGAGGGCATCCTGGGCATCGCCTGCGATGTCAGCGACGAGGTGGCGGTCGAGGCGGCGTTCGACCGTGTCGAGGCTGAACTCGGCCAGGTCTCCGTGCTGGTGCTCAACGCCGGCATCTTCCCCATCGTCCCGTTCGAGGAAACGACGCGCGAGCTGTGGGATCGGACCATGGCCATCAACCTCACCGGCGCCTTCCTGTGTGCGCGCCGAGCTCTGCCGACGATGCGCGAGGCGGGCTACGGCAGGATCGTGGGCATCGGCTCGAGCGCCGGAAAGGCCGGCGGCGCGCGGTCGGTCGCCGCGTATGCCGCCAGTAAGGCAGGGGTCATGACGCTCATGAAGTCCATCGCCAACGAGTACGCGAAATTCGGCATCACCGCCAATGCCCTGGCTCCGGCCCTCATCGATACACCGATGATCGACAACACGCGCGATCTCGTGAGCCGCATCCCCGTCGGACGGTTCGGGACCGTGGACGAGGTCGCCTCGCTCGTCGCCTTCCTCGCCTCCGGGCACGCCGGCTACATCACCGGCGAGGTGACCGACATCAACGGTGGCTTCCTGATCGATTGACAGAGGAGTGCCAGTGGCCGAGCCGGAGCGGGACATCGGTCGATCCGATGATGGCAGCCGGCGATGGCCGCGTTGTCCGCACGGTCCGTGGCCCGATCGACTCGACCGAGCTCGGGGTCACGCTCACCCACGAGCACCTCTGGATGGACGCGACCCCACTGCTGGCGCTCCACGGCTACCCATCGGCGGACGGAGGCCCATGGGATGCTGCGGTCGCCGCCGAGGCGCGCTGGAACCCGGGCACCCACGCTGACAACTACCGGCTCACCGACGTCGCCGCGACCGTCGAGGAACTCGCCCCCTTCATCCGCGCCGGTGGGCGCTCGATCGTCGAGCTCACGCCGCGATCGCTTGGCGGGGACGCCATCCGACTCCGCGAGATCGCCGAGCGCGCCGGCATCCACGTCGTGCTCGGCGCCGGGCAGTATCTGGAGCCGATCCACGAGCCCTGGGTCGCGGCCGCGACCGAGGCCGAGATCACCGACCGGCTCCTGACCGAGGTGGACGAAGGGGTCGACGGCTCAGGCATCCGGCCCGGGATCCTCGGGGAGATCGGGACATCCGATCCGGTGCGGCCCGGAGAGGCGAAGGTCCTGCGCGCCGTGGCCGCCGCATCGACCGTGTCGGGCCTGCCGATCTCCGTGCATCTCCACCCATGGGGGCACGAGGGCATGCCAGTCCTGGACACGCTGGTCTCGGGCGGTGCCGCGCCCGAGCGGGTGATCCTGGGGCACCTCAACACGGCCATCGACCAGCCGGACCAACTGCGCGCTCTCGCGGACCGCGGGACGACGCTCGGCTTCGACCTGTTCGGCTTCGACCACTCCCTGCTTGGTCCGGGCCGTTGGCCGCCCTCGGACCGGGACGTCGCGAGCACGATCGCTGCGCTCGTGGACGAAGGCCTTGGCGACCGGATCGTCCTGAGTCAGGACATCGGGGTGCGGACGCGCCTTCGTCGATGGGGCGGCTGGGGGTACGCCCACCTCCTGGAGCATGTGGTCCCGCTGATGCGCGATCTCGGGATCGGGGATCCGGCGCTGCGCTCCATGCTCGTCGACACGCCGGCTCGGTTGCTGACGGTCTCCGCGTGACGTTCGCGCGCCGCGGCGAAGACGAAACCCCCGCCGACGGGCGCGACCCGCGCCTGACCCGACTCTCGCCGTCGCTGTGGTGGTTCCGCGACACCTGCAACGTCTTTGTGTGGACCGCCGGCGAGCGGGGACTGCTCATCGACTTCGGGTCGGGCGGCGATCCTCGATGTGCTCGACCAGATCGGCGTTCGCGAGGTCGTGGCCATCGCCCACACGCATCACCATCGCGATCAGTGCGGCGGGGATGATCGCGCGGTCGAGCGCGGGATCCCGATCTGGGTGCCGGAGCGCGAACGTGCGTTGTTCGATCAGACGGAGGCGTTCTGGCGGGTCCGCCGCACCTACGACAGCTACGACGCGTCCAGCCTGGGCTTCACGCGCGCATCGTCGGTCCCGGTCGCGCGGGCGCTTGCCGACGGCGAGCGAGTCCGATGGGCGGCCGGCAGCATGGAGATCGTCCCGACACCCGGCCACACCAAGGGCTCCATCAGCCTGCTCGCGGAGATCGACGGGACGCCGGTCGCGTTCACGGGCGACCTCATCGCGGGCCACGGCCGGGTCCCGACCCTGCACGATCTCCAGTGGCAGTACGGGATGCCGGATGCGGTCGGGGCGGCGCTGCATTCCGTCACGGCGCTCGCGGGGCGGGGTCCTATCGCATGTCCTCCCGTCGCACGGTGCCCCGATGGACAAGGGTCTGACGGCCCTGCGCGCGCTGGCGGGGAACCTGCGCACCCTCGCCCGACTCCTGGCGGAGATCCGTCGCAATCGACTCTGGACGACCTGGCCGAGCAGCGTCGACCAGCCGCTCGCGCACGTCCTGCCACACCTGTGGGTCAACAGCCACAGCGTCGCCAACACGTACGCGCTCGTCGACGATGCCGGGGACGCCATGATCCTGGACTACGGCTTTCCTTCCTGGGATCACTTCTTTGCGGACCAGCGCTTCGTGGCCCACACCATGGATACCTTCAGCGCGGAGGCTGGCGTGCGGCGGGTCGTCGCGGCCATCCCGAGCCACTATCACGACGACCACCTGGCAGGCGTGCCCTGGCTTCAACGGGAGCACGGCGCGCAGGCATGGATCCACGAGTCATTCGCCGCGATCGTGTCGGATCCGGCGCGTCACGACCTGCCCTGCCTCTGGCCGGAGCCGATCCGGGTCGACCGGGTGCTTGCCGATGGCGATGTCATCGAGCACGCCGGCGCGCGTTTCGAAACGTTCCACATGCCAGGGCACACGATGTTCGCCATGGGTCTGGCCGGCAGTTTGGACGGCATACGGGTGGCGTACACGGGCGACAATCTGCTCGCTGGCGCGCTGAGTCCATTGCGGGCAGCCGCGCCCATCTACCGCAATGTCATGCGGCACGACTCCATCCGCGTCGGGGTGGAGCGCCTCATGGCGTACGAACCGGAGCTGCTGCTGACGGGTCACACTGGAGCGCTGGAGGTGACCCGCGCCGACCTAGACGACTTCGTCGCCTGGGCCCGCGAGCTGGAGCTGGTCGTCGCTCGGTTGGCGCCCATGCCCGGGCTGGAGGACGAGGCGCTCGATCCGTACGTCGCGCGGTTCGACCCCTACCGCGCGACGGTCGTCGCAGGCACGCGTGCAGAGACGCGCCTCACCGTGCGCAACCACATCGCCGAGGCGCGAGACGTCCGCGTCCGGGTCCGAGCCCCGATAGGCTGGCTCGTCGAGCCGGTGGAGGCGAACGCGCTCGTGCCAGGCGGCGGCGAGACCGTCACCTTCTCGTTCAGCCTGGCCGTCCCTCCGGCCGCCGCCCCGGGTCGGGCCGTCGTCACCGCCGAGGTGGATCTCGGCGATCAGCCGCGAGGCGAGCTCGCAGAGACCCTTCTGGAGGTCCTAGCCGCATGACGGACGACGGCCTGCGCATCATGGGCGGCACCGTCATCGACCCGGCGAGCGGGCAGCACGCTGCCGCCGATGTCGCCGTCGCCGGTGGACGGATCGCTGCGGTCGAAACGCGCCTCGCATCGTCGGACACGGGCGATGTGCTGGATGCCACGGACCTGCTCGTCGTACCCGGCCTGGTCGACCTCCACGTCCACGTCTACTGGGGCGTCGCCGACCTGTCCGTCGAGGCCGACCCGACCTGCCTCGGCCGCGGCGCCACGACGGTGGTGGACGCGGGGTCCGCCGGAGCCAACACCTTTCCTGGGTTCCGGCGCTACGTCGTCGACGCCAGCCGCGGTCGGGTGCTCGCGTACCTGAACATCAGCGCCACCGGCCAGATCGATCCGTTCCTGGGGGAACTGCACGACCTGCGCTTTGCCGATCCGGAGCGCGCGGCGGCGGTCGCGCTGGCGAACCCGGACGTCATCGTCGGCTTCAAGGTGCGCCTCTCGGAGATGCTCGCCGGGCCCAACGGCCTGGCCGGCCTGGATCTGGCGCTGGAGGCGGGCCGCGCAACGGGCCTGCCGGTCATGGTCCACATCGGCGGTACGCCGTTCGACATCGAAGCGGTGCTCGGCCGCCTCCGCAAGGGCGACATCGTGACCCATGCCTACACCGAGTGGCGGCCAGGCATCGTCGCCTCGGACGGGCGCGTCGTGGCCGCAGCCCACGAGGCGCGGGCGCGGGGCGTTCGGTTCGACGTCGGCCATGGGGCCGGCAGCTTCACCTGGGCCGTCGCAGAAGCGGCCCTTGCCGATGGATTCCGACCCGACACCATCAGCTCCGACCTGCACCGTTTCAACGTCGCCAGCCCGGTCCACGACCTCGCCACGACGCTCTCGAAGTTCCTCCTTCTGGGCCTACCCCTCGACGACGTCATCGCGATGGCCACGACGGCGCCGGCCGCAGCCCTCTCACGCGAGCGTGATCTGGCGACGCTCGCGGTCGGCGCGGAGGCGGACATCGCGCTCCTCCGCCTGGAGGAAGGTCGCTTCGACCTGACCGACTCGGCAGGTACGACCCGTGAGGCGCCTCAGCGCCTTGTCCCAGTGGCCGTGATCCGCGCCGGACGGCAGGTGCCCATCGAGCCACTCGCCACGGAGCCACCGTCGGGCATCAGTCCTGGCTGACCGCCTCGATCCGGCCGGAGGCCGCGCTCCGATACAGCCCGTCGAGCACCTCCACGACCCGAGCGCCCAGCTCGGCTGGCGATGGATTCTCCGTCGTGCGGCCGAGGACCAGGTCGACGATCCGGTCGATCACGCGATCGAACGACCATCGGACGTCCTCTTCGTCGAGGGTCACGGTCACCTCATCGGAGCCTGTGGACCGAACCACGCGCGGTGCCGCCATGTCCAAGATGACCTGGCCGCGGCGGCCGGTCAGCCGAATCGTGAGCTGATGCTGGTTCCCGAACGTGCCCGGCGGCAACGAGGACCCCCCGATCGAGCCGATCGCGCCACCCACGAAGCGAACTGCGAGGGCATCGTGGAGCTCCACGCGCGCGCCCGGGCCGCCCGTGAAGGCGGCCACCTCCTGGGCACGTAGGCCCGGCAACAGGTGCATCACGAGGCCAAGTGCGTGGGTCAGCTGGCCCTGTCCGTATCCTCCACCGGAAACGGCCGGGTCCGACCAAGTCTCGTGGCGCGGCAGGGGGACGTCTTCACCGCCCAGGTATGTCGCTCCGTCGGTCAAGAGGTCGCGGACGACGGTCGCCATCTCGACACCGACGTGCTCCAACTCGCCGATGCCGTCCGGTCCGTGGATGAGACGTCGTGCGTGCCCCACGATGCCCATCTCGTTCCAGGCGTAGCAGAGCACCACGTGGAGATCGCGCCGTCGGGCGAGGTGATCGATCGCCCAGGCGTCGGCTGGGTCGATCGTGAAAGGCTTCTCGGCCAGGACGTGGATGCCCGCCTCCAGCGCGGTGCGCGCCTGTACCGCCCGAAGGGCAACGGGGCCCGTGAGAGCCACGATATCCGGCTCGGCGTCGATGACCTCGTGCCAGTCTGTCGTCGCGTGCCTGAAGCCGAACCGGTCCCGCAGCATGGCGAGCTCCGCGGGGTCGCGCCGATTCACGATCCAGGGCGCGACCTCCGAATGTCGGAGGAAGCCGGGGATGTGCGCGAAGGCCGCCCATGCGCCCGCACCGATGACCCCCAGACGAAGCTGGTGCCCGCCGTCCAGTCCGGGCGCTACGTCTCGCGGCGGGTCCCTCACGTCATGATCCAGCCGCCATTGACATCGATCGTCGCGCCGTTGATATAGCTTGCCGCATCGGAGGCCAGGAAGCCGACGACCTGGGCGATCTCGATGGGGGCGGCGAAGCGGCCCAGCGGTACGAGCGCGATGAAGTGCTCGCGCTCCTCCGCGGTGAGATGGTCGGTCATGAAACCTTCCACCGCTCCCGGCGCGACGGCGTTGGCCGTGATGCCATGAGGGCCGTAGTTGCGGGCGAAGTTCTTCATCAGGCTGATGACGCCCGCCTTGGCGGCGTTGTAGACGGCGGAGTTGGAGACGCCACCAGTGCGGGCCCCGACGCTGGAGATGCCGATGATCCGGCCCCAGCGATTGGGACGCATCGCCTCCGCAGCCGCCTGCGAGAGGAAGAAGACAGCGCGCAGGTTCACCGAGGTCTGCAGGTCGTAGTCGTCGAGCGTGACGTCCCGAAGCGGATGGTCGTGGACGTAGACCGCGGCGTTGTGGACGAGGACGTCAAGGCGTCCTTCCGTGGCCATGACGTCCGCCACGATCTGGCCCGGTACAGCTGGATCCAGCAGGTCGGCGGCGACTGTTCGTGCCAGACTCCCACGCGTCTGGTCCAGTCGGTCCAGGCCTACGACCCGGTGTCCCGACTCCGCCAACACGTCGCACATCGCGCGGCCCATCCCGCGCGCGCTACCGGTGACGAGCGCGACCCGGGACTCGGTCATGCACCACCCCTCCTATCGCGAATCCCGGCCAGGCCGGACGCAAGGCCGCCTCGGATCAGATCCGGTAGAGCCGCTCGGCGTTGCGGTAGAGCATCTGTTCCTGCTCCGCCCGACCGAAACCGGCCTCGGCGATGATCCGCCGATAGGCGTCTGTCTGCTCCAGGTAGGTCGCATACAGGATGTCCACCGGCCAGTTCGTGCCGAACATGATGCGCTCCGGTCCGAAGGCTTCGATGCAGTGCAGTACCCAGGGCCGTATCGAGTCGATCGTCCAGTGGTTGTCCGCCATGCCGAAGCCGGACACCTTGCAGGCCACGTTCTCGGCCTCGGCGAGCGCGGTCATCTCCGACTGCCACTGGGCGAAGTATTCGGCGTCGCGCTGGACCGGGAACCCGGCGTGACCCAGGATGACCTGGATGTCCGGGTTGGCGACGGCCACCGCGCGTCCGGACAGGAGCTTGCCGGGCGAGGCATTGAGTTCGTAGGACAGGCCGCGCTCGCCCAGCGCCGCGTACCCGCTCTTGAATGTCGCCGTGTCCGGATCGTCGGGGTGGGCCCGGATCCGGACGCCCCGCACGCGATCCGAGGCCGCCAGATGCTGGTCCAGCTTGGCTTCCGCTCCAGCCGCCTCGATGTCGCAGAAGACCACCAGCGCGTGCGGGAAGCCGAACTCCCGGCCGACCTCCTCCAGCCAGACGGTCTCCTCGAGCGCATCCGGCCCGGCGTACGCGGCCTCCACGTGGACACTCTTGGTGACGTTCGCCCCGTAGAACTCCTTGAAGAATCGCCAGGGAGCGCCGATCGTCGAGCGGATCATCTTGTAGTCGCCGAGCAGGGCGTTGTGGCCCTCCCAGCCGGGCTCCGTCAGCCAGTCGTACTGGAATCGATCGAGCTCCCAGAGGTGGTGGTGAGTCTCGATGAATGGGATGCTGCGATCGGGCTCGGTCACGTGGCCTCCTCCTCAGTCTGGCTGGATGACTGGCAATGCCGGCTTGGATCGGCCGATTCGCTCGTACTCACGCTCGGGGATGGCCTCGAGCGTCTTCCACACGGTCCACTTGCACTGCTTGCGAGTCAGCGGGTCATCCTCCCCGCGCCACAGCGGCGGGTCCACGGTGCGGATCGGGTGGCCCCAACGCTCGGCCGGCAACGTCGAGAGCGTCAGGTTGCAGTGCGCGCAGTAGTAGCAGACACCGACCTCATTCCAGGCCCACGGATGTCGCTCCTGAGTGACCCCGAAGTCATATGGGGCGAGGACTCGGGATCCCGTGCCCTCGATCTCGTCGCCGCGGACCTGGCGCCCACCGGAGCCGCACGGATCGAAGCGCAGCTCCCAGCGATCATCGAACTCCACGAGGTCGATGTCGCCACGTCGGCCGGGCCCGACCAGATGCGCCCGCATCGCCTCGAGGGAGATGTACAGGTTTCGGACGAGGGTCTCGGCATACGGCCGAAGCCGCGTGTCGAAGACCATGTAACGCTCCTGGATGTACGGCTCCAGGACCGATCGGTAGCACGGTTCCAGGGCCGCCTCGCCGAACCGCCTGGCCACGAAGGCCAGGACCCCGGCCATGAGGTCGGCGTAGCGATCGTGCAGGCGTCGCCAATCTGCGACCAGCGTCTCGAGGGCGCTTTCTCCGTCAGCGACCGATAGTTCGTAGCTGCGGATGCCGTTGCCCAGGGCGCCGGCAGACTCGCCCAGGGCTGCCCAGCGCACGGCCGGGTCGAGCGGGGTGCCATCCGGCCAAGCCATCAGCGTGCGAAGCCGCGACAGCTCGGCCTCGAGGTCGTCCTCGCTGACGCCCTGCTCGCGCAGCCAGGCGAGGAAGCCTGCCGTCCAAACGTCGTAGATGACGTAGACGACCTTGGCTTCCTCCATGAAGTAGTCGACCAACTGCGCCGCGGTCTCGCGACGGCCTGCGCCTGGCCCGAACGTGTCTCCGGCCTCGCGCAATGCCTCCTGGATCTTCGTGACCGTCGATATGGCCTGATCCGCCCAGTCGCCGGTGCGGACGCGCTTGCCGATCTCCTCGGACCACGTCAGGTGAGTCATCGATCGCCGCTCGAATCGACCTCAGCCGGTCGCAAGCGAATAGCGCACGCGCACCTGGTCAAAGCCAACGGCCACGAGCAGCAGCACGCCACCCGCGACATCGATCCAGAAGGACGGGACGCCCAACTGGATGAGGCCGTTACCCAGCACCCCGACGATGAGCACGGCCAGCGTCGTGCCGACGATCGAGCCGCGCCCGCCTGACAGGCTGGCGCCACCCAGGACGACCGCCGTGACGACCGCCAGCTCGAGGCCGATGCCGGCGTTGGGCGAGGCGCTGCCGACCTGGGACACGAGGATCAACCCCGAGAGTCCGGCCAGAGCTGCCGACAGGATGAAGGCGATGAAGATGGCTCGGTCCGTGCGGATGCCGGCCAGTCGAGCCGCGGTGGGGCTGGCGCCGATGGCGTACATCGAGCGCCCATACGTCGTGTATCGAAGCATGATGAAGAACACGACCACGACGGCGGCAAAGATGTAAACCGGGATCGGCAGGCCCACGATGCGGGTGATCCCAAGGCTCGCGAAGTCATCGAGGCGGACCGTCTGCCCATCGCTGGCGACCTTCGTGAGACCCCGAAATATCGCCAGGGTGGCCAACGTCGTGATCAGTGCATTGATGCGGAAGACCGTGACGCTGACCGCATTCACGATCCCGACGACCAGCGCAGCACCCATGCCGAGCACCAACGCGACCCACAGGTCCAGGCCTGGCGTGATCGGGGCACCCGACGTTGCCGCGGCGATGGCGGCCACCATGGCCACGAAGGCGGAGATGGAGCCGACCGAGAGGTCGAACTGGCCGCTGATGAGCAGCAGCGTTGCCGGGCAGGCGACGATGCCGATCCGTGCGGTGTTCTGGAGGATGTTGATGAGGTTCGCGCTGTTCAGGAAGAACGCCGACGTGACCGAGAAGAAGACGATGAGGACCACAAGCACGGCGAAGAGGACCGCGGTCTCCGGCAAGGACACGCGCGACCGGGCCTCGGCCGTCCGCATCGTCGCGGCGACCGACACCTCATCGGCGCCCGATCCCGTATCCAGTGGATCAGGGGCGGCCCGCTGGATGCCGCCGGACAGCTCGTCGTCAGCCACGCCGCTCTACCCTCCCGCGGCCGCGAGCAGCCGCCCGGTGCTGATCTCGGGGCCCGTCAGCTCGGCCGCAACGCGGCCCTTGCTCATGACATACGCCCGATCGGCGACCTGGACCGCCTCCTCGTAGTCGGATGTCACGGCGAGCACCGCCACACCCTGAGCGGCGAGATCGCGCAGCGAGCGATAGATGTCCGCACGGGCGCCCACGTCGACACCGCGCGTCGGTTCGATGAGCACCAGTGCCCGCGAGTTGCGCTCCAGCCAACGCGCCAGCAGCACTTTCTGCTGGTTCCCCCCCGACAGCGTGCCCATGGCCTGCTTGGCGTCGTTGCGCGAGCGGATCGACAGGCGTTCACGCCACCGATGGAAGGCCGCTGCCTCGACCTTGTCACGGATCATCCCGAACCGGGCGAGGATCGGCCAGCTCGCGACGGCCACGTTCTCCGCGACAGACCGGACGGCGAACGCTCCGCCCGCCTTGCGGTCGGCCGGCAGGAAGCCGATGCCCGCCCCGATGGCGCCGGCAGGTCGATCGAACGTCGCCACCGTGCCCTGCACCTCCAGGGTGCCACGATCGAGGTGCCTGACACCGAAGGCTGACTCGCCCACCTCTGCCGCACCCGAGCCCAGCTTCCCGAAGAGGGCTACGACTTCGCCTGACTTGACCGAGACGTCGACATCGTTGAACGTCTCGCCCAGGCCGGCGCCTGTCCAGCGCAGGACTGGCGCGTCGCCGATGGCGTGGGTCGGTGCCTCCGGGCGTCCCACCTCTGCCATGCGACGCCCGATCATCGCTTCGATCATGCGCGGGCGATCGGTCGCCTTCACGGCCGTCAGCAGGGAGGTCGCGCCGTCGCGCAGCACCTGCACCTGGTCGGCGATCTGGGTCACCTCGTCCAGGCGGTGGGTGATGTAGATGATGGCCACGCCCTGGTCACGCAGTCGTCGGATGAAGCGGAACAGGGTCTCCGCCTCGTGGTGCGAGAGCGCCGCGGTCGGTTCATCGAGGATGAGCAGGCGTGCGGAACCCGAGAGCGAGCGGGCGATCTCGACCATCTGGCGCTCGCCGACTCGCAACGTGCCCACCTGACGATCCACGTCAAGCTCCACGCCCAGCTGATCGAGGATGGTGCGGGCGCGCCGGCGCATCGCACGCCAGGACACGAATCCGTATCGGTTGGGGATGCGTCCGAGGGAGACGTTCTCGGCGACGGTCAGCGTAGACGCGTCCTGGAACTCCTGGAAGATGATCGCGACGCCGAGTTCGCGCGCCTGGCGCGGGGTGAGCACACCGTAGCTCGCGCCATCGACCTGGATCTCGCCGGAGTCGGCCTGATAGTCGCCGGCGATGATCTTGACGAGCGTGGACTTTCCGGCGCCGTTCTCTCCCAGCAGGGCGAGGACAGAGCCGCCAGCGGCATCGAGGTCCACGCCATGGAGGACCTCGACGCCGCCGAAGGACTTGCGGATCTGGCGAGCGTGCAGTTCGAACGTCATGCCGTCGCCGACTCGCTTGGACTACCTATGGGGACGGTCAGCAGGCGGGTGTGTTCGGATAGATCGTCCGGATGTTGTCCTTGTTCACGACCACGTGCTGGTTCAACAGCCTGTCGGGGACGGTCCCGCCAGCGCCGTCAGGCGTGACGGCCTTGCCGTCGAGGATGTCGATGATGGCCGGGATGAGCGTCTTACCGTAATTCTCGGGGAAGTACGCGACCGACCCGATGTAGTTGGGGTTACAGGCGATCTCCTTCCAGGCGAACTCGTCGGCGCCCTGGCCGCTGTAATAGACGTCGCCCGAACGGCCGAGGGTAGCAGCGGCGCCGATGGTGCCGACGATGCCGTCTTCGTTGATGCCGACCACGACGATGCGGTCGCCCGGCAGCGCCGTGAGCACGTCAGACATCGTGCCGATGGCCTTGTCGGTGCGGTCGACGTCCGGCTGGATCTTCTCGTTGATGATCGGGCAGTACTCCTGGAAGCCGTCGCGATAGCCGCCCATGCGGGCGTCGCTGGCTGCCTTGGCGCCGGTCGACTCGAGCGAAACGTAGGCTGTGTAGTCGCAGTCCCACGTCTCCTTGGCGAACTTGCCGATGGCTGCACCGCCGAGGCGGCCGGCCTCGTGGTTATCGGCGCCCATGAAGGCGACCTGGCACGGCGGCTGGATGATGTCGATGGCGATCGTCGGTACGTTGCCGTAGGCCTCGCAGATCTGGGGAGAGGCCTTCTCATCCACGTTGAAGTTCAGGACGCCCTGGACTTCCTGCACGGCGAATTGCTGAGCGCAGGCCAGAGCGGTCGGGGTATCGAGCTTGGAATCGCAGAACACAAGCTCCAGACCGGCGATCTCGGCCTGCTCCTTGATGCCGTTCGAGACGAGCACCGCGAAGGGCACCTGCTCGCCCAGCGAGATGTAGCCGATCTTCTTGCCGGCCCCGCTGCCGGGCACGGCGCCGGTCTCGACGTAGGGGTTGACTGGGGCGGCTGGGGCGGCTGCAGGCGAGCCCGAGGCCGGCGCGGCAGAGCCGGGTGCCTCTGTTGCCGGGGCCTCCGACGTGGTCGGCGCCGACGGGCTGGTCGTCGCGCCGGTACACGCCGATGCCGCGAGTGTCGCAGCAACTGCCAATATGGCCAATCGCGCAAGCATCGGTCGCCTGCTCCTTCGGGGATTGATCTGGTCCACGATTCCTCCTCCGATTCCAATGGTCAGCGACCGTGGCTGATGGATGGTCGACGGTGGCTGAGCTCCGCGGCGGCGAGAACGGTTTCTGGAAACGTCGTCAGTGCCGCGCCCGCGGAGACTAGTGCCGGGCATTCCACGGTGTCAAGTCATGCCGTCACTGCCCGCCGGGTCGTTCCGGGTCGGTGGGATGCGCGGCGAGGGGGACGACCTCGACGTCAAGGTACGGAAAGAACGGCAGTGAGCGGATCGCGGCATGGAGGGCCGTGGCGTCCTCGGCCTCCCAGAGCCCCCAGTTGGCTCGACGACCAGGCACTCGCCACATCCGCCGGATCGTGCCCGCAGCACCGAGTTCGGCGCCACGGTCGCGCTCTGCCGCCGTCAGGCGGACGAGTTCGTCAGGGTCACCGTCGGCCGGCCACATGACCTCGATGTTGACCAGGAACTCCACCCTCATCGCCTCCACAACGAGCTCTTGGGCCTTGCCCATGATTCGAACATGAGTCCCGGTATGATACTTGCTGGAAACGCTTGCACCGTCCGGCGCCAGGGTCGGGATCGGCGGCGTAGGAACGGAGGCATGGATGGCGCGCATCCCGATCGAGATGCCCAAGCTCGGGTACGACATGGAGACCGGCCGCGTGGCTGGCTGGATGAAGCGGATCGGCGACCCCATCGCCCGCGGCGAGGTCATCGCCGAGATCGAGACCGAGAAGTCGACGGTCGAGATGGAGGCCGCTGCCACCGGCACGCTGGTCGAGATCGTGCACGAGGCTGGTGCGGAGGTCGCGGTCGGCGAGCCGATCGCCTGGCTCGAGGATGGCGCGTAGGTGACCGGCTCGCGCGCGCTTCCAGCCCCTGACATCGAGGCAGGTGAGGCCGTCGGCCGTCACCCCGTCAAGCTGAGCCCGATGCGTCGCGCGATCGCGCGACGGATGGTCGACAGCAAGGCGTCCGCTCCCCACTTCTACCTCTCGACCGAGATCGAGATGGACGCCCTGCTGGCGATCGCGGAGCGTGCGAACGCGGGTCGCCCAAGGGACGACCGCATCACCGTCACGGCGTTCCTGCTGCGGGCGATCGCGCTGACCCTGGCCGAGCACCCGGCCTTCAATGCCGTCTGGAACGGCGATGTCGTGGAGCGCTGGGACGCCATCAATATCGGCGTCGCCATCGCGCTCGACGACGGGCTCATCGCGCCGGCCCTACTGGATTGTCGCGACCGTGGCGTCGCCGACCTGGCCAGCGGCCTCGGCGACCTGGTGGCGCGGGCGCGGGCGGGCAGGCTACGCGCGGCGGAGATCGGCGAGGGCACGTTCACGTTGTCCAACCTCGGGATGTTCGACGTGACGGCCTTCACCGCCATCATCACCCCGCCCCAAGTCGCCATCCTCGCCACCGCCCGGACCGTCGACCGGCCGGTCGTTCGCGACGGAGCGGTCGCGGTCCGCAAGGTCATGTCGGCCACGCTCTCGTCTGACCACCGGGTCGTGGACGGGGTCGGCGCGGCGGGGGTCCTGGGCACCCTGAAGCAGCTCATCGAGACGCCTGCGGATTGGGCTGTGATCCTGTCGTGACACTCCTCGCCGGCGCGGCGGAGGCCGACATCACTCCGCCGTTCCCGGTCGACATCCTGGGCTACGTCCGGCGGCCTCTCGCTGCCCGCAGCGCCTACGCGCCGCTCCTGGTGACAGCGTGCGTCGTGCGTGACGCTGACGACGGCACGACGGTCGTCATCATCGGTGCCGACGTGGTCGGCCTGACGACGCCGATGGCGGACCGGATCCGAGTCCGCGTCGCCGATGCTGTCGCCTGCGACCCTGCGTCCGTCCTGCTCAATTCAAGCCACTCGCACGCCGCCCCCTGGCCGGGCGCCACCATCAAGCTCGGCGGCGAGTTCGACGACTGGACCGAGACCGAGCTGCGCTACTGGGACTCCGTTCCCGACCGCTACGCTTCGGCGGCCCTGGAGGCCGTCGGTCGGCTGGCGCCGGCTCGGGTCGTCGGCGGCGTGGGTCAGGCACCCGGGCTGGCCGTGAACCGGCGTGAGCGAACGGCCGATGGGCGGACGATCCTCGGCTGGAACCGCGAGGGCGTCCGGGACAATTCGGTGGTCGCGATCCGGGTGGATGGGCTGGACGGCGCGCCCCTGGCGCCCGACGGCATCGCCACGCTCGTCTCGTTCGCTTGCCATCCGGTCGTCATCGGCCCGGACGTCCCAGGCGCTGGCCCGGATTTCGTCGGTCCCCTGCGATCGTCCCTGAGCGATCTGCTGCGGCCTGGCGCGGTGACCGTATTCCTGCAAGGTGCGGCCGGGGATGCCTTGCCCCTCGAAGCGTTCCGTGATGATGAAGCCGCCCTGCTGGCGGCCGAGGTGTTCGGCGATCGTCTGGCCCTCGAGGCTGCGCACGCCGTCGCTGACACGGCTCCGTGGGACGTGCAGATCGACCGATCCGACTGGGGATCGGTGACGCCGATATCGCGGTATCGCCGACGACTTGCGGAGGACCAGCCGACTCAGGTCCTGCGGACCGCTCGCCGGATCGTCTCCCTACCCTTGCTGGAGTTGCCGTCCGTCGACGACCTGGTGCGCGAGCTCGATGAGCGACGGGCCGACCTGGCGTTGCGCGCCGAGCGTGGCGAGACACGGGCCACGATGAATCCGGTCCGGTATCACATCTCGTGGCTGGCGACGATGCTCGCCCAGGAGGCCAACGGCGGTCGTGCCACGGCCATCGATGGCGAGATCTGGGCCGCCCGCATCGGTGACTGCGCGATCGTGGCTGCCCCGGGCGAGATCTTCGGGGCCATCGGCACGGCCGTCCGTCACCAGTCGCCTGCTGCCGTGACCATCTTCGCCGGCTACAGTCAGGGCAGCCTGGGCTATGTGGCCACGCCCGACGAATACCCACACGGCGGCTACGAGCCATCCGTGTCGCACCGGGGATACGGGCAACCGGCACCGTTTTCGCCGGAGGTAGCCGGGATCATCGAGCGCGAGGCTGTCGGGCTGCTGCGCGAGGTATTCGCGTGACCGCGGAGCGCGCCGTGTCGACCGCGTCCATGCCGGATCTCGCGGCGATGATCGAATCGGCTGACCGCGACCGGCTGGCCGTGCGAGCCGCGCTCGCCGAGCGCCGGACGGATCTTCCGTTGCGATACTGGCGACAGCAGGCGCACATGACGACGCCGGCCGCAGACGCAGCCATGGCCCGCAAGGCGGTCGAGGGTGGCACGGCCGCCGTGCCGCGAATGCTCGAGCGACTGGGGCTCACGGGCGCAGACCTCGCCGAGAGGCTGGAGCTCGATGTCGACCTCGTCGAGGCGCGACTCGCACATCCGACTCGAGCGCCGCTCGTGATGCTCGATGGCGAAGATGCCATCGCGCCCGGCGATGCGGCGGCGGCCGAGGCGATGAACGTCGCCGCAGGTCTGCTCGCCGAGGCGGATTGGGGCGACGGGGGCGCGGCCAGCCTCCGCTTCTACCGACCGCCGGGGCTCAACATGGAGACCACGGTGCGCGACCTGTACACGCTGCTGTGGCGTCTGCGCGATCGGACGGCCGGCCAGGCTCCGTTTCCGCTCGATGGCATCGTCTTTCCCAAGATCGAGCACCCAGAGGAGGTCGACCTCGTCAACGACCTCCTCGAGCGCGCGGAAGGCGCTCTAGGCCTGCCACTCCGCCACATCCGCGTCGGATATCTCATCGAATCCGGCTGGGCTGCCGCGCAGCTGCCCGAGATCGCCCGGCGGGCGGCGCCGCGCCTGGCAAGCCTCATCTTCGGCATCGCCGATTACAGCGCCGACCTCGGCCTGCCCGCCATCGGCAACGACCATCTGCTCGCCGACTGGGCACGGGCGGAGATCATCGCCGTGGCCGGCGCGGTCGGCGTCCCGGCCATCGACGGCATGACCCTGGCATACCCTGTCGCCGACCCGGCTCTTGACCCGTCGGCGAACCGGACTCGCTGGCTGGACCGTATGCGCCTTGTCTACGATGACGCCGTCCGGGCGCGCGAGCTCGGGATGCTGGGGAAGTGGGTCGGCCATCCGGCGCAGCTGTTCGCGGTCCTGTTGGCCTATGAGGCCGGACTGACGGATGCTGCGCTCGAGCACGAGGCCGCCAAGCTGGAGGCCTACGGGGCGGCTGTCGCCGCGAACCAGGGGGCGACGATGATCGCGGGCGTCATGAGCGATCGGGCGACCGATCGACATGCTCGAGTCGTCCTGCGCCAGGCGACCGCGCTCGGGAGGTTCGATCCGCTCCGTGCCGCTGCGCTCGGGATCATCGCCGAGCCCGAGATGGCCGAAGCCACGGGAGCCTTCGCGGCGCATCGCCGCGACGCCGGCCGATGACGACGCAGGAGCCCCAGCGCGGCTGGCAAGGTCGCTTCCTCGAGGACTTCACGGTCGGTGATGTCTACCGTCACGCCCATGGTCGGACCATCTCCGAGACGGACAACACGTGGTTCTCGCTCCTCACCAACAACCCCCACGACCTCCATTCGAATGCGGACTATGCCTCACGGACGGAGTTCGGGAGGCCCCTGATCGTGAGCACCTTGACGCTCGCCATCGTGACCGGCCTCTCGGTCTCGGACGTCAGCCAGAACGCCGTCGCGAACCTGGGTTGGGACGAAGTCAAGTTGACCGGCCCCGTCTTCGCAGGTGACACGATCTACGCGGAATCCGAGGTGCTCGAGGTCCGTCCGTCCCGCTCTCGCCCCGGCCAGGGGCTGGTCCGAGTCCGTACGAGAGGCTTCAATCAGCGGGCCGAAACGGTCATCACCTACGAGCGCACCGTGCTCGTCTATTCGCGTGACGCGCGCCCTGGGACGCGCTGAACGGGTCAAGGTCGCCTGCGCCCGAGTTCCTCGCGGGGCCGTTCGCGGTCCGTCAGGCGGCGGCGGCCGCGCCGCCGACGATCCGACCACCCTGGACCACTACCGCGATCCGTTCTCGATCGGCGAGGACGGCCGGATCGGCGATCGGGTCGGCGTCGACCACGAGCAGGTCTGCGACCTTGCCGGGCTCGACGATCCCCCGGTCCGAGAGCCCGAGCGCCTGAGCGGAGCCCGAGGTGGCGGCCGCGATCGCCTCGAGCGGTGGCAGGCCGGCCTCGACCAGGCGGACCAGCTCGCGTGCGTTCGCCCCGGGCGGCCCGCTGTCGTAACCCATGGCCATCGTCACGCCGGCCATGCGGGCAGCCGTGACCGTCAGGTACGCCTCTTCGAGCTGACGCTTCGCCTGCTCCACGAGCCGCGGCGCGAAGGCGTCGGCGAACCGCTCGGCCAGGTCATCGAAGGTCGTCAGGGTCGGCACCAGGACGATGCCTCGCGATGCCATCCGCTCGAGCAAGGCGGGCTCCCGGTGGAGGCTGAGGCCGTGCTCGATGGTGTCCGCGCCGGTCTCGATCGCCAGCCGAACTCCCTCGAGCCCTTCCGCGTGCGCTGCCACACGCAGGCCCATCCGATGCGCTTCGTCAACGACAGCCTCGAGCTCCTGGCGCGTCATCTGGGCGGGCTCGGGGTCCTCCCGCTCGACCGATCGGGCGCCCGTGGCCATGACCTTGACGAAGTCGGCACCACGACGCAGCTGCTCCCGAACTGCCTGCCGCATCCCCCAAGGCCCGTCTGCCTCGTGGTACATGGAGCCGAAGATGCGCCCGCCGGGCGCGGTGGCGGAGATGATCCGCCCGCAGGTCAGGATGCGCGGCCCCTCGGTCAGGCCGAGCCGGATCGCCTCGCGCAGGACGATCGCCTCGTCATCGTAGCTGCCGACGTCGCGAACCGTCGTGATGCCAGCCTGGAGCATCGCATGCGCGGCTTTGACCAGGACGAACCAGCGCAACGCGTCAGGGCGCGGTTCCTCGCCCTGGAGCGGCGGCGGTGGTCCGAAGCCAGGGCTTCGCTCGAGGTCGCTCGTGACGTGGGCGTGTGCGTCGATGAGCCCGGGCAGGAGCGTCCGACCGCCGATGTCGACGGCGCCGTCGGGAACGGAGCGTCCGGCGACGTCCTCGATGTCGACGACCAGGCCGTCCTCGACGCTCACCGCAACGTGGTCACGTGGCTGAGCACCACGGCCGTCGATGAGTCGGGCGTCCCAGAGCAGCAAGGAGCCTCCAGCATCATGCGGTTCATCCGGATTGACGAACATCAGGCCGCGATTCACGAGCGGGCTGCTCCGACCACCCAGCATCGACGCGCTCGGTGAGCCTGCTTGCCCGCTCAGTTGGGCGAGCAACACGTCGACACGCGCGGCGTCGACGGGATCCTCCTTCGCCAGGTAGATCTGGAGCGCCTCGTGAGCGGCGATCGTAGCCTCGCTCGATCGTCCGACCGCGACCAGCACAGTTGCCCGGTCGAGCATCGTTCCCGCGCGAAGCAGCGGTGCGTCTGTCGACCCGATCAGGCCGAGCGCTTCATCGGCCAGGCGCACCGCCTCGTCGGCTCGCCCCGACCTGGCGAGGATCAGCGAACGGATGCGCCGCCACAGGTTCTGGGACTCGACGTCGTCCTCTGCAGCTGCTTCCTCGCTGGCGATGGTCATGGCCATGGCCTCGTCGCTCCTGCTCTGGAGGAGGACGGCGAGCGCGAGGAGGGCGGCCACCGTCGACAGCGCATATCGCTCATCGATCTCCGAGAGGGTGTCGTAATCCCGCCGGAGCTCACGCTCAGCGCGCTCAGGATCGCCGGCCAACAGCTCGACCCTGCCAGAGTCCAGCGATACAGTGGCGGCCATCAGTCGGCCCCCGAGGTCCTCGAGGATGTCGCGCGCACGCCCGTACTGCTCTCGCGCCAGCCGGAACTGGCCGGCCATCGCATTGAGATGGGCGAGTGCGCCCAGGACCACGGCTTCGGCCCGTCGGTCGTCGCCAACGTCCAAGACAATTCGGTCGCA
This sequence comes from uncultured Chloroflexia bacterium, assembly GCA_963837215.1. Taxonomy (GTDB): domain Bacteria; phylum Chloroflexota; class Limnocylindria; order Limnocylindrales; family CSP1-4; genus CSP1-4. Next base: position 290,164 of record CAWIML010000009.1, read on the forward strand.
CAGCGCGATCGCGGTCGGCACGGGCATCGGACCGTACAGCGCGGCGATCGCGAACGACATCTGGTTGCGCGTCACCGCTCGCCGGTCGCCCGCCAGCCGTGCTTGCTCGACGGCCATGCTCACGGCCTCCTCGGCGGCCCCGTATCTGCATGCCGTCCCGTAGACCCAGGCGAGCAGGCGCTAGGCGGTCACGAGCCCGATGCTAAGGGCCACCTCGAGTACGGGGATCGCCGTCTGCGCTTGGCGGACGACGTCCTCGCTGCGGCCCTGCGGGTCGATCGTGTAATGGATGTACGTTTCAACCAGCTGCGCGTTCGTCTCGAGCAGGCCGTCGCCGAGCGACCGGGCCCCATCGTGCGCCTCTTTGAGCGCGACTTCGGCCCGCTCGAACTCCCCCAGATCCGACCTCACCTCCGCCAGCTCGAGGAGCAGCTTCGATCGCGTCTGGATATTTGACGTGGCCAGGCTTGTGGCGCGCTCGAGAAGGTTCGCGGCAGCCGGCATGTCGCCGCGGCTGAAGGCTCGGGCGCCGGATCGAGCGAGCCGCTCCGATGCGGCTGTCGACAGCGCCCGGCCGCGATCGTCTAGCAGGCCGAGCTCACGCAGATACCTCGCACCCTGCTCCAGGTGATAGCCGACGATTCCCTCCAGCTCTGAAAGTCGCGAGCCAGCCATGCGTTCGAGCCAGTCGGCGAAGCGTTCATGCAGGTCGACTCGCTGGCGAAGCAAGAGGGCGCCATAAGCGGCGTCCCGGATGAGGATGTGGCCGAATTGGAAGGTCTCTTGATCGGCGAATGTCGACGCGACGGGTCGGATGAACTGCCGGCGTCCCAGGGTCTCCAGCGAGCTGTCCAACTGAGCCTGCGACTCCGTGGGCGACATGGTCTCGACCGCCCCCCGGTAGAACTCGAGGCCGATCACCGAGCCCGCTTGTAGTGCGGTCCGATCCTCGCGAGCCAGCTGATCGATACGCGCGGAGAGGAGCGCGTTGATGGTCGGTGGCATCGGCATGTCAGCGGCGTCGGCGGTGAGTCCCCATGCACCAGCAGCGTTCTGTCGGAGCAGGCCTCGGTCCATGAGCATAGAGATGGTCTGCTCCACGAACAGGGGGTTACCCTCGGTCACTCGAAGCAGACGACCGGTGAGCTCGGGCGAGACCGCATCGGTCCCCAGGGGATTGCCAGGATGCGCTCGATGGCCGAGGCGCCCAGCGCGTCGAGCCTCAGCAGCGTCTCCGTAGGTTGCTGGCCCCAGGTCGGCCGCTCTTCGAGGACCTCGTCGCGCGCGGTACAGATAATGAGCAGCGGCCCCGCAGAGGCGCATGCCAGATCCTCGATGAGGTCCAGGAAGGTGACCTCGGCCCAATGGACGTCCTCGAAGACGACGACGACCGGTGCGGTCTCCGCGAGCGTCTCCATCAGCCTTCGCACCGCCCAGAACGTTCCCTCGAGGGGGTATGCCCGCTCGGAGAGACCCAGCAGTGGAGCCAGTCGATCGGAGATGTCGATCCGCCCCGCGCTCACGGCGTCGAGGCGCGCCCTCGCGGTGTCGCTGGGCATCGTCTCATCGATCGCCACGGCCGAACGGATCAGTTCGATCAGAGGCAGGAATGCGACGCCTTCGCCGTACGAGATGCACCTGCCTCGCAAACGCGTGGCGGTGGGCAGCGAGGTCAGGAACTCGTCGACCAGGCGAGACTTCCCGACGCCAGCGGAACCCAGCACGGTCAGCCATCGGGTCGCTCGATCGTCGCCGGCGCGATCGAATTCATCTTGCAAGACCGCGAGCTCCTCAAGACGGCCGATGAGCGGCGCCTCGATCCGTCGCGCCACGCCGTCCAGGCCGGTCACCGCACTCAAGCGATATGCCGTAGCAGGCCCTGGGATGCCCTTCAGCGCGAGCGCTCCACGCGCTCGACCTCGACGGCGTCGCGCACCATGGCGTAGGTCGAGGCCCCGAGCAGGATCTCGCCTGGTCCTGGCTGCCTGCTCGAGGCGGGCCGCCATGTTCACGGTCGCACCGGTCACGAGCCGCTGGGCGCTGGCGGCGTCGCCAGGATACGACCTCGCCCGTGTTGACGCCGGTCCGCGTCTCGAGGCGGAGGCCCCACCGGAGCTCGACTTCGTTGATGGCGCCGAGTCGGTCGCGCATCTCAAGCGCCGCGCGGACCGCACGGAGGGCGTCGTCCTCGTGTGCGATGGGCATCCCGAAGACGGCCATGATCGCGTCGCCGATGTACTTCTCGACCGTTCCACCGTGGCGGTGGAGGGCAGCCTGCATGGCTCCGAAGTAGGTCTCGAGGACGGTCTGGAGCGCCATCGCGTCGAGCCGCTCCGAGAGGGCTGTCGAGTCCGTGAGGTCCGTGAAGACGACAGTCACGGTCCTCCGAGTATCGGGCGTCGCGGGCTGCGTTGTGAGCGCCACGCCGCAGGATCCGCAGAGGCGGAAGCGGTCCGGGTTCTCCTCACCGCAACTCGGGCAGATCTTCATGCGCTCGAGTGTATCGCTGGGGTCAGATGAGGCCGGACGTCCACCTCCTGGTGGGTGATCTGCGGCTGGGAGGCAGGAGCTCGAGTGCTAACGGCCTCCCTTCCAGCTGCCGTTCTCCGAGCTGAGTACTTCGATCCGGGTCCTCCCGTTGACTTTGCTTACGGACAGGATGCAGGGATCCGGCTCGGCCACTGCCGCTCGTGTCGGCGCAACGCGGGACCAGGATGTCATCATGGAACATGACGATCTCGTCGCCCTTCGTGCTGTTGGGCAGCGTGGAGGGGTGGTACAGGAAGATCAGCCGAAGTGGCGATGCGGCAGTGGTCGTCGGGGCGGTGATGTTGGCCTGTTGGCCAAAGCAGACGAAACCGGCCGGGCAGGAGGTGATGGCGACCTCCTTGATCGTCACTTCGCCCTCGAAGCCGGGCGGGACGGTGACCGACGTGGTCATCGGATCCTTCTTGGACGGTCCGGCGCTGCCACCGGTCTGGACGGTGCCGCCGGCGGCCGTGATCCAGCCGCTGGCTTCGTCCGGATCGGTCGTGGGCGCCCTGACGGTCGTCGTCTCGCTGGCCTCGTTGTTGCTCGAGTCAGGATCGGGCTCGTCCGCGCTGACGGTCGCGGCGTTGGTGATGTTCGTCGGGCTGGTGACCTAAGGCGCAGTGACGACGATAGCGATCGTCACCAGGTCGCCGTTTGCGATGCTCCCGACGGAGCAGGTCAGGGTGCCGCCGTCGCGGTCGCAATCGCCCTGTGAGGGGTCAGCGGACTTGAAGGTGATTCCCGATGGCAGATCGTTCACGACGACCACATCGGTCGCCGTATCTGGGCCGTGGTTTCTGACGCGCAGCGTGTACTTCACGTCGGCGCCGGAGCTGACCCGGTCGGGGATATCTACGATGGTCACCCCGACATCGGCAGACGGGGGTTCCTGGTCGTCGCTGACGGTGATCGTCAGCGTGTCGGCGCCGACACCCGTGTCGTCGTCGGTCACGGTCACGGTCACGGTGTACGTGCCGGGTGCGCCATAGCTGTGGCTGCCGGTCACGGTGCCGGCGACCACGGTGCCGGCCTCGATGGTCCCGTCGTCCCAGTCGATCTGGGCGGTGTGGCTGTCGTTCGTGCCGGCGTCGCTGAAGGTGGCCGGGTCGAGGCTGACGGTGGCGCCCACGGCGGCCGCCTGGTCTGCCCCGGCGGCGACGACCGGGTCGGCGTTGGTGAGGGTCAGGGTCAGGCTGTCGGCGACCGGCGGGTTGGTCCCGTCGTCGGCGGTCAGGGTCAGGGTCCAGGTGCCATCGTCGGTGCAACTCACGCTGGTGGTGGCGGCGGTCGGGCTGCCGAAGACGCAGCCGGCGCCGATGTCGGTGCCCACGCCGAGGGCGCTCCAGAGGAGGCTCGGCGTGTCGTCGCTGTCGGTCACGCTGCCCGAGAGGGCGACCGAGGCGCCCTCGGCCGCGGTCGGTGTCGGCGCCGGCGTCGACGACCGGCGGATCGTTGGGCACGGTGGTCACGGTGATCGTCAGCGTGTCGGCGCCGGCACCCGTGTCGTCGTCGGTCACGGTCACGGTCACGGTGTACGTGCCGGGTGCGCCATAGCTGTGGCTGCCGGTCACGGTGCCGGCGACCACGGTGCCGGCCACGATGGTCCCATCGTCCCAGTCGATCTGGGCGGTGTGGCTGTCGTTCGTGCCGGCGTCGCTGAAGGTGGCCGGGTCGAGGCTGACGGTGGCGCCCACGGCGGCCGCCTGGTCTGCCCCGGCGGCGACGACCGGGTCGGCGTTGGTGAGGGTCAGGGTCAGGCTGTCGGCGACCGGCGGGTTGGTCCCGTCGTCGGCGGTCAGGGTCAGGGTCCAGGTGCCATCGTCGGTGCAACTCACGCTGGTGGTGGCGGCGGTCGGGCTGCCGAAGACGCAGCCGGCGCCGAGGTGGGTGCCCACGCCGAGGGCGCTCCAGAGGAGGCTGGGCGTGTCGTCGCTGTCGGTCACGCTGCCCGAGAGGGCGACCGAGGCGCCCTCGGCCCCGGTCGTGATGTCGGCGCCGGCGTCGACGACCGGCGGATCGTTGGGCACGGTGGTCACGGTGATCGTCAGCGTGTCGGCGCCGACACCCGTGTCGTCGTCGGTCACGGTCACGGTACGGTGTACGTGCCGGGTGCGCCATAGCTGTGGCTGCCGGTCACGGTGCCGGCGACCACGGTGCCGGCCTCGATGGTCCCGTCGTCCCAGTCGATCTGGGCGGTGTGGCTGTCGTTCGTGCCGGCGTCGCTGAAGGTGGCCGGGTCGAGGCTGACGGTGGCGCCCACGGCGGCCGCCTGGTCTGCCCCGGCGGCGACGACCGGGTCGGCGTTGGTGAGGGTCAGGGTCAGGCTGTCGGCGACCGGCGGGTTGGTCCCGTCGTCGGCGGTCAGGGTCAGGGTCCAGGTGCCATCGTCGGTGCAACTCACGCTGGTGGTGGCGGCGGTCGGGCTGCCGAAGACGCAGCCGGCGCCGATGTCGGTGCCCACGCCGAGGGCGCTCCAGAGGAGGCTGGGCGTGTCGTCGCTGTCCGTCACGCTGCCCGAGAGGGCGACCGAGGCGCCCTCGGCCCCGGTCGTGATGTCGGCGCCGGCGTCGACGACCGGCGGATCGTTGGGCACGGTGGTCACGGTGATCGTCAGCGTGTCGGCGCCGACACCCGTGTCGTCGTCGGTCACGGTCACGGTCACGGTGTACGTGCCGGGTGCGCCATAGCTGTGGCTGCCGGTCACGGTGCCGGCGACCACGGTGCCGGCCTCGATGGTCCCGTCGTCCCAGTCGATCTGGGCGGTGTGGCTGTCGTTCGTGCCGGCGTCGCTGAAGGTGGCCGGGTCGAGGCTGACGGTGGCGCCCACGGCGGCCGCCTGGTCTGCCCCGGCGGCGACGACCGGGTCGGCGTTGGTGAGGGTCAGGGTCAGGCTGTCGGCGACCGGCGGGTTGGTCCCGTCGTCGGCGGTCAGGGTCAGGGTCCAGGTGCCATCGTCGGTGCAACTCACGCTGGTGGTGGCGGCGGTCGGGCTGCCGAAGACGCAGCCGGCGCCGATGTCGGTGCCCACGCCGAGGGCGCTCCAGAGGAGGCTGGGCGTGTCGTCGCTGTCGGTCACGCTGCCCGAGAGGGCGACCGAGGCGCCCTCGGCCCCGGTCGTGATGTCGGCGCCGGCGTCGACGACCGGCGGATCGTCGACTTCAATGACGGTGATGGTCACGGACGCGGTATCCGCTCCGCCCCGGCCGTCGGTGATGGTGTAGGTGAACGAGTCGGTGCCGCTGAAGTCCGGATCCGGCGTGTATGTCACGGTCCCGTCGATCTCGATCACGGCTGACCCATTGGCTGGATCGAGACGGCGATGACCGTCAGCGGATCGCCGTCAGCATCAGTGTCGTTGGCCAGGACGTCGATGTTGACGGGGACGTCCTCATTCGTCGTGATCCCATCGTCGTCGACAGCGACCGGCAACTGGCCGGCACCCTCCGAGCAGCCCGCGTCACCGGCTGCGTACGCTCGCAGATCGTCGATCAGCACGGCCGAATCGAGGATAGGGTCGCCGGCATCGAAGATCGACAAGTACAAGCTGTGAGCACCAGGCGTGACCGGTGTCTGTGCCTGGAGCAACGCCGTTGCGCCGTCGTACTGCATCCCGTTATCGGTTTCGACCCGATCCGAATCGAAGAAGGAGCTGTTGACACTGATGACGTCGCCTGCCAGGTCGAAGGCAAAGTTGTCCGGAGCCGTGATCGTGGAGCCGCTGACGGACCAGGTACTCGTGTCCAGTTCTGCCGCGAAGCCGTCGTTGAACGGCGATCCGACGAACTCGGGGTACTCCTCGCTTGCGAAGAGGACGCTGAAGGCAAGGCAGTCCGCCGCCTGCGGCACCGTCAGATCGAGGCGGAGGATCGAGACGTCGAAGGCGCCGCGGAGTTGCGTGCCGTTATCGCGGCCAGCTCCGGAGTCGTCGTTGGGACCATCGGCAAGGGCAGCGCTACCCGTCGTCATCAGGGCGAGCGTCGGGCCGACCGGAGTGAAGAGGGGTGTCAGGTTGGAACCACTGGCGGCATGGGCCGTCGTCGAACTGCAGGCGACCCATTCCTGGCCCGTAAGGAGTCCGGCGTCACCGAGTGCACCGGTGAGCACAGGGCACGGCTCGACCGTGACAGTAACGGTGGCCGAATCGGAGCCGCCGTCACCGTCATCGATCGTGTAGGCGAAGGTGTCGATCCCGGTGAAGCCGAGCGCGGGCGCGTACAGGCACGACAGCCCGTCTGTGCAATCTACCGTCCCGCTCTGGGCGGACGGGTACTGGCCCCCGGTGATCGTCAGCGTGTCGAAATTGGCATCCGTGTCGTTGGACGTAAGGCCGAGTTCGGTCTGGCTCGCTTCGGCCACGGTATAGGCATCGTCGGTCGCGACCGGCGGCGTATTCGGGGCTATGGTGATCGAGAAGGTGGCGACGTTGGAGTCGCTGGCCCCGTCATTGGCATACCAGGTGAAACTATCGAGACCCTGGTAACCGGTCGCGGGTGTATAGATGCACGAACCGAAGGTGCAGTCGCCGAGGCTGCCGTGGCTCGGGCCGCTGTCGATGACGAACGTCAGCGCCTCGAACTCGGCGTCAGCCGCCTCGAGATCCACGTTCAGCGGCAAGTCGATCTTCGTCTGGCCGGCCTGATCGTCGGCCATCGGCGGCAGGTTCGTCGCGATCGTGATCGAGACCGTGCCGACGTTGGAGTCGGCGGTCCCGTCGTTGGCGTGCCAGGTGAACGCGTCTGCGCCCTGATACCCGGTCGCAGGGGTGTAGCTGCACGAGCCGAAGTTGCAGTCACCGAGGACGCCGTGGTCCGGGCCGTTGTCGATGACGAAGGTCAGGTCGTCGTCATTGGCGTCGGAGGCAGCGAGGTTGATGAAGAGCGGTTCATCCGTATGGGTCTGCTCCGCCTGGTCGGTGGCGACCGGTGGTGAGTTCGGCACGATGATGATCGAGAACGTCGCGAAGTTCGAGTCGTCCGTCGCGTCGCTGGCGTGCCAGGTGAATGAGTCCGGCCCGTCATAGTCGGTTTCTGGCGTATATGTGCGAGAAGCCGAACATGCAGTCGTCGAGCGTGCCATGGTCAGGGCCGCTATCGATGGTGAACGTCAGGACGTCGAAGTCGTCGTCAAGTGCATCGAGCACGAGGTCGAGCGGGACGTCGACCTTCGTTTGCGCGGCTTGGTCGCTCGCCACGGGCACAGCCGCGAAGACGGCTGCCGGGGCGATGGCGGCCAGGAACATGGCCAGGACGACGGCCGAGGGCAGACTCCGGCTATGTGCCCTGGATCGGCGGCGGTCGCTTTGTGGGGTGGGCTGGCGGCGAGTCGGAGCTGAGGTGACGGTCGTACGACCGCGAACGGACGAGAACCGATGACGCATCGAGTGGACCCCAGGCTGCGAGAGCGATAAGTGCATGGGTCGTGGTTCGGTCTCGCCACTGGCTCGACGCGGGGCTCGTTGGGCGACCGTGTGTAGCCCCCGCGTGTCAGCGCCTCCCTCGACGTTGGCGGAGTATGCGCGCCGTGGCCCATGCGGCGTCATGCCATAAGGCAGAAGGCGGTGCCTAGGGCACCGGCCGCGCCGAGGGCGCGGGGCTGCTACGGCTCCGTGATGGCGGCCGCATAGCGCTCTGGCGTCACGTTGCGGCCGGTGACCAGGACGACCAGCTTCCGAACGGCCGGCACCTTGCCGGCCAGCACCGCGGCCACGCCGGCGGCACCGGCACCCTCGGCGATCAGCCCGTGATGGATCATCAGCCAGCGCATGGCTGCTCGGATCTCGGCCTCGGTCGCGCACACGAACCGGGCATCGCCCAGGAGCGACGGCGTCACAGAGCCTGGTTCGATGTTGCCGGCCAGCCCGTCTGCGAGCGTGTCGCCGTAGATGATGGGCACGGTCTTGCCGGCCGCCACGGCCGTCGAGACGGCCAACGACGCGCAGGCCTCGACCCCGACCAGCTCCACGTCACGGCGTCGTCGCGCCCAGAGTGCGACACCTGCCAGCAGGCCGCCACCGCCGACCGGCACCACGATCGTCAACGGGCCCGAGGCCTGTGTCTCGAGCTCGCGGCCGACCGTGCTCGTACCGGCGATGACCATGGTGTCGTTGTACGGCGAGACGTAGGTCGATCCGGGCCCGACCAGTGTCGGAGCGTAGGCCTCGGCGGCATCTGCGGTGCCGTGCAGGATGAGCTCGATCGGCTGTGCGCGGAGTTTGGCGATCTTGGCCGGCGATGCCTGCTCGGAGACGACGACCGTCGCCTGGAGCCCGAAGAGGGAGGCCGCCCAGGCAACGGCGAGGCCATGGTTGCCGGCGCTGGCCGCGATGACGTGGTGGCCGGTCGGTAGACGCGACAGCGACGACAGCGCGCCGCGGACCTTGAACGACCCGGTCGGCTGCAACGTCTCCAGCTTCAACCAGGCGTCAGGTGCCAGCGGGCTGGCGACCAACGGCGTCGGCGCCAGGCGCGCCGATACCGTCGACCAGGCCGCGTCGAGGTCAGCTTGGGTCGGTACTGTGACGCGGCGGATGGTCGTCATTCGTGTGGATCAACGAAGCTCCTGGGGATCGGGACCCCAGAATGCGATCTCGCCCTCGGCGATGGTGCGCGGCTCGCCGCCGTCAACCGGCACGATGCTGATCTGCGCCTGCCCGTCCGCCCCGACGAGCGGCAGGACCAGCGCATCGCCCTGAGGTGACCATATCCGGTGGCTCAGCGCGTACTGGTCGAAGAATGGCAGGACCTGGCTGTTGAATGTGTTCGAGAGTCTTACGGCGCGGTCGACGAGCACGGTGCCGTCGTCCGCGGTCAGGACCACGAGCTGGAGTGTGTTCGCCTCGGCCGTCGGTCGGGCGTCGACGCTGGCTGGCAACCGGCCACGGCTTGCCACTTGGCGCGGCTCGTCGGAGGGCAGGGCGAGCGCCGCGATCGAGGCGCCCTCTGGTGACCAGAAGAATGCGATGACATCGCTCTCGAGGAGGGTGCGTGGTTCGGTCGAGGTCGGGTCGAGGAGCTCGAGCGGACCGAGGGGCACCGGGCTGTCCTCCCGCGGCGCGATGAAGGCGAGGCTCTGGGAGCCCGTGCCCCAGCCGAGCGCCGTCGGCCCACGCACCGCGACCCGACGGATGCTGCCGTCGCGGCTGTCCTCGACGACGATGGCGGCTGAACGGATCTCCGGCTCCGGTTCCTCGGTCGAGATGACGTAGGCACGACTCAGCCCGTCACTCGAGACGCCCGGCGCCTGGAACCGGCCGGGCACGATGGCCGCCCGTCGCGCCTCGGAGCCGTCAAGGCCGAGCTCTCCGACATATGCGTCGGGTCCATCGCCGCCGGCGTGGACGAGGAGCCGATCTTCGGCCGTCCAGGCCCAGTACATCGGGGCACCTCGCCGAACGATGCCGCCGGGCGTGGAGCCGTCGGCCGGCGCCGCCCGCAACGCGAGGCCGTCGGACTCGCTGGTCAGGAACGTGACTTGACGGCCATCCGGCGACCAGTAGAGGTAGAACGGCGGCTCCTCACTGCTCCGGTAGATCGGGTTCGGGACCCGCTCCGGCGACGGTGCCTCCGCGCCGTCCTCGAGCACGAAAAGGCCAGCTCCCTGGTCACCGACCACCGCCAGCCGCGCGCCGTCCGGCGACCAGGCTGGGAACTGGGACGGGCCGCCCGTCAACGCATACGCGCGCTCCGAGCCGCCGGCTGCGTCCATCGTCCTGATCAACCCGGCCCCGTCGACGACGACGATCCGCCCGGCGACCGACGGCCCGGTCGTGCGTGGGCTCCCGGCGAGGCGGAGCAGCCCGACGGCCACGGCCAGAGTCACGACAACCAAGGCGACGACCAGCACGAGCAGGAGCGGACGCCCTCGCGGTGGCGTTGTGGTCGAAGAGCTACCCTGAGCGGCGGTCATCGGATGACATCCGAGGTCATCGCGCTGGTCAGCGCCCGCTCCAGCTCCGAACGGTCCGGCAGGCCAGCCTGGTCGCCCACGACCGAGACGACCGCCGCGCCGCAGATCGCCCCGATCTCGATGGCCCATCCCAGGTCGCCGCCCTCGAGCCGCGCGGCGATGAAGCCGGCGCAGAAGGCATCGCCAGCACCGACCGGGTCGATCGCTCTGGCGACTGGCACGGCCGCACGATGAACGGGCGCCTCGCCCTGGCCCCAGGCGAGGGCACCCTCGGCGCCCAGCTTGATGACCGCGATCGTCGGTCCGAGTTCGAGCAGTGATGTGGCCAGTGCCGGCGTGTCGCCAGCGTCGACGCCCGTGATGGCGGCCGCCTCGTCGGGGCTCGCAAAGACGACAGATGCCCGTGTCGCGAGGTCGCGCAGGACCGGCGATGCTTCATCGTCGGACCAGAGCTTGCGACGGAGGTTGAGGTCGAGGCTGATCGTCATGCCGGCATTTCCGGCCAGCTCGACGGCCCGCTCCACCGCCGTCCGCGCCGTCTCGGACAGGGCCGGCGTGATGCCGGTCACATGCAGCCAGCGGGCGCCCCGCATGACCTTCGACGAGAAGGCCCCGACGACATCCTCGGGCCGCAGGCGGGAACCCGCCGACCCACTCCGCAGATACGTCACCTGGGCCGCACCGAACTCGCGACGCTCGCGAACCACCATGCCCGTCTGCGCGCCGGGATCGGTGATCAGCATCGAGACATCCACGCCCTCGCCGCGCAGGCGCCGCCGCACGGCAGTGCCGAAGCCGTCGTCCCCGACGCGTCCGATGAAAGCGCTCGCATGACCCAGTCGTGACAGTCCGACGGCGACATTGGCCTCGGCACCTGCCACATGCCGTTCGAACGTGTTGGCCTCAGCGAGCGGCCCCACTTCGCGGGCCACGAGCGCGATGAGCGCCTCGCCCAGCGTCACGACCTCGATCGCTGCCACTGGGCCTGCCTCCTCGCGTCCGTGAACCTTCGGTTGCCGGACGTTGGATCGGCCGGCTGCATGGCGTTCCGCGTCGGGCTCCGGGTCATCATGAACGATGAGCTGCGAGGACGTCTGCCATGAACGTGTAATGCATCTGCATGGTTGATGACGACGATGGCAGGTGCCCGTAGCGGACGATACTGGCCCTGATCGCACCGAGGTTCCGACATGTCTTTCGACCCGAACGCACGGCTCGACCCGGACCAGCTCCAGGACCGCCGCGGTCGCGTCGGTGGCCGCGGCATCGCGGTCGGTGGTGGTGGCGTTGGCCTCGTCCTGGTCATCGCCTATCTCCTGCTCGGTGGCGACCCATCGCAGCTCGTCCTCGACGGGCGGCGCTGGCGCCGTATCCGGCCCGGATTCGACGACCCTCCAGGCCGAGTGCGAGACGGGCACCGATGCCAACACACGGGCTGATTGCCGGATCGTCGGCTATGTCAACAGCATCCAGGCCTATTGGTCGGATGCCTTCGCCGCTTCAGGTGAGCGCTACACAGAGTCCGACACGATCCTCTTCACCGACCAGACGTCGACCGGCTGCGGGCTCGCGTCATCGGCGGTCGGTCCCTTCTATTGCCCGAACGACGCCAGCATCTATCTCGACCTCGGCTTCTTCGATGCGCTCCAGCAGCGCTTCGGGGCGCGCGGTGGCGACTTCGCCGAGGCCTACGTGGTGGCGCACGAGTACGGCCATCACGTCCAGGACCTCCTGGGCGTCCTGGCCACGGCGCGCGACTCCGGAGCCGGGGGCGCGTCCGTGCGGATCGAGCTGATGGCCGACTGCCTGTCCGGGGTCTGGGCCAGCAATGCGACCGAGACCGGGTTCCTGGTGCCTTTGACGCAGGCGGATGTCGCCGAAGCGCTCGACGCTGCGGCCGCGGTCGGCGACGACCGCATCCAGGCGCGCACCGAGGGTCAGGTCAACCCCGAGAGCTGGACCCACGGGTCGTCCGAGGAGCGACAGGCGTGGTTCACGACTGGCTTCGACGCTGGGAACGCCGACGCCTGCGACACGTTCAGCGAGTAGCCGGTCCGTCGACGCCGACGATGAAACACCCGGCGTGGCTGGTGGCCACGCCGGGTGTTCGATGCGATCGACCGTCGGTCGGCTCGCCGACCGCGATCGGAGTGGGAGTGGCAGGGGCTTAGGGCTTGCGCTCGAAGGTCGGGTCCCTATCCTCGGTCCGGACCGTGACCCGGTCCTCGTCAGCACTCTCTTCGGTCTTGTCCCCAGCTCCGGCACCCGCGCCAGCACCGACGGCACCACCGACGACGGCGCCCGGAGGCCCCGCCACCAGTCCGCCGATGGCAGCACCGGCCACGGCTCCGCCCCCTGCGCCCAGGCCAGCTCCGGCTTCATCGTCGCCCTCGGTCGCTTCGCCGGCGACTGCGCCGACCACCGCGCCGGTGACGCCGCCGACGGCCGCGCCAACCGGCCCGCCGACGGCCATGCCGACCCCGGCACCTGCGAGGGCGCCGGCGCCAGCTCCGATAGCCTCGGCGCCGACCTCGTCGGTCGGCTTCTTGGTCACGACCTCGGTCTCCTCGGCGGCGACCCGATCAGGGTGCCGAGTGCTTACCGTCTGTTCGACGGTCTCTCCCGCTTCGTTGCGACCCATGTCTGCGTTCCCTTTCCCATGGTCCCGACGTCATCTGCGTCGGCCCAGGTCAAGGGTCGGATGCTGGTTCATGCGCCCGAGTCACTGTCCGGGCTCAGGACCTTCCATCGGCGTATCACCCCGCTGGGTGAGCCACCGCATCCTCGTCATCCATGGCGATGTCGTATCGCCGGGCCGCGGCGACGATCTTCCGGCGCGCCGTCTCCCGCGCCGACTTCGACGGGAAATCGGTCTGATTCCAACGGGAGATGGCGTTCTTCACATGGCTTTCGTCGTGGATCGGCAGGTGGCCGACGCCCTCGGCATCGACGAATGCGAACTGATTCCGCCGGAGCTTCCGACGGTCGGCAGCATCGAGCTCCGCCATCTCAGTGCACCGGCGGCCGGAGCGGGTCGCGCGCCATCCATGTCCCTGCGACGACCAACGCCGGGGCGAAGGCCAGAAGCGTCAGCAGGCGAGGGGCGCCCGCCAGATAGAGCCCGGCACCGAAGCCGATCGAGAGCGTGGCCAACAACCGCCGCGTCGGATCGGGCATCGAATCCACCGTCCGAGCCGCATCTCGTGCGCCATCTCGGACCGCTTCGACCGCTTCCGGCACTCGGTCGACGAGGCGGGCAGAGCCGTCCTCCACCTGGCCGGCCAGGTCGCGAGCGGAAGCGGCAAGCTCCTGCACGCGAGACTCGTAGGTGTCCTTGTCGGGCTTGCGCGTCTTGACGTCGTTGGTGGTCATCTCGTCCTCCTTGTGCGTTCTGCTTCGGCTCTCGGCCGTCATCGGACCTGGCTCGTCATCTGGCCTTCCATAGCCGCCTTCCGGTCCGCCATCCGCTCGCCGAGCTCCTTGAGCTCGCCGGCGTCAAAGACCTGACGCGCCTTCTCGAACATCTCGCCCTCTTCCTCTTCGATATGGTGCTCGATGTTCTCTCTCATCACGGTCGCCTTCGCTCCCCACCGCTCGTCGGCCGGCGACAACGCCTCGAGCTCCCCCATGAGCGTGTCGACCACGTTGTGCTCCTCGAAGCCTTCAAGCACGATCTCGCGCGCCCGGGGATGCTGCTTCAGCGCCGGATAGAAGATCTCCTCCTCGATCGTTTCGTGGACCGAGAGCTCGGCCTTGATTCGCGCGAACAGCTCGGTGCGCGTCTTGACCCCGCGCTCGGTGGTCGTCTCGAGCTCGGTGAGCAATCGTTTCACCTTGCGATGATCCTCGCGCAGCAGGGTCAGGGCGTCCATGTCGATCCTCCGGTGTCGTGATGGGTGCGGTCCTCCACCTTCCGCCATGCACGCTTGCGCGCGCGGGCGCCAGCAGACGCCGCAGGGTTGCAGGTCTGTTGCGCTCTCGAGCGGTGGCCGGACGCGTCCAGACCTCGACGAGGTCAGATCCAGCGTTTGACGCGGGCCACGCTCAGGATGGCCAGCGCGACACCGACCATCACGCCGACGACGATCATGAAGGCGCGCCCATCGTCGAAGATCGGCAGGTCGAAGTTCATGCCCATGACACCCGCCAGGACCGCCGCCGGCAGGAACATGGCCGACAGGACGGTCAACGTCTGGATCGCCCGATTCGAGCGCTGACCGGTGCGGGCCATAAGGATGTCGAAGGAGCCGAGCAACAGCTCTCGGGCGTTCTCTGCGGCAGCCATGGTCTGGCGCAGCCGATCGATGAGGCCCGGCCATGGGCGACCGAGCTCCTCGTGGAGCTCGAAATCGGGTCGAGCGAGCGCCGCGAAGGCCGCCTCATGCGGGGCCAGTGCGCGACGCACGAATGCGATCCGGCGGCGGAGCCGGATGATCGGCTCCAGCAGCTCGTCGCCGGTCGCCCGCAGCGCACGGTCGTCGAGTTCATCGATCTCACGCACGACATCCTCGATCCAGGCACCGTAGCCCGTCAGCACCCGGTCGACGATGATGCCCATGAATTGTCCGGCGGCGAGCTTGCCGAGGCGGGAGTCGCCAGGGTGCTCCTCGTCAAGACCGCTCAGCGCCGGGACCTCGTCTCGATGCACGGTCACGACGAAGTCGCGACCGACGAGGAGGTCGATCTCAGCCACGCGCAGATCCTCGTCGCCGATGACCGCAGCCATGGTCAAGTGGACGTAGCTCGGATGGAGCCGGATCCGCGCTCGTCCGAGGCGGCGGCTCAAGTCATGCATCGTCTCGGGTAGCCAGTCGAAGACGCCGGCGAGTCGCTCCATGTCGTGATCGTCGGGCGCCAGGACGTCGATCCACAGGATCTCGTCGTTAGCGAGCCCTGCGAGGGGGTGATCGTCGACGGCTACATCACGATCCTCCCCGGCCGCGTCGAAGAGGCGAGCCTCGATGGGCACCGCTCAGCCGCGCGCCAGGGCCAGCAGGCAGGCAGCGATGAATGCCACGAGGGCGACGCCGTACTCGACGGCCTTCATGCTGGCGTCCTGCAGGAGCGGTCCAGGCCTGTGGCTCTCGGCGTAGGTTCATCGCTCGTCGGCCCGCCAGGAGCCGAGCCCGCAGAGCCTCGAGCAGGACATCGGCGTGGCGACGCTCATCCGCGAGCAACCCGGCAAGGAGCTCTTCTTGGCCGTCACGCGCGCGTCGCCGATAGTCGTCGATCGCTTCGAGCTCGGAGACCAATGCGTGCCTCCTCCTGGTTTTGTGCGCGCGGGTGCGCGGTAGCCGATCGTGCGGCGCCGGCTATTCCGTGGCGACGACAACCGGGCGTGCAGGTCTTGCGGGCCCATCGCAACTGCCTGACGGCGGTTCGCCGAGCTCATCCGCGGCTGCAAGCCAGATGCAATGCGACGCTTGATGGCGGTGGCACCGATGTCGCCACCGCCACCACAACCTTGGTTCGTGGCCCATCCCGGGCCGTCCGATCGAGGGAAGTGGAGGAAACCCATGAGCATCATCGCCTGGTTGGTCCTCGGCGCCATCGCCGGGTACCTGGCCGGGTTCCTCGTCAAGGGTGACGAGGGCCTCGGAGTCATCGGTCACGTCGTGCTGGGCATCGTCGGCGCGCTCGTCGGCGGGTTCCTGGCCGGGGTCCTGCTGGGGACGGATCCGATCGACGGTGCGCTCGACCTGAGCTCGATCGTCGCCGCCACCATCGGCGCCATCATCGTCGTCCTCGTGGCGTCGATGGTCATGCGCACGACCCGAACGGGCAGCGGTCCGATCTGACCCAGCATCACAGGGGCGCCCGTCGACTCTCTCGACGGGCGCCCTCAGCCATGCTCGGAGGCAAGATGTCCACCTTCAGCAAGACCATCCATGTCGAGGCGCCACTGCGCGCCGTCTACAACCAATGGACGCAGTTCGAGACGTTCCCCCTCTTCATGAAGGGGGTCGAACGCGTCGTACAGGTCGACGATCGGACGCTCGATTGGACGGCCTCGATCGCCGGCCAGTCCCGCACGTGGCGCGCTCGCATCACGGAGCAGCTGCCTGACCGCATCGTGGCCTGGGAGTCGATCGACGGCGCCCGCAACGCCGGGTCCGTCCGATTCCAGCAGGTCAGCGAGGACGTCACGATGGTGACGCTGGAGCTCGATGTCGAGCCGGACGGGCTGATCGAAGCGGCCGGCGATGCCCTCGGTCTCGTGCAGGGTCAGGTCGAGGCAGACCTGGACCAATTCAAGGCGTTCATCGAGGCCCGCGGTCAGGAAACCGGCGCGTGGCGCGGAGCCGTCGGCGGTGCGCCCGTTGCGACGACACGCAGGGACTCCTGATCGATCCCGGCGGGCGCGCGGCTCGGCTGTGAGCCTCCCGCAACCTCCCGCCCTCCGAACGGGAGTGGACCGAAACACCCAACGCCACACAGTGACCGCAGGCCGGCAGCCGCCGACCGAGAGGCAAAGGAGCGCATGGCATGGACGAGGTCAAGAAGACCTATCGCGAGGCCGAGGAGACGGCCAAGGAGACGTGGCGCGGCATCGACGGCACGAGTCCTGAGGACAGCGTCAGGAACGCCGGCGACGACGTCGCCAAGCATGCCGGCAATGCCGCCGACAAGGTCGACGACGCTGCAGATGATCTCGGCGATCACGTCCGAAGCGGGATCGACGACCTGGGCGACAAGGTCGACGATGTCGCCGATGACGTCGGCGACGCCTTGGATCCCAAGCCCACCCGCTGACTCCTGATGTCGGTCGCCGGACGACCGTCATCGGCCCGAGATGCGCGATCAGTGACCGGCGCACGCGTGAGCGCCGGTCACCGCGTGAGTAGGACCAAGGTCAGGTGGGATCTTGGTCGACCGAGGTGCCACCATCAGCTCGATGATCGATAAGGTTCCCGCCACCCACCGGAGCGAGGCCGCCGTCTGGTCCGTGCGGGGCCTCGGGTTCGCGTTGGGAGCGACGCTCGTCGTCGGCGCTGTTGTCGGCATGATCCTCGCGATGCACGTCGCGATCGTCGTCTTCATCAGCGTCCTGCTGGGTTCTGCTATCGAGCCTCTCGTGGCACGGGGCCGGGACCGGCTTCCGATCCAACGGGGCGTGGTCATCCTGGGTATCTACGCCCTCGTCGTTACGACCGTGGTCATCGCCGTCCTTGTCTTCCTGCCGGGGGCCCTGGCCGAGGCCGAGGACGTCGCCGCGCGCCTCCCCGGCGCCCTTGCCGCGCTCGAGTCGTGGGCGAAGGAGCTGCGACCCGAGGTCATCGGCACGATGGTCCTGTCGCTCACGGACGCTGCCCAAGCAGCGCTCCTGCAGGCTCGGCCGCCGCGGGCCGATGAGGTCGTGGGCGTCGGCGTCACCGTGGCAGGGGCTGCCGTGACCATGGTCACCATCTTCGCGCTCGTCTACTTCTGGATCACCGAGCGCGCCAGGCTGCAGCGCTATGCCACCGCGTTCCTGCCCTTCGATCGGCGCGCCGGTGCCCGGGAGGCATGGAACGAGATCGAACTCCGGCTCGGTGGTTGGGTCCGGGGCCAGCTGGTGCTCATGGGAACCGTCGCGGCCGCGACCGGTGCGGCCTACTGGTTGCTGGGCCTGCCCTCGGCCATCGTGCTGGGCATCATCGCCGGCCTGACCGAGCTGATCCCCTTGATCGGGCCGGCGTTGGGCGTCATCCCGGCGCTCTTCGTGGCGGCCGCGATGCGGCCCGACCTGATCGTGCCCATCATCATCGTCTACCTCGTCATCCAGGTCGTCGAGGGCAATGTGCTGGTACCCGTGGTGATGCGCAACTCCGTCGGCATCTCCCCGTTCGTGATCATCGTCAGCCTGCTCATCGGCGGCGCCATCGGCGGACTCATCGGTGCCCTGATCGCGATCCCGGTGGCCGCTGTCGTGGTCGTCATCCTCGACCAACTCCAGGCGCGCGACGTGCCGGTGACCCTCGAAACGACCGCGGCAACGGCGGACGATGACGAGCTCGAGGCCGATGATCCCATCGATGGGTCGGGCCGCAGGCCGGTGGTGGTCCCGGGACGCTGACCCCGTCCGCCTGACCCGATGCGGGCCGGCCGTCGCGTGGTCGGGCGATCACGTGCGAGGCGAGAGCTCGCGTCGCAACCAGGCCAAGCCGAGGACGAACATCGCGCCGGCCATGGTGGCCAGGATCGCGAGCTGACCTGGATCACGAACCGCCCCGCGGAGCAGCAAGTCCTGGACAAGGCCCGTCGCCTGTGTCGTCGGCAGGGTCGCCGACAGGGCTTGCACAAGGGGCGTGAAATGGCTGCGATCGATGGCCAGACCGCTGAAGAAGACGGAGGCCAGGAGGATGATCAGGCCCAGCTGGACGGCCTGTCGGTCCGAATCGGAGACCAGCGAGATGAGCAGGCCGATCCCCGTCGCCGCCAGGACGAGCAGTCCGAGGGCCAGGAAGACATGCTCGGGTGGTCCAAGCACTGGCACGCCGAAGCCGACCACGAGCAGGCCGAGCACGACGGCCGCGACGAGCATGCTGAGCGTCGCGAACGCCAGATACTTGCCGACCAGCAACTCGGTCGCCCTGATCGGCGAGACCCGGAACAGATCCACGGCACCGCGCTGCCGGTCTTGCAGGATGGAGAGTGAGCTGACGGTCACCGCGACGTGTTGGACGATGAGGACGAGCACGGCCACGCCGTAGAACCAGAGGATGGTCGGCGGCGTCGGGGCGAGATCGCGGACCTCGGCCCGCGTCGGGGCCGAGAGGAGCTTGGGATCTGCGGCTCGCGGGAGCGGCTGTCCACCACGGCGAGCCTCAGCCGTGACCTCGGTCAGCACCGCCTCGATCAGCCGTCGATTGGCGGCCGCAGCCACCTGGTCGGCGGCTCCGTTGGCGACCGTTGCCCAGAATGGGCTGACGCTGTCGTATTCGACCGTCAGGACGGCCTGCTCCCCGCGCTCGAGCCGTTCGCGACCATCCGCGGGTGCGATGACGATGAGGTCGACCGTGCGCGCGAGTAGATGCGCCCGAGCGACCTCGGGGTCGTCGACGATGCCGCTGATGACGATCTGCGGGCCTGCGTCCGGAAGGTAGCTGGCAGCGTCCGTCGGCAGGCCCGAGCCAGCCGGGATGACCAGCTCGGTCCTCAGCGGCGGTGGACCGGCGAAGCCGAGCCCGAAGATGACCAGCACGAGGAAGGGACCGAAGACGATGCTGAACATGGCCAGCGGTCGACGAACCACGTCCGCCAGCTCCTTGCCGGTCACCGCCAGGACGCGGAGGATGGCCTTCACGAGTGTCACGCTGCCGCCGCTTGCCCGGTATCGGAGGGCCCATCCTCTTTGGCCCGGGTGACCAGGTGAGCGAAGACGTCGTCGAAGGAGGGGCGGAACTCGCGGATGGCCGCCACGGAGCCGCCCGCCTGCTCGACGGTCGCGATGATGCTCGGCGTGGCGGTAGCCGCATCGGAGGTCGTCAGGTGGACGGTGCGCGGCCCGACCTGCGTGACGTCGTGGACCTGGTCGTCATGAGCCAGGGCCGACGCATCGACGATGCCCTCGGTCTCGACCTCCACGACCTCGCCACCGAAGGCGGCGCGTCGCAGGTCGTCCGGCGATGCGAAGGCCAGGAGGCGCCCCTCCGCGATCAACGCGACGTCGTCGCATCGCTCCGCCTCGCCGACATACTGGGTCGTCACGACCAGGGTGCGGCCGGTGTCGCGAATCCGCTCCAGCTCGGTCCAGATCGTCTGCCTCAGGAGCGGATCGATGCCCTGCCGTCGGCTCGTCCAGAAAGACCAGGTCCGGCTCGTGGACCAGTGCACCAGCGAGCTGCACGCGACGCTGCATGCCGCCTGACAGATCGCCTACACGCCGGTGCCGCGCATCCCAGAGTTCGAGCGTCGTGAGCGTCTCCCGCATCCGACGCCGACGTCTCGGA
Source organism: uncultured Chloroflexia bacterium (assembly GCA_963837215.1). Classification (GTDB taxonomy): domain Bacteria; phylum Chloroflexota; class Limnocylindria; order Limnocylindrales; family CSP1-4; genus CSP1-4. Next base: position 310,533 of record CAWIML010000009.1, read on the forward strand.
TACATGAGCCCGAACAGGCTGGCCACGAAGTCCAGGTTCTCGAAGGCCGTCAGGTCCTCGTAGAGGGTCGAGTGTTGTGGCATGAGGCCGATGCGCTCGCGCACGCGGGAGGAGAGATCGGTCGGGTCGCCGCCCAGGATCCGTAACGTGCCCGCCGTCGGCCGAAGGACGCCGGTCAACAGTCTGAGGGCTGTGGTCTTGCCCGCCCCGCTCGGCCCGATGACACCGACGATGTGGCCTGGCCGGACCGCCAGCGAGATGTCCTGCAGGGCGACGACATCGCCGAACCTGCGCGTCACGCCTGCCATCTCGATGGCCAGGTCCGCGTCACGGTCGATCAAGCCGCGGGCATCATCGGACGTGACGGCTGACGAAGGGCTCACCGCGTGATGTTCGGTCCCGAGGTGTTGCGGCCCGTGGTGGCATCGGCCCGTCCGCCTTGCGACGGGCTATCGGTCGGTGGTCACACCGGTGCGAGCCCATCGGGCGCCGCGATGGCCAATCTCGGACGCCAGCCGGCGACGCGTCCCGGCCGGATCATGGCATCGAGCGGCGTGAAGTCGATGATCGTTGCGGCATCGGTGACCTCGATCCGGTGCCCAGGGGGACCGGCCGGGCAGTAGTAGGCATCGCCGGCACTGATGATCTCCACCTCGGCCTCCCATTCGATGGCGATCGTGCCCTCGAGTACGGTGCCCCAGTGCGGCTGGTCGCACCAGGCCGTGGTGTAGCCGCTCACGCCGCCGAATCGGGCCGAGCACATCACCCATGGTCCCATCAACGATGCCTCGGCCTCGATCTGCCCGCGCCGCAGTGGCACGGCCACAGACGTCTCCGCCACGGTGATGCCCAGCGATGGCGCCAGCGTCGGAGTGGCGCCGGTCTCGTCGACAAGCTCGAAGCCGGCCTGCTCGATGGCGCCGTCGTCGATGGCGGGCCCGTCGAGGGGCACGAAGCCGGCGGCCGCCAGACGGCCTGGTGCCCGGAACCGATGGGGAGGATCGCCAGCCGGCACGTAGAAGACCTGACCGGATGTGAGACGGATCGGCGCGAGATCGTCTCGTACGACCTCCATCTCGCCGCTCAGGATGAGGCCCCAATGCGGCTTCGTGCACGGCGCCTCGAGGGACGTCCCGCCGCTGCCTGTCTCCGCCAGCTCGACGACGGCATAGACGACCGGTCCCATGGGTGCGAAGCGAGCGACCAGGCCGCCGCGTCGGGCGATCCGAAGGTCGGCTTGCGTGAGCCGCATCAGCGTGCCGAAGTCACCAGCGGGTGGGCAGCGATCGCACGATCCAACATGGCCGATAGAATAGGTGCCAGACGCGAGGCCCATCCACGAACGCCTGGTGACCCGTCGAGCGAGGTGCAGCGATGGCCGCTCGGAAGCGCCGTAGTCCACGGCCGAGGGGGATCAAGGGGACGCCCGCGCCCGAACCGCAGGAATCGCTGCCGACCGATGACGGCTCCGACGAGTCTCGGCCGCCGCGAGACGCCGCGGACGACGAACGATCGGCTGAGGAGATCGCGGAGCGGGACCACCCGCTCGCCTGAGGACCGTCGATCAACTCGGGGACGCCGGCCTGAACGTCTCGGTCATCAGCAGCTGGTTCGCGGCATCGATGAGATCTCGTGCCTCGTGATCGGCGCGGTCGGCGACTGATGTCGCCCGGCCGCCGACCTCGATGACCGTCAGTCCGGCGCGCCGGGCCGTCGCGATCGGCCAACCCGACTCGATCAGCCATCGCGCCTGATGGGCGTCGCGCAACGTGCGCCACCGTTCGACGGCCTCGGCGTCGTCGCCGTGGCGGTCGGATGCAGGGGGCTCGAACGGGACGACGACGACGTCCTCGTCGCCGAGGATGTGCCGGGTCCAAGCCACGCGCTCGTCGGCTCCAGCCGGCAGGCGTCGGCCGCCGACGACGGGACCGGCCAGGACGACGGGCCGTCCGACCCAGCCGAGGCGCTCTACCGCGCTGGCCGTCGTCTCGACGGCCCTTGGTCCGTCACCGGCCGGCTGCAGCAGGACGTCGAGCGAGACGAGGATGCCCATCTCGCGGACCGCGGGTTGGTCACTCGGCATGACCCGCGACCTCGGTCAGGGTGACCTTCGGAGAACCCTCGTCCGGCAGGCCCATCGGCGGGGCGACCAGCGGTGGTTCCTCGTCCACGTTGAGCACATAGCCGATGCCCTGGAAGGTGGTGATGGGACCAGGTTCTCCGGGGCGGGCCCCAAGCTTTCGTCGGACACGGCTGATCCAGACGCGCAGGTATTGCAGGTCGTCTCGGTACTCCGGCCCCCAGACCTTCGTCAGCAGCTCGCTGTGGAGGACGACCTTGCCGGCATTGGCGGCCAGGTGCTGGAGGAGCAGCCACTCCGTCCGGCTCAACTGGACCAGCTCGCCATCGCGGGTCATCATCCTGCGCTCGAGGTCGATCTCGATGTCGCCGATGCGGACGATCCCGCCACCGGGCGTGACGCCAGACGCGCGTCGCATCACGGCCCGCACGCGCGCGGCCAGCTCATCGGGGTGGAACGGCTTCGCGATGTAATCGTCGGCGCCAAGATCGAGGCCCTTCGCCTTGTCGGCCGTGGCCCCCTTCGCCGTCAGCAGGATGACCGGCACGGGACGGTACTCACGGAGCTGGCGCATGACCTCGATGCCATCGAGGTCGGGCATGACGATGTCGAGCAGCACGATATCGGGGCGCATCTCCTCCGCCTTGCGAAGCGCCTCCTCGCCACCGCCAGCGGTGATGACCCGAAAGCCCTCGTCGGACAGGGTCACCGCGACCAGCTTCGTGATCCGCGGTTCGTCGTCGGCGACCAGCACCAGGGGTTGGTTGTTCATGCTCCCTCCTCGTCAAGGACGTCCAGCGCGAAGCCGAACTCGGCGCCACCACCTTCTCGGGGCAGAGCCCAGATGTCTCCGCCCATGGCCCGGATCAAGCGGCGGCATACGAAGAGCCCGATGCCGGCGCCGGCGGCGATCCCGAGTGTCCTCGGCGAGCGGTAATAGAGGTCGAAGAGATGGTCCGCCTCCTCGGCTTCGAAGCCCGGCCCACGATCGAGGATGCGGACCCGGACCCGTTCCTCGAGGTCGTCGACGATGACCTCGATGGGTTCGTCGGCTGGGGTGTACTTGGCGCCGTTGCCGAGGATGTTGCGCACGACCTGATCCACGTACGTCCGATCGCCGAGCACCGTTGGCAGCCCGGTCGGGACGCTCAAGGTGAAACGGCGGCCCGGCCAGCGGGCCTCCTCCGACGCCAGGAGCGTGGGCAGGATGCGTTGCAGCAGGAGCGGCTCGCTGGCCATGGCGTCGGGCCGATTCTCCTCGAACCGAGCCAGCACGAGGAGATCCTCGATCAGGCGGTAGAGTCGCTCCGCCTCGGACTCGATGTCCTCGATCAGCTCGTCGCGCGTCGATGCCGGGAGGTGCTGACGGCGGCCGAGCACCTTCGAGCCGGCGAGGATGGTCGTGACCGGCGTGCGCAACTCGTGCGAGAGGATGCCAAGAAACGCCTCACGCATGCGGCGTGTCTCTCGGGCGGCGCTGACGTCGCGAACGAGGAAGATCGTCCCGCCAGGGGCTGCGTCGGTGGGTCCGACGACGGGGAAGGCACTCAACTCGAGCCATCGCTCGGTGGGCCCCCGTAGCATCAGCTCGACGGGCCCCTGGCGCTCCGCCGCCCCGAGGCGCGGAGCGCGACCCTCCGGATCGTCGAGGACCGCCAACAGATCGGTGTACGTTCGGATCTTGGCGTGGGCGAGGACCTCGTGCGTAGCTGGGTTGGCCAGGGCCACCTTGCCGTCGACGTCGCAGACCACGACGGCGTCGCCGATCGCGGCCAGTGTCGCCTCGAGCTCCGCTGTCCGTGCCCGCTCCTGCTGCACGAGGCGCTGAAGCTTGGCCTGCGATTCGACGCGTTCAGTGGCGTCGCGCACGACTGCCAGGATCTGAGAGGCCCCATGGTCGAGGTCGAGTGGCTGGAGCAGCACGTCGACCGGCCGCAGGTCGCCGTTCCGGGCACGGAGCACGGTCGGGATGGTCGACAGACTGGGCATCGCCGCGCCGTCGCCGTCGATCGCCTTTCGGATGGATCCGAGGTCGAGCAAGGGCACCAGGTCGCCCAGGTTGCGGTCGACGAGTGCGTCGCGTGACCAGCCGCTCTGTCGCGCCGCCCCGTCGTTCGCGTACACGATGCGCAACGTATCCGGCTCCGCGAGATAGATCGCGTCCAGGGCGACGTCGGCCGTGCGCTTGTATCGGTGAGCAGCATCCTCGGCAGCGATGAGCGTGCTGAGATCGCGGATGAGGTAGACATGCGCGCCGGCGCCGCCGGTCGGGGACGTCGAGATCCGGACCGAACGCGGTTCCTGGCGCCCAGAGGGCCGCAAGCGGGCTTCGATGCCGAGTGGACGTGCAGACGCTCCATCCCGCAGCTCGTCACCCGTCATCGGTCGGCCGAATGGGTCAGCTCGGATTGGATCGATGGAGGACCTCGTCGATCGAACGACCGATGGCCGAGGCCGCATCAGCCCATCCCAGCATCGCCGCGCCGGCTTCGTTGATCTCGGCCACGACCCCCGCAGCGTCGCTGACCACGATGCCGTCGTCCGTCAACGAGAGCACCGAGAGCAGCACATCATGGCTGTCCGTGGCGATGCCGGTCGTCGGTTCCATGGATGACGGATCCCTTCCTGCCGCACGCTCGATGACGGCCCGCGCGCCGGCTATTGTGGACCCACGGAGGTCCCGGTCGCGGTGACGCCGCGCTCGTGCGTCTTGCGGGCGCATCGCATCTTCGGTCCGGTTCTCCGGCGCGCCGAGCGGCTTCATCGTTGCCCGCCCCGCACTCGATGCAGGTTCGCGCGCGGCGATTCCCTTGGACCGACGGCCGTGTCTCGACGGGCACGCAGCCGGAGATAGCCACGCATCAGGTCGCGCACGTCGTTCGCTGCCAGGCTCGGGTCGGACCGTAGGGCGTGTTCGACGCGCATCGGCGGCGAGCTGGGATGTGCGTCCGTGGGGCGGGCGATCGGGGTCGTGCCCGTCGGATCCAGCACTTTGGCGAGCCGGACCGCGGTGTCGAACGACGGCGTGCGCCGATGTCGGACCAGGCGCGAGATCGTGGAGTGGTGGACACCCGATCGCATCGCAAGCTGGCGCTGCGACATCCGGGCGCTGCGCAGGCGTGCGTCCAGCCAGTCACTGAACGGGGTGGTCTCCCGTTCCGGCCATGTCGTTCGCGGTTGCGCTTCGATCATCTTGACGCTCTCGAATCTCACTCCGCAGAGCATCGCTCGACCGAAGATCAGTGACCATCCCGTTGCCGTGCCCGACCATTGCATCGGCGTGACGACCCTTCGGGGTCGTTCGAGGGCGCTCAGAGCTCCGCGCTCGTAACGCAGTTGAAACGTGAGCGAGCGTCCCGCGAGAGCGCCCGCAGCCCGTGCCGACGATACTTGACGCACAGACCGAGATACTCGACGCGGGACCTACAGACCTGGGTTGCCGATGAATGGAGATGGACGATGACGACGATGCAGGATGTCCGAGCCACGATCCCCGACCTCCGCGAGGTCATCCCCGACCTCCGCGAGGCCATGCCCGACTTCCGCGAGGTCATCCCCGACCTCCGTCGGTCGGTGCCTGATGCGCGTGCCGCCATCGCGGACATGCGCGCCGACCTCCCGCCCGGTCCGTGGCGCCGGGAGCGGCCCTCGCTCGTCAGCCGCATCGCCATCGTGGTGGTCGCCAGTCTCGCCCTCGCGGCCTTGGGCTGGCTCATCCTCGCCCTCGTCGAGCGGCGTCGCCTCGCCGCACAGGTCCAGGCGGTCGACGAAGAGGAGATGGCCATAACGCGTGCCGAGGACGAAGGCATGGGCACGGCGATCGCCGACCCGAGCGCAGACCGTTTCGAGCATCAGCCGTCCCGGTCCGGCAACGCGGACACCACCAGCGTTGCGCCGGATACGCTGCGGCCGATGGTCGGCGCCTCGTCCAGCCCGATCGATGGAGGCCAGGCCGATGGCCGATGAAGAGCGCGTCGTTGTCCAACGTGAGGTAGCAGACCCGCCCGCTAGTCAAAGTCAGCCGGCTGCCAGTCAAAGCGTCACCGAAGAGACGGTCAAGCGCCGACCGAGCGGCGCCGAGACCGCGCGACGAGTCGTCGTCTTCGTCTTCGGCATCGTCCAGGTGCTGATCCTGTTGCGGATCGTGCTGCTGCTCGTCGGTGCCAATGACGACAATGGCCTGGTGGCGACCATCTATGACGTCTCTGGGTTGTTCGTCGCGCCATTCGAAGGCGTCCTGGGCAGGGATTCCGTGCGCAATGCAGGGGCCGTCCTCGATATCGCCGCGGTGGTGGCCCTGATCGCCTGGACGCTGCTGGAGGCCCTCATCCTCGGCGCCATCAGCATCATGCGTCGGGAGCCATAGCGCCCCGAGTCGCCGCCCGAAGGCGCCGACCTAGGAGCGCCGCCGCGGAAGCGTCGACCTAGGAGCCGGCCTGCCGGTCGAGGGCCTCGATCGAGGCGATGAACTCCTGGAGCCGCTCCTGGATGTCGGCCGCGATCGACCCCAGGCCTTCTCCGGTCGGGTCAGCCTGGCGCAGGGTGGCCTCTACGAGCAAGGCTTGCCGCAGCCCGTCAAGCCTGTCTGTCGACCGATCGAGCAGATCCGCCACGGTCGGCTCGGACCGACGCCTGGCATGAGCGCGTCAGACAGGAAGCGCTCGATCGCCAGGTCGAGGGCCCCGATCGATGTCTCCGGATCGCGCGCCTCGATCAGCGTCGCCAGCGCGCGACCATTCCGGACGAGCTGCGGTAGCGTGACATCAGGTTGTGCCAGCCGATCGGCGACCAGCCACGCCCCGGCGACCCACGGCGAGACGATCAGCGCTACCCACCAGCCGGGCTCGTCGGTGATCGACCGTTGGCGGTCAGCAGCACGCTGGGCGGCCGCCCCCACCGCGATGAGGTCCTGCTTGACGCGCGTATCACTTCCCTCGGTGCCGACGATGGTGAGCGTCACCGTGTAGAGGCCATCCTCCCGGTACACGTGCGTGGGGTGGACGTCGAACGAGACGCGGCCGTCGCCGAACGTCCAGAGTTGCCCACTGGGTGCTCCGCTCGAGAGGTTCGCGAAGGCGACCAGGAGGGGCGGGTCGCCTTCGATCGAGCTGGCATAGAAGCCCGCCTGCAGTCCTGCCGCCGGACTCGGTGACGGCGACGGGCTGGGTGTCGGGCTCGGCGATGGCGATGGCGTCGGGGACGGGCTCGGCGTCGGGCTCGGCCTTGTCGTCGGCGTCGGTGTGGGGCGGCCGGTCGGCGCCGGGCTGGGCCTGGTCGTCGGCTCGGCGGTCGGCCCTTCGGTCGGTGCCGTGGTCGGGGCCGTCGTCGGTTCGGCGGTGGGCTCAGGCGTGGGCTCGGGCGTGGGCTCCGCCGTCGGTTCCGGTGTCGGCTCCGTCGTCGGCTCGGCGGTCGGCTCCTCAGTAGGTCGGTCAGGCTCGCAGGTCTTGAGCAGGTCGGAGATCTCCGACGGGAGCGGGATGCCGCCCGGGACGCACGAGGGCAGCGGTGGCAGTTCGGCCGGCAGGGAAGGCAGGTCGCCTGGCAGCGTGAAGTCGCTCGGCAGCGGCGGCAGGTCGGTGGGCAGGGCGTCGCATGCGGAGATGGTCAGCGCAAGGGCGAGAAGTGCGGCAGCGAAACGTCGTTGCTGGTTCGGCATGACGGCAAGCCTAGCGCGACTGGTGATACCCGGTCAGCGGGAGCCCGTGACGGTTGCGGTCGAGGCAGGACTGCGATAGCATGAAGGCAACCGAATAGCTCTTATCAAGAGTGGCGGAGGGACCGGCCCGTTGAAGCCACGACAACCTGCCAAGAGGACTTGGTAAGGTGCCAAATCCGGGCAGGTCCGCCTGCGAGATAAGGGAAACCCCCTGAGGCCCTTCCTCCGCAGGAAGGGTCTTCTCATTCCCGCCGGTCCTGCCGCGTTCCAGCCCCACCGCGCGAAGGACCGACCGATGACGACCGACCTGCTGGCCACCCCGACGATCCCATCGCCGCGGTCTGCCATGCCCGACGGCGCGTCGACCGAGACCCAGGGTGAGGGTGGCTCGGGGCCGGAGCGGATCCTCGGCATGCGCTGTCGGAACTGCGGCCGACCGGAGGCGCTCGGCGCGAACTACGTCTGTGCCGGCTGCTTCGGTCCCCTCGAGATCGCCTACGACCTCGAGGTCGCGGCACGGACGCTGGATCATGCCGCCCTCGCCTCCCGCCCGGCCGGCATCTGGCGCTACCTGGAGCTTCTGCCGGTGACGGCGCCTCCGGTGCGGGGCCTCCAGGTCGGCTCGACCCCACTGGTGCCCGCCGAACGGCTGGGCGAAGTGATCGGCATCGAGCGTCTCTGGCTCAAGGACGATACCCGGAATCCGACCCTCTCCTTCAAGGATCGTGCCGTTGCCGTGGCCGCCGCTCAGGCCTCGACCTTCGGCCTCGAAGCACTGGCCTGCGCCTCGACCGGCAACCTCGCCGGCGCCACGGCTGCCGCCGCGGCCGCCCTCGGCCTGCCGGCGTACGTCTTCATCCCCGCCGACCTGGAGCCGGCCAAAGTCGCCCACGCCCTGGCCTACGGCGCGACCGTGGTGCCCGTGGATGGCACCTACGACGACGTCAATCGGCTTTGCCTGGAGGTCGCCGACGAGCTCGGCTGGGGTTTCGTCAACGTCAACCTGCGGCCGTTCTACGCCGAAGGCAGCAAGACCCTCGCCTTCGAGGTCGCCGAGCAGCTCGGCTGGCGGCTGCCGGACGTGATCGTCTCTCCCATCGCCTCGGGGGCGCTCTTCACCAAGCTCGCCAAGGGGTTCGACGAGCTGGCCGCGGTCGGGCTCATCGAGCGAACCGCGGTGCGCTTCGTGGGTGGCCAGGCGGCCGGCTGCGCTCCGGTGGCGCATGCCTTCGAGTCCGGCAGCGATGTCATCGAGCCGGTGCGGGTTCCCGACACGATCGTCCGCTCATTGGCCATCGGCAGCCCGGCTGACGGACGCTATGCGGTCGAGCTGGCACGGGCGAGCGGCGGCTCCGTCGAGGCCATCCCCGACAGCACGACCGCACAGGCGCTCCGTCGTGTGGCCGCCCTCGAAGGGCTCCATCCCGAGACCGCCGGCGGCGTGACCATCGCGGCCGCCGAGGCGGCCCGGGCACGAGGCGTCATCCGCGACGGCGACGAGGTCGTGGTGCTGCTCACCGGAAACGGCCTCAAGACACCGGACGCGGCGATGTTCGACATCGAGTCGCAACCGGCCGAGCGCGGCCGGCCCGGCCTGGCGCCGGTCCTTGCTGCACGCTTCTCGGCCTTCGAAGCCTGGTACCAGGCATGACCGGACGGCGCCGCCGGATCGGCACACGCGGCGGCTTTTGCTCCTGTCCGAGGCGGGTCGCCACCCGCTGACGCCACCGACCGGCAGGTGCCGGTCCAGGGTCACGAAGCCGCGACTCGCGTTCCTCGCGATCACCCGTCCCTTTATTCCACCTCGTTCAGGAGCTTTCGATGTCGTCCGTCCCTCGTCCCGGTCCGCGTCTCATCGACCCGCGCGGCCAGCGCTTCGGCGCCGGCTTCTCGGCGATCGTGTTGGCGCTCGCCGTCCTCCTCCAGTCGCCGCTGCTGGTATCGCTGGTCGCCGTCGCCCTTGGCGTCAGCTCGCTCTTCGGTCTGAGCACCTTCGTCTTCGGGCGGCCGTGGCCGACCGTCCGGCGGCTGCTCCGGCTTGGCCCACCCGCCTATCAGGAGCCCGAATTCGGGCCTCGCTTCGCCCAGGCGCTCGGGTTCGTCTTCCTGGCTCTCGGGGTCGCGCTCGTCGCGGCCGGCGTCTCGCCCCTCGGGTGGCTGCCGATCGTGGCCGTGGTCGGGCTGCAGGCCACGCTGGCGCTGACGGGCTACTGCCTGGGCTGCAAGCTGTACGGCCTGAGTTGGTGGCTGCCGGCGCAGTTCGACCGATTCGTGTTGCGTCGGCAGGAGGAGGGCGAGCCGGCCGCCTGATCTGGCGCCGCTCTGCCCGCCGGCGATCCGGGCAGCCTGAGCGTCCTCAGTCGCGGGAGGCGCGCCACGCGTCGCGGAGCCTCATCCGGCCGGTGGTCTGGAGGATCGCCCCGGCATAGATACGAGCTCCGATGACGAACAGGATCCAGATGGCGATGAGCGTGACGACGATGGCGCCAAGGATCTCGGCCGGCGAGATGGCGTCGAGCGCGGCCCGGAGGGGGACGACGAACGGCGCCGCAGGCGGCACGAAGGTCAGGATCGTCGCCAGCGTGCCGTCGGGGTCGCCCAGGGCGACGGTGATCGAGGCGACGTAGCTGATGACGGCCACGACCGTCACGGGTGACGATGCGTTCGACGCCTCCTCCATGCGCGAGGCGAGCGCGCCCAGGAACCCGAGCGCCGTGGAATAGAGCAGGTAGCCGAGGATGAACCAGATCGAGATCATGGCCACGGCTGCGGGCGTCGTGGCAGGCAGGCTGAACTCACCGGTGAGGCTGACCGCGAGGACCCCGGCGACCACGAAGGCCGCCAGCTGGACGAGGCCAAGGACGCCGATGCCCAGGACCTTGCCCATCAGCAGGTCCCGTGGACGGACCGTCGACAGCACGACCTCGACCACGCGGCTCTGCTTCTCCTCGACGACACCCGTCAGGACCGTGAAGCCGAAGGAGAAGATACCCACGAGGATGAGTACGGAGCCGATGTTGGCGACGAAGACTGCGGCTTCGTCGTCCGGCCCGACGGGCTCGACGGCGGTGACGACCGGCGGCTCCCCGATCGTGGCAAGGACACCGGGATCGACGCCCTGCTCGGCCAGGGTCGACGTCAAGCGGAGCTGGCTGACCGCGGCGCCGACCATGCGCACGATGCGTCTCGTCCGGCTGCTCGTGGAAGCGCACCTCGCCCGGGCCCGAGAGGTCGGCCGGCACGATGATCAGCGCCTTGATCGATTCGTCAGCCAGGGCCGCGTCTCCGGCCGCCCGATCGGGCACATCCGTCAGGACGACCACCGACTCCAGCGATGCGGCGACGGCGGCAAGCGACGCCTCCAGGCCTGCCGGCACGGGCGCCAGGGCGCCGATGGCCGTAGCCTCGTCGTCGCGGAGCAGGACCGCCGGGATGACGAACGAACCGATGACGATGGCGGTCGTGAACAGGACCGAGAAGATGAAGCCACGGCTCCGGCCGCGCTCGATGATCTCGCGACGCGCGACGAGCCAGACCGATCGCAGGTGCCTCATGTCGTCGGCCCTGCCGACCCCGCCTCGGTGGTGCGGCCTGGCTCTGTGGGTGCCTCGGGCGCCTCGGCCACGACCTCCATGAAGAGGTCGGAGAGCGTCGGCGGCTGGTAGGCGAAGCGGCGCACCTCCCCGCCCCGACTGGCGGCCGCCAGCAGCTCGTCGAGCGCGACGGCCTCGTCCACGACCAGCTTGACCCGGCCGTCCGAACGTTCGACGACCTCGACCTGCGCCGGGAGCGCGGCCAGCCAGTCGTCATCGGCGCCGGCGATCTCGATCTCGAGGTGGCGGCGGCCGGACGCCGCGCGCAACTCGCCGATCGGACCCTGAGCGACGATGCGGCCGCGGGCGATGATCACGACGTCCTCGCAGATGTCCTCGACGAGGTCGAGCTGGTGGCTGCTGAAGACGACCCCGACTCCGGCAGTCGCGCGCTCGCGAAGGACCTCGGTCATCGTCGCCATGCCCAGCGGGTCGAGCCCCGAGAAGGGCTCGTCGAGGACCAGCAGCTCCGGCTCGTGGACCAATGCGGCCGCGAGCTGGACGCGCTGCTGGTTGCCGTGCGAGAGGTCCTCCAGCTTGCCCTTGGCCCGGTCGGCGAGGCCGAAGCGTTCCAGCCAGCGGTCCGAGGCGGCGTCGGCCAGCCGGCCCGAGAGGCCGTGCTGTTGAGCGAAGTAGCTGAGCTGCTCGCGCACGCGCATGCGCGGGTAGAGGCCGCGTTGCTCGGGCATGTATCCGAACCGCAGCCGAGCGTCGGCATCGATCGGGCGACCATCCCAGCGCGTCTCGCCTGCGTCTGGCCGGACGAGGCCGAAGACGCAGCGCATGGTCGTCGTCTTGCCCGAGCCGTTGGGCCCGAGGAAGCCGGTCAGGCGTCCGCGGCGGGCCGAGAACGAGGCGCCGTCAAGGGCCGTGACCGGGCCGTAGCGCTTGGAAAGGGCATCGATCTCAAGCATGCCGGTGCATCGTTCCCATGATGAGCTCGGGTGCAGAATGCCCGCCGGCGCAGAGGGGGGATCCGCGCCAGCGGACAGACCCAGTTTCTGCGAACTGACCAAAACGTGCCCGGACCGCACACGCGGGCGGCGCTGGATACCCTTGTGTCGTGGATCGCCAGCTCATCTCATCGGGCTCACCCTACGAGCGAACCGTGGGCTTCAGCCGCGCGGTCCGGATCGGCGGCCGCGTGCTCGTGTCCGGGACGGCCCCGATCTGGTCGGACGGCTCATGCGATCCCGATCCCGGTGTCCAGGCCGGACGTTGCCTGGAGATCATCCTGGCGGCGCTGGCCGAAGCCGGGGCCGGGCCGGAGCACGTCGTCAGGACGCGGAGCTACCTCGTGGATCGCGGCGACGAAGCGGCCGTCTCGCGTGCCCACGGGCGCGTCTTCGGCGAGATCCGGCCGGCGAGCACGATGGTCGTGGTGGCCGGCCTGCTGGATCCCCGCTGGAAGGTCGAGATGGAGGCCGAGGCGATCCTCGACCCTGTCGATCGATAGGCGTCGATCCCTAGGGGGCCGCGCTCGCGCTTGGCGCCGGGCTGGCGGTGGGTGCCTGGGTCGCGCCAGGTGCCTGGGTGGCGTCAGGCTCCAGCGTGGGTCCAGGGAGTTGGTAGGGCAGTTGCCAGCCGCCGCCCGGCATCCCGCCGCGTGGGAACAGTCGATCACCCGGAAGCAGCCCGCCTCGACGACCCTGCCAGGACCCGTCCCGTGATCCGGGCCCCTGATGGAAGCCGCCGCGGCCATCGCCTCGGCCAGGGAACCCTCCGCGGCCTGGGAGCTGCTCGTAGCCCGGGATGCGGCCGTTCTGGTCGCCCGCGTCGATCCGATGGGACCGAATGCCGCGCTCGTTCCCATCGTCGATCGTGCGACCGGCGGCGAAGCCGATGCCGCCGACGAGCACGAAGGCCCCGACAAGGACCGCCACTTCGACCCACCGGCGCCGGCTCGTCGGTGCCTCGGGCGGCGGGGCGGTGGCCGCCGACACCGTGCCAGGCTCGCCACTCGGCGCGGCAGGCTCCTGGACGGTCGCCTCGTTCGGGAGGGAATCTGGTGTCGTTCCCGGGCTCGGGGGCGCGTCGGTCGCCGGCGTGCCCGGCACCGCGACGGGAGTCGGCCCAGTCGTCGGATCTGGCGGGGTGGTCTGGTCGGTCACGCGTGGACTCCTTGTCGTCGTGCTGGTCGTATCGATCGCGTCCGTCGCCCGAAGGTCGGGCAGGCAGACGCCTGACTCAGCGCGAGGGTCGTCTCGTCACCTGACGGAGTCCTGAATCGAACGGATCTCCTGGTGCCCACGTCAGTGGACGCGGACGACCGAGGCCGGTCAGGCCTCGACGGGGGTCGACGTCGTCGAGCCGCTTCGGGCCCTGGCGGTCGACGGACGGGCGAGCTCCGCATCGAGGCGCCCGAGGTACGGCTTGGCGCCGACCGACTCGAAGATGGCCCGAGCGTCCTCGCCGGCGGCGCGAGCCTCGGACACCTGCGGTCCGACCGCATGGATGAAGGTCAGCCCGCACATGGCCTGCTCGAAACCGGCGCCGACCTCCGCAAATCCGCGAAGCGCTGCGACGTAGCCGTTGTTCGCTTCGGCGATGTCGCCTTCGAGTGCGCTCAGGCTGGCGTGCGCCTCGAGTCGGCTGGCCTTCGCGAAGAGCGTGACGTCGGGGTCGGCATCCAGCCGCTCCATCGCTGTCCGTAACGCCGACCGAGTCGCCCAGCCAGGTCGCCGAGCGCACCGCCAGCGCAAGGAGGTAGGACGCGAGCGTGGGTGACGCCGCGACGCTGCGAAGGTAGGCGTCGTACGCCTCCGCGTAGGCACCGAGGCTGAAGGCGAGGTCGCCGCGCAGCCAGTCCATGACCGCCTGATAGAACGGGTCGGCCAGATCGGCGAGCAATGACTCGAGCCGATGCAGCTGGTCGTCGATCGGTTCGCCCCGGGCGATGCGGAAGAGCAGAGCGATGCTCAAGGCGCGATGCTCGTCGGCCGGTTCGGACGTCTCGTCGATGATCGCCTGCACCCGACCCAGCGCGAGGTCCCATTCGATGCCAGCCGAGTACCGGTAGTAGGCGGAGGAGCCGATCAGCCAGGTCGTCATCGGACGATTGCCGGACCGCTGGCCGAGCTCGATGCCGGCCTCGGCCTCGGCGAGGCCGCGCATCAGGTCATCGCCGGTGAGTGAACTCGCAAGGTTGTTGCGGGCGCGAAGCTCGGCGGCCAGGAAGCCGCCCTGTTGGGCCGTCCGGACGGCGGCTTCATGGATCGCCACGGCTTCGCGGCGCCGGCCGACATAGCTGAGCGCCGAGGCCTTGTTGTTGAAGGCTTCCGCGATGAGCTCCTCGAGGTCGAGCCGCTCGGCGATGGGGAGGGCCTGGTCGGCGACTTCGATCGCACGCGCCGGCTGGTCGTTGCGGAAGAGGGCCCGCGAAAGGTTGGTCAGGATCGTGGCTCGGACGTCCTCATGGCCGCCAGCGGGCAGAGCCTTCAGGCCGGCCTCGAGTACGGGCACTGCGTCGCCGACTCGGCCGGCATCGATGAGCGTCTGCCCGAGTTGCGCGCTCGCGCGTCCTGCACCCGCGGCGTCTCCAGATCCGTCGTACCGCTCGAGCGCCTGCCGCGCGAACGCCTCCGACCGCTCGTAGTGCCCGGCGAAGTCCGCCGAGCGCGCGCTCTGGAGCAGCAACTCCGCCTGCTCCATCGGGTCCGTGGTGACCTGCAGCGCTTGCTGGGCGAAGGCGACAGCCTGGTCATGGGCACCAAGGCCTTCAGAGCGTTCGGCGGCGCCACGAAGGGCGAGCCGCGCCTGGGCGGCGACCGTGTCGGCCTCTTCGCCCGGCGTCGAGGCCTCGAAGGCGGCCAGGTAGTGGCCCGCCTGCACGCCCGCCAGCTCGTCCTCGCCGATCGACTCGATGAAACGTGCCGCGGCGATGTGGCGTGCGCGGCGGTCGCGGCGACCGAGCGTGCCGTAGGCGACCTCGCGGATGAGCGACTGGACGAACCCGTACTGGCCACGCTCCGGCGATCGGGGGTCGGATTCGACCTCGAGCAACTCCCGACGGACAAGGGCGCGCAGTCGCGGCTCGAGCTCCTCAGGGCCGGCGCCGTTGACGGCTGTCAGACCGGCCAGCGTGAAGACCTGCCCGAGCACCGACGCGTCCTGCAGGATGGTGCGATCGACGGGCTCGAGCGCGTCGAGGCGGGAGGCGATCAGCGACCGCAGCGTCTCGGGAATGGCCAGGGTCCCCAGGTCGCCGACCGGCCGGTAGCGGTCGTCGACACGCTCCAGGCGTCCGTCTGAGACGAGGGCGCGGACCGTCTCGACGGCGTACAGGGGCATGCCGTCAGCCCGCGCCAGGATCGCCTTGACGGCGCTCTCCGGGAGGCCGGGAACAAAACCCGCCAGGAGCTCGCGCATCGCCTGCGTCGGAGAGCGGCTCGAGGGCCAGCGACGTGAAGTGGCGCGTGCCCGATCCCCAGTCCGGCCGCCTGTCGAAGAGCTCGGGCCGGGCAAGGGTGACCACCAGGATCGGCACGCCCTTGGACCATTCGAGCAGCTTGTCGATGAAGTCGAGCAGGCCGCTGTCGGCCCACTGGAGGTCCTCGAAGAGGAGGATGGTCGGCCCCCGCTCGGCGATGCGCTCGAAGAAGATGCGCCAGGCGGCGAACAGCATGTCCCGACCGCCTGGCGGGGGCGGTTCGAGGCCCAGGAGGGTCAGCAGCGCAGGCTCGACCCAGCGCTGGTCGTCGGCCCCCGGAACGTACTCGGCCACGGTGGCGGCGATGCGCTGGCGGGTCGTGGCCTCGTCGTCGGTCTCCGCCAGGCCCGCCCGCCGGCGGACCATCTCGCCCAGCGCCCAGAAGGTGATGCCCTCGCCGTATGCGGGTGAGCGCCCGCGGTGCCAGTAGACGTTCTCGAGGATGCCGTCGATGTACTTCTCGAGCTCCCAGGCCAGCCGGCTCTTGCCGATGCCGCCCGGCCCACTGATCGAGACGAGCCTGGCTCTGCGCTCGCGACCGACGGCGGCGAGGGCGTCCTTGAGCAGACGGAACTCCTCGTCACGGCCGACGAACGGCGGTTCTGGCATGTCCGATCGCCCGTGGCCGCCGCGCTGGGCGACGACCCGTAACGCTCGCCATGCCTGGACCGGGCTGGCCTTGCCCTTGAGGAGCTGGTCGCCGGCCTCTTCGAAGGCGATGGCCGACGAAGCAGCCCGCTGGGTCGCCTCGCCGACCAGGACGGTCCCGACCGGGGCCATCGATTGCAGGCGGGCTGCGGTGTTGACGAGGTCGCCTGCGACCATGCCCTCGCTCGTCGCGCCGAGTGTCACCGCAGCCTCGCCGGTCAGCACGCCGGCCCGCGCCTGGATGCCGGGCCCGAGCGCCTGGACCGCATCGACAAGATCGAGTGCGGCGCGGACGGCCCGCTCGGCGTCATCCTCCCGGGCCACGGGCGCGCCCCAGACGGCCATGACCGCGTCGCCGATGAACTTCTCGACGGTACCGCCGTATCGCCCGATGACGTCGCGCCCCAGATCGAAGTAGGCCGAGAGTGTCTCGCGGACCTCCTCCGCGTCGCGACCCTCGGCGAACGGTGTGAAGCCCACGAGGTCGGCGAAGAGGACGCTGACCAAACGC
This sequence comes from uncultured Chloroflexia bacterium, assembly GCA_963837215.1. Lineage (GTDB taxonomy): Bacteria > Chloroflexota > Limnocylindria > Limnocylindrales > CSP1-4 > CSP1-4. Next base: position 327,450 of record CAWIML010000009.1, read on the forward strand.
CGCTCCGCGACGGCAGGGCTCAGGCCCGCAGGTGCGCCTCTCGAAACACCCGGCGGAGCCGCACCGGCGCCGGGACCCGATGACCCGGTCAGCGGCGTGGCGCATTCGCTGCAGAACTTGGCGGTCGCGCCGTTGACCGTCCCGCACGCTGGACAGGCGACCGCGAGTCGTGTCGCGCACTCGGAACAGAACTTCGCCCCGACCGTGTTCTCCGTGCCGCAGTTCGAGCAGATCACCGATGACCTCGCAGCGTCCCCCAGACAACGGGGACGTGGATCGCGAGCGTACCCGACGTCGCCATGCGATGCGAGTGGTTCAGGCTCGCCCGAGGTGCACGGGCTGGCGCCAGCCCGTACCGGCACGATCGGCTCAGCCGACGAGCGACGTCGCCAGCCCCTTCCGTGCCAGGCGCTCCTCGAACCGCTGAGCGGCGACCTCGAGCGCGTCGAGGTGCTCGGCGAGACGCCGTCGTGCATCCTCGGCCGCGGCATCGAGACCTTCGAGCTCGAAGATCCGCCAGTGCCGGAGGATGGGCATGAGCACTTCGTCGCGGTGGACCCGGAGGTTGTAGATGCCGGCGGTCGCCATCTGCGCCGCCTTGCGCATGAAGCCCGGGATGCCGGCGCCCGGCATCTGGAACCGAAGGACCTCGTCGACGATGGCTCGCACCGTAGCCGACGGCTGCAGCTTGATGGCGGCCGAGAGCACATCGCGGTAGAAGACCATATGCAGGTTCTCGTCGGCCGCGATGCGGACCATGATCCTGTCCGCCACGGGGTCATTCGAGTAGCGGCCCGTGTTGCGGTGCGAGATCCGCGTCGCCAGCTCCTGGAACGCCACGTAGGCCAGCCCGTGAAGCGTGTCCGGCGCGCCGAGGTCATAGCCCTGTTGGAGCTGCGTCATGCGGCCACGCTCGAGCATCACGGGGTCGATGTTGCGGGTCACCGTCAGGTAATCGCGGAGGACGATGGCATGGCGACCCTCCTCTGCCGTCCAGCGCCCGACCCAGGTGATCCAGGCGCCGTCGCCGCGCCCGAACATGCCGTGGATCAGACGGTGGTAGCTGGGCAGGTTGTCCTCGGTCAGCAGGTTGACCTCGAAGGCAGTCTGGGCGACGCCGGTCAGGCGCGCCTGATCGGGCGTCCAAGGCTCGGTATCGAAGTCGCGACCCATGCGGTAGGGGATGAAGTCGTGCGGGAACCACTCGACGGCGACGCCGAGGTGGCGATCCAGCAGCCGTCCAGCTTCGGGCTCGAGCTCGATCAGCAGGGCGGCCTCGTCGTAGTCGGGCATAACAGCCTCATGGGATGTCCGGATGACCACGTCGGCGTTCGACGAGCGGCCGGACCGACCAAATGTACGCCTGAACGGGCCCGAGCGCCTCTGAGCGTGTGCAAGCCTGCATCGAGCGACCCGATCGGCGACCGGCAGGTCAGGCTCGCGCCGAGTCGCCCGGTCAGGTGCGCTCGCCGGCCTCGGCGATCGGTGCTGTCGATCTGCGGGGCGAGGTCGATCTCGTCGGAGACCCGGCGACCGCCGCGTCCAGCCAGGCCAGGTACGGGGCGGCGTCGACGCGCTCGAAGATCGAGCGTGCCTCGGCGACGAGAGCGGCGCCGACCACCTTCGCGCCCAGGATCCGGACCGTGTCGAGGATGGTCCGCGCGACATTGAAGTCGTGGCCGAACGTCCGGTACGTTGCGAGCACGTCGTGGAGCGCTGCCATCGCCTCCTCGACGCGGTCCTCGAGGGCCGCCAGCCAACCGCGGGCCCGCAGCCGCTCGATCCGCTGGGTGGGCGAGTCGGCAGTCGGCAGCGCATCGAGTTCGTCGACCAGGCGCCGGAGCTCATCGACATCTCGCAGTCGGACGGCGCTCGCCGACGCGTCCGCCAGTCCCCACGGGGCGTGGCCACTGAACCCGGCCGCCGTGCGGCGTTGCTCCGCCAGAGCCGTTCGGTCGTCCCCGGCCAGGATGGCGCGGTCGGCGAGCAACACGTGCACCTGGTTCGCCACCTGCGGATCACCGAGCTGCCTGGCGGCCAGCTTGACGCGCTCGAGCGTCTCGTCGCATGGATCGCCCCTCGCCATCTGTATCGCCGCCATGGCCGTGCGAATACCCACCTCGTCGCCCAGGCCACGTGCGTCGGCGATGGCGTCTGCCCCTTGCGCCAGCGCGGCATCCCAGTCGTCGGCGCCTGCCCAGCTCGCGGTGATGACGAACTGCAGCTGCCAGTTAGCCATCTGGCGATTGCCGTAGCGGCGCGCGATCTCGAGCGTCTCTCGGAACATCGACGTGGCGCGTTGGGGCTCGCGGTCCCAGAGCGTCGCGGCAAGGTTTGCCCGAGCCCGGAGCTCGGACGCGACGAAGCCACCGCGGGCAGCGATCTCGACCGCGGCCTGCTGCAGGGCGAGCCCTTCCTGGATGCGCCCGAGGTCGGCGAGTGAGGAGCCCTTGTTATTGAAGGCGTCAGCGATGAGCTGGTCGAGGCCGAGTCGTTCCGCGATCGGCAGACCCTGGTCGGCGGCGGCGACGGACTTGATCGGGTCGTCCATGCGCATGTAGCCTCGAGACAAGATGATCGCCAGGCGCGCGCGGGCCTCGTCGGGCGCCTCGGCCGGCAGTTCTGCGAAGGCGGGCTCGAGGATCTCGACGGCCGCCTCCGTCCTCGCCCCGTTGAGGAGCACTTCGCCCAGCCGGGCGGTCGCCCGCGCAACGTCGACGGCGTCGCCACCCTCGCGGAAGGCTTCGATGGCGTCCCGCGCCATGGCCTCTGCGAGCGAGTGGTCGCCGGCGTCCGAGGCGGCACTCGCCGCCATCTCGAGGAGCTGCCCGCGCTCGGCTGGCAGGCTGACGACGGTGAGGGCCTGCGTCAAGTAGGTCACGCCTTGGTCATTGGCGCCCAGGTCGATAGCGCGTTCGGCGGCCGCCCGGAGTGCGATGCGCGCCTGCGCGCCGACCGCCTCGGCTTCCTCACCGGCGCTCGAGGCCTCATGGGCGGCGAGGTAGTGGCCGGCCAGCGCGCCGGCCAGCTCGTCGTCACCGAGCGCCTCGAAGTAGCGCGCTGCGGCAAGGTGCCGGGCTCGCCGGTCAGGACGGGCGAGGGTGCCGTAAGCGACTTCGCGGATGAGCGACTGGACGAAGCGGTACTGTCCCCGCTCCGGCGAACGAGGATCCGCCTCGACCTCGAGCAGCTCCCGACGTACCAGGCCGCGAAGGTGCGGCTCCAGGTCGTCGACAGACAGGTCCGCCGCCGGCCCGGTCGCGACGGCCGTCAGCCCGGCCACGGTGAACGCCCGGCCGAGCACCGACGCGTCCTGGAGGAGAGCCCGGTCGACGCGTCTCGAGCGCGTCGAGGCGCGAGGCGATGAGCGACCGGAGCGTCTCCGGGATGGCCAGGGTGCCCAGCTCGCCGACTGGCCGATACGCGTCACCGACGCGCTCCAGGCGCCCGTCGGCGACGAGCGAGCGGACGGTTTCCACGGCGTAGAGCGGGACGCCATCGGCCCTGGCGAGGATCGTCGCGACCGCTGGCTCCGGCAACTCGGGAACGAAGCCGGCAAGCAGCTCGCGCATGGCCTCGGCCGAGAGCGGATCGAGGGCCATCGAGGTCGCGTGGCGGGTGCCCGTCCCCCAGTCCGGTCGGCGGTCGAAGAGCTCCGGCCGTGCCAGGGTCACGACCAGGATGGGCACGCCCTTGGACCACTCGAGGAGCTGCTCGATGAAGTCGAGCAGGCCGCTGTCGGCCCACTGGAGGTCCTCGAAGAGGAGGATGGTCGGCCCGCGCTCCGCGATGCGCTCGAAGAAGATGCGCCAGGCGGCGAAGAGGACGTCCCGGCCACCGGGCGGCGGCGGCTCGAGGCCCAGGAGGGTCAACATCGCGGGTTCGATCCAACGCTGGTCCTCGGCGTCGGGTACGAACTCGGCCACGGTCGACGAGATGCGCAGACGCGTCGACGCTTCGTCGTCGCCCTCTGCCAGGCCGGCCCGTCGTCGGACCATCTCGCCCAGCGCCCAGAAGGTGATGCCCTCGCCGTAGGACGGCGACCGCCCGCGGTGCCAGTAGATGTCCGCTGACACGCCGTCGATGTACTTCTCGAGCTCCCAGGCGAGGCGGCTCTTGCCGATGCCGCCTGGACCCGAGATGGACACCAGCCGCGGCCGTCGATCCCGGCCGATGGCGCTCACGGCGTCGCGGAGGATGCGGAAATCGTCCTCCCGCCCGACGAATGGCGGCTCCGGCATGTCCGAGCGCCCATACCCGCCCCGCTGGGCTACCACGCGCAGCGCCCGCCAGGCCGGGACCGGGCTCGTCTTGCCCTTGAGAAGCTGATCGCCGGCGGGCTCGAAGGCGATGGCGGCGGCGGCCGCGCGCTGGGTCGCCTCGCCGACGAGGACGCTGCCCGGCGGCGCGATCGACTGGAGGCGGCTGGCCGTATTGACCAGATCACCGGCGACCATGCCCTGATTGGTGGCACCGAGGGTGACCGCGGCTTCGCCGGTCAGGACACCGGCCCGCGCCTGGATACCGGGGCCGAGCGACCGGACGGCGTCGACGAGCTCGAGGGCCGGCGCGGACAGCGCGTTCCGCGTCGTCCTCGCGCGCGACCGGTGTGCCCCAGACGGCCATGACGGCGTCGCCGATGAACTTCTCCACCGTGCCGCCGTAGCGGCCGATGACGTCAGAGGCCAACTCGAAGTAGCGCGACAGCGTCTCGCGTACGTCCTCCGCGTCGCGCTCCTGGGCGAACGTCGTGAAGCCGATCAGATCGGCAAAGAGGACACTGACCAGACGGCGCTCCGCCACTGGGGTGGCCGACCCGGTGGGCGGTGCAGCGCCTCGACCGATGGCGGCCACGGACGGTTCGCTGCCGGCTACGTCGGCGTCGATGGGCGTGCCGCATTCGCTGCAGTACTTCGCAGTCGGCGCGTTCGCGGTGCCACAGGACGGACACAGCAGCGCGCATCTGCACGCCGCACTCGGAGCAGAACTTGGCACCGAGTGCGTTCTCCGTCCCGCAGTTGGCGCAATTCACCGACGGCCCTCCAGCAGTTGCCCGGATCGGATCGCGAGCGTACCCGACGGCGGAGCTGGAGGGTAGGGCCGTGTCATGCCTCGGCGTTGATCTCCCGGGTGCGCCGTGCCACGTACGCGTCGAGCGCTTCGCCCACGGCCGGGTCCATAGGTGGCGGCCGCGCCTCGGCCAGGAGCTGCTTCCAGATCCGATTGGCGCGCTGCGTCGCCGTCTGGGCACCGTCCTCCTGCCAGGTCTCGAAGTTGCGCCAGTCCGAGAGGAGCGGGCGGTAGAAGGCGGTCTCGTAGCGCGCCATCGTGTGGGCGGTCCCGAAGTGGTGCCCGCCTGGCCCGACCTCGGCCATCGCCTCGAGCCCGAGCGTGCCCTCGTCGACGACCATCGGCTGCAGCACCTCGGCCATCATCTGCAGGATCTCGGCGTCGAGGATGAGCTTCTCGTAGGAGGCCGTCAGGCCGCCCTCCAACCAGCCGGCACCCTGATACAGGAGGTTGACGCCACCGAGGATGGCGCCCCAGACGGCCATCTCCGACTCGTAGGCTGCCTGGGCGTCGACGACGTTGGAGGCGGTCACGTTCGAGGAGCGCCAAGGGAGACCGTATCGGCGTGCCAGCTGTCCCGTTGCGAAGGCGGCCTTGACGTACTCGGGCGTGCCGAAGGCCGGGGCGCCGGAGCGCATGTCCACGTTGGAGGTGAAGCCGCCATAGACGACCGGCGCACCCGGTCGGGCGAGCTGGGTCAGGGCGACCATGAAGAGCGCCTCGGCGTTCTGCTGGGCAAGGGCGCCGGCGAGGGTGGCCGGGGTCATGGCGCCCGCCAGCGTGAATGGCGTGGCGACCACAGCCTGGCCGTGGATGGCCATCTCGATGAGCCCGTCTGACATCGGGCCGTCGAGGCGCAGCGGGGTATTGGAGTTGATGATCGTCATCAGGCTCGGCCGCTCGAGGAGCCCGTCGCGATCGACGCCCAAGGCGAGACAACTCATCTCGATGGCGTCGTCGACCACGACGCGCCCGGAGCCCAGGCACTGCCACGACTTGTCGAGCTCGGCGATGAGGATGCGGTACATCTCGAGGTGCCGAGTGGACACCGGCAAGTCGGTCGGCTCGAGGGGACCGCCGCCCTCCTGGTGCACGATGTCAAGGGCGCCGATGAGCCGCACGTAGTCGCGGAAGTCGGCGGCGTTGCCGGCCCGACGCCCGCGGTCGAGGTCGGTCACGAAGGCCGGCCCCCCGACGGCCCCGAAGACGACGTCGGCACCGCCGAACGTCAAGGCGCGCGCCGGGTTGCGAGCGTGGAGCGTGAAGGTCGAAGGCGCGCGCGCGACCAGCGCCTCGACCTGCGCGCCCTCGAGTCGCACGCGCCGTACGGCCCGGTCCACGCTGGCTCCCGTCGATGCCAGGAGGTCGAGGGCGCGGTCGCCCATGACCTCGAAGCCGATCTCCTCGAGGATCCGGAGGCTGGCCCGATGGATGGTCTCGACCTGTTCGGGATCGAGGATCTCCACCGGGCGAAATGGATTGACGAGTCGGCGCCATGGCGGTCGGGCGAGGCCCCCGGCCTCGCGCCGGCCGCGCCGGCGGGCGCCCTCAGCCGTCACGGTCGCGTGCCAGGTAGGCCTCAGCGATGCGGTCGGCCGTCACGCGCGCGTCATAGGTGCCGGTGATGGCCAGCAGGAAGGCGTCGCGGTCGAGCGCCTGCAGCTCGACGTCGGTCAACGCCGTGACGGTCGCCGTACGCGGCACCGCGCGCATCAGCGCGATCTCCCCGAAGGCGTCGCCGCGCTCCAACTGGCGCAGCTGGCGCCCGTCCTGGCTGACGGCCAGCCGACCCCGTTCGACGACATAGAAGCGGTCGCCGACATCCCCCTGCCTGATGACATCGCTGCCGCCTGCGTGGAGGATCGGTACCAGCGCGCGGGCGGCCGCTTCCAACGCCGGCGCCGGCACCGGGGCGAAGAGCGGCAGGCTCCGAAGCAGTCGGATCTCGAGCGTCGGTACACGGATGCGCCCCTCGGCGCGGCCCAGTCGGAACCAGGCGACGACCGCCCCGATCGGCAGCACAGCCGCGATCACGGCAAAGGTCGCCGGGAGGCCGATCCGTTGGACGAGGATGGCGGGCAGGATGGAGCCGACGGCGAGACCGGCCATGGCGAAGCCCTCGACGAGCCCGAAGACGCCAGCCAGGACATCATCAGGCACGATGCGTTGGAGGAGGGTCCGGCCGGCGACGTCGACGAGAGCAAGGCTGACGCCGCAGACCACCATCAGGCCCGCCGCCGCAGTCGCCGACTGGGCGAGTGGGGCCGCCAGCAGACCGAGTCCGAAGACGACGGCACCCAGCGCGAGCCACGGCGAGAGTCGGCCTCGACCAACCAGGACGAGGGTCAGCGCGCCGCCGACCACGCCGCCGAGCCCGACGGCAGCCGTCAGGTAGCCGGCCCCGGCGCCTCCGATCTCGAGGACCTCGATGGCCAGCAGCACGAGCAGGACGTCGATGGCACCGATCATGACGTAGCGGGCGCCGAGCATGATGACCAGCAGCCGCTGGTCGGCATCGCGGCTGACCTGTCGGATGCCCTCGAAGAAGGAAGGCTGAGGCGCCGGGCGCGATCCGACCCGCGGGACATCGGGCGTGGCCGGGTCGCTGGCCGTTCGTTCGGGAGCGACGTCGGCCGCGCGGTGCGGTCGGAGCCGAAACGCCAGGAGCGTGGACAGGCTCACGAGGACGGCGCACACGATGAAGACCTGGCCCGGCTGTCCCGCGACCAGCATCAGCCCGGCCAGGATGGGCCCGATGAGCACGCCGAGCCCGTCGATGATGGTCGAGACGGCGTTGCCGGCCGTGACCTCCTGGGCGGTGTCGGCATAGGCGGGCACGAGTGCCGCCTGGAGCGGCCGGGCGATGGTCAGGCTGCAGGAGTAGGCGACGGCGATCAGATAGACGAGCGCCGCGGGCAAGCCGATCAGCATCGCCGCCCCGACGGCCAGCGTCGTCAGTGCCAGCGCACCGTAGCCGGCCACGAGCAGGCGATCCCGACGATATCGATCACCGAGGCTGTTGACGAGCGGCGCGAAGAAGGCGGCCGGCACCAGCTGGCCGAACGCCACCAACCCGACCGAGGCTGGACCGGTCGCGTCGTAGGCGTAGACCAGGAGCGCGACCCAGGTTCCGTATTCGAGGATCGAAAAGCCCAGATACGCGAGAGCCATCCGGCGGAGGTCGTGGTTGCGGAGCACCGCGACGAAGGCACGCAGGGACGCACGGAGGCGGCTGGCGGGCATGCCGTAAGCATCGCGTATCCGGCCACGGCTGCACACCTCCTGGCGGTACCCTCTTCGGCGTGACGATCCAGAAGGACCACGTCTCGTGGGACGGTCTGGCCGAGATGGTCGGGCGCCTCGCCGAGCAGGTCGGTGGCGGGTACGACGTGATGCTGGTCATCACCCGCGGTGGTCTCGTTCCGGGCGGCATGCTGGCCTACCGGCTGGGCATCCGGAACATCCTCGTGGCGGCCGTCGAGTACTACGACGAACATGGCCGACCGGGGCCGCACCCGACCTTCCTGCAGTTCCCGGCGGACCCGTTGCTGCGCGGTCAGCGCGTCCTCGTCGTGGACGAGGTCTGGGACAGCGGCACCACCATCCACGCCGTGACCGAGCGCGTCCGCCAGGCGGGCGGCGAGCCGACGACCGCGGTCCTGCACTACAAGCCCGTCAGATCGGTCGTGTCGGGCGAGCCTGACCATCACGTGGTCGAGACCGCGAACTGGGTGGTCTACCCGTTCAAGGTCGGCGATTGACCGCTCGAGGACGCACCGCGATTGGTACCATGCGCGGCCAGCGATGAAATCGAGCACCGACCTCTTCACGCGCTCGCCGCACAACCCGATCATCACCGCCGCCGCGCTCCCGTACCCGGCCAACAGCGTCTTCAACCCGGGAGCTGCTCAGGTCGACGGCCAGACGGTCCTCCTCCTGCGGGTCGAGGATCGGCGCGGCATCTCGCACCTCACGGTCGCGCGCAGCGCGGACGGCTACACCGACTGGACCTTCGACCCCGAGCCCAGCCTGCGCTCGGCACCCGAGCGCCACCCCGAAGAACTCTGGGGCCTCGAGGATCCACGCGTCACGTGGCTGCCGGATGAAGGCCACTTCGCCATCGCCTACACGGCCTACAGCCGGCGCGGGCCTCTGGTCTCGCTGGCGACCACGACCGACTTCCGGAGCTTCCGCCGACTGGGTCCGGTGATGCCGCCAGAGGATAAGGACGCGGCGCTCTTCCCACGCCGCTTCGACGGTCGCTGGCTGCTCGTTCATCGGCCAAGCCCATTGCACGGCAGCGCCAATATCTGGACCTCGGCCTCGCCCGACATGCGTCACTGGGGCGACCATCGGCTGCTCCTGGAGGCGCGCGACGGCGCCTGGTGGGATGCATCCAAGATCGGCCTCGGGCCGCCACCCCTCGAGACAGCGGAGGGCTGGCTGATGATGTACCACGGCGTCCACGTCACCGCGGCAGGCGCGCTCTACCGCAGCGGCCTGGTGCTGCTCGACCTGGACGACCCCAGCGTCATCCTCCATCGGAGCGATGACTGGGTGCTCAGCCCGACGGCACCGTACGAGCGCGCCGGGGACGTGGCCGACGTCGTCTTCCCGTGCGGTTGGTTGCTGGACCCCGAGGGCGATCTACTGCGCGTCTACTACGGCGCCGCGGACACGTCGATCGCGGTCGCGTCGGCCAGCCTCAGCGAAGTGCTGGACTACCTGCGGGCATGCCCCGCTCCCGCTCGCCGGGCGCAACTGGATCAGCCGTAGGCTGCGCCGGACGGCGGGCGCGCATGCGCTCCACCGCGACCAGCCAGGCGAGGGTCGACTCAGCGCCCTGGTTGGGGTTCAGGCCGCCTGATCCGAGGCCGTCATGGCAGGCGCCCTGCTCCGCATCGGCCACTGGCAGGCTGAGGTCGTTGGCGCCGGTGAACCAGGCATAGGCGCGATCGGCCAGGCGGCCGAAGGCGACATCACCGGTGGCCATCTCCGCGGCCAGCGCGGCCTCGAGCATGGAGAGCGCCTCGATCGGCTGCTGGTCCCACTGCGCCGGTCGTCCGCCATGAGGCCACCAGCCGCGGTTGCCGATGGGCCTGAAATGCCCCGCCGGCGCGGTCTGGGCGCGGGCCAGCCAGCGCAAGACCTCGGCACCCCGCTCGACCCAGGCAGGGCGATCGAGCCGCCGACCGGCCTCGATCAGCGCCCGCGGCAGGACGGCGTTGTCGTAGGTGACCAGGTCGTCCGGCCACGGCCAGGCGTCATCGTCGCCGGGCTTCGGCGTGAAGGCGGCCGCCAGTCGCTCGCCCAGCTCGACCAGGATCCGGCGGGCATCACGTGATGCCGACCCTGCAGAGATCATGGCGTCGCATCCGAGCACGCTATACGCCCATGGGCGGAGGTGCCGAAGGTCGAGGCAGGCGGGCAGCGCCGCGGCGACGATGTCACTGGCCAGGCCCCGGACGGCATGGTCGGTCGTTCGCAGAGCGGTCTCGCCGAGCGCCGCGACCGCCCGGCCGTGGCTGTCCTCGGAGCCGATCTCCTCGAGCCACCGACCATCCGCTGCTCGGAAGTTGCGGAAGCGCCCGTGACGCGGCTCGAAGGCCTCGTCCAGGAAGGCGAGGTGTCGGCGGATCGATCGCGCCACTGTCTGGCTGTCTTCCCGTTCGGCATGCAGGATGTCGGCCACCAACGCGCGCGCCACATCGTCCGTGCAGTAGCCGTGGTCGAGGTCGGGGGTGGCTCCGACCGCGTGCTGGGCGACACCGAGGTCGTCGCTGAGGCGGCCGAGATGGCGTCGCACCGGCGGCATGTCCTGGGCGACCTCGCCGGGGATCGTGGACGGCTAGGACGAGCGATGGGGATCGTCATCCACGACCGCCTGTCGTCGACGGCACCGTGCGCAGCGGCCGCGGCGAGCATCGCCAGATGCTGTGCGCCGACCTCCCGCCAGACCATGGCACGGGCGTGCTCCCAGGCCCGCCGTCGCATCCCGTCTCGTACCGCGCGGTCGCCCAGGAGCAGCCCGAGTGCGTCCGTCAGCGAGCCGACGTCGTCGAACGGGGTCAGCATCCCGCGGCCGTCAGCCAGCAGCTCCTGCGCGTACTCATACGGCGTGGAGACGATCGCCTTCCCCGCCGCCAAGGCGTAGGCCAGGGTGCCAGAGACGGCCTGCTGGGCGGATCCGTACGGTGTCACGAAGATGTCGCTGGCCAGCAACCAGTCCATCAGATCGGCCTGGTCGACATAGGCATCGACGAATCGGACGTGGTCCTCGAGGTCGAGCTGTCGGATGCGCTCCTGCAGCATCGTCCGGTAGGTCTCGCCATGCCGCCGGCGAACCTCGGGGTGCGTGGCGCCGACGATGACGAAGGTCGCCTCCGGCACGGTCGGGACGATCCGGGCCATGGCCTCGATGACCAGCTCGAAGCGCTTGTTCGGGCTGAGCAGCCCGAAGCCGAGGACCACGGTCCGTCCGGTCAGGTCGAACCGGTCCTTGACCCGAGCCGGGTCGATGAAGGGCAGGTCGGGCACGCCGTGCGGCATGACCGCGATGCTCGCCATGGGGATGCCGTATCGCTCGACCATCACTTGCCGACTGCGCTCCGAGAGCACCACGAGGGCGGATGATCGTCGAGCCAGTTCTTCGACGACCATGCGCTGGCCGGCGGTGGGCTGCGGCAGGACGGTATGGAAGGTGGTCACCAGGGGAGCGTCGAGCGCCCGAACAAGGGTCAGGACATGCCGGCCGTCTTCGCCGCCGAAGATCCCGAACTCGTGTTGCAGCGAGACGACCGAAGCGTGGGCGTCGAGCACCTGCGCCGCGTCGCGGTAGGCCGCAGGGTCATCGGCGTCGACGACGACGCGGACCTCTGGCGGGTAGGCCAGGTCGGCTTCGTCCACGTGGAGCGCCGCCACGTGGGCCGTGATGCCGCGTCGCGTGTCGCCTTCGAAGCTTGTGTCGCCGGCTGCCTCGCGCATGCCGGCCAGCAGGTCGCGCGTGAACGTGGCGATGCCACAGTGGCGCGGCACATATGTCGATACGAAGCCGGCCTGCAGGGTCCTGTCGCCGAGGGCGGTGTTCCCGAGAAGGCCGACGACCCGGTCGAAACCGGGTAGCAGTGGTTGTCCCACCGCATCACCACCTTTCGGCAGCGGCAACCCCGGCCATGCGTCTCCCGCGCCAGGATCTGTCGGCTGAGCCGTGATTGTAGCCTGCGTTCGGGATCCAGGCTTGTGACGAGTCGCCGTTCGATGGTGTCAGGTGTGTGTCAACGGTGTTCGGAGTCAACGGCCTGCAAGCCATACGTCGGCTTGTACGCCCCGCGATCGTGCGGCGGCGTCAGGTGGGCGCGCCCTCCAGGGTCGCGGTCGGCTCGGCCGTCAGGCGCACGCCGCGGGTGATGAGCCAGAAGGCCACGGTGGCGGCGATGACGATGAACGCGAAGAAGACGAAGGGGTAGCGTTCGTCGATCGAGAAGAGCCAGCCGGCGGCCAGCGAAGAGGCGATGAAGGCGACCGTGCCGGCCGATCCATAGATGCCTTGCGCCGTCGAGGCCAGGCCGATGGGCGTGCCGATGGCCACGACCGCATAGAGGGCGGGGCCGAGGAACGCCTCGGCGGCGCCCTCGATGACGATGACCCCGCCCGGCAGGAAGGGTTCCCAGGCGAGAGCGTAGAGGAAGCCGCAGGTCGCAACCGCCAGACCGCCGACGACGACGTACGGTGTGGCACCGTGGCGGTCGACGAGCCGGCCGCCAAGCGGCGCCAGCAGGACGACCGGTAGCGCGAAGAGCACGTAGGTCAGACCGATCCATTCGACCGACCCGCCGAGGTCTTGCAGATAGAGGGCCCAGACCACTTCGTAGACGCCGATCGCGAAGTAGATGCCGAAGTTCATGATCAGCGCGGCCACGAAGGGGCGGTTCCAGAGCTCGCGCAGCGGCGCACGCGTCGGCGGCTCGAGCCGGCTGGCCTCGATCACGCGTTGGGCGACCTCGGGCGAGTCCGGGCCGAGCTGGGCGTAGGAGCCTTCGGTCAGCGGAGCCCGACGAGATGTGGGGCGCGGACCGGCGGTCGGGTGGGCAGCCTGGACCCGTGGGTGGAACGCGACGAAGAGGTAGACGACCGCGACCATACAGCTGACGCCGGCAGCCACGAACGCGAAGGCGAAGGATCCGACGGCCGCCGCACCGACGGCGCCGATGACTGGCCCGAAGATGAAGCCGCCCATCTGGGCCGCCGAGTAGAGTCCGAAGGCCTCGCCGCGCTCGTCATCCTCGGTCTCGTCGACGATCGTGCCGCGCGCCGCCGGGTCGTACATGCTGACCGCGAGCCCGGAGATGAAACGAAGGATGAAGAGCTCGAGCGGCGCGTGGAAGGCGAGCGGCAGGAGCGTGCTGAAGGTCAACACCACGAGCCCGCCGAGCATCAGCGCTCGGCGCGAGGTCCGGTCGGCCAACCAGCCGAAGATCGGTTCGAAGATGAGCCGGGCGGCCGGCCAGGCGGCCAGGATGACGCCCAGCGTGGTCGTGTCCACGCCCTGCTCGACCACGTAGAGCGGCAGGACCGGGAGCAGCGCGCCGAAGCCGACGACCGCCACGAACTCGGCCACGAAGATGGGCACGATCGGGCGCCAGCGGTCGTTCCATCGCCGGGCACGGCCGATGGGATCGAAGGTCATGCAGGTCAGCTCGCACCGGCGGGTGCCCACTCCCCGCTTGCCGGATCCGTCGGGGAAGGTCCTCCGCCGGACGGCCTCGGCGGAGGGTCGCCCTCCATGGTACCGGCGGCGGTATGGTGGACGGCATGGCACCGACCTCCCAGCCTCATCGCGACGTCCGCGTCGTGCTCGCCCACGGCGCCTCGGGCGATGCTGCCTCGATGCGCCCGCACGTCGACGGCCTCCGTGACCGGGGCATCGACGCTCACGCTATCGACCTGCCGAAACGCAAGGCAGAGGACGCCGTGCCCGCCTACGTGGCTGCACTCGCCGCCCTGCCGCCGATGCCGGCCGGTCGGGGTCTCGTCGTCGGCGGCCACTCCTACGGCGGGCGGGTGGCCTCCCTCCTGGTCGCGGGCGTCAATGTGCCCGCCGATGTCGGAGCCGGTGAGGCCGCAGCAGCCGCCCCGCCCGTCGATCGTCGGCGGGCTCGTGTGCTTCTCCTACCCACTCCACCTGCCCGGCCGGCCGGAGCGCGGACTGCGTACCGAGCATTGGCCGGCGATCACCGTCCCGACGCTCATCCTGGAAGGGGAGTCAGACCCGTTCGCCCGCATCGAGCTCCTCCGCGGCGCGATGTCGCTGCTGGCGCAGGGGCGGCTGGTGACCTATCCCCGCCTCGGGCATGGGCTCGTGCCGGTCCTCGATCAGGCGCTCGATGCCCTCGTGAGCTGGCTCGACGATGTGGTGTCGCCCGGATGAGCCTCGTGATCGCCGACGCGCCGGCGGCAGGTCGCTACGAGGCACATCTCGATGACCAGCTGGCCGGAGTGCTCGAGTACGTGGTCGAGGAAGGGCAGATCGACCTCGTGCACACCGAGGTCGCACCAAGCCACGAAGGGCAGGGGATCGGCGCGGCGCTGGCCCGTTTCGCGCTCGACGATGCGCGACGGCGCAGGCTTCGGGTCATCGCAAGCTGCCCCTACGTGCGGGCCTACCTGGCCAAGCACCCCGAGGATCACGATATCGTCGTCGCGATGGACGCCGGCTGACGCGGCTCGGCCGCCCGCGTCAGCGCGGCAGACGCTCCCATTCGACCCAGCGGCTGCCATCCCACCAACGGTGCCAGGTCAGGCCATCGAGGCCGCGGGCGAAGACGTCCAACCGGTCGGGTCCCCAGCTCGAGGCGGCCACGTCGCCCGTCAGCTCGCCGCCGAGCGACTCCCAGGGATGCCAGCTGATGCCGTCCCAGTAGCGATCCCAGAGCTGGCCGTCTTCCAGGACGGCGAAGGCCTCCATCTGATCCACGGCCCAGGCGGTCACCGCTGGCGGGGAGGCCAGCTGGCCGCCGAGCGACTCGGGCTCGGACCAGTCGACGCCATCGCCCACCTGGTGCCAGAGGGCGCCGTCGGCGCCTCGCCAGAACCGGTCGATGCGACCGGGTCCCCAGGAGACCGCGACCTGCCCGTCCATCCCCTCGACCTCCACGTTCGTCGATGGTCAGCGTACGCCGACCAGCGCTGAACGGAACGGCGCCAGCGTCGCGTCACGGAGGACGAAGGTGATCTCGCGCAGCGTGGCGGTGGTGTGGAGCTCGACCTGCGTCGTGGCGACAGCGATGCGCGCGGCGTCGGCCAGCGGATAGCCGTAGATGCCGGCGCTGATGGCGGGCAGGGTCAGGGACCTCGCCCCGAGCTCGTCCGCCAGACGAACGCAACTCCGATAGGCAGAAGCCAGGAGCTCAGCCTCATGGCTCCGACCCCCACCCCAGACGGGGCCCACGGCGTGGATGACCCACCGCGCAGGCAGGCGACCCGCAGTCGTGGCGACGGCGGTACCCGTCGGCGTTCCGTCGGGAAAGCGGTTGCGCAGCTCGGCCATGATGGCCGTCCCACCGGCCGCATGGATAGCGCCATCGACGCCGCCTCCGCCCATCAACGAGCTGTTGGCCGCGTTCCCGATCGCGTCGGCCGGGATGGCGGTGATGTCGCCGACCACGATGGCGAGCCGCGCGGTGCCGATAGCCAGGACGTCCGATGAGGTACCCAAGCCGTCATCTTGGACCATCCGTCCTCGGATCGGTCACGTCGCCCAGCGCCAGCCCACCGGATCGCCCTTCGCGGTATCGTCAGCGCATGACGAAACGCATGCTGATCCTGGTCGGAACCAAGAAGGGCGGCTTCATCCTCGATGGTGACGAGGGCCGGCGCGATTGGTCGACACGAGGGCCGCTCAACGAAGGCTGGCCGATCCGACATCTCTCTGCGGATGCGCGGAACGCAACCCTCTACGCCGGCGGCGGCAGCGAGTGGTATGGGCCGGCAGTCTGGCGCAGCGACGACCTGGGGGCCAGCTGGACCCACTCGAGCCAGGGTCTGACCTATGGCGATGGTGGGCCGGCCATCGAGACGGTCTGGAACGTGACCACGGCCGGTGACACCCTCTATGCCGGCGTGGCCCCGGCCGGCCTCTTCCGGAGCGTCGACGGCGGCCGGACGTGGGAGCACGTCAAGGGCCTGACCGATCACCCCTCTCGTCCGACATGGCAGCCCGGCGCTGGTGGGTTGTGCCTCCACTCGATCGTGCCCCATCCGAGCGATCCGTCGAAGATGTGGATCGCCATCTCAGCCGTCGGCACGTTCGCAACGGAGGATGGCGGCGTGACCTGGGAAGCGCGCAACAGCGGCGTCCGCGCCGACTTCCTGCCCGACCCGTATCCCGTCACCGGTCAGTGCGTCCACAAGCTGGTCATGGCTTCCGGTCGGCCGGACCGCCTCTACCAGGAGAACCACTGCGGGACCTACCGCTCCGATGACGAGGGCCGGACGTGGGTCTCGCTCGAGGATGGGCTGCCCTCGACCTTCGGCTTCCCGATGGTCACCCACCCGCGCGACGCTGAGACGGCCTACACCATCCCGCTCAACGGCGACAGCACCGGCCGCTATATGCCGGAGGGTCAGGCCGCGGTCTGGAAGACGACCGACGCTGGGGCGTCGTGGACCGACCTGCGCGCCGGCCTGCCACAGGAAGGCGCCTTCCTGACCGTCCTCCGCGAGGCGATGGCGGTCGACCCGCTGACGCCCCACGGCGTCTACTTCGGGACGACGAGCGGCGAGCTCTTCGGCAGCGACGACGAGGGTGGCACGTGGCGGACCATCGCCGAGCACCTGCCCTCGATCTCCTCGGTCGAGACGCTCGTCATCGACGCCTGACCGCTCGCCGAGCCGAGGCGGAGTGGTGCGCGTCGCACGATGATCGAGGTCCGACTTCCGAGCTCGCTCGTGGCGCTCTTTCCCGGCACGGCGCGGCGTATGACGCGTCCGGATGCGTCCACCTTATTCGGCCTCATCGAAGCCCTGGACACCGACCACCCAGGCATGCGCGATCGCCTCTGCGAGCCGGGTCCGGTCCTCCGGGCGTACATCAACCTCTACGTCGACGGCGAGCCGGCCGAGCTGGACAGTCAGCTCCACCCCGGCGCCACCGTCCACATCCTGCCGGCGGTCGCGGGCGGCTGGGGAGCCTAGCAACCCTCCTCGCCAGGGAGCAGTGGCCGGAACTTGAGCGCGTACGTGGCGCCACCGCTCGACCACTGGGTCGCCTGGTTGGCGCTGCTTGCGAGCGGTTCGAGGGTCGTCCAGTCCTCGCCGTCCACGACCGCACAACGCAGGCTCTCGACGCCCCCGATCGGCTCGCCGATGGTGGCCAGGTCGGCCAGCGGCCACTCGACGACGGTCGGCTCGCCCGTCGAGGGCTCAGCGTCCGCCGCGGATGAGACCAGCACGCCAACCGCCGTCGGGGCGTAGACCGCGTCCTCGCCCACGATGTTGCTGGCCAGCGACGAGGCCGGGTCAGTGAGCATCGCCACGACTGCCTTCATGGCTGCACGCTCTTCCTGACTCTTGGGCGGGAAACGAGGATCGTCGTCGGCGATCTCGTCCAGCGACTCCACGATCGTCCGTCGTCGCTGCCCGTCGAGGAAGATGTCGAAGGCCGTGATCGTCGGGTCTGCCTCGGTCGGCATGCGAAGCTCTCGATCGGCGCCGACGAGGCCGGCGGCGGCCGCCTTTGCGAGGACGGCATCGACGCCGGCGCTGTCGAGGGTCGTGACCTGGAGGGAGGGGAGGGCTGGTGCTGGCTCGACGGTGATCTGCGGGGCCGGGCCGGATCACGCGGCCATCACCGTAGATGGTGCCGACCGGCAGCGCCGCCAATCGGACGCTGGCGTCGTCGCTCGTCTTGAGGCGCGAGATCCTGATGACCGGCTCGTCCGCTTCGGTCGGTCGTCCGCTCAGGTCCGGTGCCGAATCGCAGCCGACGACGACGAGCGTGGCCAACAGGGCCGCGGCCAGGGGGCTGAGCATCCGCCGCATGCGGGGTTGATGACGCACGTGTTCCTCCGGTTAGGGTCAGTCGATCGGTCGGGTCATGTCAGGCCTGTTCAGTCGGGCTCGACGCCGCGGTATCGAGGTCGACGACGACATCAGGCGCGTCGTCGACGGCACCCGACTCGATGAGCGTAGCGGAGTCGATCGTCGCCGCGGACGGATCCACCTCGAGGTCATGGATGCGGTGGATGCCGAAGCTGACCTGCGGCGGGATGGTGGCGGTGACCACGATCTCTCCGATCCGATACGCCGATGATTTGCTCCGGAGCGAGACATTGGCCCTCTCCTGGAGTGCCGTCGCCTTGATGACGACGTCAGCCAGGATGCCCGGATCGATCCTCTCGATGGCGGTCACGAGTTGCCGTCGCGCCTGACCAGCCATCTCCTTGGCGCCCACTTGCGCCGAATCTGCCAAGACCTTGGCACGTTCCTTGGCGCCCGGCGCCTCGGCCTTGGCGCGCTCGGTCAGCTCGCGGCTGGCCTCCTCTGCAGCCTGCCGGGCTTTGTCGAAGAACGAGGTCATCGAGGCCCTCCGCTGCGTCGATCCCGCATCCGCTCGGGTCGGCATCCTAGCATCGGCGCGTGCCTTGTCGCCTGGGCGCGAAGCCGCGCTGCGCACGCATGGCACCATACCGGGCGTGACCTCCCGGTATCCCGTGGCCGTCGATGCCCATGTCCGCATCCGGATGGCCGACGGCGTCCAGCTCGCGGCGACCATCCACCGACCGGATGGACCGGCTGCCTTCCCGGCGCTCCTGGAGTCGGTCCCGTACCGCAAGGACGACTGGCTCATCCCGGGCCATCTCCCGATGCACGCCGAGTTCGCGGCCCGAGGCTACGCCTCCGTCCTCGTGGACGTGCGCGGCACGGGCTCGTCGGAGGGGGTGGCCGAGGACGAATACACCGAGGCCGAGATCACGGACAACCTGGCCGTGCTGGCCTGGCTTCGCGAGCAGCCCTGGTGCGACGGCTCGCTGGGCATGTTCGGCATCAGCTGGGGCGGATTCGCTGCGCTGCAGGCCGCGATGCGCCGTCCGCCCGGGCTCAGGGCCATCATCCCGGTCGGCGCCACCCACGATCGCTACGCACTGGATGTCCACTACATCGGCGGCACGCTGCACGTCAACGAATCGGTCACCTGGCCGGTCGAGATGGTGGCCGAGAACGCGCTGCCACCCGATCCCGAGCGATTCGGACCCGGCTGGCGCGACGAATGGCTGCGGCGGCTCGAGGCGACTCCGCAATGGACCCAGGCCTGGCTCCGACACCAACGCCGCGACGGATACTGGCGCCACGGGTCCCCATTCGTGGATTACGCGGCGATCGAGGCGCCCGTCCTGGCCATCAACGGATTCAACGACGGCTACCGCGACTTCGTGCTCGAGCTGCTCGAGCACCTGGACGTGCCTCGGCGCGGGGTGCTTGGGCCGTGGGGCCACAGTTGGGCGCATGCCGGCTGGCCGGATCCTTCGATCGATGGCCTGGGCCTCATGGCTCGCTGGTGGGACCGGTGGCTGCGAGGCATCGACAACGGGGTCGATCGAGAGCCGATGCTGGCCGCCTACCTGGCCGAGCCGACGCCGGCGGTCGAGTACCCCGCGCGGATGCCCGGCAGATGGTGGTTCGCGAATGTCTGGCCGCCCGCGCCGGATCGGTCGTCGGACGCGGCAAGGACATGGCGGCTCGGGGGTGGCGAGGTCCTCGAGGCTCCGGCAACAAGCATCGACGGGCCCGCCTCGCCGCCGCGGCACGCGCGAGCCCCCGGCGATGACGGTCGCTCCAGCACCTGGGCCGGCCCGCCATGGGTCGGGGTGACCGCGCCATTCTGGGCGGGGAGCGGTCCGCCCGAAGGGCTGCCGGTGGACCAGCGCCCGGATGAAGCCGTCTCGCTGTGCTGGACGTCCGAGCCGCTCGACGAGGATCTGGCGCTCCTCGGGGGGCCGGTCGCCGAGCTCTGGTTGAGTGCATCGGAGACCGTCGCGCAGGCCGCGGTCAAGGTCGCCGACGTGGCGCCGGACGGCACGTCGGCGCTCATCGCGCGCGGCGTCCTCAATCTGACTCGACGTGGCGGCCTCTCGACCGCTGAACCGATGCAGCCCGGCCGGGTCGAGCGGGTCGAGGTTCCGCTCCAGGTCTGCGGGACCATCGTGCCGGCCGGTCATCGGCTGCGGGTGGCGATCGCCGGCGCCGATTGGCCGCTGGCCTGGCCGCCGCCGCGGCCGACGACGCTGACGCTCCTCCATGACGACGCGCACCCCTCTGCGATCCGCCTGCCCGTCCAGCGCGACCTGTCCGTCGACGGCCCGGACCTCGGCGCGCCCGGGCCCCTATCGGCCTTGAGCGAGGCGCTTGCCGCCGCTGCCCCGACCTCGAGCGTCGTTCGTCAGCCAGAGGGCGGCTGGCGCCTGTCCCTCGACGCGGAGGATGCCTGGCAACTGCCCGGACGAGGCCTGACCTGGCGTTCGGATGAGCACCTGCGGATCACGATCGGCGAAGAGGATCCGGCCTCCTGCCGCGCCGAAGGGCGCGCCGGCATCAGCCTGACGTACCGCGACGGCTCCCGCTTCACGACCGCGGGCCGCATCGTCCAGTCGTGCGACCCGGAGCGGATCCACCTGCACATCGAGCTGTCGGTCAAGGAGGGCGACGCCGTCGTGCACGAGCAGGCCTGGGACGAGTCGTTCGAGCGGGACCTCCTGTGAGCGGATCGACCAGGCCAAGCCCCACCCGCGACGAGTACGAGGCCATCGTCGTCGGCCTCGGGGGCATCGGCTCCGGGGCGGCCTACTGGCTGGCGCGTCGGTTCGGGGATCGAGTCCTGGGGCTCGAGCAGTTCGCCTTCGGCCACGTCAACGGCGCATCACAGGACCACAGCCGCATCATCCGGCTCTCCTACCACCGACCCCATTACGTCCGCCTGGCCGCCCAGGCCTACGAGGCCTGGGCGGCCGTCGAAGCGGAGTGGGGCAGGCCGCTCATCGTGCGCACCGGCGGACTCGATCTCTGGCCGGTCACGGCGACGGAGATCCCGATGGCCGACTACACCGGCGCCATGGAGGCCTGCGACGTGCCCTATGAGCGGCTCGACGCGGACGAGGTCATGCGTCGCTGGCCACAGTGGCGCCTCGATCCGGACACGGTCGCGCTCTATCAGGAAGCCGCCGGCATCGCGCCGCCGATGCTGGCAAACGACGCGCACCGGACGCTGGCGCGACGTCGTGGTGCCACGCTCCTCGACGAGATGCCGGTCACCGCGATGCGCTCGACCGGCGCGGGGGTGGAGGTCGATGCCGGTGGTCAGACGTTTCGGGGCCGCAAGGTCTTCGTCTGCGCCGATGCCTGGACGAACGACCTGATCGCCCCGCTGGGCACGACGCTGCCGCTGACCATCACCAAGGAACAGGTCACCTACTGGGCATCGCCGCACCTGGCCGAATTCGCCCCCGAGCGTTTCCCGGTCTGGATCTGGATGGACGTGCCCAGCTTCTATGGCTTCCCAGCCTTCGGCGAGCCTGGACCCAAGGGCGCCCAGGACGTAGGCGGGCGACCGACCACGCCCGGCACTCGCGACTTCGCGCCTGACCCGGACGCCTTCGCCCGCCTGAGCGCCTTCATGGGCGAGCACCTGCCACACGCCCTCGGCCCGGTCCTCTACACCAAGACCTGTCTCTACACCATGCCCCCGGACCGGGACTTCGTGCTCGACGCCCTGCCGGGGCACCCGGACATCCACGTCGCGCTGGGGGCGGCGCACGGCTTCAAATTCGCCTCGCTCTTCGGGCGCATCTTCAGCGAGCTCGCCGTCGAGGGTTCCACGAGCTCGGACCTCGAGCCGTTCCGGATCGACCGGCCGATCCTCCGCGAGCCGCATCCGCCCACCAGCTTCATGATCTAACGCAGCGCGTCCGGTGGACTCGGGCTACCTCGTTGCAAGGAACCCTGTAACGCTGCGGTTCGCGTGAGAATTCGCCACCGTTTCTTACGAATCTCGCAGGTTGACCCATCCACGCCCGATGGGGATACTGGACCGCGATAGAGATACCGAAAGGCGCTGCCGCCGCGGGTGAGCGGGCCGCGACCTGAGCGGAGCCGACGTGCCGCGCGCGGGCCGGCTGCTGTACGAGGAGGAACGATGCTCACGTCCGCACGCGCCCGTCGCTGGCGTCCGGTCCTGATCCTGGCGTCGCTGGCCGCGATGCTGCTGCCGTCGGCGATCCCTGTCGCCGCCGCGGACCCGGTCATCCTCAAGATCGGGACCGTCCAGGATCTCGACTCGATGAACGCCTACGAGACCGAGTTCTTCATCGGCTATGAGATCTTCGGCCTCAACTACGACCTGCTCGTGGGCTACGGCCCGAACGCCGAGCCCGCCGCCGGCTTCACCGAGTCATGGATGCAGGACGGAACGAAGTGGACATTCAAGATCAACCCCGACCTCAAGTGGTCGGACGGCACGCCCGCAACGTCCGAGGACGCGCGCTGGACGATCCAGAAGCTGCTCGACGGTCAGGCCGCGGATGGTTACGTGGGGGCCGGTTACCTCGACCCCTACCTGACGTACGCCGGCGTCACGGCCGTCTCCGCACCAGACCCGCAGACGCTGGTCATCGAAACCGCGACACCGAATACGCAGATCCTGACCTCATACCTGCCCATCCTGCCCAAGCATGTCTGGGAGACCCGCGACATCGGGACCGACGCGAACAAATCCCCGGTCGTCGGCTCCGGCGCCTACCAGACGGCGGAGTGGAAGCCCGGCGAGTACGTCCGTATGGTCCGCAACCCCCACTACTGGGGTCCGAAGGGATTCGCCGACGAGATCTTCTTCCAGTTCTTCAAAGACGAAGGCGCGATGGTCGAGGCCTTCAAGAACGGCGAGATCGACTACGCCCGCAACGTGACCGCGGACCAGTACGAGCAGCTCAAGGGCCTGCCAGACATGGTGACCGTCGAGTCCGCGCTGGCGGCCGAGGCGAACGCCTTCACGATGCTCAACTTCAACGGCTACAGCAAGCCCATCGAAGGTGGTGGCGCCTCGACGCTGGCGGTCCAGGATCCTGCCTTCCGCGATGCCCTTGGGTACGCCATCGACAAGCCGGCACTCGTTGACAAGGTCCTCGGCGGCCACGGGCTCGTCGGCACGACGCACATCCCGCCGGCCATGGCCGGAGGTTTCTGGCACTACGAGCCCCAGAACCAGCGGACCTTCGACATCGAGGTCGCCAAGCAAAAGCTCACGGACGCCGGCTACAAGCTCGACGCGAATGGCAAGCGCCTCGACAAGGAGGGCAAGCCGATCGACCTCAAGATGGTCGTGCCGGACAGCTCCACGAGCTATGCGCAGAGCGCCGAGTTCATCGCCGGCTGGTGGAGTGAACTGGGCATCGATGTCACGACCCGGCCTACGACGGGGACACGGTGACCGCCATCGAGTCGCCACCCGAAGCCGACCCGCCCGGCAAGGCCGACTTCGACGTCGGCGTCTGGAACTGGGGCGGCGACGTCGACCCGAACTCGCTGCTCAACATCCTGACCACCGACTACATCCCCGCCGGCAGCGACACGTTCTTCTCCAACCCGCGCTACGACGAGCTGATGATGCTTCAGGGAGCCGAGCCCGATCCGGCCAAGCGCAAGGTCCTGACTGACGAGATGCAGCAGATCATGTACGACGAGGCGCCGTACCACGTGCTCTTCTATGACGCGGCCTTGCATGCCTATCGGACGGACAAATTCGGTGGCTGGACCTTGCAACCCGAGGAAGGGGGGCTCCCCTTCTTCGGCTTCGGTAACCGCAACTACAACTTGTTGACCGCACCCGAACCGGAGGCCACGCCCGCCCCGTCCGACGCCGCTGTTTCGCCGGGTGCCTCGGCGGCGCCGTCGCCAGGGACAGACGCCGGCACCGGAAGCAGCGACAACACCCCCCTCGTCCTTGGTGGCGCCGCGATCCTGATCTTGATCGGGATCGTCGCCGTGGTGCTCATGCGCCGACGCGGCGCGAAGGGCGACGAAGAAGAGGCGTGATCCAGGCCTGGCTCCGGCGGGTCGACCCGACGGCCTCAGGCTGACGACATGCGCTCCGGCTACCTCGGTCGCCGAGTCCTGCAGGCGATCGCCACGATCGTGGCGATCGTGCTGCTCAACTTCGTCCTCTTCCGGATGATGCCCGGGCTCGCCCGACCGCATGTCGCGCAACCCGAACGCGAGTCCGGAGGCCCAGGCCGCCATCCGGGAGCGCTTCGGACTCGACAAACCACTCTTCCCCGACCAGTTCGTGGACTACGTGGCGGCGACGGTGCAGGGCGATTTCGGCGAGTCGTTCAAGTATCGCAACCAGCCCGTCGCGGAGGTCATCGGTGGGCGGATCCTGCCCACGCTCGTCCTCTTCGGCCTCGGCGAGCTGATCGCCATCGCGGTCGGCTTCACCCTCGGCGCATACAGCGGATGGCGACGTGGTGGGCCGGTCGACTATGCCGGCAACGGCATCTCGCTGGTCCTCTACTCGGTGCCTTACTTCCTGCTGGGCATGATCCTGCTCATCATCTTCGCCACGAACCTGGGCTGGTTCCCGACGTCGGGCATGACCACCCTGGGGGCTACCTACGACTCCTGGGTCGAGCAGGCCGGCGACTTCCTGAGCCACCTCGTCCTGCCGCTGGCGGCCGTCAGCCTGGGGTTGATCGGGCAGTACTCGATCCTCATGCGCTCATCGATCATCGACACCCGCGGCGAGGACTACGTCCAGACCGCGAAGGCCAAGGGGCTCAAGGAGTCGAAGGTCCTGCGGTCGCACGCGGTTCCCAATGCGCTCCTCCCGACGATCTCGCTGGTGGGCATCAACATCGGTTTCATCGTCGCCGGCGCCATCACCGTCGAGGTCGTCTTCAATTGGCCCGGGCTCGGCACACTCACGCAGGAGGCGCTACAGGCACGTGACTACCCGGTCCTGCAGGGCATCTTCCTGATCCTGGCCGTCTCGGTCGTCGCCGCCAACCTCCTGGCCGACTTCGCCTACGGCTTCCTCGATCCGCGGGTCAAGTTGTGACCGTCGGCCAGGCAGTGGTCACAGCCCGGCGCCGTAGCCGATGGTCGCTTCGGGTGGCTGGCTGGAAGTCATTCGGTCGTCGTTTCCTGGGCCGGCCGGAGGGCGTCATCGGCCTTGTCATCATCGGCTTCTTCGCCATCCTGGCCATCGCGCCGGCGCTCTTCGTGGGTCCGCTCGAGACGGCCACCACGGCCACCGGAGGGCGCCTCGAGCCCCCGAGTGCGGAGCACATCCTGGGCACCGACACGCTCGGGCGCGACGTCCTCAACCAGACCGTCCACGGCGCCCGGATCTCGATGCTCATCGGGCTCCTGGCGACGCTCGTGACGGTCGTCGTCGGCGTCCTGCTGGGGATCGTCTCGGGCTTCGTCGGTGGCCGGACCGATACCGCGATCATGCGCGTGACCGACTTCTTCCTCGTCCTGCCGACCTTCGTCCTGGCCCTCATCCTGGCGCCCATCGTGCTCGACGTGATCGGTGACAACACCGAGATCGCAGGCATCCGCACGACGCTCCTGGTCATCGTCATCGTCATCGGCATCACGAGCTGGGCGACGACGGCGCGCATCATCCGGTCACAGACGCTCTCGGTCAAAGAGCGCGCGTTCATCGATCGGGCACGGGTCATCGGGGCCAGTGGCTGGCACACCATGCGCGTGCACATCCTGCCCAACGTGATGGGCCTCATCGTGGCCAATGCCGTGCTCATCTTCGCGGGCGCCATCCTGACCGAGACGACCCTCGCATTCATCGGCCTCGGCGACCCGTTCGCGCCGTCCTGGGGGCAGATCCTGGGAGGGGCCCAGGAAGCAGGCGCGCCCGGCCTCGGCGCCTGGTGGTGGTACATGTCGCCTGGCGTCTGCATCGTGCTCGTCGTCCTGGCCTTCACGCTCATCGGCGGGGCACTCGATGACCTGCTCAACCCGAAGGCTCGCGGTCGGCGATGAGCTTGATGCCACCGTCGGCCGACGCGCGACCGCCCGACGAGCCGACCGAGCCTACCCACACGGAGCCGATCGATCCGCTGCCTCCCCTCGACCCGGCAGCCGCCATCGAGCTCGACCAGGCGGCCGGCCTGACGCGGCGCGTCGGCCGCCGGCAGTGGCCGCTGCCCAAGGGCGCCGACCCGGACGCGCCACTCCTCGTGGTCGAGAACCTGACCACGGAGTTCGCGCTCGAGAAGACCACCGTGCACGCCGTGGACGGCGTCTCCTTCACGCTCCGTGACGGCGAGGCGCTGGGCATCGCCGGCGAGTCAGGCTGTGGCAAGACGACGACGGCGCTCTCCCTGGTCCGGCTGCTGCCGAGCAACGGCCGCATCGCATCGGGCAGCGTTCGGATGTATGGCGTGGACCTCATCCCCAAGTCGGAGGCCGGCCTGAGGCGCTACCGGTGGCGCGAGATCTCGATCGTCTTCCAGGGCGCCATGAACGCGCTCAACCCGGTCGTCCGCGTCGGCGACCAGATCGCGGAGCCCATGGAGGAACGCCTCGGCCTCTCGCCGACCGAGGCCCGCAAGCGGGCGCGCGACCTGCTCGAGCGGGTGGGCATCCCGCGTGCGCGGGCCAAGGCCTATCCGCATGAGCTCTCGGGTGGCATGCGGCAGCGGGCCATGATCGCCATGGCCCTCGCCTGCGATCCGGCCATCGTCATCGGCGACGAACCGACGACCGCCCTCGACGTGATGGTCCAGGCCCAGGTGCTGCAGCTGCTCGAGGAGCTGCGCGAGGAGCTGGGCCTCTCGCTCATCCTCATCACCCACGACCTGTCAGTCATCGCCGAGACGTGCGATCGGGTCATGGTCATGTACGCGGGACGGGTGGCGGAGGAGGGCCCGGTGCGGCGCATCTTCGCCCAGCCGCGGCATCCCTACACGCAGATGCTCATGCGGGCCTTCCCGAACATCCACTCCGACCGGCGGACCCTCGGCGTCATCCACGGCTCGCCGCCGGATCTGCGCGACCCACCGCCCGGCTGCCGGTTCCATCCGCGTTGCCCGATGGCCATGGACGTGTGTCGCGTCGAGCGTCCGCCCGAGTTGACCTTCGACGACGGCGTCCGCGTCGCCTGTCATCTCTACGCACCGGACACGGTGGGCGAGCAGGTCCCGGTCCCGATCGAGGAGGTCGTCGCGGCGGCGGGCGAGGCAGGCACCGTGGCGGTCGAGGAGGCCATCGCATGAGCGACCCTCTGGTGCGACCCGACCAGCTCGGTACCGCGAGAGAGCTCCGGTGACCCGCTCGTTCGGCTCGAAGGCCTGCAGGTCTGGTTCCCCGTCCGCGGCGGCATCCTCGACCAGATCCGGCGGCGTCCGGTCGGCTACGTCCATGCCGTCGACGGCATCGACCTCGACATCCGGCGAGGGGAGGTCCTGGCGCTCGTCGGCGAGTCGGGTTCGGGCAAGACGACCACCGGCCGCGTCGTCGTCCGGCTGACCAGGCCGACCGGTGGCGAGATGCGCTTCGAGGGCAAGGACTCGATCGAGCTCAAGGGCGCCGCGGCCAAGGCCTACCGGCTGCAGGTGCAGCTCATCTTCCAGGACCCCTACGAGACGCTCGACCCGAAGCAGACCATCCGCGACTTCGTGGCCGAGCCGCTCGAGGTCAACGGCATCGCGAAGGACCCGGCCGAGCGCGAAGCCCGGGTGGCCGATGCGCTCGAGGCGGCCGGCCTGCGCCCAGCCTCCGACTTCCTGTTCCGCTTCCCGCATGAGCTCTCCGGCGGCCAGCGCCAGCGCGTCGTCATCGCCGGTGCCCTGGTCCTCGGTCCCACCCTCGTCGTGGCCGACGAACCGGTCTCCATGCTCGACGTCTCCATCCGCACCGAGCTGCTATCGCTGATGCTCGACCTGCGCAAGGAACGCGGCCTGACGTACCTGTTCATCACTCACGACCTCTCGCTGGCCTGGGTCATCGCCGACCGCATCGCGGTCATGTACCTGGGCAAGATCCTCGAGATCGGGCCGGCCCAGACGGTCATCCACGACCCGCGCAACCCCTATACGCGGGCGCTCGTGAGCGTGCTGCCGACGCCGGAGCCGCCGCAGGTCACGGAGGGCACCCGCCGCTCCCGGACGATCCTCCAGGGCGAGACGCCTGACGCCGCCGTCATCCCAGACGGTTGCCGCTTCCACCCCCGCTGCCCGCTGGCCTTCGACCGCTGCCGCGTCGAGGAGCCACCGCTCTTCGACCTCGGCGACGGCCATGCCTCGGCCTGCTGGCTGGTCGAGGGCGGCAAGCGCCTGCCACCGCTCGGCGACGGCGCTCCCGAGCCCGTCGTCAGTGATCCGGCATCGCCTCCGCGATCGTCCGCAGCGACCTGACCGGCGAGAGGAGCACGAACAGGAAGGCGAACGTCTCACCGATGGCGGCCACGAAGAGCGTCTCGCGCAGGCCGATGGCGCCACCCAGGATGCCGCCGATGAGCGCGCCGGCGGGCATCGTGCCCCAGACCACGAAGCGCATCGTGGCGTTCATGCGGCCGAGCATCGCGTCGGGCGTGATGGCCTGGCGCAGGCTGACCTGGCTGACGTTGTAGACGACCTGGCCCATGCCGACCAGGACCTGGGAGGCGAACAGGAAGGGCAGCGGCGCGGTCTGCGGCGCGAGCGGCACAAGGAGCAGCGCGATGCCGGCGACGAAGGCGGAGCTGACGATGGCAGGCCCGAGGCCGATGCGCCGCTGGATCCGGTCGGGCAGCAGGGCGCCGACCAGGAAGCCGATGCTGCCGACGCCGAAGACGATCCCGATGGTGCCCGGCGAGAGGCCCAGCACCTGGACGGCATAGAGCACGAGGACCGACCAGCCGATGGCGCCGAAGAGGTTGGCGGTGCCGGTGCAGGCGGCGATGCTCCGGAGCAGTCGGTGCCGGCCGACGTACGCCAGGCCTTCGCGGATCGAGCGCAGCATGCCCACTCGTTCACCGGCCTCGTCGAGATGTGGCTCGGGCGCCGGCTCGGGCTTGCGGATGGCGACCATGAAGACGGCCGAGGCGAGGAAGCTGATGGCGTCGAGCGCGATGGCGATGGGCGCTCCAAGGAGGCCGACGAGGCCGCCGCCGACCGGTGGCCCGGCCACGGCCGCCGCCGAGCGGCTGATCTCCAGCTTGGCGTTGCCGTCCACGAGGCGGTCGCGATCGACGAGCGCGGGCAGATACGACTGGTAGGCGACGTCGAAGAAGACCGTCAGCATGCCGACCGACAGGCCGACCACGTAGAGCTGGGGCATCGAGAGCACCCCGAGCACGAAGGCAACGGGGATCGAGGCCAGGAGTGCCGCCCGACCAAGGTCGGCGACGATGAGGATCGGCCGCCGACGCAGGCGATCGACCCACACCCCGGCCGGCAGCCCGACGAGCAGGAAGGGCAGCGTGTCCATGGCATTGAGCAGTCCGACCTCGAAGGGTGTCGCGGCGAGCACGAGGATGGCCGCCAGGGGCATCGCGAGGCCGGTGATCTGGCTTCCGAACTGGCTGACGGTCTCAGCCGTCCAGAGCTTGAGGAAGTCCGCGTGGCGCCAGAGGCTTGGCTGGCCGCCGGGCGGCGGGGTCGGGTCGGCGCCGTTCAGCGGAGCACCGCCGCGAGCAGGCCGTCGCCGACGGGCAGGATGGTCGCGGAGAAGGCCGGGTCGGCCAGCACGGCGGTGTTGAAGTCGCGAAGCGCCTGGGTGTTGCGGTCCCGGCCACCGGGCCGCGCCGTAGCGCCGCCCCACAGGACGTTGTCCGCGACGACCATGGCGCCGGGAGCCAGGCGCGGACGAAGGGCGGCCAGGTAGTCCGCGTACTCGTGCTTGAGCGCGTCGATGAAGGCCAGGTCGAAGGGCCCGTCGAGCGCCGGATCGCGGTCCGCGAATGCCTCAAGTGCCGGTCGGCTGACGACCGTGATGCGCTCGTCAGCGATGCCGGCCTGTCGCCACCATCCACGCGCCAGGCTCGTTCGCTCGGTGTCGGGATCGATGGTCGCGATGTGCCCCTCGGCCGGCTGACCGAGCGCCATCCAGAGCGTCGAGTAGCCGTAGGCGGTGCCGACCTCGACGATCCGACGCCGGCTCGACGCCAGGATCGCGAGGACCCGGCCGCTGGCGCGATCGACGATGGGCACGCCGAGGGGCTCTGCCGCCGCTTCGATGGCCAGCAGGGCCGCGGCTGGTGGTGTCGAGATGCGTTCGATGTACTCGAGATCGTCCTGGTCTGGGACATAGCCGCGAGGCTTCATGTGACGCTGGCTCCTTCGTTCGGTGGGACTCCGGCGGTAAGCGAGGTGGGTGCTGCTCGGGGCCGGCTCAATGACGACCCAGGAATCGCGCCAGGCTGAGTCCGCTCGGGGCCTTGCCGGTCCGGTCGGCCCTGGCATCGATGCCTGCGAATGCCTGCTGGGTGTAGCGGACGCCGATGAAACGGAGCGGCTCCGGCTCCCAGTCCGGCGAGCGGTGGTTGGCCATCGGCAGCTCGGTCAGCGGCGATGGCGTCTCGAGGATGAGATCCACGAGCGTCCGCGCGGCGAGGTTGGAGAGGGCCACGCCGTGGCCGACATAGCCGCGCGCCGAGGCGACGCCGGTCGCCGGGTCGTGGCTGAACGTCGGCATCCAGTCGCGGGCCATGCCGATCGGCCCGCCCCAGGCGTGCGTGAAGTTGATCGTCTCGAGCGACGGGAACCAGGCGCGGACCATGCCGCGGAGCATCTCGTGGGTGGCCGGATGCTCGTCGTATCCAGGGCGGATCTTCGAGCCGAAGTGGTACGGCGCGCCCCGCCCACCGAAGAGGATGCGGCCGTCCGGCGTTCGCGCCAGGTAGTCGATGCTGGCTCGGAAGGAATGGACGCTCTCGCGGTCCGCCCAGCCGATGGTCTCCCACTGCGCGTCCGTGAGCGGTTCCGTCAGCACGATCAGGGAGTAGACCGGGATGAGCTGGCGGTGGAGTCGCTGGAGCTGCGTCAGCCAGGCCTCCCCCGCCAGGACCACGGTCCGCGCCCGGACGTCGCCCAGCTCGGTGTGCAGGATGGGACGTGAGCCGACGACACCACGGGCCAGATCGGCAGGCGTGCCGGGCGTGAAGCCGGTCACGTTCGTTCCCTCGTGGAGCGTGGCGCCGCGACGCTCCACCGCGCGAGCCAACCCGCGGACGAGCTTGGCTGGCTGGATCGACGCGTTGTCGCGGGAGAAGAGCCCGCCGAGCGCCCCGGCGACGCGCAGTCGCGAGGCCAGCTGCGCCACACCGAGCCGCTCATGGCGATCGCCGAAACCGAACTGCTCGTAGACGCGCAGGGTCTCCTCCAGGGCTGGTAGCTGGTTCGGACCGCGCGCCACGGCGATCCGTCCGCCCTTGTGCCAGTCGATGGCGATGCTCTCCTCGCCGGCCGCCCGTCCGACCTCGTCCACCGCGTCGATCGTCGCCAGCACGGTCTCTCTGGCAAGGGCGGTGCCGTGGCGCCGGGCGAGCTCCGGGATCGAGATGTTGAGCTCGGGCACCACCCAGCTGCCGTTGCGCCCCGAGGCACCGAAGCCGGCGAATGCCCCTTCGAGGATGCGGACCCTGAGCGATGGATCGCGGCGCAGCAGGTAGAGCGCGGTCCAGAGTCCCGTGTAACCGGCGCCCAGGATGGCGACATCCGCCTCGGCCGAACCGTCGAGGGGCGGGCGCGGCGTGAGATCGTCGCCGCACGTCTCGAGCCAGAACGACTGGGCGGCCATCCCTGCGGGATCCTCGGTCCGGGCAGCCGTCATCGGCGTCCGATCATGCGCGCAGGACCTCGCCCACGATCGGGGCCGTCAGATCGGAGCTGTCGTTGCGCACCGAGTTGACGAGGGTCGAGACCGGGTAGGCCTCGAGCTCTTCTGACGGCGACGGGCCAAGGAGGCCTCGTAGCTCGGCCACGTCGTCGAGCTCCGGGTCGAGCCAGCGGCTCCCAGGCCGACTCCGGCAGGATGACCGGCATCCGGTCGTGGATGCGCGCCATGAGCGGGTTCGGTGTCGTGGTCACGATCGCACAGCTGCGCAGCCACTCGCCACTCTCGGGCTGTTTCCAGGGCGACCAGATGCCGGCCAGCGCCAGAGGCGCGCCGTCGAGCCGGTGGATGAGGTACGGCTGCTTCGCCGCGCTCGATCCGCCCGTCATGCGGCGCCACTCATAGAAGCCGTCGGCCGGGATGAGACAGCGCCGTTTGCGCACGCTGGCTCGGTAGGCGGGGCTGCTGAAGATCGTCTCGGAGCGGGCGTTGATCATCCGGGACCCGGTGCGGACGTCGTCAGCCCAGGCCGGGATGAGGCCCCATCGCAGCGACGTCAGCAGGCGGCGGTCGTTGGGAGGATGGACGACCGCGACGACGCCGTCGGTCGGGGCAACGTTGAAGCGCGGCTCACTCGCCTCGACGAGCGACTCGGCCTCGAAGATCTCAGCCAGCTCGGCAGTCGGACGCTGCTGAGTGAACCTGCCGCACATGGGGCGATGGTGGCACAGTTCGTCGATGGCGCGTCGCTCCCCCTTGGCGGACCACTGGCCGCTGGACCCCGACATCGTCTACCTCAATCACGGCTCGTTCGGCGCCTGTCCGACGGCTGTCCTGGCGGCACAGCGGAGCTGGCAGGACCGCATGGAGCGGGAGCCGGTGCGATGGTTCGGCGATGACCTCGAGCCGGCGCTCGACGACGCGCGCGTTCGGGTGGCTCGCTTCCTGAACGCAGACCCCGACGACCTCGCGTTCGTGAGCAATGCCACGACGGGCGTCAACACCATCCTCCGGGCGCTCCGTTTCGAGCCCGGCGACCGCATCCTCGCCGCCGATCACGAGTACAACGCGATCCTCAACGCGGCCTCGTACGCCGCTTCCCGCGACGGCGCGGCACTCGACGTGGTGGCATTGCCGTTCCCCGTGGAAGGTCCGGAGCAGATCATCGAGCGCGTGCTCGATGCCGTTCGGCCGCGCACGCGGCTCGTCGTCCTGAGCGCCATCACCAGCCCGACCGCGGTCGTCATGCCCATCGTCGAGCTGGCCCATGCCCTGACTTCGAGAGGCCTGGAGCTCCTGGTCGACGGCGCGCATGCGCCCGGGCAGGTACCCGTCGACCTCGGCGCCCTCGAGGCAGCCGGCGTCAGCTACTGGACGGGCAATGCCCACAAGTGGTTGTGCGCCCCCAAGGGGAGCGGCATCCTCTGGGTCCGGCGCGACCGTCAGGCGGTGATCCGGCCGCTGACGATCTCCCACGGGGCCAACGACGAGCGCGCGGATCGGAGCCGCTTTCGGCTGGAGTTCGACTGGCTGGGCACCGACGACTGGTCCGCCTGGCTATCGATCCCGACCGCGCTCGACGTCATGGCTGGCTTCGTCTCGGACGGCTGGAGGGAGATCAGAGCTCGTAACCACGCCCTGGTCATCAGCGGTCGCGACCTGGTTTGCGACCGGCTGGGGATCGAGCCACCGACGCCCGACACCATGCTTGGTGCCATGGCCGCGATCCCGCTTCCGGTGGATCCCGCGGCCAGCGACGCACGTTCGCCACTCGATCGCGACCCGCTCCAGGCCGCGCTCATGGACCGCCACCGGATCGAGGTCCCCATCGGCCCCTGGCCGACCAGATGGACCCCAGGGCGCGGCCGATCGGAGCCGAGCGGCCGGCTGCTGCGCATCTCGGCGCAGCTCTACAACAGCCTCGGCGCCTACGAGCTGTTGGCGGATGGCCTGGCGGAGCTGCTTCCCGCGCGTTGAGCGGGCCGCGGCATCGACCTGGCTACGCCTCGACTGGCTCGCGCAGGTTCCGGAGCGTCAGCTCGACGAGGCCGGCGATGACTCGCCAGCAGGATGGCCAGCGCCAGGTCCACGAGGAACGCGACGAGCAGGAAGACGACGACGGCGATGATCGCGCCGCGGATGCCGCCCATGTGCTCAGACGCCCAGCCCGCGCGATCGTCCGTCGAGGCCAGCTCGAGCCAGCTCGGCCGGCCGAGCAGGTAGGCGACGACGACGACGACGATGCCGGCGATGGCGACCCAGATGAGCATGCTGCGCAGGTCGGTGATGGCGGCCGTGAAGATCGCCCCGACCGCCGCCGCACCCTGGGGATCGGCGACGTTGGAGACCACGTAGTTCCGGCCGAGCCGGACGACGATCCCGAGCAGCATCAGGCCAGCCACGCCCCCGAGCCCGACGGCCATCACCATCCGACGTCGGCGCTGCGCGAGCAGGATGGCGCCGAGCAGGAGGAGGACCGTCAGCACGACGCTTCCGATGGTGATGATGTCGAAGGCCTGGACGATCCCCTGGGCCTTCTGCAGACCGGCCGCCTCGAAGAGCGGGATGGCCGCGAAGTCCTCCGGCAGCGTGACGCCGAGCGTCCGCTCGAGGAGTGCGCGGCCTGCGGTCCCGAGGGCGAAGCCGGTGACATCGGGGAGCTCGGCATCGGCCGGGATGATGCCCGTCTGCTGGAGCTGACGGAGGACCGCATCGATGAGCGGATAGACGTCGAGATAGACCACGCCGTCGCGCGTCTGGAGGACGGTCGTGTCACCGCGCAGGAAGGCCACGATCTTCTCGTGCAGGGCGCGATTGGCGTCGACCCAGACGGTCTGGAACTGCGGTGACACCAGGACGTTGCCGACGACGGTCTCGAGCGTCTGCTCGATCTGGTCGACGATGGGCGCGGCGATGATGGCGGCCGGGCCGGGCAACACTTGCTCGAGGCGACCCTGGACGTCGATGGCGGTGACGACGCCGGTCGCTACCTTGGAGCTGACCGCGTCGATCACGGCCGGTTCGCTGGAGACCGTCGCGACCATGGTCGCGTAGCGGTCGCTGTTCAGCAGCACCTGGTGCGCCCAGACGGTGACGCCGCTGAGGACGATGGAGAGCGAGCCGAGGACGAGGAGGAGCCCGGCCAGGAGCGACTTCGCTCGAGGGCGGCGCCGTCCGCTCGGCGCCGCTGGCGCCGAGGTCGCGACGGGCTGGGCACTGCTGCTCGTGGGCGGTGGAGCTTCAGGGGTCGTGGCGGGTGCCGGCACCGACGCTTGAGGCGGCTCAGGGGTGGTGGGCGGCTGCTGGGGCGATGGTTCCTGCGCGTCGGTCATGCTCGTCACATCTCGGCTCGGGCCGCTGGCGCGGCATCATCCGAACCCTAACGAATCGGGCGCTCGTTGTCCCCTTTCGGCCGTGCTCACGAGGTCGGGGTCGCTACACTCTGGTCATGGCCCGTCGGTTCCGCCGCGACGATCTCCCGTTCGGCGTCGTGGTCGTGGCCATGGGTTTCCTGCTCAACGCCCTGCTCTACGCGCTGGTCCTGGCCGATATCCGCACCGGGACACGGCTGGCGGAGCGGCTCCTTGCCGACGCGTTCCTGCTCTGGCCGGTCTACGGCGCGCTCATCGCGATCAATGTCCTGGTCGCCCTGCTCCTCCTCCGGCGGGACCCGATCGGCTGGGTCTTTGCCATGCTCCTCGTCTTCATCGCACTCCTCGTCTACCTCGTCGGCTGGTGGATCGGCACGCCTGAGTACGTCCGCATGGCGGTCTACTCCGCCATGGCCATCTACATGAACCAGCGCGAGGTCCGAGCCGCCTTCGCCCGCGACGGCGCGCGAGATCGGGCCGAGACGATGGATGGTGCGGGAACGGGGCGTCCGTGACCATCGACGCCGCCGACCTGGCGCTCCTGCGGCGCTTCGAACCGATCGTCAAGTACACGCAGGGTGAGCTCTTCTTCCCGACCGGCGTCGAGGGCTATCTCGCGGAATGCGACCTCTTCGTGGGCGGCGCTACCGAGCGTGAGCGGCGGCTGCTGGTCCCGCAGGGCGAGCTGACCGCCGAGCGGCTGATCAGCCACACGGCTCCGCCGGGCGAGAACCTCTACCTGCGGCTGGTGCAGGCGCCGCTGACGGGCCTCGATCTTGGACGCTGGAACCGTCGAGACGACCGACCGGTCTTCCATGCGCCGGGCCGGCTGGCGCGCGTCGGGCTCTTCGCCCGGCTCGTGGACGCCGGTTTCACCGCCTCGCTCCTGCTCCGCGGGACCGTGCCCGGCGGGACGGCCGCCGCCGCCCAGGTCAAGTACGAGCGGGCTCGGGCCGCAGATCCCGCCTACCACTACCACGCACGGGTCGTCCGGCAGGACGGCTGGCTCGTGCTCCACTACATGTGGTTCTACTTCATGAACGACTTCCGCTCGACGTTCGCGGGTGCCAACGACCACGAAGCGGACTGGGAGCAGGCGTTCGTCTACCTCGAGGAGCCGCCGGGCGAGGATCCGCGTCCGGTCTGGATCGCATGCGCTGCGCACGACTACACCGGCGACGACCTCCGCCGGCGCTGGGACGACCCGGACCTCGTCAAGGACGGCGAGCACCCGGTCCTCCACGCCGGTGCCGGATCGCACGCCTCCTATTTCGAGCAGGGCGAGTACCTGACGATCGTCCCGCTGCCTGCCTTGCGCGGGGTCAAGGGGTTCCTGCGTGCCATCCGCGACCTGTGGCGCGACACGCTCCGGCAGCCGGACCCGGGCGACCTGGCGGCGTCGCTCGAGCGGGCGCTGGCCGTGCCATTCATCGACTACGCGCGAGCCGATGGGCTGGCCATCGGCCCAGGGCAGTCGGCTGGCTGGACCCCGGTGCCCATCGACGACACGACCGACTGGGTGGACGGCTATCGCGGCCTGTTCGGCCTCGACACGCGCGACCGCTTCGCCGGAGAACGGGCGCCTGCCGGGCCGAAGTACGGGCGGGCGGGCATCGTCCGCCAGTCCTGGAACGACCCGGTCGGCTTCGCCGGCCTCTCGAAGGTCGCCCCGCCATACCGCCAGCCGGCGGTGCTGCGTGAGAACCTCGCCCGACTCAAGACCGAGCTGCTCGAGGCCGAGGCGAACGTCACCAGGGAGGCCGAAGCCCTGCCACCCCTCGAGGCCGAGGTCAAGGCGTTGTCGGTCGATGCCTCATTGGCGAGCATCCACGACGCCCGTGCCGCCGAGCTCGCGGTGGCCGAGGCGAGCCTTCGCGTGCACCGATCGGATGTCGCCCGTCTCCGTGACACGATCGGCGCCAGCGAGCTCGAGCTGGCGCGCGTCGAGCGCGGCGACCTCGGCTCGCCGACCGCGCACCTCCATCACGCGATGCACCCGATGCCGCCGGAGGAGACTCGTTACGGTCGGCTGGTCGAATTCTGGTCGGCCATCAGCATCGGCGTCCTGCTGCTCGCCGAGGTCGCGATGCTGGTGACCGGCATCGTGCCCTGGTACACCGCCCTGTTCGTCGGCGTCGGTGGCTACGTGCTCGTCGAGGCCGCCTTCCGTCGGCGGCTGAGTCAACTGCTGCTTCGGTTGACGTTGCTCCTGGCGGTCGTCTCGATCGCCATCCTCGCCGTGAACTACGCTACGTATCTGATCATCGCCGCGATCGCCGCCCTGGCATTCATCGTCCTGGCCGACAACGTGCGTGAGATCCGCCGTTGACCGTATGGCGATCCGGGCCCCGACATACGCCAAGCTGCCGACTGTCGTCGCGCTTCCCGTGCGTGCTAGGCTGATTTCGGTGGCCGGTCCGGTCACCGGCCGGCTCGGGCCGGCCTGATCGAAGCCGGAGTCGACTAGCGAGGGATCGCCCAAAGGCCCTTGCTCCGCGGGGAGCCGTACGAACGTGCGCACCCGCGACTCGAGTTCGACACCTGCATCACGTCGGAGGGAGGCTCGTCGCCCATGGATATCCAGACCCTCTTGCTCGGCATCCTGGCCATCGCCATCGGGGCGGCGGTCTGTTTCGCCGGCTACAAGTTCTTTCTCGTCCTGCTGCCGCTGTTCGGCTTCGTGGCCGGCTTCTGGCTCGGTTCGGCGGCCCTGACCGAGCTCTTCGGCAGTGGCTTCCTCGTCGATGTCACCGGCTGGGTCGTGGGCGTCGTCTGCGGCGTCATCCTGGCCATCGGCTCCTACTTCTTCTGGTACATCGCCATCGTCGCCCTCGCGGGCGCGGTCGGTGCCTGGCTTGGCGAAGGGGTCATGTCGGCCATCGGCTTCGACGCTGGCCTGCTGACCTTCCTGGTAGCCCTTGCGGTCGGCGTCGTCTTCGTGGTCATCGCCATCGCCCTGCGCTTCCCGAAGTGGGCCGTGCTCGGACTGACCGCGCTCGGCGGTGCCGGCACGGCGATCAGTGGGTTGCTCCTCATCCTCGGCACGATCACGGTCGAGGCCATCCAGGACGGGCCGTTCGCGGCGGCCTGGGGTGCCGGCCCGATCTGGGCGCTCATCACGCTCGCCGTGGCCGTGGCCGGTTTCCTGGCCCAGGACCGCTCGACCCAGGGCGTGGAGCTCGACATGTCGCACTATCGTGACGCGTCGATGGTCACGACCCCGTAGTCCATCCTGCGACCGCGTCTGATGCCCCGTCGGGTCCGCCCCGGCGGGGCATCAGCCCGTCTGATCAGGCGAGCGGCAGTTCAGAGCAGCCAGCGCAACCCTGAAAGGACGAGCAGGCCGCCGATGCCGGCGACGATGGCGGCGCCGGTCCGACCACCGATCTGCTGGACCCCGCGGTCGGCGAAGCCCTGGATGCGCTCGATCCGGCTCGGCGCGAAGACGTGCATGGCGATGGGTAGCCAGAGCGGGACCTGGGCCACGACGAGCATCACCACCAGCAAGAAGGCCTGCCCGGTCGGTCCGATCGGACTGCGCGCGATCCATGAGCCGCAGGCCGCGACGACGAGTAGCCGGCCGAAGGCGACGAAGCCGTAGCTGGCCCCGAACAGGAACGCTCGGCCGAGGCGCGGACGGAGGTCGCTGCCGCCGACACCCAGGGCGCTCGGGCCGACCGAGCCGGGGCGCGCCAGCCCGTAGGCGCCGACGGCCAGGAGGGCCACCCCGATCGCGAGATCGAGCCACTCGCTCGCCGTCGGCGGGACGGTCGAAGCCTCGTCGAGCGCGACGAGGCCACCCGCATACGTGATCGTGGCGACAGCGCCGATGACCGCCGTGTTGCCGATCAGGAAGGCCAAGGCCCGCGCGACCGGCGCCACGCGGCCCGACAGGTAGAGGATGGCGATGGCCAGCTTGGTCGGCGAGAAGGCGACGATGGCCCCGAAGCCGATGGCCATGGCGAGCAGGGCGACCACACGTCAATGATGCCAGCCGTAAAGAGCCGCGAGGACGTCGGCCCTCACGCGAAGCATCCCAAGCGCGGGCTTACCCGCCGAGCGCGGGAGGGTCGCCGGGCGTCAGGGCGTGTGGCGGATCCGGCGCTCGTCGCTCCAGTTGCCGGCCTTGTCCCTGGCCCTGACCGAGAAGGTCACTGCGTAGCGCTTGGGCAGCTTGAGGTATGCGTGGGTCGAGGTCGTCAGGCTCTTGAGCGTCTGCCAGCTGCCCGAGCCGATGCGATACCGGATGCGGTACCCGGCCACGCCGGAGGTCGCATCGGAGGCGCCGTAGGCGATCTTCCAGCGGCGATACGTGCTCTGGCGCACGAGCGTCAGCGAGGTCACCTTCGGGTCGACCGTGTCGAGGACGGTCTTGCCGGACGCGACCGACCCGCGGGCGCCCGCCGAGTCACGAAGCTGGACATAGACTCGGCGCGGCCCGTTCGTGGGGCCCAGCCGCCAGGACGTGCTCGATGCGGCCGAGCGCCAGTCGCTCCAGGTCGTGCCATTGTTCGAGAGGCGCATCTGGGTCACGGGATGTGCCTTCGCCTCCCAGGTCGTCTTGACGGTCACCCTGCGTGCGTCGGTCGGGTTGGGGCTGACCCTGACGCTCAGCACCTTGGGCGCCGGGAAGGTGGCCGCGATCTTCTCCCAGTAACCGGGTACGCCACGGTCGTAGCCGAGCGCCCAGATGCCCATGCCGGCCAAGCCTCGCGTGATGGCCAGCTTGGCCTTGGGTCCCAGGCTCGCCGGGTCGTCGTAGTAGGTCTGGTACCAACTCGCCTTGGCGTCGTCGTACCAGGTGATGCGAGCCGACTTCTCGATCGCGTCGTGGTCCACGACGGCGCCCGTCGGCAGGCCGTCCTGCGCCATGCGATACGGGAAGAATGTGTTGCCGTCGCCGAGGCCGTCGGCCAGCGGCCGGCGCTTGGCGTGCATGGCGTTGCTGACGGTCGGCCAGGTCATGCCGTAGAACGGCAAGCCGAGCAGGATCCTGCCCGCCGGAACACCCTTGACCGCGTAGTCGTCGAGGCTGGTCTTCAGGCTCAGCCCGCCGTCGGCCCTGACGAGCGGATCGTTGCTGCCGACCGGGTTCGCGAGCGCGGTGCGGAAGACGTAGGCCATGATGAAGACACGGTCGGCGCCCGCGTTGGTGGCCACCTTGGCCATCGCGGCGCCCGTGCTGTTGGGGTTCGTCGCGACGCTCAGACGGGCGATGGGGTTGTCCTTGCGGAGGCCAGTTCTCAGCTTCGTGATCGTGTCCGCCCAGGCCGCCCAACGGCCGCTCGGGAGGCCTTCGATATCAAGGTTGGCGCCGTCCGCGCCGCGCTGGCGGACGAGGGCACGTGCCTGCGAACGGAAGGTCGCCAGGGCGACCGGGTCGGCGAAGAGGATCTTGTTGCGCTCGCCGCCGAACGACTGGAAGGTGATGTGGACCCGTACGCCACGCGCGTGGGCGTGCTCGATGATCTCCGTGCCCGTGGCGCTCATCAGGTCGAGGTAGCCCGGGGAGTCGGTGTCGAGGGTGCCGTTCTTCTTGATGCCGACGCCGAAGAAGGCGATGTCGGTCAGGATGTCGTATCGCAGGTAGGCGTCGGTCCAGGACGCGATCGACCAGTAGGGCAGGAAGCCGAAGACCTCGCCCGACATGCGCCGGGAGAGCTTGCCGCTGGTCAGCGGTTCGAGGTCGGCGGCCGCCGCGGGTGGAGCGGCCAGGGGGCTGGCCGTGATCGCGATGAGCAGGGCAGTCAGGAGCAGGGCGGCGCGGCTGCGGGTGGGCATGGTGGCCTCCGGGGCGTTCTGCGTCGGCGGCCACCTTACCCCGGATGGCGAGGACGGGTCGATGGGCCGATGACCGGTCCCGCCGTGGGACGTCCGTCCTACCCGCCTACGCGAACCTGCGGACTGCCGGAGCATTGACCTCGATGGTACGTTGCGTTCGCGGCGGACCGGTGCCTTGCCATCGGCGCCGCGGAGAGAGGGAATCAGGCAGCCATGAGCATCATCGCTTGGTTGATCGTAGGCGGTATCGCCGGTTGGGTCGCCAACATGGTCCTGGGGACACCGAATGGCCTCATCAGGACGGTCATCTTCGGCATCGTCGGTGCAGTGGTCGGCGGCGCGATCGGCGGCCTCCTGCTGCCCGGCGCGGATTCAGCGACCCTGATCAGCGGCATCAACGTGACCTCCATCGTGGTGGCCATCATCGGCGCGCTGATCGTCGGCGGCATCGGTGCCTGGTGGAGCAAGCGGGGTGCGACACCCGCCGTCTGACGAGGCCACGCCCTAGGCCCGACTGACGAGGCCACGCCCTAGAACGCCCGACTGATGTCGGGCCAGATCCAGGCCGTCTCCTGGTCTCAGGAGACGGCCTGCGCATGTCCGGCGTCGGATCGCAAGACCGATCGAGGCTTGCGGGGTCGGATGTACGGGAGGCATGCGGCCTCCGAAGGACGGGCGTGATGCCGGATCAGGGATCGCCGGCCGGCCGATAGCTGAGGGCCGAATAGATGGCGCCGAGGAAGCGGCTCGGCACTCGCGCGAGCTCCCGCGTGCCCTCGAATCCGGCTGAGCCGGCAAGCCCGCGCCATGTGCCGGAGCTGATCGGATAGGGCACCCAGGCGTTGCCATGATCGGTGTCGTACTCGACGAGCACGAGGTGGCCGCCGGGACGAAGCGCACCGCGGAGAAGCCCGAGCACGGGCGCCTTGTGATGGACGAAGTGGAGCGAGTTGGCCATCACGATGCCATCGAGCGCGGGCAGGTCGAGCGGCTCCGGTGAAGTCGCCGACGTGCTGGTGGAGGGTCGTACCCGGGAAACCTTGGTGAACGGCGTTCGCCTGCGTTCGGAGCGCGCCGGCGTCGCGATCGACGGAGTGGATGGCGCCCATCGGCCCCAGCAGGTCGGCCAGAGCGAGCGTGAACGCACCGGTGCCCGAGCCCAGGTCCGCCCACACGAGCCCGGCGCCCTCGACGCCCTCACGGATCAGGCGGACGTGGTCGTCGTGGTTCATCGCGGGCCGAGTATGCCGGGCTGAGACGCTCCAGGTCATCGACGCTCGAGGGTCAGCCGAGGCGTCAGCGGGGCCGCCGTCGTCGCGGCCGCAGTCGCCAGCCGCGGCGCCAGGGCTGGCTAGACTCTGCCTGGAGATGCCGGAAGCAGCGCGGGCGATCCAGAGGACGTATCTCGTCCTGACCCTCTTCACGACCCTGGCAGCGTCCTTCATCTGGGGCATCAACACGCTCTTCCTCCTGGACGCCGGCCTGGACAACACCCAGGCCTTCACGGTGAACGCCTTCTTCACCGTCGGCCAGGTCATCTTCGAGATCCCGACCGGCGTGGTCGCCGATACCCGTGGTCGCCGCCTGTCCTTCCTGCTCGGCTCGGGCACGCTGATGGTCGCCACGCTCCTGTACCTGGTCCTGTGGCAGGTGCATGCGGGGCTGGCCGCCTGGGCGATCGTGTCGATCCTGCTCGGGCTCGGGTTCACGTTCTTCTCAGGCGCGACCACGGCGTGGTTGGTCGATGGGCTGGCGGCCACGGGCTTCACGGGGACACTCGAATCGGTCTTCGCACGTGCGCAGATCGTGAGCGGCGCGGCGATGCTGACCGGATCGCTGCTCGGTGGGGTCATCGCCCAGGCGACCGGGCTCGGTGTGCCCTACCTCATCCGGGCGGCGCTGCTGGGGATCACCATCGTGATCGCCATGCGTGCCATGCACGACGTCGGCTTCGAGCCCATCCGAGGCGCCAGCGTCAGCTCGGAGGTCCGGGCCGTGCTCCGCGGGTCGATCGACAACGGCCTGCGCAACCCTCCGGTCAGATGGCTGATGCTCGCTGCCCCCTTCACCTTCGGGGTCGGGATCTATGCCTTCTACGCATTCCAGCCCTATCTCCTGGAGCTCTACGGCGACCCGACGGCGTACGGGATCGCCGGCCTGGCCGCTGCGTTCATCGCCGGTGCGCAGATCGCGGGCGGGATCATCGTCCCCAAGGTGCGCCTGCTCTTCCGACGGCGCACGGACGTCCTGATCTTGGGGGGCGTCGCGACGGCCGTGATCCTGGGGCTCGTCGGCCTGACGAGCAACTTCCTCTTCGCCCTCGTGCTCATCGTGGTCTGGTCCCTCATCTTCGCCATCGAGGGGCCACTGCGGCAGGCGTTCATCAACGGGCTCATCCCGTCGGAGCAGCGTGCGACCGTGCTCTCGTTCGACAACCTGATGGGGGCTGCCGGCGGCGTCATCGCCCAACCGGCCCTCGGCCGTGTGGCCGATGTCAACGGCTATGCCGCCTCGTATCTCGTTGCCGCCGGGGTCCAGGCGATCTCGGTGCCGTTCCTCGTCCTGGCTCGCCGGGAGAAGGCGAGCTCCGATCCGATCGCGCGGCGGGACCCGCCGACCCGTGATGCGGCGGAGTACGGTGTTTCGACCGGAGCGCGATGACAGGTCAGCGAAGAGGAGCAGCGATGATCCCGAAGGTCGTTCGCCCGGACGGCGCCCACACCATCTCCCTGTATGACGTCATGTTCCGCTACGGGATCGGGTCCGATGAGAGTGACGGCGCCCTGTCGATGCTCGAGGTGACCGTGCCCCCTCGGACACTCATCAAGCCGCACATGCACACCCGAGAGGACGAGTACTCGCTGATCCTGTCCGGGACGGTCGGTGCGCGCCTCGGCGAGGAGACGGTCGATGAGATCCCGGTCGGCAGCTGGCTCGTCAAGCCGCGCTCCGTCCCACACGCGATGTGGAATGTGACCGACGCGCCCGTGCGGATCTTGGAGGTGGTCCTGCCGGGTGGGATCGAGCGCTACTTCGAGCAGATCGCGCCGGTGCTG
Organism: uncultured Chloroflexia bacterium; assembly: GCA_963837215.1. Lineage (GTDB taxonomy): Bacteria > Chloroflexota > Limnocylindria > Limnocylindrales > CSP1-4 > CSP1-4. Next base: position 371,551 of record CAWIML010000009.1, read on the forward strand.
ACCGAGCATGGGCCGGACTGGACGAAGCGCTACGACGAGCTCGCCGAGGAGTTCGGCCTCACCATCCTCGACGACTGGACGGATGAGCTCCAGGCGAGATACGGCATCACACTCTGAGCCTGGAAGCTAGCAGGGCCAACGGACGCGTCGTGGGACCTGTCATCGTGGCGCCACATTCCGGTTGTACAGTGCAGCCATGACCGACACCAAGACCACACCCGCACCCGTCAAGTCAGACGCCGAGTGGCGCGCCGTCCTCACCCCGGAGCAGTACAAGGTCCTTCGCGAGAAGGGGACCGAGCGAGCCTTCAGCGGGGAGCTGTGGGATGAGCATCGGACAGGCTCCTATCGTTGCGCCGGCTGTGGCACCGAGCTCTTCCGGTCGGACGCGAAGTTCGAATCGGGCACCGGCTGGCCGAGCTTCTTCGTGCCTGCCGACCCCGCGGCCGTGACCACCGAGACGGACCGCTCCTTCTTCATGACCAGGACCGAGGCCCTGTGCGCTACATGCGGCGGACACCTGGGCCACGTGTTCGAGGATGGCCCCGACCCGACGGGCCTTCGCTACTGCATCAACTCGGCGGCGCTGACGCTCGATCCGAAGGATTGATCCGTCTCGTAGCCGTACTCGCCCAGTGGCCTCGTTGACGACGCGCGGTTTAAATCCGATAATGGAGGTCGGGATTAGAGCGCGGAGGTCGTGAGCGCCTCGGCCCGCCCCACCAGGAGCACTGATGGCCGCACCCAGGCAGGACATCGTCAGGGACAAGCGCGATGAGTTCGCCTTTCACGACGATCTCGTCTACCTCAAGCAGGTCAAGCGCGGACTGACGCGCGACACGGTCGAGGAGATCAGCGCCCTCAAGAACGAGCCGCAGTGGATGCACGACTACCGCATCCGCTCCTACGAGCACTTCCTGAAGCGGCCGATGCCGACCTGGGGCGGCGACCTCACCAAGATCGACTTCGACAAGATCGTCTACTACCGCAAGCCCTCCGAGCGGGAGGAGAAGTCCTGGGACGACGTCCCGGACCAGATCAAGAAGACGTTCGAGAAGCTCGGCATCCCTGAGGCAGAGCGCAAGTTCCTGGCCGGCGTCGGCGCGCAGTACGACTCCGAGGTCGTCTATCACTCCGTCAAGGAGGAGCTCTCGAAGCTCGGCGTCGTCTTCATGGGCACCGACCAGGGGCTCAAGGAGTACCCGGAGATCTTCAAGAAGTACTTCGGCACGGTCGTGCCGCCCGAGGACAACAAGTTCTCGGCGCTCAATGCCGCCGTCTGGTCGGGCGGGTCCTTCGTCTACGTGCCGCCGGGCGTGGACGTGCCCCTCCCGCTGCAGGCCTATTTCCGGATCAACGGCGAGAACACCGGCCAGTTCGAGCGGACCCTGATCGTCGTCGACGAAGGCGCGTCCGTGCACTACATCGAGGGCTGTACCGCCCCGCTGTACGCCACCGACGCGCTCCACGTCGCGGTGGTCGAGGTCATCGCGCTGCCCAAGTCGAAGGTCCGCTACACGACCATCCAGAACTGGTCGAACGACGTCTACAACCTGGTCACCAAGCGCGCCCACGCCCACGAGGACGCAACGGTCGAGTGGATCGACGCGAATACCGGGTCCAGACTCACGATGAAGTACCCGAGCATCTACCTGCGTGGGAAGCGGGCGACTGCGGACATCATCAGCGTCGCCGTGGCCGGCAAGGGCCAGCACCAGGACACAGGCGCCAAGGCAGTCCACCTGGCGGCGGACACGAAGAGCCGCATCGTCAGCAAGTCGGTCAGCAAGGACGGCGGTCGGACGAGCTATCGCGGCCAATTGAAGGTCGCGCCGGGGGCCACGAACGTGGTGGCCAGCGTGCGCTGCGACGCGCTCATGCTCGACGATGTCAGCCGTTCGGACACGTACCCGTACATCGACATCCAGGAGGACGACACCTCCATGTCGCACGAGGCCACGGTCGGGCGCATCAGCCAGGACCAGGTCTTCTACCTCATGAGCCGCGGCCTGACCGAGAACGAGTCGCAGAACCTCATCGTGCAGGGCTTCCTGGAGGTCTTCACCAAGGAGCTCCCGATGGAGTACGCGATCGAGTTCAACCGTCTCGTCAAGCTCGAGATGGAGGGCGGCGTCGGGTGACCTCGACGCACCTCCTGGCCGCGGCCACGGAGGCGGCGGCCCGCCAGCTGAGCGATGATCTCGAGGAGCCCGACTGGCTCCTCGACGAACGTCTGGACGCCGTGCGACTGGTGGCCGAGCTGCCAGACGAGTCGAACACGCTCTGGACGACGTACCTCGACCTGCGGCCCGTCCACTTCGATGACGTGACGGCGTACGGGCCTGTGGATGCCGGCCTCGTGGCACCCGCGGCGGAGGACGTGCCGCTCCCCGAGGGCGCCGCCGCGCTCATCCACATCACCGACGGCCGAGTCGTCGCTCGTGTCCGGTCGGCGGCGGCCGAAGCCGCGGGCGTCTTCGTCGGCACGTTCGCCGAAGCACTGGCCGAGCCACGCTTGGCGACAGCGCTTCGGTCCGCCATCGATGGCGGGCGGAGCATCGCTGCCGACGACCGCTTCGGGCAAGTCTCGCGCGCCATCGCCTCGATCGGTGTCTTCGTCCACGTGCCAGACGGCGTCGAGCTTGCTGGCCCCGTCGTCGTGCGCTGGTCGATCGACGAACCTGGTCGAGCGCTGGTCAGTCGGACGGTCGTCGTCCTGGGCGAGCGTGCTCGCGCCGGCCTGCTCGAAGAGCTCGAGGGCCCCGAAACCGACACCGAGCCCACGCAGGACGCCGCGGCCAGCACCGAGGGGGAGACCGACGCGAGCGTCGCACAGAGCCACTGGTGGGGCACGACGGAAGCCGTCCTCGGCGACGGCTCGAGCCTCGATGTCGCCGGACTCCAGGACTTCGGTCCGACGACCGTCGGCTTCGTCTCCCGGACCGCGACCACCGGCCGGGACGCCACCCTGACCTGGGCCCTCGCCCACGTCGGCGGCGCCTGGAGCAAGAGCCGCATCGACAACCACCTCATCGGCCAGGGCAGCAGCGTCCACCAGGCGGAGATCGCCTTCGGAGGCGCCAGCCAGATCGTCGATCTCTCCTCCTACACGCACCACGTCGGCACCGACACGACCGGCGACCTGCTGTCGAAGGGCGTCTTCCAGGATCGCGCGCGGGCCTACATCAAGGGCCTCATCCGCATCGACCGGAGCGCTCACGGCACCGACTCCTATCTCGGAGAGTTCGGCATGCTGCTCGCCAAGAAGGCCCGTTCGGTGACCATCCCCTCGCTGGAGATCGACCAGCCCGACGTCAGGCGCGCCTCCCATGCCAGCTCCGTCGCCCCGATCGACGAGAGCCAGGTCTTCTACGCCATGACGCGTGGCCTGTCCCAGGACGAGGCGCGCAAGGCCATCACCCTCGCCTTCCTCGAGCCGGTCGTCGCGCGCATCCCGCTGCTCGCCGTACAGGAGCGCCTGCGCGATCGCCTCGAAGTCAAGTGGGTCGAGGCCCACGGCGGCATGGTCGATCATGCGGCGTCGGAGGGCATGCTGACCGACTCGACCGCCGCGTGACCTGCTCGACCGCGTGACGCGCCGCGTCGATGTCGCGGCCCTGGCGGACGTCGTTCCGGGCACCATGCTCCGCGTGCAGGTCGACGGCACCGACATCCTGCTCGTCAACCTCGACGGCGAGGTGCGGGCGATGCAGGGCATCTGCTCGCACGAGTACTTCGAGCTCGATCAGGGGTTCCTGACCGGCGATTCGCTGACCTGCGCGCTGCATCTCTCGCGCTTCGACCTGACGACCGGCGAGGCGCTCGATCCACCGGCCGAGCTGCCGCTGGCGATGTACCCGGTGGTCATCGAGGGCGATCGGATCGTGCTCGAGCTTCCCGAGGGGCCGATCCCGGTCAACGAATAGGCTCGGTCCGCCACCGCCTGAGTATCGGTCAGGCGGTCGGCAGCACGATGCCCGAGCCGTTGGCCGTGGCCGTGCTGAGGATCGCCTGGCCGAAGATCACATCCGCCAGGCCGACGCCGAGGTGCGAGACGAGGACCCGGCCCTCGGCCGGCCGATCGAGGTGCGCGACGATGGCCTCGCCGAGCGTGGCCGACGGATCCGGATAGTCCGCGAAGGCGCCGCTGGCGCGACTTGCCTCGAACTGCCCCCGCTCGTCGACCAGGAAGATCGCCGCGTCTCGGGCCACGGCGGCCGACACCATCGTGGCGTAGTCGACCGCCACGACGAGGGCGTCGGGGGCCAGCCAGTCCGGCGGCGCGACCTGCCGCGTGGCCCCGAAGGAGACGGCCGTGACCACGACGTCCGCCGAGGCCATGGCCGCGCGGGCCGTCGGCGCGGCCTCGACGGCGCTGATGCCCGGCGTGGCACGGGCGACCTCGGCGAGGTCCCTCGCGCGATCCGGGTGCCGATCGTGGACCGCCAGCTCCAGCCCCGGAAGGAGGCGGCCGAGCACGGGCAGATGGCTGCGGCCCTGGACCCCGGCCCCGATCAGCGCAGCACGGGGCGGTCGGCCCTCGATGGGCGGCGCAAAGTGGCGGATCGCCACGCCGGTCACAGCCGCCGTGCGATGGGCGGTGATGGGCGTGCCGTCGAGGATGCCGATGGGGAAGCCGGTCCGGGGGTCGTCGAGCAGGACGAGGGCGGAGATCGCCGGCAGCCCCACGGCGCCGTTGCCGGGAAAGCCGACGACCCACTTCATGCCCAAGAGGTCATCCGCCCCGGTCGCATCCTGCCCTGGCATGAAGGCCGGCATGGCGTGCGCGAAGGCCTCGGATGGGCGCGGGCTGACACCGAGCTTGGGCGGCAGCTGGGCGTCGCGGGCGAGCCCGACCATGGCCGCCTCCGCCAGCCGAAGGCGCTCGTCGAGTGGCGGCATCGCGGCTTCGACGGCGGCCGCGTCGAGGTACCGGAGAGGCGGGCGTGACGGCACCTCCGAAGAGTACCGTCGAGCCGCCCGGTCCGCGCCACGCGCGGGTACGATTCCGACGTGACCCCCGACGAGCAGGCGAGCAGCCTCGCCAACTTGAAGCTCGAGCGCGACGCGATCGTCCTCTATGACCGACTGGCAGAGATGGAGCGCGACCCGCGGCGGGCGGCGGCCTTCCGATCGATCGCCGCGAACGAGCGGCGGCACGCGGAGATCTGGGCGCAGCGCCTGCGCGAAGATGGCGCGATCGTGCCTCTTCCCGACGCGCCGCGCGTGCGCGTCCGTTTCATCATGTTGATCGCGCGGGTCTTCGGCACGGCCTCGGTCTCGGAGCTCGTCCGCGCGCTGGAAGGGGACGAGGAGGAGGCCTACACGGGCCAGGAGCATCCGGACGTGGCCGGCATCATCGATGACGAGCGCGCCCACGCGGAGATCTGGCGGCGGCTCGACGCCGGCGATCTCGATGCCGCCGCGCTCAGCGCGGGGGATGCCGCGGGCACGGCGGCGACGATCGCGCCGCGTGCCGAGTCGTGGCACGTCTCGGGTCGGTCGGGCACGCTGCGAGCCTCGATCTTCGGCATCAGCGACGGGCTCGTGTCCAACCTCTCGCTGGTCATGGGCGTGGTCGGGGCCAACGCCGACGAGCACATCATCGTCCTGGCGGGCGTGGCCGGACTGCTGGCGGGCGCCTTCTCGATGGGCGCTGGAGAGTGGATCAGCATGCAGAGCCAGCGAGAGCTGTTCGAGCGTCAGATCGAGCTCGAACGCGAAGAGCTGCGCGTGATGCCGGAGCAGGAGGAGGCCGAGCTCGCTGCCCTGTACCGGCGGAAGGGGATCCCGGACGCCGACGCCCGACGCCTGGCACACCAGCTCATGGCGGATCCGGAGATAGCCCTGGACACCAAGGTCCGCGAAGAGCTCGGCCTCGACCCGGGCGAGCTCGGATTCCCCATGGGGTGCGGCCGCCGGCTCCTTCCTGGCCTTCGTCGTGGGCGCTTCTGTCCCGCTCGATTCCCTACCTCCTTGCGGACGGGGTGCCGGCCTTCGTGGCCTCGCTCGGCCTGTCGCTCGTGGCGCTCTTCGTGGTCGGGGCCGCGGTCAGCCTGCTGACGGGCCGTTCCGCGATCCGAAGCGGGCTGCGCCAGACGGCCATCGGCGCCCTTGCGGCCGCCGTCACGTTCGCGGTCGGCTCGTTGATCGGGGTGGCGGCGGCCTGAGGACGTGGATCCGGCCGACCTTCGCGAGGTGCTCAAAGCCCAAGGCGTGCCGGCGGGGGTCGTCGAGCGCGCCGTCGGCTACGAGTGGGCCAACGGGCCGGGCGACCAGTACGCGGCGCATCGCCACGACTACGACAAGGTGCTGCTGTGTCTCTCCGGCGGCATCACCTTCACGCTGCCCGAGACCGGTCGAGCCGAGAACCTTCGAGCGGGCGATCGGCTCGACCTCCCGGCCGGCACCCAGCACGCCGCGAGTGTCGGTCCTGCCGGCGTTCGCTGCCACGAGACCCATCTCCCGGCGGGCACGTTGAGCGGCCTACAGCCTGAGCAGTCTGGTCCAGAACGGGAGCGGTGACGCCCGCGCTTGGTAGCGCTGACTCCGTGCGGGCACGCCCTCAGTAGGACTCAGTGACGCCTTCGCCCGCCTCGAGGTCGAAACCGGGCCCGTCCAGGTAACGACGATGCATGTCGAGGACCTGGGTCACGACCGCCACCGGGACGTCGCCACCCCAGCGGCCGATGGTCTCGCTGATCCATTCGGCTTCCATCGCACGCTCGTCGGCCGCCAGGTCATCGTCGCGCCGTGCCACGCGTCCGACGATGGCCCAGATGACCGCCGTCACGCTGACAAGGATGACCAGGAAGACCCAGAACGCGAACGGTTCGCTCATGGGCCGAAGTATAGGAGGGTCATGGCGCCCGGCCGCCAGCCTGGCCAGCGCAGCCGCTATCCTGCCCCGATGATCACGTGGACCCCGAGCCCGATCGTCATCCAGCTCGGCCCGATCGGCATCCCCTGGTATGGCCTCGGCTACGCGGTCGCCATCGCCGTCGGCGTCTGGCTGGCCGGTGTGGAGGCCCGTCGCAAGGGCCTGGACACCCGGATCATCAGCGACGGTCTGCTGTGGGTCGTCGTCGGCGGTGTCATCGGCGCCCGCCTGTACCACGTCATCGACCAGTGGCAGCGATACCAGTCCGACCTGCTCAGCATCGTCCTGCCGCCCTACAGCGGGCTGGGCCTCTATGGCGGCATCGCGGGCGGGCTGGTCGGGCTCTTCCTCTACTCCCGCCGACGTGGCTTCCCCTTCCTGCCCTGGGTCGACGCCCTGGTGCCGAGCCTGTTCATCGGCCAGGCCATCGCGCGCTGGGGCAACTTCTTCAACCAGGAGCTCTACGGCCCCCCGACCGACCTGCCCTGGGCCATCGCCATCGAGTGCCAGTACCGCGTCGCCGCATACGCGTGCTCAGAGTTCCCGTTCGAGACGACCGGTTTCCATCCGCTCTTCTTCTACGAGGCCTCGCTCAGCCTCATCGGCGGCCTGCTCGCGCTCTGGATCGGACGCCGCTTCGTCGATCGGTTGCGGCCCGGCGACCTCTTCTCGTTCTGGCTCATCTGGTACGGCCTCGCGCGCGCCTACCTGGAAACCTTCCGCGAAGGTTGGAACTGGGCGGTCTCGGGCATCCCGGTGGCGACGGCGATCTCGATCGGTGCCGTCATCGTCGGCGTCGCGACCATCCTCTGGCGCCATCGAGCTGGGGCGCCCGAGCCTCCCAGGGTCGCGCCGCCCCCTGGCGCTGCGCCCGATGACGCCCCCAAGCCGGAGCCGGCGACCACGCCTGAGCTCGACCTGCACGTCGATCCTGAGCCCGGCGGAGACGCACCGATACCGAGAGCCTGACCGCGACGTGGCTGGCGACGACCCCACGGCGCTCCACGGCATCGGCCCCAAGGCGCCGGTCGCCTTGCGGCTGCTTCGCGGGGTCTTCGGCGTCGTCGGTCGGAACGTCCTCGCCTTCCGCCTCGAGCTCTCGGGCCAGGAGAACCTGCCTCGCGACGAGCAAGGGCGGCCCGTCGGCGGCTGGATCGCGGCCGGCCTGCCGCACGTGACGTGGATCGAGCCCTTCGTGATGCTGGTCCTGCTGCCAGCGGAGCCGCGTCTCGTCTGGTTCGGTGATGCGCGAGCGATGGAGCGCTCCCGGTTGCGCCGTGCGGCGTTCCGGGTGCTCGGCGGCGTCGTGCCCATCCGGCCAGGCGGCGGGCCGGAGGCCTTCGAGGGGCACGTCGAGGCCGTGCGCACGGTCGTCGCCGCCGGCGGCGTCTTCGCGCTCTTCCCCGAGCGCGGCCCAGCCGTGCCTCCGGGCCAGACTCGTACCGTGGCGCCCGGCATCGGCTACTTCGCGCTGCGATCCGGCGCCCACATCGTGCCGTTGGTCTTTGGCGGCACGCACGAGCTCTACCGCGGTCGCCGGATCCAGATGCGGATCCTGCCTGCCGTCGCCGCTGCAGACCTGGCCGCCGAGGCCTCGCTGAGCGGGGCCGTGATCGATGAGCGCGACGCGGCCCACGCGGTCGCTGCGGCCATCCATACCTTGACCGCCGACGCCGTGGCCGAGGCCCATCGCGCCACCGAGTCGCCGCCGGGCACCACGAAACACTGGCGCTGGCTGACGCACGCCTTCCGCTGACGCCGCTCCTATACTCGGCCGCGATGCACTACGCGGAGTCCATCCTCGACCTCGTGGGCGAGACGCCGCTCGTCCGCCTGAGCCGCGTGACGCGTGATCTCGATCCCCTCGGCCCACCCGATCGCCAGCCGCTCATCCTGGCCAAGCTCGAGATGCTCAATCCGGGCGGCTCGGTCAAGGATCGCATCGGGCTGCCCATGATCGAGGCCGCCGAACGGGCCGGGTTGCTGCGGCCGGGCGGCACGATCATCGAGCCGACGAGCGGCAACACGGGTCACGGCCTGGCCATCGCGGCCGCGCTCAAGGGCTACCGCTGCATCTTCGTGATGGCCGACAAGCAGTCACCCGAGAAGCAGGCGCTCTTGCGGGCCTACGGGGCTGAAGTCGTGCTCTGCCCCACGAACGTCGCCCCCGAGTCCCCGGAGAGCTACTACTCGGTCGCGGCGCGGCTCGCTCGCGACATCCCGGGTGCCTTCAAGCCCGACCAGTACTGGAACGTGGAGAACACCCTGGCGCACGAGCGGACGACCGGTCCCGAGGTCTGGCGGCAGACGGAGGGTCGGTTGACGCACTTCGTGGCCAGCGTCGGCACGGGCGGCACCATCAGCGGCGCGGTCCACTACCTGCGCGCCCAGGCCCCAACCCTTCGAGTCATCGGGGCGGACCCCGAGGGCTCCGTCCTCTCCGGTGACATGGCCCGACCCTACCTGACGGAGGGCGTCGGCGAGGACTTCTTCCCGGGTACGTTCGATCCGGCGACCGTCGACCGCTGGGTGCGTGTCTCCGACCGCGACGCGTTCGCCATGGCCCGCCGGATCACGCGCGAGGAGGGCATCCTGGCCGGCGAATCGTGCGGCACGGCGCTCGTGGCCGCCCTCGACGAGGCGGGCCGCCTGATGCGCGAGGCATCCGATCAAGCCGCCGACGCGGTCATGGTCGTCCTCCTGCCGGACGGCGGCCGCTCCTACCTCTCGAAGCTCTACAACGACGAGTGGATGCGCGTCAACGGCCTGATGGCGACGACCGGAGCGGTGATCCGCATCGCGGAGCTGCTCGCCGATCGGCACCCGCACGGCGCCGCTCTGCCCGACCTGGTGCTGGCCCGCACGACGCAGCGAGTCGGTGCGGCCATCGACCAGCTCCAGGCGTTCGGCATCAGCCAGATGCCGGTCTCGGAGGCCACCGAGGGCGACGCGCTGGAGGCCATCGTGGGCTCGATCAGTGAGAAGGGCCTGCTCGATCGCGCCTTTCGCGATCCCTCGGTCGTCGAGCGGACCGTCGGTGAGGTCATGGATCCGGCCTTGCCCACGCTTGACGTCCTGGCCAGCCTCGACGATGCCTTCGCCATCCTGACCGCCGGCAGCGCGACCGCGCTCATCGCCACGAGGGCAGACCATCCGGCCGGCGTCATCACCAAGCTCGACCTGCTCGAATATCTCACGCACCATGGCGACTGAGGACACGGGCGCGGGTACCCCCACGGCCCGCGTACCGGTCGGGACCGTGACCCTCGTGTTCACCGACATCGAGGGCTCGACGCAGCTGCTGCAGACGCTCGGCGCTCGCTACGCCGATCTGCTCGTCGACCATCATCGCCTGCTCGGGACGGCCTTCCGCGAGCACGAAGGGGTCGAGCAGGGCACGGCCGGCGACGGCCTCTACTTCACCTTCCCGAGCGCCCACGCCGCGGTCTCGGCCGCCATCGCCGCGCAGCGCTCGCTGGTCGGGCACGCCTGGCCGGATGACCGCCCGGTCCGCGTGCGGATGGGCATCCACACCGGCGAGCCGGCGAGCCACGGGATCGGCTACATCGGGCTCGACGTCCACCGGGCGGCACGCATCGCGAGCGTCGGCCACGGCGGCCAGATCCTCATCTCGCGCACGACCTACGACCTCGTCGCCGGCGTGCTGCCGACCGACATCAGCCTGACCGACCTCGGCGAGCATCGGCTGAAGGACCTCGCCGAGGCACAGCACCTCTTCCAGGTCACGGCAAGCGGCCTGCCACAAGCCTTTCCGCCCGTCCGCACCGTCGACGCCCAGCCCGGCAACCTGCCGCGCCAGTTGACGACGTTCGTCGGTCGCGAGCAGGTCCTGACCGAGGCACGGCGCATCGCGGAGGCGGCGCCGTTGCTGACCCTGACCGGGCCGGGTGGCGTCGGCAAGACGCGCCTCGCCCTCCAGCTGGCGCACGATGCTAGCCCCTGGATTCGTCGACGGTGCCTGGCTCGTCGAGCTGGGCGTCGTCACCGACCCCGACGCCGTCCCCCAGGCCGTCGCCTTGGCGCTCGGCATCATCGAACAGCCTGGGCGGCCGCTGACGGCCTCGATCCTGGAACACCTGCGGGCGCGCGAGGCGCTCCTCGTGCTCGACAACTGCGAGCACCTCCTGCGTGCCTGTGCGGAGCTGGCCCACACGATCCTGCGCGAGTGCCCGGGCGTGCGGATCCTGGCGACGAGCCAGGAGCCACTGGCCATCACCGGCGAGGCGCTCCTGCCCGTGCCCTGCCTGTCCCTGCCCGACGCCGGCATGCTCGACGTGGACGGGCTGCTGACCTGCGAGGCGGTGCGCCTCTTCCGGGAGCGCGCCCAGATGGTCCTGCCGACCTTCGAGATCGATGCCCACAACGCCGGACAGGTCGTCCATATCGTCCGCCGGCTCGACGGCATCCCGCTCGCCCTCGAGCTCGCCGCAGCACGCCTGCGCTCGCTCTCGGCCGACCAGATCGCGGCGCGGTTGGACGATCGCTTCCGGCTGCTGACCGGCGGCAGCCGGGTGGCCGTCGCCCGCCATCAGACGCTGCGAGCGGCGATGGACTGGAGCTATGAGCTGCTCGCCGACGACGAGCGCGCCCTGCTTCGGCGGATGTCGGTCTTCCACGGTGGCTTCGCGCTCGAGGCCGCGGAGGCGGTCGCCGCGGGCGATCTGGTCGACGAAGCCGACGTGCTCGATCTGCTCGGCCGCCTCGTCGACAAGTCGCTGGTCCAGGTCGAGGCGCGCGACGACCGAGCAGCGCTACGACCTGTCGGGCATCGTCCGCCAGTACGCCGATGAGCGCCTCGTCGAGTCTGACGAGGCGTTCGAGGCCCGACGTCGCCATCGGGACTGGTGCCTGCGCCTCGTCGAGCAGGCGGCGCCTCGGCTCCAGCGCGGCCCCGAGGCCGCCATGTGGCTCGATCGTCTCGACCTCGAACACGACAACCTCTCGGCAGCGCTCGAGTGGAGTGCCGGACCAACCCGGCGAAGCCGAGGCCGGGCTGCGGCTGGCCGAGGGCCTGTGGCGCTTCTGTGACATCCGCGGCCACCTCGCTGAGGGCCGCGGTTGGCTCGAGCGGATGCTCGAGGCCGCGCCATCGGCCGACTCGCTGCTCCGTGCCAATGCCCTGACCGGCGCCGGGCTGCTGGCCTTCATCCAGGGCGACTACGCCGCCGCGCTGGACTTCCACGAGCAGAGCCTCGAGATGCATCGACGCCTCGGCGACGCCACCGCGGTCGCCTATGCCACGAACAACCTCGCCAACGCGGCGCTCCAGCAGGGCGACCTCGACCGTGCCCGCGAGCTCTACGAGCAGAGCCTCGTCCTCGCCCGGCAGCAGGATCGACACGGCTACGCCTTCGGTCTCGTCAACACCGCCGACGTTCTCCAGCGGCAGGGGGAGTACGAGGCCGCCCAGGAACGATTCCGCGAGAGCATCACGACATTCCGCGAGCTCGGCGATCCGTGGGGCGAGGCGTATGCCCTCGACGAGTTCGGTCGCGTCGCGCGCCGCCAGGGCGACATCGAGACGGCACGGGTCCTGCACGCCGATGCACTGGCCATCGCCCAGAGCATGGGCGATCGGGGCAGTACGGCCCGAGCGCTGGCCAACCAGGCGGACCTTGCCGGGAGCGAGGGGGACCTCGAGGGATCACGCATGCTCCTCCGCGAGTCGCTTGCCACGCGCATGGCGATGCGCGACCTGCCGGGCGTGGCGACCGGCCTGGAGCGGCTCGCGGCGGCCATGGTCGACGACGACCCCGCCGCTGCTGCGCGCCTGATCGGGGCGGCCGAGGCGCTGCGCGAGGCGACGCGGGCGCGATTGCCCATGGCCGGTCGCGCTGAGCATGATCGCGTGGTCGATGCGCTGGAGGCGCGTATGGGCGGGGAGGCGTTCGCGGCCGCCCGAGCCGTCGGCCGGCGGTCGAGCCCAGCGGAGCTCCTGGCTACGCTCCCTCCTTGACCTCCTGGAACGAGTCGGCGAGCAGCCCGTGCGCCTCGCGGTGGACGGCCTCGGCCACCTCCGGGCTGGGTGCCTCGACCAGGCAGAAGACCTTGCCGGTCGCCTCGTCGTACCAGTACCGACGATAGTCGACGCCATACTTTGCCTGGACCTCGAGGTCGCGGGCGTGGGCGGCGGCGACCGCTTCGCCGGTCAGGCCAGGGACGTAGTCGTGGGTGTCGAGATAGAGGGGCATGGCAGTCGGTTCCTTCCAGGTCGCGATCGGACTCAGTTCCCAGTGCCCGAACCTAGGCACGCCGCCAGCGCCTGTCAAGCACCCAGCCGACAGTCGCGGCCCGGTGACGTCAGGACGGGGAGGCGGGATGGTCGCTCGGCCCGCCTGAGTTCAGCCTTCCTCCGCTGGCAGCGCACACCCGAGCGAGGCGCCCTCAGGCGAGCTAGGGCAGCGGCAGCGCGACGGGCAGGATCGCGTTGAGCAGCAGCCCCAGGGTCAGCAGCCCACCGGCCCGCCGGGTGTGGACGAAGGCGTAGCCCACGAACCAGAGCGGCCACCCGCGCTCCGGATACCCGGGCGGTGGCGCCAGCGGCTTCGGCTGTCCGAAGACCTTCAAGACGCTCCACAGGCGTGGCAGGGCGAGCACGATGAGCAGGACCCAGGGACCGACCCAGCCGGCCAGAACGGCGAGCAGGACAAGGGGATAGAAGAGGATCATCAGCCACCGGCCAGCCAGGCGAGCGCGCGCCTCACCGAGGATGACCGGCAGCGTGCGGATGCCGAGCTTCGTGTCCGGGACGATCTTGTCGATGTGCTTGCCGAAGAGGACCGAGGTCACCAGCAGGGCGTAGGGCAGCGAGAAGACGAGGACCCAGGCGGGGATGGTACCGGTCGCGGCCAGGTAGGTGCCCCCGATCATCAACGGGCCCCAGACGAGGAAGACGCCGGGCTCACCGAGGCCGTGGAACTTGAGGCTGATGGGCGGAGCGACGTAGAAGACCGAGACGAAGAGCCCGGCCAGCGCGAAGGCGATGATGAGCGGGCTGACCGCGACGGCCAGGAAGAGCATGACCACGCCGTCGATGATGGTCAGGAGCAGGATGGCGTTGCGCAGCTGCGCCTTGGTCACCCAACCGGAGAGGATCGGATGCGGCGCGTAGAGCGCCCGCACGTAGTCCTCCGTGTCCACCCCGGCGCTCGTGTCGAAGTAGTCGTTGATCATGTTGTTGGCAGCGTGGGCCACGACCAGGCCAACGACGGCGATCGTGGCGTAGAGATAGTTCACGGTCACGCCGCCGACCGTATTCGCGACGCCGACCGCGAGCAGCACCCCGATCATCCCCGACCAAAGCGTCATCGGGAAGACCGCGGCGCGCGTGATCACCAGCCACTTGCCGACCGCGTCCATGCGGCCGCTGCTTGGCGGGTTGGCGGTCTCGAACGTCTCCTTCCAGCCACGCAAGCGCTCGCCGAGGGTCATCGGCGGCAGCGGCTGGAGCACGCCGGGCCGTGTCTCGTCGGGGTGGGAGGTCGTGGTGGCCATCGTCGGGCTCCATGCTGTGCGCTCGGAGGCGCTCGGCGCGTCGGAAAACGTGCGCTTGAATAGTAGCACATCTGACGCGCAGTCCTTCGACGTCTGAGCGTCGAGGCCACCGTGCCGCACGACTCCACGTGCCAGGACCATCGTGGGGTGGGCGGACGCCGGGTCGGTGGTACGATTTCGGGCGACTGCGAAAGCCGACTCCCTGCGTCCGGCGAACCGCCGGACCAGCCAAGCGCGGCCGGTCCACCATCCGTGCGCGACATCAGAGTCGCGCGATGGTGCAGGCGGGATGATCTGCCCGCGACCGAGCAAGGAGCGTCCGTGACCGCCTCGCAGTCGACCACCAACCCTCGAACGACCGACCAGCCCGCGCGCGCCGGCCTCCGCCGCGGGCCCGTCGTCCATCACAACCTCGCCGTGCCAGCGCTCTACGAGGCGGCCATCCAGCGAGATGAGGGCATCATCGCGGCCGGCGGACCACTGGTCGTCCGGACGGGCACCCACACCGGTCGATCGCCCAAGGACAAGTTCGTGGTCGACGAGCCGGCCAGCCACGACTCGATCTGGTGGGGCGAGGTCAACCGACCGATCTCCGAGGCGCATTTCGAGCGCATGCGCGAGAAGGTCATCGGCCATCTCGCCGCGCGCGAGACCTTCGTCAAGGACGCCTTCGTCGGTGCCCACCCGATGCATCGTCGTTCGGTACGCGTGACGACCGAGACCGCCTGGGCCAGCCTCTTCGCCCACAATCTCTTCATCCGACCCTCGGCCGACGAGTTGGCCGAATTCCAACCCGACTTCACGATCTACGACGCGCCCAGCCTCCAGGCCGACCCGGCCATCGACGGCACGCGGACAGGCACCTTCATCCTCGTGCACGTCACGCGACGCGAGGTCCTCATCGGCGGCACCGCCTATGCCGGCGAGATCAAGAAGTCGGCCTTCACGGTCATGAACTACCTGCTGCCGGACGAGGGCGTGTTGCCGATGCACTCCTCGGTCAACGTGGGTCCAAGCGGCGACCCGGCCATCTTCTTCGGCCTCTCTGGCACCGGCAAGACGACGCTCGTGGCCGATCCGGCCCGGACGCTCATCGGGGACGACGAGCACGGCTGGGGTCCCGACGGCATCTTCAACTTCGAGGGCGGCTGCTACGCCAAGACCATCCGCCTGTCGGCCATCTACGAGCCGGACATCTTCTCGACCACCAAGCGCTTCGGGACCATCCTCGAGAACGTGGCCATGGACCCGGCCACGCGCGAGCTGGACCTGGACTCGGAGGAGCTGACCGAGAACACGCGCGGCGCCTTCCCGGTGACCTTCATCTCCAACGCCGTCGAGCCGGGCATCACGGGCCATCCGCGGACGCTCATCTTCCTGACCGCCGATGCCTTCGGTGTCCTGCCGCCGATCTCCCGCCTGACTCGCGAGCAGGCGATGTACCACTTCGTGAGCGGCTACACCGCCAAGCTGGCGGGCACCGAGATCGGGGTCAAGGAGCCGTCGGCGACATTCTCGGCCTGCTTCGGCGCCCCCTTCATGCCTCGCCACCCAGGGGTCTACGCCAAGATGCTCGGGGACCGGATGCTCGAGCACGACATCCCGGTCTGGCTCATCAATACCGGCTGGTCCGGCGGGCCGTACGGGGTCGGCCAACGCATGGACATCCAACACACGCGAGCCATGGTCCACGCGGCCATCGAGCGCAAGCTGGACGGTGTCCCACTCGCGGTCGACCCGATCTTCGGTTTGTCGGTGCCGGCCGCCGTTCCGGAGGTCCCGACCGCCATGCTGCGACCGCGCGACACATGGCCCGATCCGGCCGCGTATGAGGCAGCTGCCCGGCGCATCGCCGGCATGTTCGTCGAGAACTTCCGGCAGTTCGAGGATGGACTCGGGCCGGAGATCGCCGCTGCCGGACCGCGGGTCAGCTGACCGTCGTCAGCTCGGCCGCGCGCCGCTGACGACCGGCTCGTCGGTCGCATAGGCCGAGACGATGGGTCGCTCCCACCAGGACGGTGGCGCCATCGCCAGGCGGGCCAGGCCGAGCAGCGCCGCGTCGTAGTTCACGCGCCAGCCGTTGAAGTCGAGCCAGGCCTGGTCGCGGTCGGCCTTCAGCCGGATGCCGGATCCCTCGAGGACGACGCAGACCTCATCGAAGCGGGCGCGAGTGATGCTCGTCGGATCGTCCTGCTTCGGCTCCCTCGGATAAGGGATGCCGAAGAAGTCGCAGATGCGCTGGAGCGCGAGGTAGCCGGCCCGGATACAGAGGTCGGCCTGGACGTCCATGGGCATGTCGACCGCGGATCGAGTCAGCGCCGCCGCGTCCATGATCGCGCCGGCGGCGTTGACCCACGACAGCTCGGGCCGTTGCGACCGATAGAGCGAGAGCACGGGCAGCGACGTGTGCGTCTCCTCGAGCCCTGCGAACCACTGCTCCCAGCGGATCCACATCTCGTGCAGCTCTTCGAGGCCGGACAGGCGATCGAAACGCGTCAGCATGACCACCGGCGAGGGCGGCGTGTCGGCGCGCACCTCGAGCAGGTTGACGAGCAGCTCGCGGCGCGAGAAGGCCGAGTAGATGGTCGGGAGGTAGGAGATCAGGAGCGCGATGAGGATCAGGCCGAGGACCGCCTCTGAGAAGATCAGGATGGTGGCGCCCGTGGCGTCGGAGGCGGCAAAACCGAGCGTCAGGAGGGAGGACCCACTGAGGCGGACGGCCTCGACGATATCGTGGATCAACGTGCCACCCGGTGGCGGCGTGCCGATCCCCGCGCCGGCCCCGATGGCCCAGTACATCGCGGCGTATCCGATGGCTACCAGGACCAGCCAGTAGACGAGCATGACGAGGAGGGCGGTCGGCGCGTAGTAGGCGAGGACGCGGTCGCGCTTGAGGTATCCCTTCTTGGGTGGCACCGCCGTGTCGATCGCCCAGCGGAAGAGGCGGAAGGGGACCCGCGTGAGCCGGTCGTTGGAGCCGCGGGGCAGGAGCAGCGAGCGGATGGCACTGAGCATCGTGCGCGCCACGAGGGCGAGCCCGAGGCCGAAGACGACGATGCGGACGATGGTCTCGATGGCGGGCACTGCGACAGCGTAGCGACGACGTCAGGCTCTTGACAGACCTAGAGCGGCTCGAATCGGGCGGTGAAGTGACGTAGCTGGGGCGGCTCCTCGACGATCCGGAAGCCGCGCAGTTCGGCCGCTCGCTCGGCCACCCAGCGCACGACCTCGATGGCATAGTCGATGTGGCTCTGCGTGTACGTGCGTCTGGGGATGGCCAGGCGCACGAGGTCCATGGACGCCGGCGATTCGGTGCCGTCCGGATGCCGGCCGAACATGACCGTGCCGATCTCGCAGCCGCGGATCCCGCCCTCGCGGTAGAGCGCAACGGCCAGCGCCTGTCCTGGATACGCGAGCGGCGGGATGTGTGGCAGGAGTGCCCTCGCGTCGATGTAGACGGCGTGACCGCCGATGGGCTTGACGACCGGGATGCCCACGGCGTCAAGGGCGTCGCCGAGGTAGGCCGTCGAACGGATCCGGTAGCGGAGATAGTCCTCCTCGACGACCTCCGTCAGGCCCTGTGCGATGGCCTCGAGGTCGCGGCCGGCGAGCCCGCCGTAGGTCGGGAAGCCCTCGGTCAGGATGAGCAGGTTGCGGCAGCGCTCGGCGAGCGCGTCGTCGTCGACGGCGAGCCAGCCGCCGATGTTGGCCAGGCCGTCCTTCTTGGCGCTCATGGTCATGCCGTCGGCCAGCGCGGCCATCTCGCGCACGATGTCTGGGATGGCGATGGTGCCGTAACCCGGCTCGCGCTCGTGGATGAACCAGGCGTTCTCGGCGAAGCGGCAGGCGTCCAGGAAGAGCGGCAGCCCGTGACGATCGCAGACCTCACGCACGGCGCGCAGGTTGGCCATCGAGACCGGCTGGCCGCCGCCGGAGTTGTTGGTCACGGTCACGAAGACGGCCGGCACGTTGGCGGCGCCGTGCTCGCGGATGAAGGCGTCGAGCGCCTCGATGTCCATGTTGCCCTTGAATGGGTGGATGGTCGCCGGCTCGCGGCCCTCGGCGATGACCAGGTCCACGGCGTCCGCGCCGGTGAACTCGACGTTCGCGCGGGTGGTATCGAAGTGCGTGTTGCTGGGCACCGCCTTGCCCGGTCCGGCGATGACGCTGAACAGGATCTTCTCGGCCGCCCGGCCCTGGTGGGTCGGGATGACGTGGCGGAACGGGAAGAGATGCTGGACCGCGTGGAGGAAGCGGAACCAGGACGGCGAGCCGGCATAGCTCTCGTCGCCGCGCTGGATGCCCGCCCACTGGTCGCGGCTCATGGCGCCGGTGCCGGAGTCGGTGAGCAGGTCGATGAGCACGTCGTCGGCGTGGATGTCGAAGAGGTTGTAACCGGCTGCCTCGAGGGCCGCCGCTCGATGCTCGACCGTGGTCAGGCGGATCGGCTCGACGGAATGGATGCGGAAGGGCTCGATGATCGTCCGCCAGCGCTCCACGCTTGGCAGGATACGGCACCATGTGCCACGTGAGCCCGGCTATCGAGACCGTTCGCTTCCTCGACGCCGAGACAGCCATCGTCGATGCAGAGGGGCGTCTGCTGCTGATCGAGCAGGAACGGCGCTGGGGTCGCGAGTGGCGGCTGCCTGGCGGGGGTATCGAGCCCGGCGAGTCGATGGTCGTGGCCGCCGCCCGCGAGGCCCGCGAGGAGACCGGGCTTGTCGTGCGAGTCGGGCGACTGGTGGCGCTCGACGAGTACTGGGACGCAGGACAGCTCATCGGCTTCCGCGGCATCTTCCTGGCGACGATGGATCCGCCTGGGCAGGCAGTCGCCTTGCCGGTCGAGGACGGTGGCGTCCGCTTTCTCGACCATCGCTGGGTGGACCGGGACGAGCTCGGGACCCTCACCCCGATCGGGCGATTCGACCTCTGTCGCGAGGCCTGGCCGCCCGACCTCATCGAGCCGCTGCTCCGGCGGATCGAGCCATTCACGTGATGCCGCCGGGCGACGCGGCGCCCACCCTCACCGACGGCGTCGTCCTGCTCCGTGCCTGGCGGAACGACGATGCGCCGTGGGTCTATGCGGCGTGCCAGGATCCGCTCATCGCCCGCTTCATGCCCATCCCACAGCCCTACACCCGCGACGATGCCGCCTGGTTCGTCGAGCGACGGGCACGAGACTGGCAGAGTGACGATGAGCGCTCGTTCGCGATCGTCGACGCAGCTTCCGAACTGGGCCTCGGAGCCATCGCTCGTCACGGGCCCTACGGCCACCGCTTCGGCTTTGGCTATTGGCTGGCCCCCGAGGCTCGAGGACGTGGCATCGCGACTCGAGCCCTGCGGCTGATCGTCGACTGGACGCTGGCCACGACCGATGCCGTCCGCCTCGAGCTCTATACACATCTCGCCAACCACGCGTCGGGGCGGGTGGCGACCCGCGCCGGCTTCGAGCGCGAGGGAATCCGCCGCGCCTGGGACGTCGATCGTGACGGCCTGCCGATCGACTCCGTCTTCTACGCGCGCATCCGCGATGATCCGAAGCCAGGCTAGTCGCGCCGAAGGAGTCGGGTTCGGAGCTCGGACTCCGTCGCGGCGTCGATGGCCGTCCAGGCCATGGCGACAGCACTGTCGATCACAGCCTCGTCCCCTGATGGTGTGGCCGCGGCGGCCGTGAACTCGGGCTGGTGATTGACGGCGCCGTCGGTCTCGATGCGGATGAACGGATGGATGGTGGGCACGAGGTGCGAGACGTTGCCCATATCGGTCGAGCCGGAGCCGCGAGTGCGGATCATGCCAAGGTCGCCGAAGGTCCGCCCCAGCGCCTCGGCGTTGGCCTGGTAACGGGCCGCCAGGTCGGGGTCATGGCGCATCTCGGCGTAGGGCGCCATGCCGCCCACGATCTCGAGCGTCGCACCCGTCGCGACGGCGCCGGCCTCGAAGCATCGGAGGACCTTTGCTCGGACCTCTTCCAGCTCCGCGAGGGACCATCCCCGCACGATGTACCGGGCGCTCGTGTGGGCCGGGATGATGTTGGGGGCTTCGCCGCCGTGGGTCACGAAACCGTGGACGCGGGCCGTCGGCAGGAGGCTCTGGCGGAGCAGGCCGATGGCCACCTGAGCGACGGTCATGGCATCGGCTGCGTTGATGCCCAGCTCGGGGTGCGCCGAGGCATGGGCCTCCTTGCCCGTATAGCGGGCCTCGAACATGGAGGCTGCGATCAAGGGCGGGTCGGCGGCCTCGTAGGGCGCCGGGTGGACCATCATCGCGAGGTGGACATCGTCGAATGCCCCGGCCGCGATCAGCCGCTGTTTGCCGCCGTCGTCACCGACCTCCTCGGCAGGGGAGCCGAGAACGGTCACGGTCAGGCCAAGCTCGTCGACCAGCGGTGCCAGCGCCAGTCCCGCCCCGACCGCGCCCGAGGCGATGATGTTGTGACCGCAGGCATGCCCGACGCCGGGCAGGGCGTCGTACTCGGCCAGGATCGCCAGGCGCAGCGGCCCATCGCCGGCCCTGGCCAGGAAGGCGGTCGGCATCCCGGCCACGCCGCGCGTGACCTCGAATCCGCCGGCCGCCAGTGCGTCGGCCACCATCGCACTCGAACGCACCTCCAAGAAGCCAAGTTCGGGGTCGGCATGGATGCGGTGCGAGAGGGCGAGCAGCGCGCCGCGCTCCGAGGCGACCGTGTCGCGGGCCTGGCGCTTGAGCTCGGTCGTCATCGGCCGTACGTCACGCCCGATCGAGGGCCTGCGACACGTCCGCGATGAGGTCGGCCGGGTGCTCGATGCCGACACTCAGGCGTACCAGCGCCGGGGAGACCTCGAGCGTCGAGCCGGCGACCGATCCGTGGGTCATGGCGGCCGGCACCTCGCACAGGGACTCGACGCCGCCCAGGGATTCGGCAAGGCGGAAGATCCTGGTCGCCTCACAGAACGCGCGCGCGCGATCGGCGGCCGGGCGGCCGTCCTTCGGCGCCAGGGTCGAAGGCGAGCATGCCGCCATTCAGCGACATCTGCGACCCGGCCAGGGCCGCCTGCGGATGGGCGTGTGGCCCGTCGGTCAGGCCCGGGTAGCGCACGACCGCCACGTCCGAGCGCGCCGCCAGCGCCCGCGCCACCGTCAGGGCGTTGGACGCGTGGCGTTCCATTCGCAGCGCCAGCGTCCGCAGGCCGCGCAGGACAAGGAAGCAATCGAACGGCCCGGGCACCGCGCCGATCGCGTTCTGCAGGAACTTGAGTTGCTCGTAGAGGTCGTCGCGCGATGTGGCCAGCACGCCGTTGACGACGTCGGAATGGCCGGCCAGGAATTTCGTCGCCGAGTGGTAGACGATGTCTGCGCCGAGCTGGAGCGGTCGCTGGGCGATCGGGGTGGCGAAGGTGTTATCGACCACGAGGAGAGGCTGCTCTCCCTGGGCTCCTCGATGGCTCGCCAGGACCGCCGCGACGGCGGCCAGGTCGACGAGCTTCAGGTGCGGGTTGGAAGGCGTCTCGACCCATACCAGGCGGGTCCGATCGGTGAGCGCTGCCGCCAGCGCCGTGATCGGGTCCGTCGACAGGTCGACGTACGTGGCCGTGACGCCGCGCACTCCGGCGACGCGATCGAAGTATCGATAGGTGCCGCCATAGACATCGTCGCTGCACAGGATCGCGTCGCCCGGTGCCGCGAGCTCGGCGATGACCGCGGTCGTGGCCGATCCGCTGGCGAAGGCGAGGCCGTAACGCCCGCCCTCGAGCTCGGCGACCGCCCGCTCGAGACGCGATCGCGTCGGGTTCTGGGTCCTCGCGTACTCCCATCCGCCGCGCGGCTGGCCGACGCCGTCCTGCGCGTACGTGCTCGTCTGGTAGATGGGCGGCGAGACGGCGCCCGTCAGCTCGTCCGGCTCCTGGCCGGCATGGACCGTGAGCGTCTCGAGATGCAAGCCGTCGTGGTCGTCGGTCACGCTGCCAATGCTACCCGGGCCCGACGCGGTGAGACGGACGGACGGTGGTCGCCGACTAGAATGGACACCTCGCCGTCGCGTCCATCCGCACCCCAGAAGGAGCCCATCGACCCATGCCCCGCCCCAAGGTCACCGTCATCGGCGCCGGCAACGTCGGCGCGACCACCGCGCAGCGCATCGCCGAGGCGGGCCTGGCAGACGTCGTCCTGGTCGATATCGTCGAAGGGCTGCCTCAGGGCAAGGCGCTCGACCTCGCCGAATCGGCGCCGGTGCTCGGTCACGACTGCACGATCACGGGCACCAACGACTACGCCGAGACGGCCGGCTCCGACATCGTCGTCGTCACCTCCGGCCTGGCGCGGCAGCCGGGCATGAGCCGCGATGACCTCCTGGCCAAGAATGCGGGCATCGTCGGATCGGTCGTCAGCCAGGCCACGGCCGTCTCTCCGAACGCGATCCTGATCATCGTGACCAACCCCCTCGACGCGATGTGCCACGTGGCCATGAAGGCCAGCGGCTTTCCGCGCGAGCGCGTCATCGGCATGGCCGGCATCCTCGACTCGGCCCGCTTCCGGACGTTCATCGCCTGGGAGCTCGGCGTCTCGGTCACCAGCACCCACGCCTTCGTGCTCGGCGGTCACGGCGACACCATGGTGCCGTTGCCGCGCTACAGCACGGTCGCCGGCATCCCGCTCACCGACCTCCTGTCGCCGGAACGGATCGAGGGGCTCGTCGAGCGCACGCGCAACGGCGGCGCGGAGGTGGTGGCGCTCCTCAAGGCAGGATCCGCCTTCTACGCGCCGGCCGCGTCCGTGGCCCAGATGTCGGCCGCCATCCTCGGCGACACCAAGGCCGTCCTGCCCTGCGCGGTGCTCCTCGAGGGCGAGTACCGGACCGACGGCCTCTTCGTCGGCGTGCCCGTCAAGCTCGGTCGCCGCGGAGTCGAGGAGATCGTCCAGATCGAGCTCACCGACGGCGAACAGGCGGAGTTCGATCGCTCGGCCGCGTCCGTCCGGGAGCTGGTCGGCAAGCTCGCCTAGGCGGGCCGGTCGCCTCGGGCCCCGACCTCGATGCCCGTCATCACCCTGTCTCGCCAGTTCGGGGCCGGCGGCGCCGCCATCGGGCGGACCCTCGCGGAGCGCTTCGGGATCCCGTTCCTGGATCGCGAGATCGTGGCCGCAGCCGCGGAGCGCGCAGGCATCCCGGAATCAGACGCCGAGGGCTACGACGAACGAATGCCGGGACTGTGGCAGCGCCTTGGCGCCGC
Organism: uncultured Chloroflexia bacterium; assembly: GCA_963837215.1. GTDB lineage: Bacteria > Chloroflexota > Limnocylindria > Limnocylindrales > CSP1-4 > CSP1-4. Next base: position 395,149 of record CAWIML010000009.1, read on the forward strand.
CTTCGCGACGAGCGCGCCGGAGGTGTCCATCCCGGCATCGGCGATGGAGAGCACCGTTTCGCCGGCCATCGGCGAGCGGCTCTTCGCGCTCACGCGGTCGATCATCGAGGAGGCCGCCGCGACCGGCGGCGTGGTCATCCTGGGGCGCGGTGCCGGATTCATCCTGTCCGGCCGCTCGGAGGTCTTGCGCGTCCACCTGCACGCTTCGCTCGCGGATCGGGTCCGCTATCTGACCTCGCGGATCGAGGAGCTGCCGGACGATGCGCGACCCGACGAGGCGTCGTTGCGTGAGCTCTGTCGTTCTGTGGATGCCGCACGAGCGACATACCTTCGTCGCCGCTTCGACGTCGATTGGATGGACGCCCGCCACTATGACCTGACGCTCGACACGGGCCGCCTCGGCCTGGCGCGGTCGATCGAGCTCATCGAGTCCGCCGCCCGGCACGTGAGCGCGCGCGGCCTCGACGGCTGGTCGGACATGACGCGAGGCATCGGGGCGTCACTCGCGCACCGCAACTTCCGGCTCTTCTTCGCCGGCCAGCTGGTCTCGCTCGCGGGGACCTGGATGCAGACCGTCGCGCAGGGGTGGCTCGTGCTGACGCTCACGAACGATCCGCTGGCGCTGGGCATCGTGACCGCCTGCCAGTTCCTGCCCGTGCTCATCTTCGGTCTCTTCGGCGGCGTCATCGCCGACGCGCTGCCCAAGCGCCCGACGCTCATCGTGACCCAGGTCGTGGCCATGGTCCTGGCGCTTACGCTGGGCCTCCTCGTGGTCACCGACGCCGTCCAGGTCTGGATGGTCTACCTGCTGGCCATCGGGCTCGGTTTCGTCAACGCCGTGGAGATGCCCGTTCGCCAGTCGTTCGTGGTGGAGATGGTCGGTCGCGCCGATGTCGCCAACGCGGTGGCCCTCAACAGCGCCGTCTTCAACGGCGCCCGCGTGATGGGCCCCGCCATCGCAGGACTGGTCATCAGTGCCGTCGGCATCGCGGCCTGCTTCTTCCTCAACGCCGCCAGCTTCCTGGCTGTGCTCGTGGCCTACGTGCTGATGCACGATTCGGAGCTGCTCGCAGGCCCGCGCATCGCCGTCGCGCACACGGTCCGTGGCATAGGGGCGCAGCTCGCCGAGGGTCTGACCTACGTCCGTCGCACGCCGACCATCCGGCTGGCCATCGTGACCCTCGGCGTCGTGGCCACGGCGGGCATGAATTTCTCGGTCCTGGTGCCGGTCTATGCCCGCGATGTCCTGCACGGCGACGCCGCGACCTATGGGTTCCTGATGGCCGCCACGGGCCTCGGATCGCTGGCCTGCGCCCTGATGATCGCGGCCGGGCTGCGCCCGACCCTGGGCCTGCTCGTCACGGGCTCGGCCGTGCTCGGCGGCCTCCCTGATGGTGCTCGCCACGATCTCGATCGAGGTCCTCGCGCTGCCGGTCATGCTGCTCCTCGGCTGGTCCGTGATCGCCATCGCTGCAACCACCAACACCCTCATCCAGATGACCGTTCCTGACCGCCTGCGCGGCCGCGTGATGAGCATCTACACCACGGTCTTCGCCGGCTCCTCGCCCATCGGCGGCCTGTTCGCGGGCGCCATCGCGGCGGCTGCTGGCGTCGCCGCGGCCCTGCTGGTCGGCGGCGCGGTGTCCGTCGGGGCGGCCGCGGTCGCCGCGCTCAGGGTGCGCGCGCTGCCGAGCGGTGAGAGCGGCGCGCGAGCGGCATCGCAGGGGATCGGCTGATGGACGAGCTCGCGGCGATCCTCGCGGCCGGTGCGGTGACGTCGTCGGTGGCCGTCATCGAGGTCAGCTTCGACCCACTCTGGCTGAGCCAGGGCCCATTCGGCGTCCTGCTCAGCTGGCAGGGCCTGGCGGCCGCCGCGATCGTCTTCGTCACGCTGCTGGTGGCGGCCTTCGCCACGGTCCGCTATCGAGCCAGCCGGCCAGTCGACGTGCCGGCGGATGCACCGGCCCTGCGCCTCGACGACCTGCTCTTCGTGGCGGTCGCGGTCGTCCCGGGTGCGGTCATCGGTGGGCGAATCGTCCATGGCCTCGACTACGCTGGCGTCTACGCGTCGGACCTCGCCGCCCTCGTCGATCCGGCGCGCGGCTCGCTATCGCTGCTCGGCGCGGTCGTCGGCGGGACCCTGACCGCCGCCTACATCGCCCGCATCCTGAGCGGCGGCCGACCCGATTGGCGGCGCTGGCTGGAGGTTGCCGCGCCGCTCCTCCTGTTCCTGGTCGTCGGGGCCAAGTTCAGCCAGTTCCTGGGCGGGGGCGGACAGGGCGTGCCATGGACCGGCGAGCAGGCCGTTGCCTTCCTCGGCCCCGGTCCCTGGCAGAGCGTGGCGCCGACCATGCCCTCGGTGCCAGCGCAGTTGCTGGAGGGCGCCTGGGCTGCCATCGGTGTCCTTGTCCTGGCCTTCGTCGCCAGCCGCCTCCGATTCGGCACCGTCTTCCTCTGGGCAGTGGCGTGGTGGCTGGCCGGCCGGATCGCCATCGCCTTCACCTGGCGCGACCAGGCGACGGTGGGTCCCCTCAGCGTGGAGCAGGCGCTGGCGATGCTGACGCTGGTCGTGGTCGCGCTGCTGTTGTTCGGCGGGCGAGTACGAGCACGACTCGGCTCGGAGGCCGGTCCGGCCGACGGCCTGACCTGGCCCGATCGTCCCATCGACCCGACCGAACTGCCACCGGCCGCCAACCGGCCAAGCTAGGTAGCCACGGGGCGGACGTCGCGCTGCGGCTTGCCGCGGCGCCCTCCGACGAATGCCATGATGGCGTCGTGGCGCTCGCCATCATCGCGGCCGCGTACTTCGCCTACGGCCTCGTCTCCGAGCGCCTGCGCACGACGATGGTCACGGCCCCGATCGTCTTCGTCGCTGTCGGCCTGCTCATCGGGCCCGTCGGCCTCGGCCTCGTCTCGGCGACTGCCGATGTAGCGCTCGCCGACGGCATCTTCGAGCTGACGCTGATCCTCGTCCTCTTCAGCGACGCCTTCACCATCGACGCGGCCCGGCTGGTCCGGGAGCGCTCCCTCCCATCACGACTCCTGGCCGTCGGGCTGCCGTTGACGATCGGGCTCGGATGGGCGCTGGCGGCCGTCATGTTCGCCGGCCTCGACATCTGGGAGGCAGCCCTGGTCGGTGCGGTCCTCGCGCCGACCGACGCCTCGCTGGCCCAGGCCGTGATCGTCGATCGGCGGGTGCCACAGTCTGTGCGTGATGGCCTCAACGTCGAGAGCGGCCTCAACGACGGCATCGCCCTGCCCTTCGTGATCATCTTCATCGGCCTGACGGGCGAGGCGACCGGCACCACCGATGCCCACGTCGTCGAGATCTTCCTGCGAGCGTTGGTGCTCTCGGCACTGCTCGGTGGTCTGACCGGCTGGCTGGGTGGACGGCTGGTGGTGGCCTCGAGCCAGCGTGGCTGGATGGGCGCCACCTGGCGCCCGCTGGTGCTCCTGGCGACGGCCCTGCTGGCCTATGCCGCCGCCGTGATCGTCGACGGCAGCGGCTTCATCGCGGCCTGGGCGGCCGGGCTGGTGGCGGGCATGGCAGTCCGCCGGGGCTCGAGGAGGGCGACGACCGAAGCTGCCGCTGTGGACGCCGCGGCAGTCGACCAAGAGCAGGAGTCGACCTTCATCGACGGCCTCGGCGTTCTGCTGACCACGGCCAGCTACCTCGTCTTCGGCGCGCTGCTGCTCGGCCCTCAGCTGGCGAGCATCACAGGGCCGGTCGTCGTCTTCGCCGTCCTCGCCCTGACCCTGGTGCGGATGGTGCCGGTTGCGGTCTCGCTCATCGGCGCACGACTCGGTCGCCCGACCGTCCTCTTCGTCGGCTGGTTCGGGCCGCGCGGGTTGGCCTCTGTCGTCTTCACGGTCATCATCGTCGAAGAGGCGCTGCCGGGCGTGCCACTCATCACGACCATCGTGGCGGCGACCGTGGCCCTGAGCATCCTGGCTCACGGCTTCACGGCAGCCTGGGCGACCCGTAGATACGGTGCGTGGTTCGAGGCTGCCGCTCGACGTGACCCGTCGATCGCGGAGGCCGCTGAAGGCGTGGCGGTCGGTGGTCGCCGACGCATGTCGGCGGCCGGCGCCATCGCGGGCACCGGAGTAGACTTCCGGGACGCGTTCGCGAGCGCGTGCAACAGGGATGCGAGGTTCACGACGATGACGCAGGTCGCAGAAGCGCGGGCCGGCTCGGACGCGCAGGCCACCATCGAGCGGGTCAACCACTGGATCGGCGGCACGCTCGCCGCCGGCACCTCCGGGCGGAGCGGCCCGGTCTACGACCCCGCAACGGGCGCCATCCGCAGACACGTCGACTTCGCGTCCGCCGAAGAGGTCGACGCGGCCGTGGCTGCTGCCAAGGCTGCCTTTCCAGCTTGGCGCGCGACGTCGCTCTCGAAGCGTGCCGACGTCATGTTCCGCATCCGAAACCTGGTCGACCAGCACCGCCGCGAGCTGGCCGCTTTCCTGACCGCCGAGCACGGCAAGGTCCCGTCTGACGCACTCGGCGAGATCGCCCGCGGGATCGAGAATCTCGAGTTCGCGACGGGCGTGCCGCAGCTCATGAAGGGCGGCTTCAGCGAGCAGGTCTCGAGCGGTGTCGATGTCTACCAGATCCGCCAGCCGCTTGGTGTCGTGGCCGGTATCACGCCCTTCAACTTCCCGGCCATGGTCCCCATGTGGATGTTCGCCAATGCCATCGCCTGCGGCAACACCTTCGTGCTCAAGCCGTCGGAGAAGGACCCATCCGCCTCCATCTTCATGGCCGAGTTGCTCCACGAAGCCGGCGTCCCGGACGGCGTCTTCAACGTCATCCAGGGTGACAAGGTCGCCGTCGACCGCATCCTCGAGCATCCGGACGTGGCCGCGGTTTCGTTCGTCGGCTCGACGCCCATCGCCCGCTACATCTACGAGACGGGCACCCGGCACGGCAAGCGCGTCCAGGCGCTCGGGGGCGCCAAGAACCACATGATCGTGCTACCCGATGCCGACATCGAGATGGCAGCAGACGCCGCCGTCAGCGCGGGCTATGGCTCCTCGGGCGAGCGCTGCATGGCCATCGCGACCGTGGTCGCGGTGGGGAACGTGGCCGACCCGCTGGTCGAGGCCATCAAGGTCCGGCTGCCCAAGGTCAAGGTCGGGCCGGGCACCGACCCCGAGGCGGAGATGGGCCCGCTGGTCACGCGCCAGCATCGCGACAAGGTCGCCTCCTACCTCGACTCCGGTCCGGCCCAGGGCGCCACCGTCGTGGCCGACGGCCGCAAGCACCCGCTCTATGACCCCGAGGACGGCGGCTTCTTCCTGGGTGCCTCGCTCATCGACCACGTGACGCCTGAGATGGACGCCTACAAGGACGAGATCTTCGGGCCGGTCCTGACGGTCGTCCGGGTCAAGACCTACGACGAGGCCGTGCGGCTGGTGAACGACAACCCGTACGGCAATGGCACCGCCATCTTCACCCGCGACGGTGGTGCTGCGCGTCAGTTCCAGTTCGAGGTCCAGGCCGGCATGGTCGGCATCAACGTGCCCATCCCGGTGCCCGTCGCGTACTACTCGTTCGGTGGCTGGAAGGCGTCGCTCTTCGGGGACGTGCACATGTATGGCCCGGAGGGCATCCAGTTCTACACGCGGGCCAAGATCGTGACCTCGCGCTGGCCCGACCCCGGTACCTCCAAGGTCGATCTCGGCTTCCCGCGCACGCGCTAGGGCGCCTGCCCTCCTGAGTTGACGGCCTCCTTCCTCTGGCAACGCGCCTGATCACGAGCGTTGCGCGCAGGCACCACGGTGGCGGCCGCCCCGCCGTCCGTGGCATCCTTGGGCGGCCCAGGCCCGCATACCAAGGACCGCGACCATGGCTGCGACACGGCCGGCCGATGCCGGCATCTCGACCGAGGCGCGACCCCATCGCCACCGCGAACCGGCCTGGCGGCCGCGTCCGACGCTGGTCGGGACCGACTACACAGGGCAGGCGACCTTCGACGAAGAACGTGAGCGGATCTGGTTCGGCGGCTGGGTCTGTGTCGGCCGGTCGGCCGAGTTCGAGCGGCCGGGCGACTACATCGTCCGCGACGTGCTCGGTGAGTCGATCGTCGTCAATCGTGATCGGTCGGGCGAGGCGCGAGCCTTCTACAACGTCTGCGCGCATCGCGGCACCCAGCTCGTCGACCCGCAGCCGGACTGCGGCCACGTCAACAAGGCGTTCAAGTGCCCGTACCACGCCTGGTCATACGACCTCGAGGGTCGGCTGATCGGGACTCCGAACGTCCACGAGGACGAGCTCTTCGAGCGATCCGACTATCCGCTCCACGCCATCGCCGCCGACGAGTACGCCGGCTTCACCTTCGTGAGTCTGGCGCCCGACCCGAAGCCACTGGGCGTCGCCCTCCGGGCGAGCGTCGAGACGATCACCGATTTCGACCGCTACCAGATGGACGAGCTGCGCCTCGGGGCGCGCCTCGTCTACGAGGTCAAGGCCAACTGGAAGATCGTGGTCGAGAACTACAACGAATGCCTCCATTGCCCGACCGTCCACCCCGAGCTGACTCAGGTCATCCCGCTGTATCGCTCTGGCGAGGTCTGGGACGGCGAAACCCGCGATGGCGGCAACCTGATGCGCGACGACGTCACGAGCTTCAGCGTCGCCGGCACGTCCGACCTGCCCAGGCTGCCGGACCTGCTGCCCGAGGACTACGGCATGTACTACGGCGCCTTCCAGTTCCCGAACCTGATGGTCAACCTGCACCCCGACGCGGTCATGGCCTACTTCCTCTTCCCTCGGTCGGTCGGCCACACGACGGTCATCTCGGAGTTCTACTTCCGCCCTGAGACGATCGCCGCCGAGGGTTTCCGCCCGGACTCGGTGGTCGAGCTCTGGGACATCGTGAGCAAGCAGGACTGGTCGGTCTGCGAGCGTGTCCAGATCGGCATCGGCTCGCGGGCCTACACCAGCGGCGTCTACCCGCGCAAGGACCGGCTCGTCTTCGACTTCAACGAGCGCTGGCGCGCGGAGATGGGTCGGCCACTCGTCGGCTGAGCGGCGGCGCGTCCGACCCGTGAGGTCGACGCCGTCGGGCCGTCATTCGAGATACAGGCGTAATCTTTGTCAGGGAGCGTGAACGACCATCGACGCGGTCGGCGCGAGACGGTTTGAGCGATGAATCCTGGGATCGAACGCACGGGCCGCGCGAGGCCCGGACATCCACCGCTGGGGCGGTCGGCCGCCGTCCTGCTGAGGCACCGGCGACGGGCGCGCCCGCGCCCGCCGGAGAGTCGCCTCGGTCGCTGGCTAGCCCTGGTCGGGGTCCTGCTGCTGACCGTCCTGACCCTGCTGGCCTCGGCCGGCGCGGCGGCAGGCGGTGTCGCCCTGGCTGCGGTGGGGACCCTGACCGAGACCCTGCCTGATCCCGCGCTGCTCGAGGATCTCCGGTTCGCCCAGCCCACGATCGTCTACGACCGCACGGGAAAGATCGAGCTTGGCCGCTTCCAGGCGCAGGACCGGCGGGTGGTGCCGTTCGAGGAGATCCCGACCCTGCTCCTCGACGCGACCACGAACACGGAGGACCGGACGTTCTGGGTGAACGAGGGCTTCGACCCGGCGGCCATCCTGTCGGCCGCCGCCGACCACCTCACGGGCGTCTCGGCACGAGGCGCGTCGACCGTCACCCAACAGCTCGTCCGGGCGCGGCTGCTGCCCGAGGACCTCGTGGCCGAAGGCGCCGACGCCTACCGGCGCAAGGTCGCCGAGATCATCCAGGCGGCACGTGTGACTGGGGAGTTCCCCGGCGAGGATGGCAAGCAACGGATCATCACCGCCTACCTCAACCAGAACTTCTACGGGCATGATGCCTACGGCATCGCGAGCGCAGCGAGCACGTACTTCGGGGTCACCGACCTCTCCAAGCTGACGGCAGCGCAGGCCGCGCTGCTGGTCGGCCTGCCGAAGTCGCCGTCGACGCTCGATCCCTATCTCTATGCGACACGGGACAAGCAGGGCCGGCTGGTCGTCGACCCGACCGCGCCGCCGATCCTGCGCCGGAACTACATCCTGGGCACGCTGACCGAAGGGAGATGGACACACCTCACGTCAGCCGAGATCTCCGCCGCGCGAGCCGAGCCTGTCGTGCTCGTCGGCGATCGGCCCATCATCTATCGCGCGCCGCACTTCATGTGGCGCGTCCGGGACGAATTGGTCAAGCACTTCGGGAGCATCGAGGCGGTCGAGACCGGGGGCTATCGCGTCATCACCTCGCTGGACTGGAAGGCCCAGCAGCTGGCCGAGAAGTACATCACGGTGGCAGCCGTGCTGCCCCATGTCTCGAAGGCCAAGGCGGCACGGATCGTCAAGAGCCTGAAGGTCTCCGCGCGCGACCGTAGCTGGGCGCGGCGCCTGAGCGGGCGCGGCCCGCGCAACGGCGCGATGGTCGCCCTCGACTACCGCACGGGCGACGTCCTGGCCTACGTCGGCAGCGCGGGCTACTACCGCGACGAGATGCGCAGTCGTCGCTTCGAGCCGAAGTTCGACGTCCTCTCGCAGGGCTACCGGCAGCCAGGCTCGGCCTTCAAACCCATCGTCTACGCGACGGCCTTCGATCGGCACAGCCTGACCCCCGGCAGCCTCCTGCTGGACGTCACCACGCGCTTCGCGCGTGGCTGGGCGCCGCACGACGCCGACCGCCGCGAACGCGGACCGGTCCTGGTCCGGGAGGCGCTCCAATGGTCGCTCAACATCCCGGCCATCCGGGCGCTCGATCGCGTCGGTAGCAAGGCGGTCGCCGCGCAGGCCGCCAAGTTCGGGATCAGGTTCGCTGGCGGCAGCAAGTTCTTCGTCGGGGCGGGCCTGTCCGCCGCCATCGGCACGGTCGAGGTCCGACCGCTCGACCTCACCTCGGCCTACGGCGCCCTGGCCAACAACGGCAAGCTCGCCCCGCCCCGCTACGTGCTCTCCGTCGCCGGACCGGATGGCCAGCCGGTCTGCGAATGCAGGCAAGGCGAAGGCCGAGGAGGTCATCGACCCCCGGGCGGCCTACCAGGTGACCGAGATCATCGCCGGCAACACCGACCCGAAGCAGAACCCGGTCTGGGCCAAGGTCCTGCGCCTGGGCAACGGCCCCGGGGGCAGCCGCCGGCCCGCCGCCGCCAAGACCGGGACCACGAACGAGACGCTCGACTACGCGACCTACGGCTTCCTGGCGCCGCCCAAGGACCCCAAGGCAGCCGGGCATCGTGGTCGGGGTCTGGATGGGCAACAGCGACCACTCCGAGTCGCGCGGCCCGGGACGCGAGATCATCTCGCTCGATGGTCCGGCCCCCGTCTGGCAGGCCTTCATGCGCGACTACACGAAGAAGCATGCCCGTGGCCCGGTTCCAGCCACCCGAGGGCCTGGTGCGGACCAGGATCGACGCATGGACGGGCGGTCGGCCGGGCGCGTTCACGCGGCAGACCACGACCGCGCTCTTCATCAAGGGCACCCAGCCCGGCATCAAGAAGGCCGTCGACCCACCGGGCCTGATGTACGTGCGCTCGTGCGGCGGTTGGCGGATCGACCTCACCAAGGCCGAGCCTGAGCGTGCCTGGCGCGACGACGTCCTCGGCTGGATGGCGCGAGCCCGGTCCGGCCCGGGGCGCTTCGGGCGCTACCGCACGGCCACCGCATACCTGCCTGGCCGGGGCAGCTGGGGCGGATCGATGGTCGGCAGCTGTGCCCCGCCGCCCTGCCAGGTCGCTCCGGACGACGGCCCAGGCAACGGGAACGGCAACGGGAACGGCCGGTCGAAGGGTTGCACGCCACCGCCGTCGCCTGGCCCGAGCCCCGTGCCGAGTCCGCCGGCGACCGCGCCTCGCCGGCGTCGGCCGATCAAGCCGCGCAGGCAAGATGGCATCGGCCCGCCACCCCGCCCGCGCCGCTATCGGGTGTCGTCCCTCGATGAAGCCTCCGCTCCTTCTCCGGACGACGTGTTACCCGTCTATCGGGTGGCGACGAAGATGTCGCTGCCGCCCTCTGGCCCGGGCGTCCGACCGAAATAGAGCCTCGTCCCATCCCGACTGAATGAGCCGCGCGTCTCGTTGGCCGCGCTGTTGACTGCCGCACCGACGTTGACCGGAGTCGACCATGGCTGGCTCGTGCTCGCTCGGGTCGCGATCCAGAGATCGGCCAGCCCGATCGTCCCGGGGCGGTCGGAGTCGAAGACGACCTCCAAGCCGTTCTTCGCAACGTTCGGCCTCAGGTCCGCCGCGGGCGTGTTGAGCTCCGCGACCGGATCCCTGGGGCCGAACGTCCCATCCGCCTGCTTCGGTGACGCGTAGATGTCAGGTCCGCTCGAGAAGTACAGGAAGGCCGTGCCGCCGGCCTCGAAGTAGGATGGTCCCGCCTCGCCGAGCGGCCCGTTCACCTGACAGCCGAGGTTCTTCGGCGCCGACCAGCCGTGGCTCGGATTGTGGCGGCTGAAATAGATATCGGCCGCGCCGCAGGCACCATCGACGATGCGTGAGCTGACGAAGAACAGCCCCCCGCCGGGGATCGGCGTCGGGCAGAAGTCGTCCGCGGTGCTGTTGATGACGGGGCCGAGGTTGGCCGGTGCCCCGAAGGCGCTCTCCCTGCTGGACCGGCTCGCCACCCAGATGTCGATGCCCCCGTAGCCGCCCGGCCGGTTCGTCGCCGTGTATAGCCGCAGGCCGTTGGGAGACTCGATCGGACAGCCGTCGTTGGATGGCGTATTGAGCTCGCTGCTGGTGCCTGCGATCGACTCCGCGTTGACCGCGGTGGCCCAGGCGCCCGCCTGCGCGGCGATGGCCGACAGGGCCGACCCCGCAGACAGGGTCACTGTGAGGCCCAGCGCCAACACCAGGCGGCTTCTCGTGGTGGTCATGAGCGCGCGCTCCTTTCCCGATCTCGCGGTCCGCCTCGGGACCTGGACCGGGAGACTGTTGCGCGTCGCTATAAGGGCCCTTTAGGCGACCACCTCGGTCAGGGCGTCGTCTGAGCGCGGCGCCGTGTCAGCGGATGGCGCCGCCGGTCGGGGTGCGCTTGAGGAAGCGGCCGCGACCCGGTGAACCCTTCCACTCGCCGTCCTCGACGATGACATCGCCACGCGAGAGGACGACGTCCGAGCCGCCCGTCACCACCCGACCCTCGTAGCACGAGTAGTCCACGTTCATGTGGTGGGTCTCGGCCGAGATGGTGTGCGTGCGGTTCGGATCGTAGACGACGAGGTCGGCGTCGGCGCCCGGCGCCACGACGCCCTTGCGACCCTCGAGCCCGAAGAGTCTGGCCGGTGCCGCCGAGCAGATCTCGACCCAACGCTCCTTGCTGATCCGGCCACCGACCACGCCGCCATCGTGCATGAGGTCGAGGCGATCCTCGACGCCCGGCAGGCCATTGGGGATCTTCCGGAAGTCGCCCTGCCCGAGCTGCTTCTGATCATGGAAATCGAAGGGGCAGTGGTCGGTCGAGATGACCTGCAGGTCGTCCTTGACGAGGCCGGTCCAGAGCTCGTCCTGGTGGTCGGCGGTCCGGAGCGGCGGCGAGCAGACGAACTTTGCGCCGTTGAAGCCATCGCCCATGTCATCCAGCGACAGGAACAGGTATTGGGGGCAGGTCTCGGCGAAGGCGTTCGCGCCTCGGTCGCGCGCCTCCCGCACCGCGCCCAAGGCGTCCCGCGCCGAGAGGTGGACGATGTACACGGGCACGCCGGCTGCCTCGGCCAGGCGGATGACGCGGTTGGTCGCCTCGCCCTCGAAGATCGGGTAGCGGGCCAGGCCATGGCCGATGGGATCCGTCGTACCGGCGGCCACGAGATCAGCCGCCACGACGTCGATGGCCGGGCCGTTCTCTGCGTGCATGAGGATCAGCCCGCCATTGCGCGCCGTCCGCTGCATGGCCCGGAAGATGGCTCCGTCGTCGCTGAAGAACACGCCCGGGTAGGCCGTGAAGAGCTTGAAGTCGGTGACGCCCTCGGCCACCAGCTCGTCCATCTCGGTCAGCGAGTCGTCGGTCACGTCGCTCATGATCATGTGGAAGCCGTAGTCGATGACCGCGTTGCCCTGGGCCTTGGCGTGCCAGGCGTCGAGCCCCTCGCGCAGGCTCTTGCCGCGCGATTGGACGGCGAAATCGATGATCGTGGTCGTGCCACCGAAGGCGGCAGCCCTGGTGCCGGTCTCGAAGGTGTCCTTGGCGAAGGTGCCGCCGAAGGGCAGCTCCATGTGGGTGTGGACGTCGATGGCGCCCGGGATGACGTACTTGCCGGTGGCGTCGATGCGCTGGTCGACGCCGCTACCGGTCAGGACGGACGCGAGGCTTCCAGCCAGCCCGGCGCCGGGTGCGACCGCACCGACGGCAGCGATCGTCTCGCCATCGATGAGCACGTCGGCCTGGTACGAGCCAGCCGCGTTGACCACGGTGCCGTTGGTGATCAGCGTGCGCATCGGTCCCTCTCCTGCCAGTCGTTCCAGTCGACCTCGACAGGATAGCCCGCGGGCCGTGCGCGGACGGACCCGATCAGCCGTAGAGGCGGATGAAGATGGCGACCCAGAGGGCGGACAGGGAGACAGCGAATGCGACCAGCTCGACGATCATCCGCGTCCGGCGTCCTCGACGGACGGTCTTACCTTCGAGGTCGAACCAGGGGTCGCGCGGCCCCACGGCGCGCTGTCGCAGTCGTTCAGCCATGGTGGGCACCTCCAGTAGGCAGGCCGGAGATCGTCCGGAGGGGGAGTGTGTCGCAGCATGGGTCCCAGCGTCCAGACGGACGACCGGCCTACGTAGTGCTCGCGACTGGCCCCGACCGCACCACCTTTCTGGTTCGGTGGTCCCGCCATCGAACGACCGTTGACGCGGGGCACCGATGGATGCCGGACCCGTCTGATGCGGAGCCCGGAAGGTCAGGCCTTCGAGGCGGCCCCCTGAGCCGAGATCGTGGCCGGCAGCCGCTGCGCCTACCGTGCGGCCTCGACGCTCCGGAGGGCAGGGATGATCTCGCGGCCGTACGCCTCGAGCTGTGCCTCCTCGTCGCCGTTCATGAGGTAGACGTTGAACTGGTCGACACCGGCATCCGCCAGCTCACGGAGCTTGGCGATGTGCTCGTCGGCCTCGCCGAGGACGCAGAAGCGGTCGGTCACCTCGTCGCCCACGAAGGCCGCGTTGCTCGAGCCGACCTCGGCGTGGTGCAGGTAGTCGTATCCGGCGCGATCCTGCACGTAGCCGGTCAGCGACTCGGGTAGCTGCTCGCGAGGGTACTTGTTGACGAGGTCCACGACGTGGTTCGAGACCAGGGCCGGGAACCAGTTGGTACGCTCGCGGCCCTCGCCGCGCGGCCCGACGTAGGCCGCCGCCGCGGTCTGGACCTTGAGCGACGCCGCATCGCGGCCGGCTTCTGTCGCCGCGTCCCGCAGCTGGCCGACGAACCAGCGGACAAGGTCCGGATCGGCGAGCTGGAGGATGATCCCATCCGCGATCCGGCCGGCCATCTTGAGCGCCATCGGCCCGTAGCCAGCGACCCAGACAGGCAGCGTCCATCGGCCGGTCCACGGCAGCGTCAGCTCCGTGCCTTCATAGGTCACCGTCCGTCCCTCGACGAGTCCCCGGATGACGACGATCGCCTCCTCGAGCGTGGCCATCGTCGTCGGCGGCTTGCCCAGAACCCGTCGCGCGGAGTCCCCTCGGCCGATGCCCAGGTCCATGCGCCCCCCGCTGATCTCGTCGAGGACGGCCAACGCCGAGGCGGTCACGCTCGGCTCCCTCGTCGCCGGGTTCGTCACGCACGTCCCGAGGCGCATCGACATCGTGGCCTCTGCCATGAGCGTCAGCAGGGGATACGGATCGCGCCACAGGACGTGCGAGTCGAAGAGCCAGCCATAGGTGAAGCCAGCCGCCTCGGCCTGGCGGGTCAGCGCCAGCGTCCGCTCGATCGTATGGTCGGGTTTGAGCGTGAATCCGAAGTCCATGGGCGACCTCCGCGTCCGGTGGGTCTACGGCGACCTATGGTCGGACGAGGTCCCCGTAGGCGTCCGGCCGGCGGTCTCGGTAGAACTGCCAGGTCTGTCTGACCTCGGTGATCTGGTCGAGGTCCATGTCGCGGATCAGCAGCTCCTCTTCGTGCGCGTCGCCGAGGGCGCCGATGAATTGGCCGCGCGGGTCGCAGAAGTAGCTCTGGCCGTAGAAGTCGTCGTCGCCCAACGGCTCGATGCCGACCCGGTTGATGGTGCCCACGAAGTAGCCATTGGCGACCGCGTGGCTGACCTGCTCGATACGCCAGAGATACTCGGACAAGCCGCGCGAGGTGGCGCTCGGGATGAAGACCATCTCGGCGCCGTTCAGGCCCAGCGCCCGGGCGCCCTCCGGAAAGTGGCGGTCGTAGCAGATGTAGACACCGACCTTCCCGACCGCGGTCTCGAAGACCGGGTAGCCCGTGTTGCCGGGCCGGAAGTAGAACTTCTCCCAGAAGCCCTTGACGTGCGGGATGTGCGTCTTGCGGTACTTGCCCAGGTACGTCCCGTCAGCATCGATGACCGCGGCCGTGTTGTAGTAGATGCCCGAGGCGTGCTCGTCCTCCTCGTACATCGGGACCACGAGGACCATGCCGGTCTGCTTGGCGAGGTCCTGCATCCGTTTGGTCGTCGGGCCGTCCGGGATGTGCTCGGTGTAGGCGTAGTACTCGGCGTCCTGGACCTGGCAGAAGTACGGCCCGTAGAAAAGCTCCTGCATGCAGAAGACCTGGGCGCCCTGCTTGGCCGCCTCGTGGGCGTGGGCCTCGTGCTTCTGGATCATCGATTCCTTGTCGCCGGTCCAGCTGGCTTGGAGCAGGGCCCCGCGAACGATCCTGGGCATCCGAGTCCTCCGAGTTGGCATCGAGTCGGTCGGTGGCGTGGCCCTGAGTGTAGTACGCACGGCGCTGGCGTCGGCCAAGGAGCCAGGGTCGCTGGGCGACTCTGCGTCAGCCCAGCAGTCCGAAGGCCAGATCGGCCGCGACGCTGCCGACGAAGGCGCCGATACCGGCCGTCGTCCAGGCCGCGGCAGGGCCCCAGGCCCGTCCGCCCACCAGGCGGGTCGCAAGGGCGGCGACGCCCGCGAGGGGCGTGATCAGGAAGAGGATGCCCACCAGGATGTCGAGCGGCCCGGTCGACCCGGCGGTCATCGTCAGGTTCCAGACGGCGCCGCCGACGAAGGCTGCGAGGAGCAGAGGCGTGCGTGAACGACCGCTGCGCGCGGGGCCAGGCCGGGATGGGCAGCGCACCTGGTGGCGCGCCGGCGGCTGCGCCTCTTGCGGCGCGCGAGCGCCCACGACCTCGTCGGCCTGGCTCCGGTCGCAGCGGGGGCCTGAACCGTCGGCAGGTTGACGCGACTCGTCGCACCGGGCGGCCGCAGGTCCCGCGGGGCGTCACCCGCCACCCGTGAGAGGAGCAGACCGACGGCACCGAGGAGCGTGGAGAGGAGGCCGCCCAGCGCGATCGCCGCTTCGAACTCGACCTCAGCCGAGAGTGCCGCGGCCGCGACCGTGGTCGCGATCCCGCCCAGCATCAGGATCCACCAAAGCAGCACTGGCATAGCTCGTCGACTGGAGTATGCGCCCATGCGTCGTGGACGACGACCGCCGACTCCTGACGAACGGTGGGCGAGAGCCCGCGCAAGACGCCCGCGGGTCGTACCCTTCGGGAGTGTCGAGCCGGAAGGCGTCTGGCTGAGCGGAGGTGGCATGAGCGAGCGGACCATCGTCATCGTGGGCGCCGGCCTCGGGGCCGCCCGGGCGGCTGTCAACCTGCGCAAGGAAGGCTTCGACGGGCGGATCGTGATGCTGGCCGAGGAGCAGGAGCAGCCGTACGAGCGGCCGCCGCTGTCGAAGGACTACCTGCGGGGCACGAAGGACCGCGACGAAGTCCGGGTCAAGACGGCCGAGGCCTGGGCGGCGGAAGGGACCGAGGTCCTGACCGGCACCCTGGCGACCAAGATCGATCTCCGGGCGCGCGAGGTGAGCACCGCCGATGGACGGGCCTTCGGCTTCTGGCGCCTGCTGCTGGCCACGGGCGCCGAGGCGAAACCGTTGCCCGTCCCCGGCGCAGACCTGCCGGGCGTCATGACCCTGCGCACGTTCGACGATGCCGACGCCATCCGGGCCGCCGCCCTGCAAGCAGGGGAGGTGGCCGTCATCGGCGGCGGCTGGATCGGGGCCGAGGTGGCCGCCTCGCTGCGGCAGCTCGATGTCGCGGTGACCATGATCATGAGCGGCTCGCTGCCGCTGGAGCGCGTGATGGGGCCGGAGATCGGTCTCGTCTACCGGGACCTTCATCAGGCGCATGGTGTGCGCATCGTGCCCGATGCGAGAGTCGAGGCCGTCATCGGCGACGGTGCGGCCTCCGGCATCCGCCTGGCAGACGGTTCGCTCGTGCCAGCGACCGTCATCGTGGCCGGCGTCGGCGCTCGACCCTCGCGACGAGCTGGCCCGAGCGGCCGGCCTGACCGTATCCGACGGGGTCGAGGTCGATGAATACCTGCGCACCTCTGACCCGGACGTCTTCGCGATCGGCGACGTCGCTGCCGCCTGGCATCCGCTCCTCGACGCGCGCGTGCGGGTCGAGCACTGGGACACGGCCCGTCGGCACGGCATCGCGGTCGCGAAGTCGATGCTCGACGCCGGCACGCCCTACCGGAAGGCGCCGTACTTCTATTCGGACCAGTACGACTTCGACATGGAGTACGTCGGGCACCCGGCGCGCTGGGACCGGCTGCTCTTCAGGGGCGAGCCGGCATCGGGGTCGTTCTGCGCGTTCTGGCTCGATGGCTCGACCGTCGTCGCCGGGCTCAACGCGCGAGTGCCTGGCGTCTCGCCGACGATCGCCAAGCTCATCGAGTCGGGCGCAAAGGTCGACCCCACCGCGCTGTCCGACCCTGATCGGCCCCTTGAATCCCTCTTGCCGTCAGCCACATAGGGAGGAGCGCACGTGTCCGTCAAGATCGGCTGGGTCGAGGTCGCCGAGGGCGTCTTCGTCCGGCGATATCCGTTCCTCGACCAGAACATCGGCGTCATCGTCGGCGAAGCAGGCGTCCTGGTCGTCGACTCACGAGCCTCCGAGGTCCACGCGCGCGAGATCCTGGCCGATGTACGCGTGATCACGCCGCGGGCTCCGACCGTGGTCGTCAACACCCACGCCCACTGGGACCACTGCTTCGGCAATCGCGCCTTCCGACCGACCGCGATCTGGGGCCACGAGGGTGCCCTCCCGTTCCTGGCGAAGACGCTCGACGACCAGCGGGCGACGGCGGTGGAGTCAGACCCCGACCTGGCCGCAGAGATGGCGAGCTTCGTCCCCGACCCGCCCGACCAGACGTTCGCCGACGCCGCCACCATCGACCTCGGCGGGCGAACGGTCGAGCTGCGCTTCCTCGGCCGCGGTCATACCGACCACGACATCGTGGTCGTGGTGCCTGGTGCCGACGTCGTCTTCGCGGGCGACCTCATCGAGGGCGGCAACCCGCCCAGCTTTGATGACGGATACCCCATCGATTGGCCGGCGACAGACGATGCCCTGCTCGCGCTCGCCGCCGCTCGGTACGTCCCTGGCCATGGCCCGGTCTTCGATCATGCCGACGTGGCCGCCCAGGCCGACGAGGTCCGCCAGGTCGTGGACCTCGCCGAGCGCGTGTACGAAGGCCACCTCGAATTCGAGCAGGCGGTGGTTCTGGCACCCTGGCCGCCCGACGACGCTCGCCAGCCGATCGCCCGCGGCGTTGGTCAGCTACGCGGCGATCTCGACTGATCGCAGCTCAGCCAGGATGGCCGATGCGCAGTACCCGGATGGCCAAGGCAAGCTCGAGGCAACGGGTCGCATCATCGACGAAAGGCCCGATGAGGGCTTCGATCCTGTCAAGCCGATTCTTCAGCGTGTTGTAGTGGACGTACAGGTCGCGCGCAGCGGCCGCGCCGTTCCGGTCGGTTAGCCAGCGTTCGAGGCTCGCGACCAGTGCCGTGCCATGCCTGCGGTCGTGCTCGAGGAGCGGACCGAGTGCTGCGCCAAGGAACGCGACGCGCTCCGCCTCCGGCGTCGCGGCCAGCAGGCGGTCAAGCCCGAGCGATTCGAAGCGAGCGATGGCTCCCGGGCCCTTGGTCCAACGCAACACGGTTCGCGCCTGTCGAGCCTCCGCGAACGACTCCTGGAGCCTGAGTGGATCTTCGACCGGTCGACCGATCCCGACCGTGACCACCGCCCCCGGCACGCGACGGATCATCTCCGCCTGCAACTCGGCTGCGGCGGCCTCGGTTCCCTGCCCGCCGCGCGGCCCTGTTGCGATGA
This sequence comes from uncultured Chloroflexia bacterium, assembly GCA_963837215.1. Lineage (GTDB taxonomy): Bacteria > Chloroflexota > Limnocylindria > Limnocylindrales > CSP1-4 > CSP1-4. The sequence continues at coordinate 413,432 of CAWIML010000009.1, forward strand.
GCGCCGCGACCTCACGGCTGCGTTCCCATACGATGGCGCCGCGGCCCAATGTCTGACGGGCCGCATCTGCGAGTCGATGCCGAAGGCCGGCGGCCGCCTCGGCATGGCCACCGGCCATCTCGTCCGACGCCGCGCCTGCCGTCGGCGGCGACTCGACGTCCGCGAGCATGACCGCACGCGGTGTGGCGAGGTCCCAACCGAACTCGACGGCCCACTCGAGGACCACGCCGCGATCGGTGGCGTGGCCGGTCACGAGCTCCTCGAGACAGACAGCCTGGAAGCGGTGATCCGCCTCTGCCACCACGCGTGCCTGCACCTGGCGAAGCGCGGCGACGGTGGCTGAGTACTCGAGCGCCTCGAGGTCCTCCTCGCTGATCGTGCTCGTGTCGCCGAGGACGATGACCGCGCCGTAGCGCTCGGCACCGACCCGGATCGGCTGGATCGCGGCGGCGATGTCGCGGCCGCCGATGGTCACTGCAGCGGGCAGCACACCACGTTCCATCGGCTCGATCGATGTCGAGCCGATGACCGTCCCTGATGCCATGTCCAGTCCCAGGCTCGACTCCGCCCCGCCCGACCGAGCGAGGAGCTGCCCGATGGGGTCGACGATGAGGACCGCCCGCCCGACCGATTCGGCGAGGGCCTCAGCGATGCGGGGCAGGCCCCCGCCCGAGAGCACGATGGCCATGAACCGGTCGCGGATCGCCGCCGACCGCTGCAGGCGCGCGGCCTGCCGGTCGAGGATCGACGTGAGCACTTCATTGATGACTTCGTTGAAGCTCGTACGCGCCGGCAGCTCGAGAAGGGGGAAGTCGAGTCGATCAGCCTCTTCGACCATGATCGCCGGGATGTGGCCGATATAGCGCGTCGGCTTGAGTGCCATGCCTGCCAGCCCCTTGGCCGCAAGGCGCGGGATGAGGGTCGCGAGGGCGGCCGGATCGTCTCGTAGCGGATAGGCCGTGGTCAGGAGCAACTCGTCAGGCGCCACCCAGTCCAGGATGTCCGGGACCTCCATGACATTGACCTGTCGCACCCGTCGATCCCGCCCGCCGGCGCCGCCGACCAGTCGAGCGCCGGTCAACGCTGGTAGTGCGAGGACCTCGCTGATGGCCAGCCCCTGGTTCATGGCTGCCTCCTCCCGACCTGTGACGGGGGCACGGCATGACGCCGAAGTTCTTGTGATGTTCCCACAATGACGATGCCGTCTGCGCTCCATAGCATATGAAGGGATGACGACGCGAGGGGTGCACGCCCATGCGACCTGGATCTGCCGGTCGCTCAAGCCGCTCCTGGACGTGGGAGCGTCGGGTGTCGTCCGCCACGTCTCTGATCGTGCGATCGACATCGAGACGGCCGGGCGGCTGTTCGGCCTCGTTGCATCCGGGTCCGGCCGACTCCCCGGCGGTATCGGGCTCGACCTCGCTCATGGACTCGACGAGATCGGGCTCCGCATCGGTGACGTCGTCTGGATGACGACGACCGGCCTCACGGATGTCCGGCCTGCGTCGCGCACCCGCGGACAAGGTCACCTCGTGTCCTTCGAAACGGCGCTCCAGTGGGACGCGACGATGACCGATCGCCGGCGCCGGCCAACGCTTGACCGGCTGGCGCAGGCGTGGTGCGATCCGGCGACCAGCGGGCTCGGCAACCCCGCCGTCGATCCATGGCGGGCCTGGGGCGCGATCGAGAACCTCGGGCCGAGCCTGATGCGCACCGATATCGAGGGCGCGCTCGGCGCAGCCTTCGGGCTCATCGGTCGCGGGCCTGGCCTGACGCCAAGCGGCGATGACCTCCTCGTCGGCTGTGGCGCGGCACTGACGGCCTTCGGGCATCCCATCGCGCGGGACTTCACGGCTGGCGTTGCCTCGCTCGCGCGTGGACGGACGACTCGCGTCGCGGAGGCATACCACGAGCATGCCGCCGCCGGCCGGTACGGGGAGCACCTTCGCGGCCTGATCGACGCGCTCGCCGAGCCCGACGCCGACATCGCGGAGGCCGTGGCGCGAGCCAGATCGTGGGGCGCGACGTCCGGCCTCGATGGGCTCCTGGGACTGCTGATCGGAGCGGAGTCCTGCCTGTGACCCACAGCCGGGTCTTCCGAAACAGCTACCGCGATTCCGTCGAGCTGATGCGCATCGCCGCCGCGATCGAAGGGCGGCCCGGGATCGAGCGGGCCGGGTTGGTCATGGCCACGCCCGCGAACCAGGGAGTCCTGCGTGAGGCCGGCCTTCTGGACGAGGTCGCTGCTGCCGCCGGACCCAATGACCTGGTCGTCGCCGTCGCCGCCGTCGATGCCGCTGCCGGCGAGGCGGCCATCAGCGAGGCCGCCGCCCTGCTCGAGGGTGCAGGTGGCGGCGCCGAGCGCGGCGGCGCGGCCGCGACCTTCGTCCCGAACACGCTCGCCGAGGCCCTCGACGAGCTGCCCGGCGCCAACATCGCGCTGGTCTCGACACCCGGCACCTATGCGGCCGCAGAAGCGCTCAAGGCGCTCAAGCGCGGACTGCATGTCTTCCTCTTCAGCGACAACGTGAGCCTCGAGGAGGAGGTCGAGCTGAAGGCCATGGCCCGGCGCCGGGGTCTGCTGATGATGGGCCCGGACTGCGGCACGGCGATCCTCGATGGCATCCCGCTCGGATTTGCCAACGCCGTGCGTCGTGGCTCGATCGGCCTTGTCGGCGCCAGCGGCACCGGTATGCAGCAGGTCAGCTGCCTCGTCGATCGAGCCGGAGCGGGCATCTCCCAGGCCATCGGGGTCGGCGGGCGCGATCTCGACAAGGGCGTCGGTGGCGTGATGATGCTGGCCGCGCTCGCCCGCCTCGACGCCGATCCGGCGACACACGTCATCGTGCTGATCTCCAAGCCGCCAGCTGCCTCAGTGGCGGCCATCATCCTCGACGCCGTGCGATCGATCCGGACGCCTGTCGTGGTCAACTTCCTGGGCGCCGGTCCAGCTGACGCATCGGCTGTCGGGGCGACCCCTGCCTCGACCTTCGAAGAGGCCGCCCTGGCGGCCGCCGCCCTCGCGACCGGTGCCGCTACGGCACGGCCGTCAGATCCAGGACCAGCCGACTCGGCCGCCATCGATGAAGCGGCCAGTCGGCTGCGACCCGGGCAGTCTGCCGTGCGTGGCCTCTTTTCGGGCGGATCGCTGGCCGGCGAGGCCAAGCTCATCCTCAAGGCGGCCCACGTCGAGCAGACCGTGATCGACCTCGGTGACGACGAGTACACGGTCGGCCGGCCGCATCCGATGATCGATCCACGGCTGCGCAGCGAGCGCATCGCGGCGCTCGCGGCCGACCCTGCGGCGGCCGTCCTGCTGCTGGACGTCGTGCTGGGCACGGCTTCGCACCCGGATCCCGCCGGGGCGCTGGTGGCGGCCATCGCAGAAGCCAGAGCGGGGACCGCTGCCAGAGGCCACAGTCTGGCCGTGGTCGCCTCCGTGTGCGGCACGCCGGGGGACGCTCAGGGCCTGGCGCGCCAGGAGGCGATCCTGCGTGACGCCGGCGTGATCGTGGCGGCAAGCAATGCCGCGGCAGCCCGATTCGCGGCCCGCATCGTCGCCGGGCACCCTTGATGGCCGGCACGGCACTCTTCCCGGACGGCATGCGTGCGGTCAACGTGGGTCTGGCCGGCTTCGCCGATCCCTTGCGCGCCAACGGCGCAGACGTCGCCCCACTCGACTGGCGTCCGCCGGCTGCCGGCGACCGGGAGCTGGGGCTCCTGGTGGCTCGACTCGACGACGACACGGATGGGATCGGCGCCCAAGTGGCCGCGGCCAACACGCTGGCGGTCGGGCGCATCATCGGCGCACGGCCGATGCTGGTGGATGTGCGGCCGGCTGCCGAGGTCATCGAAGACTTCCGCGGCCGAAGCCTGCTCCACAGTGGTCCGCCGATCGCATTCGAGGAGATGTGCGGCCCGGTACAGGGCGCCGTCATCGGGGCGGCCATGTTCGAGGAATGGGCGTCGACGCCGGACGAGGCCCGTGCGCTCGCCGCTGGAGGCGAGATCGCGTTCGACGCCTGCCATCACCGAGGCGCGGTGGGTCCCATGGCCGGGGTCGTCAGCCCCTCGATGCCGGTCGTCGTCGTCGAGAATGGCGAGCACGGGAATCGGGCCTTTGCGACGCTCAACGAGGGACTCGGCAAAGTCCTTCGATTCGGTGCCTACGACGAAGCCGTGATGAATCGTCTGCGCTGGTTCCGCGACGTCCTCGGTCCGGCCCTCTCGAACAGCATCCGCGCGATGGGCGGCATCGACCTGACGTCGATCACGGCCCAGGCGCTCCAGATGGGCGACGAGGGCCACAACCGGAACGTGGCCGCGACCTCGCTCCTGGTGCGCACGCTCGCACCGACCATGGTGCGATCGGCGGACCCCGCCACCGCCCACGCGGTCCTCGACTTCCTGCGGGTCAACGACCACTTCTTCCTGAACCTCTCGATGGCCGCCTGCAAGAGCGCCATGGATGCGGCACACGGTATCGACGCCTCGACCGTCGTGACGGCCATGGCTCGCAACGGCGTCCGCTTCGGGATCCGCCTCTCGGGCACTGGCGACACATGGTTCGAGGCACCGGTCGGCGTGCCGGACGGGCTGTACTTCCCAGGTTACGGGCCGGATGACGCGAACCCGGATCTGGGGGATTCGTCGATCACCGAGACGAGTGGCATCGGCGGTTTCGCCATGGCCGCAGCCCCGGCCATCGTCCGCTTCGTCGGCGGCAGCGCCGAGGACGCGCTCGAGTTCACGCGCCAGATGTTCCGGATCACGCTTGCCCGCAACGGCAACTACGCCCTGCCGCCGCTCGGTTTCGCCGGCACGCCGACCGGGATCGACGTTCGACGGGTGGTCGAGACGGGAGTCGCCCCAGTCATCAACACGGGCATCGCCCACCGCGAAGCCGGGATCGGCCAGATCGGTGCCGGCATCGCACGGGCGCCGCTGGGATGCTTCGGGGCGAGCTTGCAGGCACTCGGCCGCCAGCTCGGCGTGCCGGTCGGATCGTAGGGACTGGGAGGCTAGGGTGGAGCGACGCGCGGTCATCGCCATCGGCGGGAATGCCCTCATCCTCGACGGTCAACGCGGCTCGATCGAGGAGCAGGCCGAAAATGCCAGCGAGACGGCGCGGCACATCGCCGCCATGGTCTCCGCTGGCTGGAGCGTGGTCCTGACGCACGGCAACGGGCCACAGGTCGGCTTCATCCTCCTGCGCAGCGAGCTGGTCGGCGATGCCGCCCCTGTGCCACACCTCACGCTCGACATGTGCGTCGCGGACTCGCAGGGTGGCATCGGCCACATCCTCGGGCAGGCCATGCAGAACGAACTCGCCGCGCGCGGGCTGCCGGATCGGGTCGCCTGCCTTCTGACGCATACCGTCGTCTCGGCCGACGATCAAGCCTTCCAGTTGCCGACCAAGCCGATCGGGCCCTACTACTCCGAAGCGGAGGCAGCCGGCAAGCACGAGCGGTTGGGGTGGTCGATCGCCGAAGACAGCGGCCGGGGCTATCGGCGCGTCGTCCCGAGCCCCGAGCCGCTGCGGATCGTCGAGACCGCCCAGATCCGAGCCCTGGTCGAAGCCGGTTTCATCGTCATCGGCGTCGGCGGCGGCGGTATCCCGGTCGTCGAGGATCGGCCGGGCACGTATCGGGGCGTCGAGGCGGTCATCGACAAAGACCGTGCCTCCGCGTTACTGGCCGCCAGCCTCGAGGTGCCGCTGCTCGTGCTCTCGACCGGCGTCGAGCAGGTCGCCATCCACTTTCGCCAGCCCGACCAGCGGTGGCTCGAGCGCATCACGATCAGCGAGGCGCGCAGCTACCTGGAAGCTGGGGAGTTTCCCAAGGGTTCCATGGGCCCAAAGATCGAGGCGGCGGTGAGTTTCCTCGAGCACGGCGGCCAGGAAGTCCTGATCACCACGCCGGCCGCCCTTGAGCGGGCCATCGCCGGCGAGACGGGCACGCGCATCGTTCCCGATGCAGTGCCCGCGCAGACGTAGCGCAGCAGGAGGCAGTCCGATGATCTCGTTCGACGCGGAACCCTACGCGTTCACCTTCGAGCCGGCCAAGACGGCGCTGGTGATGATCGACTTCCAGCGCGACTTCGTCTATCCCGGCGGCTTCGGCGAGTCGCTCGGTAACGACACCTCGTTCCTGCTCAAAGCACTGCCGCCGGCTGAGCGCGTGCTCAAAGGCTGCCGTTCTGCGGGCATCGCCGTCATCCACACCAGGGAGGGCCACCGCGCTGACCTTTCGGACCTGCCACGAGCCAAGTACGAGCGCGGCAACCCGAGCATCCACATCGGCGACGAGGGGCCGATGGGTCGCCTCCTGGTGCGTGGCTCATACGGTCATGACATCGTCGAGGAGGTCTACCCGATCGATGGCGAGCCGATCGTCGACAAGCCGGGCAAAGGTGCCTTCTACGCCACCGACATGCACGCCATCCTTCAGACCCGGGGCATCGAGAAGCTCATCGTCTGCGGCGTCACGACGGAGGTCTGCGTACAGACCAGCGTGCGCGAGGCGAATGACCGCGGCTACGACGCGTGCGTCCTCTCCGACTGCGTCGGCAGCTACTTCCCGGAGTTCCAGAAGGCGGCCCTGGACATGATCAAGGCGCAGGGTGGCATCTTCGGATGGGTCAGCGATTCGAGCCGCTTCCTTGGCGCCCTTGGCGCCGCTTCACCGGCGACCGCGGCCTCAGGGACAGCGTAATGCCTATCGAATGAGTCGCGACGGCGCCGTCCCCATACGGTCCGGAAGTGAGGAGAGAGGGAGGAACACCACGTGACTGCGACGACTGGCGAATTCAGGCCCAAGCTCTGGGTGCCAGGCGACCTCAACGCGTTCTTCGGCCTGGGCACCAATGTCCTGCTCAACGTCCTGGTCCTGGCGGGCCTTGCGTTGGGGGTCATCCAACTGCCGGCCGACACGGTCTTCGGCCGTATCCTGCCCGCGCTCGGCATCGCCCTGCCGCTCGGCAACCTGTTCTACGCCTACCTGGCTTACCGATTGGCCAAACAGACCGGTCGCAACGACGTCGCGGCCATGCCTTATGGGCCGAGCGTGCCGCACATGTTCATCGTCATCTTCGTCATCGCCCTGCCGGTCTACCTCAAGACCAATGACTCCGTCGCCGCCTGGCAAGCCGGCCTGGCATGGGCCTTCATCATCGGCATCATCGTCCTGATCGGTGCCTTCGTCGGACCGTACATCCGCAAGTTCACGCCACGGGCGGCGATGCTCGGCACCCTGGCCGGCATCTCGATCGCCTTCATCTCCATGCGACCGGCCTTCCAGATGTTCGACCCGATCCCGTTCGTGGCCTTCACCGCCTTTGCGATCATCCTCATCAGCTGGACCGCCAACGTCCGGCTGCCGTTCGGGATCCCGGGCGGCCTCGCTGCGGTGGCAGCCGGCGCGATCCTGTATTGGATCGCCGTCATGACGGGACAGACGGTCAACATGCTGGCGCCGGTGTCCGAGGCGCTCAACCAGATCGGCATCCGAGTCCCCATCCCCTCTGCTGATGTCTTCACCGGCCTTCAGAACATCGGGCCGCTCCTCGCGACGGCCATCCCGCTCGGCATCTACAACTTCACCGAGGGCATGAACAACGTCGAGAGCGCTTCGGCCGCCGGTGACGACTACAACCTGCGCCACGTCCTGCTCGCCGACGGTGTCGGTGCCGTGGTCGGCTCCATCTTCGGCAGCCCCTTCCCGCCGGCCGTCTACATCGGCCATCCGGGCTGGAAGGCGGTCGGTGGGCGGATCGGCTATTCGTTGGCGACGGGCATCTTCGTCGGCCTCGTCTGCTTCCTGGGCCTGGCCGCACTGCTGCTGGCGGTCATCCCGATCCAGGCGCTGGTGCCGATCCTGCTCTTCATCGGCCTCGTCATCGGCGCCCAGGCATTCACCGCCTCGCCCGCCCGACACGCCCCGGCCGCGGTCCTGGCCATCCTGCCCAACGTCGCCCTCTGGGCAAAGGGCCTCATCGACAACACGCTGGCCGTTGCCGGCACTGATCCCGCCAAGGTCGGTCTGGACGCGCTGGCGGGGGCGGGCGTCCTCTATCAGGGCATGGCCATCTTCGGCGGCGGGGCCGTACTCGCCGGCCTGATGCTCGGTGCCATCGCGGTCTTCGTCATCGACCAGCAGTTCACGAGAGCCATCGCGGCCTCGCTCATCGCCGCTGGACTTTCCTTCGTGGGGCTCATCAACGGGCCCGATCAGGTCGGCCTCAACGTCTCGCCCGCCGTGACCGTGGGCTACCTCTTCATGGCCGTCGTGTTCGTCATCGCAGCCTGGAACGCCGGCCAGCTCAACGCCGGCGGACTTCGGGAGATCGCCACACCGCTGGAGGAGGCTGCCTAGGATCGCCCGCCACTCGTTTCGCCCCCAGATCGGGGAGGCGATCGCGGGGGTCCGTCGGAAGGGCTACCCCCGAGGGCCACGGACGACGGACCCGCTTGGCCTCCATCAGCACCAGACCAGGATTCGAGGTGAACGGTTTGACGACACTGCTCTTCGTCAATGGCACGCTGATGCGCGGCCTGAAGCTGCACCCAAACCTCGACGGGGCCACCTTCCTCGGCGAGTTCCGCACGGCGCCCCGCTACCGCGTCTTCTCGATCGGAGACGTGCACCCGGGCATGTTCCCGGTCGCCAAGGGCGGCGTTGCCGTGGCGGGCGAGCTGTATGAGTTGCCCGACGAGGTCTGGGCGCGGGTGGAGTCAGGCGAGCCACCGAACCTCTATCGTGGCCCGGTCGAGCTGGAGGATGGTCGGGAAGTGCCGGGCATCCTCTACCCGCGGGAGCTGGCGGAGGGCTACCATCGCGACATCTCGGCCTATGGCGATTGGCGTGCCTATTGGTCGGTGCGCGAACGGGAGCTGGCCGGATCGAGGTCTGACGGGCGGTGACACCAACCTCGCGGGCCTGATCCAGCTGGCGACCTACCATTCGAGGTCCGCCGCATCGCGCTCCGGCGCTGCGCGGCGATCATCGACAGCCAGACCAGTGAGGTGACGATGTCCGACGTGCGTGGCGACTCTGAAACCGACCACCTGTGGCCTGCCGCTCTCTTCGACCACCGTCTTTCGAGCCCGGAGCAGGTCACGTCCATGGCCGAAGCCGCCCTGGCCGACGCCGACGCCATGGTCGCCCAGGCCTGTGCGACGGCGGATGAGGAAGGGGCCACGTTCGCGGACGTGATCGGCCGACTCGACCGCGCGCTTGGCGACCAGTGGGCGGCACACGGGCGGACCGCCTTCATGGTCCGCGTCCATCCGGACGAGGCCATCCGATCGGCGGCCCACGCCGCGGACGAACAGATGACGACCTGGCGCCGCTCGCTGCCGCTTCGCGATGATGTCGCGACGGCCGTGACGCGCTACGCGATGACCCCGGACGCCGCGCGCCTCGAGGGCGAGGAGCGTCGCTTGCTCGAGCATTGGCAACGAGACCTCCGACGCGCCGGCCATGATCTGCCCCCGGCCGCCCGCGCGGAGATCCGGGAGATCACCGCCCGGATCGTGGCCGTCGAATCTGCCTTCGAGCGCAATGTCGACGAGTGGAGCGACGGGCTTGACCTGACGCGTGATGACCTGGTGGGCATGCCTGAGAGTTACGTGACCGGCCTGGCCGCTGGCACGGAGCCGGGCACGTATCGCGTCAGCCTCGACTATCCCGACTACTACCCATTCATGGAAGGCTCGCCCCGTCGCGACCTGCGCGAGGCGCTGGCGCGGAAGATGACCAGCCGGGCGGTCGAGGCCAACCGGCCCCTGCTCGAGGAGGCCCTCGAGCTGCGGCGTCGCCAGGCGGCCATCCTGGGCTACCCGTCGTGGGCGCACTACCGGATCGAGCCCAAGATGGCACACACGCCGGAGCGCGTGGCCGCCTTCCACGCGGATCTCTTCGGGCCGCTGCAGGATCTGGCAGCTGGCGAGTACGCCGGCATGTCGCGACGCCTGGCGACAGAGACCGGCGAGAAGGACCTCCGCACCTGGGACGTGCCCTACTACGACAAGCAGATCCGGTCGCAGGAGCACGGCGTCGATGCCGACGAGGTCTCAGGCTACCTGACGCTCGACGCCGTCTTCGGCGGGCTGCTCGACCTCTGCGGGGATGTCTTCGAGCTCGATTTCGTCGAGGTCCAGGAACCCAGGGCCTGGCACCCGGAGGTCAGGCTCTTCGAGGTCCATGACCGGCCGTCGAACGCGCGGCTCGGCTGGTTCTATGCCGACCTTCACCCGAGGCCAGGCAAGTTCGGGCACGCCATGGCCTGGCCCGTTCGCTACGCGGGGCGCGGAGCCGATGGCGCGCGCGAGGGTGGCATCTCGGCCATCATCGCCAACGTCCCGCGTTCGACGCCCGGGAGCCCGGCCCTGCTCCGACATGACGACGTGGTCATGCTCTTCCACGAGTTCGGCCACGTGCTCCACGAGGTGCTCGGCACGAACGGCTACACAGGCACATCGATGGAGGCCCTGGAGGACGACTTCCCCGAGGCGATCTCGCAGATCATGGAGAACTGGGCCTGGCAGCCGGCCATCCTGGCGCGGGTCTCGCGCCACCACGAGAGCGGCGAGCCGATGCCGGCTCGCCTGTCCGAGCGCCTGGCCGCCAGCCGAGGCGTCAACCTCGGCTCACGCTACCTCGGCTCGTTCGGTGGCTACGGCGACTTCGATCTGAGGATCCACGGGCCGATCCCGGTCGACCTCGACGAGGCCATGCGAGCAGCCGACGCGATCCGCATGCTGCCAAGCAACGAGGGCACCTTCTGGCCGGCGTCATTCGCCCATCTCATGGGTGGCTACGACGCCGGCTACTACGGATACCTCTGGTCGCTCGTCTACGGCGACGATCTCTGGAGCCGGTTCGAGGCTCAGGGCATCGCCAGCCCGGAGGTCGGCGGCGCCTTCCGGCGTGAGATCCTCGAGCCCGGGTCGAGCCGCGATGCGGAGGCGCTCGTCGAGGCCTTCCTGGGGCGCCCGTCGACGAACGCGGCGTTCCTGCGGCGGACCGGCATCGGAGACCTGGCGGGCGCCTCGAGCCGGTCGTGATCTGACCGCATCGAGCCGCACGATGGCGGGCGCGAGCCGCCAGAATGGGTGGCCATGCGTCCCACGATCGAGGTCCTCTCGCCCCAGCTCATCGAGCGCATCCTCGACGAGGCGATGCGCATCCTGGCCGAGACCGGCATGGAGGTCCGTGGCCCGGAGATGCGCCGGCGCCTGCTCGAGGCCGGTCTGCCGACCGACGCGTCGGGCCATCGAGTGCGCTTCCCCCGAGCTTTCGTGGAGCAGGCCATCGAGAGCGCCCCGAAGGCGTTCTGGTTGTACGACCGCGACGGCAACCCACACGCGGACATCGGTGGTGACCGCGTCCACTTCGTGCCCGGCTCGAGCGGCCTGAAGGTCCTCGACCATCGAACGGGCGAAACCCGCCTGGCGAATTCGACCGACTTCGTGGAGTACGTCCGGCTCGGCGACGGGCTGGCGCACATCCCGTACCTGGCCACCGCGTTCTCGACCAACGCCGACATCGAGGCTCAGGTCTCCGATGCCTGGCGCCTGTACATGATCCTGACCAACACGCGCAAGCCGGTCGTCAGCGGCGCCTTTACCGAGCACGGCGTGCCGCGCATGGCGGCCATGATGGAGCTCTTCCGCGCCGACCGCGCCGACCTCGTGGCACGGCCGATGTCGATCTTCACCATCACCGCCACCGGCAATTTCCGGTACAGCGAGGACTCCTGCCAGAACCTCATCGACTGCGTCGAGGCGGGTATCCCGGTGGAGATCGTGCCGGTCACCCTGATGGGCCTCATCGCGCCCGTGACCTTGGTCGGGGCGACCGTCTTCCACACCGCCGACGTGCTCGCCGGGATCACCATGGCACAGGTCATCCGACCCGGCGCGCCGGTCCTCTTCGGGGGCGCGCCTGCCACCTTCCACATGAAGGCCGCCTCCTCGCCGATGGCGGCCGTCGAAGCGCTTCACCTCGACGTCGCGTACGTGGCCGTGGCGAAGGCGCTGGGCCTGCCGTGCCAGTCGTACATGGGCCTCTCGGACGCCAAGATCCTCGATGCCCAGGCCGGCGCCGAGACCTTCGCCAGCGCGCTGCTTGCGGCGCTCGCCGGCGTCAACTCCGTCTCGGGTCCCGGGATGCTCGACTTCGTGCTCGTCTTCAGCCTGGCGAAGCTCGTCTTCGACGATGAGATGGCCGGGCAGGCACTCCACTTCCTGCGCGAGATCCGCATCCTCGACGACCTTCCCGCGTCAGCCCTGGTCGACCAGCTGATGATCGACCAGCACCTCATCATGGCCGAGCACACGATGGCCAACTGGCCGAGCGAGCTCTACCTGACGGGGCCGACCATCGACCGCGAGAACCGCGAGAACTGGCTTCGGGCGGGCGGCAAGGACACCTATGCGCGGGCGTGCGAGGAAGTCGACCGGCGGCTGGCGGCGTACCAGCCGCTCGCGACCGATCCGCTCGTCGATGCCGAGCTCCAGGCCATCATCCGGGCCGGGCTGCTCGATCAGACCGAGTTGCCGGAGCTGCCCGTCGCCGTGGCTCCCACGACCAGCCTCGACGGTGGCCCCGCCCGCAGGCGCAACCTTCGGCGGGAGCGCGCAGGGGCGTCCTGACACGCGACTGCAACGCATCGCCCGACTCGTCGTACCTCGACAGGCCGACCCGGCTCATACGGTTGCCGTCCACGCGCCTGCTCGAGGACCATCGGACCGTGCTTCGCATCCTGCTGCTTCGCCTCTTTTCGGGTCGGCTGTTCCCGCTCCTGGCTGCATACGAGCTCTATCGCCTCTTCCGCGACCTCCGGGAGGAGCAACGGTCGGCGCGCGCTCGAAGCGTCTCGCCGATCGACGGCTCGGTGGTGGTCGCGCCACGCGGGCAGTCCGCCTTGCCCATCCGTCGACGCCCATAGGAGGACTCGATGCCGACGATCGCAAGCCGACCCAGGAACCCGGTCCCGATGCCGCCGATGTCGTGACCGGTCCGGTCGGCAGCGCCCGACTCAGGGATCCGGCAACATTCGGCGACATCGGCGGCGATGTCTTCGAGCTGCCCGGGGCCGAACCACCCCCCGACGTGCCCGCGGGCGATCCCTCACCACGATCCGAGGGCCAGTCGCAGGAACCGTCCGATCGCCCCGCGGACGCCGAAGGGCGCTAGGGCGCGGAGGCGTCGTCCAGGCACGACATCGACCGGCCATCGCGAGGACTCGGCGGGACTTCGAGACACAGCCTGTTGTGGGTCGGCACCGGAATCGGGCCGGATCGACCGGCCACGATGCGGTTCGGTGCGGTTTCGATGCGTCCCTGCCCCTCATGCGCCCCTTGACACGGTTGCCGCGCCAAGGCGGAGTGGCGGGACGTCAGGTCCCATGGCCCGACGACCTAGAGGTCCACTGTGTCAGGGCTTGTATCGTCTCCGAGGGGGAGGGGGCGGGTTCGGTCGCTTGCAGTCGTCGCTTCCGCCATCGGCCTTCTGGTGGGCTCATGGTCGATGGCGACCAGCGAGCGGGCCTACGCCGCGGGCCTGAACCTCGACCTTGATCAGTGGGCACCGCTCAACGGCGCCTGGCAGAACGGCGATCTGAACGGCAACAACGCCTCCTTCCCGGAGGGCGGCGTGGTCCCGTTCCGGTTGGCCGTCGAAGGCCTCGACCCGGGCGCCCACAGCATCCACATCAGCTACGACTTCACGGCCGGCGGGCACAAGGCGTATGACTACCTGGCGACCTGGAATGCGACGCTCAAGCCCAAGCTGTGCGGCCAGAAGGGCGGCGGGATCTCGTCCCTCTGTCCCACGTTGCCTGCGTCGAACACGAAGGCCTTCCCGAGCGACGACTTCAAGGCGAACGGCCTGACGGTGGCGGGGGCAGAAGCCTTCGGCAAGGTCCCGCGCCGCCTGACCCTCTACGGTGGGACGATCACCTCGATCGCCGGCCCGACCCACAGCGGTTCGGTCAACGGCAACAGCGACAGCCGAGTTCACGGTCAAGTTCACGTCGAGCGGCACGGCCGTCCTGTTCGCCTGGGGTGGGCACCTGGCCATGTCGAAGTATTGGGACGTCGCTGCCGACGGACCCGTCGACGGCGCCGGCCAGGTCTCGGGCGCGCCATGGCACATGCGGACCCTGCAGCTCGACGGCGCCGGCAATCGAAATCAGGATCGGAGCATCCAGCCGAGCGCCATCTCCGGCAGCTACGTGCCGCCATCCTCGTCCTCGACGCCGCCTGCCCGCCCCCAGCCGCCGGGCACGACATCGTCGTCGCCCAAGAAGACGCCGATCCCGTGGTCCCTCGCGCCTCCGACCTCGACGGAGGGCGATCCGACGGGTCGCGGGTCCCCGATCGAGGCCGTGCTCATCGTGGTCGCCGCGGCAGTGGCGATGGCCATCGGTGGTCGGCAGACCGCCCGACGGGACCCACGGCGCAGTCGACGCTGATCGAACCTGCTTGGGGATGGCCTGCACGATCCGGCCATCCAAGCGACCATAGCCCCATGACGCGTCCTCGACGGGGGGCTCGCCGCATGCTGCCGACGCTCGGGCGAGCGGTCCTGGCGCTGGTCCTCTTTGCGCCCTGGGCCACCGGTACCGCGCCGGGACCAGCAATGGCGGCGGGTACGTCGGCTGCCTCCGCGCGGGGCTCGACCGCCCAGGTCGACGTAGCCCTGCCCGCTTGGGACGGGAGCATCAACCTCTACCGCACGGGCGTCTTCACGACCCAGAAGACCTGGTACTACTGCACGGCGGCCGACGTCCAGATCATCAAGAACATCGTGCGCCACCAGGAGAGCCACAGCCGGGCCGCACAGGATCTGCTACTTCTCGTACATGCGCAAGCACCTGCGCTACGACATCCCGGTCAGGCACGGCGTGGACCCCGCGGGCTGGACGGCCGGCATGCGCCATTTCATCGACGACCGCTACCGCCTCGTCCGGAGCGAGACCTTCGGCTCGCTGCTTCGATCCGCTGTGCGGAGCCTGCGCCGCACCAACCTGCCGGTGGCACTCTTCGTCGACCATGGCAACCACGGCTGGGTGCTGCACGGTTTCACGGCCACCGCCGACCCGGCCGTGACGAGCGACTTCACGATCACCAGCGTGCGCGTGACTGGGCCGCTCTGGGGCCGCCAGAACGCGACCTACGGCTACGACATGAAGCCGAACAAGAAGCTCACCCGCGCCCAGCTCAAGGACTTCGTGACCCGCTGGCACTATGCCCCCATCCGGATGGTCTGGGAGGGCGAGTTCCTGTCCATCCAACCGATCGGTACCAGCACGACAGCCACTGCCGCGGCACCCGGAGCGGGCCAGGGCTCGACGACCGGCCCGACGCCGGCCGCGACCGCGACCTCCACTGCAGGTCCCGTGGCCGCTGGCTCTGCCGTCGAGGAGGTCCCCATCCCCGAGCTGGCGCCGACATCGACCCCGACCCCGACTGCGGCCTCCATCGCGGCAGCGCGCCTGGGGGCGGGGCCACCTGACGCCGGCGCCCGATCATCACCTGCCCTGGTGCTCATCGTGCTCTTGGCGGCGACGGGGCTCGCGGTGACCATCGCGCGGAGACGGCGAGGCGTCGTCAGTCGGTCCTGAGAGCGGCTTCCGCGTCGAGTCACGCGACGCGTTGGTTCGTCCAGCCCTCGCACAGGCTGGCAACCTGCGTAGGATGGCGTAGGTCCACGTCCCCGCGCGGACCAAGCGTCAGGGCGTGTGTCTGGAGGGTTCCGCTGTGAGTGAGCCGTTCTTCCCCGGCATCGAGGGGCCGATCCGCTTCGGCGGGCTCGGTTCGCCCGACGCGCCGAGCTATAAGGTTTATCAGCCGGATCGGCTCGTGCTTGGCAAGCGCATGGAGGAGCACCTCCGGATCGGCGTCTGTCTATGGCACTCGTTCGCCTGGGCAGGCACCGACATGTTCGGCCTGGGGACGTTCGACCGCCCCTGGATCGGAGCAGCCGACCCGATGGCCGCCGCGCGCGTCGAAGCTGGCCGCGGCGTTCGAGTTCCTCGAGAAGCTGGGCGTCCCGTACTACTGCTTCCACGACCGCGATGTCGCGCCGGAGGGCCGGACGTTCGCCGAGTCGAACGCGAACCTGGACGCCCTCGTCGACGAGGCGGCCGCACACCAGGAGCGGACGGGCGTGCGCCTCCTGTGGGGCACCGCGAATTTCTTCAGCCACCCGCGCTACGCGGCTGGCGCCGCGACCAACCCGGATCCCGAGGTCTTCGCCTATGCAGCGGCGCAGGTGACGCACATGCTGGAGGCGACCAAGCGGCTGGGCGGCACGAACTACACGCTGTGGGGCGGCCGCGAGGGCTACGAGACGCTGCTCAACACGGACCTGGCTCGGGAGGGCCGGCAGCTCGCGCGTTTCCTGCACCTGGTCGCCGAGCACAAGCACCGCATCGGCTTCGAGGGCACGCTCCTGATCGAACCCAAGCCAATGGAGCCGACCAAGCACCAGTACGACTACGACTGCGCCACCGTCCACGGCTTCCTCGTCCGCAATGGACTCGAGGACGAGTACCGGGTGAACATCGAGGCCAACCACGCCACGCTTGCCGGCCACAGCTTCCACCACGAGGTCGCGTACGCCATCTCGCACGGGATCTTCGGCAGCATCGACGCCAACCGGGGGGACTACCAGAACGGCTGGGACACGGACCAGTTCCCGAACTCGGTCGAGGAGCTGTCGCTCGCGGTGTACGAGATCCTTCGGGGCGGCGGGTTCACCACCGGCGGCTTCAACTTCGACGCCAAGCTGCGACGCCAGAGCCTGGCCCGCGACGACCTCTTCCACGGTCATGTCGGGGGCATCGACACCCTGGCGCGGGCGCTTCTGGTGGCGGCCGAGATGCTCGAGGCCGGGCGGCTCGAAGCGCTTCGCGAGGCGCGCTACGCCGGCTGGACTGGGCCCCTTGGCAGCGCCATCCTGGGTGGCGACGCGTCGCTCGAGTCGCTGGCCGGCCGGGTGGCCTCAGGAGAGATCGACCCGCGGCCGGTGTCCGGTCGCCAGGAGCTCCTCGAAAACCTCGTCAACCAGCACATCTGGGCCGTGGACGGTGCCGGACACGGGTCGGGCACCGGCGCCTGACTCCACGGTCAAGCCGGCGCCACCCGATCCGACCATGACCTTCGTCCTCGGCATCGACGTCTCGACGACCGCCACCAAGGCGGTCCTCATCGACGAGGCCGGGGTCGTGCGCGGCATCGGCGTGAGCGAATACGGGTACACGGTCCCTGCCCCGCTCTGGAGCGAGCAGGATCCGGAGCTGTGGTGGCACGGCGCCGTCAGCGCGGTCGGTGATGTGCTGACCACCACCGGCACGCCGGGCGAGGCGGTCGAGGCCGTCGGTCTGACCGGCCAGATGCACGGGCTCGTGCTCCTCGACGAGGTGGGCACGATCCTGCGCCCCGCGATCCTCTGGAACGACCAGCGGACGGCTGCCGAATGTGACCTCATCCGCGCGCTGGTCGGGCCTGATCGGCTGATCGAGGTGACTGGCAACGACGCCTTGCCTGGCTTCACGGCGCCCAAGCTGGTCTGGGTCCGCGACCACGAGCCGGCGACCTGGTCGCGCATCGGGCACGTCCTCCTGCCAAAGGACTACCTGCGTCTGCGCCTGACCGAGGCCTACGCGCTGGACAAGGCGGACGGCGCGGGCACCTTGCTTTTCGATCTGGCGGCCCGGGACTGGTCGCCGGAGATCCTGGGCGCGCTGGGCATCGACCCGGCCTGGATGCCAGAGACCTTCGAGGGGCCCGAGGTGACCGGCACCGTCAGCGCCGCGGCCGCCGCCGCCACGGGCCTGCGCGCGGGCACGCCGGTCGTCGCCGGCGGTGGCGACCAGTCGGCCAATGCGGTCGGCGTCGGAGCCGTCTCGGTGGGCACGGTGGCGCTCTCGCTGGGTACCTCGGGCGTCGTCTTCGCGACCACGGATCGACCGATCCACGACGCGCATGGGCGCGTCCACGCCTTCTGCCACGCCGTCCCTGGCCGCTGGCACCTGATGTCGGTCATGCTCTCGGCCGCCGGCAGCCTGCGCTGGTATCGCGACGCGATCGCGCCGGGGACACCGTTCGGCGATCTGGTGGCCGAGGCGGCCGACGCGCCCGCGGGGAGCGAGGGGCTGCGCTTCCTGCCCTACCTGACCGGCGAGCGGAGCCCGCACGTCGATCCGCTCGCGCGCGGCGCCTTCATCGGCCTGACCGCCACCCACGAGCGACGGCACCTGACGCGGGCCGTCCTCGAAGGCGTCGCCTTCGGCCTGCGGGACGGGCTGGCGTCGATGCTCGACGCCGGCATGCCCATGCCCGAGCAGGTCCGCGCCTCGGGTGGTGGCACGGTCAGCCCCCTATGGCGCCAGATCCTGGCCGACGTGCTGGGTGCCGAGATCGCGACCGTCAGCACGTCCGAGGGCGCCGCCTACGGGGCTGGAATCCTGGCGGCCGTGGGGGCGGGCTGGTTCCCGACAGTCGAGACGGCAGCCGCCGCCATCGTCACGGCCACAACGGCGGCGACGCCCGGCCCGGACGCGAGCGCCTACACCGGGGCGTACGCCACCTATCGGGACCTCTATCCGGCGCTGGCGCCGATCTTTCCTCGCCTGGCCGACTGACCGTCGCCCGCATGACGGTCAGTCGACTGGCTGCCCGGGTCAGCCGCGGAGCTCGATGACCGCCTTGTCCTTCTCGGTCACCTCGTCGGGCTTCTTGCCCAGGATGATCATGCCCAGGACCTCGTCCGCCGTGACGCCAGCCTTGTCCACGGTGGCCACCATGCGACCGTGGTACATGACGCTGATCCGGTCGGAGAGGTCGAAGACGTCGTGGATGTCATGGCTGATCAGGAAGATGCCGATGCCCTCGTCCTTGAGCTGGCGGATCAGGTTGCGGACCTGGGCGGTCTCGGCCGGGCCGAGGGCCGCGGTCGGCTCGTCCATGATCAGGATGCGGGCATTGAAGTAGACGGCCCGGGCGATGGCCACAGCCTGGCGCTGGCCACCGGAAAGCGATTTGACCGGCGAGACGAAGTTCGTGAAGTTCGGGTTCAGGCGGCCCATGACCTTGCGCGTCGCGTCTTCCATGGCCCCGTCGTCGAGCGTCCCCCAGCGCGTCGTGATCTCGCGGCCCAGGAAGACGTTGGCGGGAGCATCGACGTTGTCGGCCAGGGCCAGCGTCTGATAGATGGTCTCGATGTTGTAGGCCTTGGCGTCGCGCGGGTTGCCGATATTGACGGGCTTGCCATCGATGAGGATGGCGCCGTTGTCCGCGGGATGCGCGCCCGACAGGACGCGCATGAGGGTCGACTTGCCGGCGCCGTTGCCGCCCACGAGGCCGATGACCTCGCCGGCATAGAGGTCGATGGTCACGTCGCGCACGGCGTGCACGCCGCCAAAGGCGACGTCGATGTTCTGCATGCTGACCAGAGGGACACGCTCGGCGACGGTCATGGCTGCCTCACGATCCGCCGCCACGGCGGCGGTTGTAGGTGTCGAAGCCGACGGCCACGACAAGGACGATGCCCGCGACCACGTTCTGGGTCGGCGAGTTGACGCCGATGAAGGCCATGCCATAGGCCAATGACTGCATCACGAAGGCGCCAAGCACGGCGCCCGAGATGGTGCCGATGCCGCCGGCGAACGACGTCCCGCCGACGACCGCCGCGGCGATGACGTACAGCTCGTTGCTCTGACCGACATCGAGCGTGGCGCCGTTGAGCCGCGCTGAGGCGACCGCGGCGGCGATGCCGCAGAGCAGGCCCATGAGCATGTAGATCTTCATGAGCGTCCAGCGGGTGTTGATGCCGCCCAGCTCGGCGGCGTCAGGGTTGCCGCCGTAGGCGTAGACGTAGCGCCCGAACTTCCGCCGATTGGCCAGGAACGTCATCGCGACGGTCACGCCGATCAAGATCAGGATGGGCCAGGGGAAGCCCGACGGGATCTGCAGGCCGCCCGGCGGGATGGCGATGCCGTTTTCGGCCGCGTAGCGCTCGGCGAGGCCGACTGGCCAGTAGTTGGTGTTGGCGATCGCGGCCACGCCGATGACGGCCAGGATCCCGAACACCGCGAGGAGCACCTCGGCCCAGATCGGGCGGACCGGGAAGCCGAAGCGTCGCCGCTGCCGACGGTTGTTGATGAGCAGGACGACGACGGCGATGCCGCCGATCAGCGCCAGGATCCACGTCAGGGTGCCCCCGATCGGATCCTGTGGCCCCGCCGCCGAAGTTCTGGAAGGTCTCGTTCAGACCGTTGATCGCCGAGCCGCTCGAGAGCAGCCAGACCGAGCCGCGCAACGAGAGCAGCCCGCCGAGCGTGACGATGAATGAGGGCACGCCGATGTAGGCGATGATGAAGCCCTGGAGCGCGCCGATGCCGACCGCCAGCGCCAGCCCGAGGGCGAGCGCAAGGATCCACATCAGGGGGCTGCCGAGGGCGATGCCCAGGATGTTCGGCAGCCAGTCCGTCATCAGCAGGGCGTAGGTCATGGCGATGACGCCGACCGTCGAGCCGACCGAGAGGTCGATGTTGCGCGAGACGATGACGAGCACCATGCCCGTCGCCATGATGGCCACGACGGTGGTCTGGACCGAGAGCGTGATGATGCTGGCCGGCGTCAGGATCTTGCCGCCGGTCACGATGCCGAAGCCGATCCAGATGGCGGCCAGGGCGACCAGCATGCCGAACAGGCGCAGATCGATCTCCGTCGCCGCGACCATCCGTCGCAGCGAGGATCCGCTACTGCTCTGGGTCGGCTCTGGTGCGGTGCCGGCTAGGTCAGTCATGGGCTGCCTCCGACCCGAGTGGGGAACGAAGCGCCCTGGGTCAACAGTGGCCCAGGGCGCTCTTGACTACGGCTGGATAGCTACTTGCAGACCGGAGCGGCCGTGGCCGGGTCGGTCGCGTTCTTGCAGAGGACTTCCTTCGTCAGCCACTTGGCATCGAGGATCTTCTGCAGATTCTCCTGGGTGATGGGCTGGACCTTGAGGATCATGGACTTGACGGTGTTGCCACCTGGCGTCGTGAAGTCCTGGACCGCCAGGTTGTCTGGCGCGCTCGCGGCATCGAGGACCCCATCGGGAACGACCACCTCGGCGATGGTCTTGCCTTCGCAGAGCTGTAGTGCAGCCGCACCGGCTGCCTTGCCCAGCTGGTTGGAATCCTTCCAGACGTCGACGTACTGGATCCCTGCAGCGACATTCTGCAGGTTGGCGGTGTCGCCATCCTGGCCGCTGATCGGGACGTTGCCGTACGACTTGTTCTTGAGGGCCGCGGCGACGCCGAGCGCCGTGCTGTCGTTCTCGGCCAGGACCGCGTCGATCTTGTCACCGCTCTGGTTGGCGGCGTCGATGATCGCTTCCATGTTGTTCTGGGCCTTGGTGGTGTCCCAGGCGTCCGTGAACTGGTCGGCCAGGATCTTGATCGTGCCGGCATCGACGGCGGCCTTGAGGCCGGCCTGATCCCAGCCCGCGGGCAGGAACGTCTTGGCGTTGGCGTCGCCCGGGTCGCCCTTGATCAGGACGTAGTTGGCGGGCTTGTCCGCGGTGCCAGGCGGAACCTTGGCCAGCATCGCGGTGGCCTCGGCCACGCCGACGTCCGTGTTGTTGAACGACAGGTAGAGGACGCTCGGGTCCTCGATCAGGCGGTCGTAGGCGATGACGGGGATGTTGTTCTCGGCCGCCAGCTTGACCACCTCTGCGCCGGCCTTGTCATCCTGCGCCAGGAGGACGATGACATCAGCACCCTGGTTGATGAGGGTCTGCACGTCGGTCAGCTGCTGCGTGTTGCTCAGGTTGGCGTCGAAGTCGAGGAACAGGCCGCCGCCCTCGGTGACGACCCGCTGCATGCTGGGTCGGTCCTTGGCCGCCCAGCGCGGCTGCTGGAAGTTGTTCCAGGACACGCCGACGATGCACTGGTCGGGGGCCACGCTGGCCGGCGGCGCCGTCTCGGTGACACCACCGGTGGAAGCGCTGGGGCTGGCTGCTGGCGCGCACCCAAGTGCGACGATAGCTGCCGTCGCGGCGAGCGCCGCTACTCGGCGATAGAGCATGGATGACTCCTCCTCTGTCTAGCCCGTTTCTGACGCTAGGGTCTCGCTCCTCGCTACCAGTGACAGGTCCTCGCTAGGCTACCACCCTCCAGTCCCCGTCGGTCGATGAAGATCCACCTCGCTCGCGCGTCCCCGGAACGGTGACCCAGCCACGCAGCCGGGTCTGCCAGGAGGGGCTCGAATGCCAGCTCGGCGGCACCGAGCAGCGGGGCGTGGTCGCCGAGCGTGGCCGGCACGACCCTGACGAGGTCGCGTGGGGCGGCGAGGGCGTGACGATCGAGCTCGGCCTCGACCATGGCGCTGACATATGGCGTCAGGCGTGCGAATCGACCACCGAGCACGATGAGGCGCGGGTCGAAGATGTTGACCAGGCCGGCCAGGCCGATGCCCAGCCAGTGGCCGATGTGGTCGACCGCCGCCTGCGCCCTGGGCTCGCCAGCGTCAGCGGCGGCCAGGACCCGGTCCAGGGCCGCCTGGCCACCACGTTCGTGCTGACCGGCCAGCCGGAGCAGGACGTCTTCGCCGATCTCGGTCTCCCAACAGCCGGTCGAGCCGCAATGACACGGCGCACCCTCGGGGTTGACGGGGATGTGGCCGACCTCGCCGCCATACCCGGCCGCACCGGTCAGCGGCCGTCCACCGACGATGATGCCGCCGCCGATGCCGACCTCGCCCGACACATAGACCACGTCGTCGGCACCCATGGCCGCCCCGCGGCGAGACTCGGCCAGCGCCCCTAGATCGGCGTCGTTGGCGACGGTCACGGGCACGCCAGCGGCGAGCGCCCGAGCGAGGGGCTCGGCGAGCGCGACATCGCGCCAGCCGAGGTTTGGCGCGGTTCGGACAAGGCCGTCCTCGCGGCGCACGACGCCGGCGACCGCCACGCCCACACCGATCAAGGTCTCTGGTGCCAACGCAGCCGGGTGGACGTCATTCGCAAGCGTCGCCAGATCGGCCACGATCTCGGCGACCGAGCTGCGACCGCGTGGACGATCGGCTCGGCCCATGGCGATGATCTCACCGGCCGGACCGACGTGCGCAGCTGCCAGCGAGTCGACCCCGATCTCGAGGGCCATGACCGAGGCGTGATCGCGGTCCAGCGAGACGACCGGGGAGGGGCGGCCCGGGACACCGAGCGGCTCAGGCAGCCGCTCCGAGACGAGGCCGGCGGCCTCCAGCTCCCCGACGTGCCCCCGGATGGCGCTTCGGGTCAGACCCGTTCGCGCCCCGAGCTCAGACCGCGACAGTGGGCCGCTTCCATGCAGGGCGCGTACGATCGTGCTCAGGTTGGCGCGCCGGACGGTCTCACTGCGGTGGCCGATCATCACTGGTCGCATGGGCGATAGTCGGACCTCGAGCGTGCTCGACGTGGCAGGATCCGGACGATAAGCGACGGGGCTCCGACCAGGCCGGGGCATGGTCGGAGGCTACCCGGAGGGGTTTGTGTTCCTCTCGCTCAAATGTCGCCCGGAGACTCTACCATTGGTCGGCCATTGTCAAGCGCTGGGAGGTGACACGATGGGCATGCTCGATGGGCGCGTCGCCCTTATCACTGGCGCCAGCCGGGGCATCGGGGCCGCCATCGCGCGATCGTTCGCCGCCGAGGGGGCGAGGCTCGGCCTTGCGTCCCGGAGCGGGGCGGACCTGGGGCTGGACCAGGTCATGGCGACGTCATGCGACGTCCGCGACGCGACCCAGCTGGTGGCCGCGGCGGACGCCACCGCGGATCGCTTCGGTGGCATCGACATCCTGGTCATCAACGCTGGCGTCGGCGCCTACGGGCCGTTCCTCGAGCTGCCGGCAGCGGATCTCGAAGCGATGATCGACATCAACGTCAAGGGCGCTCTCTACTCGGCTCGGGCTGCGCTGCCGTGGCTGCTCAAGAGCCAGGCCGCCGACGTGGTCACCATCGCCAGCGAAGCGGGTCGTCGTGGCCTGCCGTTCGAGGCTACCTACTGCGCCTCGAAGTTCGCCCAGGTGGGCATGACTCGGGCGCTCGATCACGAGCTGCGCGAGCACGGCATCCGGTGCACGAGCGTCTGCCCGGGCGGCGTGGCGACGGACTTCGCGATGGGCCACGGGCGGACGCCGGAGATGCCGCAGCTGGCGGGCATGATGCGTCCCGAGGACGTGGCCGAGGCGGTCCTGTTCGTGGTCACGCGGCCGCGCAGCCATCGGATCCTCGAGGTCGCCTTCCGGCCGGTGACCGAGACCTCGTGGGGATGATCGAGCGATGAGCGAGCTCCGCTGGGGCGTCCTCTCGACGGCCAACATCGCCGACGAGAAGGTCATCCCCGGCATGCGCAAGTCCCCACGCAGCCGCGTCGTGGCCATCGGCTCACGCGATCCCGAGCGGGGGCGCCTGGTGGCCGAGCGGCACGGCATCGAACGTGTCCATGGCTCCTACGACGCGCTCCTCGCCGACCCGGGCGTCGATGCCGTGTACATCCCCCTCCCGAACCAGCTGCACCCCGAGTGGACGATGGCGGCCGCCAGGGCCGGCAAGCACGTCCTGTGCGAGAAGCCGCTGGCCATGTCGGCGGCCGAGGCCGAGTCCATGATCGAGGTCTGCGAGGCCGAGGGCGTGCGCCTCATGGAGGCCTTCATGTACCGCCTCCACCCCTCGTGGGTGGCGGTCCGCGAGCTCGTCGCCGCCGGTCGCATCGGTCGTCTGACGGCCGTCCACAGCTGGTTCTCGTACTTCAACGACGACCCCGCCAACATCCGCAACATCCGGTCCGTCGGGGGCGGGGCGCTCTACGACATCGGGTGCTACCAGGTGAACCTCTCGCGGATGCTCTTCGGCGTCGAGCCGATCGACGTCGAGGCGGTCATCACGCGGGATCCGACGAGCGGCGTGGACATCGTGACCAGCGCATTGCTCACCTTTCCAGCCGGCGTCGCGACCTTCACCTGCTCGACGCGACTGGAGCCCGACCAGCAGGTCCACATCTACGGCACCGAGGGTCGCATCTCCATCGGCATCCCGTTCAACATCCCGCCGGATCGGCCGACCCAGGTCTTCCTGACAGCCGGCGGCGATCCGCCCGTGGCGCCGGACACCCAGGTCCTGACCTTCGAGACGGCAGATCCCTACGCGGTCGAGGCCGAGGCCTTCGCGACCGCCGTCCTCGACGGCTTGCCGACGCCGGTGTCACCGACGGATGCGGTCGCCAACCTGCGTGTCATGGAACGGATCTTCGCCGCCGAGCGCTAGGCTCAGGCCATGCCCCTCAGGGCAGGGCCGTGCCGTCGAAGTACGTCAGAGCCTTGGCCATCGCGTCCTTGCCGCAGATGGCACCGATCTTGCGGCCCTCGAAGTCGTCGGCGGGGATGTGGATGCCCATGAAGAGTCGCGAGATCCCGGCCTGGTCGGCGGCATCGAAGTAGGTCGCCCACTGCAGGGTGACGTCCTCCGTCGGCCCTTCCTCGTGCTTCAGCTCGCCCTTCCTGGTCGTCCACTCCGACAAGCCGCCCGGGGAAGTATGGGTCGCCGGTGAAGGCGGTCATGACCTCGGCCGCGGCGCGGCTGAACGTGCTGTGGCCGGAGACGTAGCCGGCGAAGGCGGGTGTCACGAAGGTCGAGCGCTGGTAGGGCACCCAGTCCACGGCGCGGATCCAGCCGACGCCGCTCGTTTCTGTTTCGGGATCCTTGGGGAAGCCGCGCCAGGACTTGATGGCGATCTCCCCGACGTGGTCCCTGAGCGCCTCGTGCCGCTGACCAGGCGCGCTGGAAGCGGCGGTAATGACTTCGACCAGGCCCGGCTCGAGCGGCAGGCCATCAGGATCGTACGAAGGCCCGGACGGGTCGCTCGACTGACCCTTGCCTCCCATGTACCGGATCATCGAGATCGGTCGCACAGAGTCGTAGAAGCCCTTCAGGCCCCAGGCGGCGATGGCGGCATCGTGGGTCGCGCCGTTGAGCGCCATGTAGAGCTTGGTGTCCCACTCGAGCCGGTCCACGGACTCGCCGGTGCCGCCGATGCGCAGCTCGTCGCCCAGCGCATCCGAGGCCGTATTGGCGACCACGTTCCAGTGTCCGGGCGGCGTCTCCGACTTCGGCCCGTCTGCCCAGAACTCCGCCAGGGCGCGCGCGAAATCGGCCCGTGCCACGACGTGCGGCTCGTACGGCTGTCCGGTGGCGGGATTGACCTCGTAGCCCTTCCCGTCGTTGGTGCCCAGTGGGTTGTCACCCTGCGACGCGGGGCTGATGTCGATGGTCACGCCGTCCGTGGCATCCAGCTCGCTGCTCCGGCGGATGATCTCGACGGCCTGGGCCTTGAAGGCGTCATCGGTGGCCGGATCGCCGAGGCGCGGCGGCGCGCCCGGGTCGATCGGCGTGCCCGCCTCGGACTCCGGGAGCGCAAAGCCCTTGACGTGTCCCCAGTAGGGTCCGATGAAGCTCTGCACCTGGCCCGGGATGGGCAGGCCGTTCTGGGCGATCTGCTCGGCCAGCGCGAGCGGCTGCCAATGGTTCGGGTCATTCATGGCGGCGCCCGGCTTGGCGACCTCGAGCGGCTCGTTGACCGGTTTGTACGACGCGTCCTTGTAGCGCTCCTCCTCGTGCGCTCCATCCGTCGCGCCGTAGGCCAGGACGGCCTCCGCGATGCGGTTGCCAAGCGCCGCCGGGGAGTCGCCCTCGGCGCTCACGTAGTCGGTCCTGTAACAGAGCGAGGCCATCGTGGCATCGAGCTCTTCCTGTGCCGTCTTGAGGTCGGACACCGTCCCGTAGCGCCACGAGAGGATGCGGTACGCGGCGAAGCTCATGGCCGCCTCTCGCGCCGCGTTCGCGTCGCTGGCGGAGTGCTTCTCGTTCAGGAAGTAACCGTCGGCGTCCGGGTCATATGCCGCCCATGCGTCCCACATCGCTGCCGTCGTGTGGAAGAGATTCCGAGCGTGGACGGTCGGCGCGGGCACGACCTGGCGGATAAGGCTCAGGACCTGCTCGTCCCACACCCGAGCCACCGAGTGGCCACCGAGATCGGCGCGCTGGCAGTCCTTGACCGTATAGGCGTCGGCCTGGTCGCAGGCTGCAAGCGAGCCGGCGATCAGGACGATCCCGGCCAGCACGGCCAGCCGTCGGCGGACGGTCGCGCGAGGTTCGAAGGACACGGTCTGCTCCCCAGATACGACGTTCAGCGAGGCGGACGCCGTCGACCTCCCGCGATCGACCGCGTCCCGGAGACATCCCAGAGGCGGCTGGCGCGAGGGCAACCTCCCGGCCTCGTCCAGTCCGCTCCCGAGCATGAGGCTCTGGCGAGGCCGTCGTCAAGCAAGCCACTCTGCTGTGCTTCAATGCCCCGATGTCGCCCCGCCCCGAAGCTCGTGCCCGCCGCCGTTCGATCTGGTTGGCGATCGCGGTCGTGGTCGCCGTGGTGGCTGCATCGGCCGTCGTGATCGCGGCACTGGCCATCCCGGCGATGCTCCGCGGTGGGACGCCGACGACGGCCATGGCCGCGCCCCGCTTCGTCGAGGAGGCCGAGGCGGCCGGACTGGCGCACGCCTACGACGGCGAGTTCTCGTACTTCGTCGGTGGCGGCGCGGCGGCGTTCGATTGCGACGACGACGGCAGGCCCGACCTTTACCTTGCCGGCGGCAGCCAGCCGGCTGCCCTGTTCCGCAACCAGAGTGAGATCGGCGGCGCCCTCCGCTTCGCCCGCCTGGCCGACCCGACGACCGACCTGACGACGGTCACGGGAGCCTACCCTCTCGACATCGACGGCGACGGCGTCATCGACCTGGCGGTCCTGCGTCATGGCGAAAACGTCCTCCTTCGCGGGAGAGGCGACTGCCAGTTCGAGCGGGCCAACGAGGCCTGGGCCTTCGATGGCGGCGACGAGTGGACGACCGCCTTCAGCGCCACCTGGGAAGCCGGCTGCGAGCTGGCCGACGCGTGGCGATCGGCAACTACCACGACGAGGCCTTCACGGACCCGGACAAGCTGTGTCAGGGCAACGAGCTCGTGCGGCCCGCCGCCAGCGGCGTCGGGTTCGGCTCGCCGGAGCCACTCACGCCGTCGTGGTGCACGCTCTCGATGCTCTTCAGCGACTGGGGTCGCACGGGCCAGCGTGACCTGCGGGTCAGCAACGACCGCCATTACTACAGCGACGCCAGCGATGGCGAGGAGCAGCTCTGGCGCATCACGGCCGGGCAGCCGCCGCACCCGTACACCCGCGACGAAGGCTGGCAGACGCTGCGTATCTGGGGCATGGGCATCGCCAGCCAGGACCTCAGCGGCGACGGCCGACCGGAGGTCTTCCTTACCAGCCAGGCCGACAACATGCTCCAGACGCTCGTCGAGGGCGCCTCCGGACCGCGAGTACCACGACATCGCCCTGAAGAGCGGGAGCGACCGGCCATCAGCCATATGCCGGCGGCGACCGCGGAAGGCCTCGACCGCCTGGCATGCCGAGTTCCAGGACGTCAACAACGACGGCTTCATGGACCTCTTCGTGACCAAGGGCAACGTCGAGTCGATGCCCGATTTCGCGGCGAAGGACCCCGCCAACCTGCTCATCGGCCAGCCGGATGGCACGTTCGTCGAAGGCGCCGAGGACGCCGGCATCGTCGACTTCGCCAGGGGTCGCGGGGCGGCGGTGGTCGACTTCAACCTCGACGGCCTGCTCGACATTCTCGAGGTCACGCGCCGGGAGAACGTCCGCCTGTGGCGAGGTGTCGGCGCGGGCACCGCCGACGTGCCGGCGCCCATGGGTCACTGGGCGGCGGTCCGCCTCCAGCAGCCGGCGCCCGAACCCCGACGCGATCGGCGCTTGGATCGCGTCAAGGTCGGTGAGCGGATCATCGAGCGGGAGCTGACGGTCGGCGGCGGCCATGTCGGCGGCCAGCTCGGCTGGACGCACTTCGGACTCGGCCCGGCCGAGAATCGGCCGAGATCCAGGTGCAATGGCCCGACGGCGAGGTCGGGCCATGGATGGCCCTGCCCGCGGACGGCTTCTCGATCGTCGAGCGCGGGGCGGACTCGGTCCGGCCCTGGACTCCCAGCGGCGAGTGAGCCGGGCAACGATGACCAGGGCTCGACTGGCGGATGTCCCGCTGCCCGACTTCGGCCGCCCGGAGGCGATGCCGACCATCGCGCCTGCGACCTACCGCGCCCGCCTCGAGCGGCTTCGTGAGCGGGCGGATCGACGTGGCTACGACCGCATGGTGGTCTTCGCCGACCGCGAGCACAGCGCCAACCTGAGCTACCTGACCGGCTTCGATCCGCGCTTCGAAGAGGCGGTCCTGGTCGTCGGGCCGAGCGGCGACCCGGCCGTCCTCGTTGGCAACGAATGCTTCGGCATGGCCGGCGCCGCGCCCCTCCCGATGCGCCGCGTCCTGTTCCAGGACCTCAGCCTGCCGGGCCAGCCACGCGACCGCTCGCGGCCCTTGGCCGCCATCCTGGCCGACGAGGGCATCGCGCCTGGCAGTCGGGTCGGCGTGGTGGGCTGGAAGACGTACGCCAGTCGGGCGACGATGGAGGTGCCGGCCTTCCTCGTCGACGAGCTTCGCGGCCTGGTCGGGGCGTCCGGCGTCGTCGAGAATGCCAACGACCTGCTCATCGACCCGGCTCACGGGCTGCGGGTCAACAACGAGGTCGAACAGCTCGCGTACCTCGAATGGGCCGCCTGCCAGACGTCGCGCGGCGTGCACGACCTGCTCGTCGGGCTCCGTCCCGGGATCACGGAGCAGGAGGCCGTCGGCCTCCTGGGCTGGAACGGGACGCCGCTCTCCTGCCACCTGATGCTCACGGCCGGGCCGCGCGCCTCGCTCGGCCTGCTGAGCCCAGGCGATCGCGCCATCGAGCGCGGCGACCGCTTCACCGTGGCCTTCGGCATCTGGGGAGCCCTCAACTGCCGAGCCGGCTTCGTGGTCGAGGATGCCGGCGGGCTGCCCGACGGGGTCGGTGACTACGTCGAGCGGCTCGTGGCTCCCTACTTCGACGCCATCGCGGCGTGGTACGAGGCGCTCCACGTGGGGCAGAGTGGCGGCGAGCTGGCGGCCATCATCGATCGGCATCTCGGCGACCCGTTCTTCGGCGTCTTCCTCAACCCGGGTCACCAGATCCATCTCGATGAGTGGGTCAACTCTCCGATCGCCCCTGGCTCGACCATCGAGCTCCGATCCGGCATGGCGTTCCAGGTCGATGTCATCCCGGCCACCGGGACCGAGTACTTCACGACCAACATCGAGGACGGCATCGCGCTGGCCGACGCCACGTTGCGCGACGCCTTCGCATCGGCCTACCCCGATGCCTGGGCGCGCATCGAGGCGCGCCGCGCGTTCATGCGCGACGCGCTGGGCATCGCATTGCACCCCGACGTGCTGCCCTTCTCGAATATCCCGGCCTACCTTCCGCCCTTCATCCTCCGGCCGGATCGGGCGATGACGCTGGCCGGTTGAAGATGGAAGAGATCCGCATCGGTGGTGACCCCATCGAGGTCGTCGTGCTGCCTGGTGCGGGGGCACGACTCCATCGCATCCGAGCCTTCGGGCACGATCTCCTCCGGGCGCCGGCCGACCCCGCTCACCACCGCGAGGACCCCTTCATGTGGGGCAGCTATGTCATGGCCCCGTGGTGCAACCGCATCGAGCCCGAGCCGGTCGAGGCCGCCGGTCGGACGATCGCGATCGGCGCCAACTTCGTCGACGGCACGGCCATCCATGGCCAGGTCTACGTGCGCCCATGGCAGGTCGACGGCCCGGGCTCGTTCGTCGTCAGAGGGGGAGGCGATGGCTGGCCGTGGCGGTACGAAGTCCGGCAGCGCGTCGAGGTCGTCGGCCCCACGATCAAGATCGCGCTGACCCTGGTCAATCTCGACGAAGGGCCGATGCCGGCCGGCATCGGCCTTCATCCCTGGTTCCTCGGTCCGCCCGAGGTCGCGATCATGGGCGACCTCGTCTACGACCCGAACACCGACTCCCCGGCGCGCCCGGCCCCGGTCGTAGGCCGGACCGACCTGCGGCGCCTCGCGCCGATGCCCGAAGGACTCGACGCGACCTGGTCGGCGATCGGCGACCCGCCTGTGGAACTGTGGTGGCCGACGCACGGCATCCGAGCCGTGATGCGGGTCGATGCGCCGACCGTCAACATCGTGGCGGCCAACCCCGGCGGTGGTGCGGTCGCCGTCGAGCCAGAGACCCATGCCCCACGGGGGCTCCGGCGGCTGCTCGATGGCGAGCCGGATGCGATCGGCGATGCTCGATCCGGGTGCGACCCTGGCCCTGGACATGACGCTCGCCTTCACCCAGGAGGCGTCGGCGAGATGACAGGCGTGTCGCTCGGCGGCGCGCGATGATGCACGGGTGACGTCCCCGGAGCTCCCCAACGCCGGCGGCACCGAAGCCCCTGGCGAGCCGGTCGTGCGCGGCCACCGCCAGGGGGCTCGCGCGGCGGCTGGCTGGGCCTCGTGCTCGGCCGCATCGGCGACGATCGGATCCTCGTCGCGGCGGCCTGGCTGACCATCCTCATCGCGACCACGGCGATGATCGCCAGCGCCATGCGCTCGGATGCCGTGGCGCGATCCGCCATCCTGCAGGTGCTCCAGGACGCGCCCACCGAAGAGGCCGCCCTGGAGGTGGCCGTCTCAGCGCATCCAGAGGACGCCGACCAGACCGACGCCATCGTTCGGCAGGAGCTTGCCCGTGCCCTCGGATCGGCGAGCGGCACGACCTGGGCATCGGGCAGTTCGGATGGGTATCGGTTGGCCGGCCGCGGGGCTCGGGACGTCCTCGTCTTCGGCTTTGCTGAGAAGCTGGCCGAGCACGGCCGGCTCGTGGCCGGCGATTGGCCGCCGAGCCAGGCAGAGCCCGACGGCACCATCGTGGTGGCCCTGTCGTCCGCGGCCGCCTCCCAACTCGGCCTCCAGCTCGGCTCGCAGCTGACGGTCGAGGGCAGGGGCGTCGACGGCGTGGCCGTGCCGATCCGCGTCGGCGGCATCTACGAGCCGATCGACGCCGCCGACCCCTACTGGTGGTCCGACCCGCTGGCGCTCGATGGCCGCGTCACCGAGCGCGGCTTCACGACGCTCGGGCCTCTGATGGTCGACCGCTCGCTGGTCATCGGGCGGCTGACCGACCTGTGGAGCGAGATGCACTGGCGAACCCTGCCCGATGGCGCCTCGATCGATCCGGGCAACGTCGGTTCGGTGGCGGGCGGCGTGCGCGAGCTGGCCAAGCGGATCTCGACGGACCTGGGGCGCAAGGACGCCGCCGTACGTGACCACCGAGCTGCCCGCCATCCTCGCCCGTGCGACAGCGGGCACGCGGTCGAGCGGCAGCGGCATCCTGCTGCTCGACGGCCAGATCATCGTCCTCGGCGGCTACGCGCTGATCATGGTCGCGGCCATGGTGGTCGAGCGGCGGCGCGGATACGACCGCGGTCCTGCGCGTGCGAGGCGCCACGACGGGTCAGCTCCTCAGGCTGACCGCCACCGAGGCGCTCATCCTGGTCGTCCCGGCCGCCCTGCTCGCCCCGGTGCTGGCTGCTGGGCTGCTCATCACCCTGGGCGCCATCGGGCCAGCCGGTCTGGTGGTGGTCGCGCCACGCCTGACCTTCGAGGCGATCGAGCTGGCCGCGATCGCGGCCAGCGTGGCCGTCGTCGGGATGGCCATCCCCGTCCTCGCCTCGAGCGGCCCGATCGCATCCGTCCGCCGCTCGGTCGGCCGACAGCTGACCCGCACGGCCGCCCACCGGACCGGGCTCGACGTGGCGTTCGTCATCTTCGCCGCGGTCCTGCTATGGGAGCTGCGTGTCAATGGTGCGCCCATCTCGGAGTCGTTCCGCGGCAGCATCGGCATCGACCCGCTCCTGGTCGCCGCGCCGGCCATCGGGCTGGCGGCGGGCGCCGTGTTGACGATGCGGGTCGTGCCCGCGCTGGCCGTCGCCCTCGAGCGCCTGGCGGCTCGTCGGGGCGGTGTCGTCGGGCCGATGGCGGCTCGCTCGATCTCGCGTCGGTCGTCGCGCTACAGCCGCTCGGCGCTCCTGCTGGTCGTGGCCGTCGCCATCGCATTCCTGGCCGCGACCTACCAGCGCACCTGGCACCAATCCCAGGTCGACCAGGTCGCGACGACCATCCCCGTCGACCTCATGGCCACGCCGGTCGGACGTCGGTCCACGGCCCGCCATGACCGAGGCCCGCGCGGCCTACCTGGCGACCGACGGCGTCGACGAAGCCGGACCCGTCGTACAGCAGGCGTTCGACCTGCGCCTGCCCGACGGCAAGGGCAGCCTGGTCGCCCTCGTGCCCGAGCTGGCGGCGGACCGCGTCGAGCTCCGATCCGACCTGGCCGATGAGCCGCTCGCCGACCAGCTCCGAGCGTTGGTCGAGGCGCGCCCGGCGTTGAGCGTCGTGGCCCTGCCGGCCGACGCCGCGCGTCTCCGCGTCACCGTCGAGACCGACATCCGGTCGACTTCCGCGGGACCCTCGTCGATCGTACCGACGATCGGCCCGCTCGACCTCGAGGTCACCGCCATCGTCCGGGACGCCGCCGGGCTCCTGCGTCGCGCGTCCTCGACGGGGACCGTGGGGCATGACGAGCGCGTCGCCGAGATCCCGCTCGGGCTGGCACTTGCCGACGGCGTCGCCGCGGCCACCGGATGCCCCCCTCCAGCTCGTGGCTCTGGAGCTGATGACGACGATCCCGCCCGGCACGGTCGCGCGCGGCTCCGCCGAGGTGACCGGCCTCGAGGTAGCCACGGGCGTGGCCGACGATCCGAACGCCGTCTCCGAGTGGATCCCGATCGACTGGGCAGCGGCCACGCCCGCATGGACCTGGGCCAAGGTGCTGGTCCCGCGCTTCGACCCCGACGGCACGGTCACCGGCGACGGACCTCCGGCGACCGTCCGGCTCTCCGGGGATCCGCCGCCGGCAGGGCTCGATGAGCTGACGTTGACCGTCGGCCCCCGCGAGCTGGCCGGGCTGCCCGACGTCGCCGCTCCCCAGCCTCGCCGATCCACGTCTGGTCTCGCTTGCCGCGCCTAGCCGGCGACGGAAGCATCGCCGTGACGCAGGGCTTCGCCGACATCCGACGGCTCGACGTCGTCGGGCGGGTCGCACTGGCACCGACCCTGGACCCGACGCGACCGGCCGCCATCGTGGACCTGCCGACGATGCAGCTCGCCGAGTGGGTGCGCACCGGCGCGCTCATGCCCGCCGATGGATGGTGGCTCTCCGTGGCCCCAGACGCTGACCCGGCGACCGTGGCCACCGACCTCGCCGCGACCGCGTATCCGCTCCAGGACGACGGCCGTCCGAGCGGATGCCATCGCCGCCCGGGCCCGGGACCCATTCCAGGCCGGCGTGACCTCGATCCTCGGGCTGGTGGCAGGTGCCGCGCTCCTCTTCGCATCGATCGGCCTGGCCGTCAGCCTCTGGTACACCGTCTCGAGTCGCCAGGGGGAATTCGCGGTCGTGCGCGCCCTCGGGCTCGGCCGGCGCCAGCTCCTGGGTTGGCTGGCCCTGGAATCGGCGTTCCTGGTCATCGTCGGGGTCATCGGCGGCCTGCTCGTCGGGCTCGTCCTGGCCTGGGTCGTGATGCCCTCCATCACGCTCACGACGGAGGGTCGGGCGCCGGTCCCGCCGCCGGTCACGACCATCGCCTGGGACCTGATGGTCGTGCTCGCCGGACTCGGCCTCCTGGCGTTCGCGCTGAGCGTGCTGGCTGCCCGGCGAGCCGTGGCCAGCGTCCGGGTCGCCGCCACACTGCGCATCGCCGAGCCCGACCGGTGAGCGGACGTCAGCCGGCACGCGCGGGTGCCTCACGCGGCGCGCGCGGCGCCGAACGTCCGCGCGTCCTCCGGCTCGCACGGCTCGATCTGCGCACGGACCGCTCGGGCAGCCTCTCGCTCGCGGCCCTGGTGCTCGTCACGACCGTCCTCGCCGGCGCTGCCCCGATCCTCTTCGCCCGCGCGGCCGACGACGCCCTGCCGACGATGATGGCCGCGGCGGAGCCGGTCCAGCGCGACCTCGCGTTCAAGCTCGACGGGCGGCTCGTGGGACCCATCTCCGACCCGCTGGCCGAGGTCCGGGCGGCCGGCGAGAGGCTCCAGGCCGAGCTGCCGCCGAGCGTGGCGGGACTCATCGACCACGGCGTGGTCGCTGCCGACACCCCTGAGTTGTCGGCCAACGAGCTGGCGGGCGACGGCTACACGGCCAGCCTTGGATTCCGTGCGCAGCCGAACATCGAGGAGCGGATCCGCTTCATCGAGGGCCGCGCCCCCGCAATGACCTCGCCCGTCACGGAGATCGCCGTCTCGGCCGAGACGCTCTCGAGTCTCAAGAGCGGGCAAGCGGGCTGGATGGGCGGTAGCCCGTTGGCGGTCGGCGACCAGCTCAGGCTCTTCCCGGAGCGCGGCGACTCGATGCTCGCCCGGATCGTCGGCGTCTTCGAGCCGATCGACCCGACGAATGACGAGTGGGCAGACCGCGCGCTTCTCGAACCTCGCATCATCGTGGAGGGGGACGGTGACCGGGTCGATGTGCACGGCACGGCGCTCATCGCGACCGACCAGGTGCCCGCGGTCGCCGAGCGATTCGGCGGGGCATTCCGATACGCATGGCGCTTCATCCTCGACTGGCGAGGTGCCGACGCAGAGACGCGGGCGACGATCGCGACCGACCTTGCCGCGCTGCGCGTCGCATACCCCTTCCGAGGCTCCACCGAGGGATCGGAGGTGCCGAGCCTCTCGACGGGATTGCTGGCCATCCTGGAGCGCTACTTTCGGGAGCTGGCCGCGACGCAGGCTGCCATGACGCTGGCCCTCATCGGTCCAGCCTGTGCCGCTGCAGGAGCGCTGGGCATGATCGCCGCGACCATCGCCCGGCGCCGGCACGAGGGCGTCATGCTTGTACGAGCGCGCGGTGCCACCGACCGCCAGGTCCTCGTCGCCCGTTTGCTGGTGGCCGTCATCATCGTCGTGCCGGCCGTGGCGGCTGCGGCGCTCGGCCTGATCCTGATCGCGGGCACCGAGTGGGCCGCTGGGGTGATGGCGATCGCCTCGACGATCGCCATCCTGGCGGTCGCGCTGGCCATCGCGTCGATCCGCCCAGCTGCTGCGCGAGTCCGGCGGGCAGCTGCGGCAGAGCCGCCCGACCGTCTGGTGGGGCGGCCCCCGCTCGCTCGTGCGGGACGGGCTGATCATCGCCCTCGCCGTCGCCGGCGTGATCTGGATCGGTCAGCGCGGCGCGGCGCGACCGACGGGCGGCGCGGACGTCACGGCTGGCGCCGACGTCGGCCACCGTCGACCCGCTCCTGCTGCTGGTGCCCGTGCTGGTGGCGCTGGCCGGCGCGCTCATCGCCTGGCGCGCCTATGTGCCGCTTGTCCGAGCCGGGGCAGCCATCGCGACGGCGCACCCTGGGTTCGTGCCCGTGCACGCGCTGCGCGGCCCATCGCGCGGCGCCGGCGCGCTGCAGGTCCCGCTCATCGTGCTCGTGGTGACGATCGCCGTCGGCGTCTTCAGCACGATCGTGGTGCTCAGCTTGCAGCGCGAGCAGGATGTCGTCGCCTGGCAGTTCGTCGGCGCCGACTATCGTGTCGAGTCGGCGACGCGCCAGAGCCTGCCGCTCGTCATGGCCGACGTGCCGGGCGTCGAGGCGGCGGCCGACGTGGTGCTGCGGGACGGCGTGCTCTCGGGCGGCTCGGCCCGCGCGCTGACGCTCATGGGTGCAGCGCTCGACGCCGATGCCTATCGTCGCGTCGTCGCCGGTACGCCCGCCGACGGGCTCCTCCCTGAAGCGCTGTGGACGACGACCTGGACGGCGGAGAGCGGCCTGAGCCCGGAGTCGCCCATCCCCGCCGTGCTCATCGGCGAGGCGGCCAGACGTCCCGCCCTCAAGGTCGGCGACCCCTTCGAGATGTCGGCGTTCGGCCGAGCCTCGCATTTCCGCGTGGCGGGCATCCTGCCTGAGTTCCCGGTGCCGAGTTCGCCCAAGGGCACCGTCATCGTGCCCCTGGCTGCGATCAAGGCCGTCGAGCCCGAGCGGACGCTTCGTGGCCGACCAATCGTTCGTGCGTGCCTCGCCGGATCTCGGCCAGGAGATGCGAGCGGCGACCATCGGCAGCTATCGGTGCTCCGAACGTCGAGCTTGCCTCTCGCGCCGACGTGCGTGCGGCCATGGAGGCAGACCCGCTCGTGCGCGACACGTCGATCGGCTTCGTCCTCGCGCTCCTCGTCTCGGTCGCATTCTCGGCGCTGGTCGTGGCCGTGGCCGTCGTCCGAGACGTCGCCTCCCGGCACGGTGAGATCGCCCTCCTCCGGGCGCTCGGGACTCGACCGCGCCAGGTGCTCGGCGTCATCGTCGTCGAGCAGGGGACGGTCGTCCTGAGCGCGGTCGCCGCCGGTCTGGCGCTCGGTTGCCTGATGGGCATCCTCGCCGTGCCGAGCCTCGGGCTCGACCGCTTCGTGCGCCCGGGCCGGCTGGTCGATGCGGTCATCGAGTGGCCGGTCGTCTCGAGCGTCGCGGTCGGCCAGGCGCTGGTGGCGCTCCTGATCATGCTCGTCGGCGACCGCCGCCGCGAGACGCCGCGACCCCGTACCCGCCATGATGCGCGACGCATGAGCACCGATCGACGTCGGCGCGCGCACCGGCGGAGTTCGCCATCCGCTGCGACAACCTGGTCAAGATCTACAAGGTCGCCGACCTCGAGGTGGTCGCCCTCCAGGGCCTCGACCTGCACGTCGAGCCGGCCGAGATGATCGCCCTTGTGGGCGCCTCGGGCAGCGGCAAGTCCACGCTCATGAACATCCTCGGCGGCCTGGACGTGCCGTCGGCGGGGCGGGCCGTGGTCGCCGGTCACGACCTGACGCGCATGGACGGGCGGGCACGGACCGCGTATCGGCGTCGAGCGGTCGGCTTCATCTGGCAGCAGACCGAGCGCAATCTGCTCGGCCACCTCTCGGCCGCCGAGAACGTCGAGCTGCCGATGCTCCTCGACGGCGTCGAGGCTCAGGAGCGGCGTCAACGGGCGACGCTCTTGATGGACCTCGTCGGCGTGCCCGTCGCCCGGCGCGCGGGCCTGCCGGGCGAGCTGAGCGGCGGCGAGCAACAGCGTGTGGCCGTGGCCATCGCGCTCGCCAATCGGCCGCCCGTCCTGCTGGCCGACGAACCGACCGGCGAGCTCGACGGCGTCACCGCCGCGCAGCTCCTCGGCGCACTCCGCAGAGTGAACGCGGAACTCGGGACGACCATCGTCATCGTCACTCACGACCCCCTCGTCAGCGACCACGTGCAGCGGACCATCGCCATCCGGGATGGACGGACGAGCACGGAGACCGTCCACTCCGGAGAGGCGTCCGGACACGACGACCGACGGGCGGCGGCCGCAGCGGGAACCGCAGGCCAAGCCGGTCGAACCTCCGAGGAGTTCGCCGTCCTCGACCACGCGGGACGCCTCCAGTTGCCCGCTGCCCACGTCGAGGCGCTGGGTCTGCGCCGCCGGGTCACGCTGCGTCTCGAGGTCGACCACCTCGAGATCTGGCCCGACCGGCCCGCCACGCCCGAGCGACCAGCAGGCCCTGCCATCGCGAACCAGGTCGCAGAGCCGGCGTCGCCCGCGTCGGCGACGCCCGCGCCAGCGACGCCCGCGTCAGCGGCAACCGCGGCGGCGGCGCCCGAGGGCCCGAGCCCCACGCCCCAGCCGCCGCGGGCTCCACAACGTCGGTCCGATGGCTGAGCGCGGACTCGACCCGGCTTCGGTGGCGACGTCGGTGCCGACCACGACGCAGGTACCTGGTACTGGCCCGTGGCTGGTCGAGGTCACGGGCGTCACGCGTGAGTTCACCGGCGGCGGTGGGACCGTGCGGGCCCTGCGTGGCATCGAACTGCGGGTGCGCCCTGGCCAGTTCCTTGCCGTGACCGGGCGCTCGGGCGCCGGCAAGTCGACGTTGCTCAACGTCATCGGCGGCCTCGATCGGCCGACCAGCGGCCGCGTCGTCGTCGATGGCGAGGACGTCACTGCGCTCGACGAGGCAGGCCATGTTCGGCTCCGTCGCGAGACGGTCGCCTACATCTTCCAGTCGTTCGGCCTCATCGCGATCCTGTCGGCGGCCGAGAACGTCGAGCTGCCGCTTCGCCTACGAGGCACGGACCCTGAGGAGCGCCGCGACCGCGTCGCCGAGGTCCTCGAGCTGGTCGGGCTGGCCGAGCGCGCCCATCATCGCCCGTACGAGCTGTCGGGTGGGGAGCAGCAGCGAGTGGCCATCGCCCGGGCCCTCGTCAACCGCCCCAAGCTCCTCCTGGCCGACGAGCCGACGGGTCAGCTCGACGCCGCGACCGGGCGGTCGATCCTGGAGCTCATCCGATCCGTCGTCGAGATCCAGGGCGTGACGGCGATCGTGGCGTCCCATGACCCGCTCCTGCTCGAGATGGCCCATGACGTCGTGGTCATGCGCGATGGCGCGCTCGTCGAGCAGCCCGCCGCCTAGGCGCACCCAGGCCCCACCCGGTCTGACCCGTCGGGCGATCCGCTCCAAGGCAGGCTGGAGCAGGATTCGAGCCAGATTGAACTCAACGGCGCTCGAGGATCCTCTTCAGTGTGGTCGGACCATCCGGGTCTGACGAAGGGAAGGTGGGTCGGGTGGATCGGTCACTCGTGGACCGCGCGAAGCAGGGCGATGGCGAGGCCTTCGACACCCTGGCTCGCATGGTCGGCGACCGATGCATGGCGATCGCGTCTCGGATCCTGCGCGACGCCGATCTCGCCGAAGATGCAGTGCAGGCTGCGCTCATCGTGGCGTGGCGTGAGCTGCGGACGCTGCGAGACCCCGATCGGTTCGAGCCCTGGCTCCATCGGATCCTGACCAACGAGTGCTACGCCGAGGCCAGGCGTCGCCGTCGCTGGTCGTCGGACATCCGGGTCCTGCCATCTCGAGGAGCGGCTCGGAGCCGCCGGGGAATCCTCACCGTCAACGATCGCGACCAGCTCGAGCGGGCCTTCCGGAGGCTGACGCTCGAGCAGCGCGCCGTCCTCGTCTTCCATCACTACCTCGACCTCACCGCGCCGAGGTCGCCGAGCGCCTCGACATCCCCATCGGGACCGTGAAGTCCCGGCTCCATCACGCCACCAACGCGCTCCGGGCGAGCCTCGAGGCTGACGCCCGGACGCCACCGACCCACAGGAGCGACTGGCATGACCGCGCCGCGCGACCCCGACCTGCTCATCCGCGCCTTCCTCGAGGAGGGTCGGAGCGAACTGCCGGATCGAACCTACGACGCGGTCCGCGACCAGATCGACCACACACGACAACGGGTCGTCATCGGCCCGTGGAGGGAACCTTCGATGTCCAACACCACGCGTCTCGCGATCGCTGCCGCGGCCGTCGTGGTCGTGGCCGTGATCGGGATCCAACTGCTGCCGGGCTTCGGCGGCGGGGTCGGCGGGCCTGGCCCGACCCGCGACGCCGACGCCCACCATCGTCCAGACGGCCGCCATCCTCGCCACGCGATCGCCGAGCCGCCCACCCCGTCGGACGTCGCGCCGCTCACCGCGAACGATCTCGTGCCGCCGGGCCCGCTCACGGCGAAGGCCGCGAGAAGATGCTGGCGTCTGGCCGGCATGGGTCGGGGCGCCGTTCGCCGTCCCCTTCAGCATCCGGGTACGAACGGAATGGGTGCTTCGGACGCTGGCGGAGGGCGAGGTCATCCTTTCAGGACTTCGCCGCTGGGTCGATCGGCATCTACCTCCCGACCAACGTCTGTCGCCGATCCGTGCACGCGCCGACGCCGATGGATCCGCCCGTCGCCCGCACCGTGGACGGCATCATCGCCGCGCTTGGCCAGATGGACGGCTTCAAGGCCGAGCAGGTAACGGACGTGACCCTCGATGGCCATCCTGGCAAGTCATTGGTCCTGAAGAGCACCGTGGATGCCTCGACATCGCCATGTCCGAATGGCACGGAGCTTCAGCTCTTCAGCTATCGCGGCAGCTCCCGAGGGTGCCGTCACAAGTGGCTGGACGCCCGAGCGACTCTCGGTCATCGACGTCAACGGCACGCCCGTGATCATCAGGCGCGGGATCAACGTGGCCGCATGCCCAGGGTCGCCTCCGTATTGCAGGGCGCCGGGGGCGCCGACCACATGGAGTGCCTTGAGGGGTCATCCGGTCGATCGAATTCGAAGAGTGAATGCGGGCGGCCACTCGGCCGTCCTATCTGGCACGTGCGGCAGGGCACCGGCGGCGCCGTGCCGCTTCGGGTCAAGCGTCGCCTCCGAATTGCCGGGGCGACATCGTCAGGCGGCGACTGGAGATCTCCGGCACGTCCTCGTCGTCGACGAGCTGGGCGAGGCAACGCTCGCACAACAGCGGCACGACAGGCTCGAAGCCGGCCGCCACGACGTCGACGGCCTCGCCACAAGCCTCGCAATCCAGGTCGGTCAGGTCATTGATGAACATGGCGCGATCCTGGACAGTCGGTGTGCCAGCTAGCCTGTCACAACCCTCCGGCCGATCAGGGCACTACGGCGCGCTGATGGTCGACTTCGAGGCCATCAGGTCCACGACCTGCTTGTCGGTGGTATAGGCGTCGCCGACCTGGCCCTGGGTCACGAACAGGACACTGCCCTCCGCGCCACGATCGACGAGGTAGAAGTAGCGCTGCGTGCCGACCGTGTATGGCGCACTGCCGATCCACGAGACCTCGGCCACCGTCGCGGTCAGCCCCGAGACCTTGGTCGCCTTCTCCGAGAGGACCTTCCACTTGGCGGGGTCGGTCAGCGCATCGAGGGCCTCCTGGTAGGGCGTCTCGTCGGCCAGCACGGCGACCGGCGCATCGGGGAAGGTCTGGTCGGGCGGGATGACGATGGGCGCGGAGTCGAAGAAACCGCAGGCGTACTGCGGGGGCTCGTCCACCGTGTACCAGTTCGCCGGATACACGACCTTCACGCCGGTGTTCGGCTGGTCGCAGGACGTCGTCGGGACGGGCGCCGCGGTCGGCGCTGTCGTCGGGGGTGCCGGTCGCAGCCGGCGTGGCGGTCGGTCCGGCCGTCGGCTCCGATGTCGGCGATGCGCTCGGCGCCGCTCGGGCCGCCGAAGCGCTCGGACTCGGGCTCAGGGACGGCGACGCGCTTGGCGATGGCGACGCGCCTGGCGACGGAGAAGGACTCGGGCTCGGCGCAGCGGTCGCCTCCGGTGATGGCGAAGGCGACGGGGCGGCAACGGGAACGGGGTTGACGAAGGCCCGGAAGAGGAGGGCCAGGACGATGGCTGCGGTGGCCACGCCGGCCACGACGAGCCAGACGCTGGGAGTGGCGGAGGCGCCGGTCGATGGGGGCGGAGGCGTGGGCGCGGCGTCGG
The DNA here is from genome assembly GCA_963837215.1 of uncultured Chloroflexia bacterium. Taxonomy (GTDB): domain Bacteria; phylum Chloroflexota; class Limnocylindria; order Limnocylindrales; family CSP1-4; genus CSP1-4. The sequence continues at coordinate 455,807 of CAWIML010000009.1, forward strand.
TCATGGGTCGCTCATCCCTCGGTGGTGCTTGGCGCCCGCAGGCTACCAGAGCTGCCTGGTCGCGAGTCGGAGCTGGTCGTGGGGAGGGGCGCAGGAGGGCAGCCGAGGCGCGCCTCTGCCACAATCGAGGCGACCGCTCCCGCCGCCGAAGCACCGCCCCAGGAGGCCCCGATGGCCGTCGACACCACCACCTCGATGAGCAGCGCGGAGATCGTCCGCCTCAGCCGCGAGCACACGTTCTTCTCGTGGTCCATCCAGGGCCAGCTCGACCCCATCGCCATCGACCATGCCGAGGGCGTCTACCTCTACACACCCGAAGGCCAGCGCATCCTCGACTTCAACAGCCAGCTCATGAGCGTCAACATCGGCCACGGCGACCGGAGAGTCATCGACGCCATCACGGCCCAGGCCACGAAGCTCCAGTACGTCCAGCCGGCCTTCGTGACCGAGTCCCGCGCGCGCCTGGGCGCCAAGCTCGCCGAGCTGCTGCCAGGCGACCTGGACAAGGTCTTCTTCACGTTGGGCGGCGCGGAAGCGATCGAGAATGCGATCAAGCTGGCCCGGCACTACACCGGGCGGACCAAGATCCTCAGCCGCTACCGCTCGTACCACGGCGCGACCCTGGGCGCCATGACCCTGACCGGCGACCCTCGTCGCTGGGCCAACGAGCCAGGGTTGGTGGGCGTCGTCCGCTACCCCGACACACACCGTTGGGGCGAGCCCGAGCCCCGCCCCGCCGCCGAATCGCTCCAAGGGCTGGAGGACGTCATCCGCTACGAAGGTCCGCAGACCATCGCGGCCGTCTTCCTGGAGACGATCGTGGGCACCAACGGCATCCTCATCCCGCCCGACGGCTACATCCAGGGCGTACGCGAGCTCTGCGATCGATACGACATCCTGATGGTCGCCGACGAGGTCATGGCCGGCTTCGGGCGGACCGGCAAGATGTTCGCCATCGAGCATTGGGACACCGTGCCCGACCTGATGACCATGGCCAAGGGCCTGACCTCGTCGTACCTGCCCCTCGGCGCCGTGGCCATGCGTCGCAAGATCGCCGAGGCATTCGAGACCAAGATGTTCTATGGCGGCCTGACCTATTCCTCGCACGCCGTCTCGTGCGCAGCCGCGCTGGCGACCCTGCAGGTCTACGAGGAAGACGGGCTGGTCGAGCACTCGGCGCGGATGGGCCACGTGATGCGCCGCCACCATGAAGACCTCTCCGATCGACATCCATCCGTGGGTGCGATGCGCAACCTGGGCCTCTTCGGCATCCTCGACCTCGTGCGCTCGCGCGAGCCGTGGACGCCGATGACCTCGTTCAACGGCACCTCCGACGAGATGAAGGCGGTCGGCAAGTACCTTCGCGAGCACGGCCTCTACACCATGATCGCCAACAACTCGATCCACACCAATCCGCCGCTGTGCATCACCGAGGAGCAGCTGGCCGAGGGCTTCGCGATCATCGACGCCGCCCTCGACATCGCCGACCAGGCCGTCACCGGGTAGTCGCCATCAGCCACTGGGAATCTGGCTGCTATGCGAAGGAACACTCGAGACCGCGGTTCGGAGTCCCTGCCGCCGCGTGGACAGCACGACACGCGCCTTCGGTGACTACCTCGACGTCGGCACTTTGACAGGCCACAGCGGTGAGCCGGGGGTATCTTGCCGTCGCGCGGATGCATGCCCCGGCCGAAGCGTCGTGGCGGAGTGAGGGAGAGGAACCAGAGATGACGACCGCCGAGACGAGCCAGCGTGCCGACGTTGTCGGGACCCTGCTGACCGCCGCCATCGTGCTGCTGGCGCTGGCGAGCGGGTACATCCACACCACGCTCGGCCAGTGGTATTTCTACCTGAACGCCCTCGGCTACCTGACCCTGGCGATCCTGATGGTCCTGCCCGTGGGCCTAGCACGTCGGTTTCGGTGGCTGATCCGCCTGGCCCTGCTCGGCTACACCTTGGGCAGCATCTTCATGTGGGTGCTCTTTGGCGCCCGCTACGACGTCGCCTATCTCGACAAGGGGATCGAGCTCGCGCTGGTCCTCCTCCTGCTCATCGCCATCTATCGGTCCGACGGTGGGCCCCGCGGTGTGGTTGCTCGCCTGCGCGGATTGCCGGCCGAGCTGTCGAGCCTCCGAGGAGCAGGGCGCTAGCGCGCCGGGCCGATGGCACGACGCGTCGGTCTCGGCATCCTCCTGATCGGTTCAGCAGCCCTGGCTGCCTGCTCCGGATCTTCGGAGCCGATGCCGTCCGTGTCGCCCCCAGCCGGCGCGGTCACCGTGCGCACGGTCAAGTCGGAGTCTCTCGACGCCGCCCTCCGTTTCGAGCCGTTCAGCGTCTCGGCGGCGGCTGGGGAGGCGTTCGAGCTCGCGTACGTGAACACGGATGGATTCCCCCACAACGTCGTGATCGCCTCGGACGACGGATCGGTCGCGTTTTCGACCGATATCCACAGCACGCGCGGCCAGGAGCTTTATTCGGTCCCGCCGCTCGCCGCCGGCACGTACCAGCTCAAGTGCGACATCCATCCCGACATGCGCGGCGTGCTGGAGGTGCACTGAACCCGCTACGCCGCGGAGTCCACGTCGGTAGCGAGCCGATGTTGGCCTGACGGGCCTCCGTTCGTCGGGAGCCGCTGCCGGTTACTCTTGCTCCATGAGCGCCCGACGCCGCTTGCGTCCCATTCTCGGCTCCCTCGGCGTCATCGCCTTCATCCTGCTGACCTGGTTCCTGCTCAAGGTGTTGGCAGGCGATCCATGGCGACTCGATGCGGCGAACCCGACCGCGATCAGCTGGGACCCGCCGTTCCGATGGAAGCCGGTCAACGACATCAACCTGCCGCACCTGTGGTCGGTAGCGGCTGCCTTCTTCGAGCTCGATGCCGCGGGCGAGCCATTCTGGGTATCCCTCTTGAAGGCGGCCTTCTTCACCATCCGGGAGGCCGCGCTCGGCTTTGCGCTGGGTGCCGGCATCGGCATGCTGCTCGCTATCGTGCTGATCCATGTCCGCGTGCTCGAGCGCGGCCTGGTGCCACTGCTGGTGGCCAGCCAAACGGTGCCGATCATCGCCATCGCACCGGTCATCGTCGTCGGGTTGAAAGCCGGCTGGTTCGGCGTCGCCCTGGTGGCGACCTACCTGACATTCTTCCCCGTCACCATCGCCGCGCTCCGGGGCATGCGGTCGGCGGATCCGCGCGCCTTCGAGCTGATGCGGTCGTACGCCGCCAACCGACGCACCGTGCTGCGCCGACTCCGATTGCCGGCCTCACCGCCGTACCTCTTCACGGCTTTCAAGATCGCGGCCACGGCCAGCGTCGTGGGCGCCATCGTGGGCGAGTTCCCGGCCGGTATCCGTGATGGCCTCGGCGGCAGGCTGCTGACGGCGATGCAGTATTACTCGTTCTCGCCAGCCGATCTCTGGGCGGCCATCGCCGCCTGCGCGTTGGTTGGCCTGCTGGCCTTCGGTGTCGTGGTCGTCGCCGAGCGCCTCGTCCTGAAGGGCTACCGCCCGACCGAGGAACAGCTCGCGTGACCGACCAGCCGACCGGCCGACGCACCTCCGACACGGTCGTCTTCACGGGCAACATCACCGACCTTCTCGCTGAGGCCGAGGCCGCCAAGGCGGGTCGCGAGGTGGTCGTCGAGCTGGACGGGGTCAGCAAGGTCTTCGCCGGAGACAAGGACGGGACCGACGTGCAGGCCCTTGCGCACATCGATCTCTCCATCCGCGCCGGGGAATTCATCTCCCTCATCGGGCCGTCGGGCTGCGGGAAGTCCACCCTGCTCCGGATCATCGGAGATCTGACCGGCGCTACAGGGGGCACGATCGAGGTCAACGGCAAGACGGCTCGCCAGGCGCGGCTCGACCGCGATTACGGCATGGTCTTCCAAGCCCCAGTGCTGTTCGACTGGCGGACCGTCCGACGCAACGTCGAGTTGCCGCTCGAGATCACCGGCGTCGACAAAGCAGCACGTGCAGCAAAGGCCACGGCGATGCTCGACCTGGTGGAGCTGGGCGAGTTCGGCGATCACCATCCATGGCAGCTCTCGGGTGGCATGCAGCAGCGCGCCGCGATCGCCCGGGCGCTGGCCCTCGACCCCGCCATCCTTCTCATGGACGAGCCCTTCGGTGCCCTCGACGAGATGACGCGCGAGCGCATGAACCTCGAGCTCCTGCGCATCTGGGATCGGACCGGCACCACGGTCATCTTCGTCACGCACTCCATCGCCGAGGCGGTCTTCCTCTCGACCCGCGTCGTGGTCATGAGCCCGCGGCCAGGACGCATCACGAAGATCGTGCGCGTCGACTTGCCTCGGCAACGCGATGTCGAAACGCGCGAGATGGAGCGTTACTTCCAGCTCGTGACCGAGGTTCGCGAGGCGCTCCGCGGCGGTGAGGTCGAGGGCGATGCCTCCGACGTGCGGCGGGTCGCCGCCGAGGGACTATCGGGATGACGTTGGCCTCGACGCCGGCGGACGCGTCGACCGCCTCGGTCGTCGGCAAAACGGTCCGGAGCTGGCTCCTGCCGCTGGGCATCTTCATCGGTGCCCTCATCGCCTGGGACCTGCTGACGCGCGTCCTTGGCCTCCCGCAGTTCATCCTGCCGGCACCATCGAAGATCGCGGAGGCCTGGGTCACATACCTCCCGGAGCTGTGGGCCTCGGCGACCTACACCCTGGTGGAGATCGTCCTTGGCATGATCCTCGGCGCCAGCGCCGGTCTGGCGGCAGGCATCGTGGTCGCCCGATGGGCGGGGCTGCGGGAGTCGCTCCTGCCTGTGGCCATCGGCGTCAGCGCCATCCCCATCATCGCCTTCGCCCCACTGCTCAACAACTGGTTCGGCCTCGATACGCAGCTCTCCAAGGCCATGGTGGCGGCCGTCCTGGTCTTCTTCCCGGTCCTCATCAACACGGCTAGGGGCTTGTTGCACGTGGAGCCAGCGGCGCTCGAGCTGATGCGATCGATGGCCGCCAGCGATGCCCAGGTCTTCCGCGAGGTCCGTAGCCACGCTGCCATGCCGTTCATCTTCACCGCCCTCAAGGTCGGCACCACCCTCGCCACCATCGGCGCCATCATCGGTGAGTATTTCGGAGCCCCGAGCATCTCGCTCGGCCAGTACATCGTCCGCTACGCCGCCTTCCTGAACCTCGAGCGATCGTGGGCCGCCATCGTCTTCGCCTCCGCCATCGGGATCGGCCTCTACGTCCTGGTCGCGCTGGCCGAACGACTGATGATGCCCTGGCATGCGTCCTACCGGACGGTCACGGAGGAACACTAGGCCTCGGGTGGCGACTGACGGGGAATCCGAGCGAGCACTTGGCCGTTAGACTGCGTTGGCTGAAGCGCGTGCGTGGCATCGCCGGCGCCAGCGATGAGGAGGAGATCGATGAAGATGCGACGTATCGTGGCCCTGGCCATCGCGATGATGGTCGTGGTCGCGGCGTGCAATACGGGGGGCGCTACGGGCGATCTGAAGCCGGTCCGCCTGCAGTTGCAGTGGCTCCCGCAGGAGCAGTTCTGCGGCTACTACGCCGCCCTCGACCAGGGCTACTACAAGGACCAGGGTCTCGAGGTGACGATCCTGCCAGGCGCGGTCGACATCGTGCCGGCGACCGTCGTTGCCGGCGGCAACGCCGAGTTCGGCATCAGCTGGCTCCCGAAGGCACTCGCCTCGCGCGAGAATGGTGCCGACATCCAGTTCATCGGGCAGCCGTTCCAGCGCTCACCCACGCTCCAGATCGCCTTCAAGGACAAGGGCATCACGGCGCCCACGGATTGGAAGGGCAAGAAGGTCGGCAGCTGGGGCTTTGGCAACGAGGCCGAGCTCTACGCTGCCATCCGCAAGAACGGCCTGGACCCGACCAACCCGGACGACCTGACCATCGTCAGCCAGGACTTCACCATGAACGCCTTCCTGAACGGCGACATCGATGCGGCCCAGGCGATGCTCTACAACGAGTACGCGCAGGTCCTCGAGGCCAAGAACCCGGCGACCGGTGAGCTCTACAAGCCGGAGGACCTCGACGTCATCTCGATGCAGGATGCCGGCACGTCGATGCTCCAGGACGGAATCTTCGCCGACGAGTCCTGGCTCAAGGAAACAGGCAACGAAGACACTGCCGTCGCCTTCCTGACGGCCGTCTACAAGGGCTGGCAGTTCTGCCGCGACAACCCTGAAGCGGCGGTCGACATGATCCTGAAGTACGACGCCAAGCTGCCCAAGGTCCACCAGGCGTGGCAGCTGAACGAAGTCAACAAGCTCATCTGGCCGTCACCGAACGGCATCGGCATGATGGACCAGGCGCTCTACGACCAGACGGTCCAGATCGCCACCGACGGCAAGATCCTGACCAAGCCTGTGGAGGGCGAGGCCTTCCGCAACGACCTGACCGAGAAGGCCCTGGCGGCCCTCGAAGGGACGGACACGACCGGCGCGTCATGGACGCCGACGACGGTCACGCTCACGGAGGGCGGCCAATAAAGGCTGCTCCCGATCACGTAGTACGAACGAGGCCGGGCCCGCGAGGGTCCGGCCTTCGTGTGTGGCTGACCTGATGTCAGACGCCCACGAGGTCGCGCACCAGGTAGACCACATCGCCGAGATCATCCGTGGCCGTGTGGTCCCAGCGGAACCCGATCTTCTCGAGCACCCGGAGTGACGCCGCGTTTCCTGGCCGCACGGTCGACCAGAGCCGGTGTCGACCCGTTGCGGCCGCGGCATCCACGAGGGCTTGCGCCGCTTCCGTTGCGTAGCCGCGTCCGTGGAACCGCCGAAGCAGCTCGTAGGCGATCTCCGGTTCGTCCAGGCTGCAACGCCCGACGACGAGGGCGCAGTAGCCGATCACGTCGCCTTCCGCGCGACGACAGATCGCCAGGGCACCGATCCCGATCTCGATCGTGAGATCCCGGAATCGCGCGAGGCGCGTCGTCGCCTCTTCGAGCGTCGGCGTGTCCTCCCCACGTTCGCCGATCAGCTCTCGGTACCAGGCTGCGTCGCGCTCGTCGCGAAGCCGAAGGGTGAGCCGCGCGGTCTCGATGGCGAGCGACATCGGTTGCCAGGTCACGGATCCAAAGTACAGGACCTCGAGTAACGCATACGGAGTTCAGGGCTTGACATGCATGTCGTACGGTCTAGGAATGAGCACGAATGACCTCACGGCACCTGACCCGGAGTCCATCGTCCACCACATCCGTGAGACATACCCGGAGACGGCCATTCTCGAGTCGGGCGGGACGTGGTTCTTCTCCCTGGATCCAGAGCGTCACTTCCCGAACTACGCGACGATCGTCACCAACAACGACTACGACGACGGCTCCGATCTCGATCGCGCAGGCGTCTACCGGCTGAACCTGGGGCTCAGCCGGGCCACATTCGAGCGACTTGTCGGCGATGCCCTCGATCCGTCGACGCCGCCCGACTACACGGTCCTCGACACGCTCCTGCCCCATCCCACCTACGCGGCCCAGCTCTGGATCTCGATCCTCAACCCGTCAATGGCGACGTTCCGAGACATCGTCATCCCGCTCATCGCCGAGGCCCACGATCGCCTCGCCGCGCAGCGGGCGCGCCACGGCAAGAGCTGACTCTCCTGCCTTACCTCGCTCGCTGGTCGGCGGACACGCCGATCGGGTGACTCGACGAACCCGGCCCCGCGAGCAAGCCAGTTCCGCCGGCGCGGGGGCCGCCCGTACGGGCTCGGGTCCATCGGACCTAACGCCGGCTGCCAACGGAGTTGGCTGGTATCGTCGGCGACCATGGGACTCGGCTTCGGACTGCTCAGCGCGCAGCTTCGTCCAGGCGAGACCGACTGGACACGTGCGTACGACGAGGCGGTCCGGCTGGCCGTCGAGGCGGAACGGCTCGGCTTTATGTCCGTCTGGACGACCGAACACCACTTCGTCGATGACGGCTACATGCCCTCGCTTCTCGTCGTGAGCGCCGCGCTCGCGCAGGCGACGTCACGCATCGAGGTCGGCACAGGAGTCGTCCTCGCACCGATGCACCAACCGCTGCGCTTGGCGGAAGACGCGGCGACCGTCCAGCTGCTCAGCCATGGCCGGCTGGTCTTGGGCCTCGGGCTCGGCTGGTCCCGCGTAGAGTTCGTCGGACTCGCCGCCGACATGCACCGGCGTGGTGCGGCCATGGACGAGATCCTCAGGATCCTGCCGCAGGCATGGACCGGCGACCCATTCACGCACCACGGAGAGGTCTACGACTTCCCGACGCTGGCCGTCCGGCCGACGCCCACGACGCGGATCCCCGTCGTCGTCGGCGGCGGGGCAGAGCCCGCGATCCGCCGCGCCGCACGCCTCGCCGATGGGATCTTCGCGAACGCCCCCGCCGAGAAGTTCGTCGAGCTGGTGCGCTGGGTGCTCGACGAGTGCGAGCGGATCGGTCGCGACCCGTCGACCTTTCGCTTCATCCATTACTCCGTGCTGCTGCCAGGCGCGTCCCGCGAGGCGGCGCTCGCCCGGTACCGCGACGTGCTGTGGGCGATGCAGTGGAAGTACTCCGACATGGAGAGCTCCGCGACTCGGCCGCTCCCGCCGCCGTCCCCGCCGCGGTTCGACCGCCCGGATGATGCTTTGGCCAAGGGCCGGGCTGTATACGCCGGTGTCTCCGGCGAGCTCGTCGACGCGCTGCTCGACATCCGGCGAGCGGCGGGTGTGCCCGTCGAGTTCGTCGCCCGGAGCCACTTCCCGTTCCTTGAGTACGAGGCGCAGGTCGAGCTGATGGGAATGCTCGCCGAAGGTGTCGCGCCCCACATCTAAGGGAAGGGCTTTAGCGGTGGCTGGTCCCGAACTGGCGATCGCCGGCGTCGCCCAGGCCGGGCAGGATGTAGCCCTTCTCGTTGAGCTGTCGGTCGAGGGCCGCGCAGTAGATGGGCACGTCAGGATGGGCGGCGGCGACGGCGCGAACACCCTCCGGCGCGGCGATCAGGTTGAGGAGCTTGATGCGTCGGGCGCCCCAGGCCTTGAGGACCTCGATGGCCGCCGTAGCGGAGCCGCCCGTGGCCAGCATCGGGTCGAGGATCAGGCAGAGGTCGACGGTCGCCGTGTCTGGCAGCTTGTTGTAATACTCGACCGGCTGCAGCGTCCGCTCGTCCCGGAAGAGGCCCAGGTGCCAGACCTCGGCGGTCGGCATCAACTCCAGCATGGCGTCGACCATGCCCAATCCCGCGCGCAGGATCGGGATGAGCCCGATGCGGTCGGCGAGCTTGGCACCGGGGGTGATCTCCAGGGGCGTCTCGACGTCGATGCTCAGTGTCCGCGCATCGGCCAAGGCCTCATAGCCCAGCAGCCAGCTGATCTCTCGCACGAGCTCGCGGAACTTCTTGGGCTCGGTCGTGGTCGCCCGCAGGAGTGCCAGCTTGTGCTGGACAGCCGGGTGCCGGCTGACATGAAAGGTGTCCGGCAGGTCGGGCATGGCGGCTGGCGCCGCGCCGCGCGTGGTCTCGCTTGGCATCAAGGTCGAGCTCCTGCGGTGGCTGGTGGCGTCTCCGGCCGCGCCGGGCGTTGTGCCGCACCGATTCTACGTGGCCCATCCGGAGGGGGCACGACGGGAGCACTGTTCGGCGGTACGTGTAACGACTACGCTGCATAGAACGTCACAGCATCCATCGCGGTCGTAGCGTGCGAGGGTGGCCTTGTTCTTCCCGGCGTCCGAATGGTTCGCGGCGTTCCTGCTGACCCTCGCCATCGAGATCCCGGTCGCGTTCATGCTCCTCCGCCGCGCTGAGCCGGATCGACCACGGCTCCTCCTCCTGGTCGTCTTCGCCAACCTCGTGACGCACCCCGCGGTGTGGTTCGTGTTCACCCAGCTGTTCCTGGTCGGGACGCCGGAGTACACGTTGGCCGCCGAGGCATGGGCCGTCGCGATCGAAGCGCTCTTTTACGCGGTCACGATCCGAGGCCTCTCTGCGAGACTGGCGATCACCGTCGCACTCGCCGCGAATGTCGCCTCGTTCGCGGTCGGTCGGCTCGTCACCGGGCTCGGCTGGGAGGTCCTCTCGTGATCATGCGTCGACGCAGGCTGTCTCGGTCCTGGCATCTGGTGGTCCAGATCGCCGCCGTGGCGCTCGTGACCGCGTGCGCCTCGCCCGAGGCGTCGCCAGCCGCCGTCGTGACGACGCCGAGCCCAGCGCCGACCGCTGGCGTTACCCCGCATCCGCCAAACGCGACGCCGTCGCCGGATGGGACCCCTCCATCGACCGTCGCGCCAGCTACGCCAAAGCCTGGCCCCGCGCACTGGGCGAAGAGCGGATCGATGCGGGAGGCGATGTTCGACCCGCAGGCTGTGCGACTCGGCGACGGCCGGGTCCTCGTCGTGGGCCAGAGCATGGATTCCGACGGAGAGCACGTCGCCACGAGCGCGGAGCTGTTCGATCCAGCTTCGGGCACCTGGCGGAAAGCCGATGGCCTGGACAAGATCCGGACCGAATTCGCGCTGGTGCCGCTGGTCGATGGGCGCGCTCTGGTGGTCGGTGGCCGGAACACGAGCGACGAGTCGTTCTCGAGCGCGTGGGCATTCGACCCGGCCACCGAGCACTGGTCGAAAGTCGGGCTCATGGACAAAGCCAGAGCCGCCCCGGCAGTCGCCGTCCTGCCCGACGGCCGCGTCCTCGTGGCCGGCGGCTACTTCGCATTCGCGCCGCGTTGGAGTAGGACGACGGAGCCGATCATCAGTCTCGTGACCTACCGCAGCGACTCGTCCGAATCAGCACCGGCGCCGCTCGCCGATGTCGACGTCCCGCCACGTGGCCGCCCGATGGCGACCGCGGAGTTGTTCGACCCGCGGACCGGGACGTGGTCGTCGACGGACACGATGCGCTATGCGCGCGCCGGTGCCGTGGCTGCGACACTCAGCGACGGGCGCATCCTGGTCGTCGGCTCGTCACCCGAGACCGGCTCCGAGATGGACGGCAGGGCTCTTTCGAGTGCCGAGGTCTATGACCCGGCGACCGGCCGCTTCTCACTGGCCGGCGACCTGCCGGGTATCGACGTGGATCCTCCCGCGTGGGCGGACACGTACCTTGGCGGGGAGGTCGCACGCGTGGGAACCCTCGTGGCACTCGACGACGGGGGCGCCGTCCTCATCGGTCACACCGAGTGGCAAAAGCACTCTGCTGACTTCAGCACCTCCTATAGGTTCGATCCCGACAAGAACGCGTGGTCCGAGATCGGACAGCCGTGGGTCGGCATCTGGGACAACGGTCCCCGCCAACGGAGTTGGACTTCATCTGGTCGAGACCTGGGCGGTGCGCTGGCTGTGAAGCTTGCCGATGGTCGTGTCCTGGTCGCCGGCGGTGGCGGCACGCTCTCGGAGTCCCAGACACCCGTCGTCCGCACGGCTCGCGCCTACGTGACACCGACGAATACCTGGTCGAAGCTGCCGAGGCTGCCATCCGCCAGGACGGGTGCGATCGGGGTTCGGCTCGCCGATGGCTCGGTCCTCGTCATCGGTGGTCACCCTGACGCGGACACATACAAGGCCCTCAGGTCGACGGTCCTCTTCGTGCCCGGGCGCTAGGGACGACCTCGCGCGGTCACCAGATGTCCCCGACCGTGAAGCCCTCGGGGAATGGGTCGCTGGGGTCGAGGACCCACGAGGCGAAGCCCGTGATCCAGGCCGTGCCGGTCAGCTCGGGCACGACCGCCGGCCGCGATGTGCTCCCGCTGCCCACGGTCGTCTCCTCGACCAGGCGGCCGGTGAAGGTGGTGCCCAGGATGCCCTCGTGGACGAAGGCCTCCCCGAGGCCGAGCTCCGCTTTGGCGTGCAGCACGGCCATCTGGGCGCAGGTGCCCGTGCCGCACGGTGAGCGGTCGATGGCGCCCGTCCAGGTCGAGGGCTTGTCCCAGTCCAGCTGACCGGTCGAAACCGTCACCGCGTTGCGGCGCGAGGAGCTCGCCGCGTGGGGCGGACCCGAGAGTTGCGCGATGGTGATGCCGCTGAAACCGGGCTGGTCGGGATGGCTGACCGGTAGCTGCTCGTTGGCGGCGGCCTTGATCATCTCCGAGATGCGTGTGATGTCCCGGCCCTCATCGGGCGTCAGCCGGAACCCGAACGGCTCGGCCGCGGCGATGACGAAGAACATGCCGCCGTATGCGACGTCGACCATGACGGTGCCCAGCTGCGGCACCTCGACGGGCGCATCGAGGTAGGCCACGAAGGCCGGCACGTTGCGCAAGGTGACGCTCGTGACCTTGCCGTCGTGACACGCCGCGCGGACGTGGATCAGGCCGGCCGGTGCCTCGAGGACGAGCTCGGTCATCGGCTCCGTCATCGGCAGCATGCCCGTCTCCAGCAAGGCGGTCACGGTGCACATCGTGTTCGTGCCCGACATGCCCGGATACTCGGCCTGCTCCATGATCACGTAGCCGGCCTGGGCGTCGGGGTGGTTCGAGGGCAGGACGAGGTTGACGTTGGCGGCCGGATAGCCGCGCGGCTCGCGGAGCATCAGCAGGCGCAGGTCGTCACCCTCGGTCGCCAGCCACCGCATCTTGTCGAACATGGTCTCGCCCGGCACGTCGAGGACGCCGCCGACGATGACGCGGCCGTGCTCGCCCGCGGCATGGGCCTCGACCGACTGGATCATGCGAGCGAACCGCAACTCGACCTCCGACGTCCGATGGTATCGCCCGGGACCGGTTGACGGGCAGGCGAGGATTGGCTTCGTGACCGGCCCTCCGACCCGCCATATGGCAGGCCCCAGCCATCGCTTCGACTGGCTGATGGCCGCGCTCGGGGTCGCGCTCGTCTACGGCGCGTACCTCGGAGCCTGGGCTGACGGCCATGGCAGATTCGAGGGCGACTTCGTCTCGACCTGGTACCTGCCCGCGTTCCTCGGCTACCTCGGCTCGGTGGTCGCGCTGCTGATCGTCGGTTCTCGGCATGCCGCGAAGCGCGTCTCGCGTGGCGATCGGTCGCGTCACCTGGCGCCGCCCGGCTACGAGGTCGCGCTGTTGGGGGCATTGCTCGCGGGGACCGGGCTGCTCGTCGATATCGCCTGGCAAGCCATCTTCGGGCAGGAGGCCGACATCGAACGGAACCTCGCGCCGCCGCGCGTCCTGCTGGCGGTCGGCATCATGCTCCTCGCGGCCGGGCCGCTCGTGGCGTCGTGGCGACGAGTCGATGTGGCCGGCGAGGCCGCGCTCGCCGCGCACGATCGAGATGCCGCCACGGACGCGACCATGCGACCCCGCCTCGCCCTGCGGCTGCCCCAGGTCGTGTCGCTCGGCTTGACGCTGGCGGCGCTTGGGTTCCTGAGCGCGGCGGCCACGCCGGCGACGCAGCACTGGGCCGAGCAGGACCCGAGCGGCGACAGTCTGGCGAAGCCCAACGACATCTGGATCATGGCGCCCGATGGCTCGCGCCAGACGCGCCTGACGACCGCTCGCTCCGGTATCGAGTCGTTCCAGGAGCCGATCTGGGCCCCGGACGGGTCGGCCATCCTGATCACCGCGGGTCGGCCGCTCGACGACGAGAGCCAGGGTGTCGAGGGCATCGCTTTCGACATCATGGCCCTCAGCGCAGACGGCAGCCCGGGCGCCGCGATCACGCAGACGACCGACTTCGACGCCCAGGCGCACCTTTCGCCGGACGGCACCCGCATGGCCTTCAGCTCCCAGCGCCTGACGACGGCCACGCTCCCCACGCCCGGCGCATCCGACGCGCCGACCGCGGGAGCGACCGCGGGGGCGGTCGTGGGCGGCGGACCGGCGCCAGGCCGGGACCCGGGGCTCGGCGTCCAGGCTGATGGCACGTCGGTGGCCCCGGGCTTTCGCTGGGACATCTACGTGGCGAACGCCGATGGCTCGGGGGAGCGACGGTTGACCGAAGGCGGCACGATCAACATCGCGACCGGCTGGGGCGATGACGGTCGGATCCTCTTCCACTCCGACCGAACCGGCGACTTCGAGATCTACTCCATGCGAGCCGAGGGCAGCGACGTCCGCCGGCTGACCGACGATCCCGCCGACGACACCTGGCCTGCCTGGGCGCCAGACGGACGGATCGCCTGGACCTCGAACCGCGACGGCGACCACGAGATCTGGGTGGCCGCAGCCGATGGCTCGGACCCGCATCCGCTGACCGACGATCCGGCGGACGACTGGATGCCAGCGTGGTCGCCGGACGGCGCGACGATCGCCTTCCTCAGCGGACGAGATGAGACGACCGAGGTCTATGTCGTGCCAGCCACCGGCGGCGAGGCGCAGAACCTCAGCCGAACGCCCGGTATGGACGAGCTCATCACCGCCGGCGCCTGGTCTCCGGATGGCACGACCATCGTCTATTCGTCGTCGCCCATCGGATCCGCGGCCACCGACCCCGAGGTCAGGACCTTGCTGGCGCTCGCCGTCCTCCTCGTCTGGTCAGCGACGCTGGCCGGCCTGATCGTGGCCGCTGTCCGCCACGCCGCGCTACCCCATGGCGCGATCACCATCGCGCTGCTGGTCGCCGCCATCCCTGCCGGCCTCGCATTTGACGAGCCACGCGTCGTCGTGGCGGCCATCGTCGCAGGCGTCATCGGCGACCTCATCGCCTGGTTCGCGCGCCCTGGTCCTGCGCGACCGCGAGCCGCCTGGCTGCTCGGGGCCACCCTGCCGGCCACATGGGCGGCAGCCTATCTCGCGGCCGTGGCCATGACCACGGGCACGAGTCTCTCGATCCATGCCGCCAGCGGCGCCGTCGTCCTCTCGGGCGTCGTCGGGCTCCTCATGGCGGTGGTCATCGTGCGGGATCGACCCGCCGATCACCGCGCTGCGTGACCCGGCGGACCAACGTAACCGCTTCTTGACGGATCGGCGGCCACGACGCGGGCGGTGGCGCCCCTGGCGCGATACCATCGGCGGGTGCCACAGACGAGGACGAGCGCGCGTCCCACGACGACCGCAACGAGCCGCGCCACGCGAGCGACTCGTCCGCGCACGAACGGCCGCGGGGCGCCGGCGTGGCCGGCCAACACGCCGGCCCCGGTCCTCGTGGAGCAGCGTCGCGGCTCGGTCACCGAGAGCCGCCACCGCGGCCACGTCGTTCAGGTCGGGAGCGATGGCTCGATCGAGCGCGCGATCGGCGATCCGAACGTCGTCGTCACCCTCCGAAGCGCAGTCAAGCCGTTCGCCCTGCTTGCGCTGGTCGAGTCCGGAGCCGCCGACGAGCTCAACCTGACGGACATCGAGCTGGCGGTCATGTCCGCGTCGCACCACGGCGAGGATCTCCACGTGCGCACCCTCCAGGCGGTCTTCCGCCGCGCGGCATTGAGCCAGAACCTGCTGGCCTGCGGATCGGAGCGGGCACCGCTCGACGAGCTGACCCGTGTCCGCCTGGCGCGCGACGGTGAGGCGCCCGGACCCATCCGCCACATGTGCTCGGGCTTCCATACCGCGAGCATCCTGCTCAGTCGACATGCCGGGTGGTCCCTCGAGGACTATTGGCACACGGATCACCCCAGTCAGGCGGCCGTCCGCTCCGCTGTGGCGCGATGCTTCGGCACCGTGCCCGACAAGCTGGTCACGGCCGGCGACGACTGCGGCGTGCTGACCTACGCCTTCCCGCTCGTCGAGGTCGCTCGCGCATACGCCCTCCTTGGCGATCCCGCAGGCGCGGCGCCCGACCCGCGGCGCGGGGCCCTGGCGCCGACGCTGGTCCGGATCCGCGACGCGATGGTCGCCGCGCCCGAGCTCGTGGGCGGCGCGCGCGGCAGCTTGACGACCTCGCTCATGAAAGCCGGCCAGGGTGGGCTGGTCTCCAAGTCGGGCGCCGAGTCCCTCGAGGCGATCGGCTTCCTGCCCAGCGAAGGGCAGGCCGTGACCGGGGGCATGGCCGCCAAGATCGAGGATGGCGACGGACGCGATCGCGCGCTGGCACCGGCCGTCGTCGATGCCCTGGCGCAGCTCGGTGCGCTCGACGACCGCGCCGTGCGGTCGCTGGCAGCCTTCGCCATGCCGACCGCACAGGACGCCCACGGCGACGTCGTGGCACGTGCCGTCCCGGTCTTCGAGCTGGCGCCCATCTCGGAGCTGGTCTAGGACCGCCACGAGATGCAGCGCGTCCCCGACCCGTACCGCGTGCTCGGCGTCAGTCGGGAAGCCACGATGGCCGAGGTGAAGGCCGCCCACCGGCGACTCGCGAAGCGCTTCCACCCGGATGCACCGCAGGCCGACGAGGTGCGGTTCCTCGCCGCCCAGGACGCGTACGAGCTCCTTCGCGACCCGCTCCGCCGTCGCGAGTGGGACCGCAAGCATGTCCCAGGCCCCGTGCGCGCAGGCTCGAGCTCGACCGCCCCGCGTCGAGGCCGGACGACGAGCGGCGATGCGCCCGACCGCAGCGGTCCGCCGGCATCTCCGAGAAGCCGCCGACGGCCGGCCGGCGTCGATGCGACCTTCGGACCGAACGACCGGCCGCCCCAGGCCGACAGCTGGACCTGGACCGCAGAGGGTGTGCCGTGGTGGGAGGACGGCGGCTCACCGAAGACGCGCCGGCCATCGCGTCGCCGATCGGCCGCCGGGACCGACCGACCGGGCTCTCCCGCGCCCGGCGGGTCGGGCACCAGGTCGGCGAGGGCGAGCTCGACCGATGACGCAGATGACGCAGATGGCGCTGAGGCGGTGGATCGCGCGCGGAGGTCGTCCCGGACGAGGGCCACGGCCGAGCCCGCCTCGGAGGCGCGCAATGAGTTCGACGTCTTCTCGCGCTCGAGTGGTGCCGCGTGGTCATCGGCCTCGCGGGCTTACTTCCGCCGCCGAGCGGCCGACATGCCGAGTGGCGCCGCCAACCCGAACACGCCGCGCTGGACGACGCCGGTCGGCGCGCCGCCACCGCGCAGGTACGAGGCGTCTACGCCAGCCGGCCGGTCAGCCGCAGCCCCAGCCTCGACGCCTGCCGCTCCCACGGCCGGGGCGCCGCCTTCGAAGCGCCGCGAGCCGCGTTCGCACGCGACGCAACCGCCGGTCACACCATCCGCGGAGGAGCAGCCGGTCACACCTTCGACGCCGCCGCCGGTCACGCCGCCCGTGGCGAGCCGCCGCCTCGGGGCTGCCCTCGCGGCCATCCTCAAGCGGGGAGAGCGGTGACCGGAGAGCCGCTCGGCGCGCCCGACCTCCTTCGTTCGGTCGGGCTGGTGGTCGACGGGCCTGCGGCGTGGGGCACGCGGGTGCGCTCGAGCCGGCCGGGCGTGTACGTCATCGAGCTGCCCGCTGCGCCCGAATCGGCGCCCGTGGACTTCGATGCCATCGGCCGATGGTTGGATCGGGTACCTGGCTTGACGATCGACGGTGCGAAGCCGACCGGTCGTGAGCTTGCCGCGCGGCTGCATCGCTTCTGGCTGCCGGGCCAGCCGGTCCTCTACATCGGGATGTCGGCCGTCTCCATCGGGGCAAGGCTCGATGCCTTCGCCCGCACACCGCTCGGCGACCGGAAGCCGCACGCCGGCGGTTACTGGCTCAAGGCATTGAGCGGGCTCGAGCAGCTGCGGGTCTGGTGGTCTGAGACGGACGCTGTCGAGGAGTACCAGGATGCACTCCTGGATGCCTTCAGTGCCGGCGTCCCGACGGCAGAAGTCGGGGACTTGCCCGAGAAATCCGTGGTGCTGCCGTTCGCCAACCTCCAGGCACCGGACGGCCGACGCAAGGAGCACGGCATCAAGGGCGCCCTGGTCACGGAGGAGCCGGCGGGCCCTGTCACGCCAGCAGAGCGTCGAGCCGCGGCCGTCAAGCCCGCGAGGAATCCTGCCCGTGGTGTCCTCCGCTCGGACGGCGTCCTTGGTGACCCACCGCCCCGCCGCGCACCGGCCCGCCGCGATGTGGCAACGCCGGTCAGCGGTCCCGATGCACCGCGCCCGGCGACGCGTGTCACAGCCACCGGCCTGGCCGCCATGCAGGCGGAGCACCACCAGCTCACGACCGTCGCACGGCCAGCGATCGTAGCCCGCATCAAGGCCGCCCGCGAGCTGGGCGACCTGCGTGAGAATTCGGAGTACCAGGAGGCTCGACGGGAGCAATCGTTCGCTGAGGGCCGGATCCAGGCCCTCGACGAGCTGCTTCGGAACGTCGACGTGATCGAGGAGGGCGCCTCGCTCCATCGGATCGAGCTCGGCACCAGCGTCGTCGTGGACGACGGCTCCGGGGAGTCGGCCTTCCGCATCGTCGGGCCATCCGAGTCAGACCCGCGCAACGGCCGGATCTCGGCGCGATCTCCCATCGGCGCCGCCATGCTCGGTCACCTGCCGGGCGACGAGGTCGAAGTCGTTTCGCCGGCCGGCACGACACGCTACCGCATCGTCAGCATCGGCTGACGCCCGGAGCTGTGGCGTGACCATCCGCTGCCGCATCGCGCCCAGCCCGACCGGCCCGCTCCACATCGGGACGGCTCGGACGGCACTCTTCAATTTCCTCTTCGCTCGACACGTGGGCGGCACGTTCGTGCTGCGCCTCGAGGACACTGACGTGGCCCGATCGACGGTCGAGTTCGAGCGCGACATCCTCGACGGGCTCCACTGGCTCGGCCTCGAGTGGGACGAGGGGCCAGAAGTGGCCGGCCTGCCGGCGCGCGGACCCTATGGGCCGTACCGGCAGATGCAGCGGCTGCCGCTCTATGCCGAGGCGGCCGAGCGGCTGCTCAGCCAGGACCGCGCCTACCACTGCTATTGCACGCGCGACGAGCTGGCCGCTGACCGCCAGGCGCAGGAGGCCGCCCATCAGGCGCCCCACTATGTCGGTCGCTGCGCCCGCCTGTCGGCGGCGGAACGGCGCGCCCGCGAGGCGGAGGGTCGTCGCCCCGTCATCCGCTTCCGGGTCGGGGAGGGGACGGTCGCCTTCGACGACATCGTCCGAGGCCACGTCGAGATCTCGACCGACGCGCTCGGCGGCGACCTCATCATCGTCCGCTCGGACGGCACGCCGCTCTACCACTTCGTCGTCGTCGTCGACGACGCGATGATGGCCATCACGCACGTCATCCGCGGCGAGGACCACCTGTCCAACACGCCCAAGCACATCCTGCTCTTCCGTGCGCTCGGCGCCGAGGTGCCCGACTTCGCCCACCTGCCGCTGATCCTCAATCCTGACCGGACCAAGATGAGCAAGCGCATGAGCCAGACGGCGGTCGCGGACTACATCGCACAGGGGTTCATCCAGGAGGCGATGGTCAACTTCCTGGCCCTGCTCGGCTGGGCAAGCGGCACGGAGGAGGAGATCTTCACGCTCGACGAGCTGATCGCGCGCTTCGATCTCAGCCATGTCCATCAGGGCGGCGCCGTCTTCGATCGAGAGCGCCTCGAATGGCTCGACGGCCAATGGATCCGTCGCCTCTCGACTGACGATCTGGTGGACCGGATGGCCCCGTTCCTGGCGGCCGACCTGGCGCTCCTGCGGGCAACGGGCGCGGAGGTCCGCGAGCCGACGGAAGGCGAGCTGCGGGCGCTGGTGCCGCTCGTCCAGGAGCGCCTGCCCGTGCTCGGCGCCATCGGGAGCCTGGTCGACTTCATCTTCCTGGAGTCGGTGCCCGTCGATCCGGAGCTGCTGGTGCCCAAACGATGGGACGCGCCCACGACGCTCGAGGGCCTGACGGCGGCCCGCAAGGTCATCGCCGAGGTGGGCGCGGTGGCCTACGAGGCGGACGAGCTCGAGCCGCCCCTCCGGACGCTCTGCGAGGCACGGGGCTGGAAGGCAGGCGACCTGTTCATGGCCATCCGCGTCGCCGTCACCGGACGCACGACGGCGCCGCCCCTCTTCGACTCGCTCGTGGCGCTCGGATACGAACGGTCGCTGGCGCGTCTGGACGCAGCTCGCGAGGCACTGGCTGCGGAACGTGACGACACGTTGACCAGCCGTTGATGTCGCGTCAACGCTCGCGCGTGACACTTCGACCAACACACGAATCACCAAGCACTCGAGCCCTGGCTCACCGGCCAGGCCTTCTCCTCGGGTGCGATCCCCTCGAAGGCTCGGTGCCGTCCCGCCGGGCCTTCGACGTGTCCGACCTTGGTGCCTAGCTGGTCGCGCCGTCGGACTCCGCATGGACGCGGCCGTCCTTGACCGCCTTGACGAGCGCCTCGTGGTCGCGCTCGGTCTGGTCCGCGTAGTCGACCGCGAAGCTGGTGACGGCCTCGTCGAAGGCGTCGCCACCCCCGAGATAGCCCGAGATCATCGAGGCGTCGCCGGATCGTGCGTGGGCCAGGGCGAGCGCCCAGCCGCAGAGGGCCGTGTACTCGATGACGCCCGCCGGACGGTTGACGGCCGGGTCGACGGTGACGCCGCCCTTCATGTCGCGCAGCTGGCGAACGTAGAAGTCGACAGCCGGCGCCCCGCCCCGACTGAGCCGTCCCCAGCCGAGGAAGATGTCCGGTGCCGGCTGCAGCAGCCGCTGGCCCTCGACGACGCGCTTGCCGTGGTTCGCCCGCCCGCCCGCGCGCCGTTCCAGCACCGACGCGTTTGCCTCCTTGACCTGCAGGAAAAGCGGGTCGCGCTCGTCCTCGCCGCGCAGGAGGATCACGAAGCAGCGCGTGCCGACGCTGCCGACGCCGACGACCTTGCGGACGGCGTCGATGAGGCGGTACTTGCCGAGCAGCTCCCGTCGGTCGCTGACCAGCGACGCGCTGTATGTCGCCAGCCATCGGGCGAGCAGCTCCTGGAGGTTGTCGCCGCCGACCGACTCGGGGAGGCGGACGATCAGCGGCGGGCTCTCGATGATCCGGAAGTCCGCGCCGACGAGCTCGGTCGTCTTGGCCATGACCTGGAGGTTCGTCCTGCCGCGCGCCTTCGCGATGATGCCCTCCGCCCTCGCCCGCGTGATCGGTGATAGGACGCTCAGGATCTTGTCCGTGTCCAGGTAGGTGTACCAGAGCTCGAGGTTGCCGAGCTCCGCGTACTCCGCCATCCGATCGCGATAGGAGCGGACAGCCGAGCGAGAGGCATCCGCCGCCTGGCTCTCGTTGGCGCCGATGAACCGCGCCGCCACGACAGCGCTCGCCGCGAGACGCTTGACGTCCCACTCCCAGGCGCCGGGGTAGGTCTCGTCGAAGTCGTTGATGCCGAAGACGAGGTTGCGCTCCTGGGTCCCGAAGACCCCGAAGTTCACGAGGTGGGCATCGCCGCATGCCTGGACCTTGATGCCGGTCGACGGCGTCCGAGCCAGATCGCGCGCCATGACGAGTGCCGAGCCCCGCAGGAAGGCGAACGGCGAGGTCATCATCCGGCCGAAACGGATCGGCACCAGCTCCGGGACCCGCGAGCGGTTCTGGCCCTCGAGCAGTGCGAGCGGGATCGTCTCGGTCCGCTGGACGGTGACCAGCCCGCGTGCGAGCTGCGTGGCGCCGTCGCCCGGATTGCCTTGCCGGCGACAGCCCGCTCGGCCCTGGTCATCGGCGGGAGCGTCGTGGGCTGCGTCGTCTGGGCGGCCGTCATCGGAGCGGTAGCTGTGGTCATCGGGGGCGGTCCTTCTCCGTGGTGTCGTGGCACGACAGCATAGCCCTCGCCAGCCGCGCCATGCCGCGCATCACTACTGCGGTGGTGCGCTGGTGCACCGTCGACGCCGCGGGAGCCGGTGGGCGCTCACGTCGTTGCCGCTGGAGCCGGCGACATCATCCCGCTACCCTGTATCGCAGAGCAGCAGGAGGACAACGATGGATCGAGATGCGTTCGCGGCCTGGCTGGATCGGTACGTCGCGGCCTGGCGATCGTACGATGCGGAGGCCATCGGCGACCTCTTCAGCGAAGGGGCAACCTATCGCTTTCATCCCGAGGATGCGCCGGTCGTCGGACGGGCAGCCATCGTCGCCGATTGGCTGGAGTCGCCGGATACGCCCGGATCCTGGCGCTGCCACTATGCGCCGTACGCGGTGGATGGCGATCGTGCGGTCATGAGCGGCTGGACCGAGTACGTGGCCGCCGACGGCACGACCGTGGAGCGTCGCTTCTATAACGTCTGGCTGTGCGCGTTCGACGCCGAGGGACGCTGCTCGGACTTCACCGAGTACTACATGGAGCCGCGCCGTCGCGCCGCGACCGGAGCCATCGATCAGGCACCGGCTGCCTGACCGCGGGATGCCGATCGCCGATCGCTGCCCCCGTGGCGATGGCAGGCGCAGATGGACATGAACCGACGAAGCTGGGTGGCCGAGGCGAGGCCGTACCTGGGGCCGATCCTCGTCGGCGCTACCAGTCTCGCCCTGGCCACGACAGTGGCGCTCGCGCTCGAGGCCTGGTTCGCGGTCGCCGACGCATCGCCCGTCTACCTGCTGGCCGTCGTCTTGATGGCGAGCAGATTCGGGACGCTGGCAGCGGTCGCGACGTCGTTCGTTGCCTTCCTGCTCTATGACGTCCTCTTCATCGAGCCACGCTTCACGTTCGCTGTCGCCGATCCCCAGGACTGGCTGAGCCTCCTGCTCTTCCTGGTCGTCGGTGTCGTCATCGGTCGCCTCGCGGGCGGGCAGGCGGAGCGAGCGGCCGAAGCGGAAGCACACGCGGGCGAGGCCGAGGTGTCGTTCCGGATCAGCCGCTCCCTGGCCGTGGCGGCCTCGGTGCGCGACGCGGCCACGGGCATGGCCGAGCCGCTGCGAGCCGCGACCGGCATGGAACGCATCTGGATCGCGACCGGTCCGACGACCCAGCAGGAACGGATCCTGGCTGACTCGGCCACCGATCAACCAGCGCCGCATCCGCGTATCGCCTGGCAGCTCCATCGGACCGCCGATCCGGATGTTTCCGACTGGATCAGGACCCATTCGGTGAGCGCACCGGCGGGCCAGGGAACCGAGTCCCAGGTCTTCCGGGTGCCGATCGATGTCGACCGTCGCGCCGCCGGTTCGATCTGGGCGGTCCGCGACCGACGAGGTGGGCTGCCCGATCGCGGAGGGACCCGTCTGCTCGCCTCGGCGGCAGACCAGCTCGGGCTCGCGCTCCGTCGTGAGCAGCTGGCCGAGGAGGCGACCAGCGCCGAGGTCGCCCGCCGCGGTGACGCCCTGAAGTCGGCTCTGCTCGATTCCGTCTCGCACGACCTTCGCACGCCCCTCGCGACGATCCGCGCCGAGGCCGGCGGACTGATGGACCCCGACCTCGTGCCGTCGACCGAGACCGTTCGCGCGGCCGCGGGCGAGATCGACGCCCAGGCCGCCCACCTGAGCGATACCGTGCGTGATCTGCTCGACCTTGGCCGGATCGAAGCCGGCGAGCTGAGCGCCCGGATCGAGCCCCACGACCTCGGGCAGCTGGTCGGCTCGGTGATCACCCGCCAGCACGCCACCCTGGCCGGACATCCCCAGGACGTCGACGTCCCGACCGAGCTGCCGCCGGTCGCGGTCGACGCGGTCTTCTTCGACCACGCCCTCGGCAACGTGCTCGAGAACGCCGTCCAGCACGGCGGCCCTTCGGTGTCGATCCGGGTCGGTGCGGCGCTTGGCACCGATGACCACGGCCAGGTCGACCTGCTGGTCGATGACGACGGACCCGGCGTCGCGGGCGGCGACACCGCACGGATCTTCGAGAAGTTCCGGCGCGGGCGTCGCAGCGGCGATCGCGCTCGTGGGCTGGGCATCGGCCTGAGCGTGGCACGCGGCATGACCGAGGCCATGGGAGGCAGCATCGAGGCCGAGCCCAGCCCGATGGGCGGGCTACGCATCCGCATGCGCCTGCCGGTCGCCGTGATGGAGCCACGCGAGGTGGCCGCCGACCGTCGTGGCCTCGCCGGCGAGCCGTGACCGGCCCGCAGCGAGCGCCTGCCCACGCTGGCGCACGCATCCTGATCGTGGAGGACGATCAGGCGACCCGTCGTGCGGTGGCGGCCAATCTCGCTGCTCACGGATACCGGATCTCCGAGGCCGGCACCGCGGCAGCCGCCATCCGAGCCTGGGACGGCGGTCGACCCGACCTCGTCCTGCTCGACCTCGGTCTCCCCGACCGCGAGGGATTGCACGTCGTGCGCCGGATCCGTCGTGAGGGCATGACCCCGGTCCTCATCATCTCGGCCCGCGGCGAGGAGTCGGACCGTGTCACCGCGCTCGAGGAGGGCGCCGACGACTACCTGACCAAGCCGTTCGGGCTGGCCGAGCTGCGCGCCCGCGTCGGCGCGCTCCTCCGCCGAGCGGGTGGCGCTGCCGTCGACCGGACCGGTGTCGTACGCGTGGGGCCGGTCGTCCTGGATATCGGCCGACGCGTGGCGCGCGTCAACGACGTGGCCCTCGACCTCACGCCGCGGGAGTACGAGTTGCTCAAGGCGCTCCTGTCTCGTGCTGGCACCGTGATCACGCAAGGCCGGCTGTTGCGGGCGGTGTGGGGCACCGAGTACTCCGACGAGACGCACTACCTGCATGTCTACGTCAGCCGGCTGCGCCGAAAGCTTCGGGAGGCCGACCCGACGGGAGAAGCCGGCGACGTCATCGTGGCCGAGCCCGGCGTCGGCTATCGCGTGCGAGATGCGAGCGAGCCTGAGGTGATTTGATCTGGACGCCATTGTTGAGCGGCTGTTGAGCGCCTGAGGCCCGGTCGCGGCAGCCCGCCGCTTGGGGTCGGGGACTACGTTCGGGACATGCGAACACGGACCCCATCACGTCGACGCCGGAGCGCGTCGGCGATGACCACCGACCTGGCGTCGATCCGCGGCGCCATCGAGCTCGTCGCTCGCCACAGGCCCGGCGCGTGACCCTCAGCGGGCTGCGCTTCGGCGAACGTCTCCTGCCCCGCACGTCGATGGAAGGCGCCCTGCTCGGGGTCGAGGTCGTCCTTGATCGCGGCAGCCACGGCATCTCTGCCATCGTGGTCAAGCCGGCGGCGGGATGACCGAGCCGACCCCCGAGGCGGCGACCGATCCACTAGACCACGAGGCTCCACTCGTCGCTGGTACGCGTCCGGGCGATCGGCGGGTGCGTGTCTCACGGCCGCCGTCGCGTCCATTCCGTTACCGAGCGCCGGGCGTCCTGACCGCGCAGCCTGCGGCCCTGGCGCCACGCGGGACGGGCGAGGTCGCCGGCGGACTCATCCGCCGAACGCTGTTCGGGCGGCCGCTGGCGACCGACGAGGAGGTCGACGAGCGCCTCAGCAAGGTCAAGGCGCTGGCCGTCTTCTCGAGCGACAACCTCTCCTCGGTCGCCTATGCGACGGAGTCGATCATGTTCACTCTGCTCGTCGCCGGCTCGGCCTTCATGTGGCTGACGATGCCCATCTCCATCGTCATCGTCGGCATCTTCGCGGTCATCATCGTTTCCTATCGCCAGACGATCCGCGCCTACCCCAATGGTGGCGGGAGCTACATCGTGGCCAAGGAGAACCTGGGCACGATGCCCAGCCTGCTGGCCGGCGCGGCGCTGCTGGTCGACTACGTGCTGACGGTCTCGGTCAGCGTGGCCGCGGGCGTGGCCGCCATCACGTCGGCGTTCCCGGGCCAACTGACCGAGTACCGGGTCGGCATCGCCGCCGTGTTCATCCTCGCCATCATGTTGGTCAACCTGCGCGGCATCCGCGAGAGCGGCTCGATCTTCGCCCTCCCGACATACGCCTTCCTGGTCACGACGCTGGCCCTCATCGGCATCGGTATCGGCCGCCTCATCCTGGGTGACGCGCCGACCGTCACCGGGGTGGCGACCGATAGTGTGGCCATCGAGTCACTCGGGCTCCTCCTGCTGATGCGTGCCTTCGCGGATGGGTGCAGTGCGATCACGGGCGTGGAGGCCATCTCCAACGGCGTGCCCGCGTTCAAGCCCACCGAGTGGCGCAACGCGCGTCTGACCCTGACCGTGATGGGCGTCCTGGTGGCCGTCATGTTCCTGGGCATCTCCGGCCTCGCCCTGGCGGCCGGCGCGCAGCCATCGATCCACGAGACGGTCCTTTCGCAGCTCGGGCGAGCGGTCTTCGGGGTCGGTCCGCTGTACTACATCTTCCAGCTGGCGACGACAGGCATCCTCATCCTCGCCGCCAACACCAGCTTCGCGGACTTCCCGCGCCTGGCGTCGTTCCTGGCGCGAGACGGCTTCATGCCGAGCCGCTTCGCCTATCGTGGCGAGCGGCTTGCGTTCAACGCCGGCATCGTCGCCCTGGCCCTCGCCTCGATCGCCGTCCTGGCGGCGTTCGGCGGGCGCGTGGAAGCCCTCATCCCGCTCTATGCCGTCGGTGTCTTCACCTCGATCACGGTCTCGCAGGTGGGCATGGTCCGCCACTGGCTTCGCGTGCAGGGCGATGGATGGCGGCGCGGCATCTGGATCAACGGCTTCGGGGCCGTCGCGTGCGGCCTGGTGGCGCTCATCTTCGCGGTCGCCAAGTTCGCGCTCGGCGCGTGGCTGATCATCGTCATCATCCCGGTCCTCATCGGGGCCATGGTCTTCGTCCACCGCCAGTACGAGCGTCGGCGCCTCGAGGTCCACGTCCGACCGGAGGTCGTCATCGGGCCACCTCGGCGGGGTCAGCAGGTCTTCCTGCCGGTCGCCGACCTGACCCGTGACGTGGTCCAGTCGGTCACGTTTGCGCGGACGATGGCCGAACGCGTGACCGCCGTCCACACGACCGACGACGTGGAGGCTGGTGAGGCGCTCCGCGACCGCTTCGCCCGCCAGCTGCCCGGCGTCGAGTTCGTG
Organism: uncultured Chloroflexia bacterium; assembly: GCA_963837215.1. Taxonomy (GTDB): domain Bacteria; phylum Chloroflexota; class Limnocylindria; order Limnocylindrales; family CSP1-4; genus CSP1-4. The sequence continues at coordinate 482,362 of CAWIML010000009.1, forward strand.
ATCGTCGAGTCGCCGTATCGTCAGCTGGTGCGGCCACTGGTGCGCTACTTCGAGCAGGTCGCCCAGCGGGACGGCGAGGACGTGGTCATCGTGCTGCTACCCGAATACGTGCCGCGCCATTGGTGGGAGCGGTTCCTCTACAACGAGAACGCGCACCGCATCCGGGCCGAGCTCCTTGGCCGGCGCGACATCCTGGTCGCGGAGGTCCCGTTCCGGCGGGCCTGATGGAGGACCAGTGGCGGCACTCGGCCGCTACCGGGCCCGCCGCGTTGACGCTCCGTTAATCGGTCGGCCATACCATGGGCGTTGATGCCCCGCACGATCCTCGTCGTCGACGACGAGCCGACCATCCTCGAGACGCTGGCATACAACCTCGAGCGTGACGGCTACGCCGTCGTCACCGCCGTCGACGGCGCCGAGGCGTTGGCCGCCTTTCGACGCGAGAAGCCTGACCTCATCGTCCTCGACCTGATGCTCCCAGAGCTTTCGGGCACAGAGGTCTGTCGCATCATCCGGCGCGAGTCCCAGGTCCCGATCCTGATGCTCACGGCCCGGGACTCGGAGATCGACAAGGTCGTCGGGCTCGAGCTCGGCGCCGACGACTACGTGACCAAGCCGTTCAGCCTGCCCGAGCTCCAGGCGCGCGTGCGCGCCCTGCTGCGCCGCACGGAGTCGGCTGCTCGTGAGCTCCGAGCCAGCCGTCGTGATCGACCTCGACGACATCCAGGTCGACCTGGCCGGGCATCGACTCCTGCGGGACGGGCACGAGCTGCCCGTCAAGCCCAAGGCCTTCGAGCTGCTCGCCTTCCTGCTCCGCCATCCAGGGCAGGTCTTCACCCGGGACCAGTTGCTCGAGCAGGTCTGGGGTTACGACTACGCCGGCGAGTCGCGGACCGTGGACGTGCACGTGCATTGGCTGCGCGCGCAGATCGAGCCGGATCCATCGGCGCCGCACTTCCTGCATACGGTGCGCGGCGTCGGCTACGTCTTCCGACGGCCCGGCGATTGAGGCGCGGTCAACGACGACCACCACCGGCGCCGCGAGCACGACGCCGGGCCTGAGCGCCAGACCGGTCGGCCCCTAGACTTCGTCCGTGGGTCCAGAGCCGTTCCTTCTCCTCGCCGCGTTGACCGTCGCCCTCGTGGTGGTTGCGCTGGTGGCCGTCTCCCGCGGGGCGACGCTCTCCCGGGTGCGCACCGCGCTCGGGGCTCACCGGGCGACGACCTCGAAGCCGCCGCCCAGGCGGTCGCGGCGTCAGGCCACCCGGCCGCTGGCAACGCGGCTGGCAGGGAGCGTGACCTGGCGACCCTGCTCGACCTCATCGGGGTCGGCATCGTCCGCGTCTCCGACGAGCGGACCGTCGAAGTGGCGAATCGTGCCGCCCACGTCTTCCTCGGCGCGACGTCCAGGCAGCCTCGTCGGGCGGACCGCCATGGAGGCCTTCATCGACCATGGCGTGGAGGACATCCTCGAACGGGCACGCCAGGACGGCGCGGCCAATGGCGAGCTGGCGGCGCGCGAGGGCGAGCGCCCCGCCCTCGTCGTCCGCGCTCGGCGCTCCCCGGCCGAGGGCGTCTGGCTGGTCCTGGAGGACGTCACCGAGCTGCGCCGCCTGCAACGCATCCGGGCCGAGTTCGTGGACAACCTGTCGCACGAGCTCCGCACGCCGATCACGACCGTCCGCCTCCTGGCCGAGACGCTGACGCGGGAGATGGACGAGGCGGGCGCCTCGGCCAGGGCTCGCGACATGGTCGGCAAGATCGACGTCGAGACGGGTCATCTGGCCCAGATGGTCAGCGAGCTGCTCGACCTGTCCAGGATCGAGCAGGGTGGCGCCCCGCTCTACCTCGACGACGTGGACCTCTGCCTGGTCGTCCGAGGCAGCCTCGAGCGGCTCGCGCTCTTCGCCGAACGCCAGGGCGTGGCCCTCGTCGCCGACCTGCCCACCGAACCGATCTGGATCCGGGGCGACGACGACCGACTCGGCCAGGTGCTCGTCAACCTGCTCCACAACGCCGTCAAGTTCTCGCCCGAGGGCGGGCAGGTGACGGCCAGGGCCAGCGCTGCCGAGCGCGAGGTCGTGGTCTCGATCGAGGATCACGGGGTGGGCATCCCACGCGCCGACCTCGATCGCGTCTTCGAACGCTTCTACAAGGTGGACAAAGCCCGCGTCCGGGGCAAGGGCGGGACGGGCCTCGGCCTCGCCATCGCCCGCCACATCGTCGAGGGTCATGGTGGCCGGATCTGGGTCGAGAGCGTCGAGGGCCAGGGCGCCACCTTTCGCTTCGCCATCCCCCTGCGCGACCTGGCGGAGGCCGCGTGACCCGAGGCGCGGGCCACGTGCTTGCCCTCGACCAGGGCACGTCGAGCTCACGGGCCATCGTCTTCGACCGACGAGCGAGGCCGGTCGCCAGCGCACAGTACGAGCTGCGCTCGACCTTCCCGCAGCCTGGCTGGGTCGAGCAGGACGCCGACGAGATCTGGCAAACGCAGCTGCGTTCCGGCCGGGAGGCGCTGGCCGCAGCCGGCCTTGCGGCGGCAGACGTGGCGGCCATCGGCATCACCAATCAGCGCGAGACGACCATCGCCTGGGACGTCGCCGACGGGCAGCCGCTGGCGCCCGCGATCGTCTGGCAGGACCGCCGCACCGCCGATCGCTGCGCAGCGCTGCGGGCCGAAGGCCTCGAGTCGCAGGTGCGTGCCCGGACGGGTCTGCTCCTCGACCCATACTTCAGTGCCACGAAGATGGCCTGGCTGCTCGACCACCTGCCCGATGGCCATGCCCGCGCTGAAGGCGGGGGGCTTCGCCTCGGGACCGTTGACGCCTGGCTGGTCGATCGTCTGACCGGTGGCCGGACGGTGGCCACGGATGTCAGCAACGCCAGCCGGACGATGCTCCTCGACCTCGCATCGCTCGACTGGTCCCCCGACCAGCTTCGGCTCTTCGGCGTGCCAGCCGCGGCGCTGCCAGAGGTGCGGCCGACCGACGGCGGCTTCGGCCTGGCCGCCCCTGAGCACTTCGGCACCGAGATCCCCGTGGCGGCCGTCGTCGGGGACCAGCAGGCCGCCCTCTTCGGCCAGCTCTGCCTGGCACCGGGACAGGCCAAGAACACGTACGGCACCGGCTGCTTCCTGCTCGAGACCGCCGGCTCGGTCGTGCCGGTACCGCCGGACGGCCTGCTGGCGACCATCGCCTGGCAGCGGACCGCCCCCGGCGTGGGAAGCGCGCCGATCGCCGATGCTGCGGCCCTCGCCTATGCCCTGGAGGGCAGCGTCTTCGTGGCCGGCTCAGCCGTGCGCTGGCTGCGCGACGGCCTGGGCATCATCCGCGACGCCGCCGACGTCCAGGCCCTTGCCGCTTCCGTGCCCGATGCCGGCGGCGTCGTCTTCGTGCCGGCGTTCGCCGGTCTCGGGGCGCCGTACTGGGACCCCGACGCCCGTGGCACCATCTCGGGCGTGACCGCCGGCACCACGTCCGCGCACCTCGCACGCGCGACGCTGGAGGCGATCGCCCACCAGGTGGTCGACCTCGTCGAGGCGCTCGAGGCGGGTGGCGCGCCGCATCTCGACGTCCTGCGGGCGGATGGTGGAGCCTCGTCGAACGATCTCCTGCTCCAGGTCCAGGCCGACCTGCTCGGGCGGCCCGTGGAGCGGGCGTCGGTGGCCGAGACGACCGCGCTCGGCGCGGCGCTCCTGGCCGGCCGGGCGGTCGGCGTCTGGACCGACGACGCGGAGCTGGCGGACCTGGTCGGCGTCGGCGCGCGTTTCGAGCCGGCCATGCCGGCGTCGCGGCGCGACGCCGAGCGCGCTCGCTGGGCGGATGCCGTGGCACGCACGCGGAGCCGGCCCGCGTGAGCGTGTCGTCGACCCTGAGCAGCTCGGCGTCATCGATGCTGGTCGGGGTCGACGGCCTCGACGGCCGACGGTTCGACGTCGTGGTCGTCGGAGGCGGCATCCTCGGTGCCGGCGTGGCACGGGAGCTCGCCCGCCGTAGCCTCTCGACCCTCCTGGTCGAGCGGCGTGACTTCGCCTGGGGCACCACGGCGCGATCGACGCGGCTCATCCATGGCGGCCTGCGGTACCTTGCCAACTACGACCTCGGGGTCGTCCGCGAAGGGCCTTCGCGAGCGGGCATGGCAGCTCAGGCGGATGCCGAACCTGGTCACGCCGCTGCCCTTCATCCTGCCCTTCTACCGCGAGCCGCTCTGGCACCGACTCCGACTTCGCGCGGGTCTGACGCTCTACGACCTCCTCTCGCCCCGTCGCTCGATGCCCCGCCATCGGTTCCTGAGCCGCTCGGCCGCCGCCGCCGTCGAACCCGGCCTCTCGACCGAGGGGCTGAGCGAAGCGGCCCTCTACTGGGATGCCCAGGTGGAGCTGCCCGAGCGTCTCGTGCTCGACGCCCTGCGGGCGGCCGAGGATGCCGGCACGGAGGTGCGCAACCACGTCGCGGCCACCGGGCTGCGACGCGAGGCGGGTGGGCGGGTCGTCGGCGTCGAGCTGGAAGGGACCCTGGATGGGCGATCGGCCGCGGTCTCGACCGGGCGCGTGATCAACGCCACCGGTCCCTGGGCCGACGTGACCCTGGCCGGACTCGGCCTCGATGCAGCACCGCTCCTTCGGCTGGTGCAGGGCATCCACGTCGTTTACGACCGCCTGGCCGATCATGCCGTCGCCTTCGAGCATCCCGATGATCGACGCCTCTGCTTCGCCGTCCCCTGGCAGGGCCTGACGATGATCGGGACCACCGAGCGGGACGTCGTGGGTGGACCGGACGAGGCGCGCGTGACGCGTGGAGAGGTCGCCTATCTCGTCCGCGCCGCCAACCGCGTGCTGCCCGCGTCCAACGGCATGGTGCCACTCTGGGGGAGCGTCGGCGTCCGTTCGCTCATCCGCGAGGCGGGCATCGCCAACCGCGTCTCGCGACGGCATCTGCTGGTCGATCACGCACGCGACGGCGCGCCGGGCCTGACGACCGTCGCCGGCGGCAAGCTGACGGCCTGGCGCTCGATCGCCGCCGAGGTCGTGGACGAGCTGCTCGATCGGCGTGATCGGAGCGCACTCAGAGATGTCGACGTCGGCCATCTGGCCCTGCCGCCGGAGCCGTCGGCTGCGGCGGGACCCTATGCCCACCGACTCTGGCGCCTGTACGGTGCTCGGGCGGCCGAGGTCAGCGCCATCGCCGATGCCGACACGTGGTGGTCCCTGCCCCTGCTGCCGGTCGGCGATGCCATCCGCGCCGAGGTCGCCCATGCCCTGGCCGTCGAGTGGGCGCAGACGCTCGGCGACGTCGTCCTGCGACGCATGATGTTGGGCTTCGGGCCCGACCTTGGCCGCGGGGCCGCAGAGGCGGTCGCGGCCGTCGCGCTCGAGCGGCTCGGCTGGGATGCCGAGCGCGTCGCTCGGGAGCTGGCCGCATTCGACATCGAGAACCTCGAGCGGCGCCTCGAGCCTGCCTGAAGCCGGGAGTGATGGTGGCCACACAGATCCGGGTCCTGACGCTCAACGTCCTCAACATGGCCGACCGCTGGCCCGAGCGACTGCCGCTCCTCCTGTCGGAGTTCGCGGCGCTCCAGCCTGACGTGGCCGGGCTCCAGGAGATCGTCTACGTGATGCAGCAGGATCGGCTGCTGGGCGCCTCAGGCGCGGGCGAGTACGCCGTCCGACGCGCGTGGTCCTACCGGCCCGATGAGGCGGGGAACAGCCTGCTCGTGCGCCACCCCCTGGCCGACCGACTGACGCCGTCCACGGACGACGATCGCCTCGACCTGGGCCTCAGCCGGAGCGCCGGCCGGGCCGAGCTCGTGCTCCGGGACGGCCTGCGCGTCCGACTCGTCAACACCCACCTCCATCACCTGGTCGGCCACGAGCACGACCAGCTCCGGGCCGGTCAGGCCGAAGCGCTGTTGGGCTGGCTGGCGGGCCTGCCGGCCGTGGATGCCACGATCGTGACCGGCGACTTCAATGCCGACCCGCTCTCGCCGACCTACGCCCGGATGGTCGCAGCCGGCTTCCGCTCCGCGTCTGTCGAGGCGAACGGCAGCGAGCCCGAGGTGACCTGGCCGTCGGGGCTGCAGGCGCCTGCCATGGACACCGAAGGCGACCCTCGCTGCCTTGACTACGTTTGGGTCGATGGCGCCGTCAGCGTCCGCTCGGCCCGGCTGGTCTTCGACCGTCCCGCGGTCGATGACGCGACCCTCTACCCGTCCGACCACCGCGGGGTCCTGACCGAGCTGCAGGTCGGCGGTTGATGGCGCCCGGTTCGGCGGCGCCTGATCCTGTGACCGAGCGCCCGGGGACAGCCCGCATCCTGCGCCTCGCCCACCGCGGCGACTGGCGGGTGGCGCCCGAGAACAGCCTCCCGGCTCTGGTCAGAGGAGCGTTGGCGGCGCGCTCGGACGGGCTCGAGATCGACGTCCGCCTGGCCGCCGACGCGACGCCGGTCGTCATCCACGACGCGACGCTGGCCAGGGTCCACGGCCTGGACGCCCGGGTCGATGAGGTCGACGCCGCGACGCTCGCGACGCTCGGCGTGCCGACGCTCGCCGACGTGCTGGCGGCCGTGCCGCCGCCAGCCTTCATCGATGTCGAGCTGAAGGTCGTCCCCACGACCGCGCTCACCGCCCTGCTCGAAGACGCGCGTGGCACAGAACCAATGGCTGCCCTCGTCTCCTCGTTCCGGCCGGGCGCGCTGCGCGTCCTCGCGCGACACCTGCCGCGATGGCCACGATGGTTGAACACCTATCGGCTCGACCGCGCCACGGTCGAGTGTGCCCTTGCCCTGGACTGTGCCGGCATCGCTGCCCAGTGGCGCTTGATCACGCCCGTCACCGCGCGGCTCGTTCAGGACGCCGGCCTCGACCTCGCCGCGTTCACGGTTCGGCGCGAGGCGACCGTCCGACGCCTGGAGCGCCTCGGCGTCCGTTTCGTGTGCGTCGAGGCGCGTCCGCTCGATTGACGCCGCCTAGCTGCGGACCGCCTTGATGATGGCCGACCACATGCCGTCGGCGACCGCGTGCGTGGGGGTCACCGAGACGTCCTCGAACCCGACCGCCTCGAGACCGACGCGGAACTCCTCGAACGAGAGCGCTCCGGCGATGCAACCGACATGGCTGCCTCGCTCGGCACGCTCGGCTGCGCTGAGCGTGTCATCGGCGACGATGTCGCTGATGCCGATGCGGCCGCCGGGCCGAACCACGCGTGCCATCTCGGACAGCACGGCCGGCTTGTCGGCCGAGAGGTTGATGACGCAGTTGCTGATGACGACGTCGATCGATGCGGCCGGCAGCGGGATGGCCTCGATGTGGCCCTTGAGGAACTCGACGTTGGTGGCGCCCGCCGCTTCGGCATTGCGCAGGCCGAGGGTCAGCATCTCGTCGGTCATGTCGAGGCCGAAGGCGCGCCCGGTCGGACCGACACGCTGGGCCGAGAGCAGGACGTCGATCCCGCCGCCGGAGCCGAGGTCAAGGACGCGCTCGCCCTCGCGCAGCTCGGCCACGGCCGTCGGGTTGCCACAGCCGAGGCTGGCGAGCACGGCGGCGTCGGGCAGCGAGGCGCGGTCTGTCACGTCGTACAGCTGTGCGCCCCATCGAGCGTCGGTGCTGTCGCAGCAGCCGTCGTCACAGCAGACGGCCGTCGCGTTCGGTGACTCGAGGACACTCAGGGCCGTGCGGGCGTAATGATCGCGGACGGACTCGGTCAACTCCGCCGAAGAGGTCGCTACGGTGGCCATGGTCGGTGCTCCTTTGCCGGGTGACGGTCATCGCCGACGGTAGGTGATACATAGACCATTGTCAATATAGATAACGGCCTATATCATGCATCCGTGCCTCGCCGCAGTGATCCCGACGCCCAGCTCCTCCGCGCCCTCGCCGATCCGATGCGCCTGGCCATCGTTCGCCAGCTTGCAGCCGAGCGCGAGACCTGTGCCTGCGACCTGACCGTCTGCATCGAGCTCTCACAACCGACCGTCTCGCATCACATGCGCGTCCTCGTCGATGCTGGCGTCGTGACCGCCGAGCGGCGCGGGACCTGGGTCTACTACGCGCTCGACCCGAAGGCCATCGAACGCCTGGCGCGGATGGCTCGCGAGCTGACGCCTGTCGGCCGGCTGGCCGTCCGCCTCGCGCCTGACGAAGCCCTGGCTGGTCGCCGCCTGCCCGTCATCGCGGGGTAGGCGGGGCAGGCTCCCGGGTCAGGCCTTCGGGAGCAGATCCGGTGGCAGCAGCCAGCGGAGGGTGCCGCAGCCGGGGCATAGCGGCCGCGGAGCGTCGACCCGGACGAGCGCCCCCTTGCGCATCGGCACCGACGGAGCGTGGCAGAGGACCGCGACGAGGGAGGTGAAGTCGGGGTCGTGGCCCACCAGCATCGGCCGCTCCGGATCACCGAGATCGACCAGCAGGCGTTCGGCTTCGGCCAGCCCGAAGGGCTCGGAGAGGCGCTCGTCGATGCGCACCTCCAGGCCCATGGCGGCTGCGACCGGCTCGGCCGTCTCGACGGCCCGAGCGCGTGGGCTCGAGACGATGACGTCCGCCCGCACGCCGACGCTCGCCAGGTAGGCCGCCATGCGCGCGGCCTGGTCGCGTCCCTTCTTCGACAGTGGCCGGATGTCATCGGACTTCGTCCAGGCCGCGGGGTCCCCGGCGTGCGCGTGGCGAAGGAGCAGCAGCTCCGTCACCGTTGTCTCCTCGACCGACTGGCTGCGCGCCGAGTCGGCGACGCCGGGGAAGAGGACGCGCGTTTGCTGGTCTGTCGGGGTCGTCAGGGGTTGAGGTCCTCGATCCGGCCCGTGGCGAGGAAGACGATGTCCTCGGCGATGTTGGTGACGCGATCGCCGATGCGCTCGAGATAGTGTGCGGCGAAGAGGATGCGCGTGCCGCGGTCCACGTTGTCGGGATCCTGGCGCATGAGGGCCACGACGTCGTCGAAGATCCGGTGGTAGAGGTCATCGATCTCGTCGTCCACGGCAGCCACGCGCCGGGCGTCCTCGACGTCGATGTCGACGAGGGCGTGGAGGATGCCGCGGACCTGATCGGCGACCAGCGATCCGAGTCGAGGCAGGTCCACGTAGCCCTTGAGCGGCGGGTGCGGCGCCAGCTTCCGGACCTGCTTGGCGACGGACGACGCGTGGTCGCCCATCCGTTCCAGCTCATAGGTCACGTGATCGAGCGTCAAGAGGAATCGGAGATCGCGGGCGACCGGTCCCTGCGTCGCGATGGCCAGGGTGATGATCGACGAGACCTCGACCTGGACCTCGTTGATGTGTCGGTCGCCGACGATGACATCGGTCGCGGCCGCCTCGTCGTGTGCCGTGAGGGCGTCGATGGCCTTGCGGATCTGGATCTCGACGATGGAGCCCATGCGCAGGACACCGTCCTTGGCCTCACGCATCTCCCGATCGAGCGGGGCGCGAGCGGCGTCCGAGAGTGACGGCTGCCCCTGGCTGGGTTGGCCGTTGGCGGCGGGAGCCGGGACCGGCCCCGTTGACGCGCGATCGAGCTCGCTCATCCGAAGCGCCCCGAGACGTAGTCGTCGGTCAGCTGGTGCTTGGGCTGGGTGAAGATGCGCGCCGTCTCGTCGGCCTCCACGATGTAGCCGGCACGATCCTCGCCCATGGTCATGAAGACCGTCCGGTCCGAGGCCCGTGCCGCCTGCTGCATGTTGTGGGTCACGATGACGATGGTATAGCGCGACTTCAGCTCCCGGATGAGGTCCTCGATCTGGAGCGTGGCCCGGGGATCGAGCGCGGAGCATGGCTCGTCCATGAGGATGATCTCTGGCTCCGTGGCGATGGCCCGGGCGATGCACAGGCGCTGCTGCTGGCCACCCGAGAGGGCCATGCCCGACTCCTTCAGCTTGTCCTTGACCTCGTTCCACAGGGCGGCCCGCTCGAAGACTCGTCTGCACAAGCTCATCGAGGTCGCCCCTGAAGCCGTTGATCCGAGGCCCGAAGGCGACGTTCTCGTAGATCGAGCGCGGGAACGGGTTCGGCTTCTGGAAGACCATGCCGATCCGACGCCGCACCTCCACCGCGTCCACGGCCGGTCCGTAGAGATCGACGTCGTCGAACGTGATCCGGCCTTCGACGCGGAAGCCGGGCACCAGGTCGTTCATCCGGTTGATGGTCCGCAGCAAGGTCGTCTTGCCGCAACCGGATGGCCCGATGAGTGCGGTCACGGCGTTCCGGCCGACCACCAGGTCGACATCGCGGACGGCCGTGAAGGCGCCGTAGCTGAGGCTCACGCGCTCCATGGCGATGACCACATCCTCGGGGATGCTCGGCTCGGCGCCCACCGCCTGCGTCGGTGTGGGGATGCGCGGGAGGACAGGCTGGGGGGCATCCGCCGACTCGACGCCAGGAGCGACGGCGTCGTCCGATGTCACGGGCGGAGAGGTGACGGTCATGGAAGGTTCCTCTACCACTGGATGTGCCTCGAAAGGCGGATGCGCAGCACGACGGCCAGGATGTCGAGGATGACCAGGAGGACGAGCAGCACGATGATGGTCGCGGCCGCCAGCCCCTGGAAGTCCGCCTGTGGACGGCTCGCCCAGTCGAAGATCTGGATCGGCAGGACGGTGTAGCCGCCCTCCAGCGGGCTCGGCAGGAAGGTCACGAAGCCGACGGCCCCGACGAGGATGAGCGGCGCGGCCTCGCCGATCGCGCGGGCCACGGCCAGGATGATGCCGGTCAGGATGCCGGCGGCGGCCGATGGCAGGACGGCGCCTCGGACCACCTGCCAGCGAGTCGCGCCGAGCGCGTAGGCGGCCTCGCGCTGCGTGCTGGGCACCGCTCGCATGGCCTCCATCGAAGTGATGATGACGACCGGCAGGATGAGCAGCGCCAGGGTCAGCGCGCCGGAGATGAGCGTATAGCCGAGCGACAGCGTGCGAACGAAGATGGCCAGGCCGAAGATGCCGTAGATGATCGAGGGCACGCCCGAGAGATTCGAGATGTTCGTGCGAAGGAGCCGGTTGAGGCGCGGTGTCCTTGGCGTACTCCTCGAGGCTGATGGCGGCCGCCAGGCCGATCGGAAAGGCCACCACGCACGTGATCGCCACCAGCTGGATGCTGCCGACGAGCGCGGGCAGGATGCCCGCCTGGGTCGGTCGGCGCGAGGGCGTGCCGGTGAGGAAGTCCGGATTGAGCCACGGCACGCCGAGGACGAAGACGTCGACCAGCAGGATCAGGATGGCCAGGAGGAGGATGGCCACGGCCAGGATGCACAGGCCGTAGAAGGCCGTTCCCTTGAGCTTTCGGCGCCCGATGTTGGGCACGAAGCGGGGGGCGGCGACCGGCGGCGCGGCAGCGGACATCAGTAGTGCGTCCGGTAGCGGCGGACGATCCGCTCGCTCAGGATGTTGAGGCCGAAGGTGATGACGAAGAGCGTGGCACCCACCGCGAAGAGCGACTGGAACTGGATCGACGTGGACGGCGTGTCGCCCAGGCTCACGGCCGCGATGAAGACGGTCATCGTCTCCACGCTCTGGCGCGGATCGAAGGTCAACTGGGGGTTGGTCCCGGCCGCCAGGTAGACCGCCATCGTCTCACCAGCCGCTCGCGAGACCGCCAGGATGAGCGACGCCGCGATGCCGGAGATGGCGGCGCGGAAGACGACCGAGCGGATGACTTCCCACTTGGTCGCCCCCATGGCATACGCGCCCTCCCGCAGTGACCGTGGGACGGCGCGCATGGCATCGTCCGAGAGGGACGTGATCAGCGGCGTGATCAGGATGCCAACGACGATCCCGGCCGCCAGGGCGGAGAACCCGCCGATGCCCGGGATGAGCGGCTTGAGCACGACCGGGGTCAGCCAGTTGATGGCGAAGAAGCCGAGCACGATGGTCGGGATACCGGCGATCGCCTCGAGGATGGGCTTGACGGTGTTACGGGTCCGATCCGAGGCGTACTCGGCGAGGAAGACCGCCGCCAGCAGCCCGAGCGGCGCGCCGACGACCATGGCGATGCCGGCCACCACGAAGGTGCCCGCCACGAGCGGCAGGATGCCCCAGGCATACGGCGTGATCGACGCCGACCATTTCGTGCCGGTCAGGAACTCGACGATGCTGACCTGGGTGAAGAAGCCGATGGTCTGGTAGACGAGCACGACGACGATGCCGATCGTCGTCACGACTCCGACCAGGGCGGCCGCGGAGAGCCCGAGCTCGATGATGCGTTCGCTCTTCGGCCGTCGAGCGACGAGGTCGCTGGCCGTGGTCGTCATGCGCTCATCCTACGTCGCACGAAGCGGCCCGGATGGGGCCGGGCCGCTTCGCAGGAGGAGTGGTGAAGGTGCGATCCGATCAGTTCCCCGTTGCAGCCGCCAGCGCCGCCAGCGACGCCTGCAGGTCCGCGTCTGGCATCTCGACATAACCGACTTCAGGGGCAAGCGTTGCGACATTGGCGAGGTAGTACTCGAAGAAGGCCGCGACCTCCGGCCGGGCGAGGGCCGCCATCGACGGGTAGACGTAGAGCGGGCGCGAGAGCGGCGTGTAGGTGCCGTCACGAACGGTGTCCGGCGAAGGTGTGACACAGCCGCTGCCGCCATCGACCGGTACGATCTTGAGCTTGTCCGTGTTCTCGGCATAGTAGGCATAGCCGAAGTAGCCGATCCCGTTGGGGTCGCCGGCGACGCCTGCCACCAGCTGGTTGTCGTCCTCGGAGAAGGTGCCCGCTTGTGTGCTGGCATCCAGCTCGCCGTTGATCTCTTCGGTGAAGTAGTCGAAGGTGCCCGAGTCGACGCCCGGCTGGTAGGTCTTGATCGGATCTGCCGGCCAGCCGGAGCGGATGTCGGCCCAGGTCGTCTCGGCCGTGGCCGAGGGACCGAAGATGGCACTCAGTTCGGCCACCGTCAGGCAGTCGACCCAGTCATTCGCGGAAGGGACGACGACGCTCAGGCCGTCGTAGGCGACCTTCAGCTCGGCGTACTCGATGCCGGCTTCCTTGCACAGCGTGGCCTCCGACTTGGCTTCCGGCGTGTCCTCGGTCTTGATCGGGCGCGACGCGTCGTTGGCGTCGGTCTCGCCGGCACAGAACTTCTTGAAGCCGCCGCCGGTGCCCGAGAGGGCCACGGCTGCCTTGACATCCGGGTTGGCCCTCTGGAAGTCCTCGGCAACGGCCGCGGTGATGAGGTAGACGGTGCTCGAGCCATCGATGGTCACGGTGCCCGAAAGCGCTTCGCCTTCCGCTGTCGGTGCCGCGGTGGAACCTGGCTCGGTCGTGGCGCCGCCGGCCGACGGCGACGCGCCGCCAGGCGAGCAGGCGGCCACGAGCAGGACGCTGCCGATGGTCAGCGCGGCGAAGCGCGCACGGCGAGGCAGGGCACGGGTGCGTTGCGTATCGTTCATGGGTCGGAGTCTCGGGCGAGTGCGTCAACGCACCGTTTTCTTGTCATGTCCGGCGTGTTAACGATGGCCCTGGCTCGCGGAACGCGGATGGGGTGGGATACTGCCCCTCCCCGGATGACCATGGATCCGGCCGGTGCCCGACCGACAAGGAGCTTCCCGAGATGCCCAAGCACAAGTCAGGCGGCGATGCCACCGGCACGGCGGTGGCCGAGACACCCGGCCCGAAGCCGTCCAAGGCTGAGCGTGCCGCCGCCAAGGCTGAGCGTGCCGCCGCCAAGGCCGAGGCTGCGGCAACCGCGAAGGCCGCAGCCAAGGCCGCCCGGGCCGAGCGGAAGCGGCTCAAGAAGGTCGCCGAGCTCGAAGAGCAGCTGGACACTGCGAAGGAGCTCCAGGCCGCCGTCAACGCCCTGGTCGCCGCCATCCGCTCCGACCTGGCCGCCGCCCGGCGCCCCGCTGGGTCCGGGGGCTCGAAGGCAACCCCTACGAAGGCCGCCGCCACGAAGGCCGCCGCCACGAAGGCCGCCGCCACGAAGGCCACCGCGTCGAAGGCCCGACACGCCACGGACGCGGCGTCCGCGCACCGCCTCGACGACCGTCCGACGAGCACCCCGGAAGCCAGCCAGCTGACTCGTCGCGTGCTCAGCCGGGCGCTCGTAGCCCCGCCTGTCATCCTTGAGGCATGAGGCCGCCCGAGGTCATCGCCGCCGTCGACATCGGCAGCAACAGCGCTCACCTGCTCGTCGCGCTCGTCGACCACCGCACGGTGACGTCGTTGGCCGATGAGAGCGCCCTGCTCGGCCTGGGCGGGATCGTCGATCTCGAGGGACGCCTGCCCTTCGCTGCGCGGGCCGCCCTCATCGACGCACTCGAAGGCTTCGCCACCACCGCCCGGCGCTGGCACGCCCACGAGTTGCTGCTGCTGGGCACGGAGCCCTTCCGGCGCGCCGCCGATGCAGGTGAGGTCTCCGACATGGTGCTCGGCCGGATCGGCCAACCGATCGTCGTCCTCGACCATGCCGAGGAGGCGGAGCTGACGCTCCTCGGGGTCACCCGCGGCGCGCCGTTGGAAGCCCCGCTGCTCGTCGTGGACATCGGTGGCGGCTCGACCGAAGCCGTCTTCGAGAGCCCGGGAGAGGCGCCACGAACGTTCATCATCGCGACCGGCTCGAATCGCCTGACCCAGACCTGCGACCCGGCCGATCCGCCGATGCCCGCCGACCGCGAGCTGTTGGCCGTCCGGGCCCGCGAGCTGCTCGACGGGGCACCGGGCCGGAATCCGTCTCGAGCGGTCTTCGTCGGCGGCACGCGCGACCAACCTGGCTCGGGTCGTGACCGGGGTCCGCGGCGGCGACCCGTCGGCGCCGGAAGCGACGATGACCCGTGTGGGCATCGAGCAGGCCATCCACGAGATCGACCGAGCGCCGGCCGCGGTCATCGCCGAGCGTCACCGGCTGACGCCGACGCGCGCCCGCCTGCTGCCGGCCGGGGCCGCCCTGATGCTGGCGTTCATGGAACGCTACGAGCTCGAGGCCGTCGAGGTCAGCGAGGCGAGCCTGCGCGAAGGTGCCGTCCTTGCCATGCGCCAGGCGGGCCCGGCATGGCGGTCCCAGCTGACCGCGCTGACCGCCGGCTGGCCGGATGCGGAGGTGCCTGCCCTGCCCGCCGGGGAGGGCTGATCCGGACCTCGGTCAGAGTGCGCTGACAGCCCGACCGAGGGCCCGCCGGAAGCTCTCGGCAGCGAGGGGACGCCACGCGGCTGGCAGCGATCGTCGCAGGCGCGCCACGTCGCGATCGCGGGCGCCCAGGTAGCGGCCGACGGCTTCGATGGTCGGTGGCGGCAGGCGCGCCGCCGAAGCGACCAGGAACTCACGTGCCAGCCGTGCCGCCACGTCGGCGTCGTTGAGCAGGCCGAGGTGGTCCTGGAGCCGGGTCACCCGCTCGATGAGCGACCCGGACTCCGGGCCGAGCACCTCGCGGAAGAACTCCAGCGAGTAGCGCAGCCGCTTGCTTGCGATGCGGAGCTGGTGGATGGTGGCGACATCTGCCCAGGCCAGCGTCGCATCGTAGGCCCGGACCTGCTCGTAGGCGCCCCAGATACGGCTGGTCGCGGTGTCGCGGACGCGGCTCGGCTGCGTGGCGTCGACGGGCCGCGCGGCGGCGTCCTCGGTCTCGACGAAGGCGAGGTAATCGTCGACGAAACGGCGATAGGCGCCGGAGTCGAGCATCGAGACCATCTCCATGCGTGCCGTCTCACGCTGTTCCTGCCAGGCGACCGCGAGCGGCTGGAGCGCCTCGCCCTCGTCGGCCGGCTGGGTCGCGACGTAGGCGGCCAGGTTCTCGAGCAGGACGTCGAGGTCACGGACCGCGCCGAGGCTGGATGCGACCGCGCGCAGCTCGCGAACGTAGCGACGTTCCGCCCTTGGCCTGTACGCGTCGCCGAAGAGGCGCCACGCGGCCCGCATGCGTCGGGTCGCGACGCGCATGCGATGGAGGTCTTCCATGTCCTCCCCACTCCGCGTGCCTGCCTCGCGGTCGAGCATGCGCGCGAAGTGGAAGCGGAGGATCTTCCGACCGGCCTCGGCCAGCGGGTCGCCACCGGCCACGCCGGGGGTGCGGCCGCTGACCAGCCGCGGCTCACCCGAGGGTTGCGGGGTCGCGCTCTGACTCCGACTCCGCCCCGGCCCCGGCCTCGTCATCGAGGAGGACCGCTTCGAAGGCTGGCAGGTCATCGTCGCTGTGGGGGGCGACCATGGCGGTCAGCTCGGCCGTCAGGAGCCGCTCGACGGCGGCATCCTCTCGATCGAAGGTCCGGTCACCGTCCCGGCTCCCATCCCCGTCGGTATGTCCCTCGGTGACGTGCCGCGCCTCGCTCCCCGGACGCGATCGCGCCGGCGGTGTCGTGTCGGGGTCGACCCGCGCCTCGGCGATGACTGGCCGGACGTCCGTCGTTTGGACCCGTTCGCCCTCGGCTTCGGCCTCTGCTTCGGCCCTAGCTTCGGCCTCGGCCTTGGCTTCGTCGTCCGCCCCGGCTGCGGCTTTCGCGTCGTCCGCCTCCGCCTCGTCGTCGGGTTCTGTCACGTCGTCCGCCTCGGCGGGCGTCGGCTCCACGAGCGCCGGCGTATACGCCGACGGGACGTCGATGCCGGCGCGAGCCAGCAGGGTCAATGCGGCCTCGAGCTTGGACGCTGGCGCGTCGTCCACGACGCCGCTCCCCTCGAGCATCTCGGCCACGCTGTCGAGCAGGTTGTCGTCGCCGCCCTTCATCTCGATCTCCAGCGCACCGAAGCGCCCGATGGATCGGCCGCCGTGCTCCACGCGGACGTCGTCGAGGCTCAGGATCGCCCAGCCGCTGGTGCCGCGAAGCTCTCGTTCCCTGCGCGTCTGCCGGAGGGTGAAGCGCTCCTCGAGGGGCGCCTCGCCGACGAGCGCCGCGAGCCGCGCGCGCGCGGCCGACTCGGGCCACTCGGCGGGATCCAGGCTCTCGGTCGCCGGCCCGGTCCACTCGATCCGCCGGCGCAGGGAGCCGCCCTGCGGTCGGCGCCCTGACTTCGGGCTCGACGGCCACGTCGTCGAGGGACTTGAGGTCGAGGCTGGTGCCGGAATCGGTGGTTCGCAGTCGGGCGTTCCAGCCCTCCGTCTCCAGGTGCAGGTCGGCGGTGTCGATGTAGCGATCGATGACCTCGACGGTGCCCCAGGGCCCGACGACGAGGTCGCCGAAGCGGTCGCCGTCGAGCAGCCGTTCGATGGCCTCCGGGTCCCGAACGCCATATTTGAGCTCGACCTCGACCGGGCTGCCCGTCATGCGAACTCCGACTCCCCGCCCGAGAGGGCCTCGCGCTTGAAGGCTCTCGAAGGTGTCCAGGCCCGTCGGCGCCTCGAGCTGCCACTCGACCCGCTGCCAGCGCTCATCGGAGCCGAGTTCCCAGGCGCGGCGATCGTCCGTGAGCATGACCTCGAGGATGCGGTCGAGGCGCGCCTTGTTGGCCGGGTCGAGGACCGGAGCGACCGCCTCGACCCGGCGGTCGAGGTTGCGGTCCATCATGTCGGCCGACCCGATCCAATGCGTGGCCCGCTCGCCGCGACCGAAGCGCAGGATGCGCGAATGCTCGAGGAAGGGACCGACGATCGAGCGGATGCGGATCCGTTCGCTGACGCCTTCGACGCCCGGTCGCAGCGCGCAGCCTGCCCGGACGATGAGGTCGATGGGCACGCCGGCCTGGCTCGCGCGGCAGAACTCGGCGATGATGCCCGGGTCCACGATCGCGTTCAGCTTCATGGTGATGTAGCCGTCGCCGTGGCTCTGCTGCCGCTCGATCTCGCCCGCGACGAGCTCCTCGATGCGAGCGCGCAGGCTGACCGGCGCCACCAGCAGCCGGCGGAAGTGGCGCTGCCGCGAGAGGCCGGTCAGGAAGTTGAAGAGGTCGGTCACGTCGGCTCCGATCTCCTCGTCGCAGGTCAGCATCCCGAGGTCTGCGTACAGCCGGGCCGTCTTGTGGTTGTAGTTGCCCGTCCCGATGTGCACGTAGCGTCGAAGACCGCCGCCCTCGCGGCGCACGATGAGCGCGAGCTTGGAGTGCGTCTTGAGCCCGACCAGGCCGTACACGACGTGGGCGCCGGCACGTTCCAGGGTGCGGCCCCAGACGATGTTCGCCTGCTCATCGAAGCGGGCCTTGATCTCGACCAGGACGACGACCTGCTTGCCTGCCTCGGCCGCCCGGATGAGCGCCTTGAGGATCGGCGAGTCGCCTGATGTCCGATAGAGCGTCATCTTGATGGTCAGCACGTCCGGGTCGCTGGCCGCCTGCTCGATGAAGCGCTGGACCGAACCGACGAACGACTCGTAGGGATGGTGGACGAGCAGATCGCCGGCGCGTACGACCGCGAAGACGTCCGCCTCCTCGTCCTCGTCGTGGGGCAGCAGCCGGGCCGGGATGACCGGGTGCCAGGGCTCGCGCTGGAGCTCGGGGATGTCGAGATCGGCGATCGTCTCCAGGGCGCGCAGGTCGAGCATGCCGGAGATCTCGTAGACGTCCTCCGGTCCGACTTCCAGGCCGCGGCGCAGGATGGAGCGCGTCTCGGTCGGCATCGAGCGCTCGACCTCGAGGCGAACGGCCTCGCCGAAACGGCGTCGCCGCAGCTCCTCCTCGATGGCCAGGAGCAGGTCGTCCGCCTCGTCCTCCTCGATCGCCAGGTCGGCGTTGCGCGTGACGCGGAAGAGGTGATGCTCGACGATCTCCATGCCCGGGAAGAGCGCATCGAGGTTGGCCGCGATGATCTGCTCCAGCAGGATGTAGGTCCGGACGCCGACCTCGACCAGGCGCGGCAGCACCTCGGGCACCTTGATGCGCGCGAAGTCCCGCTCCCCGGTCTCCGGGTCGCGGACGGTCACGGCAAGCGAGAGCGTGAGGTCGCTGATGTACGGGAACGGGTGCCCTGGGTCGACCGCAAGGGGCGTAAGGACTGGGAAGATCTGGTCGATGAACATCCGGCGCAGCTCGAAGTGCCGTTCGGGGCGTTCGTCGTAGCGCACGATGCGGATGCCTTGCTCGGCCAGCGCTTCGCGCACCTTGCCGAACGACGAGCGTCTGCTCGCCGATGAGATCGAGCACCTTGCGACGGGCCTCGGAGAGCGTCTCTGCCGCGCTGCGGCCGTCTGGCGCGAGCTTCGAGTGGCCCGCCTCGATCTGCTGCTTGAGGCCGGCCACCCGGACCTGGAAGAACTCGTCGAGGTTGCTCGAGAAGATCGACAGGAAGCGCACGCGCTCGAGGAGCGGATTGCGCTCATCGCTCGCCTCATACAGGACGCGCGCGTTGAAGTCGAGCCAGGAAAGCTCGCGATTGATGTACGGGACAGCGGCCGGGGCGGTCGGGCGCGGTCGACGGCGGGTCGCAGGCGGACGGACGGCGGTCATGGGTGGTCGGTGTCTGGCCTCGTGGGCGGGGCTGCTTGCCACCATCCTACCGCGGCCACGTTGGGCGACGTCCATGACCCGTCGGTCAGGCGGCAGCGTGGGACCGGATTCCGTGACTCCCTGGCTCGCGCTCAACCGTGGCCCGCACGGGGCCGGGAAGCCCTACGCGCCGTGTCCTCCTCGCAGGGGCAGTCGGCCCGCAGGTGCTCGAACGTGTAGTAGCCCGTGTGATGGCCATCGCCCCATGTCGGGCAGATGGCGTACTGGCCGACAAGCTGGATGTCCACGAGCCGCGTCTGGTCCGGCGTCAGCGTCGGCTCCGAGTCGAGCCAACCGGGCATCCCGGCCTCGCCCCGACAGAAGGCGCAGGGGCAGAGCCAGCGCAGGGTCAGGCCGTCATAGACCGTGCGGTGGCCGTCGGCCCAGTCGATCTCCAGGCGCCCCGCCGTCCGATCGGCGTGGATCCGAAGCGGGGAGAGGTACTCACCGCCGGTGACATACGAGCCCATGTCGAGATGCTAGGCGTCTTCAGGCATCCTCGCCGAGCGGCAGCGTGCGCAACAGCGCGATGTCCGGCCGCGAGGTCGCGCGCTCGTCGGGCTCGGGCGCCAGGCTCACCGCGGCCATCGCATCCGCGACACGGACGAGCGTCCAGAGCCGGCTCCGGACGCCAGGCAGGTAGGGCGAGTCGGCGCGTTTCGCCACGACCCCCAAGAGGCCGTGAAGCGCCACGACCTGGAGGACCGCATCCGCGCCGGCGGCAGGCGCCAGGGCCACGAGATGGGGGGCCGCGATGGCCAGTCCGGCCAGGCGGTCGCGCCGGCGCTCGAGCGACTCGGCGAGCAGCGGCCGGCCGGCCACCCAGAGCAGGTCGCTGATGACCAGCGTCGCGGGCCGGATCGGACCGCTGCTGCCCACGGAGGGCACGGCCAAGAGCGCGGCTGCGCGCCTGCGGCACGACGATCTCGCCGTCGAGGACGACGCCGGGCAGGTCCAGCGAGCGAAGGGACATCACGAGGTCCGGGAAGCGCTCGGCGACATCGACGCCTTCGACCAGCAGGCGGACCCGGGCGCCAGCACGCGTCGGCCAGCACGCGCAATCCACCCCATGTCGGGTCGACGAGCCGGGCATCATCAGCGGGCAGTCGCCGCGCGAGGCGCGGGAGCATCGGGCGCAGATGGTCGGGCGGGTCGGGCAGCTGGGTTTCGAGCTCGAGCGAGCGCTGGCCGGTGAGCGTGGACAGGGCCGGGTCCTCCGTGAAGGGCGAGGATAGTCCCCGACGCTGCGCGTCGTGCTTCGATGTCACCGCGCCATGGGCTCGCCGAACCGGCTGCCGCTGGCGTCGATGTCCAAGGCACGTGTCGCCGGTAGACTTGACCGCCTGACCTCCGACCCTCATCCCAGCTCGAGGTGACCATATGCCGCGCGCCCCGCGCCCGGATGACCTGTTCAGCCTGCGCGTCCCGACCCAGGTCAGCATCTCGCCGGACGGAACGCAGGTCGCCTTCACCGTGCGCTCCAGTGCCCCAAGGCGTGATGGCTACCGACACGCGCTCTGGCTGGTGCCTGCCGACGGCTCGTCGCCCGCTCGGCCGCTGACCCTCGGTCGCCGGAGCGACACGCTCCCTCGCTGGAGCCCCGATGGACGGAGCATCGCCTTCCTGAGCGACCGCGCGGCGATCTTCCAGGCCGCCGGCGTCGCCGATCGGCCGGCGCCGACCGAGGCCCCCAAGGAAGGCGGCACCCAGGTCTGGTTGCTACCCATGGACGGCGGCGAGGCGCGCCAGATCACGCGGCTGCCTCGCGACGTCACCGGCATCGCCTGGAGTCTCGATGGCCGCTCGCTCTGCGTGGTCAGCGCCGCGCTCAGCGAAGCACCCCTACCGCGGAAGGCGCAAGAGGCGATGCCCGATCCGGACATCCGCCAGATCGACCGGCTCTTCTATCAGCTCAACGGGGCGGGATTCACCTATGACCGGCCCGGCAAGCTCTGGCGTGTCGACCTCGAATCGGGCGCGGCGAGGCGCCTGACCTCTGGGCAGGCGGACGACGGGCAACCGCGTTGGAGCCCTGACGGCACGAGGATCGCCTTCGCCTCCAGTCGCCATCGGGACGCAGACCTGCTCTTCCAGCAGGACGTCTACGTCGTCGGCGCCGACGGTGGCCGCGTGGAGCGCATCACGGCGGGTCGTGGTGAGCAATTCTTCGACGCCCCGACCTGGAGCCCCGATGGCGCCTGGATCGCCGTCGTTGGCCATCGGTATCCGGCCGGCGCGGGCTCGCGCGGCGATGTCTGGCGCTTCCGATCGTCAGTCGGCGACGTCGGCGAGAACCTGACGGCTGAAGCCGATCTCTTCGCGGACGCGGGCTTGAACTCGGACCTGCTGGGGGCCGGCGGCAGCGCCATCCATTGGAGCGGTGACGGCCGCTGGATCACGTTCGCGGCGCCGATCGATGGCAGCTACGAGCTCTGGCGGGTCGAGGCCGAAACGCGGCGTATCGAGCGGTTGACGGACGACCGCCACTTCCTTTACGGGGCCGACCAGGCGGCGATCCGCGGTGGCTCCCGCGTAGCATCGGCCCGCGTCGCCGCGACCAGCGCCGTGGACATCGTGGTCCACGACCTGCCGGCCGCACGCCTCAAGGATGGGACGCACATCGAGGGGCGCCGCCTGACCGACCTGATGGGCGAGGCCTGGGCGGACATCGAGCTCGTCGAGCCTGAGACGCGCTGGCACGAGGTCGATGGCCGTCGCATCCAGGGCTGGTTCCTGCGCGCGCCAGGCACATCGGTCGACAGCCCCAAGCCGCTCGTGCTCCAGATCCACGGCGGCCCACAGACGCTCTACGGCTGGACGCTGATGTGGGAATGGCAGTGCCTCGTCGCCCAGGGCATGAGCGTCTACGCCAGCAACCCGCGCGGATCCCAGGGTTACGGTCAGGCATTTGCCGCCGCCAACTTCGGTGATTGGGGCACCGGTCCCATGGCCGACGTGATGGCCGGCGTGGACGCCCTGATCGCCGATGGCCTGGCCGATCCGCAGCGCTTGGGGGTCACCGGGGGCTCCTATGGTGGTTACCTCACGAGCTGGATCGTGGGCCACACCGATCGTTTCCGGGCGGCGGTCACCTGCCGTTCGGTCAACGACCTGACCTCGCAGATGGAGACGGGCGACATCGCCGGGCCGCAGTTCGGCGCCCTCGAGTACGGAGCCAGCCCCTGGCAGGATCCCCAGCTCTA
This sequence comes from uncultured Chloroflexia bacterium, assembly GCA_963837215.1. Lineage (GTDB taxonomy): Bacteria > Chloroflexota > Limnocylindria > Limnocylindrales > CSP1-4 > CSP1-4. The sequence goes on from CAWIML010000009.1 coordinate 504,861, forward strand.
CGTCCGGGAGTCGCCGCTCACCTACGCCGCGAACATCCGCACGCCCCTCCTCATCCAGCACTCCGAGAAGGACTTGCGCACGCCGATGGGCCAGGCCGAGCAGCTCTTCACCGTGCTACGCGCGCTGAAGCGGCCGGTCCGGCTGATGCGCGTGCCTGAGGAGACGCACGAATTGACGCGTTCGGGCACGCCCTTCCGGCGCGTCGACAACCTGACCCTCATCGGGGATTGGTTCCGGCACTACCTCGTCGACGGCGCCACGCGGCTGCCGCGTGCCCGCCCACCGCGCCGCGACTGACGAGCAGCGCCGCGGGGTCGCCCAGCCGATTCAGGCCTCAGGTTCCAGCCAGGCTCGCAGTGGGTCCAGGGCACTCGATTCGAGGTAGTGCCGACGCCTGCGGCCATCGGCCATGGTTCTCACGATGTCCGCCCGGCGCAGGACGTCGAGATGCTTCATGACCGCGAAACGGGTCATCGTCGGCGCCAACGTGGCGAGTTCCGCGGTGGTGGCGCCGGCTTCTGAGCGGAGATGACCGATGATCGCGCGACGTGTCGGGTCTGCGATGGCGTGGCTGAGGGCATCCAATCGGGCGTCTGCAGGCGCCAACATGTGACCATTCTGTCACACGACGATGGGATGTGTCCAGCGGGATGGCCATCTCTGGCTTGTCGATGTACGATGCGTGCATGACCTCGACCCTCGACGGCATCGCGCGCGAGCAGGCGGAGACACGTGCCCACGAACTCGTTCGAGCGTGGGACGGGCGAGCCATCGGGCTCGGTGGGCTCCTCGGGCGCATCGGCTCGGTCGACCAGGTCGGGGTCGAGGAGCGCGCCGCCTCGCTGGCCAAGCGATCCATCAAGCGTGAGTCGAAGCGCTGGGCGCTCGATCTCGTCATCCGGATGATCGACCTCACCACGCTCGAGGGTAAGGACACCACGGGCAAGATCCATGCGCTCTGCCAGAAGGCGCGCCGCCCGGATCCGTCGGACCCGGCGATCCCATCGGTCGCCGCTGTGTGCGTCTATCCGGCCCGCGTCGCGGACGCGCGCGAAGCGCTGGCGGGCAGCGGGATCCACGTCGCCAGCGTGGCGACCGGCTTCCCGTCGGGCCAGACGTTCCTGGAGCTCAAGTTGCTCGAGACGCGTGCGGCCGTGGAGGCGGGCGCCGACGAGGTCGACATGGTCATCGACCGGGCTGCCTTCCTGGCCGGCGACTATGGCGCCGTGTTCGACGAGATCGTGGCCGTCAAGGCGGCCGCCGGTGAGGCGCATCTCAAGGTCATCCTCGAGACCGGAGAGCTCGGCACCTACGATGACGTGCGCCGGGCCAGCGTCCTGGCCATGGCCGCTGGCGCCGACTTCATCAAGACCTCGACCGGCAAGGTGACACCCGCTGCGACGCTCCCGGTCACGCTCGTGATGCTCGAGGCGATCCGCGACTTCGAGCGCCGCACCGGGCGAGCCGTGGGCATGAAGCCCGCGGGCGGGATCCGGACATCGAAGGAAGCCATCGCCTACCTGACCGTGCTCTACGAGACGCTCGGCCCCCGCTGGATGACGCCGGATCGCTTCCGCTTCGGAGCCAGCACCCTGCTCAACGACGTGCTCATGCAGCTGCGCAAGGAACGCGACGGCCGCTACTCCGGCGGCGACTACTTCACGCTCGATTGAGGCAAGGCGATGACGACGAGTGACCGATCGGTCACCAGACGACCGACTTCCGACTCGGTGGGGCGAGACACGAGCGCCCCGTCGAGCTGGGGTCTCGGCGACGGGCAGGCGGTGCCGTGGGAGTATGCGCCGGCGCCCGAGGCCCGCGACATCGTCAAGCTCCAGGCGCGTTACGGCCTCTTCATCGGCGGCAAGGAGGTCGCGCCACGCAGCGGCCAATGGTTCACGACCATCGACCCCGCGACCGAGGAACCGTTGGCCGAGGTGGCACGCGCCGGGCTCGAGGATGTCGAGCACGCCGTCGGAACTGCCCGACGAGCCTTCCGTCGCTCGTGGGGCGAGCTGCCCGGGCGCGAGCGCGCCAAGTACCTCTTCCGGATCGCCCGCATCCTCCAGGAGCGGAGCCGTGAGTTCGCGGTCCTCGAGACGCTCGACACCGGCAAGCCGATCAAGGAATTCTCGCGATGTCGACATCCCGCTCGTGGCCGCGCACTTCTGGTACTACGCGGGCTGGGCGGACAAGCTCGAGTACGCCTTCCCTGGACGGACCACGCGACCACTCGGCGTGGCGGCGCAGATCATCCCCTGGAACTTCCCGCTCCTGATGCTCGCCTGGAAGATCGCGCCGGCCCTGGCCGCCGGCAACACGGTCGTCCTCAAGCCGGCCTCCTCGACGCCCCTCAGCGCGCTCCTTTTCGCCGACGTCTGTCGCCAGGCTGACCTGCCGCCTGGCGTCGTCAACATCGTCACCGGGCCGGGCGAGATCGGCCTCGGGCTGGTCAAGCACCCCGACGTGGACAAGGTCGCCTTCACCGGCTCGACCGCCGTGGGCAAGGAGATCGGACGGGCCATCGCGGGCTCGGACAAGGCGCTGACCCTGGAGCTCGGTGGCAAGGCCGCCAACATCGTCTTCGACGACGCCCCGCTCGACCAGGCCGTCGAGGGCATCGTCAACGGCATCTTCTTCAACCAGGGCGAGGTCTGCTGCGCGGGCAGCCGGCTGCTCGTCCAGGAGTCCATCGCCGAGCCACTCATCGAGAAGCTCAAGGATCGGCTGGCGACCCTGCGCGTGGGCGACCCGCTGGACAAGAACACCGACGTGGGAGCCATCAACAACGCCGCCCAGCTGGCCAAGATCGAGGAGCTCATCGAAGCCGGGGTGGCCGAGGGCGCCGACCTCTACCAGCCCGCCTGCGAGCTGCCTTCCCGGGGCTACTTCGTGCGTCCGACGCTCTTCACGAACGTCGCCCAGAGCCACCGCATCGCGCAGGAGGAGATCTTCGGGCCGGTCCTCTCGGTGCTCACGTTCCGAACGCCAGACGAGGCGGTGGAGAAGGCCAACAACACGCCCTATGGCCTCTCGGCCGGCGTCTGGACGGAGAAGGGCAGTCGCATCCTGAAGATGGTCAAGCAGCTCCGGGCCGGTGTCGTGTGGGCCAATACCTTCAACCGCTTCGATCCCACCAGCCCGTTCGGCGGCTACAAGGAGTCGGGCTTCGGGCGCGAGGGCGGCCTGCCGGGGTTGCTCGCATACGTCCGGCTGGAGGACCGCTGATGGCCCGTCCGAAGGCGGTCGCCAGGTCGGCATCGAGCCGTTCGGGATCGAGCCGTTCGATCGCCGTGCGTGGGACGGGCGTCGCCGTGGACAAGACGGCCGTGGCCGCCGCGCAGGCCGCCGAGCGGATCGCCGTACGCAAGACCTACAAGCTCTACATCGGCGGCCAGTTCCCGCGCTCGGAGTCCGGCCGCTCGTACGTCGTCCGTGGCGCCGATGGCGCGGTGCTGGCCAACGCGGTGCGCGGGTCACGCAAGGATGTGCGCGACGCGGTCCGGGCGGCGCGGGCCGCGTACCCTGGCTGGGACGGGAAGACGGCCATGAACCGCGGCCAGATCCTGTATCGGGTGGCCGAGCTGCTCGAGGGACGCCGCGACCAGTTCGAGGCCGAGGTCGCCGCGGCTGAGGGCCTCGACGCCGCCGCGGCGCGCGAGCAGGTCGATCGGTCGGTCGATCGCTGGGTCTGGTATGCCGGCTGGGCGGACAAGATCATGCAGGTCCTGGGCACGGTCAATCCGGTCGGCGCGAGCTACTTCGACTTCAGCATCCCCGAGGCGACCGGTGTCGTCGGCGTGGTCGCCCCCGAGGGTTCATCGCTGCTCGGCCTCGTCTCGCGCCTGGCGCCGGTCCTCGTGGGCGGCAACACCGCCGTCGTGCTCGCGTCGGAGGGCCGGCCGCTGCCCGCCGTCACCCTCGCGGAGGTGCTGGCCACGAGCGACGTGCCCGGCGGCGTCGTCAACCTCATCACCGGCCACCGACGGGAGCTGGTGCCGCCGCTCGCCGCGCACATGGACGTCAACGCCATCGATGCGCTCGGCGTGCCGGCCGACCTGCGGACGGCGGTCGACGAGGCCGCCATCGAGAACGTCAAGCGGGTCGCCCGGGTGCCGGCAGGCATCGCCGACCGGATGGACTGGCTGGATGACCGCGCCGCGCAGCGTCCCGAGTGGATCGCCGCCTTCCTGGAGCTCAAGACGGTCTGGCATCCCATCGGCCTCTGAGTCAGGTCTCGATGCCGCCGACCCGCTGCCACCGAGCGGCTACTCGACGGATCCCGGGCGCATGACCTCGTGACCAACGCCCACATCGACACCGCCGAGCGTCGTCGTCGGCTCGTCCTCCGGCACAGGCTCCGCCCGGATGCGCCGGCGACATCGGTGGCTGACGCGGCGCGAGCCATGGTCGGGCTCCACGCGAGCGATCCGACGACCGTCTTCCTCGCGGCGCGGGCTCGCATCCCGGGCCTGGTGGTCGCGGACGTCGAGCGGGCGCTCTACGAAACGCGAGAGGTGATGCGTGTGCTCGGCATGCGGCGCACCCTCTTCGTGCTGCCGCCCGACCTGGCCGTCGTGGTCCGAGCGGCCTGCGCCGCACCCATCGCGAGCGCCGAGCGCCGCAGGCTGATCGGCTTCCTGGAGGCCGCCATGCCCGGACGCGACGCGGTCGCGTGGCTGGCGACGGTCGAGGCAGATACGCTGGCCGCGCTCGACCGGCTCGGCGTCGCCGCCGCGACGGAGCTGACCCGCGAGGTCCCGGCGCTGGCCGAGCGGTTCCACTTCGGTGCCGGAAAGCGCTGGGAGGGCAGCGTCGGCCTCTCCACGCGGCTGCTCTTCCTGATGGCGGCGGAGTGGACGATCGTCCGCGCCCGCCCGCGCGGCAGCTGGGTCAGCGGCCAGTACCGCTGGTCCCGCCTCGAGACGTGGGCACCGGAGCTGCCGGCGACGCCATCGCCCGAGGCCGGACGCCGCGCGCTCATCGCGGGCTGGCTGGCCAGCTTCGGCCCCGGCACCGAGCGGGACCTGGCGTGGTGGAGCGGGCTGCCGCTGGGTCAGCTGCGAGCGGCGCTGGGCTCGCTTGACGTGGCGACCGTCCGACTCGACGAGGGGGAGGGGATCGCCCTCGCCACCGACCTCGAGCCCACCGAGCCGGCCGCGCCAACGGCCACGCTACTGCCTGGCCTCGATCCGTCGCCGATGGGCTGGAAGGTGCGGGAGTGGTTCCTCGGCCCGCACGGCGAGGCGCTCTTCGACACGACCGGCAACGTCGGGCCGACCGTCTGGTGGGACGGCCGGATCGTCGGCGCCTGGAGTCAGCGACCTGACGGGAGCGTCGTCCACTTGTTGCTCGAGGACGCCGGGCGCGAGGCATCGGATGCCATCGAAGCCGAGGCCGCATCGTTGACGGACTGGTTCGCCGGCGTCCGCGTCATGCCGCGCTTTCCGACTGCGCTCCAGAAGGACCTCGCGAGCTGACGCTCAGGTCGGGCCGAAGGCCCCCAGGCGCTGTCGCAGGCCGAGCGCCAGCTCCCCGCCGCGCCCGACCTGGTCGTGCTTGAAGAAGACGTAGGCGTCCGTGCCACTGGCGAGGAAGGGTTCGAAGCGGGCCGCCCAGGCATCGAGCTCCGACGGCGCGTAGTCGTCGCGCCGCAGACGAGCATAGATAGCGGGGCCTGTCAGACGCAGCGTGGGCGGCTCAGGCGACTCGGGCAGGTCGGTCGCGCAGAGGATGGCCCCCTTGGTCTGCAGTCGAGCGTGGACCTCGTCGTCCACCCACGACGGGTCCTGGAACTCGAGCACCAGCGGGACATCGGGCGGCCAGGCGGCCAGCAGCCGTTCGAGGCGCTCGTCGGAGCGCGACTGCTCCGCGCCGACGCGAAAGAGTACGGCGCCCAACCGCTCTCCGAAGCCGCGCGCAGGCTCGAGCAGCCAGGGCAGGCTGCCCACCGGATCGGTCGCCCATGCCCGCATCGTTCCGCTCCGCAACGCCTTGACCACGAATCGGAACCCGGGCGGCGTGGCCGCCAGCCAGCCCGCGATGGTGGCCGGCGAGGGCGAACGGTAGAAGGTGCCGTTCAATTCGACCGCCGGCAGGCGCATGGCGTAGGCCGGCAGCAGGTCCGCAGCGCGGGTGCCGGCCGGGTAGAAGCGTGGCACCCAGGCTGGATATCCGAAGCCGCTCGTGCCGACGTAGAGGCGACCGGTCACGACATCCGCGCTCGGACGACCCCGCCGCCGTTCCGTGCCGTCACTGCCAGCGGAAGTAGCGGGCCGAGACCAGCAGGCAGGCCGCCATCCAGCCGGCGAGGACGACCACATCGATCGCCAGCGGCACCATCGGGACGCCACCGACCATGACCTGACGGAGCGCGTCCCCCAGGTAGGTCAGCGGCATCAGCAAGGCCACGCCACGCAGCCACTCGGGCAGCAGTTCGAGTGGGAAGAAGATGCCCGACAGGAACATCATCGGCACCGATACGATCTGCGTGATCCCATTGGCTGCCTCCTCGGTCTTGGCGAACGAGGCGATGACGTAGCCGAGGGCGATGAAGGTCAGGGCACCGAGCACGACGAGCGCCGCCACCGCCAGCGGCCCGCCGGTGATGCCGACCTCCATGAACACGACGCCGATGCCGACGATGATGACGGTCTGGACGCCCGCCAGGAGCAAACGCACGACGACGTTGCTGCCGACCAGGGTGTGCCGCCGGAGCGGCGTCGCGGAGAGGCGCTTGAGGACCAGCTTCTCGCGCAGCACCACGAGCGGGATGGCGGCGAAGACGCCGAGCTGCATGAGGGCCATGGCCAGGATGCTGGGCACGAAGAAGCTGGCCGCGCCGAGGCTGGCGGTCTGGAGGGACTCCCGCTGCACGCCCACGACGGGCGACCGGCCGGAGAGCTCGAGGTTCACGGCGCCGGCGACGCCGGCCACCGTCTGGCTGATGGCTGCGGCCGAGGCCTGGGCGCTGGCGTCGGTGTAGACGATCAGCTCGACCGATGGCGGGGAGCCACCCGTACGTCGCCTCGTCGAGCGCAACGCCCAGGCCCTCGGGGACGACGATGATGGCGTCCACGTCTCCGTCAAGCATGGCCGCGCGAGCCGTCTCGAGGTCGGGCTGGTCGACGGGCACCAGGATGGTCGTCCGGGCGACCGCGTCGCGCATCTGGCCTGCGGCCGGTGTCCCGTCCTGGTCGACCCACGCGACCGTGTACTCGGGCGTGCCGCCGCCGGAGAAGATCGTGCCGAAGAGCACGATGAAGATGACCGGGAACGCGATCGTCCAGAAGAGCGCCGCGCGGTCGCGCACGAAGCTCTTGAGGTTGGCGATGGTCAGGGTCCACAGGGCGCGCATACCGAGGGCGTCAGTCGCGCAGCGCCCGACCGGTCAGGTCGAGGAAGACGTCTTCGAGCGTCGGGCGTCGGACCTGCAGGTTCTCCGGATCCACGCCCAGCGCCTCGGCGGCGTCCAGCACGGCGCCGACGGTGCCTGGCACGTCACGCGTGTAGAGGATCGTCTCGCCGCCCTCTTCGGCCACGCGTGAGACACCGGGGAACGATCGCAGGCGATCCTCCGGCAGCGCCGAGAGGCCGGTGACATGCACGGCGTGATCCTGGAAGCGGCGACCGACCAGCTCGGCCACGGTGCCCGACTCCATGATCGAGCCGTGGTCCATGATCGCCAGCCGATCACAGAGCACCTCCGCCTCCTCCATGTAGTGCGTCGTCAGAAGGATCGTCTTGCCGCGCGCCTTGAGGTCGGCGATGAGCGCCCACAGGGAACGGCGGGCGGCGGGGTCCATGCCGGTGGTCGGCTCATCGAGGAAGACGAGCTCGGGATCGTTGACCAGGGCCAGTGCGACGGAGAGGCGCTGCTGCTGCCCGCCTGAGAGATCCTTGATGCGCGCCGTTCGCTTCTCGTCAAGGTCCAGGGCCGCGATGAGCTGGTCGATCGGCAGGCTCCGGGGATAGAAGCTCGCGAAGAGGTCCATCAGCTCTACGACGGTCAGCTGCGGGAACAAGGCGGCCGTCTGGAGCTGGACGCCGATGCGGGGCTTGATCCGCCCGGGGTGGCGGGCGGCATCGACGCCCAGCACCTGCAGGTCACCGGAGTCGGGCTTGCGCAGGCCCTCGAGCATCTCGACCGTCGTCGTCTTGCCCGCGCCATTGGGCCCCAGGAGGCCGAAGATCTCGCCGCGGCGGACCTCGAAGCTGACGCCATCCACCGCCTGCAGGTCACCGTACGCCTTGCGCACGTCCTGCACCCGGATGACGGTCTCGACGTCCGGATCGGTTCGGTCGGCTGGCGCCATGGTCGGGCTGGTCATGGGCGTCTCATGCTAGCCCGCGAGCAGCCGGATGGCGATGACGAGGGCGGCTCCGAGCGCGGCGAGCAGGACCAGCGGCGGCGCCTGGAGCGGTTTCTGGTGTTGGGCCTCGGGCAGCAGGTGGCCGGCGCCGACGGCCACGAAGACCCCGGCAAACGCAGCCAACAGGATGCCGAGCACGGCAGGCGTGACGCCCAGACTGATGCCGATGAGGGCGCCGATCGGCGCTGCGACGGCATCGAGGGCCAGGATGGTCAGGACCGTTCGCCGGCTGCCGCCGCCCTCAAGCGTCAGCGTCGTGATGTTGATGCCGTCGGCGAAGTCGTGGGCCATGACCGCCAGGCCGACGACGATGCCGACCTCCGCGCTGGCGGCGAAGCCAAGGCCGATGGCCACGCCGTCGAGCCCCGAGTGAACGACCAGGCCGAGCGGCCCGAGGATGCCCATCCGCGACCCTCTCGCCTGGCCGGTGGCGTGCTCGTGTGGCAGGTGGGGATCGACACCCGGATCGTGCTCGTGCTCGTAGCTCGAACGATGGACGAAGGACTCGACGGCCGAGAAGAGCAGGAAGCCGACTAGGGCGGCAACGCCGACCACGAGCGCCGTCTCGTCGAGATCGACCAGCTCGAGCGCCTCGGGCAGAAGGTCGACGAAGGCGGTGGCCACGAGGATGCCCGCCGAGAAGGCCATGACAGGATGCAGCCGGTGTCTCAGGCGGAAGACGGCGAAGCCGCCCAGGAACGTGCTCACGACCGGCAAGAGCGCGAAGACGATGACGAGCGGGCTCACTCCTGGTCAGCCTCGCGGCACGCCGGGCAGCATCCGAAGAGCTCCAGACGATGGCCTTCGATGGCGTAGCCCGTCGCTCGCTCGACGGCCGCGGTGACAGAGCGCAGGTCGCCGTCGTCCACGTCGGTCGATCGTCCGCAGCGCGTGCACACGACGTGGTGGTGGTGGCTCGGTCGGCAGGCGACGTAGGCATGCTCGCCGTCGGGCAGGTCGATGCGCTCGATGATGCCGCCGTCGAGGAAGAGATCCAGGGTCCGGAAGACGGTCGCCCGGCCGATGCGGATGCCGTGCCTTCGCGCATCCGCCACCAGGTCGGCGGCGGAGAAGTGCGCCTCGCCTCGGGCGGCGACCAGGTCCATGACCGTGCGACGAGGCGCCGTGACGCGGAGATCGGCCGTCGCCAGGGTGGTGGCCAACCGCTGGGGATCTGCGACGGCGGGGATCCTGGATGGGTGGCGCTCGATGGTGGGCTGGCGGCTCACCCGGCGAATGATACTGAGTATCAGTTCCCGGCGTCAACCCCGCGCGCGACGCTCGCGGCGCGCCCGAAGAGGCGCCGCTGGCCGATGGGCGCGTTGGCGAGCGCGATGCCGACGATGACCAGGGCGGTACCGACGATGGTCTGGATGCCGATCGTCTCGCCGAGCACGAGCGTGCCGAGCAGGATGCCGACGACGGGCATGGCGTACGTGATGAGCGAGGTCCGGTAGGCGCCCCAGGCGTTGAGCAGCCGGAAGAAGAGCAGGTAGGCGATGGCCGAGCCCACGAGGCCGAGCCAGATCACGCTGACCCAGGCAGCCGGCGTATTGGGGGCCACCGACCCGGGCCCCGAATCGAAGGCGATGGAGAGGGCCGCGATGACAAAGAACGCGACCGCGTTCTGCGGCAGGGCGATCTCGGCCGGGCGGAGGGGGCGCGGCCCGCTGACCGGGTCGACGACCAGCGGTCGGGTCCCGATGGTCCGTCGCAGGAAGACGCCCGAGGCGGCGTACGAGACGCACGAGAGCACGATGGCCAGCTCGCCCATCAATTGGGCGGTCGTGTCGGCGCCGGGCGTCGGCGCCAGGTGCCGAGCCAGGATCATGACCGCGCCGGCGAAGCCGACCACGAGGCCAGCCAGCTTGTTGGAGGTGATCGGCTCGTCGCTCAGGACGATGGCGGCCAGGATGAGCGAGAAGAGCGGGGTCAACGCCTGCAGGATGCTCGCCAACGCGGAGTCGATCGACTGCTCTGCCCAGGTGATGAGCGTGAAGGGGATGGCCACGTTGATGATGCCGACCACGGCGAGCTTCATGAGCACCGACCGATCGCGCGGCAGGCGCGAGCCCGTCAGTCGCAGCAGCAGCCCCAGGCCGATGATGCTGATGGCCAGTCGCCAGGCAACGAGCGTGAACGGCTGGAGACCGCTCTCGACGCCGACCTTGATGAAGAAGTAGGAGCTGCCCCAGGCGAAGGCGACGCCCAGGAAGACGAGCCAGAGGATGGGCGAGGCGGTCGATCTGGCAGGCATCACGATGGGCTCCGGATGCGTCGAGCGAGGACCGACGCTCGATCGTGGGGACATCCTAGAGGAAACCGGTCTGCGAGTCCATACCGGTTACCTGTCATTGATCTGACATCGAGTAGCATGGGGCCGATGACCTATGGTCCAGTCGCCGCGCTCATCGTCGTCGATGTCCAGAACGACTTTGCCGATACGGCCGGGTCCCTTGCGGTCGCCGGCGGCGAGCGGGTCGTCGATGCGGTCAACACGCAGGTCGAGACCGCGGTTTCAGCGGGTGCCCTCGTCGCCTATACCCAGGACTGGCACCCGCCCGTCACGCCGCACTTCGCCAAGGACGGGGGCATCTGGCCGGTCCACTGCGTGGCCGGCTCTTGGGGCGCGGAGCTCCATCCGCGGCTCGTCGTGGCCGGGCCCGTGGTCCACAAGGGCGTCAGCGGCGAGGACGGCTACTCGGGCTTCACGATGCGCGATCCGGTGATCGGCCTGACTACGCCCACCGACCTCGAGGGGCTCCTGCGCGAGCGCGGCATCGAGCGGGTGACGGTAGTGGGCCTGGCCACCGACTACTGCGTACTGGCGACCGTGCTCGATGCCCTCGCCCTCGGTTTCTCGACGACCGTCCTGCCCCAGGCGGTCGCCGCCGTGGACCTGCAACCCGGCGACGGCGAACGAGCACTGGCGGCCATGGCGGACGCCGGCGCCGCGCTGGGACCCGAGCGCTGATCAGGCTCCAAGGCCTCGTCCAGCGAGCGCCGGGAGCAGGGTGTCGGCGCCGGCCAGGAAGATGACACCGACGATGAGGCTGAACACGCCGGCCACGACCCCCACGGCGACGTAGAGCCGCTGGCGGGTCTGGCTGGCCACGAAACCAGTGGCGCTGATGAGCACGATGACGGTGTTGGAGATGAGCAGGCCGGCGACGAACGCGAAGAGCATGGGCACGCCAAGGCCGGATCCGGCCGCGCCACCGAGAGCGGCGATGAGGAGCACCTGGGTCGCGGTCTCCGCCCCGATGCCATGGATGGCGCCGACCGTGAAGGCCGTCTTGGCGCCGTAGGAGCTCGCCTCGAGCGGTTCGACGTGGTGGTGGCCATGGATCCTGGCGCCGAACCATCGCCATCCGTAGCGCACGCTGTCGAAGGCCAGCATCCAGCGACTTCGCAGCCGGAACGTCGACCCGTGCCGGACGTATCCGTAGGCGGAGTAGAGCACCCAGACCCCGAGCAAGACGAGCGTCACGCCGACGACGCGTCCCATGATCGGATCGATCCAGGACGGGAGGATCGCACCGAAGATCAGCGCCGCCAGGCCCAGCCCGATGACGACCGCGGCATGGCCGAAGGCATACAGGGAGCCGAGCCCGACCGATCGACGCTGATCCTCGACGAGACGCCGGCGCGTGAGGGGCATGGCGGCCGGCAAGACCAACGTCGCGCCGTCGGTCGGCACCGCCACATGGACATCGCGCTCGGGCGACCCGCCGTGAGCGTGCTCGTGCTCGGGTCCCCCGGCTTCGTGGACGGCGTCGTGGGCTTCCTCGGCAGCCTCGGTCGCGGCGGTCGTGCTCGTGATGTCCGCGATGGCCGCGATATGGTCCCAGTCGATCCCGTGGCGAAGGCCGAGGGCGAGCGCGGTCGCCAGCAGCGCGATGCCGCCGGTCGCGGTGGCAGGATCGGCGGCAAGAGCTTGGAAGGCCATATGGCGCGCGGTCCCCCGAAGTCGGTGCAGGGCCGGGCGATTATTGCATCTTGTCGCAATAAGCGACGACCTCGTGCCGGAGCGGATGGTCGCGGGTCCCGTGCCGTCTCGCGCGGCGACTTGGAGCAGTTCCCCGGACCCAGCTCACGCGGCGCCTCGCCTACACTCCGCTCGAGGAGGGCGAATCCCGGACGATGCGCATGTGGGGCGGACGCTTTGCCGCCGAGACCGATCCGCTGGCGGCCGAATTCACGCGCTCGATCGAGGTCGACCGCGCGCTGGCGCTCGATGACCTCGCTGGATCCGTAGCTCATGTGCATGGCCTCGCCCGGGCCGGGCTCGTGACAGCCGACGAGGAAGCCGCGCTCGTGGCCGGGCTCGAGGGTCTTGCCGATGAGGTGGCCAGCGGCACGTTCGCCTGGGACGCCGGCCTGGAAGACGTGCACCTCAACCTGGAGGCGGCGCTGGCGGCTCGCGTCGGCCCGGTCGCCGGCAAGCTCCATACCGGCCGCTCGCGCAACGACCAGGTCGCCCTCGACCTGCGCCTCTGGCTGCGCCGCACGCTGGCGACGGTCGACGAAGCAGTCGTCGGCCTGGAGCGCGCCCTGGTCGAGCGCGCCGAGCGAGACGGCGAGGGCGTCATGCCTGGCATGACCCACGTCCAGCCCGCGCAGCCGGTCCTGCTCGCGCACCACCTGCTGGCCTATGTCGAGATGCTCGAGCGCGATCGTGGCCGCTTCCGCGATGCCTGGTCGCGCGCCGACCGCTCGCCGCTCGGCGCCGGCGCCCTGGCGGGTGCTGGCTTCGCGCTCGATCGAGAGTCGATCGCGACGGAGCTCGGATTCGCAGCCGTGACGGCCAATTCGCTCGATGCCGTCAGCGACCGCGACTTCGTGGTCGAGGCACTGGCGGCCGCCGCCGTGTGCTTGGTGCACCTGAGCCGGCTCGCAGAGGAGCTCGTCTGGTGGTCGAGCCCGGCCTTCGGCTGGGTCTCCCTCGACGACGCATGGAGCACCGGCTCGTCGATGATGCCGAACAAGAAGAACCCCGATCCGGCCGAGCTCATCCGCGGTCGCGCGGGCCGCGTCATCGGGCAGGTGACAGGCATCCTGGCCACGCTGAAAGGCCTGCCGCTCGGCTACCAGCGCGACCTCCAGGAAACGGTCGCGCCCGCTGCTCGAGGGGATGGCCGTCCTCGAGTCGTCGCTGCGCGTGATGAGCGGCGTGATCGGCTCGCTCAGCTTCCGGCCCGATCGGATGCGAGCGGCAGCGCTCGAAGGGTATCTGACCGCGACCTCGGTGGCGGACGCCCTCGTCGAGCATGGCGTGCCATTCCGCGAGGCCCATGGCGTGGTAGGGGCACTCGTCGCCGATGCGGAGCGGCGCGGCTGCCGACTCGACGAGCTGCCCGACGAGGCGTTCGCCGAGCTCCGTGACCTGCCCGCTTCGCCGGGGGAGCTGCGTTCGGCGGCCACGCTCGAGGCGGCCATCGCCCGGCCGCGTGTGACCGGCGGTACCGCCCCAGAACGGGTCCGCGAGGCGCTCGCGGCCGCGCGAGCGAGGCTCGGCACCGAGGGCTGAGCCGAGCCGTTCAGCCCTCCGGTGCAAGCCGCGCGGCGGCCTTCTCCCGATCTCGCAGGTGGTAGTTCAGGTCGAGCAGCGTCTTGCCGAGGACGAGCACGATGACGGGGCCGGTCGGCGAGCCCAGGAGGGCGATGAACAGCCCGCCGCCGATGATGGCCATGTGGAGCACGACCATCCGCCCATACGGCGCCCGCATCTGCTGCGCCACGGTCACGGTCCGGTATTCGCCTTTGCCGATGAAGTTGACCCAGAGCGAGACGACGTGGCCGACGGCGAGTCCGACCACGGCCACGAGGACGGCCAGCGGATCCGCCGCCACCGTGCCGAGGCCGAAGCCGCCGCCCGCGAACGTGGACGCCGAGCCGATCGTGGCGATGACGCCAACGAAGATGCCGTGCACGAACCAGAACATGCCGTAGTGGAGGATGAAGAACGGGATCTGCGTGGCCTTCAGGGCGCTGCCGGCAGGGCCGTCCCCCTGGGCCATGGCCATCTTGGCGCAGTTGATGATCCCGACGATCCCGTTCTCGACCCAGTAGAGCCCAAGCACGAGGCCCACCTGCCAGTCGAGCAGGAGCACGCCGACGAGCGGGATGAGGTTGCCGAGAATGAGGGCGCCGACCGCCGCGCCCGATGAGTGCGACAGCCGTTGGGCTCGCCTGGCGGCGTCAAAGATCCAGCCGACCGAAGCGGGATCAGCCACGGCGAGCCTCGATCTGGCTGGCGAGGTGCATATCGAGGTCGGGCATCGCGGGTCGGTCAGCGTGCCTCGGGCTCGACCACGGGCAGGCGCCGACCGCCGGCGATCGCGAGGTGCTCGGGCATGCCCGGCGCCCGTGGCGGCACGACGTGGGCCACCCGCGCCAGCGCCTTCGGATCGGGCGTCAACAGGTGGTCGATGGACCCAGGCTCCAGGGCCCGGACGACGGCCACTTCGTCGCAGGCGTTGCGGAACGGGCAACGCGCGCAGTCCCCCCAGACCTTCTGGTAGAGCACGCCCCGGTCGACGGCCGTGAAGCCGTGAGCGACGAACCAGGGCTCCACACGGGTCAGGGCGAAGAGGACCTTGACGCCGTAGCGCGACGCTTCCTGCGCGACCGCCTCCACCAGCCGGCCGCCGTACCCTCGGCCGCTGGCGCTGCTATCCACGGCCAGCGAGCGGACTTCGGCCAGGTCGTGCCACCAGATGCGCATGGCCACGCAGCCGACGACCGCGCCGTGACGGTCGGTGGCCACCCAGAAGTCGCGGATGCGATCGTAGATGTCGGCCAGCGGGCGCGGCAACAGCAGGTCCTGGCCGGCATAGCGGTGGATGAGCGCGTGGATGGCGGGAGCGTCCTCGGCCTTTGCGCGTCGGATCACGGCCGCGAGTCCTCGCCCCTCGCGCGCCGGATCATGGCTGCGGATCCACGGGCGCCATCGTCGGTGCCGGCGGGCGTCGAGTCCTGCGCGGACCCGGCCAGGGGGTCGATGCCCTCGAAGATCTGCCAGTTCCAGCGGTCTTCACCGGCCAGCAGGGCGCGCGTCCGGTTGATCTCGCCGGCGTGGTAGACGTCGTGCTCGAGGAGTACCGACAGCAGCCAGCGGGTCTCGCGGAGCTCGCCCCAATTCGCGGGCCGCGCGATGAGCAGATCGTCGTCGATCAGGCCGCGGACGTGGGCCATGAGCATCGCGTGCGACGTCCGGAGCCAGTCGAGGGTCTCGGCCATCGGCGCCTCGAACTCCGGCCAGGGCGCGACCTCAGGGCTCTCCCACGTCAGCCGGCCGTCCTCGAACGCGTAGTTCGCATACATGACCTTGCAGCTGGCGACGTGGACCGCGATCGAGCCGATCGTGCGGACCGAGCCCGGCAGCCGCACCTGCCACATGACGGGATCGACCGACTCCAGGTTGGGCATCAGGGCCTGTGACTCGTCCGTGGCCTCGCTCCCTGCGCCCGAGAACGCGTCCTCCATGAGGTACGCCAGCAGCTCGACTTCCGACATGTGGCCACGATACCAATCCTGCGGCTCGGACCCTCGCGGTCCGGGTCGCCTCTCTGCGTGCGAAGTGCCCGCGCCGGGACATCGACACGACCGGTCCGGGGCTCAGGGCTAGAATGCCGACCGTGACCGAGACGGCGAACGTGGACCCACCGACGACGGACGTTCCGGCGACGCCGCAGCCGGACGCCCGGCCCTATTCCCCGGGCCTCGAGGGCGTCCTGGCCGGCGAGACGACCATCGCCCTCGTGGACGGCGCCGCCGGGCGGCTGCTCTATCGGGGCTACGCCATCGGCGACCTCGTCGAGCACGGCACCTTTGCGCAGGTGGCGGAGCTGCTCTGGACGGGCTCGTGGCCGGCCCAAGCCCACCTGCCATGTTCGCCTCTGCCCGCCGAGGTGGAGTCGGCTCTGCGGCTGCTGCCTCCGGACGCCCACCCGATGGATGCCCTGCGCACGGGCGTCAGTGCCTGGGGCGCGAGGCAGCACATGGTCTGGCCGCCCACGCTCGAGCAGGCCCGTGCCGTGACGGCCATCGCGCCGACGGTCCTGGCCGCGTTCGCGCGCATCCGCCAGGGGCTCGAGCCCGTCGCGCCCGACCCGTCGCTCGGCCTCGCCGCCGGCTTCCTGTATCAGCTCCGTGACGTCCGCCCGGATGTCGCCTCGGCGCGGGCGCTGGATGCCTACTTCATCGTCGGCGCCGAGCACGGCTTCAACGCCTCGACCTTCGCCGCGCTCGTCATCACCTCGACCAAGAGCGACCTCGTGAGCGGCATCTGCGGCGCCATCGGCGCCCTCAAGGGTCCGCTCCACGGCGGGGCGCCCTCGGAGGTCGTGGACCAGCTCAACCAGATCGGCACGCCCGAGCACGCCGAGGCCTGGCTCCGTGACGCGGTCGGACGGGGCGAGCGGTTGATGGGCTTCGGGCACCGCGTCTACAAGGCCTACGATCCGCGCGCCGCTGCGCTGCGCAAGGTGGCCGAGGGCATGAGCGGCATGGCCGACTGGCTGCGACCTGGCGGTCGCGGTCGAGGACGTCGCCCTGCGAGTGCTGGCGGAGATGAAGCCCGACCGGATCCTCAAGACCAACGTCGAGTACTACGCGGCGGCGGTGCTGCAGGGCGTCGGCCTGCCGCCCGATCTCTTCCCGGCTACCTTCGCCCTCGCCCGCCACGCCGGCTGGACGGCGCACTGCATCGAGTACGCGGCAGACAGTCGACTCATCCGGCCGGACGTCGTCTACACCGGACCAGCGGAGCGCCCACTGCCCGCCGGATAGGTCGGCCGTCAGCCGAGGTCGGCTAGACCCTGGTTCAGCTGACCGGCGCCTTGACGTCGGCCGCGTCGACGACCGTGAGCGGCAGCCGGTCGACCAACGGCTCGGTCCACGCCCAGGCCGAGCCCTGTCGCGCGGCCTCGGTGACCAGCGGCAGGCCGAAGATCTTGATGAAGCCGACCGCGCTGGCGTGGTCGAAGCGATCTTCCGCCTCATAGGTGGCCAGCGCCCGGTCGTAGAGCGAGAGGTCGCTGCGCCGCCCGACCACGGCCAGCGATCCGCGGTCGAGGCGCAGGCGGACCTCGCCGCTCACCACCCGCTGGGTCGAGCGGACGTACTCGCGCAGGTCGCGGTGGAGGGCACTGAACCAGAGGCCGTCGTAGGTCGCCTGGGCCAGCTCGTCGGCCACGAAGCGGTTGAAGCGGAGCTGCTCCTTCGAGAGGGTCAGGCCCTCGAGGGCGCGATGCGCGGTGTGCAGGATGGCGGCCGCGGGCGCCTCGTAGATCTCGCGGCTCTTGATGCCCACCAGGCGGTCCTCCACGTGGTCGATGCGCCCGACCCCGTGCTTCCCGCCGAGCTCGGTCAGGCCGTCCACGATGGCCACCGGGTCGGTCGGGATGCCATCGAGGGCGGTGGGCACACCGCCGGCGAAGGTGACGGTGACTTCGGCTGGTACGGTCGGCGCGGTGGCCGGATCGACCGTCCACTGGTAGACGTCGGCGGGCGGCGCGGTCCACGGGTCCTCGAGCACGCCGGTCTCGATGGAACGGCCCCACAGGTTGGCATCGATGGAGTAGGGCGAGGCCTTGGTGATCGGGATCTCGATGCCGCGCGCATCGGCGTACTCGATCTCCTGGTCGCGCGAGAGGCCCATCCCGACCCGCATCGGGGCGATGACCTCGAGGGAGGGGTCGAGGGCGTGGACGGCGACATCGAAGCGGACCTGGTCGTTGCCCTTGCCCGTGCAGCCATGGGCGACGGCGTCGGCGTCCTCGCGTTGGGCGACCTCGACCAGGAGCTGCGCGATGAGCGGCCGGGCGAGGGCCGTGGCCAGCGGGTAGACGCCCTGGTAGAGCGCGTTGGCCTGCAGATTCGGCCAGCAGAAGTCGGTCACGAAGCGCTCTCGGGCATCGATCACGTAGGCCCGTGCCGCGCCGGCGCTGATGGCCCGACGCTCGACGCCCTCGCGCAGCGACCCGCCACCGACGTCGACGGTCAGGGTCACGACCTCGACCTCGAGCGTCTCCTTCATCCACGAGACAGCGACCGACGTGTCGAGGCCGCCCGAGTAGGCGAGGATGACCTTCTTCATGGCTCTGCTCCCTGTGACTCGCTGGGCAGGCCCTGAAGGGCCCGGAATCGTCGATGCCAGGTGACGAGGCGCGCCTTGTCGGCGAAGAGGACGAGGACGGTGTCGTCGCCCGCCAGCGTGCCCTCCTGCTCCCGGAGGCCGGACTGGTCGATGGCCCGGGCGAGCGTCTGGGCGCTGCCGACCGGCCCACGGAGGACGAGGATCAAGCCGCTCCGCCCGACCGCCACCGGCATCTCGTCGAGCAGGCGGACGAGCCGTCCGTCCGCATCCGGATCGGGCGCGTTGGCGAGGTCGTCCGGGCTGACGTAAACGTGGCGGTCGCCGCGCACGAGTTTGACCAGACGGAGCTCGGCCACGTCGCGCGAGACCGTCGCCTGGGTGACGCTGAAGCCCCGCACCGCGAGCTGTTCGACGAGCTCCTCCTGGCTGGCGATCGGCACGCGGGCCACGATCTCGAGGACGGCCCGCTGGCGGGCGCGCTTGGTCGTCGGGCCCCCGGAAACGGCCATCAATGCTGCTCCGGGATCGCGCCGGCGCGCGATGTCGAGGCCTGGCCGGCGGTCGTGCCGCGACGAGCGCTCGCGGCGCCATCAGCGTTCCCAGCGCGGACCGTGTCCTCGGCGCGAACGGCATCGGGCACGATGCGCGTGCCGAAGTCGTCGTCCCCCATGGCGCGCTCCAGGGCATGTGGCGCCGCGCCGTCGGCGATGACCACCGAGCCGGCGCCCGTGATCGCCGAGACGGCGGAGCGGACCTTGGGGACCATGCCCGAGCCGATGGTGCCGTCGGCGATGAGCGGCTCGACGTCGGCGGCATGGAGGCTCGCGATCCGCACGCCGTCAGTGCCGAGCACGCCGTCGGTATCGGTCAGCAGGACGAGGCGCTCCGCTCCCAGCCCGCGAGCGAGGCCAGCCGCGACGTCGTCGGCATTGACGTTGCAGACGGTGCCAGTCGCATCGAGCGCGAGCGGCGCCACGACCGCGAGGCGACCGTCCACGAGCAGCGCGTCGAGCAGGGCGCGACGGACATCCACGACGGTCGCCACCAGGCCCTTGCCCGGCGACCGCTCGGCGACCAACAGGCCACCGTCCACGCCGGAGAGGCCCACGGCATCAGCGCCTCGCGCGCGCAGTGCAGCCACGAGCGCCGTGTTGATGGCGCCGCGGAGGACGGCCGCAACGACTTCGATCGAGGCCTCGTCCGTCACGCGGAGGCCGTCCTCGAAGTGGGTCGGCAGCCCGAGGCGCGTCAGCCACTCGGTGACCTGGCCGCCGCCGCCGTGGACGACGACCATCGGTCGTGAGCGCGAAAGCGCGGCCACCTCGACCAGGACCGCCTCCTGGCTGGCCACGGTCGTGCCGCCGAGCTTGACGACGACCAGGCCGCTCATCCGGTTCGGCCGCTGGGCCGCGTCACGTCGAGTACGCGCTGTTCTCGAGGACGTACGCCTCGGTGAGGTCGCAGCCGAAGGCCTCGGCGCTGGCGCCGCCGCGACCGAGGTCGACCTCGATGAGCAGCTCCGGCGCGTCCATCGCCGCCGAGACGGCCGCCGCATCGAAGGGCAGCGGCAGGCCCGAGAAGACCGCCGCGCCTGCCAGGCCGATGGTCAGCGTCGCCGGGTCGAGGTCGACCGCCGAGCCGTCGGGCCGCAGGGCCGCACCGGCGGCGGCGGCGACGCGTCCCCAATTCGGGTCGCGGCCGTGGACCGCGGCCTTGAGCAGGTTGCTGGCCACGACCGACCGGGAGACGGCCCGGGCGTCGGTCAGGTCGGCGGCACCGGTCACGGCGCAGGTGATGAGGGTCGTGGCCCCTTCGCCGTCCGCGGCCTGCTGGCGGGCGAGCGACCGGCAGACGGCCGTCAGCGCGGCGCCCAGCTGCGCCGCCTCCGGGCTGCCAGGGCGTGGCGGCTCGGCATCCGAGGCGCCCGACGCGAGCGCGACGACGGTGTCGTTGGTCGAGGTGTCGCCGTCGACGCTGAGCTGCTCGAAGGTCGCAGCGGACGCCTCATGCAGGAGCGCGTCCAACAGCTCGGGTGATGCCGCGGCGTCGGTCAGGATGACGGCGATCATGGTCGCCATGCGCGGGTGGATCATGCCCACGCCCTTGGCCACGCCCGAGACGCGGACCTGGCGCATCGAGAGGTCGTCCGCGGGCAGGGCGATGGTCGTCGTGGCCACCTTGCGCCGGGAATCCGTGGTCATGATGGCCGACCCGAATGCCTCCCAGCCCGACGCGTCGCCACGCAGGCCATCCGCCGCCAGGAGGGCCAGGCCATCCCGCACCCGATCGATCGGCAGCCGCGTGCCGATGAGGCCGGTCGAGGCGGCCAGCGTCTCGACGATGTCGACATCGAGGGTCTTGGCCACGGCCTCGGCGATGGCGGCCTGGTCCGCGTCGCCTGCGGGCCCCGTGGCGGCGTTGGCGCAGCCGCTCGTGACGACCAACGCCCGCGCCCGGCCGCCCGACTGCTCGAGATGGCGCCGGCTGAGGCGGACGGGCGCCGCCTGGACGAGGTTGGCGGTGAAGACGGCTGCGGCCGTCGCGGGCTCCGGACCGGGCACCGAGACGAGGGCGAGATCGGGCCGACCACTGGCCTTGATGCCCGCGCTCAGGCCACCCGCTCGAAAGCCTGCCGGCAGCTCGGCTCGCTCCTCGACGCTCGGCGCGCTCACGATCGGCAGCTCAGGGAAAGAGCGGCAGCTGGTCGAGGCCGGTCGTCTCCGGCTGACCGGTGGCCAGGTTGAAGGCCTGGACCGCCTGCCCGGCCGCGCCCTTGACCAGGTTGTCGATGGCCCCGATGGCCACGATCCGGCCACTCCGATCGTCGAGCCGCGCGAAGACCCGGCACAGGTTGGCGCCGGTCGTCGTCTTCGTCGCAGGCGGCGCCGGGGCGATCGACACGCATGGCTCGTCGGCATAGGCGGCGGCATAGATGGCGTCCACCTCGGCCTGGTCGATCGGCCGGCTGGGGCGGACGTAGGCGGTCGCGAGGAGGCCTCGCGTCATCGGCACCAGGTGGGGGGTGAAGACGAGCCCCGCCAACGCTCCGGCGCCGGTGCCAAGGATGGCCAACTCCTGGCGGATCTCCGCGTAGTGCCGGTGACCGCCGAGGCCATAGGCGCGGACCGACTCGTTGACCTCGCTGAAGTGGGTCTCGAGCTTGGGCTCCCGACCTGCGCCGCTGACGCCGCTCTTGGCGTCCACGACGACGTCCTCGATCAGCCCGGCGCCCGCGAGTGGCGCAAGAGCCAACAGCGTGGCGGTCGGATAGCAGCCCGGCGAGGCGATGAGGCGGGCGCCGGCGAGGGCGGATCGATGGAGCTCGGGCAGGCCGTAGACCGCAGCGGGGATGGCGTCACGATCTCGGGTCGCAGGCAGGCCGGCGCCGCCGGGGAGCAGTTCCGGCGTGGGGTGCTCGAATCCGTACCAGGTCGGGTAGTCGGCCGGGTCGGAGAGCCGGAAATCGGAGCCGAGGTCGATGACCAGGAGCCCGCGCTCGAGGAGCGTCGGCGCGACGGCCGCGGACTGGCCATGGGGCAGGGCCACGAAGACCGCGTCGAGGCCGCTCGGCTCGGGCAGCTCGCCGTCGATGCGATGGCCGGTCTCGGACAGGTGCCCGAAGGCGTCGCCGACCGGCAGACCCTCACGGTTGCGAGCCGCCAGGCCCACGATCCGGACACCGGGGTGCCGCTCGAGGATGCGGATCAGCTCCGCTCCGACGTAGCCGGTCGCCCCCAGGATCGCGACGCGCAACCGCTCGTCGGCACGAGGCTCGGTGGCGTCGGCAGTGCGGGTCGAGTCTGGGCTGGCCGTCGTCATGGATGCATGAGCATACCGAGATGTGAATATTCATGCACCGTTCACTCGGAGGGCGTTCTCGATCGGCGGGGCGACGCTGCCGGGACCTCCGGGCTTGCCGGGCCTGCCGACTCATCGTCGACCGCGAATACCTCGACGGGCTCGGCGCGGCCCCTGACGGCTACGCGTCCGAGCGAGCGGAAGGCGCTCTGGTCTGCGACCTCACCGGCCGTTTCGGCACTGACCAAGAGCGAGGCTCCGAGCTCGGGGCTCAACTCCTGAAGCCGGGCGGCGAGGTTGACCGGAT
This sequence comes from uncultured Chloroflexia bacterium, assembly GCA_963837215.1. Lineage (GTDB taxonomy): Bacteria > Chloroflexota > Limnocylindria > Limnocylindrales > CSP1-4 > CSP1-4. Next base: position 527,441 of record CAWIML010000009.1, read on the forward strand.
CGCCGATCACCGTGTACTCGAGCTTGCGCGTGCTGCCCACGTTGCCCGCCACGACCTCTCCCGTCGCCACGCCGAAGCCGACGCGCAGCTCGGGCATCTCCGCCGCAGCCTGCTCAAGATTGAACGCTCGGAGCGCTGCCCGCATGCGCTGGGCGGCTCTTACGGCGCGGCTAGCGTGATCGTCGCTCGGGTTCAGCGGCGAGCCGAAGATCGCCAGGAGGCTGTCGCCTCCGAACTTGTTGACGATCCCGCCCTCGGCCTCCACGGCGGCCAGCATGCGGTCGAAGTACCGGTTGAGCGTCCCGATGAGCCGCGCTGGAGGCAGGACCTCCGCGAGCGCCGTGAAGCGGCGGATGTCCGCAAACAGGACGGTGCAGCGGATGACCTGGCCCTCGAGGTGACCCTCCTGCTCGATGGCCAACCGCGCCACTTCCGGACTCACGTACTGGCCGAACAGATCCCGGACCATCACCTCCCGACGGAGCCCAGCGACCATCCGGTTGAAGGCCGCAGCGAGGTGGCCGATCTCGTCGTCACGCGTGATCGACGCGGTGGCCGCGAGGTCCCCGGTTTCGACGCGATGCATCGACGCCTCGAGGGACCGCACCGGGCGGACGATCGTGCGCCCGATGTAGAGCGCCGCCCCGACGCTGAGCATCAGGCTCGCGCCGGCTACCGCGAGCTCGAGCGCGAAGATCGGGACGCCACCGATCGTCTCCGTGGCGGGGGCTGGTTCGCCCGACTCGGCACCCTCTGTCGTGCCCTCCTGGTGCACGGGCTCGGGCCCACTGGCCGCCTCGCTGAGCGATAGGGCGGCGAGCGCGCCGATCGGCACGATGCTGACGAGGATGAAGGCGAGGACCAACCGGACGACGATCGACGATCGTGCACTCGCAGATGGCCGATCCAGGTCTGGGCCCCCGTGCCTTTCGCTCATGGCGCGGTCAAGACTACTACCGGGGCGCGCCGCTCCGGATCCTGGCCGAAGGTCGCCCCAAGGTTGCCGCTAGCCCGCCTTAGGTGCCAGGACGACGAGGTGGCCGTGCGGACCGCTTTCGGCGACGACGACCGGCTCGCCGTCGCCGATCCGAAATCGATGACCGATGACGACGTCGCCCGACGCGAGCTGCGCGGTCACTGGGCAATAGCGCGTGACCGACAGCTCGATGGACTTCCGGACCGCCTCTGGGTCGATCCATTCGCCCTCGATGCGGTGCAGGACGTCGATGCGCCAGAAGGAGCGCGGATGCTCTTCGCGCTGGTCGCCGCTGACCTCGATGGCGTAGGACTCGACCGGCTGCCGCTTCTTGCGCAGGATCGATGCCACGTCGGCGCCGGTGCAGGTGCCGAGCGCGATCAGGAGCGCCTCGGTCGGGCGGAGTCCCGCCCGGCCCTCGTCGCCGGCGACCTCGACGTGACCGCCGAGCGTGCTCGTGGCCTCGAACCCGAGGCCACCCAGCCATCTGACCTGGACGGCTTTGTCGGGCGTGCGGGCAGGCACATCGGGCACGCGCACAGGTTCGTCGGCCAGGCGGGCAGGGTCGTCTGGCACGGGCGAAGACACCCTCCTCAGGCCTGGTCGGCCGCGAGGCAGGCGGCGCAGCGACCGGTGACCGTGACGTGGGACAGGTCGACGGCGAAGCCGCGTCCGGTGCGCATCGCCTCGACCAGGACCGCGGCCTCGTCGGCGTCGATCTCCCAGCTGCCGCCACAGTTGCGGCAGTGCAGGTGGCCGTGATCGGCGAGTGGCTGGACGTGGAACTCCTCCCGTCCGTCGGCACCATGATGGTGTCGAACGAGACCCAGGTCCTCGAGCACGTCCAGCGTGCGGTAGACGGTCGATGGGATGGTCGTCGGATCGATGTCTCGGCAGCGCTCGACCAGCTCGGCGCCAGTCACGTGACCGTCGGTCCCGGACAGGACCTCGATGAGCGTCCGGCGCTGCGGCGTCCAGCGCAGGCCGCGCGCGTGGAGCGCGTCGCGCACGCCACCCCAGCCGGCAGCCATCTGACTCGGCCCGGGCGATCGCTCCGTGCTCACCATGCGACCGAGTATAGGTGCGTCCTGGACGCGGATGGGCGGCGGCCCGATAGCCTAGGCGCGGACCTCCTGGCGCATGAAGGCGACGTAGGCGAGCGCGAAACAGGCCACGGTGAGCGCGACCAGGACCACGACCTGCGGCCAGACCACGAGCAGGCTCTGATCGAACGAGCAGCGTCGACGGGATCGCCCGGTCGGCCTGGTGACGCGAGGACGACGCCGGTCGTCGCGCACGCTCGGGTCGAGGATGGCCTGCGGTGCTCTCGGTGAAGATCTGTCCCGGGAAGAGCCGTCGCACAGATCCTGGTGCGAGCGTCGCGTTGGCGAGCTGCTCGTCGGCGGTCGGGTTGGCCGATAGTGGCGCAAGGGCATCGGCGACGACGCCGACGAGGACGGCCGAAGAACGGTCGAGCGATGAGCCAGACGGAGAGGGCCGCCAGGGCTGACGCTGCGGCGCGCCGGAAGGACGACCGAGAAGAGCGTCGCGAGCGCGAGCCAGAAGCCGACGTAGACGACCGCGACGAGATACCAGACGCCCAGGCGGAGCGAGGTCCTCCGGCGCTGGGCACGACGCCGAGGCTGCACGATCGCCGACGGCGGCGAGGACGCACCATGATCGACGCCCAGGATCGAGCGCGATGGCCGCGAGAGCCGCCGACGAACTTGCCGTTGATGACGTCGTCGCGCTAGATGGGCTGGGACAGCGAGGCGCGGCAGCGTTCCCTCGGCGCGCTCGCCGTTGATGGCGTCGAAGCCGAAGGCGATGCCGAGCAGCGGGCCGAGAAAGGCGATCCAGGTGACAAGCGGGGGCAAGTTGTCGGAGCCGACCGTGAAGAGCTTCAGGAAGATGGCCGGCGAGCCGGTCGCGGCCGGCGCGAGGTCGCGGATGCCCCCACTGGTGGCGACCACTGAGGCGACGGCAGCCAGGCCGAGGCCGAGCATGAGGAGCAGGAAGCGAAGGCTGTGAAGGTGATCCGCGAGCTCCTTGTCCGCGATGATCCGCCATCCGCCACGGAGCGGCACGGATGGCACGACATCGCCCGGTGGGAGGGTCGTCGTCGGCTCAGGCGGCGGGCGCATCGACGACCTCCTCGGCCTGCTCGAAGTAACGGCGGTAGACCTCCTCGAGCCCGATCCCGCTGCCACGGAGGTGGAAGATCGCGTGGCCGCCTGCGGCAAGGCGAGATGCGAGGTCGCGCCGCCGGTCGCCGTCGCCGGCCACGACCCAGATGCGTGGATCCACGTGGTCTTGGCCCACGATCCGCAGCCCATCCATCGACGCGAGGATGGCCCGGATCGACTCCGGATCGCCATCGCAGCCGACCTCGACCTCCAGCTCCTGGGCCGGCATGCGCGAGGCGAGCTCCGCGATCGTACCCTGCTCGACCATCCGTCCGCGGACGAAGATGCCGACACGGCTGCAGACACGCTCGACCTGCAGGAGCAGGTGGCTGGAGAGGAGGACGGCCACGCCCTCGTCGTCCGCCAGCGCCCGGATGAGGGCCAGCAGTTCATTGGCACCCACCGGGTCGATGGCCGCCGTGGGCTCATCGAGGATGGCGATCCGCGGCTCGGGCAGGAGCACGTCAGCGAGACCAAGCCGCTGCCGCATGCCGCGTGAGTACGTCTCGACCGGTCGGTCGGCGGACTCCGTCAGCCCGACGCGTTCGACCAGTGCCGCGATCCGGCTCCTCGGTCCATGCCTCGGCAGACGATCTCGAGACGGGCCGTATAGCGGAGGTTCTCGCGCCCGGTCATCCCGGCGTAGAAGCCGACATCGTCTGGCAGGTAGCCGACTCGTCGTTTGACCTCGATCGGGTGGCGCGCGGGATCGAGACCCAGGACCTCGGCCGTGCCGGCATCACGCTCGGTCAATCCAAGGAGCATCAGGATGGTCGTCGTCTTGCCCGCGCCGTTGGGCCCGAGCAGTCCGAAGACCTCGCCGAACCGGCACCTCGAGATCCAGGCCGTCAACGGCGTTGATGCTCCCGTACCGCTTGGTCAGGCCCTCGGTCCGGATGGCTACCTGTCGGTGATCGGCTCCGGCTCGACGCGATGTCCTGCGATGTCGTCCATGGCTCGACGTTCCGGACCGGCCTAGCGGCGGCCGAATTGCTGGAAGACAAGGAAGAGTCCCGCCAGCACCAACGCGATCGCGGCGATGCCGACAAAGCCCCAGAGCGGTGACGTCTGGACCGTCGTGCGGATGTCGGTCCGGCCGCTCGCCTGGTCGCTCTTGGCGTCGATGGTCAGGACGTAATCACCCGCGATGGCGTCGTCGGCGGCCGTGACCTGGGCCGTGACCGGAGCCGCATCGCCCGGCGCGATGGCCTCGATGACCTCGGGGTCGAATTTCACCGTCCAGCCCTGCGGTGGCGTCGCGGTCATGGCCACGCCGGCCAGCGGCGCGGAACCGGTGTTGTGGACCTCGAGCGTGACCGGCGTAGCCGATCCTGCGGTCACGTCGGCGTTGAGTCGGCCGTCGGGGGTGGTGACGTCGAGCGTATAGCTGCCGACGATCTCGACCGCCAGGTCGGCGCGCGCGACGGCCGGGCCGCCGACCGCCTCGACGGCGATGGTGTAGTTCCCGGCCTTCTCTTCGGCGGGCGCCTCCGCGGTGACCTGGATCTGGGTCGTTCCACCTGCGTCGACGACGGCCGTCGCCGCCTGGGTCGAGCTCGACGGGCGTGCATCGACGGTCCAGCCGGTCGGACCGGCCGCCTGGAGCGCGAAGGTCTGCTGCTGGCTCGTGTCGTTGCTGAGAGTCAGGTCGAAGCGATACGTCGCCGCCGAGGGGCCCTTGAGGGTCGGGTAGCGCGCCTCGAGGGTCACGCCGCCGGAGGCGGTGTCCGAGACGCGGATCTCGGCCGACAGGCTGCCCGCGCCGCCACCACGCTCGGCGGCCCGTACACCGACCCGAACGGCGCCGGGCTGCGCGTCCGCCGGGACCTTGACCTCGAGGTCGACCGATGCCGGTTTGGAGCCGTCGACGTAGATGGCCGAGACCAGGGAGCCGCCGCCGCGGAAGCTCGCGGTCCAGCCGGTCGGGACGCCGGTCGCCTCAAGGGCGATGGTGCCCGAGCCATTGGCATCGATGGTCAGCGGGAAGCGCACCGAGCCACCGGGTCGGCAACGACCGCCGGATATGGCGTCGTGACGCTGACCGCGTCGGCCGCCTGCGCCATCGCGCCGACCGGCAGGGCGGCAACCAGCGCGGCAAGGCTAAGGGATCGCAGCAGGGAGGCTGGTCGCGGCACCATCGCCATCTCCTCGTGGATTTCGTGGATTGTTCGGGGCGGATCGTAGGCCCGGTCGATTTAATGACCGCAACGAGCCGATAAAGGATCGGCAACCTCAGCCTACGGGGAGGGACGTCTCGCTCTCGCTGCCGGCGCCGATCGTGTGTCTTCGGCGGCCACCGCTGCCGCGGTCAGGAACTGCTCGTGGTAGAGCCGAGCGTAGAGGCCGTCCTGGGCGAGCAGCTCGCGGTGTGTGCCGCGCTCCACGATGCGCCCACGGTCGAAGACGAGGATGAGGTCGGCGCGCAGGATGGTCGACAGCCGGTGGGCGATGGCGAGCGTCGTGCGGCCGGCCTCGGCCCGCTCGAGGGCTGCCTGGATGAGCCGCTCGCTGACGGTGTCGAGCGCCGACGTGGCCTCGTCGAGGATGAGGATGCGGGGGTCCTTGAGCAGGACGCGGGCGATCGCGATGCGCTGCTTCTCGCCGCCCGAGAGCTTGTAGCCGCGCTCGCCGACGATCGTGTCGTAGCCCTCAGGCAGCTCCATGATCCGGTCATGGATGGCGGCCGCTCGTGACGCCGCCTCGAGCTCTGCCTGGTTGGCCTCGGGCCTGGCGTAGAGCAGGTTGTCGCGGACCGAGGCGTGGAAGAGGTACGTCTCCTGGGTCACGAAGCCGATGACGCGCCCGAGCGACTCGAGCGACAGGTCGCGGATGTCATGTCCGTCGATCTCGATGGCGCCGTCGTCCACGTCGTAGAGGCGAGGCAGCAGGTAGGTCGTGGTCGTCTTGCCGGCCCCGGACGGGCCGACGAGCGCCACCAGCTGGCCCGGCTTGGCCTCGAAGTCGACGCCATCGACGCCGAAGGGCTCGAGCGGCCCGACCATCGTGGGCGCCTCGTCGACATGCTGGCGCCACGGATGCATCGGCCCGCGCGTCGGCGGTCCCGAAGGCGTCGCTATCCCGGGTCACCCCGCCGCCTCAGCCTCCGCCTCGACCGCGGCTCCGGCCCCCGCCTCGGCCGCCGCGACGGCCGCGGCCACGTCGACGTCCGCCGTCTCGGGGGCCGGTGTGGTGGCAGGTGGTGGCGTCGTCCGATACCGGAAGCGGACCCCCCGGTAGCGGACGTCGCCGCGAACGCTGGACGGATCCAGCTCGAGGGCATCGGCCGCGTCCATGATCTCCGGCTTCAGGTCGAGGTACTCGAAGATCCGGTCGAAGAGCGCCAGCGCGCCCTGGACCTCGACCTGCACGTTGAGCAGCTGGCCGAGCGGGAAGAAGAGGCGGCTCTGGAGGGTCGTGAAGGCGACGATGTCGCCGATCGTCGGCGCGTTCGGGACGCCGGAGAAGATGAGGGCGCCGGCCAGCCAATACACGAACGCCGGCATGATGCTGAAGATCGTGCCCACGATCATGAAGAACCAGCGGCCGACCATGCTCTGGCGGATCTGGAGCGCCGCCAGCCTGGCGTTGGCGAGCCGGAATCGCTCGACCGACGCGGTCTGCTGGCCGAACGTCTTGGACAGCAGGATGCCGCTCACGCTGAGCGTCTCCTGGGTGATGGAGCTGACGTCGGCCAGGCTCTCCTGCGTCTCCGTGCTGATGCTCCGGCGGACCTTGCCCACGCGGTAGGTCAGCCACATGAAGAAGGGCAGCACGATGAGCGAGAGGAGGGTCAGCTGCCAGGACAGGAAGAGCATGGCGATGATCGTCGTGACCGTGATGATCACGTTGCTGAACACCGAGCTGGCCGTGTCCGTGACCACCCCCTGGACGCCGCCGACATCGTTGGCCAGCCGGCTCTGGATCTCGCCGGTGCGGGTCTCGGTGAAGAAGCGCAGCGGCATCCTCTGGAGGTGCGCGTAGAGGGCGTTGCGCAGGTCCTGCATGACCCGTTGGCCGACCACGTTGTTCCAGTACGACTGCCCGACGCCGATCAGGCCGCTGACGATGGGCACGATGATCATCAGCGCCACGAAGAGGTTCAGCTCCGCCCAAGTCCTGCGACGGGATGGCTTCGTCGATGAGCAGCTTGAGCAGGAGCGGGTTGATGAGGCCCAGGAGGCTGGTCAGGACGATCGCGGCCAGGACCACCAGGACCTGCCAGCGATACGGCCGGAAGAAGCCCGCGATGCGCCGGATGGTGGCGCCTCGTCGCTCCTTCGGGACCCGTTCAGCCGGCTCGTCGGGTGCGCCGAACGGCCCGCCGCGCATGCCACGTGGCCCGAAGCCCATCAGGCCGTGCCCTCGATGACCGGGCGTGGCTCGGTCGCGCCGCGGCCCTCGTCGCCATCGCCCTCCGGACCCGTCGGCGCTGTCTCGAGGTCGCGGTCGGCCAGACGGCGCCAGCGGGTGGCGAAGAGCCAGGCGAGCAGGTAGAGCACGGCCACCAGCGGCAGCAGCGCCTGGTAGCCGGTGAGCAGGGCGAGGTACTCCAGCGCGCCGCCGACCATGGCGCCGAGCAGGTTGCTGGCGAAGGCCATGTCGGCCGTGGCCGTGTCGCGGAACGAGTGACTGAAGACGAGGTTCGCGAAGAAGACCGGCGCGAAGGCGAGGGCCGCGGCGATGACGTAGCGCAGCCAGGGCGGGTCGATGAGCAGCTGCTCGGGCGGCAGCAGGAAGGCGACCGCGAGCGCCACGAAGAGCCCGACGTAGAAGACGCTCGGGCTGCCGGATCGGGAAGCGTGCAGTTGATGAGGATGGCCAGCAGGACGCTGGCCAGGATGGCGAAGAAGGCCAGCGCGTTGACGAGCCAGGTCGTCCCGAAGAGCAGGCTGAAGCTGACCAGGCTGCGCGTCTCGAGCAGCAGGAAGGCCATGCCGAGCACGAAGAAGTGGGGGCTGAACCGCCGGATGCGTGGTGCCCGTCGACCCTGGCCGCGACCGCGCACGGCGAGCAGCGCGAAGCCGAGGATGATGGCCAGCGCCACGAGGTAGTAGGGCGCCACGAAGGGCGTCCGCAGGTACAGGAACGGCCAGTCGTCGGTCGCCGGCTTGGGCTCGGCCTCGCCCGGCATCGGGACCGCATCGATCGTGTCGCCTGGCGGCGGCGCCGCCGGCCAGGCGCGACCAGCGGGCCGGCCGCCAGGGCCGCCGTGCACGCGGCCGTAGGTTCGACGCAGCGGCTGCGCCGCCGAAGGCGTCCTCGAGCATGTCGGCGAGCTTGTCGACCAGCCACGGCTCGCGGTAGTAGTTGTAGAGCACGAAGATGCCGTCGTCGGCTGAGGTGGTCGCGGACGCTGGCGAAGGCCTCCTCGGTGAACAGGAACGACTCCAGCCGGACGTTGGCCGCCGTGCTGACCAGGGTCAGCGAGTCGGGCAGGGCGAAGATGACCAGGTCGTACTGCTTGTCGGTGTTGCGCAGGAAGGCCCGGCCGTCGTTGACGATGCGGGTCACGCGCGGGTCGTCGTACGGGTGGTTCGGGATGGTCGCTCGATGCCGATCTGCTGGATGCTGCGGGTCGATCTCGACGGCATCGACGTGCTTGGCGCCGCGGTCCAGGGCGACGCGCCACGTCCGAGCCGCTGCCGGCGCCGACGATGAGCACGTCGTCGTAGGTCCGACCCGGGAACCAGCGTAGACCTGGTCGTAGAACTGCTCCTTGCGTCGACGTCGAGCGGGTGGAGCGCCTGGTGCGGGATGCCGTTGACGTTGATGATGCATCTCGCCAGTCGCATCGCGATAGGTCGTGATGCGGTAGTACGGCGACCAGATGTCGCCGCGAGCCGCGCCTGGACGGCGACGGCGTAGAGGATCGCCGAGCATGGCCACGCCGCCGACCGCAGACCATGCCGTCAGCCCGTTCGCCGAGGGCAAGGAGCGCGATGAGCACGGCCACCACCGCGAACCAGACGACCGGGTTCGTGCCCAGGCCGCCGAGAGGATCGTGAAGCCGGCGATGCCGGCCATCGAGCCGACGATGTCGATGGCGTACGCCTTGAGCGGCGGCATGCGCCGAAGCAGCGGGCCGAGCGGCAGGGCCAGGGTGGCCATGACCGCGGTGACGAGGGCGACGACGAGCGGCAGGACCAGGAAGTTGACGTCGGCCGCGCTGCTCTCGGCGAGGCCGAAGAAGAGCTCGTCCTGCGACTGGACCTGGACGTTGAGCTGGGCGACGAAGACGAGCGCCACGACCGCGAAGAGCAGCGACGCGAAGGGCGACGAGCGGCGGCCGCCAGCCCTTGCGGCCGAGCAGGATGCCGAGGCCGATGCCCAGGAAGCTGGCCATCAGCAGGAAGTTGCTGAAGAAGCCGATGTAGCGGACGTTGGCCGGGATCCAGCGGATGAGCAGCAGCTCGACGAAGAGGAGCGTCGCGCTGGTCAGGAAGAGCCGGACGCGTGGATCGGCCAGTGCCCTCGACTCGAAAGAGGAGTCCGCGGCGCGGATGGCTACGCGGCACGGCGCGCCCGCGACGCAGACGCGCCGTCACCAGGCGGTGGCGGTCGCCGCCACGGTCAGGCCGACCGACTCCAGCCAGCGCTCGGCATCGATCGCCGCTCGCACCCGTCGCCGGCGGCGGTGACCGCCTGCCGATAGCGGTGGTCGTGGACGTCGCCGGCGACGAAGACGCCCTCGACCTTGGTGCCGCTCTGGTCGTGGACCACGAGGTAGCCCTTGGCGTCTACCTCGAGCCAGTCGCGAAAGACCTCGGTGTTGGGCTTGTGGCCGATGGCCACGAAGAGTCCTTCCATCGGCTCCTCCGACTCCTCGCCCGACAGCGTGTCGCGCAGTCGAAGGCCGCTGACGACGTCGACGCCGAGGACGTCGGTGACCTCGGTGTTCCAGCGCACGTCGATCTTGGGGTCCTTGAGGGCGCGGTCGCGCATGATCTTGGAGCCGCGGAAGTCATCGCGCCGGTGGAGCATCGTCACGCGCTCGGCGAATCGGGTCAGGAAGGTCGCCTCCTCGAGCGCCGTGTCGCCGCCGCCCACGACCGCCACGTGCTTGTGGCGGAAGAAGAAGCCATCGCAGGTCGCGCAGGCGCTGACGCCCCGACCGCGCAGCCGCGTCTCGCTCTCGAGACCGAGCCAGATGGCAGACGCGCCGGTCGCGACGATGACCGACTCGGCGCGATGTTCGACACCGCCCGCCCAGAGTCGGAAGGGCCGCTCGCTGAAGTCGACGCGTTCGATGTCCTGATCGACGAATCGGGTCCCGAACCGCTCAGCCTGCTTGCGGAAGTGATCCATGAGCTCGGGTCCCTGGATGCCGTCCGGGAAGCCCGGGTAGTTCTCGACGTCGCTGGTGATCATCAGCTGGCCGCCCGGCACATAGCCGGCGATGACGAGCGGCTCGAGGTTGGCGCGCGCGGCGTAGATGGCCGCCGTCAGGCCAGCCGGGCCGGAGCCGACGATGACGACCTTGTTCGTGGCGCCGGGCCCCTCGCCTGGCTCGGCGTGCGCCGGGTCGGCCGGCTGGAGAAGCGGCTCGCCGACAGGGGCGATGGTCGGAAAGGCGCCCGCCGGCTTCGCCACCGGGACGGCCTCAGCCACCCCTTCGTCGATCATCTGGATGCCGGAGAAACCCTTGAACTCGTTGACCATGCACCTATCCTAGCACGCTGCCCGCATACTCCCTGGGAGTATCGCGACCGCTCCATGGAGCAGCCTTCCCGGCCCGCAGGGCGCCTCGGCGCCGCGCCGTAGTGTGCCATGGGCCGGTCGGGAGGGGTCAGCCTCCACGCCGATCTGGCTGGTCGCCGCTCGCTCGCTGAGATCCTGAGGCCCGCCGTCCTTGGCCGTAGCCTCCACATGTGGCAGAGAGCCCCATCGCGATCAGCGGAAGAGGTCCGAGTCGGGAGGCATGATCACGTCCTCGTGGATCGATCCATCCCCGTCCGGCAGGTCGGCGCCGCGGATGAGGACGACGGGGCGGCCGCTGGTCTTGCCTGAGGCCAGCTCGGCAGCCGATGCGATCTGGTCGGCGACGGCGACGACGGTCGCGCGCATGATCCGACCGCCGGCATCAGGCCGACCGCGCTGGTCGTCCAGGGGGCCGAAGCCGGCTACGCCTAGAGCGACGTCCACGATGCCCCAGCGCCATGGTCGACCGAACGAGTCGCTGACGACGATGGCGGGGCTGCGGCCGTGCTCGAGGTCGAGCAACGCTGCCAGCCGGAGGCGGATCTCACGCGCCGACCGGTCGGGGTCCTCGGGCAGCAGGCTGACGGTGTCCGGAGCGACATTCGATGCGTCGACGCCACCATTGGCGCACACGAAACCGTGCCGGGTGCGGGTGATGATCACGCCGCGCTCCATGCGCACGATCGCGGCCGCCTCGCGCATCACGACCTCGACCTGCCGTGGGTCGCGCTGCCAACGCTGGCGCGAAGGCGATGGCCTCCGGGCGCGGCGAGACCGTACGCAGGTCCACGATCGCGCCTTCGGCCTTGGAGACGACCTTTTGCGTGACTACGAGCACGTCGCCCGCGGTCGGTGCCAACTCTGGCTCTTTGGCCATGGCTGCGCGCCAGGCGTCGGCGATGAGGGCGGGCAGGTCGTCGCCCGGACGGACCTCGGGGAGGGGCGGCAATGCGACGGCCAGGATCCGGTGGCTCATCGCAGCCTCAGCTCGCGGCAGCCGGAGCCGACGCCAGCAGCGCGGCCAGGCGCTCGGGTCCCAGGAGCGCCAGGTCGTCGGGCGTGTCGAGGTCGAAGCCCAGGGCGGCATCGACCACCAGCTGCGTCGAAGCGTCGGCCGCTTCGGCGGCTCGGAGGTGTCGCTCGAGGCTACCCGGCCCGAAGCCGGGCTCGATCGCGTCGGGCGGCGAGAGCAGGAGGGCGTTGGTGCCGCTGCGCGCGTCGGCTGGCGCGATGATGACGACGGGCTGCCCAGCACCGGCCGCGAGGGCCGCGTCTGCAGCCTCGAGAAGCGCCTCGAGCGACGCGATCTCGAGCACGGGCAGGTCACCGGGCAGGATCAGGATGGCCGTGGCACCCCCGAGGGCGGCGATCGCACGAGCGGCGCGGATGCCTTCGTTCAGCCCCTGGTCGGCTTGGTGCAGCGGGCTGCCGCCCGCCGCACGAGCGATGGGCACGACCGCGGGGTCCGGACTCACGACATGGATAGCCTCTGCGGCGGCCCATCGATGGACGACTTCGAGCGTCCGGCGCAGCAGCCCCTCGATGATGGCGGCGCGCCGGTCGGCATCGAGGACGGGACTCAGGCGTCGCTTGCCGTCCGCAAGGGCGCGCACGGGCACGATGACATGGAGATGCGCGAGGTCGGCGAGGCGGCGGTCCGGCACGAGCGGATGGTAGGCGACACGATCGACCCGGTCTCCAACCATCTTGCGCCACGCCGCCTGCTCACGGCATGCTGCGCTGGCCATGGGTGTCATGTTCGCGATCGGGATCGGGGTCTGGAAGGCTGACTCGGGTGATCCGTGGGCAGCGCGCTGATCCGCGGCCGGATGGAGTGGATCGTCCGTCCCGCATCCCTGGCCGACGTGGAGGCCATCCGAGCGGTCGCGTCGTCTGCCTGGCGAGACACGTATGACGGGCTGCTCGATGCCGCGACGATCGAGGCGTTCATCGAACGCGCGTACTCGGTCGAGAGCGTCGAGCGGCGGATCACGGGGATCTTCCTGGTCGTCGAGGACGACGATCAGGTGGTCGCCTTCGCCAACGCGGTGGCGGACGCGGATCACCTGAACCTGGCGGCGATCTACGCCCTGCCTGAGCGGCGCGGGCAGGGCGCTGGCACGAATCTGTTGGAGGCGCTTCGGTCGCGGTTCCCGCGGCTTCCCATCGCCGCGGATGTGCTGGTCGGCAATCGGAAGGGCGAAGTGTTCTACGAGCGGCGAGGCTTCACGCCCCGCGAGACCATCCAGGCCGAGTTGTTCGGCGAGCCCGTCGTGGAGCGCCGCTGGTGGTTGCCGCCTCGCGTGGCTGCCGATACCGACGACCAGGCCCTGGCGAGGGATGCGACGGAGCCGGCCTAGGGCGCCCCGAACGCCAGGACGGTTCGCGCGAGCGCGCGTCGGTCGTCGTCCGACTGCATGAGCGTCTGTGCCGCGCGCACCGCCAGGCCGAGCTCGGCGATGGCAGCCGCCTGGTCGGCGTCCACCTCGTCGATGACGATGCCGTCGAGCAGGCCGGGGTAACGGTCCACGTAGTGCCTTGCCACACCCAACGCGGACGCCTCGCCGCCGAGCGTCACGAACATGCGATCGGCCGGGCCGCGGACCGCAGCGCCGCCGATGATCGGGCTGACCGCCACCAGCGGAGCGGGCGCCTCGAGGAGCGCGTCGAGCATGCCGGGCACGGCCAGGATCGGCCCGACGCTCACGAACGGGTTCGACGGCGCCATGAAGATGCGATCGGCAGCGGCGATGGCGTGCAGGGCCTCGTGGGTCGGCTCGGCCGCCTCGATGCCGTGGATGTGGACTTCGTGGACGTCGACGGCGTGCTGCAGGCGCACGAAGTAGTCCTGGAAGGGAAGCCAGCCGTCGTTCGTGCGCAGGTGGGTGCGCACGATGTCGTCGGTCATCGGCAGCAGGTGTGCCGCGACCCCGAGCGCTGCCGCCAGTTCGGCCTCGACCTCGGTCAGGCGGGCGCCTCCGCGCATGCGCCTTCGAGCGCACGAGCTGGGTGGCGATGTCGCGGTCGCCGAGGGCGAACCAGGTCGGCTGCCCGTATCGCTCGAGCATCTCGCGCGCCGACCAGGTCTCGTCCCGCACGCCCCAGCCCGTGCCCTCGTTGGCCAGGCCGGCGAGCGTATAGAGGATCGTGTCGAGGTCCGGGCAGACGAGCAGGCCGTGGAGCTCGAGGTCGTCGCCGGTGTTGACGATGATCGAGAGGTCGAGTCCTGGGGCCGACGCGCTCGACGTCCGACCCCGGCGCCTCGGCCAGCATGGCCAGGCCATGGCTGAGCTTGGCGCCGCCGTAGCCGCCGGCGAGGACCACGACACGCTGGGTCATGAGCCGGCGACGAGTGCCCGTACCTCCGGTAAGTCGCTCGATCGTCTCGCGATCGTAGGGCGCCGGCAGGTCGGCGATGGCGAAGGTGACACCGATCTCTGCGAAGCTGCGCCAGCGCTCGGCGATGCGCTCGGGCGGGCCGAGCCAGGTGTCCTCGCTGTCCTGCGCGGCGCTGTCATACGGCGCCAACGCCTCGTTGAGCACCCGGAGCGCATCGGCTGGGTCGTCCCGGATGATGACGAAAGGCCCGCAGCTGAAGGTGATCTCCGCGATGTCCCGGCCGACGTCGGCGCAGTGCATCTCGAGGATGCCGAGCTTGCGCTTGAAACGCTCGATGTCGCCGAAGCCGTGCCACGCATCCGCGAACCGGGCGGTGGTGCGCAGGGTCTTCTTCTCGCCGCCCCCGCCGACCAGGATCGGCAGGCGACCCGGACCGCGGACCGGCAGCGGCCGCGCCACGAGGTCACTGAACCGGTAGGCGCCACCGGGCGGCGAGGTCACCGATTCGCCACGGAAGAGGGCGGTCATGGCGGCAAGGGCCTCATCGAGGCGGTCCAGGCGTTCGCCGAAGCCGCGGCCGAAGTCGAGTCCATAGGCGGTGTGCTCGACTCCGTTCCAGGCACCGCCGAGGCCCAGCCAAGCACGTCCGCCGCTGATGTGATCGACGGTCAGGGCGGCCTTCGCCGTCAGGCCAGGGTTGCGGAAGGTGTTGGCGCCCACGAGCAGCCCGAGCTCGATCCGTTCTGTCAGGGCGGCCCAGGCGGCGAGGGTCGTCCAGGCCTCGAAGATCGGGCGGTCGGCCTCGCCCTCGATGGCATACAGATGGTCCCATGTCCAGATCGAGTCGACGCCGACCCGGTCGGCGGTCACGGCCGCATCGCGGAGTTCCGGCCATGTGCCGTCCTGGGGCCAGAGGTTGACGCCGATGGTCGGTGCGCGCCGGAACGTGGTCACGCGCCGGCCAGCCGAGCCGCGCTCATCTGCCGCTGTTCATCGTGGTCATGCCGTCAGGCCTGGCAGGACTTCGCGGCCGAAGACCTCGGCCCATTCGAGCTGATTGCGACCGACGTTGTGGAGGTAGACCTGGTGAAAGCCCAGATCGAGGAACTTCTGGATCTCCCGGCGGTGCAGCTCGAGATCCGAGCTGATGAGCATGCGGCCCTGGAAGTCCTCCGGCCGCACGAGCTTGGCCATCTGCGCGAGGTCGTGTGGTGAGCGGATGTCCTGCTTGGGGAACTTCATGCCGCCGTTGGGCCACTCGGTCATGGCGTTGGCGAGGGCATCCTCGTCGGTCGGTGCCCAGGAGAGGTGGAGCTGGAGGATGAACTGGAACGTCGTCGGGTCGTTGCCCGCCTCGCGGCAGCCCTCCCGGCACTTCTCGAAGATCATCTCGAGCTTCTCCTCCGGCGCGCCCACCGTGATCAGCCCGTTGCACAGCGCGCCGACCTTCTTGGCCGTGACCGGCCCGGCGGTGGCGACATAGATCGGCGGCGGGGTCTCGGGCATCGTCCAGAGGCGCATCGTCTCCATGCGGTAGAACTCGCCCTTGTGCTTGACGTCCTTGCCGCTGAACAGCTTGCGCATGATCTCGATCGACTCGAACATACGCGCGATCCGCTCGGGCACCTCCGGCCAGTAGCCGGCCACGACATGCTCGTTGATCGCCTCGCCGGAGCCGAGGCCGAGCCAGAAGCGACCGGGATACATGGCGGCCATGGTGGCCGCCGCCTGGGCGATCATGGCCGGGTGCTGGCGGAAGCTCGGGCAGGTCACGCCCGGGCCGACGTCGCCCTTGGTGCGCTCCATGGCGGCCGTCATGAAGCTCCAGACGTAGGCGGACTGCCCCTGCTGCGGGACCCAAGGCTGGACGTGGTCGGCGGCCATGACGCCCTCGAAGCCCGCCGCTTCGGCGGCGGTGCACATCTCGAGCAGCTCGGACGGGTGGAACTGCTCGAGCATGGCGGCGTAGCCGATCTTCGCCCTGGCCATCCGGTCAGCCCTCCATGTGCTCGTGGGAACCGCGGATGCGGATGCGGAAGCTGATGCGCTCCTGGGCGCTGAAGCGGACGGCGACCAGGCGTGCGGCCTCGTCCGGTCCGTCGTAGCGGACCGCCAGGTCGGCGATGTCGCGCTGCGCCACGTCACCTTCACCGGAGGGCGCGGCCACGCCGCGGACGACCACGTAGTCCAGCCCCGACTCGGCCGTCAGGCTGCAGCGCGGATCGCGCAGCAGGTTCGTCGGCCAGCGCCGCCCGACGCGCGAGTTGATGAGGATCGAGTCGTCAGGGTCGAGGCGATACCAGACGACCGCCTGGTGAGGCGTACCGTTCGGGTTGATCGTGGCCAGGATGCCGTAGCGCGTCGGCGAGTCGAGGAAGGCGCGCGCCACCGCGCTCAGGGCATGGGCGGGCGTGCTAGCGGCTGGACCGGCTTCGGGCACGATGGAGACTCCGACGGGGGTCTGTTGCTGGGGCGTCGATGGTACGCGAGTCGCCGTCGCAGGGTCCCTCGTTCACGGGTTGGGCGCGGACGCTCTCAGCTGACGTATGCCCGCTCGACATAGCACCAGATGAATCCCGAACCGGCCGGCATCTGGTAGATGACCGGATGGCGAGTGCTCAGGGCGTGCGTCCTGGCGTGGCCCGCCTGGGACTCGCAGCAGCCGACGTGACCGCACGTCGCGCAGAGTCGAAGGTTGACGCCGCTTCCGCACTCCTGGCACTGGTCGGCGGCCGGGGCGGCCCGCTCGGCAGGGATGTGAGGGCAGTCGACGTGCGTCGAGCCGAACGGATCGGCAGCCGCGTCGACTGAGCGGATCGTTCGGCCCGAGTCGTCAGCCACGTCGTGCACTGTAGCCATCGCGATGCGCTGACGCGAGTGATCGGGATGGCGCTAGCTCGCACCCCCGAGGGCGGTCGCACACGGGCAGGTCCGCTCGACGGGGATACGCGGCACGAACGCGAAGAGGAGCCTTCGCACCTTCTCGACGTTGGCGTTGAAGACCTCGATCACGCCCTCGTGGGTGACGGCTGCGTCATCGTCCTCCAGGCCGGCATCGTAGTCGGTCACCAGGGAGACGTTGACGAAGCAGATCTCCAGCTCGCGCGCGAGGTAGGCCTCGGGATATTGGGTCATGCCCACGACGGACCAACCGGCCGACGAGAACCAGCGCGACTCGGCGCGGGTCGAGAAGCGTGGCCCCTGGATGACGACCATCGTGCCACGCTCGTGGACGGTGATGCCCTCGTCGCGGGCGGTCTGGACGGCGATCGGGCGGAGCGTCGGGCAGTAGGGGTCGGCGAAGGAGACGTGCGTCGTCTTGGGTCCGTCGTAGAAGGTGTCCTTGCGCGCGTTCGTCCGGTCTACGAGCTGATCGGCGATGAGGAACTCGCCTGGATGCACGTCGGCGCGAAGCGAGCCGACCGCGCAGGGACCGACGATCCGGCTGACGCCGCACTCCCGCATCGCCCACAGGTTGGCCCGGTAATTGATCATGTGCGGCGGGAACTGGTGCTGCTTGCCGTGGCGCGGCAGGAAGGCCACCGACCGACCGCCGATGGATCCAAGCGTCAGCGGCGCGGACGGCGCTCCGAATGGCGTCTCGATCTCGACGTCGTGGGCATCATCGAGGAACGAGTAGAACCCAGAGCCGCCGAAGATACCGATCTCGGCGCGTTCGTTGGTCATGACGGGGTCTCCGCGCGGTACCCTGCACTGCATCCGTTGGGGCGGTCGCTGGACCGTGACAGGGTAGACGAGGCGGCCCGTGAACGAGCGGCAGCGACCGCGCATCGGCATCAATCCGACCTCCATCGGCGTCTCGCCGCGCTGGTGGCTGCGGACCGCGGGCTGGCTGGAGCAGGCCGGCTTCGACGGCATCTATATCTGGGACCACTTCCTCAGCCGCGGTGACACGAACCGGGCCGTCCTGGAATGCTGGACGACCCTGGCCGGGGCAGCCGCAGTGACCGAGCGCGCGACCATCGGCTCCTTCGTCAGCAACGTCATGAACCGGCACCCGAGCGTGCTCGCCCGGATGACCGCCAGCGTGGCGGCCATGGCGCCAGGCAGGTTGGACGTCGGCCTCGGCATCGGCGGCTTCGCCGAGGAGATGGCCATGCTGGGCATCGACTTCCCGCCACCCGCCGAGCGGGCCGAGCACCTCGAGGAGACGGTCGCGGTGCTTCGCGGACTGTGGTCCGGTGGCCCGATCTCGTACGAGGGTCGGTGGACCCGGCTGACGGACGCCGTCGCCCGACCCATTCCCGACCCCACGCCGCGCATCATCATCGGCGGCGAGACCCCGGCCGGGGCGCGCCTGGCCGCTCGTGTCGGCGACGCGTGGACGACGACGGCGAGTCGCCTGGCAAGGGATCTGCCCGTCTACGAGGAGGCGCTGGCGGCCGCAGGGCGGCAGCGCGGAGACACGACCGTCATGGTCGCCGTCGACCTGCTGCCGCTCGAGGAAGCCGACTCCGACCCCCTCCTGGTGGACATGGTCGGAGCCGCCGAGTCGTGGCGCGAAGCCGGCGCCGACGAGCTCATCCTCCACTTCGTCCGCCGCGACCGCATCGGCGAGGTGCTTGCCGCGGCGGAGCGCGCGTCACTCACCTGACACAGACGAGGTGACTCCAGACGCTGGCGCTGACCGCGACGTACGGCGAGACTGCGTGGCCTGACGCGCCCAGCGACTATCCGCGCTACGCTGCGGGCTCCATGACGACGGGTTCCTCGCCCACGGACCTGACCCAACCCCACGACACGTGTGTCCGATGCGGCAAGCCGACCCCACTGGGGGTCGCGCTCTGTGAGGACGACAATCCAGCCGCACTCAGCGGTCCCAGCGCGACCCAGGTGCACGGCACGATCGTGGTCGGCATCGGCATCGGCTTCCTGATCCTGGCCCTGGTCGCGAACTGGGCGCTCGGCAGCGTGGGGCCTTTCACCGTCCGTGTCCTGGCGGCCGCCGGGTCAGCGGACGGCGGCGCCGACATCGTCTTCGCCGTCACCAACGCAGGCGCCGGGGCCAACCGGGCCACCTGTCGCATCACGCGCGGCGGGGTCGAGCACGCCCGCCGACCCGGTCTTCCGGACCGAGACCATCGCGGCGGGTGGCACCATCGAGATCGTGCGCACGGTGCCGGCGCCGGCACCCGACGACCCGCCCTGGGTGGCGGAGCGACTCCTCGTCCATTGCAGTTGATCGAGTGGCGCCGGTGACGACCGAGCATGCGGCCGAGCTGGCGTTGGCCATCGAGGCCGCCCGCGGCGCAGGGGCCATCCAGCTCGAGCGATATGAGCGCCTCGAGCGCATCGTCCACAAAGGGCCGAAGGACGTGGTGACCGAGGTCGACCACCTGTGCGAGGAGCTCATCCTGGGTGCCATTCGTCGGCGCTTCCCCGACGACGCCATCGTGGCCGAGGAGTCGGGCGAGCATCGTTCCCGTCGTGGCCACGGGGCGCACGCGTCCGAGGGGGCGGGTCGGGCATGGGTCGTCGATCCGCTCGATGGCACCGTCAACTATGCCAACGGCGTGCCCATCTTCTGCGTCAGCATCGGCTTCGTGCTCGATGGCCGGCCGACGGTCGGGGTCGTCTATGACCCGATGCGCGACGAGCTCTTCAGCGCGGTCGCAGGCTGGGGCGCACAACTCGACGGCCGGCCGATCCGCATGCCGGACAAGGAGCGGCTCGAGGACTGCCTCATCGCCCTGGCCATGCCCTGGACGGGATATCGGCGCCGCGAGGCGGCCATCCGCCGCGCGACGCGGGTGAGCCGCAACCTGGGCAGCTCCGCCCTCGCCCTGACCTACGTCGCCAACGGGCGCTTCGACATCTTCGTCCAGCTCCGTTCGCTCTCGAATTGGGACGTGGCGGCCGCTGGGCTCATCGCCGAGGAGGGGGGCGCGATGGTCACCGATCCGGCCGGAGGCCCGTGGTTCGATGCGGCGCGTCGGAGCCGCGGCGTCTCGATCGTGGCGGCTTCCGCGCGGCACCATCCCACCATCCTGGGGCTGGTCCGCTAGCTCGGCGGCGTTTAGTCTGCGGCGATGACCGCCGCCACGCCGGTAACGGCGCCCGTTCGCAGTCGATTCCGCCGTCGTCATGTCGCGGTCTGGGCCGCCTTCGTGCTCGGTGCGGTCATCATCGGGACCGTCGGGTACATGGTCCTGCTGGGCTGGTCGCTGACGGACGCCTGGTACATGACCATGATCACGCTGACCACGGTCGGCTTCCGTGAGGTCGGGCCGCTCGGTACCATCGGCCAGGTCTGGACGAGCCTGCTGGCGGTGGCGGGCGTGGCCATCATCTTCGGCACCGTCGGCATCGCCGCCGAGTACATCGTCGAGGAGGTCACCAGCGGACGGCGGGAGGTGCGGCGCATGCAAGAGCGGATCGATGCCCTGAGCGGGCACTTCGTGCTCTGCGGCTACGGGCGCGTCGGTGCCACCGTCGCGGGGGAGCTGGTCGAGGCTGGCGAGTCGGTCGTGGTCGTCGACCTGGTCCAGGAGTCGCTCGCGCGGGCGCGCGCGGACGGTCACATGGTCGTCCTGGGCGACGCCACGACGGACGCCATCCTGCGCCAGGCCGGCGTCGAGCGCGCCCAGGGCCTCGTCACGGCCATCGACACCGATGCCCTCAATGTCTACGTCATCCTCTCCGCCCGTCAGCTCAATCCGCGCATGACCATCATCGGCCGGGCCAACACGCTGGAGGCCGAGGAGAAGCTCGTGCGGGCCGGCGCCGACCGCATCGTGTCGCCCTATTCGAGGGCCGGTCATCGGATGGCCGAGCTGGCCGTACGACCGGGCGTCGTGGACTACCTGGATGCCGCCTTGAGTCACCGCGAAGCCGCCTTCGGTCTGGAGTCGGTGCCGGTCGCGGCAGGCAGAGGACTGGAAGGTCGGTCGGTGGGCGAGGTCCGCGCCGACGGCATCGTCGTCCTGGCCATCGCCCGCGCCGATGGGGCGCGCGCGCGGTACGAATCCAACCCGTCCGACGACCGAGTCCTGGCGGCGGGCGAATCGGTCATCGCGAGCGGGGATGCCGACGCCCTCGGGCGGTTGCGTTCCAGGACTTGACAGGGCGGCCCCCACCGCCACCATCGCTGCTAACCGGATCTCGGGCCG
The DNA here is from genome assembly GCA_963837215.1 of uncultured Chloroflexia bacterium. GTDB lineage: Bacteria > Chloroflexota > Limnocylindria > Limnocylindrales > CSP1-4 > CSP1-4. Next base: position 548,770 of record CAWIML010000009.1, read on the forward strand.
GAGTGAGGAGTCGATCATGCCGACGATCAGCGAAGTCGCCGCCCGAGCCACCTTTGCCGACCTCATCAACCGCGTTGCATATGGGCGCGAGCGGATCATGGTCACTCGCCGCGGTCACGAGGTCGTCGCCGTCGTGCCGGCCGAGGACGTCGCCCTGCTGGAACTGCTCGAGGACGAGTTCGACCTGAGCGCTGCGAGGGCGAGCCTGGCCAGTCGGGAGGATGGAGCCCTGCTTGACCTGGAGCCTGTCGCACGAACGCAGGCGGGGCTGATCGGTCAGCGGGCACTGACCGAACCGGCCACATCCTTCGCTCGTGCGTGCCGTCCTCGTCTCGAACCCCAAGTCGTTCCGTGGTCCATACCCGGTCGAGCGGTTCGAGCCGATCCTGGCGGCCGCAGGATGGACGCTGCGGGTCGTCGAGCGGCTGCCCGGCGTCGACGTCCACACGCTCCTTGCCCCTGTCCTGGCGGCGGGCACGGCCGACGTCATCCTGGCGGCGGGTGGCGACGGCACCGCGCGTGACGTGGCAGCCGAGGTTGCCGGGACCGGCGTCCCGATCGCGATCCTGGCCGGAGGCTCCACGAACGTCGTCGCTCGCGAGATGGGCATGCCCCGCCAGCCGGAGGCGGCGGCCCGGGCGTTGCTTGCCGCGACGCCCCGACCCCTGGACCTCGGCCGCCTGACCCTGCCCGACGGTCGAGTCGAACAGTTCCTGCTCGCGGCTGGGCTTGGGCTCGATGCGCACATCCTGGCGGCGACCGACGACGCGCTCAAGCACCGCATCGGGCCGTTCGCGATCGCGGCCGCGGCGATCGCGGCGGCACCCCGGCTACGCCCGTTCAGCGTGCGCATCGACGTCGACGGGGAGCGGCTGCATGAGGGGCGCGTCTGGCAGATCGTGCTGCCCAATGCCCGTCGCTGGGGCGGCGCCTTCGCGATCGCTCCAGGAGCAGCCGCGGACGACGGGCTGCTCGACGTCGTCGCCCTGCGCGACCGCGGACGGTTCCGCCTGCTCGTCGATCTCGCGGAGCTGCTCCTGCTGCGCCATCCGCACCCGTCGGACGTGGCGGCCGGCCAGGGGCGCACGATCCGGATCGAGACCGATGCGTCCGTTGCCCTGGAGCTCGACGGCACGCCGATCAGCGCGAGCGCCGAGGGGCCCTTCACCATCGACGTCGATCCGGCGGCGCTGCGGGTGCTCGCACCGCGGGGGCTGTGAGTCTCGCCACTTGACGCCCTCCGCGCCACGCGCCAGCATGCGGCCACCATCACGGTCAAGCGGGGGATCGTCACTTTGCCGAGGATCTGGCGCGCCGCCCAACGCCTCCAGGTCCCGGTGCGACTGTGACCTCCGACCGCCCAGGAACGGCGCGTCGTAGCCTGGCCGTCCGCACCTTCCTCATCGCGGACATCCGCGGCTACACACGCTTCACCGCCCAGCACGGCGACGAGGCCGCCTCGCGCCTGGCGCGGCGGTTCGCCGAGGTCGCCGGAGAAGGGGTCGGAGGCGTGGGGCGGTGAGCTGGTCGAGCTACGCGGGGACGAAGCGCTGGCAGTCTTCGACTCGCCGCGCCGGGCGCTGCGCTGCGCCGTCGAGCTCCAGTCTGCCTTCGCCGACGAGACCCGGGCCGACCCGAGCCTGCCCCTGACCGGTCGGGATCGGACTCGACGCCGGTGAGGCGGTGCCGGTCGAGGATGGCTATCGCGGCGCGGCGCTGAACCTCGCGGCGCGGCTCTGCGCCATCGGCCGCGCGCTGGCGAGACGCTCGCCAGCGCGAACGTCGTCCGGCTGGCGGGGCCGGTCGATGGCCTCGCTCATCGGCGAACTGGTCGGGCCGGGCGCTAAAGGGGCTCGACGAGGCGGTCGAGGCGGCGCTCATCGGGCCGGTCACCGACGGCGACCGACGCTCGAGAGTGACGCCGGCGCCGGCCGATGCGGCGACTGATCGCCACCGGCCGAAGGACAGTGGCCGCGACCACGTTCCCGGCCGAGCTCGAGCCGGTCGTGCCCGCTCGTCGGGCGTGTCGACGAGCTGCGCTGGCTGCGCTGGCACTGGCGTCGGGCGCGTCACGGCCACGGCCGGCGGTCGTGGTCATTTCCGGGCCGCCGGGCATCGGCAAGACGCGGCTCTCGGCCGAGCTCGCGACGCTCGCCCAGGCCGACCGGCGCGCGCGTTCAGATACCTGCCCGGCCGCCAGGTGGCGCCGAGCCGACTGTGCTGGCCGGCATCGACTACCGGGCCCGGCGCTGCGTCGTGATCGACGACCTCGACGCCGCCCCGGCGCCCTCGCCAGCAGGCGGTCACCGACGCTGACGCGTGGACGTGTCCGGCGACGGCGATGCTCCTGCTCGTCATCCACCGGCGAGGCGGCCGCTCAGTCCGTGCTCGCGGTCATGATCGAGCGACTGGCGCCCGCGCGAGCGGCGCCTGCACCCTCGGCCCACTGTCGGCGGACGAGGTCCGCGCCATCGCCGCCCTCTACGCGGGAGCCGCGGCCGACCAGGCGCCGATCCGCCAGCTGATGGACGACTCACACGAGGCGTCCCGGCCGCAGCCCACCGGGCGGCGGCAGTCTGGGCGCGCTCGGCCGCGTCGCAGTCGGCTCGGGCGCCGCCGCAGCCCGCGACCGAGGCCGGCCGCCGCGACCTGCGAGCCGCCCAGGACGAGCTCATCGGCGACGTGCGCCTCGCTCGAGCGCATCAGCGAGCGGACGCGCCGCTACGCGCCCCGCAGATCAGGAGGCCGCCGGGCGATCGGGCGTCACCATCTGCCCGTACAAGGGCCTGGCCTCGTTCGAGGCCGTCGACGCCGAGTACTACTTCGGCCGCGACCGGCTGATCGCCGAGCTGGTGGCCAAGCTCGTCGGCAACCCGTTCCTGGGCTTCGTCGGCGCCTCCGGCAGCGGCAAGTCGTCCGCGCTCCGTGCCGGCCTCCTGCCGGCCCTGGCCGGCGGGGTCCTGCCCGGCAGCGATCGGCTGGCTGCAGGTGCTCATGCGACCCGGCGAGCATCCCATGGCCGCGCTTGGCCAGGCGCTGGCCCGCGCGCTGCCGGACGCCCCGACGCCGAGCGCTCGATCCCGCCGACCCGCTCGGCGGATGCCGTGACCGCCTCGCGCCTGACCAGGGCCTCGTGCTCGCCGTCGACCAGTTCGAGGAGGTCTTCGGTGCGACGCGCGACGAGGCGGAGCGCGGCGCCTTCATCGACCTCCTGACGCACGGACCGGCGACGGCGTGCGGATCGTGGTCACGCTGCGGGCCGATCACTACGGCCACTGCGCCGCCTACCCGGCGCTGGCCCGGCTTGATCAGCGCCACCCATGTGCTCGTCGGGCCGTTGACGCCGACCGAGCTGGCGTCGGTCATCGAAGCACCCGGCGGAACGGGTCGGCCTGCGCGTCGAGCCCGAGCTCGCTCGAGGCCCTCGTCGCCGACGCCGGCAGCGAGCCCGCGCGTCCTGCCGCTCCTCTCGACCGCGCTGCTCGAGCTGTGGCAGGCGCGCCGCGGCGGCTGGCTGACGCTCGACGCCTACCGCGCGGGCGGCGGGCTGCACGGCGCCATCGCGCGCCTGGCCGAGGCCGCGTACGCCGAGCTCGACCCGGGCCAAGCGCGCGATCGCGCGCTCGATGCTCCTGCGCCTGGCCGGGCCGGGCGAGGGCGAAGGGGTCGTCCGGCGCCGGGTCCCGCTCGACCGAGCTCGACGCGGACGGCGATCCGGTCGCGGGCCGGGTGCTCGAGACGCTCACCGACGCCCGCCTGCTGACCGCTGGCGATGGCTACGTCGAGGTCGCCCACGAGGCCCTGCTCCGCGAGTGGCCGCGGCTCCAGACATGGCTCGAGGAGGACGCCGAGGGTCGCAAGGTGCGCCTCCACCTCATCGGTGCGGCACGCGACTGGGAGCAGCGCGGCCGCGAGCCGGCCGATCTCTACCGCGGCGCTCGGCTGTCGGCCGCGCTGGACTGGGCGGGCGAGCACCAGGTCGAACTGAACGCGACCGAGCGAGCGTTCCTCGAGGCAAGCCGAGACGCGACAGAGCGCGAGGTCGAGAAGGAGCGGCGGACGAACCGACGACTGCGAGGGCTTGCTCGCCGGCGCCGCGGTTCTGCTCGTCGTCGCGCTCGGCGCGGGCGGCTTCGCCCTGAGCCAGGCGGACATCGCGCGCCAGCAGGCCGCGCTCGCCGGGCAGCGCCAGGCAGATGCCGAAGCTGCCCGGGTCGAGACGCGAGTCAGCGGCACGCTTCGCCCGCTCGCGGGAGCTGGCCGCGTCCGCAGTCTCCGTGATCGACGAAGATCCCACCCTAGCAAGATGCTCGCGGTGGCCGCCGCCAACATCGACGCCTCGGGCCTGGACATCGACTCGGCGCTCCGCCGCTCCTGGGCCGCCGACCGGCAGCTGGCGCGCTGGACGCCGCCGACGGACGCGCCGGTCGATCTCATCCTGACCTCCCTCCATCCCGATGGGCGCCACATGGCCGTCGTGACCGACCTCGGGCCTCGGGACCGGCTGTCCGTCGTCGACGTGCGCGACGGCACGACCCGCTGGACGTACGAACCCGAGCTGCCTCAGGCTGCCCTCAGCCGCGCCTTCTTCAGCACTGACGGAGAACGGGTGGTGGTGGAGATGGTCTGGGCGCCAGATGACGATGAGAAGGGCGTCGCACCGCCAGCCGACACGCTCGGTCTGCTGACCTTCGATGCCGAGACTGGCCGGCTGATCGAGCGCGTCGACACCGGGCCCTGCGGCGCGGACCTCTTCGAGGCTGCTGGCGGACATCGGGCTGTTGCGGACCGTGCCGAACGAACCAGAACTGGCCACCGACTGCTTCACCAACGACTTCGTCCCGCCCCTCGAGGCGGTCGACCTGGCGACCGGCGATCGGACGCTGCTGACGGAGACGCCCTGGGACTTCGTCGCCTTGTCCGCCGATGGCAGATATGCAGCGTTCACCGACGACTCGGATCAGCGTTCCTACGTCGTCGACCTGCGCTCCGGGGAGCGCGTCATGAGCTTGCCGATGGGCGACCTCGGCCAGGACGATAGCTATGTGCGAGCGCTGAGCGCCGACGGCTCGCTGCTCCTGTATGGCGATCGGCCGCCCAAGGTCTACGCCGTGCCCTCGGGCAATGAGGTGGCGGCGCTCGACCAGGGTGCGGGCGAGCACTTCGGCGCCTCGTTCGCTCCGACGGGCACCGTCGCCTACCTGTCCGGCCGCGACGCAGCCTCAGCGCATGGGATGCATCCACGGGCAGCCTCGTCTTCGCGGTCTGCTGCCGCGGGTGGCGGCATGCCGGTCGCCAACGCGGCAGGTCAGGTCCTGGTCGACGACGGCACTAGCAAGACCGTTGGGCTTTTCGACGGGACCGCGCGCGGAGAGGCCGGCGCCGTGGACACCTGCCGTGGCTTCACGTATGCCGGCCAGCTGGAGATCAATGGCGACGTCGCCACATACATCACCGACTGCGAGCTGGGCCGACGACGCTGTTCGTGGTCGACGTGCCGAGCCTCTCGGTCCGTGCGACCTTGGAGGACGCAGAGGGTCAGGACATCGCGCTCGCCCCGGACGGCCAGCAGGTGGCATCCGAGTGGACCATCGACGACGCGATGCAGCCCGTCCGGACGTTCGACACCGGCACGGGCCAGCCGCAGCTCACGTTCGAGGGCCTCTGCTCTTGGCGGATCGGTGTTCCCGGCCCGCGCGACGAGGCCGGGGTCGGCTGCAAGCCATTCCCGACAGATCCGTTCACGCTCTTCCCGCTGCGGATGGTGTATTCGCCAGATGGGACGATGGTCGCGTCGATGGAGAGTGGGCCGGCCGTCTGGGATGCAGCACCGGACGCTTGTTGAGCGCGCAGGCCTTGCCCGAAGGCTGCGACGTCTTAAAGGACTGCGGCGGCATCGGAGCGCTCTTCGATCCCGCTAGCTCCGAGCTGCTTATCTCGACATGGGACTGCCAGCTGATGGCGCTGTCGGCGGATGACTGGAAGGTCACTCGGCGCCAGGCCCTCGAAGAGGCGATCGGCGATTGCGGACGCATGTCTCTTATCGGCTACACGTCAGAAGGGATCCTCATGGGCTTGAGCGGCACAGGCGGCAACGGTGGTGGCTGGCTCCACCGCATCGACCCTGAGACCCTGATCGTCACGAAGAGCGACCGCGCACACGATGGCTCCCCCAAGGCGTATGACATCAGCCCGAGTGGTGACCTGGTCGCGACCGGGGCGAGCGACGGCGTGGTCCGCATCTGGGAGGCCGCGACCGGGACGCTTCTTCACCAGCTGAGCGTCGAGGATCAGGCGCAGGGCGTCGCGTTCATCGACGAGGATCGGGTCACTGTCACGCCATCGGGCGGCGGCATGCTCGTCTTCGACCTTGATCCGGACCATTTCCTCTCCACGGTCCGGGCCTCGCTCATCCGCGGCTTCACGACAGAGGAATGCAGGCGCTTCGGCTTCGAGGACGGTTGTCCGACGCTCGACGAGTTGAGGGGGTCGACCCCTTAGGCTGCGCGGCGCGGTCCGCCGAGATCGAGCCGGGGGCCTTGCAGGTCCTCAGCCCAAGAGGCCTCTAGGCAGGGTCAGTCGGCCCAGCGCGGGACGCGGCCGCGAAGGTGGTCGGCTCCGGTGGCCGCCACCAGCGCCTCGAATGGCTCGCGGGGCACGCCGCGCCAGCGAAGGTCGTCGAGCGACTCGGGGATGGGCGTGTCCGCCCGGAGCGTGGCCAGTTCGCGGAACAGGAACGCGTCGTCGCGCCGTTCGCGCAGGTTCGCGGCCAGGGTCAGCGCCCCGCGGACGGAGACGTCCCATTGCGAGGCGCGCTCCGGGATCGCCTCGAGGTGCTCGTAGCGGGTCAGGACCGCGGCGGCTGACTTCGAGCCCCATCCCGGGATGCCCGGGTAGCCGTCGGCGCTGTCACCGACGAGGGCCAGGTAGTCGGGGATCGAGGCCGGCGAGACACCGAACTTCGCGCGCACGGCGTCGGCGTCGATCCACAGCCCTCGGCGGCGATCGAAGCACACGACCCTCGCGTCCTCGCGCACGCACTGGGTCATGTCCTTGTCGGGCGAGAGGATGACGACCCGCTCGACCGCCGGCTCGTCGGCGAACTTGAGGGCAGCGGCGCCGATGGCGTCGTCGGCCTCGAACTCGATCATCGGCCAGACGACCAGGCCGATGGCCCCGAGCGCCAGCTCGGCCAGCCCGAACTGCGCCAGCAGCTCGGGCGGCATGCCGGCCTCGGTCTTGTAGCCCCGGTAGCGTTTGTTGCGCCAGGAACGGATGACGTGGTCCGTGGCGCAGCCGACATGCGTCACGCCTGGGTCATGGAGCAGGCCAAGGATGCTCTCGACGATGCCGACCGTCGCGCCCACCGCCTTGCCGTCCGGCGCCGCCGTCGGTGGCCGCCCGAAGTGCGCCCGGAACAGCTCGTAGGTCGCGTCGAGGAGGTGGACCTGCATCGCCGAACCGTAGCACCGGCGACGGGCTCAGCCGGCCGCCAGGCGATCGATCTTCGCCGCCATGATGAAGTCGTTGCGCGAGAGACCACCGATGGCGTGGGTGGTCAGCAGGATGTCGAGCCGACCGTAGCCGACCGCCAGGTCCGGGTGGTGGCCCTGCGCCTCGGCCAGCAGGGCGACGCGCGTCGCCATCCCGAAGGCCGCATTGAAGGTCCGCAGGTCGAAGTGTCGCTCGATCGACGTCTCGCCGAGCCGCCACTCCGGCGACAACGCTGCCTTCAGCTCGATCGCCTCGTCCCGACCGATGAGCGGAGTCTCGGCCGTGGCCGACGTGCATCGTTCCTTCGCCAGCTCGGGGTTCCGCGCGCCTCGATCGCCGGTCATGGCGTTGCCGGCTCGACCGACTCCACCGCCGGCAGGGAAGCGGAGCCCTCCTCCGCTGCCGCGTGCCCGAGCAGGGCCGCGCCGACGATGCCGGCCGAGTTGAGCAATCGGGCCGTGACGATGGGTGCCCTCGTCGTGAGGTATGCGATGTACTTGGCGTAGACCTTGCTGCCGCCGCCGCCGAGGATGATCAGGTCGGGCCCGAAGTAGAGCTCGACCTGGGCAAGGAACTGGTTGAAGTCCTTGGCCCAGCGCTTCCAGCTCAGGCCGCGTCGCTCGCGCGCGGTCGCGCTGAGCAGTTTCTCGGCGTCCTTGCCATGGAACTGGAGATGCCCGAACTCGGTGTTCGGCACGAGCCGGCCATCCACGAAGAGGGCGCTGCCGATACCCGTGCCGAGCGTCAGCATGAGGACCGTCCCCGACTGCCCTCGTGCCGCCCCGAAGAGCAGCTCCGCCATGCCCGCCACGTCGGCGTCGTTGCCGATGGCGACCGGGCGTCCGAGCCGGTCCGCGAGCAGCTGCTGGACCGGCGCGTTGACCCAGCCCTGGTCGATGTTGGCGGCGGTCTTGAGCTGCCCGAACTTGACCACGCCCGGCAGGCCGCAACCGGCCGGCATCCCATGCGTCGCCCAGCCGCCGTCGATGAGCTCCTTGACCACGATCTCGACAAGGGCCATGACGGCGTCGGGCGTCGACGGCTGCGGCGTCGGCCGGCGGATGCGTGGCGAGACCAGCTCGCCGAGCTCGAGATCGACGACCCCGCCTTTGACACCGGTGCCGCCGATGTCGATGCCGATGGCCCGCTGGGCGGCCGGCTCGACAACTGGCGCCACCATCTGCTGCGCGGGCACCGTCACGTTCGAGGGCGAGATGTCAACGCTGCCGGCGATGGGCTCGACCATGGATCAGAGGATAGCGGCAGGTTGACGCCAGAAGTGGACCACGCGACCCGACTCGGCGGGTGGACGACGCGCCCGGACGCTGGCGCAGCGAGCGCCCTACACTGCCTCGACATGTTCGACCAGTACGGCGATTTCAAGCGACAGCTGCCTGACCGCGACCCAGCCGAGACCCAGGACTGGGTCAATTCGCTCGACTCCGATCGTCGAGACGGGCGGCGGCCACGAGCGCGCCCAATTCATCCTCTACCGCCTGTTGAAGCGCGCGCGGCAGCTCAGCATCGGCCTGCCGCCGCTGACCCAGACGCGCTACATCAACACCATCAGCCCGGAGCAGGAGCCGCCGTTCCCGGGCGACGAGGGCATGGAGCTTCGCATCCGGCGCATGGTCCGCTGGAACGCGGTGGCGATGGTGCTGCGAGCCAACAACGCCTACCCCGGCATCGGCGGTCACCTGGCGACCTACCAGAGCGCGGCCAGCCTCTACGAAGTCGGCTTCAACCACTTCTTCCGTGGCAAGGACGCGGCCGGCATGGGCGACCAGGTCTACTACCAGGGGCACGCAGCTCCGGGCATCTACGCCCGCGCCTTCCTCGAGGGTCGCCTGAGCGAGGGCCAGCTCGATCACTTCCGGCGCGAGGTCGTGCCCGGCCAGGGGCTCTCGAGCTACCCGCATCCGCGGCTGATGCCGGACTTCTGGGAATTCCCGAGCGTCTCGATGGGCCTCGGCCCGCTGGCCGCCATCTACCAGGCCCGCTTCAACCGCTACCTGCACGCCCGCGGCATCAAGGACACCAGCCAGCAGCGGGTCTGGGCTTTCATCGGCGACGGCGAGACGGACGAGCCGGAGTCGCTCGGCGCCCTCCACGTGGCAGCCAACGAGGGGCTCGACAACCTGACCTTCGTCATCAACTGCAACCTCCAGCGCCTCGACGGCCCGGTCCGCGGCAACGGCAAGATCATCCAGGAGCTGGAGGCGGTCTTCCGAGGCTCCGGCTGGAACGTCATCAAGGTCATCTGGGGTCGGGAGTGGGATCCGCTCCTCGCGGTCGACGACGAGGGCGCCCTCGTGGCGCGCATGGGCGAAGCGCTCGACGGCGACTTCCAGAAGTACTCGGTCGAGTCGGGCGCCTACATCCGCGAGCACTTCTTCGGCGCCGACCCGCGCCTGCTGACGATGGTCGAGCACCTCACCGATGAGGACCTCGTGCGCCTGCGCCGAGGCGGCCACGACTACACCAAGGTCTATGCCGCCTACCGCGCCGCGACCGCGCACGTCGGTCAGCCGACGGTCGTCCTGGCCAAGACGGTCAAGGGCTGGACGCTCGGCCCAGGCATGGAGGCGCGCAATATCACGCACCAGGCCAAGAAGCTCTCGGAGGCCGAGCTGAAGGTCTTCCGCGACAGACTCGAGCTCGCGATCCCCGACTCGAAGATCAAGGACGCCCCCTACTTCCACCCGGGCCCAGACGCGCCGGAGATCCGCTACCTGCACGAGCGCCGGGCCGCGCTCGGCGGACCCGTCCCGCGGCGAGTCGTCCTGCAGAAGACCATCGAGCTGCCGGGCGACGCCGTCTACCAGGAGTTCATGGGCGGTTCCGGCACGCAGGAGGCCTCGACCACGATGGCCTTTGCCAAGCTCCTGCGCAACCTGATGCGCGACAAGAACCTGGGCTCGCGCGTGGTGCCCATCGTGCCCGACGAGGCACGCACCTTCGGCATGGAGGCGCTCTTCAAGGAGGCCGGCATCTACGCCCCGCACGGGCAGCTCTACGAGCCGGTGGACTCGAATCTCGTGCTCAGCTATCGAGAGGCGAAGGACGGCCAGGTGCTCGAGGAAGGGATCACCGAGGCGGGATCGTCGGCCTCCTTCCAGGCCGCCGGCACGAGCTACGCCACGCACGCCGAACCGATGGTGCCCTTCTACATCTTCTACTCGATGTTCGGCTTCCAGCGCGTCGGCGACGAGCTCTGGGCCTTCGGCGACGCACGTGGCCGCGGCTTCCTGTTGGGCGCCACCGCCGGCCGCACGACGCTCAACGGGGAGGGCCTCCAGCACGAGGACGGCCACAGCATGCTGGTCGCCACGACCGTCCCCAACTGCCAGGTCTACGACCCGGCCTTCGCCTACGAAACCGCGGTCATCGTGCGTGACGGCCTGCGCCGCATGCTCGACGCGGGCGAGGATGTCTTCTATTACCTGGCGCTCTACAACGAGAACCATGTCATGCCGGCCCGACCCGATGGGGTCAGCGACGCCGATATCGTGAGCGGCCTGTACCGCTTCGCGGCGGCGCCCAAGCTCGGCAAGGGCGCAAAGCGGGCGACGCTCATCGGCTCGGGCTCGATCCTGCAGCAGGTCCTCCGGGCGCGGCAGCTGCTGGCCGATGGCTACGGCGTGGCTGCCGAGATCTGGAGCGCACCTTCGTATCACCGCGTGCGAGCCGACGCGCTGGCCGTCGAGCGCTGGAACCGTCTCCATCCGGGTCAGCCGGCACGCACGCCGTTCGTGACCTCGGCCCTCAAGGCTGCCGCTGCGGCCGGTCCTATCGTGGCCGCGAGCGACTGGGTCAAGGGCGTGCCCGACCAGGTCTCGCGCTGGGTGCCGGGCGACAGCTGGGTCTCCCTCGGGACCGACGGATTCGGGCGCAGCGACACCCGCGACGCGTTGCGTCGGCTCTTCGGCGTGGATGCGGAGCACATCGCAGCGGCGACACTGGCGGAGCTCGCCCGTACCGGGAAGATGGAGCCGACGGCCGCGTCAAAGGCCCTGGCCGACCTCGGCATCGACCCCGAGGCCGCCGACCCGCTCAGCCTCTAGCCACCGGCGGCGATGCTCCGCCTGAGCCTCGGTGCCGGATTCTCTCGCGTCGGCTTCGATGCCTACGTGGCCTCACTGCCGATCGCTCTGCTGGCCGCCGGCTGGACCGACGGCGCCATCGGCGCCCTGATGGGCGTGGCTGCCCTGACGCAACTCCCGGCGGCGTTCGTCGGCGGCGGACTGATGGACCGTTTCGGCGGTCGGATGCTCTTCGTGGCCGGCGCGGGCAGCTTCACGATCGCCTCGGTGCTCGTCGCGACCGGGATCGCATCGCCGACTGGGCCACCCGCATTGATGGTCCTCGTGCGCGTCTTCCAGGGCATGGGGATCGCGGTCCTGATGCCGGCCGCCCTGAGTCTGGTGCCGGACATGGTGGCCAAGGCTCGACTGCCGACCGCCTTTGCCATCGTCGGCGTGGCCGCCAATGTCTCGTTGGCCATCGCGCCTGCCGTCTCGCTCATCGTGCTCGACGCGACATCGCTCCAGGTCGTGGCCGGAGTGGCGCTGCTCTCGATCGCGGTCGGCGTCACCCTGGCCTGGCCGGTCGGTCGGGACGACCAGGTGCGTCGCCGCGACGACCGGGCCGACATGGTCGCCGCTTCGATCCGCGGTCGGACGTTCCGACCGGCCTGGCGGGCTGCGTGGTGGCCGCCACTGGCGATCTCGTTCCTCTTCGTCGCTCACTGGGGCGTGGTGACCGGCTACCTGCCGCAGCGCGCCGAGACGGCCGGCGCCGACATCGCGCTCTTCTTCACCGCCGACGCGGCGGCGCTGGTGATCGCACGGATCCCGGCCGCGCGCCTGGTCGAGCGGATAGGCTCGCGGCGGTCGATGCTCATCGGCATCGCCACGACCGCCGTCAGCCTCGGCTTTCTGCTGCCGCCGGCGACGACTCCGCTCCTGGTGGCGGCCGGGATCGGGACCGGCGTCGGGGCCGCCTTCCTGCTGCCGCCCATCAACTTCGAGCTCGCGCGCCGATCGACGGACGAGGTCCGTGGTTCGGCCTTCGCCCTCTTCTCGTTCGCCTTTTCGGCCGGCGTCGCCCTCGGCAGCATCGGCATCAGCCCCTTCATCGCGAGCGTCGGCTTCGAGGTCGCGCTCATGTTCGGGCTCGGGCTCTGCCTCGTCGGCGGCCTGGTCGTCCTGGTCGACCCGTGGCTCCGTGGTCGACCGCCATTGCCGCCGGTATCGACGACAACGCGGACCACCCCGGCTCCCACCTGACCTGGCTGCGACGGCCCCTCTCGACCCGTGCGACCATGCGCGACATGCATGTCAAGCACGCTCGCCGGACGGCGTTCCTCTCAACGGCCATGGTCCTCGTCGCCCTGGCGGCGCCGGCGGCGGTCGCGGCCCATGCCGTGCTGGAGTCGACCTCGCCGGAGGCCGGCTCGACCGTGGAGGTGTCGCCTGCCGAGGTCTCGGCGACGTTCGACGACGGCCTCGTCGCATCCAAGAGCTCGATCGAGGTCATCGCTCCGGACGACAGCACCGTGGCGACCGGAGGCGTAGCCGCCGACGATCCCAAGACACTTGTGGTCGTCGTGCCCTCGCTCGCCCCCGGCACCTATCGGGTGCGCTGGGCCGCGGCCACGGACGACGGCCACCTCGAACGCGGTCGCTTCGAATTCACGGTCGCCGAGGCACCCAGCCCTGAGCCGACACCGGAGGCGACCGTGGCGCCGACGGCGAGCGTTTCGCCGAGCCCGGCGCCGGTCACGACCTCGCCCTCGACGGCGACGCCGTCCGCCAGCCCGACCCCCGGAGACTCGGGTGGCGGATCGGAGTCGATCGGCCAGATCCTGGTCATCGCCGCGGCCGGCATCGGCCTTGGATTGGGCTTCGGCTGGTGGCGGAGCCGCCGCGCCGCATGAGCCGGGCCAACGGATGAATCGGCGCCCCTGGGCGCATCTCGGGCTCGCACTCGTGACGTGCATCGTCATGGCCCTGGCCGCGACCGCCTGTGACGACGGCGGCCAGGTCACGACCGGCATCGTCATCGACGTTCGCTCGTCCGGGCCAGCGACCGTCACCGGCTTCACGCTCCGGACCGATGATGGGAGGCTGATGAGCTTCCGGGTCGGTGAGACGGGCACCGGCGATGGGGCTTTCCCGAGCGTCCACCTGCGTGACCACCTGGCGTCCTCGCAACGGGTCGCCGTGCGCTACGTGACGACCGACGACGGCCTGCTCGCCGTCCGACTCGCCGACGCCCCATGATGCCGACGCCAACGACCGCAGCCCGGTCCAAGCGACGATCGCGCCGGCGCCTGGTTCGGGCGCTGGCGGGACCTGCAGTCGCCATCTGGCTGTTCGCCGTGCCCGTGCCCGCCCTCGCGCACCAGATCGGGGATAGCTTCCGCTCACCGCTGCCGCTGAGCGTCTATCTCCTCGGGGCAGCCATCGCGGTCGGCATCTCGTTCGCGCTCGCCTTCCGGACCGATCCGGTCGCCGAGCGCCCGACGTCGCCGCGGGTGCGGCGCTTCCCGCGCCTGGCTCGTGGCCTGCTGCGCACGCTCGGGGTCGTGGCCTGGCTCTGGATCATCGTCCAGACGCTCATCATCGGCGGCTCGAGCGATGCCGACGTCTCATCCCTCTTCCTGTGGGTCTATGGCTGGGTCGGCCTGGCGCTCGTCTCCGCCCTGATCGGCCCGATCTGGTCGTGGCTCGACCCCTTCCTGACCGGCTTCGACCTGCTCGCGGCTGCTGTCCGCCGCCTCGTGGGCGCTCGCCGACCGGGCACGACCTGGCCGGAGCGACTCGGTCACTGGCCGGCGGTGGCCTTCTTCGCCTTCTTCGTCTGGCTCGAGCTGGTCGTGACCGGCGGCGCCGGCGGCACCAACCTCGCCCTTGCCCTCCTCGGATACACGCTCCTGACCTGGGCGGGCATGGCCTGGTTCGGGCCCAGCCGCTGGCGGCGACAGGCCGAGGTCTTCTCGGTCTGGTTCGGCCTGCTTGGCCGCCTTGCGCCCTGGCGAACGTCGGACGACCTGGCCGCGGGACGCGAACCGGGCAGCCTCCGCGTCGTGCGCCAGCCCTTCGGCCGCGGCCTCGTCCACGCACGCTGGCAGACCGACGAGGTCGTGCTCGTGGCCCTGGCGACCGGCGCCGTCATGTTCGATGGCATCTCACAGACGGTGCCCTTCTTCGAGCTCTTCGGGCTGCCCAGCTTCGCTGGCGCAACGGTGCTGCTCTTCGGTTTCCTGGGTCTGCTGGTCGCTGCCGTGCTGATGGTCGCCCGCGTGGCCGGGCGCGTGGCGGTGGGGGCCGGTCTCGTGCCCATCGCCGTGGGCTACATCACGGCCCACTACCTGACGTTCCTCATCGGCGACGGCCAGCGCATCCTGATCGCCATCTCGGATCCGTTCCAGCAGGGCTGGGACCTCTTCGGGACGGCCTTCTGGGAGGTCTCGATCACCTGGCTGCCGGGGGCCATCATCTGGCTCATCCAGCTCCTGGCCGTGGTCGGCGGTCACGCCGTCGGCGCCTGGGCCGGCCACGCCGCGGCCGTCACCCAGGCCGGGCCGGATGCCGATCGTCGGGCTCTCGTCCGACGGCAGATCCCGTTGGCGGTGCTGATGGTCGTCCTGACCGTGGTCACGCTCTGGTCCCTGGGACAGCTGGTGGTCGAGCCGCCTGCCTGACCAGCCCCGGCCCGGGCTCCGGACCGAGCCAGGGCCGAGCGATGCCGGCGACCGCGATCGGTCTTCCCAGGCCGAAGATTGTGTGGTACCGTCGCCAGACCAACGCCCGCACGAGCGGGCATCAGAGATGCACGGCGCACACGATCACTCCTCTCACGGACTTTCGCGAGATCAGGTCGCGGAAGCCGGCACGAGAGGAGTTTCTTCGTTGTATACGGATAAGGTGCTTTCCTGCGCCGACTGCGGGCAGGAGTTCGCCTTCACTGCCAGTGAGCAGGAGTTCTACGCTCAGCGCCAGTTCAGCGACCCCCGTCGCTGCCCGTCGTGCCGCGCCAGCCGCAAGGCTGCCCGTGGTGACACCGGTGGTTCGAGCTACGGCGCCAGCAGCTACGGCTCCCGCCCCAGCGGTGGGTCTTCGTATGGTGGCTCGAGCTACGGCGCCAGCCGTGGCCCGCGTGAGATGTTCACGGCCACGTGTTCCAGCTGTGGCCGTGAGGCCCAGGTTCCCTTCCGCCCGACCAACGGCAAGCCGGTCTACTGCAACGACTGCTTCGCCACCCGGCGGGCATAGTCGCAGGGCCGGGCGACCGGCCTGACCAAGCGCCCAACACGAGACCCGGCGAGCGATCGCCGGGTCTCGTGATTCCCGCCTCCGGACCATCGCCCGTACGATGAGGTCATGACCTATCACGCCGCCCGCGCGGCCGCATCGCTCGGTCTCGTGGTCTCGCTGGTGGCGGGATGTGTCGCGACGCCGGGCTCCCCGGCACCGACAGCCACGGTGATCGAGCCACCGCCGGCCGGTCCGACAGCCAGCGCCGTGGGCGCCGCCACGCCCGATCCTGCAGCGACCGAACCGCCGGAGCCGCCCTCGCCACCAGTGACGCTCGAGCCGATCGTCGAAGGGCTCGAGCTGCCGGTCGCCGTGGCCATGCCCGATGACGGGACCGGCGACATGTACGTCGTCGAGCAGGCCGGCCGCATCGTCCGCCTGCCCGGCGGCGCCCCCCCGGCTGAGGTCGCCCTCGACATCCGCGATCGGGTCGGCAGCGGTGGCGAGCGCGGCCTGCTCGGTCTCGCCTTCCACCCGGCAGTGGCCGACGATGGGCGCCTCTTCGTCGACTACACCGATCTCAATGGGGACACGGTCATCGCCGAGTTCCGGCTCGAAGGCGGGCGGATCGACGCGAGCAGCGAGCGCGTCGTGCTGCAGGTCGAGCAGCCAGCCGCCAACCACAACGGTGGCGACCTCCATTTCGGGCCCGACGGCATGCTCTACATCGCCTTCGGGGACGGCGGCGGAGGAGGCAGCGTCAACGGCCGACGACGGGACACGCTGCTGGGCAAGATCCTTCGGATCGACGTCACGAGCCCACCGGATCCCGGCCTCGGGTATGCCATCCCACCAGACAACCCGTTCGTCGGTCAGGCCGGCGTCCGACCCGAGATCTGGACGACCGGCCTGCGCAACCCCTGGCGCTTCTCGATCGAACCGGATGGCGCACTCTGGATCGGCGATGTCGGCGCCGGCGAGCGGGAGGAGATCGACTACGTCCCGACCGGTGGCCTGGACCTCGGTTGGGATCGCGTCGAGGGCACGCTCTGCCACGACCCAGACAGCTGCGACGACCCGGGCCTCACGCCGCCGATCGCTGAGTACGGCCGCGATGACGGCTGCGTCGTGACCGGCGGCCTGGTATACGCGGGCTCGGCCATCGACGACCTCGCCGGCCGCTATGTCTTCGCCGACTACTGCAACGGGCGCATGAGCACGCTCGACGCGCTGCTCGGCTACGGCTCCGTCCAGGCGCCCGAGCCGCTGCTGGAGACCGGACGGCCGATCGTCGCCTTCGGGCAGGATGCCGACGGCGAGGTGCTCGCGGTCGACCACGACGGCGCGCTGCTGCGTCTCGTTGCCGAGCCGTGACCCGGCCGGTGTACCGTTGCCAGCCATGAGCAGCGCAGATCGCGTCGTCTACACGCCCGACGGCACGGTCATCGGCGCCTGGCGGTCCGGCAACGGCCTGCCGATCGTGCTCGTCCACGGCAGCGCCGACGACCACACGGCCTGGGACCGGGTCGCGCCGCGCCTGGCGATGACCTTCACCGTCTATGCCGTCGATCGACGCGGACGCGGCGCCAGCCCATGGACCGGCTCGTTCTACGCCATCGAGCAGGAGTTCGACGACATCGCCGCCGTCGTCGACTCGACCGGCACGCCGACCTGGCTCTTCGGACACGGCTACGGTGCGGACATCGCCATCGGCGCTGCTCTCCGAACGCGCAACCTGGCCGGGCTCGTGCTCTACGAGCCCGCCCCGGGCATCCCGACCGTTGACGCCGCCACCCTCGCCGAAGCCGAGCGGCGCATCGGCGCAGACGACCGCGATGGTGCGCTCACGCTGATGCTCTCCGCCGCACTCGGCCTCGACGACGCGGCCATCGCCGACCTGCGGGCCACGCCGGGTTGGGCGGCCACACTCGAGATGGTCGAGACCATGCCCCGCGAGCTGCGCGCCGAGGAAGCCTGGCGCCCGGCGGGCTACGCCGATGTGGTGATGCCGACGCTCCTCCTGCTCGGCGGCACGAGTCCCGAGTGGGCGGCTCGCTGGACGTCGATGGCGCAGTCAGCCATCCCGAACAGTCGCCTCCAGGTCCTCGACGGCCACGGGCACCTGGCCTTGCTGACCGCGCCCGATCTGGTCGCCAAGGCCGTCACCGACTTCGTCTTCGACCCCTCGCGCTCCTGACCGCCGAGGGGCAGCGCTCGCTGCTCGCGCTCCGACCGAGCAGCGGCCCGGTCCCGCCGACGAGCTCCGCCAGGCCCCACAGGTCGCGCCACTCATAGTCCGGACGCTCCATCCCGGGCGCGGCTTCGGCATGGCGGTTGACCCAGGCCGTGCGCATGCCGTGGCGTTGCGCGGGAGCGATGTCGTACTTGAAACCGAAGGCGACGTGCAGGACGTGTTCGGGCGCCTCGTCGACCCGCGTCAGTGCGTACTCGAAACCCTCGTCCGAGGGCTTGTAGGCGCCGACATCCTCGGCTGTGATGACGTCGTCGAACGGCAGGTCGAGCTGTCGGAGGGTGTGGGCCATGATCGTCGCGTCGGTGTTCGACAGGATCACCAGGCGCAGGCCCTGCGCCTTGGCCTGGAGGAGGGCGGGCCGGGTGTCGGGGAACGGCTGCCAGGCGCGCATCGAGCGCACGAACGCCTCGCCATCCTTCTTGCGGTAGGGCCAACCGCGCTCCGCGCAGAACGCCTCCAGGCTGCGCGCCAGGACCTCCCGATACGGCCGCCACGGTCCCCCGAGCAGGCCGAACTGGATGGCCTCCCAGCGGTCGCGCAGGACCTGGCCGCGGTCGAGGCCCGTGTCTTCATGACGCAGCCCGAGCTGGTAGAGGAACGTCGCGACGCCTCCCTCCCAATCCACCAGCGTGCCGTAGCAGTCGAACGTCGCGACGCGGATCTCGGGCGCGGTCATGCGGCAAGCGTACCGTTCCGGCGCCCGCGCGGCCGCGGGTCGTCCTCGTCGGCCGACATGGCACGATGGCGGCATGTCCACCATCGTCGCCCGCTATGACCGGCATGCCCGCCTCTACGAGCGCCATTGGGCACCCGTCATCGGGCCGACCGCACTGCGCGTCCTCGACGTCGCCCAGCGCTGGCTTCCAGCCGATGGTGCTGGCGCCACGATCCTCGACGTGGGGGCCGGAACCGGGACACTCAGCCGGGCGGCCGCGCAGCGCTGGCCGGAGGCGGTCGTGATCGCGCTCGACCCGGCGACCGAGATGCTCGCCCTGGCCGCCGCGCACACCCGCCGCGACGGGACGGGCAGCACACGCTTTGTGGTGGCCTCAGCCGACGCCATGCCGCTGGCGGCCGACTCGGTCGACGTCGTCGTCAGCTCGTTCGCCCTCCAGCTCGTGCCGGACCGGCCGGCCGCCTTGCGCGAGGCGCACCGCGTGCTCCGCCCGGGCGGCCATCTCGCCTACGTGACGTGGCTCGACCGTGGTGAGCCGTTCCCGCCGCACGAGGCGTTCGACGAGGCGGTGCTCGATCTCGATATCGATGAGCCCGACGAGCCCGACGAAGCACGGGCCGGCGACGTGGCCTCCCAGGGCGCAGCGGCGGCGCAGCTCCGACGCGTCGGGTTCGAGCGAGTCGGGACACGTCACGTGGCGCTGCAGCACGCCTGGACGCCTGAGGCCTACCTGGCCTACAAGCTCGAGTACGACGAATGGGCGTTGATGTCGTCCCTCTCCCGCGGTCAGCGAGCGCGCCTCGAGCGCATCGCCCGTCGTCGCTTGGCCGCGCTGCCGCCCGGCGACTTCGTCTGGACGACGGAAGTGGTCATGGCCTGGGGACAGGTACCCACGATGGCGTCACACGGTGCTGCAAGCGTGGACCGGGCACCAGGGTCCTAGGACCATCGCGCACCAGGCATCTCGGCCCGCGGGGCCCGGTCCCAGTCCCGATGACCCGACAGTACTGTTCGGTGGGTGTGCGGGCGCCGTCCCGTCGGCCAGACTGCCGGAGGGGACATCGCCAGACAAGGAGGAGCCAGATCGCGTGGATATCGAATTCCTCGCCTACGCCACTGACTGTCGAGTCGCGGGCTACGTCCACCTCGATGGCGAGCGCCTGACGGACATGCTCAATGCTCACCCGACGATCACCGTTCACGACGCCCTCCTGGAGAGCCTGGCCGACGGTCACCAGGTCTGGGAACGGTCGATCGAGCTCGCCCGCGACGAGGTCTTTGCCATCGAAGGCGCCGGCCCACGGGGCAAGGAAGGGCGTCGGATCCGAACGCGGCCGCACCGTCTCCAGATCGCACACGGGCCCTATCTGGTCCTCGGTTACCTGCACGCCTTCCCAGGCGCCGACCCGCTGGCCAGCCTCCTCCGTCGCGACCCGATGTTGCCGCTCACCGACGCCACCATCGTGACCACGGCCGGCGGCCGTGTGGACGCCCGCGATACGGCGACGATCATCGTCAATCGCGAGCTGGCCGAGTGGATCCGGCCCAGCCAGGACGAATGGATGGCCTTCCCGGACGTGCCTATCCTGCAGCCGACCTTCGGCACCCTGCTGCCCAAAGACCTGACCTGGCACGTGCCCGCCTGAGTACTGGCCGCGTCGAGCCCGTCGACGACGACCGCGACGTTGCTGGGCGACGGGGTGTACTGTCAGCCGCGATGACCGACCCCCTTGCGCTCGACCCGGTCCTCCCGCCGTCGGAGCGCCTTCGCCTGCCGCACAACGACGAGGCGCTCTCGCACGACGAACGATATGCCGCCTTCGAGGCGCACGTCACGAACGGTGGCAAGGTCGAGGCGAACGACTGGATGCCCGAGGAATACCGGACCGGCGTGCTGCGCTTCGTCGAGATGCACGCCAACTCGGAGCTGATGGGCGTCCTCCCCGAGCGTGAATGGATCCTCCGAGCGCCGACACTCCGGCGCAAGTTGGCCTTGACGGCCAAGGTCCAGGACGAGGTGGGCCACGCGCAGCTCCTGTATCGGGTGGCCGAGGACCTGGGCAAGTCGCGCGACGCCATGATCATCGACCTGCTCGCGGGCAAGACGAAGTTCCACAACGTCTTCCACTATCCGACGCGGACGTGGGGCGACGTCGGCATCATCGCCTGGCTCGTGGATGCCGCCGCCATCGTCGCCCAGCAAGCGCTGCGCGACTCGTCCTACGCCCCGTATGCGCGGACGATGCGCAAGATCTGCTGGGAGGAGTCGGTCCACATCATGCACGGCCGCGACGTCGTGCTGACGCTGGTCAACGGCACGCCTGCGCAGTCTGAGCTCGCCCAGGAAGCGCTCGACCGATGGTGGGGTCCGCTGATGCAGATGCACGGCCCGCGCACACCCCGCGAGAAGGACCGCGACCTGCACTGGCACATCAAGGCCAAGACGAGCGAGGAGCTGCGCCAGGAGTTCCTGTCCATCTACGTCCCTCGCCTGCGAGAAGTCGGGCTGGTCATCCCGGACGCGGCCCTGGCGCGCGACGAGGCCACCGGCGTCTGGTCGTATACGGAGCCCGACTGGGACGAGCTACGCACCGTGGTCACCAACCACGGCCCGATGTCGCAGGAGCGGCTCGAGTTTCGCCGGATCAATCGCGAGGAGACGGCCTGGGTGCGTCGGACGGTGCTCGGCGTGCCGCTGGCCGCCTGACGGCCGTGACCGACGAGGCGCCCGAGTCGGCCTTCCCGGCCGGCGAGCCGCATGGAGCTCGTCAGGAACCATGGGAGGTCTTTCGTCAGGAGAAGGAGGGCGACCCGATGACGCACGGCGGCAGCGTCCTCGCCCCCGACGCCGAGCTGGCGCTGCACTACGCGCGCGAGATGTACGGCCGTCGCCAGGAGAGCGTTCGCCTCTGGGTCGTCAGGCGCGCCGATGTCGCGGTCCTCGACGACCCTGATCTGCTGTCTCCGCCCCTCGATCGCTCCTTCAAGAAGCCCGGCGGCTACGTCATGCGTGACAAGCTGGCCGACGCGCGTGCACGCACCGGCGTGGCCAAGAAGACGGCGACCGACCGATGAATCCGCCTGCCCGACATGACGACCACCAAGATCGGCATCGCGGCTGCATTCCCGGCCGACACGACGATCGCGCTCGAGGGACTCCTTCGCGCCATGGCCGACGACGAGTTGATCCTCGGCTACTGGGACTCCGAGTGGACCGGCATCGCGCCCATCCTCGAGGAGGACGTCGCCATGAGCTCGCTCGCGCAGGACGAGATCGGACACGCGCGGGCGCTGCTGGGGCTGCTCGGCGAGCTGCGCGGCGAGGACCCGGATGCGCTGGCCTACGACCGGGAGGTCGAGGCGCTCCGCCACTGCCGCCTGCTCGACCATCCGCGCACCGACTGGGCCTTCACCATCGCCCGCCGCTACCTCTACGACGAGGCCGATGCGGTCCGGCTCGAGGCGCTCGCCGAATCCACATTCACCCCCCTGGCCGAGCTGGTGGCCAAGATCCGACGCGAAGAGGTCTATCACCGGATGCACGCCTCGGCCTGGCTCCGCCGCCTGGCCGACGATGCCGGCGAAGCTCGGGCGCGACTCGAAGTCGCCTGGCTCGCCCTGCTGCCCGACGCCGCGACCGTCTTCACCCCCTTGCCCGCCGAGGAGCGGCTGGTCGCGGCGGGGATCATGGCCGCTCCGAACGACCTGCTGGAGGCGCGCTGGCGCCAGGCCATCGGCGGCACCTGCCGCGAGCTCGGACTTCCGGTGCCAGGCCCCGCAGCGGACCCGGTGAACGGCCGGTCGAGCCACGGCGATGCCGTCCGCTGGCTGTGGGACCAGGCGACGATGGTCCGTCGCCTCGACGCGGGGGCGACCTGGTGACGGTGCCAGGCCTCGGCTCGACTTCGATGCCGTCCGTGGGGTCGCTCCAAGTCGGCTCGGCGTCGGCGCTCGAAGCACGCGTCTGGTCGGCCCTGGCGGAGGTCCCGGACCCGGAGCTCCCGCTCGTCTCCGTCGTCGACCTCGGGCTCATCGGTCGGGTCTCGGTCAGCAGGGAACGCATCGATGTCGAGCTGCTGCCGACGTTCGTCGGCTGCCACGCGCTCGAGGTCATACAGGCCGCTATCACGGAGCGGCTGGCCGAGCTCGCCGCGGTGATCGATGTCCATCCCGTCTTCGACCCGCCCTGGACGAGCGATCGGATCACCCCCGAAGGCCGGCGACGCTTGACGACGATGGGCGTTGCCCCGCCGGGCACCGGCGGCGCCAGCCTCATCAGCCTGGATGCGCCGGTCGCATGCCCCCACTGCGGCTCGTCGCGCACGAGGCTCGAGAATGCCTTCGGCCCGACCCAGTGCCGCACCATCCGCTACTGCGCGGCATGCCGTCAGCCGTTCGAGGCCTTCAAGCCGATCTGAGTGCCCGATCGGCCTCAGGCGCGCCCGATCTCCAGCTCGACCTCGTCGCCGACGGACGCAGCAGCCGCGGTCATCATCGCCTTGCTGACGCTCAGGCAGAGGACGCCGCCGCCCGCTGGCATCACGTTCGAGGCGTAGGCCACGCCATTGATGGTGCCCATGACGCGCTGCTGTTTGAGTCCGCCGAGCGCCACGGCGACCTCAGGCGGAAGGTCGGCCACCGCCAAGCCGCCGGTGGCACCCGGCTTCCAGCGACGGATGGTGGCGCGACAACGTTGCAAGTCGGACATCGGCGGACCTCCTTCGACTCCAGCCATCCCTCGTCGGGCATGATGAGACGCGCTGACCTCCTCGGCTAGACTTGACGACGAGATCGCCCTTCACCGGCGCGATCGCGTCGGAACCCCAAGCACGAGGGCTCATGCGCCCGCTTCGCGTCCTTCTGGTCGGCGTCGGCACGGTCGGTGAGGCGATCGCTGTCGTCGCGCGCGATCGGCCCTGGATCGAGGCGATGGTCCTCGCGGACTATGACGTCGACCGCGCCAGGCGTGTCCAGGCCCGCCTCGGCGGCAGCGAGTCGGGCGGCGCGGCGGCGAGCCGGTTTCCGGTGGAGCGCATCGACGCCCGCGACCAGGCGCAGGTCGTGGCCACTGGCCCGCAAGCATCGGGTGGACCTGATCATGAACGCGGCCGACCCGCGTTTCATCCCGGCGATCTTCGACGGCGCCTTCGAGGCCGGCGTGGATTACATCGACATGGCCACGAGCCTGTCTGAGCCGCACCCGACCGACCCCTTCAACCTGCCAGGTGTGCCACTCGCCGACCACCAGTTCCCGCAGCACGACCGGTGGCACGCCGCTGGCCGCCTGGCCATCCTGGGCATGGGCATGGACCCGGGGCTGACCGACGTCTTCGCCCGCCACGCCGCGGACGACCTGTTCGACGAGATCGACGAGATCCACGTCCGCGACGGCGGCGACCTGGAGATCCGCGGGTACCCGTTCGCGCCCGTCTTCAGCATCTGGACGACGATCGAGGAGTGCCTCAACCCGCCCATCATCTGGGAGAAGGGCCGTGGCCTCTATACGACCGAGCCGTTCTCGGCGCCGGAGGCGTTCGTCTTCCCCGAGGGCATCGGTCCGGTCGAGTGCGTCAACGTCGAGCACGAGGAGGTCATGCTCGTCCCGCGTGTCATCGACTGCCGCAAGGTGACCTTCAAGTACGCCCTCGGGGGCGACTTCATCGCCATCCTCAAGACGCTCCACCGCCTCGGCCTCGACTCGACGAGACCGATCCCGGTCAAGGGCGTCGAGGTCGCGCCACGCGACGTGGTCGCGGCGCTGACCCCGGATCCGGCCACCGTCGGCGACCGGATGTTCGGGCGTGCCATCGTCGGCACCTGGGTTCTCGGCCGCAAGAACGGCCAGCCCCGCGAGGTCTACCTCTACCAGAGGACGGTCGGCGAGGACTGCTGGCGCGATCTCGCGCTCCAGGCGGTGGGCTGGCAGACCGGCTTCAACCCCGTCATCGCCATGGAGATGCTTTCGTCGGGTGCCTGGTCAGGGACCGGTGTGCTCGGCCCGGAGGCGTTCCCGGCCGACCCGTACCTGGCCGCCATGACCGCACACGGCATCCACTGGGCGCTCGAGGAGCGCGAGCCAGGTGCGAGCCGTCCGACCTGACGCTCCCGGACGTCGCGACGGAGCCCCGGGTGCTCCTGGATGAGGTCGCTCGCAGGCAGGCAGAGGCCGTCGTCCGCCTCGTGCGGGCGGTGCTCGACGGGAACGTCATCGGCGCCTACCTGCATGGCTCGGCCGTGCTCGGCGGCCTGCGCCCGCACAGCGACCTCGACATCTTCGCGGTCGTGCGCCGCCGAACGACGATCGCCGAGCGGCGGCGCCTCGTGGACGGCCTGCTACCCATCTCGGGCAGGCGGGCCCGACCGCCGGCGCGCCCAGTCGAACTGATCATCGTCCGTCAGTCAGCCGTCCGACCGTGGCGCTATCCGCCGCGCTCCGAATTCCTGTACGGCGAGTGGCTCCGCGACGACTACGAACGCGGGTTCACGCCACCGTCGGAACGCAGCCCCGACCTGGCGACGCTCGTCACGATGGTCCTGGCCGGTGACCATCCGCTCTTCGGTCCGCCGCCCGCCGAGCTCCTCGATCCCGTCCCGCCGGCAGACCTCCGCCGCGCCGTCGTCTCGGGCATCCCGGGCCTCTGGCAGAGCTGGACACGGACACGACCAACGTCCTGCTGACGCTGGCCCGCATCTGGGTGACGGTCGCCAACGGCGCGATCCTGGCCAAGGATGACGCCGCCGACTGGGCGCTGACGCGGCTGGCGGAACCGCACCGGCCGGTCCTGATCCGGGCACGAGCGATCTACGTGGGCGAGATGGAGGAGCACTGGGCGGACCTGGAGGACCGCATCCACCCCGTCGCCGAGGTCGTGGTCGGCGAGATCGAGCGCCTCGCCTAGGCTCCCCGCCACGGCCGCTAGGATTTGCGCATGCCGATCATGACCGCTCGATCGTCTGCCCTCATCGGCATGGCACTGGCTGTGCCGATCGGCCTGCTCTTCGCGGCCGTCTTCCTTGACCTCGAGCCGCTTGGGGCGCTCCTGCGGTCGATCCTGACCGACGATGGGAACCAGCCCAACGTGCTCGGGCGCGCCTATATGCTCGGCGGCCTGCTACTCCTGCCGCTCGCCATGGCCGTGACAACGTGGCCCATGATCCGACGCGAGGCCGATGGGCGACGGCGCGTCTACGCGGCCAACCTGGCCGTGGCGGCCTTCGTCGGCGTACTCATGCTCGTGACCTGGGGAGCTCTCCTCGAGGAGATCGTGCGCTGCGACGTGATGGGCATCCCGAACTGCGACTAAGCCGACGCCCATTGGATCCGTCGGCTGCCAGCCCCAGCAGGGCCAGGTCCACCCAGGCATCGAGGTGTTCCGCGGCGAGCGGTAAGCCCGTCGCGCGAATGGCATCGAAGAGCGGTGCCCCGATGACCTTGAGGGCGATGGGCGTGATGAGCATCTGGAGGATCAGGGCGGGGTGGACGGAGCGCAGCGCGCCGGCGTCGATGCGTGACTGGATCCAGGGAAAGAGGAGCTGGCCGACCCGGCCGATGATCTCGGTGGCCAGGACCTGGGCCAGCATCGGATCCGTCCGAGCCCGAGCGAGCAGCCCGCGGATGAGCTCGCCGCGCGCGGTCAGCTCCCGCTCGTAGACCCGCGCCAACCCGAGCAGCCGATCGCGATCCGGTCGACCTTCAGACGCGTTGAGCTCGGCGGCGATGGCATCCAACGGCGTGAGTCGCCGGGCGACCGCGATGAGCAGCGTGCGCCGGTCGCCGAAGTGGTGATAGAGGGCGCCGCGAGTGACGCCGGCCTCCTCCGCGATGGCGTCGAAGCTGTCGCTCCCGTCCGGCCGGGACATGACTCGGATGGCAGCCTCGATGATCCGCTCGCGCGTCTCGACGGCGGGCGGATCGGGCAGGTCGTGGCCGCGATCAGCCAGGGCCGCCCGCAGCCCCGCCGACCCACCGAAGTGATAGTGGACGGCCTGCCGCGAGACGCCGGCGCGGGCGGCGACGCGACCGACGGCGAGGCCATCGCCGGCCAACTCGGCGGCCGCGGCATCGAGGATCCGCTCGTGCGTCGCGGCGCCCGGGCTCGTGGGTCTTTGACTTGACATCCGTACTAGTATGCATGACATGACAAGTCCCGTCGATGGGCACTCGGGGTGAGGCGGCGCGCGGCCGGTCCGGACGCGACGGTGGTGACAGCGACCAGCGACGGCGCCGATCTGGCGGTCGAGGCGATCGACCTGCGAAAGACGTTCGGCGCCATCCATGCCGTGGACGGCATCTCCCTCTCGATGCCGGCGGGTCGCATCTACGGCCTTCTCGGCCCCAACGGTTCTGGCAAGACGACCCTCATCCGCCTGCTGACCGGCCTCGCCAAGCCGACCTCCGGTCAGGCGCGCGTCCTCGGCACGCCGATGCCATCGCGTACCAACCTCGCCCGGATCGGCTACATGACCCAGGCCGACGGCATCTACGGCGAACTGTCCGTCATCGAGAACGTGCGTTTCTTCGCCACCCTCTATGGCGTCACCGATCGCGATCCGATGCTGGACGCGCTCCGGCTGGTCGAGCTCGACGGCCGCGCCAGCACGCTCGCCGGGGAGCTCTCGGGCGGCATGCGGCGGCGCCTCTCGCTGGCCTGTGCCCTGGTCCACAAGCCGCCCATCGCCTTCCTCGACGAGCCGACCGTGGGCATCGACCCCGCGCTGCGGGTCCAGTTCTGGAACCACTTCCGAGCGATCGCCGCGGCCGGCACCACGTTCGTCGTCTCGAGCCACGTCATGGACGAGGCGGACCGTTGCGACGAGTTGGTCTTCATGCGCGATGGCCGCCTGCTCGCCCGCGGCAGTGGGGCGGAGCTGCGCGCCGGCGCCGGCACCGACGACCTGGAGCAGGCCTTCCTCTGGTACGCCGAGAGCGGCGCGCCGTCGTCGGGCGATCGCACATGAGACCGCGTCGCGCGTTCGCCGTCTGCCGCCGCCTGCTCGATGAGCTTCGCCGCGACCATCGCTCGCTGGGGCTGCTCTTCATCGCCCCGATCGTCATCACCGGGCTGCTGGCCTTCATCCTCCGAGAGCAGGAGGCGCCTGCCCCGCGCGTCGCGGTCGTGGCGGTCGACCAGCAGCTCGGGACCGACGCTGGCATCGGCGATCTCGGACGCCGCCAGCGATGCGGGCTCGCGGTCGTGGACCTCGGCACGGGCGCCGCGGACGACGACGCGCGCCAGGCCATCCGCGACGACCGAGTCGATGTCGCCGTCGTCATCCCGGACGGCTTCGCGTCCGGTTTGACCGGCGGCGAGGCGAGCCTCGTCGTCATCACCGAAGGCGTCAACTCCGCGCAGGAGGGCGGCTACATCGCCGAATTGCGATCTGCGCTGAGCGGTATGCTCGGCGCCCTGGCGCCGCCGGGCGTCTCGATCCCCAGCCTGACCATCGCACACGAGACCGTCTACGGCTCGGCGGATGCCGACATCCTGGACCTCTTCGCGCCCGCACTCGTCGCCTTCTTCTCGTACTTCTTCGTCTTCGTCCTGACGGGCGTCAGCTTCCTGCGCGAGCGGGTCGGCGGCACCCTGGAGCGGCTCCTGGCGACGCCCGTCACCCGCGGCGAGATCGTGACCGGCTATAGCCTGGGCTTCGGCTTGCTGGCGGTCATCCAGGTCGCGCTCCTGCTCGTCTGGCTCCTGTCGCAGGTGACGGTGCCGGCCATCGGTCCGCTGCCCTCGTTCACCGTCGGCCTCGGCGTCCCGACAGCCGGTAGCCCGGCGCTCGTCTATGGGATCACGCTGCTGGCGGCGCTCGGCGCCGTCAACCTGGGCGTCTTCCTCTCGACCTACGCGCGCACCGAGCTCCAGATCATCCAGTTCATCCCCATCGTCATCGTGCCCCAGGCACTTCTGAGCGGGGTGCTGTTCCCGGTCGCCGCGCTGCCACCCATCCTCCAGCCGATCTCTCAACTGATGCCGATGACCTATGCCATCGAGGGCCTGCGGGCGGTGATGATCAAGGGCGCCGACCTGAGCGCGAGCGTGGTCCAGGTCGACCTGCTCTTCCTGGCAGGCGTGGCCATCCTCTTCGTCGTCCTCGCGGCCCGCACGATCCGGCGCGAGATCGCCTGAACCCCGGAACGTTCGCCGCCGTGGCGCGGCGACTCAGGCCGGGGACCGGGACGCCCGCCGCCCGAACTCCCGCTTGAGGGCAGACCTCGCCGCCCAGACGCCACACATGCCATGGACGCCGCCGCCTGGCGGCGTCGACGACGAGCAGAGATAGAGGCCGCGCGCCGGCGTCGCGTAGGGGTCGAGCTTCGCGACCGGCCGCGTGAAGAG
This sequence comes from uncultured Chloroflexia bacterium, assembly GCA_963837215.1. Taxonomy (GTDB): domain Bacteria; phylum Chloroflexota; class Limnocylindria; order Limnocylindrales; family CSP1-4; genus CSP1-4. Next base: position 577,795 of record CAWIML010000009.1, read on the forward strand.
CTGCCGCCAGTCCTGGATGCCGCCATTGATGTCGCCGCCGACGTAGTTCGGGTTGTCGGCCTGGAGCTCGGCGGGCGCACGGACCGCGCGGGCCAGGATCCGGTCGCGGAAACCGGGCGCAAACCGCTCGACCTGGGCCTCGATGCGCTCCGTCATGTCCAGGGTCGAGCCGTTCGGCACGTGGCAGTACGCCCAGCCGGTCTCTTTGCCTTCCGGGGCGCGCGAATGGTCGAAGCGACTCGCCTGCACGAGCAGGACGAACGGTCGCTCCGGGTGCCGACCCTGAGCGACATCGCGCTCGGCGGCCAGGACCTCGTGGTAGGTACCGCCCAGATGGACCGTCCCGGCACGCCCGACCGCCTCCGTGCGCCACGGGATCGGACCGTCGAGCGCCCAGTCGAGCTTGAAGATGCCCGGCCCGTAACGAAAGCCCTCGAGGCGTCGTCGGTACCGATCGGGGAGCCGGTCGCCGGCGATCGAGACCAGGCCGCGCGGCGACGTGTCGAAGAGCGTCGCGCGCGCCTGCGGCAGGTCGTCGATCGATGTGATGGGTCGACCGGTGACGATCTCGCCGCCGAGCGACCGGAGTCGCGCGGCCAGGGCGTCGGCCAGGACCTGGGTCCCGCCACGCACGACCGGCCAGCCGTAGGCGTGGGCGGAGATGGCCAGGACGAGCCCGAACGCGGCCGTCGCGGGCTGCTGGAGCGGGACCATCGAGTGCGCGCTCAAGCCGGTCAGGAGCGCCGGCGCGAGGTCGTCGGCGAACCCGCCCGCGATGCCCTTCGCTGAGCGCAGCGCGGGGAACGCGAACCGGGCCGCGGCCAGGGGATGGCGCGGGAAGGGATCGAAGGGGCCGAGGACGAAGGGCATCAGTTTGTCGGCATCGCGGACCAACGGCCCGATGAGCTGCCGATATCGGCGGGCATCCTCGCCCAGGCCCGTCGCGGTCGCGGAGACAGAGCGCTCGAGCATCGCGACCCGACCGTCATCGAGCAGATGGGCGAGCGGCGCGTCCGGGTGGACCAGCTCGACGCCCAGGCCGGGAAGGTCGAGGGAGCGGAAGAAGGGCGAGGCCAGGGACGTGCCCTGGATGGTCGAGCAGACGTCGTGGACGAAGCCCGGCAGCGTCAGCTCGGCGCTGCGCATCCCCCCGCCGATCGTCTCGGCGGCTTCATAGACGACGACCGACCGACCCGCCTGTGCCAGGGTGATGGCGGCCGCCAGCCCATTCGGTCCAGAGCCAACGACGATGGCGTCAGGCGCGTCCCGGGTCACGTGGCGTCGGGATGCCCGAACCAGACGCGTGGATGGGTCATGCGGTAGAGACCGGAGCGGATGGCCGCGTTGTGCCGGATGTTGCCGGCGTGGTTCCACTGCCGGCGTCGGTCGACGCAGGTCTGCTCGGTCGTCGCCTGCGCGTCGACCCCGAAACGTGCCGCGAGGTTGTGGAGCGTCGCCATCCAGAAGGCATTCTCCTGCTTGTGGCCGCCGAGGCTCATGCCGACCTCGTAGAGCGGATCGTTGGCCCGCAGCAGGACCTCGACCCGCGGCGTGGTCACGCCGTCCTGGCGCATGGCCGTGAAGGTGATCCAGGCCGCGAACATGTGGCCTTCGGGGGTCATGAAGGTGAACGATTCGTCGTCAGCGTAGATGACCATGACGCCGGTCGAGAGGGTCTGGCGTCCGGGCATGTCAAGGTTGAGGAGGGCGACCTCGCCCGGCGCCAGGCTCGTGACGGGGCCGTAGAACCGCGAGCCCTTCGGCCAGAACGAGCCGAACTCCGCCTTCCAGGTCGCGATGACCGCTTCAGGCGTGACGTCGGCGCCCTCGAGGCGGACCTCGTAGCGCTTCTGCCACAGCTGGCCGAAGCCCTGCACCGGGCCGACCAGCCGCCGCCCGTCGACGTTGATGTTGATGGCGCTCGATGGCACGGCGCCCACGGCCAGGCGGTCCACCGGGCGTGACCAGTTACTGTCCGCGCGGCCGCCGCCGCTGCCCTCGGACGGCGACGCGGTCGCCGCGGGCTCGGGTCGGCTCGTCGTCGCGGGCCGTTCGGTGGTCTCGACCACGGTCGTCTCATCCATCTCGTGCACCCAATGCCTTCCTGCGTTGCGCGGTCAGGAGACCGCTGCGAGGACGTCCGCCTCGCTCGGATAGATGGCGATGGCCTCGTCGAGGCGGGTGAGGGAGAGGATCTCGCGATAGTGGTCGCTCAGGCCGCACGCCGTCAGCCGCTGGCCCTGTCGTTGGACCCGCACGAGGAGTGTCACGAGGAGGCCGATGCCACCGCTGTTCATGTAGTCGAGGCCGCTGAAGTCGAGCACGATCGTCCTGGCGCCCGCGGCGCTGGCCGCCGTGTAGGCCTCCATGAGCGGCGCCTCGCTGGCCGACGTCACGTCGCCTTCGATGACGATGGCCGTGACGGTCGAGTTGAGCGTTCGGGTGTCGATGTGGGTCGTGCCGGTAGTCATGCGATGCCTCCTGCGGTGGCCAGGTCGTCGCGCTCGATGCGCATGAAGTCGGAGATGCGGGTGATCTCGAAGATCTCGATGTAGTGCGGGCTGAGGCCGCGGGCGCGGACCTCGACGCCGTCCCGCCGCCCGGCGGCGAGGATGCGCACCAGGACCGCGATGCCCGTGCTGTTGATGTAGGCGGCCCGCGAAAAGTCGATCGTCAGGACCGACATCCCCGAGCCACGCGCCTCGTCGTAGGCGCGGGTCAGGTCGTCGTCCGCGGTCCCGTTCAGGTCGCCGTGGAGCGCGATGGTGGCCTGGCCGTCGACGACGACGGTCTCGGCGCTAAAGGGCTGGGCTGGCATCGCCGGCTCCTTCCAGGTGGAGCGTCAGGATCACGGTCTGCGCATTTCCGTCGGTCACCACCTCCATGGCATCGACCATGTGCTTGATGAGGAAGAGGCCCCAGCCGCGCGGCTTCTGTTCGCCCGCGAGCTTGGCCTCGATGCTCGGTTCCTCGGTCTCTCGGATCTCCCCGCTCAGGCCCTGGTCGGTGATGCGCACGATCAGGTCTGCGGACGACACGTTGACGTCGATCTCGACCGGGATCGCGGGGTCGTTGCGGCTGCCGTACTCGATGGCGTTCATGGTCGCCTCGCTGACGGCGGTCTTGAGCCGCTCGAGACGCGCCTCAGGGAGCGCCAGCGGCGCGACGGCCTCGGCGACGCGGTCCATGGCCATGCGCTCGTTGCCCTGCTCGCCGGGGATGACCAGGTGAAGGAGGCGCTCGCCTGAGCCAGTGGCGTCGGCGGCGTCGGCGGCCTTGTCGTGGCTATCGGTCGCGCCACCGATCGGTGGGGCCGTCACGGCCGCGGCCATGCCATCCCGACGCAGGGCGACCATCGTGATGTCGTCCTCCTGCTCCCAGCCGCTGCCCGTGAAGGCGTGCAACTGGTCGAGGATGGCGTCGATGATCTCGCTGCCGCCCAGATCGGCCGTCATCAGCTCGCGCAGACGCGGGAAGCCGAACATGTCTCCGTCGGGCCCGTGCGCCTCGATGATGCCGTCGCTGTAGAGCACGACGCTCTGGTCGGCGGCAAGGGTCGCCTCCCGCGACTCGTAGGTCATGTCGGCCAGAAGGCCGAGCGGCATGCCCGTCGCACGCAGCTCGACCACCCCGTCGGCCGTCCGCAGGTACGGCGCGAGATGACCGGCGTTGGCGTACGTCGAATCGGCCGGTCGCCGGGTCGAGGACGCCGTAGAGGCAGGTCACGAACATGCGCTCCGGCATCTCCGGCAGCAGGATCTCGTTGGCTCGCTGGAGCACCGCCGAAGGTTCGATGAGGCGCGGCGCTTCGCCGCGCAGGACGGACTGCGTGCGGGCCATGATCAGCGCGGCCGGCACGCCCTTGTCGGTCACGTCGCCGACCACGATGCCGATGCGGCCGTCCGGCAGCGGGATGAAGTCGTAGAAGTCGCCGCCTACCGCCCGGGCGGGGCCGTAGTAGGCGGCCACCTGCCAGCCGTCCAGCTGGGGCAGCTCGCGCGGCAGGAACTGTTGCTGGATGAGGGTGGCGACTCGCATCTCCTGTTCGAGCCGCTCGCGCGCCTGGATCTCGATGGCCTGCTCGCGCACGAGCTGGGCGACGCGGATGGCCGGCGCGGCCTGGGCGGCCAGGGTGGACAGCAGCTTGCGATCGTCGGTCGAGTAGTCCTGGTCAGACAGACGTGGGCCGAGGTAGAGGGCGCCGATGAGCTCGCCCTGTGTGACCAGCGGGACGATGACCCGCACGCCGGATGCGCGAAGCTCCGCGAGTGCGGCCGACTCGAGCGCTACGCGCTCGACGTCCACGACCCCCGGTGCCCCCTGCAGATAGGCGAAGAGCGGGTCTGAGGGGTTGATCTCGATGGCCGGCCCAGTCGCGACGGCGGGCATCGCCTGCTCGGCTGGCGCGACCGTCGGCTCTGGCGTCGGGTCGGAGCGGCTGCGCCCGACCGTTCTTCGGAGCGACTCGATGAATGTCATGACCGTGTTCTACGCCTCCATCGTCCAGAAACCGTTACGGAACGCTGGTTTGAACTGACTTCGTCACGAATCGGCGCCGCCGCCGCGGATCGGACCTGATTTGTGTGCGCACGGTCAACCTTGGCCGCGCATCTGGCGCAGCCAGACCGAGGCGCTATCGGGGCGCACGGCGTCGTCGGCGGTGGCGACGAGTGCGGTCCGGAGGCGGTCGAGGTCGACCTCGTCTCGAAGTCGCGCGGCGAAGGCATCGACGACTCGCGTCGCGTCGTAGCGGGTGCGGTCGAAGCGGCGATCCACCAGGCGCTGGATGCGGCTGCGGAGCGGCTGGAAGAGGGCCGCCACAATGAGGGTCGAGGCTGCCACGGCGACGGTGTTGCCGCCGGTGAACTGGGCGAGGATCGCCTGCAACCCCAGGACGCCGCCGACGAAGACCACGGCCAGAGTGATCGTCACGATGCCGTAGCCGATCGTCCGGCTGATGATCCGGTCGATCTCGTACAGGCGGTGGCGCAGGACGGCGATGGCGGCGGCGACCGGGAGTGCTGCAAAGCCAAGGATGACCGCATACCAGAGCTCACTGATCTGCGTGAAGATCGCGGCACTGAACGTGGCCAGGAGGAACCCGACAGCGAACAGCAACCACTTGAGCTGCTGGCGCTCGATACCGGTTGACCTGCGGAATCGGAGGGCCAGCGAGGCGAGCGCCAGGACGGCAAGGGCCAGCGGCAACGGCGAGTCGGACAGCGTCGTCGAGAGGTCGCCGAGCGGACCGTGCACTGCGATCGGATTGGGCAGCATCCCGCCATACCCGGTCGGACCGAAGGGGCCGATCGGCCCGGAGGGCTCGATCGCTTGGGCCACGATCTGTGCGCCGAGCGCGACGGCGGCGCTCCACGCCACGATCCGCCATCGAGTTCCGAGGAGATGCCCGTCGGGGAAGAGGAGTGGGACCCAGATCACCAGGATGGCGAGTGAGAGTGAACTGGACCAGGCGGCGACCCAGTCGACGAGGGCATGTCCCGGCAAATTCGCACCCAGGAAGGCACTGCGGCCAACGTACTCGCTGGCGAAGACGTTGACGATGAAGCCGGCGCCTGCGACAAGGAACAGCCAACCGATCGGGTTGCGCGGGCGAAGGATCGCCAGGATCGCCCCGACGGACGGCAACGACACGAAGACGCACGACGCCGCCAGGACGGTGGCGACGTCCGGTCGATTCGGCAGCCGCTCGTGGCCTGGCACAACGAGCGAGACCAGGATGAAAGTGATCATCCCCAGTGAAGCAGCCAGCAGCGCGATGGCGATCCACGTCGATGCACGCCGCCAAAGGGGGGTCGTCGGAATGGCGGCCAGCGCCCGGTCCTCGTGCTCGGATCGCCTCGCGGTCACTCGACGGCCCGCCGTCGGACGATCCAGAGGCCGAGCGTGGCCGGGGCCACGGTCCGTCGGACGACGGCGTCAAGGTCGGCCTCGAGGCCCTCGAGCTCGACCTGATCTCGGAGTCGCGCCGCGAATGCGGCCACCGTTCGCTCGCCGTCGTAGCGAGCCCGGTCGAAGCGCCGGTCGACGATCGTCTTGACTCGCTTCCTGACGGGCTGGAAGAGTGCGGCCACGACGAGCGTCGAGGCCGCCACCGCGATCGTGTTGCCATCCGTGATCGGCTCCAACGCGGCCTGCAGGCCGAGGACGACCGCCACGGAAGACGAGCGCGAGGGTGGCCGTCACCACGCCATAGCTGAGCGTCCGACTGATGATCCGGTCGATCTCGTACAGGCGGTAGCGCAGGATGGCGACGCCGATGGCCAGCGGCACCGTCGGATAGGCCACGATGGCCGGGATCCAGGCCACGCGGGCCGCGTTGCCGAAGATCGCCAGCGTGCCCAGCCCGAAGGCGACGGCCCCGATGCAGAGGACCACGGAGGAGGCGAGCCACCGGAGCTGAAGTCGATCGATGCCCGTCGAACGTCGAAAACGGACGACCAATGCGGCCACCGCGACGACCAGGAGTCCCAGGTTGAACGCGATGGCCACCAGGCCAACGTCCGGCAGGAGCGACCAGAGCGGCAGCCCGGGCAAAATGGCAAACGGGTTGAGGATCGACCACGTTCGTGACGCCGGCGTCGACGTTGTACGTGAACGTGGGCGCCACCGCCGTGAGCGGCCACGAGCATGAGCCCGATGGTCAGGCAGGCGACGGTCGGCCACCGCCATCGGTTGACCGGCAGGTGGCCGGACGGGAAGAGCACGGCCAGCCCCACGAACGCAAGATAGGATACGAGGCCCGCCCAGCTGCTGGTCCATGCGAACAGGAACTCGCCGATCGTGGCCGTGCCGGCCTGCAGGGCTTGCTACGTCCGTGCCGGGCCGAGCGGTCGTGCCGATGAGGCCGAACGCGATCAACAGGACAAGCCAGCCGATCGGGTTCGAGGTGCGCCTGATGACCAGCAGCGCGCCCACAGAGGCGTAACTCAGGAAGAACAGCAGGCTGATCGGATCGGTGGCTGCGAGGATGGTCCCGCCGATCAGGACGCCGGCCAGTGCGACACGCCCGACCCGGCCCAGCGGGCGCTCGGGTGGCGATCGTCATCGTGTCACCTCCCCGGAGCGCAGCCAGACAGCGCGCGCTGACGGGCGAACGACCACATCGGCCGTGGCGAGCAATGCGGTCCGGAGCCGATCGAGATCGACCTCGTCCCGCAGCTGTCTGCCGAAGGCGTCGACGACCTTCTGCCCGTCGTATCGAGCGCGGTCGAAGCGCCGGTCGACAGCCCGCTGGATCCGTCGTCGAAGAGGCTGGAAGAGGGCGGCCACGATGAGCGTCGAGGCGGCGACCGCGACCGTGTTGCCGTCGGTCAATGGCTCGAGGACTGCCTGCAAGCCGAGGACACCGCCGATGAACACGACCACGAGCACGCCGGTCACCAGGGCATAGCCGATCGTCCGGCTGATGATCCGGTCGATCTCGTAGAGGCGGTAGCGCGTGACCGCGATGCCGATCGCGATGGGCATGAGGAGAACGCCGAGATAGGCGACGAAGGCCGAGATATTCGGGCCATCATCCGTGCGGATCGCCGACTCGATCACTACCCCGGCGAAGCCGACGATCGTGATCGCCATGGCAGCGAGCAGCCAGCGGATCTGCAGCCGCTCGACACGATCTCCGCGACGGTACCGCGTCGCCAGCGCCGCGATGGCCAGGATCAAGACCGCCGCCATCTCGAAGGGGAGCGCGTCCGCGAGCGGCTGAAGGGCCGATGGCCAGCCCTCGATCCCCAGCGGGTTCACCGCGCTGTTGGGCCCGTAGGATCCCGGCCGGAATGCGAATGCGGCCAGGCTGATGCTGGACACGACGACGAGTGCCACCGCCGGTAAGCGCCACCGAGGGCCAGGCAGGGTTCCCGTCGGAAAGAGCAGGGGCAGCCAGCCGGCAAAGAGCGCGACCCCTGGGTAGGAGAGGATCGCCGTCGCCCAAGAGAGCGCTGCAAAGGCGGCGGGATCGATCAACGGTGCGAAGGAGTAATCGGCAACCGTCCAGCCTATGGCCAGTGTTGCGTACAGCGGCCCGCTCAGCATCAGCAGGCGCCCGATGGCATGGCCCGGCCTTCGCCACTCGATGACGGCCCCGACCACGGACATCAGGATCACCGTGGCGTTGAACGGAAGCGACAGCGCTGGGGCACCCATGGATGCAGCCGGAGTGCTGAAGACGAACCAATCGAGTGCCAGTGACAGGCCCACAGAAAGCCCGATCGACGTGACGATCATGACGATCGAGACCAAGCCCGGGCGCCGTGTCGTCAACGGCGCCGTCATCGTGTCACCTCTCCGGAGCGCAGCCAGACCGTCGCGCTGACGGGGCGCACCACGTCATCCGCGGTGGCGATCAGTGCGGTCCGGAGCCGATCGAGGTCGACCTCATCGCGCAGCTGTCGGGCGAAGGCATCGATGACCTTCTGCCCGTCGTAGCGGGCGCGGTCGAAGCGCCGGTCGACGGCCCGCTGGATCCGCCGCCGGACCGGCTGGAAGAGGGCGTAGGCGATGAGCGTGGAAGCCGCCACGGCGAGCGTCTCGCCCTGCGTGAACCCAGACAGGAGCGCCTGGAGTGCGACAACCCCCGCGCCGAACACCACCACGAGGACGCCGGATCCCAGTGCCCACGAGACCGTGCGGGAGATGATCCGGTCGATCTCGTAGAGTCGATAGCGGAGGACGGCGATGCCGACCGCGATCGGGACGAGCGTGATAGCCACCAAGGCCGGGATCCAGACGATGCCGCTGATCCCCCCGCCCGGCACGATGCTGGCCAATGCCATGCCGATGATCACGGCCGCCACGACGGCCGCGATCGAGGCCGTGAACCAGCGGAGCTGCTGGCGCTCGATCCCCAGCGCGCGCCGGACGCGCAAGACGAGCGAGATGGCCGCCACGACCAGCAGCACCATGATCGGGAGGAAGGTGGTCGTATCCGGAGTGATGATCTTCCAGATCGCCAGATCCGGTAGGAGGGCCAGGGGGTTCCGGACGACGACCGTCTCGGCGTACCCGACGAGTTGAACCTTGAGGTTCGGCATCACGACGGCCGTCATTAGGAGGAGAACGCCGCATGCGAGCGTGAAGCGCACGACGGCGCCCCACCCGCCGGTCGGCAGCCTGCCGGACGGGAAGACGAGAGCGAGGATCGCGAAGAGGAAGAACGCCACGACGCCAGACATGTTCCAGGCGACGGCGAAGACGGCAAGTGGGGGCGCGACGGTCCCATCGGCGAACTGCTGGATCGTCGCGTCGAGTGCCGTTGAGATGGACGCGAAACACCCCGCCAGGCCGAGGAGTATCCAGCCGATCGACATCCGCGGCCGCCGCATCACGAGGAGCCCACCGACACTCGCGTAGGGGAGGAACAGGAGCAGCCCCAAGCCGCTCGACGCCCCCAGGGTGGCACCCACCAACAGGAAGCCGAGGACGGCGATGCGCCCGGCGAGCCCCAGGGGCCGGACAGCAGCGGATGGTGTCGCGGAGCTCATCGTCCTGCCTCCGCATTCCGCAACCACAATGAGGCCTGGACCGGGCGAACTGCGTCATCGGCAGTGGCGACCAAGGCCATCCGGAGGCGGTCCAAGTCGACCTCGTCCCTCAACTGCACCGCGAAGGCATCGACCGTCACCTGGGCGTCGAAGCGGGCGCGATTGAAGCGCCGGTCGATGATGCGCTGGATGCGTCGGCGCAGCGGTTGGAAGAGGGCCGCGACGATGAGGGTCGAGGCCGCCACGGCCACCGTATTGCCGCCGGTCAGCGGATCGAGGACGGCCTGGAGGCCGAGTACGCCGCCGATGAACACGAGAGCCAGCGTGATCGTGACCACGGCGTAGCTCAGGGTCCGGCTGATGATCCGGTCGATCTCGTACAGCCGGTATCGCAGGATGGCGATCCCGACGGCGATCGGTGGCAGGGAGAGGCTGGCCACGCCGAGCACGTCGAAGGCGGTCGGCTCGGTCGCTCCGTCGGCGAAGCCGAGGAACAGGAGGACGGCGAAGAGGACGTTCGCTGCCACGAACCACTTCATCTGCTCCCGGCCCGCGACCCCCGATCTTCGGTAGCGGATCGCGACCGCGACCAGGGCGAGGACGAGTGAAGCCATCAGGGCGATGGCACCAAGGGATTCCCCGAGCGGCGCGACGGCCTCCAGCCATGGGACACCGGTCACGCCGAGTGGATTGGCTGCGAGGCCCTCGCTGATGGCGCCGGGCCGCACGACCATGAGGAGGGTACCGATAGCCAGCATCCCGGCGATCAAGCCGACCGGCCAGCGCCATCGCGGTCCGGGAAGGTGGCCGTCCGGGAAGAGGACCGCCAGGAGGGGACCGGCCACGATGACGCGTCGGGTAGATGCCGAGCCCGCCCACCAGCCCGAGCAGGCCGGCCAACCTCGTTCCGGTGTTGGGACCGTCCGGCTACGACCGCTCCAAAGATGAAGCCGAGGAAGGTCTGGACGAGGAGCAGGCCGGCCACGATCAGGACGAGGCCGACGGTGTTGTCGGGGCGCCGAAGCGCCAGGACCGCCCCGACGCTGCCAAATGCCATGACATCGAACGCCAGGCTCACGAAGACCAGCGTGAAGCCGGCGCCCGTCGGGTCCAAGAAGACGATCTGGCTGGCTGCCACCAGCAGGATCGCGCCAGTCAAGGTCGCGAGCCAGGCCACACCGACGACGATCCGCCGCATCGTGCTCACGTGAACCATGGCCGTCACCCCGCCGGTCATCCTGAGCTCCCTCGCAGCCACAGCCCGAGCGTCGACGGGTTGAGCGCCGAGGTGATGGTCACATCGAGGTCATCGGTCACCGCCGCGATGTCGACCTCGTCACGCATCCGCCCGGCGAACGCCGCCACCGTTCGCTGGCCGTCGTAGTGCGACCGATCGAAGCGTCGGTCGACGATCGACTTGACTCGGCGACGGAGCGGCTGGAAGAGCGCGGCGACGATGAGCGTCGAGGCCGCGACGGCGATGGTGTTCTCCCGCGTGACCGGCTCGAGGATCGCCTGGAGGCCGAGCACGACTGCGACGAAGACGAAGGCCAGGGTGAGGGTCACGACCGCATAGCTCACCGTCCGACTGACGATCCGGTCGATCTCGTAAAGGTGGTAGCGCAGGATGGCGATGCCGATGGCGACCGGGACGCAACGAGACGCTGACGATCGTCGCGACCCAGCCGATGACTCCGATCGGAGCGATCGGCACGAAGGCCAGCCCTGCGCACGCCGCGGTGAGACCCATCGCCGCGATGAGCCACTTCAGCTGCTCCCGGACGACAGGGCCGCCTCGCCGGTAACGCAGGAAGGTCGAGGCGATGGCCAGCGGCACGACGATGGCGACCCCGAGCAAGTTGGCCGCCGAGAGCGCGTCGGCGAGCGGCACCAGCGCCGCGATGCCGACCGGATTCGTCGATCCGCTCATCTGCGCCCAGCGGGCCTGGCATGAATGCCGACGGCACCATGGCCACGATCACCGCGAGGATCCCCAGCGCGGCGACCCACCGCCACCGGTTCGAGAGCAGGTGGCCGTCAGGGAACAAGAGCGGGACGAAGATCATGATCATGATGAGGGCCGGCAGGAAGGGAAGGCCCGCCAGCCAAGCCACCGCGGTCGTGGCGGGGAAGGGCCCCGCGGCTGTCGACAGGCTGATCATCACGTAGTCGTCGCCGGCGATCGACCAGGCCATGGCGATGGCGGCCGACCACAGGATCCAGCCGATGGTGTTGCGCGGCTGGCGTGTGGCGATCAGTGCCCCGACGATGCCCAACGACGCGACGAGGAGGGCGAAGATCAACCGCGCGAAGGTCGGCATCTCCACACTGTCTGGGGCCACGACGACGCTCAGCGCGACGTAGCCGAGCTCGACCGCGACGACCCCCCAGACAAGCCACGCGGGCCCGCCGGTCAGTCGACCCCTAGCCATGGCGGGCGTCGTCACAGGGTCGACCGCTCGAGTCCTGGCGCATCAAGACCAGGACTGTCGCTGTCTTGCCGAGCCCCGGACGCACGGACGCGTCGCCGCCCGGATCGAGGCTGCGGTCGCTCGCTGCCATGGTGGATGACCCCGTCACATCCGTAAGATGGGCCATTGGCGTCCGGGAATCGTTACGGTTGGCAGGCGTCGTCCGGTATCGTTGCGCCGATGCAGCCCCACGCGAATGTCCTCTCGGTCCGGCTTCTGGGCCCTCCCGAGGTCACCGTCGGCGGCCGCCTGGCAACCTTCGACACCCGAAAGGCCGTCGCTCTTCTTGCCTATCTTGCCGTCGTGCGGCGCCCATCGAGCCGCGACACGCTGGCCGCGCTGCTCTGGCCGGAGGCCGACGGGACCGACGCCCGCAACGCCCTTCGGCGCACGCTGTCGGTCCTGCGCTCGGGGCTGGGCGCTCGGGGCATGGTCGTCGATCGTTCGGCCGTCGGCCTCGAGGAAGCGTCGGTCGAGGTCGACCTCTGGCGATTCCGCGCGGCGCTGGCGCTGGCACGCGCCCACGGTCATCCCGCCGCCGACCCATGTCCGACGTGCATCTCGGCCCTCGAGGAGGCGCTCGCCTGGGACCGCGGACCATTCATGGAAGGCTTCACCCTCCGCGACAGCGAGACCTTCGACGACTGGCAGGCAGCCGAGGGCGAGGCGCATCGTCGAGACGTCGCCGGTGCCTTCGAACGGCTCGCGCGGGCCCGTGCGGGCGAGCGCCGATGGGACCTGGCGGCGGAAACCACCCGACGGTGGCTCGCGGTCGATCCGCTCCACGAGCCCGCCCACCAGCTGATGATCGCTTCCCTCGCCCGCTCGGGCGAGGTCGCCGCCGCGGTCGCTGCATACCGGGACCTCGTGCGCACGCTGGATCGCGAGCTGGGCGTTTCCCCGCTGCCCGAGACCACCGACCTGGCGGAGGCCGTCAAGGACGGCAGGCTTGGCCCTGATCACACATCGACCGAGCTGGTGCCGGGCCTCGCCGAGACGGCGCCGCTCCCCATGGAGCTCAGCCTGGCGTCGAGTGCGGTGGCCGACGCCGCCGAAGCGGGTGGCACTCAACGGCTGCCCCTCGTCGGCCGCGACGATGACCTGGCGCGGCTCATGGCCGCGGTCCGGGGGGACGGGCCTGATGGTCGGCTTCTGCTCGTGGAGGGCGAGGCTGGCGTCGGCAAGACGAGGCTCGCCGAGGCCGTGGTCGCCGAGGTCCGCGCCCGCGGCGGCGTCGTGCTCGAGGCGCGCACGGTCATGGGCGAGGCCAGCATCCCGTTCGGGGTCATCGCCGAGCTCATCCGCGCTGGCTCGCTGGAATCAGACGCCAGGTCGCGGATCGCCTCGATGCCGGCGCTCTGGCAAGCCGACGCGGCCCGCCTGGCGCCGCTCCAGGGCGTCGCCGTGCCGCCACAAGGCACATCGTCTGGCGCCGACCCGTATGGCCGCCTGCGACTCCTCGAGTCGTTGAGCGGTGCCCTTGCGACGCTTGCGGCCGGCCCTGGGGGCGGCCTGATCTGGGTCGATGACATCGATCGGGCAGACCCCTCGTCCGCGGAGGTCGTGGCCTACCTCGCGCGCCGGCTACAGGGCCGGTCCATCGCCCTCCTCCTGTCCGGCCGGTTCGAGGCCTCCGACAGGTCCGATCTGCCGGCATCACTGCCACTCGCGTTGCGCGATGCCGACGTCCGGATCCAGCTCGAGCGCCTGGGTCGGTCGGACGTGGCAGCTCTGGCCATCGAGGTCCTCGGCCCTCGCGCCACGACGGACGTCGTCGATGCCCTCGTGGCGGAGACGGAGGGGCTGCCGCTCTACGTGACGGAGGCACTGGCAGCGCCAGGGTCGATCGGCGGCGCCGTCCCGGGCGGCATGCTGGCCCTTCTCCGGGGTCGGATCGCCGCCCTGGACGAGGTCGGACGCCAGGTCCTTGCCGCCGCCGCCGTCATCGGGCGGTCCTTCGACCTCGCGACCGTTCGTGCCGCCGCTGGTCGTGGCGAAGAGGAGATGGTCGATGGGCTCGAAGCGCTGCTGCGACGAGGCCTCATCCGTGAGGTACAGACGGCCGATGCCTGGCGAGGTCCGCTACGACTTCACACACGGGCGGCTGCGCGACGTCGCCTACGAGGACACCAGCCTCGCGCGCCGCCGCCTGCTGCACGGCCGAGTCGCTGACGCGCTGTCGCGCACGGGAGCCGGGCTTCGAGACGCCACGCGCTGGGCGCTCATCGCATCGCATGCGACGCTGGCCGGTCGTACCGCCGACGCGGCGAGCGCCCACCTTCGCGCCGGCCAGCTGGCACGCGCTGTCCACGCCAACCCAGAGGCGCGCGAACACTACGAAGCCGCGCTCGCGCTCGGTCACCCGGATGCTGCCGCCATCCACGAGGCGCTCGGCGATCTGCTGACCCTGATGGGCGACTACGTCGGCGCCCTCGGGCACTACGAAACGGGGCAGGCGCAGGGCGACCCCGCGCGCGAACGTTCCATCGAGCATCGCATCGGGCTCGTCCACGCTCGCCGTGGTGACCTGGTGCGGGCGGAGCGCCATCTCGCTCGCGCCTCGGATCCCTTGCTCGATGACCGTCGGGCCGGTCGCGTCCTCGTCGACCGCGGGGCGATCGCTCTCGGACTGGGCGACAAAGCTGGCGCCGAGGCCCTGGCTCGCGAGGCGCTCCAGGACTCGACCGATCACGATGACCCGACCGGGGTTGCGCGAGCCGAGGCGCTGCTCGGGATGCTTGCGCGCCACTCAGGCGAGCTGGGCGAGGCTCGCCTGCACCTCGATGCAGCGCTCGCCGTCGTCGACGAGGTCGACCGACGCTCGGCCTCGGACGAGCCGCCCGATCCGGGGGTTCGCATCGCCGCCCTCAACACGCTCGCGCTCGTCGAGTCCGATGCCGGGGACCTCGACGCGGCCGAAGTGCTGATGCGGGACGCCCTCGACCGGTGCGAGCGCCAGGGCGATCGTCATCGCCAGGCGGCGCTCGAAAACAATCTTGCCGACTTGCTCCACGCCCAGGGCCGTGAGGCGGAGTCGATGGAGCACCTCAAGCGCGCCGTTGCCCTCTTCGCGGAGATCGGCGGCAGTCCGGGTGAGCTGGAGCCGGAGGTCTGGAAGCTCGTCGAGTGGTGAAGCCTCGGTCAGCAGGCCTCATGGGCGCCGTCCGCGCCGACTGCGGTCAGGCCGGCCGACAGACCTTGCAGCCGCGGTAGCCGGCCGCCTGCGCCACCTCGAGCGAGGCGAACGGGATCCGATGACGCTCGGTGACGCGCTTCGCGTGACGGCATGTCGGCAGGCAGACGATATGGGTCGTGTCGCTGCCGATGTAGCGCTCCCCATGGCGGGCGAGCCGCTCGATCTCGTCCGGGTCGAGGCCTTCCGCAGCGAGGGCTCGGCGCTTCGTCGGGCTGCCCCAGGCGTAGTCGCCGATGAGCCCGTCGCTGCGCACGATCCGATGGCAGGGGATGAGGATGGGGATCGGGTTGTGGCCGAGTGCGGTGCCCACGGCCCGGACCGCTCTCGGCCGGCCGACCTCGCGGGCGAGCCATGCATACGGCCGGATCTCGCCCGGCGGGATCGTCAAGGCGCCCTCGAGGACGTCGGTCGCGAACGGCGTCAGGCCCCGGAGGTCGAAGGCCAGGCCGTGCGGTCGACCGTCCGCCAGCGCGCGCCCGACGGTCCGCACGACCTCGGACGCTGGACGCCGGGCGGGGCGGATGGCCCGCCCGAAGCGGTCGTGGAAGGCGGCCTCGAACCCGTCTGCGCCCTCAGGTCGGTCGGCCGGCGCGGTGGCCGAGACGCCGCGACCGTTGTAGGCCACGAAGATGGGTCCGATGCTCGCATCGGCCGTGAAGTACTCGTCGGCCAGGCCGACGCGCACCAGTACGGTCGGCGCCAGGTCGCTCGGCGCCGTCGATCGAAGGGCGGACAGATCGGGCGCGACGGGATCGAGGTCGCTGGTGGTGGGATCGACCGTGGTCATGGGTTGGCCTCCTGGAGCACGGCCGTGCGCAGGAGCGCGACGCCGCGGTGGACGTGGGTCTTGACGGTGTTGACTGGCCGGTCGAGGGCGACGGCGACCTCCTCGTAGGAGAAGCCGTGCACGTGACGCAGCTCGACCGCGGTGCGATATCGGTCGGGGAGGGCGGCCAGTCGGCGGCCCCATTCGCGATCGCTCTCGCGGGCCAGGACCAGGGCTTCGGGTCGTGGCGCAGGATCGGACGGCGGTGCGATGGCCAGCGACGAGGCGTCCCACCGGACCTCGGTCGGCCGGCTGCGTCGTGCTCGTGCGCGGTTGCGGCAGAGGTTCATGGTGATCCGCGCCAGCCACGCTCGGAGTTGCAGCGCCCTGATGCGATCGGCGTCGTAGTCGGCGAGGGCACGGTAGGCGCGCACGAAGACGTCCTGCGCGATGTCCTCGGCGGCGGCCGGGTCGCTTGTCGACCGAAGGGCGATGCCGTAGACGAGGTCCTGCTCGGCCAGAACGAGGGCCTCGAATGCGTCATCGAGATCGTGTGCGATGCGGCCAAGAAGGTCCTCGGCGTCGGGTGACCCGGTGGCGCCGTTCGGGGTCGGTCGTTCGTCCATCAGAACCTTCAACACGTCGCTCGACGAGGCCGTTTCGGTCGATGTGAGGTGCGGTATCAGGCGTCGGCCTTCCGGCCGGCGAGGAAGCTGCTGATGGCTCCTTGCGCGCTCGATGGCGGGCGACCTGCATCGACCGATGGTAGTCGCTAGGCTGGGCCTGATGGCGCAGGCACCGACGGACGCCCCGATCACGCCGACGGCGTCCAGCCCACCGATCGCTCCGAGCGCGCCGGAGACGTCGAGCAGCTTCCGCGGCGTCGGCGGCCTCGAACTGGTCGCGCGACGTTGGGCGCCGACCGGCAGGCCGCGCGCAGCGGTCGCCATCGTCCACGGCTTCGGCGAGCACTCCGGGCGCTATGCCAACGTCGTCGCGCCGCTGACCAGCGCGGGTTATGCCGTCCACGGCTTCGACCTCCGCGGCCATGGCCGGTCCCAGGGCAGGCGCGGGCACATCGATGCCTGGTCTGACTACCGGGACGACGTCGGGCTGTACCTCGATCACGCGCGAGCTCAGGAGGCGCCGGGCACGCCCATTCACCTGTACGGTCACAGCCTCGGCGGCGCCATCGTGCTCGAGTACGGTCTCCATCGCCAGGATGGCCTGTCCGGCGCGGTCGCCAGCTCGCCGGCCCTCCGGCCGACGGGCGTCCGGAGCCCGGTGTTGGAGGGTCTCGGGACGGCCATGTCGCGCGTCTGGCCTTCCTTCTCGCTCAACGTGCCGCTCGAGAACGAGGCGCTCTCGCGGGCGCCCGAGCGGCTCGAGGCGCTCCACGGCGACCCGCTCAATCACCGCCGTCTGTCAGCCCGGGCGATGGTCGCGACGCTGAACGCGCTGGGCTGGACGGAGGCACACGCCGGCGACTGGCGGCTGCCGTTGCTCATCTTCCACGGTACCGATGACCGGATCATCGATCCGGCAGGCACCGTCGCCTTCGCCGAGGCGGCGCGTGCCGGCGGGGCGACCGATGTCGAGCTCCGGATGTATGCCGGCGTCTACCACGAGCCACACAACGACCTCGATGCGCCGACGGTCCTTGCCGATGTCGTTGCCTGGCTCGACCGCCACCTCGCCACCGACCCCACCAAGGACCCAGCCTGAGGAGCACGCCATGAGCACGCGCATCCAGCTCGTCTTCGATTGCGCCGACCCACGAGCCCAGGGTGCCTTCTGGGCCGCGGCGCTGGGCTATCGGACCCCCGCGCCGCCAGAGGGCTTCGACGACTGGGACGACTGGGCCCGAGCCCAGGGCATCCCCGAAGAGGCCTGGAACGACGCCAACGCCATCGAGGACCCGGATGGGGTCGGGCCGCGCATCTTCCTCCAGCGCGTGCCCGAGGGGAAGGTGGCCAAGAACCGGATGCATATGGACCTCAACGCCAGCGGCGGCCACGGCATCGAGCTCGACGAGCGGCGCCGGCGGGTCGACGCCGAGGTCGCGCGACTCAAGGCGCTGGGCGCGACCGACGAGCGTGGTTCCATCGAGAAGCGCGGCGAGTACTGGGTGCGCATGAACGACCCCGAGGGCAATGAGTTCTGCGTCCAGTGACGTGAAGGTACCCGTGGCGCCCGCGCGGACCTACGGTGCGCAGGGCATGGTCGCGCCGCTGCGTGAGGCCCTGGTCCAGCGACCGGGCGAGGCCTTCGGGCGCGCCTTCGAGGATCCGGCATACGGCTTCCTCCACCCCGTCGACCTCCAGCGCGCCCAGGCCGAGCACGACGGATTCGTGGCCACCCTGCGCGGACTCGGCGTGGTCGTCAACGAGCTCGGCGTGGAGACGGAAGACCCGGACCTCGTCTATACCTTCGACGCCTCGTTGGTCACCGATCGCGGCGTCATCCTGCTCCGATCGGGCAAGGCCAACCGCGTGGGCGAGGAGACGTTCCATGCCGCCTGGTACAAGGCCCACGGCATCCCGGTCATCGGCGCCATCGAGGCACCCGGCACGGTCGACGGAGGGGACACCTTCTGGATCGACGCGGAGACACTCTGCATCGGCCGGACACTGCGCACGAATCGATCCGGCGGGGAGCAGCTGGCGGCGATCTGGGGCGGCGACGTCCGCTTCTTCGACGTGCCGTACGGCGACGGCCCGGAGAAGCTCATCCATCTGCTCAGCGTCATCTCGCCGGTGGACGACGACCTCGCCGTCGTCCACCTGCCGCTCCTGCCGGTCGGGCTCTGGGAGCTGCTGCGGGAACGAGGCGTGGCCATGATCCCCGTCCCGCCCGAGGAGTTCGACTCGCTAGGCCCGAACGTTCTGGCGGTCCGGCCACGCGTCGTGGTCACGGCTGCGGGCAACCCGACGACCGCCAAACGCCTTCGGGAACACGGAGTCGAGGTCCACGAGGTACCGCTCGACGAGGTCGGCGTCAATGGTTCCGGTGGCCCGACGTGCCTGACGCGCCCCATCCTGCGCGCAAGCACGGGGCAGGGCTAGTCCCATGGATGTCACGACCCTGACCGGCGTCCTGCTCGTCGCGATGCCGATCGCCTTCAACCTGACCTTCATCGAGCTCGGGCGCGCCTTCGACTACCCCGGCATCCTGCGAGAACCGACGCCGGTCATCCTGACGCGGTTTTCGGCAGGCGGCACCCGTCTGATCGTTCGCTGGTGGCTCTTCATGCTCACGGCACTGGCGCTCCTCCCGCTGGTCGTCCTCGTCGGCGTCGTCTTGGGATCGGCGCCAGGGGCGCTGATCCCGATCGGCATCGCCGTCGGTGCCGCGGCCGCGATCGTGCAGGTCGTGGGGCTCGTGCGCTGGCCGTTCGTCGTGCCGGAGCTGGCCAGGCGATACGCGGCGGCAGACGAAGGCCCCGCCGGCGACGCGACGCGAGCGACCATCGAGGTCGCCTTCGCCACCCTCCACCGACTGCTCGGCGTAGCCATCGGCGAGCACCTGGGCTATCTGCTGACCGGCGCCTGGACCGTCCTCGTCGCGGCCGCGATGCTGGGCCCCGGCGTCATGCCCTCATGGCTTGGCGTCATCGGGATCGTCATCGGCCTCGCGCTCGTGATCGGGAGCCTCGAGTTCGTAGGCCCCAACGAGGAGCGCGGCTGGGCCTTCGCCGAACGCCTCGTGCCCATCGCCTACATCGCCTGGTCGCTGTGGCTCATCGTCTTCGGGGTGCTGCTGGTGTTCAGTTAGTCGTCGGGCCTGCGGAATCTCGAGCTCATCGGCCCCCAAACGGCGGAGGCCCCGGCTGTTCGCCGGGGCCTCCGAGAAGGGTCGTTTGGTGATCGCGTGGTCGCAACTCCCGGGTAAGGGGTACGCCGACGGCGTCAGCGGCCCTCGAGCACCGAGAGGATGTTGCCTGACGGATCGCGGAACCACGCGATGCTCGGACCCGGGCTTCCGCCCGGTTCGCTCTCACCTCGAACGATGCCCTTGGCGTCGGTCGTGATGCCGTTCTCGCCTTTGTAATGCTCCATCGTGACGCCCGCCGCGATCAGGGCCTCCACGGCCTCATCGATCTTGCGCACTTGCAGGTTGAGCACCGTGAAGACGGCCGGTTGATGATCCGGCTTGGGATAGACCAGGACCGGCGTACTCGATTTGCCGTGGATCTCGAGGATGCCTTCCTGCTGGCCGGGGCGGACGTCGAGCCCTAGTGTCTGGCCGTAGAATCGTTGTGCGGCCTCAGGTCTCTGACCGCGAAGCTCGGCATGATCGCGGCGTCGCGGAAGATGGCCTGTCGCGTTCGGTGATCGTGCTGGCGTTCTGCATCGGTTACCTCCTTGGTCACGAAGCCCCTGTTCGGAGCACGCTGGGTGTCAGGTTGGCAGGTCCGACCGGGCATCGTCCTCATCGTCGGCTGTCCTGCCTTTGCAGTTTCCTTGCAGCTTGCACTTGGGACGACCTCGACTATCGGTGCCATCTTCGCGAGTCAGGCGAACAGGCTATCGACCGCCTCCGCGAAGGCCTCCGTGTGCCGGTCCACGTCCGCCTCGGTCGTGGCCGGGCACATCAGGGCCATGTTGTGGAAGGGCGTCAGGAGGATGCCCCGGTTGAGGGCGTGGAGGTGGAGGTAGCGCTCGAGCTCGGTGTCCCCTGCGGCCCACAGCTCGGCGCCGGATCGCGGCGGGGTCGGCAGGAAGTGGTACTCGGCGCGGCAGCCGAGGCGGGTGACGTGCCATGGCGCGCCGTTGGCGGCGATGACCTCGGTGACACCCGCCTGCCAGCGCTCGGCCAGCGGGATCATGTCCGCGAAGGCCGCCTCGGTCAGGACCTCACCGAGCGTCGCTCGGACCGCCGCCAGCGACATCGGATTGCCGGCCAGGGTGCCGCCGATGCCGCCGACATCGGAGTCCTCGACGGTCACGGCCGCGCGGACGCGAGCCGCAACGGCTTCGGTCATGGCATAGGTGCCGACCGGCACCCCGCCACCGATGGCCTTCCCGATGACCAGGAAGTCGGGCTCCAGGCCGTGGGCCGCGGTAAAGCCGCCAGGGCCGGCGCAGAAGGTGTGCGTCTCGTCGATGAGCAGCAGCGTGCCGGTCTCGCGCGTCAGCCGACGCACGGCGTCGTGGTAGCCGGGCTCGGGCAGGACGATGCCGACGTTCGTCAAGGCAGGCTCGATGAGCACGATGGCAACGTCGCCGGGGGCCAGGGCACGCTCGAGCGCCTCGACGTCGTTGAACGGCACGACCTTGGTCGTCTGCGCCGGATCGACCTGCGGGCCGATGTTGCCGCGCCGTGACTCGACGCGCCCACCGGGCGTCAACCAGGCGAACGACTCGTCCACGGATCCGTGGTAGCAGTGGTCATGGATCACGACCTTCGGACGTCCAGTGATCTCGCGCGCCAGGCGGAGCGCGAAGCGGTTGGCGTCGGTGGCCGTCAGCGTGAACTGCCACAGCGGCAGGCCGAAGCGGCGGCTGAGCTCCTCGCCGACCCACACGGCATCTTCCGAGGGCAGCATGGTCGTGATGCCGCGAGCGATCTGCCGCTGCACGGCGGCCACCGTCGGGGCAGGGGAGTGGCCGGCCATGGCGCCGGTGTCGCCGAGGCAGAAGTCGACGTATTCGTGCCCGTCCACGTCCGCGAACCGTGCGCCCTCAGCCCACTCCACGAAGACCGGAAAGGGGCTCGCCCACTTGACCATCCAGTTCATGGGCACGCCGTCGAGCAGCGATGCCTTGGCCCGCTCGTGGAGCGCGTGCGAGCGGGGATGCGCCTCGGTGAAACGGCGCACCTCGCCCGCCATCAGGGCGGCGAGGCGGTGGCGATCGAGCGTCGGCACGGCTCGGGCTCCTTCGGGATCGTCTGGGGCATGCCTATCTTGGGGCAATGACCAGCCGTTCAGCGCGATCCACGCGCTGGCCTGACTCGATGGATGCCAGCCCCTATCATCGAGTTCGCCCAGGCAAGCCGTTCCGATCACGGCTCGGTGTCGGGCGATCATCCGCGCTTGGAGGTCACCGTGGAGTCGCGCATCAGCCTCGTCACGCTTGGGAGTCGCCGACGTCGCCCGTGCCCGGGCCTTCTACGAAGCGCTCGGCTGGCACGCGGCCTCGGATGACCCGGACGTGGTCTTCTTCCAGGCTGGCGGGATGGTGCTCGCCGTCTGGGGGCGCGACCAGCTGGCGCAGGACTCCGGGGTCCGCGACGGCGGTGGCTGGGGCGGCGTGACCCTGGCCCACAACGTGCGCTCGCCGGCCGACGTGGATGCCGTCCTTGTCGAGGCTCGTGCGGCCGGCGCGACCATCGCGCGGGACGGCGCGCCGACGTTCTGGGGCGGCTATTCGGGTGTCTTCATCGATCCCGACGGGCATCCCTGGGAGGTCGCGCACAACCCGGGCTGGACGCTCGACGACCAGGGCGCCATCCACCTGCCGACCTGACGGCTCCGATCGACGTGATGGAGCAGCACTTCGACTTCATCGTCATCGGGGCAGGCCCGGCAGGTGAGGCGGCGGCGTTCAAGGCACGCGAGCTCGGCGCCAGTGTCTCGGTCGTCGAACGCGACCTGTTCGGCGGCTCGTGCCCCCACTGGGGCTGCATCCCATCGAAGTCGCTGCTCAACGGAGCCATGCGCCACGCCCTGGGTGCCGACTACCCCTGGGCGCGGGCGTCGGATCGGCGCGACTACATGATCAATCGGGTCGGGCTCGACTATCCCGACGACACGGGCCACGTGCGTCGGCTGGAGGCGGCCGGCGCGACCTGCATCCGGGGCGAGGCACGCCTTGACGGTCCCGGCCGAGTCGTCGTCGCGCCCACGGAGCCGGGCGGCGGCCACATCACGCGGGAGGCGCCGCACGAGCTCCAGGCCACGAACGTGGTCATCGCGGTCGGCTCGTCGTCCAAGGTTCCCCCGGTCGAGGGCATCGGATCGATCCGAACATGGACGAACCGGGAAGCGACTTCGACCCGCCGGCTGCCGGACAGCCTTCTGGTCCTCGGAGGCGGACAGACCGGGGTCGAGCTTGCTCAGGTCTACGCGCGCTTCGGCGTGCCGACGACCGTCGTCCAGTCAGGACCGCGCCTGGCGCCGACCGACCATCCCCGCAACTCGGAGGCCGCACTCCGCGCGCTGGAGCGCGACGGGGTCACCGTCCGCCTCGGCGTCCGCGCCATGCGCGCACACGCGGCCCTTGGCGCTCGCGGCGCGGACGTGATCGAGCTCGACGACGGCTCGGTCGCCGAAGGTCACGTCACCCTCCTGGCGGTCGGGCGTACGTTCCCCCTCGAGGGGCTGGGCCTCGCGTCGGTCGGCCTCGCCTCGGGTGACCTGCCCCGCGACGGACGCCTGCGCATCGGCGATGGGCTGTGGTTGATCGGCGATCCCGCAGGGCCGGAGCTGCACACGCACCAGGGCCACTACCAGGGCGAAGTCGCTGTCCGCATGGCGCGTGGTGAGCCCATCTCGCCCGACTACCGCGCCCTGCCGCGGGCGACCTACATCGAGCCCGAGCTGGCCTTCGTCGGGCTGACGCTCGAAGAGGCCCTGGCCGCAGACATCGACGCCTTCGAGCAGGTCGCCGACTTTGCGACCTCGACCAAGGGATACTCCGTGGAGGCAGCGTTCGGGCACGTGACGATCGTCGTGGACCGCACGACACGCGCAGCTGGTCGGCGCCGCGATGGCCGTGCCGGACGCCTCCGCGGCCATCCACGAATGCGTCCTGGCGATCAAGGCACGCGTGCCGATCGACGTCCTGGCCGAGACCATCCACGCCTTCCCATCGACCTCACGGATCCTGAACGGCCTCTTCGCCGACGCCGCGCGAGAGCTCCGGGGTTAGATGGCTGGCGGGCGGCGACGGTCGACCTGGGTCGCGGCGTTCGTGCTCGCGGGCGCTTCACTCGGAGCCCTGGCCGCCTTCGTTGTCCGCGATCGACCCCCGTCCGACTCTGGTCTCGCGGCATCGACATCGCCCGCATCCAGCGTCGCGCCGAGCGCATCCGCCACCGGGGCACCAGCGCCCTCGGTGGAGCCTCGGCCGACACCAGGGCCGACCGAACGACCGACCTCGGCGCCGGCCGATCCGTCGGCGACCTCGTTGGCGGCGTTCGGCCGGCATGTCGACGCGGCGGTCAAGGAAGGCGCTGACCTCCTGGAGTCCCTCAGGCGGTCTGGGGAGGCGTTCGACATCACGGCGGTTCGAATGGATGCAGCCGCGCTCAGGACATGGTCAGCAGCGGAGTCGGACTGGCTGGCCAGGCATCCGCCGGAGGCCTGTTACGCGCACGTCCACGGCACCTACGCCAGCGCCATCGAGGACTTCGGGGAAGCGGCGGCGATCACCGAGCGCTTCGCTGAAGCATTCCCTTTCGCCGACTTCGACGAGGTGCAACGGGCGCTCGATCTGGCGGGATCGGGCGCGGCGTCCTTGCAGGCAGCTGCGGACCTGCTGCCGGGAGTTCGTTGCTAACCGGTACGGCCCAAGACGTCGCACGTCGATGCCCGACGCGATCAGGTTGTCGCGCCGCGCTCACCTGACGAACCGACGCTGCAGGATCGCGTGGATCGAGACCGAGATCAGGATGATGGCGCCGTAGATGAGGTTGACGTAGTAGTCGGTCAGGCCGATGGCCACGATGCCCGCGGTGATGCCGCCGATCATGAACGCTCCGATGAACGTGCCATAGATGCTGCCGCGTCCGCCGAACACCGAGGTGCCGCCGACGAAGACCGCGGCCAGGGTGGGCAGCAGGTATCCAGGCCCCATCGAGGGGTAGAAGTTGACGACCTGGAGGCTGTTCAGCAGACCAGCGAACGCGGCCGCGAAGCCCATCATCACGAAGAGCAGGATCCGGGTCCGCCGGATGGGGATGCCCATGAGGCGTGCCGCGCTCTGGTTGTCGCCGATCGTGTAAGCGTTCTGCCCAAGCCGGTGCCGATTCAGGAGCAGCCACACGATGATGGCGGCCAGGACGAGCCAGTAGAACTCCATGGGGATGCCGAAGAGCCGACCGACCATCAGGTCGTACGAGGCGGCCTCCTTTGCCTCGACCAGGGCATAGCTCTTGCCGGCCACGAGCACGAGGGCGAGACCTCGGAACAGGAACTGTGTGCCGATGGTGACGACGAGCGATGGGATGCCGACGAACGTGATGACCGCGCCGTTGAAGAGCCCTGCCAGGCATCCGACGGCCAGCGCAGCCAGGACGCCCAGCTCGACACTGCCAGTGCCCTCCCAGGCGAACACGAAGCCGACCATGCCGAGGGCCATGATCGAAGGGAATGAGAGGTCGATATCCCCAGCGATGATGACCATCGTCAGGGGCAGGGCCATGAGCGCGAAGTAGGGCGTCGTCTGCGCGAACGACAGGTAGATGCGGTCGCTCAGGAACGTCCCAGGGGCGAAGAGGATGAAGGTGAGCCAGAGCAGCAGGAACGCGACCGTGATGCCGATCTGCGAAGCCCAGGCAGCGGTGAACCTGGCGAAGGAGCCTCGTGCGCTCGGAGCGGCGGTCGCCGCCGTGGCGCCGCTCACGCTGACCCGGGCGCCGCCGGTGGCGCAGCATCGGTCGCTCGATAGCGCTCAGGCTCCCCGTATGCGCCCTTCGACGCCACCTCTCGCATGATGTCCATCAACTCTTCGAGCGAGTAGCGACTGGTCGGGAACTCCCCCGCGATCCGACCGCGATCCACGACCACGATGCGATCCGCGACCGAATAGACGTGGAAGATGTTGTGGTCGATGAAGATGCATGACTTGCCGGCCGCTCGGATGCTGGCCACGAAGTGCAGGAGCTTCTCGGTCTCCTTCAGCGACAGCCCCATGGTGGGCTCGTCGAGGATGATGATGTCGGCCTGGAAGTAGAGTGCCCGCACGATCGCGAGTCCCTGGCGCTCGCCACCGGAGAGCCCGGTCACCGAGGTGTCGGGCGTCAAGCGCACTGGACGTGAAGCCCATCGACTCGCCCATCAGCTCGGCGGTCACGCGCCGCATCTCGCCGACGTTCAGGAACCCGAAGCGCTTGCTGATCGGGCGACCCATGAAGATGTTGCGCCAGAGCGGGAGCTGCTCGGCGAGCGCCCGCTCCTGGTAGACGGTCTCGACGCCGAGGGCTCGCACCTTCTGGACATCGAGGTCGTGGACAGGCTGGCCCCTGAAGATGATCTCGCCGTGGTCCGGCTGGTGGACCCCGGTGATGATCTTGATGAGGGTCGACTTTCCAGCGCCGTTGTCGCCCAACAGTCCGACCACCTCACCTGCCGCCAGGCGGAAGTCGACGTCGTTCAGGACACGGACGCCGCCGAAGGACTTCGAGACACCGCGCAACTCGAGGCGGATGTCACCGGGTGGGCTGACGCCTTCGCCGACGGCCGGCGTGGTAGCCCATTCAGCCGGCTGGCGAGGGCGGTCACCCTCGCCAGCCATGGTCTCACTCACGTGGGTGACCCAACGTCACCTGATCTGCTGCTCGACGAGCGGGGCGATGACGTCGATGTTCGACTTGTCGATGAAGCCACCACCGGTGTTCACGAACAGTCCACTGAATCCGTACTGATGCGTCAGGCACAGCTGCTGAACGGCCAGGAAGCCCTGGAGGTACTGCTGTTGGTCGATGACCAGGTTGATGAATCC
The DNA here is from genome assembly GCA_963837215.1 of uncultured Chloroflexia bacterium. Classification (GTDB taxonomy): domain Bacteria; phylum Chloroflexota; class Limnocylindria; order Limnocylindrales; family CSP1-4; genus CSP1-4. The sequence goes on from CAWIML010000009.1 coordinate 604,395, forward strand.
GTCCTTCACACCCTGCACGGTCGCCGCCGAGGCATCGAACCCGGCCGCGTAGATGCTGCCCGGTGCGAGGTTGGCGGCCTCCATGTAGGTGGGGATGGTCGAGGTGACGTTGCCGTGGTCGGTGAAGATCGCCTTCAGGTCCGGGTTCGCCGAGGCCATGCCCGTGAAGGCGGCGACACCGGCTGCCGGATCGGCGTTCGTCGCATCGTCGATCTCGAGATAGACGACGTTCATGCCCGCGGCCTCGAGGGTGTCGGTGATGCCGAGCGTCCGCTCACCGCGGCCCGGCTGACTCTTGAGGCCCCAGACGAAGACCTTGTCGCCGGACTGGAGACCGCCCCGACTGATCGCTTCCGTCGCCAGGGCGGCGCCGGCGTCGTGCAGCACCGCTCCGACGTAGCCGGTCCCCGCGCTGGCGTACTTGGCCTGCGCGTTTGGCAGCTCGGTGTTCATCACGGTGACCAGGATGCCCTGGCTTTCAGCGTCATCGATCAGCGAGTCGAACGCATCGTCACCCGGGTGACCCATGATGGCGATGCCGTCAGGCTTGGTCGCCACGGCTTCCTGGAACTGGGTGACCATCTTGTTCGGATCCCAGTCAGACCACTGGTAGGTGACCGTCGGCCCGAGAGCGGCCTCGGCGGCCTTGGCTCCGTTGTAGACGACCGTTTCGAACCCGCCGCCCGGGGTGCCGCCAGGGAAGAAGGTGATCTTCATGTCCTTGCAGAACTGGGCCGCCGGCGTGCCGCCGGTCCCAGCCGACGGGGCTGGGCTGCCCGTGCTGGTGCACGACGCGATCACCAGGACGGCCGAGATCATCACGGCCGGCAGCACCCACCGAGCATGGCGCCTGCCATGGACTTTCGAGGTTCGTAGCATCGCGAGTCCTCCATCCTGCTCATGCGGCCAGTCGATCCGTGGCTCGGCCGGGCTGCCCCCAAGCGTACAAGGCTGCCGATCGGCCAAGGCTGGCGATCGTTCCATCAGAACGTGCATGCAATCGTATGCAGTCAATGGTATGCTGTCAATACGTTTGGAGTCCGAACACCGATCGAGGCACCCTCCGAATGTCAGCCAGACGACGAGTCGAGCCGCTCCGATGACCTCGGACGCGAGCACGCGTTCAGAAGCCCCGAAGCCGCACGTGACGATGGCCGACATCGCGCATGAGGCCGGCGTCTCGCAGAGCACCGTCTCCCGGGTCCTGAACGCGACCGCCTCGCCGATCCCGATCAGCGAACCGACCCGTCAGCGGGTCCTCGCCGCGGCGCTCCGCCTCGGCTACCGTCCGAACCCACTCGCGCGCGGTCTCCGCGGCGCTAGCACCATGCTCCTCGGGGTCATCGTCCGCGACATCGTCGACCCCTTCTTCAGCGGCGCGGTCGAGGCCGTGACCACGTCGGCCGCGGCGCATGGCTACAACGTGGTGCTCGGCCACGCGCATGGCCGCGCGGATGAGGCGATCCTGCTCCGCTCGGTCCTCGAGACACGCCACGTCGACGCCATCCTCGTGCTGGGCGACATGGGCGACCAGTCGCGCATCATCGAGGATCTCCGTGGCAACCGTGTCCCGGTCGTGACGCTCTGGCAAGGCTCCGCATCGCATGGCCTGCCGACCGTGAGCGTGGACAACGCCCTGGGGATCTCTGAGGCGCTCGATCACCTCATCGGTCTCGGTCATCGACGCATCGCCTTCGTCAGCGGGCGTCCCCTCGGCGACATCGAGGAGCGTCGGGCGGCCTTCGAGACCCGCATGCAGGCCGAGGGCCTGCAGGTCCGGCCGGGGTACGTCCAAGAGGTCCCGAACGAACCGGCCGGGGGGGAGCAGGCGCTCGCGGCGCTCATGGCTCTGCCGATCAGGCCGACGTCCGCGGTGTGCTCAACGGACCAGCTCGCGATCGGCGTCCTCCATGGGGCGGCCATCCGCGGCATCGTCGTCCCTCGCGATCTTTCCGTGGTCGGCTTCGACGACCTGCCCATCTCGGCTTTCACGGTCCCGTCGCTCACGACGATCCGCATGCCCGTCCATGAGATGGCGGCCAGGGCCGTGCAGATGGCGATCGAGGGCCAGCCCCGGCCCGGGTCGCCCATCGTCGAGGTGTTGCGGCCCAACCTCGTCGTGCGTCAGTCGACCGGCGCGATCATCGAGACCGCCGATCTGCCGGACACCACCGCACCTGTCCCGGGTCGTCGCGCGGCGACGCTCGCACGAGAGGTCCGACCATGAAGCCGCTGGCGTCGCTCGAGGTCTGGTTCATGACCGGCAGCCAGGACCTCTATGGCGAAGAGGTCCTCCACCAGGTGGCGGACGATGCCGCTCACGTCACCCGGGCCCTGGACGGATCGCCCGCGATCCCCGTGCGGGTGGTCTATCGGCCGGTGGTGACGTCCGCCGATGGCATCCGCCAGGTCTGCCTCGAGGCGAACGCCGCCGACAGCTGTGTCGGCGTCATCGCATGGATGCACACGTTCTCACCGGCAAGGATGTGGATCGCTGGCCTCCAGGCGCTCCAGAAGCCGCTCCTGCACCTGCACACACAATTCAACCGCGATCTCCCCTGGGGCGAGATCGACATGGACTTCATGAACCTGAACCAGGCCGCGCACGGCGACCGTGAATTCGGCTACGTCGGATCCCGCATGCGCCGCTCGAGGAAGATCGTGGTCGGCCACTGGCGCGACCCATACGTCGCGGAGCGGATCGCCGCCTGGACTCGAGCGTGCGCCGCTTGGCGGGAGGCTCATCGACTGAAGGTCGCGCGGTTCGGCGACAACATGCGTCAGGTCGCGGTGACCGAGGGCGACAAGGTCGAGGCCCAGATCCGGCTCGGGGTGGCTGTCGACGGCTATGGCATGAGCGATCTCGTCGACGCCGTGCGGGCGGTGCCGGAGGCGGACGCGGACGAGCTCACCGCCGCGTATGACCGCGAGTATCGTCGTGGCGCCCGACCTCGGGCCAGCCGGCGCCCGCCGGGCCGAGCTCAAGGAGGCCGCGCGGATCGAGGTCGGCCTGCGCGGGTTCCTCGAGGCTGGTGGCTTCGGGGCCTTCACCGACACGTTCGAGGATCTCGATGGCCTGGTGCAACTGCCGGGCATCGCCGTCCAGCGCCTGATGGCCGACGGCTATGGCTTCGGCGCCGAGGGCGACTGGAAGACGGCGATCATGGTCCGACTCGTGAAGACGATGGCTGCCGGACTTCCGGGCGGAACGTCGTTCATGGAGGACTACACCTACCATCTCGATCCGGAGGGGCCGAAGGTCCTTGGCGCCCATATGCTGGAGGTCTGTCCGACGATCGCCGGTGACCGGCCTTCGTGCGAGGTTCACCCGCTCGCGATCGGTGCACAGGTCGGATCCCATCCGGCTGGTCTTCACCGCAGCGCCAGGGCCGGCGCTGGTGGTCGCCTTGGTCGATCTGGGCGAGCGCTTCCGTTTCGTCGCCAATGAGGTCGACATCGTCGAGCCGAATGAACCACTGCCGCGACTTCCGGTCGCTCGGGCCATCTGGCAGCCGCGGCCCGATCTGCGCGTCGCTGCTGAATCGTGGCTGTACGCAGGCGGCTCTCACCATACGGTCCTGACGCAGGCGGTCGGCCAGGAATCGCTGGCCGACTTCGCCGAGATGGCGGGTATCGAGTTCCTGTTGGTCGATGCCGATACCCGGGTGCCAGCATTCGTGAAGGAGATGCGGTGGAATCAGGCGTACTACCACCTGGCCCGGGGTCTCTGACTGGTCGCGAGACGGAAGGCTGACGGATGGCCGTCGCTGTGCCGTCCGAGCTCCGTGACGAGGTCTGGCGCTCGAACCTCAGGCTCGTCAGCGCCGGTTTGGTGACGCTTTCCTTCGGGAACGCGAGCGGCATCGACCGGGCCATGGGCATCGTGCTGATCAAGCCCAGTGGCGTCGCCTACGACGACCTGCTGCCGGAGCAGCTCGTTGCGGTCTCGCTCGATGACGGTCGGCCGGTCTCCGGCGACCTTCGGCCATCGTCCGACCTGCCGACCCATCTCGCGCTGTATCGGGCTTATCCCACGATCGCCGGCATCGTGCACACGCACTCGGTCGAGGCGACGGCTTGGGCGCAGGCTGGCCGGTCGATCCCCGCGTTCGGGACCACGCATGCAGACCACTTCAACGGACCTGTGCCCGTCAGCCGGCAGCTGACAGTCGCCGAGATCGAGGGCCAGTACGAGGTCGAGACGGGCCGGGTGATCATCGAGACCGTCGAGTCGAGTCGGTCAAGATCCGCTGTCCGTACCGGCCGTTCTGGTCGCCTCCCACGGCCCCTTTACGTGGGGGCCAAGTGCGGCTGCCGCGGTCGACAATGCGATCGCGCTCGAGGCTGTGGCCGCGATGGCGACCCGGACCGTGGCGCTCGACCCGGGCGCCAGGCCGATCGCCGACGCGCTCCTCGAGCGGCACCACCGGCGAAAGCACGGGGCAGACGCCTACTACGGCCAGGTGCGTCGATGATCGAACGCGGCGCGCCGGTCGTCGAGGTCGCCAGGCTGCATGCCCCTCGTGACGTGCGGGTCCATCGCGAACCCCCCGTACGACCGGCCAGAGGAGAGGTAAGTCTGCGGGTGACAGCGGTTGGCCTGTGCGGCTCTGACATCCATTGGTACGAGGACGGAGCGATCGGTGATGCTCGACTCGAACGCCCGCTCGTCCTCGGCCACGAGTTCGTGGGCGTGATCATGGACGGAGCTGATGCCGGCCAGCGCGTCGTCGCCGATCCTGCCATCCCGTGCCTCGCATGTGAATCGTGCAAGGCCGGCTGGCCGAACCTCTGCCAGGACGGCCAATTCGCCGGTCACGGTGGCACCGATGGCGCGCTTCGCTCGATCATGGCCTGGCCGCGGAGGTGCCTCTATCCACTGCCGGAGGCCATCGCCGACGCTGAGGCCACCTTGCTCGAGCCGCTCGGCGTGGCGCTACACGCCGCGGATCTTGCGCGCCCCAAGTTGGGCGGCAGCGCAGGTGTGTTCGGCTGCGGGCCGCTCGGCCTCCTGCTCATCCAGGTCCTGAAGGCGGCCGGTGCCTCGACCGTCGTCGCGACCGACCCGCTCGCCCATCGCCGGTCCGCGGCTGCGACCGCGGGCGCGACGGAGGTCAAGGAACCAAGCGGCAAGACCGGGGATCACAGCGTCGCAGAGGCGCCAGTCGATGTCGCCTTCGAGGTCGCCGGCCACGATGGGGCGGTCGCCGATGCGATCCGGGCGGTGCGACCCGGTGGGCGGGTCGTCCTCGTCGGCATCCCGTCCGGCGACAGGACGACATTCGCGGCGGGACTCGCCCGCAGGAAGGGCATCTCGATGCTCTTGTGCCGCCGGATGCAGCCCGCCGACCTGCCACGCGCGACGGCGCTGGCCACGGCGGGTTCGATCAACCTGACACCCCTGATCAGCGAGCGCTTCCCGATCCACGAGGCGTCGCAGGCGTTCGCGGCTCTCGTCGCGCGCCGCGGCTTCAAGATCGTGGTCACGCCCGACGCTGGCCCCGCCTAGATCTGGCACGAGATGGCTGGCGCGGCCTACTCCATCGGTGTCGACTTCGGGACCGAGTCCGCGCGCGCGCTCCTCGTCGATGTCGCGGACGGACGCGCGCTCGCGACCGCAGTCCATGCCTACCGCAGCGGTGTCATCGACGGACGGCTTCCGGCGCCAGACGAGGACGTCGCACTGCCGTCCGATTGGGCGCTCCAGGACCCGGACGACTACCTGGACGCGCTACGCGTCACGATCCCGAACCTGCTCGTAGACTCGGGGGTGGATCCGGCATCCGTCATCGGGATCGGCGTCGACTTCACGGCCTGCACGATGCTGCCGACCACCTCCGACGGCACCCCGCTCTCTGCGCTGGACCGATTCCGGCGCAACCCACACGCATGGGTGAAGCTCTGGAAGCATCATGCCGCGCAGCCAGAGGCCGACCAGATCAACGCCGTGGCCCAGTCTCGCGGCGAGCCGTGGCTGGCGCGATATGGCGGCAAGATCTCGTCCGAGTGGTTCTTCCCGAAGGCGCTCCAGATCCTGGATGAAGCTCCGGACGTCTACCTGGCAGCCGATCGTCTGGTCGAGGCTGCGGACTGGGTGGTCTGGCAGCTGACGGGCGTCGAAACGCGCAACAGCTGCACGGCCGGCTACAAAGCCATCTGGTCGAAGCGGGATGGCTTCCCGTCCGACGCGTACTTCGCCGCCCTCGACCCGCGCCTCGAGCACATCGTCGACCAGAAGATGTCGCGGCGGATCGTACCCATCGGCGAGCGCGCCGGCACCCTGTCCGAAAAGGCGGCGAGCTGGATCGGCCTGCTGCCTGGGACCGCCGTGGCGGTGGCCAACGTCGATGCCCACGTCTCGGTGCCAGCGGCCGGCGTCACCGAGCCGGGCACGATGGTCGCGATCATGGGCACGAGCATCTGCCACATGGTCCTGGGCGACAAGATGGCCGAGGTGGCGGGCATGTGCGGCGTGGCCGAGGACGGCATCATCCCCGGCCTCTTCGGCTTCGAGGCCGGCCAGTCGGCTGTCGGCGACATCTTCGGCTGGTTCGTCGACGCCTGTGTGCCACCCGAATACCATCAGCTCGCGCGACAGCAAGGGACTGATATCCATCAGGTCCTCGAAGCCGAGGCAGCACGCTTGCGGCCGGGTGAGTCGGGGCTCCTGGCCCTGGACTGGTGGAACGGCAACCGCTCCGTGCTGGTCGATGTGGATCTGTCCGGATTGCTGATCGGGGCGACGCTGGCGACGCGGGCATCCGACATCTATCGGGCGCTCATCGAAGCGACCGCCTTCGGCTCGCGGGTCATCATCGAGGCGCTCCAGGCTGGTGGCGTGAAGGTGGAACGGATCGTCGCCTGCGGTGGACTGCCAGAGCGCAACCGCCTGGCGATGCAGATCTTCGCCGACGTCACGGGCCTTGACATCCGCATCGCTGCCTCGCCTCAGACGCCGGCGCTCGGTTCGGCGATGTTCGGAGCGGTGGCGGCCGGTTCAGGGGCCGGTGGTCACGACACGATCATCGAAGCGTCGCGAAGGATGGCTCCCCCCGAAGGCGAGGTGGTCCGGCCGATCGCAGCCCATCAGCCGGCATACGACGAGCTCTTCGACGAGTACGTCCGCCTCCACGACTGGTTCGGGCGCGACGGCGATGGCGTCATGAAACGTCTGAAGCGGCTCCGGGCCGACGTGTTGGCAGGGATGCCGGAGCCTGCTGGCGGGGCGGATCCGGCCTAGTCGACGGCTCGTTGCCGGTCTGGGCCCGTTGACCCGTCGCTGACTGTGCCCGCGGTTCTGAGTCGGTTTGCGGCGTCCTCCGGGCTGAGGTCCCGCTGCGGTTCGGCAAGCAGCTCGTAGCCGACCATGAACTTGCGTGTCGTGGCGCGAAGCAGCGGCGGATACACATGTCCGTGGAGCTGCCACGATGCCGTTTCCCCTCCCTCGTCGTACGGGGCACCGTGCCAGCCCAGCGAATAAGGGAAGGGGATCGCGAACAGGGCGTCGTAGCGACCGAGCAGGCGCTTGAGGCTGGCCGCCAGCCCGTCGCGCGCCTGGTCGTCGAGATCGGGGAGTCGGGCGAATGGACGACGCGGGATGAGGAGCGTCTCGTATGGCCATGCGGCCCAGAAGGGCACGATCGCCAGCCATTCGGGATCCTCGTCCACGACACGTGGCCCACCCGACTCCTGCTCTGCGTAGTCGGCGAGGAGCCGCCTCTCGGTGAGTCCGTGGTGGCGACGCTGTGCTGCATCTTCCTTGGCAGCCTCGCTCGGCATGGCCGACCCAGCCCAGATCTGCCCGTGCGGATGCGGATTCGACGCGCCCATCGCCGTGCCGCGGTTCTCGAAGACCTGGACCCAGCGATAGCGTCGTCCGAGGTCGGTGGTCTGGTCGGCCCAGACATCGACCACCTGGCGCACGCTCTCGGGGGGAAGTCGGCCAAGGTCGAGGTCATGGCGCGGCGTGTAGCAGAGGACACGGCACGTCCCGGCCTCGGTCTCGGCACGGAGCAGCCCATCCTCGTGGGACGACTGGGCATCCGTCGGCGTGAGCGCTGCAAAGTCGTTGGTGAACACGAACGGCCCGGTGTAGGACGGGTTCCGAGCCCCGCCGGCACGCGCATTCCCCGGGCAGAGATAGCAGCCGGGGTCGAATGCCGGCCTCGCCTCGACCGGAGCGGGCTCGGTGGCGCCGAGCCATGGCCGCGCGTCCCGTCCGGCCGATACGAGGATCCACTCGCCGGTCAGGACGTTGTAGCGCCGGTGGGGCGCTCGCGGCAGGTCGTCCTTCATGCGGACTGCCTTCCGACCCCGGTCGCCACGACGCCGGCGCCGTCGACCGCGCGGACCGTCCACACCTTCGCGAAGAGACCGGTCCGCGGCGTGTACTCGCTCGTGAGGCGAGCGGCGAGCGCATCGGCGCTGCCGACATGGACGAGCGTGAGCGTGCAACCACCAAAGCCCGCGCCGGTCATGCGCGCGCCGACCACACCGGATGTCTTCATGGCGATCTCGACGAGGGCGTCGAGCTCGGGAGAGCTGACCTCGAAGCGGTCGCGCAGGGACGCGTGGCTGGCAAGCATCAGTCGGCCGATGGCGTCGAGGTCTCCGGACGCGAGAGCCGCCGCGGTCGCCGTGACGCGTGCGTTCTCGGTGATGACATGCAAAGCGCGTTGATAGGCGATCGGATCGACGATGTCCCGATGACGGTCGAGCATCGCCTCGTCGACGTCCCGGAGCGAGCGCACGGAGGGTTCGCGCATGGCGATGCTCGAGACCGCGCGTTGGCACTCCGCGCGACGATCGTTGTAGGCCGAGGCATCGAGTCGACGGGGCTTTCCGGAGTGCGCAACCACGAGCGCGAGCTCTTCGGGCAGGTGCACCACCCGGTGCTCGAGCGTGCGGCAGTCGAGGAGGATGGCGGCGCCTTCGACACCGTTGGCGGCGGCGTACTGATCCATCACCCCGCAGCGAACGCCGACATAGTCGTTCTCGGCGCGTTGACACAGGACAGCGAGGCTACGGCCGTCCAGGACAGGAGCGGAGCGGCCGGACAGGGCCCAGGCAGAGGCGAGCTCCAGCGCCGCCGAGGAAGCCAGGCCCGACCCGATCGGAACGGTGCTGGCGAGGACGCCATTGAACCCCTGCATCCGGCGGCCATCCGAGCCGAGGGCCCAGGCGACTCCGGCAAGGTAGTCGCGCCAGTCGCCTCGGCGTGGGCCGGGATCGTCGAGACGGACCGAGCCCGTCTCGCCGGTCGCGAGGAGGGTGAGCGTCGCCGTCAGATCGTCCGTCGGTCGATAGGCGATGCGGACCTCGAGGTCGATGGCGGCCGGCAGGACGAGCCCGTCGTTGTAGTCGGTGTGCTCGCCGATGAGGTTGATCCGCCCGGGTGCTCGCACGATGCGGGTCGGGCCGACTGCCCGTGACCCCTCGGGATGCAGGTCATCGACGGCGGCCAGGAGCCTGCCGACGGACACGTCCTCGACGGTGGTGATCGCAGGCGCGGCGTGACCACTCGTCATACCGACATCGTAGTCGCGCGCACTCGACCGCGAGTACCTCCTAGAACGGAGGCCAGGGCACGGCCGGCCAGTCGGGGTTGGGCATCGGGAAGCGCGGATCCGCGAGCAGCGCCTCGACGCGCGCGACCGTGGCTGCGATCTCGTCTTCGTGCAGATGCGCCTCGAGCGCGCCGCCAAGCGGTCCGCGGAGTGCGGTCCGCAACGCCTCGAGGTCGGCCAGCTCGTCGTCGGAGAGCGACGTCCCCCGCCAGCCCCAGAGGATGGTCCGAAGCTTGGGCTCGATCGAGAAGCAGACCCCATGATCCACGCCGAGCAGGCGTCCGTCCGTGAGCGGCAAGAGGTGGCCGCCCTTCCGGTCGGTGTTGTTGACCACCGCGTCGAACAGGGCGATCCGCCGTAGCGCCGGCGTCCCGGCCTGGAGGGCCGCGACGAGGTCGAACGCCTCGTCCACCTCGATCCACTCCTGGGCCATGCCCGCACCGAACGGACCGTCGTCGCGGAAGACCGTCACGGGCACGACCCTCCAGCGGGCCGCCTCGGAGACGAGGTAGGCGGCCACCTCGCGGTGGGCCAGGGTCCCATCGGGGAAGTCCCACAGCGGCGCCTCGCCGGCGATGGGCTTGTAGACGCAGCGGATGTTGGTCGGATCGAGGCGTGCGGCGCCGACGAAGGACGCGTTGGAGGCATCGATGAGCCGGCCGTCGAGCTCGAGCTCCCCCTCGCGGAGGGTGCGCGCGATCAGTTCGTGGCCCGGACCGTCGCTCAGTGCACGTACCCGTTGCGCCGTGGGCATAGGTGGCCCTGCGGGTCGAGGGGCTCGCCGCACACGGGGCACGGTGGCCGACCGCCGGCGACAGCTCGCGCTGCCCGACGCGTGAAGGCGTACACGGCCGGCGCCTCGAGGAAGACCCGCACCAGGTCCGGCCCGTCGGGATCGTCGTCCTCGACCTCGGGCGGATCCTCGTCGTCCTCGACGATGGCTCGAGTCTCGATCATCGCCCGGCCGCGCCCGACGTCCCAGCCCATGGCGATGGTGCCGACCCGGAATGACTCGTGGACGGGCTCGTCGAGGGGTGCCGTGTCTTCGTGACCGGAGTCGGCCGGGGGCAACTCGACGCCCCGCTCACGGATGGCGTCGAGCAGCTCGACGAGACGTTGCGCCATCAACGCGACCTGGACTTTCTCGAGCGCCACGGTCACACGCCGTTCGCCCTCACGTGCCTGGATATAGAAGGTCCGATCGCCCGGCTGGCCGACGGCGTCGGCGACGAATCGATCAGGGGCATCGAAGACGTGGATGCGACGCGTCATGGCCTCTTCATACCACGGATCAGCCAGATACGGCACGTACGCATCCCGGATGGTGGCTACCATCCACGGGATGCGCAGGATCTTCCTTTGGGCCGCCCGCAACCGCTGGCTGAAGGAGCGCCTGCCACGCTTCCGCTGGGTGCGTCGCGCGACGAGACGCTTCATGCCCGGCGAGACGACCGAGGATGCCCTGGCGGCAGTGGCGACCTATCAGTCCTGGCGCATCCACGGCGTCCTGTCGCTCCTGGGTGAGAACCTGACCGACCTCTCGGAGGCGCAGGTGGTGGCCGACGCCTACCACGCGCTGATCGACGAGATCGCCGCCCGGAGCCTGGACGTCGAGATCTCGCTCAAGCTCACGCAGCTCGGCTTCGACCTCGACGTGTCGGCCGCGTTCGATCATTTCGACGCCCTCGCCAGGCACGCGAACGAACGGGGCAGCTGGGCTTGGATCGACATGGAGGGCAGCGCTTACACAGAATCGACCATCGCGTTCTACGAGCGCAGCCGTGCCAGGCACGACAACGTCGGCATCTGCCTGCAGGCGTACCTCCATCGAACGCCCGCCGACATCCAGCGGTTGCTGCCCACCAAGCCCGCCATCCGCCTGGTCAAGGGCGCGTATGACGAACCGAAGGCGATCGCCTATCGCTCTCGGCCGGAGGTCGACGGGTCCTTCCTGGCCCTCTCGGCGCAGCTCCTCGAGGCCGTCTTCGACGAGCGGGCGCGGTTCGTGGCGGCGACCCACGACATCGCCCTCATCGAGCGCATGACGCGCGTCGGCTCGGCCATCGGCCTGGCGCCCGGTCAGATCGAGATCCAGATGCTCTACGGCATCCGAGTCGACCAGCAGCGGCGCCTCGCGATGGCGGGCTACGACGTCCGTGCCCTCATCGCCTACGGCTCGGCCTGGTATCCGTGGTACATGCGCCGCCTCGCCGAGCGACCAGCCAACGTCTGGTTCGCGCTGCGGCAGATGCTGCCCTGGTGAGGCGCGCCGAGGCCTAGACGATGCCACGCACGTCGAGCACGCGGCCCCAGTGGAAGACGCGCACCGCGAGCAAGACCGCGAAGGCCGCCAGCACCAGGATCGCGGCACCGGCGACCGAGGCGTCGAGGTTGCCGCCCTGGAACTCGCTGTAGACGACCAACGGCAGGGTCTGGGTGCGACCCTGGACGTTGCCGGCGAACATGATCGTGGCCCCGAACTCCCCCAACGCGCGCGCCCAGCTCATGACCACTCCTGCGGCCAGCGCGACACCTGCCAAGGGCACGGTGACCGAGCGGAACAGCTGGCCTTCGGTCGCACCGTCCACTCTGGCGGCGTCCTCGAGGTCGCGGTCGACGCCAGCGATCCCGGTGCGCGCGGAGCGGATGAAGAACGGGGCCGAGACGAACACCTGGGCCAGGATGACGGCGATGGTGGTGAATGGCACCGAGATGCCCAGGAACTCGAATGGCGCCGAGAGCAGCCCACGGCGCCCGAAGACCAGCAACAGCGCGAGGCCGGCCACGGCCGGTGGCAGGACGATGGGCAGGTCGACGACGGCCTCGATCCAGCCCTTGCCGCGGAATCGCCGCCGAGCGAGGACGAACGCGAGCGGCAGACCGAGAGTGACTGTGATGAGCAGGCTGATGGCGGTCGTGACCAGGCTGAGCCAGAGCGCGTCGACGACCGCCGGTGTGGAGATGGCGATGGCCAACGAGCCATCGAGGATCGCTCGCAGCACGAGCGTCAGGACCGGGAGCCCCAGGAACAGGGCGAAGAGGGCGGCCAGCAGGGTCACGGAACGCTCTGCCCAGCGCCCAGTCCGCCGACCAGCGGGAACCGAGCGGCCGACCGCTCTTGGCGGTCCCTGGTCGGCGATGGAGTTCGCGTCCCCGGTCACGACGGCGGCAGGAACCCCAGCTCGCTCAGGATCGCTTGGCCTTCGGGCCCAGCCAGCCATTCGAGGAAGGCCTTCGCCTCGGCGGCATGTGCCGAAGCCTTGACGACCACGCCGTCATAGGTCGCGGGCACATTCGCGCCGGGCGGGATGGGGACGGTCAGGACCTGGTCGGAAGCCTTGGCGTCGGTGACGTAGACGATGCCGGCATCACCCTCGACGAACTCGGCGACCTTGGCCACGACACTCTTGACGTTGTCCTCCTTGGACACGACGTTGGCAGCGTAGGCGGCCGCGAAATCGGTGGGATAGCCGGTCTCCTTGGCGAGGTTGTCGATGAGCTGCGTGGCGTACTTGGTGATCGGGACCTCGTCGCCTGCAGCGATGATCTTGGTGCCCGGCTTGGCCAGGTCGGCGGGCGTCTGGATATCGGCCGGATTCTCCTTGGGCACGATGACGGTCAGCTCGTTGCGGGCGAAGGTCGACGGGGCGCCATCGGCGAGACCCTTGTCCACGAGCTTCTTGGGGTTGGCCGTGTCGGCCGACAGGAAGACATCGGCCGGGGCGCCCTGCTCGATCTGGGTTTCGAGGGCCGCCGACGAGTCGGTGGCGATGACGAGGTCGATGCCCGGGTTCACAGCCTCATAGGCGGCCTCGGCCTTCTCGAGGGCCCCCTTGAGCGAGGCCGCGCCATAGATGGTCAACTCGAATGCCTCAGGGGACGCGATCGAGGCGTCGGTGGCGGGTGCCTCTGTGGGAGCCCCGGTCGCTGTCGGCGAGCTGGCTGCGCCACTCGCGCAGGCAGCCATGACGAGCGACAGGATGCCGACGGCCAGGACGCGGGATCTCATCAGCGGGACTCCCTCGGTGAAGGGACTTCGACGATGACGTTGGTGGCCTTGACCACGCAGACCGCCTCGTCGCCGACCTGGATGCCCATCTCCGTGACCGCCTCCGCCGTCATCAGGCTGACCACCCGATGGGGCCCGGCGAGCACCTCGACGACGGCCGCGATGCGGTCCTTCTCGACGCGCGTCACGATGCCCGGAAAGCGGTTGCGTGCCGACTGCGCGACGATCGGTCGGTCGGTGCCCTCCCGGCGCCGCTCGGCCAGGATCCGCGTGACCTCCTCGAGCGGCACCAGCCGCTGGCCGCCGCGCGAGCGGATCACGGTGAGCCTGCCCTCCGACTCCCAGCGGCGGAGCGTCTCGATGCCGACGCCGAGCATCTCGGCGGCCTGGCCGATCCGCACGGGCTGCGATGCCCTGGCACTCATAGCGATATATGGTGGACCAGATGGCGTGTCGTGTCTATATATCTCGCCGACTCGACCGCATCGGTTCAGTCGACGGATGAAGCGTCAAGTCTCGGCCGTGAAGGCGACCCAGTCCCCGTCAGGGATCCGCACGCCGAGCTCCTCGAGCGGTCCTTGGTAGAGGTATGCCCAGGCGTGGCTGGCGGGCCCATCCATGACCGCGAGGACACGGCGCACGTACTGCGAGCCGGCCTCATCGGACGGATCGAAGCGCTCGAGGGCGTCGATGGCCGCGAGCATCGCCTCGTCCTGGAGCTCGTAGACCTCGACCACCACGCGACCGTCGGACGAGGCGACGAGCGCCGGGTAGGGATACGCTCGGTACGGCGTCCGGGGGACGTCGCGCAGGATGCCGTTCACGAAGCCCGTGCCGATGTAGCGAGCGCCGCTCAGCAGCCCATGGTTGCGCTGCCCGCGTCGGAGTGTTCCGTAGACCGCGATGGCGGTCGGACCTTCGAGCACGTCTGGGACTTCAGGACCCGCGGCTGGCTCTGACCTCAGCGCGTCCCGATCTCCAGGATGCCGTTCCATCGGACATAGTGAGAGTTGAAGGTGTCGCGATGGATGAGCCGTCCACGCGCATCGGTCACGTTGCGGGTGACCGACACGGTCATGCCGTCTGCGGGGTACTCGAGGCGCTCGCTCTGTCCAGCCCGCAGGCGACTGGTGCGCCGCACGATGTCGATGGCCTGGATCCGGTTCGAGACCTGCGGCCGGCTGAAGCTGACCTTGCGGGTCTGCTCGATGGCGTACATCTCGAAGCGCACCCAGCCGAAGCCGTACTGGCCGCTGATGAAGATGGGGTGCGGCGTGTCATTGCGGAAGCGCATGTTCTGGACGATGCGCCCCCGCATGGTCGAGACGGTGGCGTCGAGTCCGAGCGGGTAGCGCGTGATGTAGTAGGAGTGGTTGTCACGGGTCAGGATCTGGAGCCCGGCCCGAACGGCTGCGTTGAAGAGCGTCGTCGAGGCGGAGCAGATGCCGCCGGCAACGGCGCCGGTCGGGTCGGTGTGGTCGCCACGGATGATGCCGCCCATCCGATACCCGCGGGCCCAGCTGAATGGTCCCGTCGTGCGCACGAAGTCGAAGGTCTGGCCAGGCTTGAGCACGGTGCCGTTGACGATCCGGGCCGGCAGGTGGATGTTGATCCCGTTGCCGTTGCGCTCGCCCTGCGGGAAGTAGGTCGTCCAGCTCGACAGCAGGGTCATCTGGGGCACGACCTTGCCGGCCTCTTCGGCGGTCACCTTGAGCGGCACGCCCATGGTCGCGACCTTGATCGGGCCGCCCTCGGGCAGCTCCATCCGCCGGCCGAGCACCGTGGCCAGGACGGCCTGCGTCGTCGCCGAGGTGTCCAGCCGTCGGCCCGGCCTGCCCGCCACGAAGCCCCACTTCCGTCCGCCCTTGGTGATCAGGAATCGCGTCTGACGGGCGGGACGCTTGACCTTCTTGGCGAGCGTGGCGACGTCCGCCTTGACGGCCGCCGGGTCGACCACCGGGACCGAGCCATCGGGTCCGACAGCCAGCCGGAGCCAGGCACGGACGCGCTTGGCCGAGAAGGTCCACTGCTTGTCGCCGAGCTCGACCACGACCGGTCGCGCCATCTGGGAGACCGCCACCTTGGTTGCCAGGGCGTCGACGTCATTGGTGCCCGATTCGAGCGGCACGGTCGTCGCCGTGGCCTCGACCGCTGACGTCGTCGAAGGGTCTGCCAGGGTGGGCGCCAGCTTGGCGGCGATGGCGCCGCGATCCACGCCCGTGCCCAGCGAGTCAGGCGTGATGATCAACCGTCGCCCGACCAGAACCACGGATGCTGCGACCGGAGCCTTGTGGAGGCCGGCCGTGGCCTCGTTGATCCAGGCGTCGAGGACCGTGCGATCGAAGGTCATCAGCGGCTCGATGTGGTTGCCGCTGGTCAAGGCCGAGAAGCGCCCCAGGAATTGCTCTTCGATCGTCGCCCCCCGGCCGACGATCATGGCGGCCTCCAGGGTCGCGGCAACGTCGGGCCTGCGACCGAGCTCGGCGAACGTAGGTCGCAGGGTGGTGCCCGGAAGCCGAACTTCGGCGACGCCGCCGAAACGCTCCTCCAGGATGGGCGTCAGGGCGGCGGTCGCCTGATCGGTCGTCATCCCACCAAGCGCGACGCCGGCGACGGAAACGCCTGGGTAGACCTGACCGTCGTGGATGCGCTCGTACGCGGTCCAACCGCCCGCGAGGATCGCCGCCACCAACGCACCGAACAGGGCGAGCCCGAGGATGACGACGAGGGCGACCTTCAGGGCACGGGGCAGGTGGCGCTCCGTGACCGGCTCGAGATGGATCTCTTCAGGATGGGTGACTGCCAACGGTTCGGTCCCCTGCGCCTTCTGGCGGGTAGCTGCTCCCGTGTCATTACGCGGTCATCGGCCGACCCGTTGTCCTCGGGTGCGCCATGTTGCGGCTAAGCGACCAGGACTGCAAGGGCCAGATGGTCAGGGGGCTTGACAACCGGCGCTGGTAGGGCTATATATAACGTATTCGTTCTGGAAGAAGGTGGTTATGGATGGCTGGTGACTCGCTCAGCATCGTCTTCGGGGCCCTCGCCGACCCCACGCGTCGCGCGATCCTGGCGCGACTGACGGAAGGTGACGCGAACGTGGCCGAGCTGTCGGTGCCGTTCACGATCTCTCAGCCGGCCGTCTCCCGCCACCTCAGAGTGCTCGAACAGGCAGGCCTCATCTCCCGCCACCGACAGGCGACCGCGCGTCTCAGCCATCTCGAGGCCGAGCCACTCAAGGAGGCGACCGACTGGCTGGTTGGCTATCGCGAGTACTGGGACGAGAGCTTCAGGCGGCTCGACTCGCTGCTTGCGGCGATCCAGGAGGACGGGGCCGAAGGACGGCCTCGAAGCACGCGCTCAACGGAAAGGGATTGATCGATGGGTACGACACAGATCACCGCGCCGCCCGGCCTGCAGCAGGTCGAGATCACCAGGGGCTTCGACGCCCCGCCAGAGGTGCTCTTCCGCGCCTACACCGACCCGGAGCTCCTGGCCCAATGGATGGGCCCCCGCCAGTACAGCATGACCTTCGACCACTACGAGCTCCGTGATGGCGGCCGCTGGCGCTTCGTCCATCGCGACCCCGACGGCAATGAGTTCGGGTTCCACGGCGTCTTCCATGGCCAGCCGACCATCGACGGCATGGTCCGGACCTTCGAGTTCGAAGGCGCGCCGGGCCACGTCTCGCTCGAGACCGCCACCTTCGAGCCAGCCGGCAGCGGCACCGTCGTGCGCGCGGTCAGCGTGTTCCAGTCAGTCGAGGACCGCGACATGATGATCGCCTCGGGCATGGAGTCCGGCGTCAACGAGGGCTTCGAACGCCTCGACGAGATCCTGGCCACGCTGGTGCCCGTCGGCTGACGCGTCCCGGCGCACTGTGCGACTCGGCCCTCCAGGATCCGAACGCCGCCTCCGCTTCCCTCTTGAGGTCCGCCCGCATAGCGCTCGAAGATGGGTTTGAAATCGGGCAACCGCCCCGCCGCCATCGGTAGCATCGAGGCCGGAGAAGACTTCGGTCATCTGGAAGATGGTCGCGTCGATCGAACTTGGGGTCAGGCGGTAGGTTCGAACCCCAAGAAACATGAACCGGTTGCCCTGAGTCCACACCATTTCGCGTTCCGGTGTGTGCTTGGTGACCCGAACCGCGAAGACTCTGCCGGGCGCCTCTGGAACCTCATCTTCACCGTGCCGCCGAGCTCAGTGGTCCCCTCCATGCTCGTCAGCGTGGAGTTCCAACGCACCATGTCGGCGATATCGGTCAGGAGCCGCCAGATCTTCTCCGGCGTCGCGTGGATGGTTGCTGTGACCGTGCATTCCTGCCGGAACGTAGTCTTCGTCATGGTTGCCGCGATCGCCGCCTGATCGGTCATGTCGGGGCCCGCCTTTCTGCTGACGGAAGGACTGGAGTGCGCCGGCCAAGGGCCGCGGTCAGCGGATGCCCAGGTCGCGCTGGAACGACCAGTCCATGTCGCGCTCGAAATTGATCTTAAGTCGCAGCTGGGTCCACCGGCGCTGACCTGATCGTGCGCTGCCGGCGGGAGCGCCTCGGGTCCGTTGGCCGCTACGAACGGCCAATCGGCCCTAGGCACGCCACCGATGAGGCGAGGACCCTGTACCTGGAGGGCGTCGCCTAGACATTCTGAGACGCCCGACGGGGAGCCCGCCTGCGATGCGCTAGGTAAGGCTCGATGGCCTCGGCGCCTGCGCACCCGACCAGAACCGGCCGGAGCCCGACGGCCGACTTGACAAGTTCCGATCCGAAGTCAGGGATCGGGGAAATGGAGGAGGACGATCATGTCCAAGCCAACCGTCACGAAGCTCTTCGTCGGCAGCCTGATTGCGATCATCGCCGGGCTGCTCCTATCCGTGGTTGCGGTGTTGCTCGCCTTCGCGAATGGGACCCTATCCATGTCGGGTGCCGATGTCACCGCCATCGACTTCACGCCGCTCGGGTGGTCGATGTTCGGCTTGGCCTTCGTGGGGGTCATCGCCGTGGTCGGTGGCGCAATCGGTCAGTTCGTCGCTTGGCATCGGCGCCGTGATCAACACCGCCAACCTCGAGGACAAGACCTGGTTCGTGGTCCTGCTCGTACTCGGACTGCTGAGCTTTGGGTTCATCGCCATGCTGGCATACGTCCTGGCCGGGCCAGACGGAACCAAGGTGTCGCGTCCCGTACAGGCCGCCCACGCCTAGCAGCGCTGTCTGCTCGGGCGCAATCGTCGTCGATCCCTCGATGCTGTGGCACCTGCTACGGGTTCCGGACGGGCGTTGAGGGGTCAGAATGGGTACGGGATGAATCAGAAGGCGCCTCGGAGTGCATCCGAGGCGCCTTACCAGCGCTCAGAAATTGGCTGGCGAGGAAGGATTTCGAACCTTCAATCCCCTGATCCAGAGTCAGGTGCCTTACCGTTAGGCCACTCGCCAGCGATCCCGGTCGGGGCTGCCGAGTCTACCTCAACCCGGCGTCCCGGCAGCTGGCGACGCGGCTCCCTGCCGGTCCTGAGCCTGGACCTTCGCCCACGTGTCCTTGAGCGTCAGCGTCCGGTTGAAGACGAGCGCGTCCGGCGCGGAATCCGGATCCGCACAGAAGTAGCCAAGCCGCTCGAACTGGACCGTCTGCCCGACTTCCGCCTCAGCCAACGCGAGCTCGACGAACCCCTGCACGACCGTCTCGGATGTTGGATCGAGGTCAGCGAACAGGTCCCCGTCGGCCCCTGGGTCGGGCCGCGAGAACAAGTGGCCGTAGAGACGGACCTCGGCGGGCACCGCATCGGCCGCCGAGAGCCAATGGAGCGTCGCCTTCGGCCGCCGTCCGTCCGGCGCGTCGCCGCCACGCGTCGACGGGTCATACGTACACCGGAGCTCCATCACGCGGCCCGAAGCGTCCCTGACCACGTCGGTGCAGGTGACGAAGTACGCAGAGCGCAGCCGGACCTCGCGGCCCGGTGCCAGGCGGAAGAACTTCGGCGGCGGCTCCTCCATGAAGTCGTCGCGCTCGATCCACAGCTCGCGCCCGAACGCCACCTTCCGGGTTCCTGCAGCTGGGTCCTCCGGGTTGTTGACCACGTCCATCGCCTCGACCTGGCCCTCCGGGTAGTTCTCGATGACCACCTTCAGGGGATCCAGGACTGCGAACCGCCGTGGCGCGTCCCGGTTGAGCACGGCCCGGACCGCGTACTCGAGCTGACCCATCTCGACGGTGCTGTCGGCCTTGGCGACCCCGATCATCGCCACGAAGTCGCGGATACCCTCGGCCGGGAAGCCACGCCGGCGCAAGCCGCTGATCGTGGGCATCCGGGGATCGTCCCAACCGCGGACGTGCCCCTCGCTGACCAGACGCCGGAGCACGCGCTTCGAGAGCACCGTGTGCGTCAGGTTGAGTCGGGCGAACTCGATCTGGCGCGGTCGCGAAGGCACTGGCAGGTTGTCGATGAGCCAGTCGTAGAGTGGCCGGTGAGCCTCGAACTCGAGGGTGCAGAGCGAGTGCGTCACGCCCTCGATGGCGTCGGACTGGCCGTGGGCGAAGTCGTACGTCGGGTAGATGCACCACGCATCGCCGGTGCGTGGGTGCGTCGCGTGGACGATCCGATAGAGGACGGGGTCGCGCAGGTTGATGTTGGGGCTGGCCATGTCGATCCGCGCCCGCAGGACACGCGCGCCGTTGGAGAACTCGCCGTTCCGCATCCGCTCGAAGAGGTCCAGGTTCTCCGCCATCGACCGATCCCGCCACGGGCTGTTGCGGCCGGGTTCGGTCAGCGTGCCGCGATGGTCGCGGATCTCGTCGGCCGATAGGTCGTCGACATAGGCCTTGCCAGCGCCGATCAGGTGGACGGCCCATGCGTACAGCTGCTCGAAGTAGTCGGACGCGTGGTGGAGGTGCTCGCCCCAGTCGAACCCGAGCCAGCGCACGTCCGCCTCGATGGCGTCGATGTACGCCTGCTCCTCCTTCTCGGGGTTGGTGTCGTCGAAGCGGAGGTGGCAGCGGCCGCCGAACTCGCTCGCGATGCCGAAGTTGAGGCAGATCGACTTCGCATGGCCGATGTGCAAGTGGCCGTTGGGCTCTGGCGGGAAGCGCGTGACGATCACGGTGTGCTTGGCGTCGCGCAGGTCGGTCGCCACGATGTCCCGGATGAAGTCGGCGCGGTCCGGGGTGGGCGGCTGCGTCTCGGTCGTCACGAGAGCGGCCGCGCTCGGTCGCCTTGACCGGGCTTCCAGACGCTGAGCGTCAGCTGGCCGTCGGCGAAGGTCACCGTCGACGCACCGTCCAGGTCGGCGACGTAGAAGGGATCGAAGACTTGGCCCCGGAGATCGAAGCCGGTTGCGGCGAAGAGGTCGTCGGCGAACCGGGCGTGGAGCTCGTGGTCCTGGATGTCGACCGCCCGCCCCCAGACCTTGGCATCTCCATCGCTGACATGTGGATCCACGGTCGCCGTGTGCAGGCTGAACCGAGGATCGCGGGCGAGATCGCGGAACTTCGTCGTGCCGGGCATGCCGACGAGCACGAGCTGGCCCTCGACGATGCGCGGTTCCATCGGGCTGATGCGGGGATAGCCATCGCGACGGAGCGTGGCCAGCAGGCAAAGGTTGCCCGCTGCCGCGTGCCGCCGAAGGAAGACCCCGGCGATCCGCGGCGCCTCGTCGGCGAAGTCCTTCCAGGTCACCATGTGGGCATGATGCTAGACGTTGGGGCGGGGGATTGGCTGGCGAGCAAGGACTCGAACCTTGAATCGCCTGATCCAGAGGACAGCCCACGTGGTCGCCGATGGTCGGTGCGATGAACGTGGCGCGGACTCCGATTCGGCGGGTCCGACGGGCAATCAGGTTGAACACCCCGGGCGGAGTCAGGTGAACGTCATTCGTACGAGCCAGCGGAGACGACGCGACGGCTACCGTCGTTGTGTGACATCCGGCCCACCGGCGCGGTCAGGTCGGCTCTACCGGCGCCAGCTACTGGCGATCAGTCTGGATCTGCGAGGGCGCCATGCCGATGCTCGGCAACAACTAGCGCTGCCAGCCTGAGCGGCTCGGCGCTCAAAGCAGCAACGAGGGGTCACCCTTGCCAGGGTTGGGGCTCGCTGAGTGTCACTAGAAACGGCTTCACTGACGCCTTTCGAATACCACGCACAGACGGAGGCAGCCGTCGCCGCCGAACTCGGCGTCGACTCGGCACGGGGCCTGTCGTCGATCGAGGCGATGAAGCGTGCCGAGGAGGCCGGACCCAACGCGCTCGAGGACTCGAAGCGCGACCCGCTCTGGCGGATGCTGGTCGAGGCGGTCACGGAGCCGTTCGTGCTCATGCTCGCGGTGGCTGGTGTGCTCGCGATGATCGTCGGCGAGGTGCGCGACGGATTGCTCGTACTCGCCGGGTTGCTGCCGATCGTCGGTGCCAGCGTCGTCACCGAGTACCGCGGCGAGCGGGCGCTCGAGGCGTTGCGCGAGGCCGCGGCGCCGGTCGCGCGGGTCCGCCGCGACGGGGCCGTCGCCGTCGTCCCGGCCGCGTCGCTCGTGCCGGGAGATGTCGTGCTCCTCCAGGGCGGCGACGTGGTACCGGCCGACCTTCGCATCATCCGCGCCGACCGCCTGCTGCTCGACCGGAGCGTGCTCACCGGCGAGTCGCTTCCCGAGGACGGGCGGAGCGAGCCCGATCCGCCCGGCGCGCCGCTCGCCAGCCGGCACTCGATCGCCTACTCGGGCACCAGCGTCGTCGGCGGCCGCGGCGAGGGCATCGTCGTGGCCATCGGAGCGGGCGACGGAATTCGGGCGTATCGCGGGTCGGCTCGCCTCACGCGAGCGGCGCCGGTCGCCCGCTCCAGCGCGAACTCGACCGGCTCGTGCGGATCCTGCTCGTCGTGGCGATCGCGCTCGATCGCCTTCACCACGGGCATCGGCTTCGCTGCGCGGCCATCCGCTGGGCGAGAACATCCTGGCCGGGATCTCGGCGGCGATCGCGGCGATCCCCGAGGAGCCGCCGGTCCTGCTGGCCGTCATCCTGGGTCTCGGCGCGTATCGGCTGCTCAAGCGCGGCGTCCTCGTCCGGCGACTCAACGCCGAGGAGACCCTCGGCGCGGTCGACCTGATCGTGACCGACAAGACCGGCACGATCACCCAGAACCGGCTCGAGGTGTCGTCGGTGCGGACGCTTGGACGGGCCGGTCGAGGACCCATCGCAGCGCGGCGGCGCTCCTCGAGGAGGCGCTTCGGGCCGAGGAGGACGCCTGGCCGGGCGAGGAGGGTCGCGCCGGCGTCGTTCACGCGTGCGCTGCGGGACGCGGTCGACGGCGCGGGCGGCCAGACGGAGCTCGACGCTGCGCGACCTGGTCGAGGCGCACCCGGCTTCGGACAGCGCTGCCCGGTGACGCGGACCCGGGCGCGCCGACGAGCGGGCGCGTCGAGGAGCTGGCGCTCGGGGCGCCCGAGGTCGTCCTCGCCTACGTCGCCTGCGATCTGTCGCGCGACGGCGAGCGCGAGCGGTGGACCGAGCACTGATCGAGGCATCTGCCGCGGCCGGCGAGCGCCTCGTCGGCACTCGCCGGCCGAGTCGACGACGGGCCATGGGAGATGCGCGCCCTGGTCGGCTTCGCCGACCCGATCCGGCCGGGCATCGCGAGGCGATGTCGACAGCGCGGCAGCGCGGGCATCCAGGTGGTCGTCGTCACCGGGCGACCACCCTGCTGACGGCCGCGGCGATCGCCCGCGAGGCGGGCCTCGACGCCGACCGGGTCGTGACCGGCGAGGAGCTCGCGGCCTGGGACGACGCTCGACTCGCCGCGGAGCTGGCCGAGCTGCACGTGGTCGCGCGCTCGACGCCCCGAGCAGAAGCGAACGCCTCGTCGGGCCGCGCGCGCACGCGCACGGATCGTCGCCGTGACCGGGCGACGGCGTGAACGACGCACCGGCCCTCCATGGCGCCGATGTCGCCGTGGCGATGGGCAGCGGCACAGCGGTCGCCCGCGAGGCCTCCGATCTCGTGCTGGGCGACGACTCGTTCGCGACGCTGATGTTCGGGCTGCGCCGAGGGCCGACGCATCGTCGACAACGTCCAGAAGGGCCTCGTGTTCATCGTCTCGACCCACGTGGCATTCCTCGGCTTCATCCTCATTTCGACGATCTTCATCGTCGAGCGCCAGGTGCTGATCCCGCTCCAGATCCTGTGGATGGAGTTCTTCATCGACCTCTCGACGTCGGTCGCCTTCGAGCGCGAGGCCGCCGAGCCCGGACTGATGGACGCGACCGCCGCGTCACGCCGGCGGCCACTGCTCACCAACGGGATCCTCGGCGGCATCGTCGGGGCCGGCGGCGTTCACGGCGGTCGCGGCGCTCGCCGTCATGCTGACCCACGGCGGCGGGTTCGATCACGCGGCGTGGCTCGCCTACACGATCCTCGTCGTCAGCCAATGCGTCCGCGCCTACTGGAACCGCAGCATCCGGGAGCCTGTCCACGCTCTCGGCCGGAACGGCTTCCTTCTGGGCGCCTGTCTCGTGGCGGTCGCGATCCAGGCGCTCATCCCATACGTTCCGGTGCTCGCCGATGGCTTCCGGGCAACGCCTCTCGACGCGTCGGACTGGCTGCTGGTCGCAATCGTCGCGTTTGCGCCCGCGTTGGTGGCCGAGTTCGCTCGCAGTCGGGGAAAAGGGCGCGTTGTGTGGGTCGCCTAGGTGACTTCGAGGTCGTCAGCTCCGGATCGCCGCCCACGAATGGAGCGTCGCCATGTAGTTGGCACGCTCGAATGCGGACGGGTCGTCGACCTTCGCCGCGCTCGCACTTCCGCGCAGCTCTGACACGGACGTGTACTCGTGCTCGGCCATCCATTCCCTGAGTTCCGCCTCGACCGTGGCGACGTGCTCGGGTCCGTGCCGCAGCAGGGCCGAGGTCATCATCACGACGTCGGCGCCGACCAGCAGGCCCTTGGCCACGTCGGCGCCCGAGTGGGCGCCCGAGGTCGCCGCGAGCGAGACGTCCGGATCGAGCTGCGGTCGCAGGATCGCGATCCAGCGGACGGGGAGCCGCATCTCCCACGGCTGGCTCAGCTCGAGCCGCGGCACCACCTCGATCGACTCGAGGTCGAGGTCGGGCTGGTAGAACCGATTGAACAGGACGAGACCGTCGGCGCCGGCGTCGGCGGCGGCCGCGGCGAAGTTGGCGAACGCCGAGTAGAACGGGCTGAGCTTGACCGCCAGCGGGATCGTGATCGAGGCGCGGACGGCCGCGATGAGCTCGAGGTCCCGCGCCTCCATGTCGGCCGCCGACCGGCGCGGATCCGCCGCGACGTGGTACAGGTTCAGCTCGAGCGCGTCCGCCCCGGCGTCCTGGATGCGCCGCGCATAGGTCACCCAGCCGCCCACGCTGCTCGCGTTCAGGCTGGCGATGACCGGGACCGTGACGGAGGCCTTGACCCGCTCGAGCGCGGCCAGGTATCGGTCGGCGGCGCCCGCGAACGACTGGACCGCGGGGAAGTAGTCGAGCGCCTCGGCGAAGACCTCGGTGCCCTGCTCGAGCGAGCGGGTGAGCTCGATCTCCTCGGCGAGGATCTCCTCCTCGAACAGCGACGGCAGGACGATCGCGCCGACGCCGGCCCGTTCGAGCCGCCGGGCCATGACCGGGTCCGCGTTGTGCGGCGCCGCCGAGGCGACGATCGGGGAGCGGAGCTCCAGCCCGAGGTAGCGGGTGCGGAGGTCGACGCGTCATGACCCGTCTCCTTCGCCCTCGTACCGGTAGCCCGCGTCGCTCTCGACCTCGGGCACGATCGCGGGGTCGGGTCGATGGAGATGCGGCACGGTCCGCTCGATGCCGGCCAGCTGCTCGTAGTAGCGCCAGCGCTCGTCGGCGTCGGCCTGGGCCAGCGTCGCGAGCTCGGCGGCTCGTTCCGGATGCGTCCGCTGGAGGACGGCGAAGCGCGTCTCGGTCGCGACGAAGTCGGCGATCGGGATCGACGGCGTCGAGGAGTCGAGCTTGAACGGCTTGCCGCCCTCGATCTCCGACGGGTGGAAGCGGTACAGCGGCCAGTAGCCGCTCTTGACGGCGTCCTTCTGGTGGGTCATCGACTTCGACATGTCGATCCCGTGGGCGATGCAGGTGCTGTAGGCGATGACGAGCGACGGACCCGGCCAGGCATCGGCCTCGAGCAGCGCCTTGGTGGTCTGCTGGTCGTTCGCGCCCATCGAGACCTGGGCGACGTAGACGTTGCCGTACGACCGCGCGATCGCGCCGAGGTCCTTCTTGGCCGTGCCCTTGCCGGCCGCCGCGAACTTGGCCACGGCGCCGCGCGGCGTCGCCTTCGAGGACTGACCGCCGGTGTTCGAGTAGACCTCGGTGTCGAGGACCAGGATGTTGACGTTGCGACCCGACGACAGGACCTGGTCGACGCCGCCGAAGCCGATGTCGTACGCCCAGCCGTCGCCGCCGATGATCCAGACGCCCTGGCGGACGAGGTCGCCGGCGAGGGCGAGCAGGTGCCGGGCATCGGCAGCGGCCGGACCCTCGATCCGCCCGAGCGCGTCGCGCAGCCGGTCGACCCGCTCGCGCTGGAGCGACGATCTCGGCCTCGGTGTCCTGCGGCGCCGTCGAGCAGCTCGCGCGCGAGGTCCTCGCCGATCTCGGGCGCGAGGCGCTCGAGCAGCCGGCGCGCCTGGTCGGTCTGGGCGTCGAGCGCGAGCCGCATCCCGAGACCGAACTCGGCGTTGTCCTCGAACAGCGAGTTGCTCCAGGCCGGGCCGCGTCCGGCGGCGTTCACGGTCCACGGCGTCGTCGGCAGGTTGGCGCCGTAGATCGACGAACAGCCCGTCGCGTTGGCCACGATCATCCGATCGCCGAAGAGCTGGCTGACGAGGCGGATGTACGGCGTCTCGCCGCAGCCGCCGCAGGCGCCCGAGAACTCGAACAGCGGTTCGAGGACCTGCGTGCCCTTGACCGTGTCGTGCGGCAAGCGCATCGCGATCGAGCCGCGGGATCGACTGGAAGAAGTCCCACCGTTCCCGCTCGACATCGCGGTGCTCGGCGACCGGCTCCATGTTGATGGCCTTGTGGCTCGAGTCGGTCTTGCTCTTGGCGGGACAGACGTCGACGCACACGCCGCAGCCGGTGCAGTCGTCGGGCGCGACCTGGATCGTGAGCCGGTGCTCGGGGAGCTCGCGCGATCGGAACTCCTTGTGGAGGAAGTCGACCGGCGCCGCCTCGACCGAGGCGGTCGGGAAGACCTTCATCCGGATCGTCGCGTGCGGGCAGACCATCGCGCACTTGCCGCAGTCGATGCAGATGGCCGGATCCCAGATCGGGATCGTCTGGGCGATCGCCCGCTTCTCGTACTTCGCCGTGCCGGTCGGGAACGTGCCGTCCACCGGGAGCGCGCTCACCGGCAACTGGTCGCCGTCGCCGGCCATCAGTCGCGAGGTGATCCGGGCCACGAAGTCGGGGACGTCGTCGGGGACCGGCGTGGTCGTCGGCTGCTCGTTGGTGACGCCACCGAGCGTCACGTGACCGAGGCGCTCGAGCGAACGGTCGATGGCCGCGAAGTTGCGCGCGACGACGGCCTCGCCGCGCTTGGCGTACGTCTTCTGGACGAACGCCTTGATCTGCGCGATGGCCTCCTCGGGCGGCAGGATGCCGGCGAGCTTGAAGAAGCACGGTTGCATGACGGTGTTGATCCGGCTGCCCATCCCGGCCTCGTCGGCGACCGCGAGCGCATCGATCACCCAGAAGTCGATCTCCTTGTCGATGAGCAGGCGCTGGACGCCGCCGGGCAGGTGGTCCCAGACCTCGTCGGGTCCGTACGGAGCGTTGAGCAGGAACGTCGCGCCGTGCTTGGCGGACTCGAGGACCTTGGTCCGGCCGAGCATCCCGAACTGGTGACAGGCGACGAAGTCGGCCCCCTCGACGAGATAGGTCGAGCGGATGGGCTGCGGCCCGAAGCGCAGGTGCGACACCGTGATCGACCCCGACTTCTTGGAGTCGTACACGAAGTAGCCCTGCGCGAACAGGTCGGTGCTCTCGCCGATGATCTTGACCGAGGCCTTGTTGGCGCCGACCGTGCCGTCCGAGCCGAGGCCGAAGAAGACGGCCTGGACCTCGCCGGCCGGGCGCGGGACCTGGAAGGCGCCGTCGATCGGCAGGCTGAGGTGGGTGACGTCGTCGTAGATGCCGACCGTGAAGTGGCGCTTCGGTCGCGCCGCGGCGAGCTCCTCGAAGATCGGCTTGATCATCGACGGCGTCATCTCCTTGGACGACAGCCCGTAGCGCCCGCCGATGACCTTCGGGGCCGCCGCGAACGGCGGGTCGTCGCGGTCCATCGCCTCGGCCAGGGTCGCGACGACCTCGAGGTAGAGGGGCTCGCCGACCGCGCCCGGTTCCTTGGTCCGATCGAGGACCGCGATGGATCGAACGGTGCGGCGGCAGCGCAGCGATGATCTGCTCGGCGGGGAACGGCTGGAAGAGGCGGATGCGGAGCATCCCGACCTTCTCCCCGGCCGCGACGAGCGTGTCGACCGTCTCCTCGACCGCGCCGCTGGCCGAGCCCATGACGATGATCACGCGATCCGCGTCGGACGCGCCGTGGTAGTCGACCAGCCCGTAGCGGCGGCCGGTCCGCGTCGCGAGCTCGTCCATGACGTCCTGGACGATCCCGGGGACGGCCAGGTGGTACGGGTTGGATGCCTCGCGCGCCTGGAAGAAGACATCCGGGTTCTGGGCCGTGCCGCGGACGACGGGCGCGTCCGGGGTCAGACCGCGGGTCCTGAACGCAAGGACGTCGTCGTCGCGGACCAGCGCCCGGACGTCGTCCTCATCGAGGACGGCGATCTTGTTGATCTCGTGCGAGGTCCGGAAGCCGTCGAAGAAATGGAGGAACGGGATCCGCGCCCGCAGCGTGGCGGCATGCGCGACCAGCGCGAAGTCGTGCGCCTCCTGGACCGAGCCCGCCGCGAGCATCGCCCAGCCGGTCGTGCGCGCGTGCATGACGTCGCTGTGGTCGCCGAAGATCGAGAGGGCGTGCGTCGCGATCGTCCTGGCCGCGACATGGATGACCGCCGGCGTCAGCTCGCCGGCGATCTTGAACATGTTGGGGATCATCAGGAGCAGGCCCTGCGACGCCGTGAAGGTCGTGGCCAGGGCGCCCTTCTGGAGCGCCCCGTGGAGCGCTCCGGCGGCGCCCGCCTCGGACTGCATCTCGACGACGTCGGGGACCTTGCCCCACAGGTTGGGCCGGCCCGCGGCGGACCAGTCGTCGCAATGCTCGGCCATCGGCGAGGCCGGGGTGATCGGGTAGATCGAGATCACTTCGCTGACGGCGTAGGCGATGCGAGCCGCCGCCTCGTTCCCGTCCAGGCACTCGATAGCGCTGGTCCACGTGCAGGCCTCCCTTTCGGGGATCCGGTTGGGAGCGCGTCCCTCGTCGGGTACGGCCCGAGTTCGCGCCCACATCCGTGGACCGCGATTATCCGACCGAACGCGTCGCCCCGCGCTCCTCCTCGAAGCGCGGGGCGACGTCGGTCGATCGACTACGGGCGGATGGCCACCTTCAGGACGCCCTCGCGGCGGTTGCTGAAGAGGTCGTAGGCCTCGACGATGTCGTCGAGCGCGAACCGGTGGGTGATGAGCGGCAGCGGGTCGAAGCGACCCGACTGGACGGTGGCGATGAGCCGCCGCATCCGCTCCTTGCCGCCTGGGCACAGGGTGGTCACGATGCGATGACCGCCGAGGCCGGCCGCGAACGCGTCGTACGGCATCTCGAGCTTGCCCGAGTAGACGCCGAGGCTCGACAGCGTGCCGCCGGGCCGCAGGCAGCGCAGGGCGTTCTCGAACGTGCCCTGGGTCCCGAGCGCCTCGACGGTCACGTCCGCGCCGCCGCCGGTCAGCCGCTTGACTCTCGGCGACGACGTCGACCTGGGTGAAGTCGAGCGCGACGTCGGCGCCCATGCGCTTGGCCATCTCGAGGCGGACCGGGTCGCTGTCGACGCCGATGATGAGCGAGGCGCCCATCAACTTCGCGCCGGCCGTCGCGCACAGCCCGATCGGGCCCTGGGCGAAGACGACGACCGAGTCGCCGATCTTCACGCCGCCCGATTCGGGGCCACTGAAACCGGTCGATGCGATGTCGGCGAGGAGCACGACCTGCTCGTCGCGTGACGCCATCCGGGATGGGCGTGAGGTTCGCCTGGGCGGACGGGACGAGGAGGTACTCGGCCTGGGCGCCGTCGATGGTGTTGCCGAAGCGCCAGCCACCGAGCGCCTCGAAGCCTTCGCCGTGACCGCACTGGCTCAGGTTGCCCGACAGGCAGGCGCGGCACTGGCCGCAGGGCGTGATCGCGCCGACGAGGACGCGCTGGCCGATCTCGTAGCCCGTGACGCCGGCGCCGAGCTCCTCGATGACGCCGACCGGCTCGTGGCCGATGACCAGCCCCGGCCGGACCGGGTACTCGCCCTTGAGGATGTGGATGTCGGTGCCGCAGATCGTCGTCGTGGTGACGCGGATCACGGCCTCGCCGGCGCCGGCGCGGGGCATCGGGACGGACTCGACGCGGATGTCGCCCGGGCCGTGGAACACGGTCGCGCGCATGGTGCTCGTCCCGCGGATCGCGGGTTGCGGAGTCTCGGCAACGAGTGTCATGACTGGCCTCCAACGGAGCAGACCGAGAGGCGGCGGGGCGCGGCTCGTCCCGGCTGACGCCTGTTCATACACGTCAATCTGGAAGTACGACTCGGTCGAGCACAGGGCCATAGGTCATGTCGCGTAGGCCGCCTTGGTCACGAATCTGTTGTTGAGGTCCCATCGGCTGGCGGAAGCGTGCAAGTGCGATGCTGGGTGGCCCGCGGACAACGGGCCGTAGGTCCCTTCCCACCTTCCCCCTCTACCGTCACAGGTGGATCACTGGACCATCAGTCTGAGGTCGACGACGACGTCCTCGAGATCCGCCTTGCAGACCACGCCTTCGGCTCGACTCCCGCTCAGTCCGTCGTAGTCCGGGCAAGCCCAACACCGTTCGCAGGTCGACCGAAACGGGTCGTGTTGCCCGCCAAGAGAGGGCCGCAAGGCACTGGCTCGCCGCGAGCCCGAGGCCGATCGTTGTCCTGGAACAGCCAGGAGGTCGACAGATGACTTCGACGACAACCCAAAGCCGGCAGATGATCTGGGGGTTCGTTGGGCATGAACACGAAGAGCTCATCGCTGGGATCGATCGCATCCATGACTTGGCCGGAGACCTGTCAGGTCTCTCCGCGGACCGAAGGTCCAGCGCCATTGCCAAGGTGCTTTGCTGGGTCGATGAGACGCTCAAACCGCATATGGCATGGGAAGAATCGTGGCTCTTCCCGCAGATTGATGACCGGGCGCACTCGCGATGGGTGACTCGCTTGCTTCGCTTCGACCATCTCCAGATCGCGCACCAATCAGAGCGGCTGCGGACCTATCGGTGGCACGTCGGCCATGGGCAATCGCGCGAGACCGTTGTGCAGGTATCCGGCGACCTGATCGGTCTCGAGACGCTGTTGCGCGCCAATCTTGAGCTCGAGGACCACTTCCTCATGCCCTTGTTCGACCTGGAGGCCGACCGATGGACACCGGAGTGGCGCGACTAGCGCCCGTTCTCGGGGCCCCTCTCGACCGTAGCTCGGAGTTCGAAATCGGGCGACTGAGGTCGCGGGCCAGATCGATCGGTGGGGGTTCCTGTCGCATCCGGATCTGCCCGATGGCCCAGGCCCGGCGTTCCTCCTTGTGGCCCTTCGGCCCGCACCGACCATGCGCCACTACGACCC
Organism: uncultured Chloroflexia bacterium; assembly: GCA_963837215.1. Classification (GTDB taxonomy): domain Bacteria; phylum Chloroflexota; class Limnocylindria; order Limnocylindrales; family CSP1-4; genus CSP1-4. Next base: position 635,714 of record CAWIML010000009.1, read on the forward strand.
CGAAGCGATTGACTACTGGGTGACGAAGGACGGTCACGGCGAGCGTCGGACGCTGACGCGACGACCGCCACATGCCCCGATCGGAGGACTTCTCGTGGGGTCTGATCCGCCTTGTCGATCGCCTGGGCATTTCGAATGAGTACCTTACTTTCGGCGGGCACCTCGACGCCGCGTTGATCGACGACGTGGTCGTCGCCGCGTTCACGTCGCCTGCGCCCTTGCTTCGGCGCGGCGGCCACTCACAGGGCTCGGATGTCGGAGCGGATGCGATCGGGGCCTTCTTCGGACGGTTGATGGTGGCAGTCGACTTCAAGCCAGGGTTCGAAATGGCATTTGGCGATGCCACACCCATGGCCAGGTACGCGGCCTTCGTCCGCGAGACCGATCGGCGGCGGCGCACGGCGCGAAGGTGTGCCGCGACGGACGACGACCTTGGTCGACTTCTTCAGCGTGAATCGACACGTCTGCGGGCCACGACTCCCGAGGCCTGGGACGCTGCCGGCGCGTTGCTCGATGCCTCGGTCCTCGACTGACTTCTGGCACGGGTGTCGTTTCCTACGGTTCGGTCTGATCGGCATGCAGAGACCATGCTCGAAGGCTCTGGGACGCCGCCGCGGCGGCAGCGACCATTAGACATGCCAACGCACCTAGAAGGAGGTCTTCGATGGAGTTCATCATCACTCTGGGACTTGGCGGTTGGGCGATCCTGATCGTCGGTTCGCTCGTCTTCGGTGGGGTTGCTCAGCTCATCGGCGAGACGCGCACGGGCTACGAGTGGTTCGTGGACGCGATCGCCTTTGCCATCGGCGCCCTTGTGGCAAGCGAGTTCATCATCGCCTGGCAGGCGATGGGTCCCGTCGTCGACGGGCTCGCTCTCGTGCCCGCCCTTGCAGGTGGCCTCGTTGTCGGTCTCGCCGTGGAGTTCGCTACGCGATACCTCACGGGAGGCCGCTACACCCACGGGGCGATGTCCGCCTGAGGCGTCCCGCCTGGGATGCGAGGCCGACATGGGCCCGCCGGCCGCGATCGGTCGGCGGGCCCCGTGATTCCCGCGGAGATCGGGCCTGATGGCCCGCCTACCAGTGACGTTGTGCAGTGGTCGACGAAGCCGACCGAACACATGCTGCTGGATGGAGTGTTACCTCCAGCACCATCATTGAAGGGAGCGAGTCACCATGAATAACATCCTCGTCGCCTACGACGGCGGAGAGCCGGCACATCGAGCCCTGGAGACGGGATCGAGCTGGCGAAGCGGTTCGAGGCGTCACTTGCCGTCGTGAGTGTCGTTCCGGTTCACCCGGGACGTGCTCCGATCGATCCCTGGGATGATAGATCGTTCGACCCTCAGTGTCGATCGCTTCAGCCACGATCCCTTCCCGGTGCTGGGAGTGCCGAGTGAGGCTTTGATCGTGATCGATGGGGTCCACCGAATCCGGCCATGCCGTCGAGACCGCCGCCGGGCTTGGCCCGGCCAGACGGTTCCCCGTTTGAGGTCTTGACGGACGGTCGGGCCGACTGGCCCAGCGACAGATGACATCTGGCGCTACCTCCGCGTGCCGCGTCGGGTGTTCGATTGGGTCGATCGAATTGTAGGCATGAGGAGACTGACATGACCAAGTCGACCGTGACCAAGACCTTCGTCGGCAGCCTGATCGCCATGGTCGCCGGCTTGTTTGTGGTGGCTGCCGGCATCCTGCTCGCCTTGGCGACTGGCACGTTCGAGATGACCGGTCCAGACGTCACTGGCTTCCACCTCTCGGCTACCGCGCCAGCCGCGCTCGGGCTCGCCTTCATCGGCATGGTCGCCATCGTGGCCGGCGGAATCGGCCAATTCGTCGCGTGGATCGGCGCCGTCGTCAATACGTCCCGACTCGATGACAAGACGTGGTTCGTCGTTCTGCTGGTCCTCGGACTCCTGAGCTTCGGTTTCATCGCCATGCTCGTCTACGTCCTGGCCGGGCCCGACGGCACCGCCGCCACGCAGCAGCTCCAGCGTCCCTCCGGAGCGCATTAGCTGACCAACGACGCGTCGAGCCTGAAGCCGTACGATCGAACGTCAGGAGGTTCCACAATGTCCACTCGCGTCGGCATCAATGGCTTCGGCCGCATCGGCCGCCAGTCGCTCAAGGCGCTCATCGAGCGAGCCCCCGACGTCGAGGTCGTCGCGATCAACGACTTGGTGGACCCATCACTCAACGCCCTCCTGTTCAAGCAGGACTCGACGTACGGGACGTTCCCGGGCTCGGTCGACTACACGGATGACGCCCTGATCATCAACGGCCGTGAGATCAGGGTTCTGAAGGAGCAGGATCCGGCCAACCTGCCGTGGGGCGACCTCGGCGTCGACATCGTCCTCGAGTCGACCGGCATCTTCACCGACGCCGAGAAGGCCCGGGCGCACATCGCCGCCGGCGCCCAGAAGGTCATCATCAGCGCCCCGGCCAAGGGCGAGGACATCACGATCGTCCTCGGCGTCAACGAGGAGCGCTACGACCCGGCGACCCACCACATCATCAGCAACGCCTCGTGCACGACGAACTGCCTCGCCCCGGCCGCCAAGGTCGTCCACGACCTCGTCGGCATCGAGAAGGGGCTGATGAACACGATCCACAGCTACACCAACGACCAGCGCATCCTCGATGTCGCGCACAAGGATCCGCGCCGCGCCCGCAGCGCCGGCCAGAACATCATCCCGACGACGACCGGCGCCGCGAAGGCCCTGGCCCTCGTCATCCCGGAGCTCAAGGGCAAGTTCGACGGCTTCAGCCTGCGCGTGCCGACGCCGACGGTCAGCGTCGTCGACTTCACGGCCACCGGTCAGCCGCGACACGAGCGTCGAGGAGCTCAACGATGCCTTCCGCGCGGCGGCGTCCGGTCCGATGAAGGGCATCCTCGGCGTCTCGGATGAGCCGCTCGTCTCGATGGACTTCAAGGGCGATAGCCGCAGCTCGATCATCGACGCGGCCTCGACCATGGTCCTCGGCGGAAACATGGTCAAGGTGATCGCCTGGTACGACAACGAATGGGGCTACAGCTGCCGCGTCGCGGACCTTGTCGCGTTCGTGCGCGCGCATGCCCGTGGCCGTCTGATCGTGATAGGAGGCACCAGATGAGCATGAAGTCGCAGCCCCGTCCGGCGGGGATCAGCATCGGAATCGGATCAGGTATCGGTGGCGGTCTGGGGCTTGTGTTCGCGCTCCTGATCGGCGCGGACCTGCCGCTCGGGCTTGTCTTTGGAGCCGGGATCGGGGTCCTGATCGGGCTCCTTGTCGAGTCCGTCAGCGCGTCACATGGGCCCTGACCGCGGCCACCCGCGATCGGCTCGGAGATGGTTCAGGGGTGAGCCACGGTGAGGGCGCGGAGGGCAAAGGAAGTCGGTCTCACCCGCACTCATCAGCGAGGAGGCTTGGTGACGCCATGGATACACGCACGACGCCGACGACAGTTCGCCCGGAGCCGGTAGCCCGATACCTTGCGCTGGCCACCGGAGGAGGGCCTCGGGCTGTTGAAACGGTGGCCATCGAAACGACCGCCTGGATGCGACGCCCCGGCATGCCGCGCATCCCGCTCGAGATCCGCATGGCCCATCGACTCGGATACGAATTCGTCCATGACATCCGCATCGGCCGCGGTCGCCTGTCGTTCCGATTCGGCCTGGACGCATACGTCGGCGGTCACGGACTCATGAAGGTCGGACCGTCGCTGCAGACCGGCATCGAATTCGACCAGGGCGCCCTGATCGCCCTGTGGGGCGAGGCCCTGGGCTTTCCGGCGGCCTGGGAGCGGCGCACCGACATCCGATGGGAGCCCGTCGATGAGCGCACGGCCCGGCTGGTCGTCCAGGGACCCGAAGGCGAGATCCCGATCACGGTCGGCTTCGATCCCGAGACCGGCTGCCCGGCCTACTGCTCGGCCGATCGGTACAAGGCCACCGGCCCGAAGGTCGGCTGGACGGGGAGGTTCAGCGATTGGCAGCGCTTCGACGCCGGCGTCCTCGCCCCTGGGCGGTTCGAGGTGCAGTGGGCCGATGAACCATTCCCATGGATCGAGATCCGGACGGTGTCGGTTTCAGTGAATGTGGCGATCGACGACGCATTGCGCCTCGGGCGCGACGCCTTCCATGCCGTCGATCGTGGACGTCGGCGTCGGGCGCGCCAGCTCCCCGACAATCGCGCGGGCAATACGAGGGGAGGGGAGTCATGCAGATCGCGCCAAGCGCCCGCCAGATCGAACGGCCCTCGTACGTGTGGATCGCCGTCGTAGAGTGCGCGCGGGCCGTGGCGAGGGGCTCATCCCGACCCGGCTCGGCTCGTATCGCGGCGTAAGGCATCCCGATGATCTGGATGTGCGATGGCGATCAGTGCCTCCGTCCGCTCTCGGATCGATCGCCCAAACAGCTCCGCGACCCCATACTCGGTGACGACCGTGCGGACATGGGCCCGGGTCGTCACCACGCCGGCTCCTGGCCGCAAATGGTGGACGATCCGCGAGATCGAACCGTCTCCGGCCGTCGAGGGGAGGGCGATGATCGCCCGGCCCTGCTCCGCCAGGGCTGCGCCGCGGATGAAGTCCATCTGACCGCCCACGCCGCTGTACAAGCGATGGCCGATGGAATCCGCGACGACCTGGCGGTCAGGTGATCCTGGCCGGTCAGGTCGATCTCGATCGCCGAGTTTATGGCCGTCATCGTGGCGAAGGAGCGGATGACATGGGTGTCGTTCGTGAAGTCCACCGGGCGCATCTCGACCATCGGGTTGTCATCGACAAAGTCGTACAACCGCTGTGAGCCGAGGAGGAAGGCGGTGACCAGCTTGCCTCGGTTGCGTTCCTTGCGGGCGCCCGTGACCGCGCCCGCCTCCACGAGATCCATGACCGCGTCGCTGAACATCTCGGTATGGACGCCAAGATCTTCGCCGGTGGCGGAGTTCGAGGGCTGCGGCGGTCGGAATCGCACCGATGCCCAGCTGGATCGTGGCCCCGTCGGGGACGAGCTCCGCGATGAACGCGCCGATCCGGCGCTCCACCTCGCCGATCGACGGCCGGCGTACGTCGTACGGCCGCTGATCGGCCTCCACGCCGAGATCGATCTGGTCGACATGGATGAAGCTGTCGCCAAGCGTGCGGGGCATCGCCCGGTTGAACTGGACGATGACAGTCCGGGCGGCCGCCGCGATCGCGGCGTGCATCGCTTCGACCGAGGTCCCCAGCGAGCAGAAGCCGTGTTCGTCGGGCGGGGTGGCGTTCACGAAGACCGCGTCGAGCGGAAGGGCGCCTGATCGAAACAGCCGCGGCACATCCGACAGGAATACCGGGACGTAGTCCGCACGCCCCTCCTTCACGGCGGATCGGGCGTTCGGCCCATGAACAGGGCCCGATGACGGAACGAGTCCGCCAGATCGGGCGCAAGATGCGGCCCCGGACCCTCCGTGTGGAGGTGGACCATGCCCACGTCCCGAAGCTCTGCCGCGCGCGCCACGAGCGCGTCCAGAAGGACCGAGGGGGTCGCGGCCGCGCAATGGAGGTAGACCTGGTCGCCACTCTGGATGCCGGCGACGGCTTCGGCTGGGCTAACGAGGTGCATGTTGCAAGTCTCGCCGAGCGGGATGCGCCCGGTCCAGGGTCCGAATCACCCGGGCTAACCAGGCCCCTCGGCCGGCATCTCCCCGCGAACTTCTTGCACGAACGCGCGTCGGAGGTTCCTCAGCCGTCGCCCAGGTGGTGCTTGGCGACGAAGGCGGCAGCCTGGGCGCGACGTTCAAGGTTGAGCTTGGCGAGGATCGAGCTGACGTAGTTCTTCACCGTCTTGTCCGACAAGAAGACCTCTGCCGCGACTTCCTTGTTCGTCTTCCCTTCGGCCACGAGCAGGAGGATCTTCCGCTCCTGCGGCGTCAGGGCGGACAGCTCGTCGTGGAACTCGCCGTTCGCGATCTGCCGGACCCGCTGGAGGACCTTCTCGGTGACCGCCGGATCGAGCAGCGATTCGCCACGTCCGACGGCTTCGATCGCGGAGATGAGATCGCGAGCACGGATCTGCTTCAGGAGATAGCCAGCGGCGCCGGCGACGATGGCCGATAGGACCGCCTCATCGTCCGGGAACGAGGTCAGGATGACGACGCGCGTTCCGGGCCACTCGGACCGGATCTCGCGGCACGCTTCGATACCGGACCCGTCCGGCAGCCGGACGTCCATGATGACGATGTCCGGCTGGTGGCGACGGGCTTGCTCGAGCGACTCCTCCACGGTGCCTGCCTCGGCAACGACCTGGAAGTTCTCGCGCCGGCCGAGCAGCGCGACCAGCCCCTGCCGGACGACCTCATGATCATCGACGACAAGCAGCCGCAGCGGCCGCCCGACAGATACCCGAGCGCCTGCCGCGGGCCCATCTGCCGAGTTAGGCTCGGGATCCATGGCGGTGGGACGTTCGTCGGTCATGAGGAGGCTCCTGTTGGCGGCGGCAAGGTCAAGATAATGCGCGTCCCTGATCCCGGAGCGCTGAGGATCTCGATGTGGCCGCCGATCGCGTCGGCCCGGGCACGCATGTTGCCGAGGCCGCGGTGGCTCGTCCCGTGGTCGCGACCTGGATCGAAGCCGATGCCGTCGTCCGTGATCTCGAGGACGGCACCGTCGAGCGAAGGCCGCAGCGCGAGGGTGATGCGTTGGGCGCGCGCGTGGCGCGTCGCGTTGCTGAGTGCCTCGCGCACGAGGTGGAGCAAGTCAGTCCCTTCCTCGGGGGTCAGTCCCGGGTCAGCTGTCGGATCGAGGTCGACTTCGACATCGACGAGGCCGCCGGCACGAAACTCGGCTGCGAGGGCACTGAGCCCGGCGACGAGCTGACTCCCGTCGACCGCCTCCGGCCGAAGTCCGAAGATGAAGTTCCGGATGTCGCGGATCGAGAGATGGATCGATTCGATCGCGGCGTCGACGCGATCGGCCGGCTCTCCGGGTGGGATCCGCTCAAGGACGTCCTCCAGGGAGAGGCCGACGGCATAGAGCGACTGGATGATCCCGTCGTGGAGGTCGCGCCCGATGCGGTCGCGCTCCTCTGTCACGGCGAGTCGACGTGCCTGACCGTGGAGGCGGGCGTTGTCGATGGCGATCCCGGCATGGCGAGCGAAGAGCTCGACGAGCCGCTGATCGGCCGGGGAGAACTCCGCCGCGCCCACCTTGTCAGTGAGATAGAAGTTGCCGACCGAGGCACCCTCCGCACGGATCGGGACACCAAGGAACGAGGTCATCGGCGGATGGTTGGGCGGAAAGCCGAACGAGTCCGGATGCTCCGCGATCGAAGGGATGCGGTAGGAGCGCGCCTCGCGGATGATCAGCCCTAGGAGGCCCCGACCCTCTGGTAGCGGGCCGATCGCGTAGCGTTGGTGCGGATCGATGCCCGACGTGATGAATCGCTCCATCCGGCCATCCGGCCCGGCGATCCCCAAAGCGGCATACGAAGCGCCGACCAAGTCCCGGACGCGGTCGACGATCAGTTGGAGGACATCCTCGAGATTGCCGACGCTCGCGATCGCCCGGGCCGCCTCGTCGACCGCCGCGAGCGCCGTTGCGTCCGCCGACGGATCGAACGTCGTCTCAGAGGGGCTCGCGATCTGATCCGGCATGCCTTGAGCCTACCCTGTCGTTGTTGTGACGTCCGGCCCGGCGACCTGGGCCATCCGGCAGGTTGTCCGCCACCCGCCCGCAGCTCAGACGTCCGCACATGAGCGAGCCTGCCCCCGTCCCTGCTACGCCTGAGGAACGCGCCGTGCGCGCCGTCGAAGGGCCTGCCTTCGTCCCTGCAACTCCACGGCCGGACGGGCCGATCGTGCTTGCGACCGAGTTCGGCGCCGTTTCTTCGGCGGCCGAGCGCGTTGCCATCCAGCTGGCATTCGATGCTCGCGTGCCGCTGGTGATCGTCCACGTGATCGATCCTGGGCGGCTGCGGCTGCCTGGGGGTCGCTTCCTCCAGCGGATCGATCAGGCGCGGACCGCCCGCGACCAAGATACGCAGGCGATCGTGCGACGAGTCGCGGCGAGGGGAGTCAGACCGCAGGTCCTCGTCTGGGAGGGCGACCCGGCCACAAGCGTCCTCGAAGCCGCCCACGCGGAGGGGGCTTCCCGGATCGTCGTCGGTTCGCACGGCCGAGGCCGCCTGGGCCGGGCCCTGATCGGGAGTGTCTCGGCAAGCATCGCCGAACAGGCCGATTGCCCGGTCCACATCGTGCGACCCAGCGGTGACCACGAGGAAACCTCGCCCCTGACTCATGGGTCTCGGTCGATCGCCTAGAACATCGCCGCAGCCGCGCGCCTGCCGGCTGCAGCTTGACCCCGAACGGCCGGGCCATCCGGCCCCCGACTACCCGGGCCACTCGACCCTCGAAAGGGTCCGCCTGTCTCCTATCGGCATCGGTCGTCCAGCGCAACAGTAGGGACGTCCACAAAAGAGACCAAGAGAGATTGAGGGTTGGATCATGGATAAGCGACTTCAGCGACTCGGTATCGTCCTCGTTGTCCTCGGGCTCGCGTTCTTCGCGGCCGGTGGCTTCACGCTCATCAAGACGCAGGCTGGCGCCAATGCGCTCCAGGCGTTCAGCGCCGCGCAGAACGTGAACCTCAGCTACAACGACCAGGGTCAGCTCGTCGACCGCGGCGAGACCGCGGGCGCCGAGAAGATCATGTCCCTCCTCGTCAACGACTGGGGCTTCGCCGTCGACAAGGGCGAGCTCAACCCGAACGACCCGCTCGTCAACACGGCTAGCGAGTACATGTACCAGATGGCCACCATCTCGTACCACACCCTCCACGGCGCCACGACCGTCACGTTCCCCGAGGACGTCCTGGTCGACGGCAAGGTCGTCCAGGCAGCCGGCACGTACGACTTCCAGAACGATGGCAAGTACTGGACCGGCTTCGACCGGACCAACCCGATCGAGGGTGCGGCCCGCGACAAGCTCTGGACCGGCACGGCCCATGCGCTCATCGCCGAGCTCGGCGTCGGCAGCGTCACCGCCTCGGCCCTCCAGATGGGCCTTGGGATGGCGGCGATCTTCGCCAGTTTCGGCGCCACGGTCCTCCTGACCGGCCTCGGCCTGGTCTGGGCCAGCCGCCCAGCGACCGAGAAGGTCAGGGCGCCGGCATTCAAGCAGGTGGCCAACCCCGCCTGACCACCACGATGCGGGTCCAACGACCCGGATCGCAAGCGAAACGGCGAGGGCCAACAGCCTCGCCGTTTCGTGATTCCCCTGGCCACGAACATGCTTCGTCATCCGACGGGTCGGCGGTCGTTGCCAGCCGGTAGATTCGCTCGGTGCAGGTCCGCGAATGAGGCTCACTGCGCGGCAGCTCAACCGCGCGACGTTGAGCCGTCAGATGCTGCTCCGTCGCGAATCGCTCGGTGTCGTCGAGGCCGTCCATCGCGTGGTCGCGCTGCAGGCGCAGGAACCAGCGTCGCCCTACCTCGCGCTGTGGAATCGGCTGACTGGCTTCGACCCGGCCGACCTCGACCGCGCGTTCGCCGACCACGCGATCGTGAAGGGTCAGCTGATGCGGATCACCCTTCACGCGGTGGACATCGCCGACTACCCGGCCTTCCACCAAGCGATGCAGCGGTCCCTTCGCGCGGCTCGCCTCAGCGACCGTCGCTTCACCCGGACCGGCCTGTCGAGTGCCGACGCCGACGCCCTCATGCCCGAGGTCCTCGAGTACGCCGCCAAACCGCGGACGAACGCCGAAGCGGAAGCCTGGCTCGACGAGCGGCTCGGCGTGACCGAGAAGCCCGGCGTGTGGTGGGCCTTCCGGCAGTACGGACCCCTGTGGCATTACCCGCGCGGTGGGCCGTGGTCGTTCGGTCCTCGCCCGTCGTACGTCGCGGCACGGATCGCGGCCCCCGCGACCGACCCGGAGGCGTCGATGCGGTGGCTGGTTCGCCGTTACCTGGAGGGGTTCGGGCCGGCCACCATCCAGGACATCGCGCAGTTCTCGACGATCTACCGCCCGCCGGTGAAGGAGGCGGTCGCCGCGCTCGGCGACGAGCTGGTCCGGCTCGAGGGCCCGAACGGCGAGGAGCTCCTGGACGTCGCCGGGGGCAAGCTTCCGCCCGAGGATTCGCCTGCCCCGCCCCGCCTCATGGCGATGTGGGACAGCACGCTGCTTGCCTACAAGGACCGCAGCCGGATCGTCCCACAGGACTACCGCACGCTCGTCATGCGCAACAACGGCGACGTTCTACCCACGCTGCTCGTCGACGGCTACGTCGCGGGGGTCTGGCGGCCGATCGACGGCGGCATCGAGGCCACCGCGTTCCACGCCATTCCGCCGAAGGCCTGGAAGGGGCTCGAGGCGGAGGCACGTGCCCTCGTGGCATTCCTGGCCGGTCGCGACCCCGCCGTCTACCGCCGATACGCCCATTGGTGGGCCAAGCTGCCGAAGACCGAGGTCCGAGTGCTATGACGTTCAACGTCGCCGCCGAGGCCCACGACCGCTTCATGGGCCCGATGGTCGCGTTCATCCTGCGCGAGGGGCGGTCGCCAGGCGCACCCTGCCGCGCGGCAGCGCCACGAGCCCCACCACCGCCGCGAGCAGGCCGGCGATCGTCGCCAGGCCGAAGACGGCGGCGTATCCCGCAGTGCCGTACACGATGCCGCCACCGACATTGGCGACGACGGCCGCGAGGCCGAAAGCCGTCGTCTGGTAGAGCGCTTGGCCGGTTCCCTGCAGGCGGTCGGGCAGCAAGGTGGCGATCGTCAAGACGGCCGCGACGCCGATGCCGGCGAAGCCGAAGCCCGTCACGATCCGCGTGGCGACGATGAGGATCGGCGAGTCGAGGACCATCCAGGAGGCGAAGCAGGCCGAATAGATGAGCGTCGACGTGATGAACACGGCGCGGATGCCGAAGCGTTGCGCGAGCCCGCCCAGGACAAGGAACGCGGGGATCTCGGCGAAGGCCGAGATGCCCGCCGAAAGGGCGATAGCGGATGGCTCTGCACCGAGCTGCTGGAGGCGCACCGAGAGGAAGGTGAAGCCAGCCAGGATGCCGACATGGATGAGCCCGATGGCGAGCAGCGCCAGCGGCAGGCGCGGCGCCATGGCGAGCGCCACGCTGGCCGACCCGAAGCGCCGAGCTGGTTCTCGGGACGCCGCCTCCGTTGGCGTCGCCACCGGCGCGAGTGACCGCAGGTCGGCGCGCTCGACGTCCGGCACGAAGGCGGCGCTGAGCGACCACGACCGCCGCCGCCAGCGCGAAGAGGATGGGCATCGGCGCATAGCCCGTTTGGTCGTAGACGAAGCCGGCAGCGATGGTCGCGACCGCGAAGCTCAGGCTCGACATGAGCCGTATGCGCGCGTAGTCGCGACGGGCATCCTGGACGCCGTTGACGGCGAGTGCGTCGGAGAGTGGGGCGAAGGCCGACTCGGACGCCGAGAAGGCGATGAAGCAGATGGCGACCACGATCGGCGGCACAGGCAGGAGGGTGACCGCCAGGGCCAGCCCGCCCCCGATGGCCGAGACCTGCAAGGCACGTGGTCGGCCAAGCATCACGTCGGCGACATGGCCCCAGGCCGGGACGGATGCAGTGAAGGCGAGGGCCGAGAGGGCGGTCACGACGCCGACGCCGACGACGTCGAAGCCACGCCCGAGGAGGATGACGGCGACGAAGGGATAGACGACCCCGACCGCCCCGCCGACCGCGAGGAAGAGGGCGCGGAGGGCGTTCATCCGCGCCCGGGTCAGCCGAGGCTCGGCAGGACCTGATCCTGCACGAGGGCGCCGGCGAAGAGGTCGCCGCGCTCCGCCAGCCGTGCCGGCATGGTCGTGATCGTCCAGCGGTCCGGCCGCAGCTCGGGGTCATCGAGCTCGTCCCAGTCGATCGGCGCGGAGACCGGTGCCGTGCCCACCGGTCGCACCGAGTACGGCGCCACGAGGGTCTTGTTGCTCGCGTTCTGCGTGTAGTCGAGGCGAGCGCGGCCGCGGCGGTCGCGGACGGACCACTCCCACGAGATGAGCTCGGGCACGGTCGCCCCGACCGCCCGGCTGAGCGCCTCCACCCAGGAAGACGTCTCTGAGAAGCTGTACCGAGGCTCGATCGGGATCCAGACCTGGACGCCGCGTTTGCCGGTCACCTTGGGGTAGCCGCGCACGCCGAGGTGCCCGAGCGCCGTTCGGTACAGGCGGGCCAGAACGAGCACCTCGGGCCAGGTCGTCTTCGGGCCGGGGTCGATGTCGATGAGCGCGTAGGTCGGGCGCTGCGACGCAGCGGTCCGCGACGTCCACGGATGCAGCTCGATGGCCGCCTGGTTGGCCAGGAAGGCGAGCGCTGCGGCCCGGTCGGCCACGGCGTACGTGTGGGAGTCCTCCGGGTTCTGGCTCTCGTAGTGCCAGCGCGCCAGCCAGGCGGGCGCGTGTTTGGGCACCTCCTTCTCCCAGAAGTGCGGGCCGCCCGTGCCGTTCGGGTATCGGGTCAGGGTGAGGCCGCGATCGCGGAGGTAGGGCAGGATGGTGGGCGCCATCGACACGTCGTAACGGATGAGGTCGCGCTTGGTCAGCCCGGCCTCGGGAAAGAGGACCTTGTCGAGGTTGGTCAACGAGACCTCGTGACCGCCGATCGACCAGGTCCCGTCCTTGGCCATGGCGTCGAGCGCGGCGAGCTCATCGGCCGTGGCGGCGTCGGCGGCGGCATCCGTGCTGGGCTTGGGTCTGGCCATCGCGGTCATCGCCTCCTTCGTTGGTCGGTCGGGCGCCTTCGTCGGTCGATCTGGCGCCATCGCCGGTCTGCCGTCCGTCCGACTGGTCGGACGCTCGCGGCGGACGACGCGTGGATCCTTCTCCGGCTCCAGTCCCCGGAAGGCGGCCTGGCGAATGAGGTCGTCGCGCGTCCATTCGGCGAATTCGACCCTGATGACGATCCGCGGTTCGACCCAGTGGACGCGCGGCAGGCGGGGCGGCGCCTCGAATGGGCTGGTGTCCCGTCCGGCGTCGGCCATCCGTGCGAGCAGGTCTCGGCGCGTCCGAGCATCGAGGCCGCTGCCTACCTCGCCCGCAAACCGGAAGCGACCCTCGTCGTCGTAGACGCCGAGCACCAGGGAACCGAGGTCTCGATGCGACACGCTGCCGGGCTCCCAGCCCGCGACCACGAACTCCTGTTCCGGTCGATTCTTGATCTTGAGCCAGGCGTGCGACCGACGACCGGACTCGTACCGGCTGGCACGCTTCTTGGCCATCACGCCCTCGAGCCCCTCTGCCTTGACCGACGCGTAGAGCGCTTCGCCGTCGGCTTCGACATGCCCGGCGTAGCGGACCAGCGGATGCTCGCGCAGGACCTCGCGCAGCCGTGCCTTGCGCGCATCGAGCGGCTGCTCGAGGAGCGACTCGCCGTCGACGTGGAGCAGGTCGAAGACCTGGTACGCGATGGGGACACTGATGTCGCGTCGCTGCTGGAATCCGGCTCGGGCCTGGAGCAGCGCGAAGGACGGCCGTCCCGCGTCGTCGAGCGCCACGACCTCGCCGTCGACGATCGCCTCCCTGGCATCGATCCAGTCGGCCGGAGCAGCGGCGAGGTCTGGGAAGTAGCGCGCGGCATCGTTCCGGTTTCGCGTCCAGAGCCGAGCCTTGCCGGCCCGAACGACGGCCTCTACGCGGTAACCGTCCCACTTGACTTCGAAGAACCAGGCCGGATCGTCGAATGGATGATCGGACAGGGTTGCCGTCATCGGCGGGATGAAGTCGGGCATGGGGACGCTTGGGCGGCGAGCGCTCGGCACTCGCCGAGGGTACCGCGTCGCGGCGCCGTAGACTGCCGGCCGTGACCCTCGACGACGCTGAGATCGCCCGGCTTCGGGCGTCCGTGCTCGCCTGGTTCGACCGCACCGCGCGGGCATTCGAGTTCCGGGGCATCCGCGACCCATACGCGATCCTGGTCTCCGAGTTCATCCTCCAGCAGACGCAGGCCAGTCGGGGTGAGCCCGCCTGGCGGGCATTCATGGCTCGGTTCCCGACGGTGGCCGCACTCGCTTCAGCCAGCCCAGGCGACGTGTTACGTCAGTGGTCGGGTCTCGGCTACAACCGACGGGCGCTCAACCTGCAGCGCACCGCGAGGGCCATCGTCGAGCGACACGGCGGTCGGGTCCCAGACGACCTGGCTGCCCTCGAGGCATTGCCGGGGGTCGGACCGTACACGGCACGAGCCGTGGCGGCCATCGCCTTCGGGCAGCCGGTCGGGCCGGTCGACACGAACGTGCGGCGGGTCCTTGGCCGCGTCGCGACGGGCCACGGCAGCTCGCACGACCCTGGCGAGGCGATGCCGGCGCGCCAGCTGCAGGCGTTGGCCGACGCCCTGGTGCCGGAGGCGCGACCGGCCGACTGGACCGCCGCGCTGATGGACATCGGCGCCACGCTCTGCCGCCCGACTGCGGCCAGACTGTGCTGCCTGCCCGCTGGCGGCGGAGTGCCGGTTCGCTGCGGGGCGCGGGGAAACGGCGTCTGCTGCCGTGCGTGTGCCCCGAGCCCGTCCGGCGCCGGAGCCGGCTGTCCGCGCTCGAACTCGTCGCGCGGCAGAGCTAGCGACGCCCTACGAAACGTCGAACCGCTGGCTGCGCGGCCGGATCATGGCCCGCCTGAGCGCCGAGCAGGGCGACGCCTGGCTGGCCATCGAGGCGCCCGTCGGGTCGCATGGGCAGGCTGCCGTTGCTGCGGCGCTCGAGGGACTTCGGTCCGAAGGGCTGGCCGAGACCGACGGCGCGGGCCGTTGGCGGCTGCCGGCCGACTGATCCTCGGCCCTTCGAGCGCGAGACCCATCGGCGGTAGGATGGCTTGGCCGTGACCACCCCGACCGCCGACCCCGCCCTGCCCGTGCCACTGCCTTCCAGCGACCCGTCCTTGGCAGGCTCGGGCCTCGACTTGCCTGCGCTCGCTCGACGCTGGCGATCGATCGCCGCGCGGGCGCCGATGAGCGGGGAAGGCATGCGAGGGGCAGATCTCAAGGCGCAGCGCCTCGGCATCACCGGCGAGCGGCTGATGGAGGAAGCCGGCGTGGCCGTCGCGGCAGCCATCCGAGCCCTGCTGGCGACGACCGAGCGAACCGGCCACGGCCCCGTCCTCGTGCTCGCCGGACCGGGCAACAACGGTGGCGATGGCAACGTCGCGGCGCGTTACCTGGCCGCCGCCGGCGTCCGTGTCGCCTGCGTCCTCGTCGCCACCGAAGACGCCCCCACGACCGCCGACGCTCGCCGCGCGTGGGAGCGCCTCGATGGCACGTCCGCGGAGCGGATCCACGCCGCCAACGAGCGCGACGTTCGGTTCCTGCTGGCGGGCATCGAGAAGGCAGCCCTGATCGTTGACGCCTTGCTCGGCAGCGGCGTCCGCGGCCCGCTGCGAGAGCCGATCCGGACGGCCGTTGACCTCGTCATCCGCGGGCGCGCGGCGGGCGTGCCTGTGCTGGCGGTGGACACCCCGACGGCGGTCGACCTGACCGGCGGCCAGGCGTCGGACCCGGTCGTGCGTGCCGACGTGACCGTCACCTTCCACCGACCCAAGCTCGGTCATGCCACGCGGGTCGGGAAGGCGCTCGCCGGCCGCGTCCTCGTGGCGCCGATCGGCATCCCGCCCGCCGCGGACCCGGACGCCTGAGCACGCTTCGGTCGCCGGAGCCGCCAGGGAGACCGATGACCCATCGAACGTTGCCGACCTGGCTGAAGGTCGTCGTGGTGGGCGGCGGGGTCGTGCTCGTGGTCGGGCTGGTGGCCCTGATCGGGCTCATCGTGCCGCCGGTCGGCGAAGCCATCCGCCAGGCGCCCATCATCGTCATCGTGCTCGTGGTCGGGACCGTCCTCGTCCTCGCGACGACGATCCGGGCCACGATGCGGCGGCGCTGATCCGCGACCGCCGAGCCTACGAGCGCTGGCCGCGATCGAAGTCGAGCTTGCGCTCCCGACCGTGGATGAGGCGGTCGATGTTGTCCGCGTGGGCGAGCCAGACGATGACCGCTCCCGCGATGCCGAAGACGAGCAGGGCGGGCGGGATGACGCCGGCCATCACGAGCCCGAGCATGATCAGCGCTGCCGCAGCTGACCCGAGCAGCGAGCCGAGGGAAACGTAGCGGCTGAGCCCGATGACGATGAGGAAGACGGGCGCCGCGAGCAGGACCACGAGGGGCGCGATGGCGAACATGGCGCCGATGCCGGTGGCCACGCCCCGGCCGCCATGGAAGCCAAGGAAGACGGAGCGCCAAGCCCCGACCACCGCGGCCACGCCGGTGAGTGCCAGGACCACGTCCGACGCCTGGAAGTACATGGCGATGAGGACCGGCACGGCGCCCTTGCAGCCGTCGAAGAGGCCGACCGCGAGGCCCGCCGTCCGACCCATCGCCCGCAGCGCGTTGGTCCCGCCGGTCCGGCCGCTGCCGACCTCTCGTGGATCGACGCCGCCGGTCAGCCTGGCGACCAGGACGCCCGTCGGGATGGATCCGATGAGGTAGGCGACCACCAGGAGCAAGACGTTACCGAGCGGGTCACCGTCCATCCGCCGAGGATAGCCCCCTGTCATGCACGTGTCATCCGATGGTGCGAGGCTAGTGCTCATGCCAGCATCTACGCGACCGTCGCATGTTCCTGGCCGGCCTCGCCGCCGCCGGGCCGGCGCTGCTGATCCTGGTGCTCGGCCGGCTCGTCACCGATCGGCCGGGCCTCATCGAGATCGTCTCCGACGGCTTCAGCCGCTACCTCCCGCTGGATGTCTTCGAGTTCATGGTCGCGACCCTCGGCCCCCTCGCGAAAGGCTTGCTGACCCTGGGGATCGCAGCCGGCATCGTCCTCGCCGGTGGGCTCCTCGGCTGGCTCGCCCTCGACTTGACCCGTCGTCGCGGCCCGCTCGTCGCCACCATCCTCGTGGCCGTCGGAGCCATCGGGCTCGTCGAGCTGGTCGTCCTGCCGGTCTTCGGCGCCGGCGTCTTCGGCTCGGCGCTGGTCTCGGAGCGTGTCGCGCTCCATGGGCCGATCGTCGCCGCTGCGGTCGTCTTCGCGAGCCTGCTCATCGGCCTGCGCGAGACGTGGTTGAGCGCCGACCGAGACGCGGCGTTGACGTCTGACGACGACGCGGATGCGGCGACGATCGCATCTGCCACCGGCGTCGCCCTGTCCGACGAGCGTCCCACCATCAGCCAGGGCCGGGCACCGGGCGAGGTCTCGCGACGTGGCTTCATCGGCCGCAGCCTGCTCGTGGTCGGCGGCGCGGCGTTCGCCGGCTCCTTCCTCTCGCTGGTCTCACGGGTCATCGCGGGCGGTGGCAAGGGCGGCGGAACGACGGTGGCCACGCGATCCGGGCGGCTTCGGACCGACGCCGGCCCAGACCCCGGTACCCGACTTCTACACCGTCAACAAGAACCTGGGGCCGACCGTGGTCGATGGAGGAGCCTGGGCATTGGTCATCGACGGCCTGGTCGATCGGCCAGCGCGCATCGACCTGACCGAGCTTCAGGGCCTGCCGTACCAGGAGGCGTTCCGCACACTGGAATGCATCTCGACGGACATCGTCCGCGGCGACCACCTCATCGGCAACCAGAAATGGCGTGGCGTGCGGGTCTCCGACCTGCTCGACCGGGTCGGGGCCCGGCCGGAGGCGAGCTGGATCCTGTGGGAGGCCGACGACGGCTTCACCGAGTCGCTGGCCATCGAGGTCGCCCGCCATCCCGACACATGGATCGCCTACCTGATGGGCGACCAGCCGTTGACGCCTGAGCACGGTTTCCCGGCCCGTGTCCTGATCCCGGGTCGGTTCGGCATGAAGCAGCCGAAGTGGGTCCGCCGGATGCAGGTCGCCGATCACGACGAGGATGGCTACTGGGTGCAGCGCGGCTGGGACAAGGAGGCCGTGGTCCGCACCATGTCGCGCATCGACTGGCCCTCGAACGGGGCCTCGGTCGCGGCCGCTTCGCCGTTCACGGTCTACGGCATCGCCTTCGCCGGCGACCGAGGCACCGCGCGCGTCGAGGTCAGTGGCGACGGCGGATCGAGCTGGGTCGACGCCGATCTCGAAGACGTGGTCGTCCCACCGCTCGGCGAATTGACGTGGCTCCGCTGGCGGGCGGATCTGACCGCCGCGGCCTCGGGGAGCATGGAGCTCGTCGTCCGCGCCACGGACGGCGACGGCGACACCCAGTCGGGCGAGCCGACGCCGGCCCTCCCGTCCGGCTCGACGGGCTGGCATCGGATCGTGGTCTCCGTCGCGGGCTAGCGCGGTTGCGGGTGGGCCTCGGCGCCCCTACCATCGCCAGGTGACCCGCTGTGCCGGTGAGATCCTCGGCCGCCGTCCCGCACCTCCCCAGCGCGGAGCCCGCTGAGCCATGGCCGTCGGATCGTCGAACAGCTTCGACCTCGTCATCCTCGGCGCCGGCACCGGCGGCTACTCTGCGGCCTTCCGAGCGGGGCAGCTGGGCCTCAAGGTCGCCCTCGTGGACGCCTACAAGATCGGCGGCACGTGCCTCCACGTCGGCTGTATCCCGACCAAGGCGATGCTCGAGTCGGCCGACCTTTACGCGAAGGTCAAGAAGGCCGCCGACTTCGGCATCGCGACCGGTGAGACCTCGGTCGACTTCGCCGTCGTCGCCAAGCGCCGCGGCCAGATCGTCGACCGGCTGACCAAGGGGCTGATGAGCCTGGTCAAGAAGAACAAGGTCGAGTTCATCCGCGGACGCGGCACGCTGAAGGGCGGCAAGAAGGTCGAGGTCGACATCATCGACGACGACGGCAAGCCAGCCGGCCATCGGATGCTCGACGCGAACGACGTGATCCTCGCCACGGGCAGCCGCGTCAAGATCGCTGCCCGGCCTCGAGCCGGACGGCAAGCGGATCGTGACCAGCGACGACATCATGGCTTCCACGACGCTGCCCGCCAGCTTGATCGTCGTCGGCGGCGGAGCCGTCGGCGTCGAGTTCGCCAGCTTCTACGCGGACATGGGCGTCAAGGTCACCGTCCTCGAGTACCTGCCCAACCTCGTGCCGCTCGAGGACCGCGAGGTCTCCATGGAGCTGGAACGCGCCTTCAAGCGGCGCGGCATCAAGGTCATGACCAACGCCCGGTTCGAAACCAAGGCCGTGAAGGTCGGCAAGGGTGCCAACGGCGGCGTCTGCCTGATGGTCGGCCCGGAGGGCGAGGAGCCAAGCGAGCTGAGGGCCGAGCAGATGCTGGTCGCCACCGGGCGCGCCGCCAACGTCGAGGACGTCGGCCTCGAGACGACGCGAGCCAAGGTCGGAAGGGCGTCGTCCTGGTCGACCCGAGGACGATGCGCACCGCCGAGCCGCACCTGTACGCGATCGGCGACATCATCGGCGGCCTCTGGCTGGCCCACGTCGCCGCGCACGAGGGCATCGCGGCGGTGGCCTCGATCGTCGGCGCGGAGGCGGAACCGGTCGACTACCTCAAGATGCCGCGCGGCGACCTACTGCCGGCCGCAGATCGCCAGCGATCGGGCGGAGCGAGGCCGAGTGCGAGCGCGACGGCATCCCCTTCAAGATCGGCAAGTTCCCCTGTCGCCGAGCGGCAAGGCACTCATCGGCGGCGACTACGAGGGCTTCGCCAAGGTCATCGCCCACAAGGAGACCGACGAGCTCGCTCGGCGTCCACATGGTCGGGCCGCACGTGACCGACCTCATCACCGAGGCCAGCGCCGCGATGCTCCTCGAGGCCACGGCGTGGGAGCTCGGGGCGGCCGTCCATCCGCATCCGACCCTGTCCGAGGCGCTCGGCGAGGCCGCCCTGGCCATCGAAGGCCGGGCGATCAACGCATGAGCCCACGACCTCGCGGCCGATGAACCTGCGACGCATGCGCCGATGACCACCCCGACGCGCGGCAGAGCCGCTACCCGACCGGCCACGAGTGGGGTCGATGGACGGCTCGGCGAGGACCTCGGCCTGACGCCCGAGCGCCCTGCTCGAGATGTACCGGCTGATCTGGCTCACGCGGGCGCTCGACGAGCGGATGTGGATCCTCAATCGGGCGGGCAAGGTGCCCTTCGTCATCTCCGGCCAGGGCCACGAGGGCGCGCAGGTCGGCATCTTCAGCGACCTGCGGCACGGGCACGACTGGATGGTCCCGTACTACCGTTCGGTGGCGGCCTGCCTGACCTTCGGCATGACGCCGCGCGAGATCATGCTCGCCCAGTTCGCGCGCGCCGTCGACCCGAGCTCGGCCGGCCGCCAGATGCCCGGCCACTACGGCGTCGCGCAGCACAACATCATGTCCCAGTCGTCGCCCGTCGCGACCCAGGTCCTGCATGCCGTCGGCATCGCCCTGGCGGCCAAGATCCGGGGCACCGACCAGGTCGCCATCACCGAGCTCGGCGAGGGCGCCAGCAACCAGGGCGACTTCCACGAGGGGCTCAACTTCGCGGGCATCCACAAGCTGCCGGTCGTCTATCGTCGTCGAGAACAACGGCTACGCCATCAGCGTCCCGGCGAAGGCTGCAGAGGGCCGTCGAGGACATCGCCGTCGCGGGCCGCGGGCTACGACATGCCCGGCATCATCGTCGACGGCGCCGACGTGCTCGACTGCTATCGCGTCGGTCGCGAGGCGATCGACCGAGCGCGGCGCGGCGACGGGCCGACGCTCATCGAGGCCAAGGTCACCCGGCTGACGGCGCACTCGTCGGACGACCAGCAGACGAAGTACCGGCAGCGCGGAGGACCTCGAGGCGGGCAGGCAGCACGACCCGCTGCCGCGCTTCCGGGGCGAGCTGCGGGACGGCGGGCATCCTCGACGACGAGACCGAGGCAGCGCATGGTGGACGAGGTCAGGCTGGCGGTCGAGGACGCCACCGATTGGGCCGAGGCCCAGCCCGAGCCCGACCCGGCGACGGCCGAGCGCCACGTCTATCTTCGAGCCGGGGGCCTGAGCCTGGCGCGATGCGCCATCCGCGACGCTGCGTCGAGACACGATCCGCGAGACCCTGGCCGACGAGATGCGGCGCGACGAGACGATGATCATCCTGGGCGAGGACGTCGGCCGAAAGGGCGGCGTCTTCCTGGCCACCGACGGCCTCTTCGCCGAGTTCGGCGGCGACCGCGTGATGGATACGCCGCTCAGCGAGTCGCTCATCGTGGGCGCCTCGATCGGCGCCGCCGTGAACGGCCTTCGGCCGGTGCCGGAGATCCAGTTCGCCGACTTCATCTTCCCGGCCTTCAACCAGATCGTCAGCGAGGCGGCGCGCCTGCGCTATCGGTCGAACGGCGCATTCGGCTGCCCCATCACCATCCGGGCGCCCTATGGCGGAGGCGTCCACGGGGCGCTCTACCACAGCCAGTCGGTGGAGGCCTTCTTCGCCCACGTGCCCGGCCTCAAGGTCGTCGTGCCGTCGACGCCGTACGACGCACGCGGCCTGCTTGCGGAGCAGCATCCGCGACCCGGATCCGGTCCTCTTCTTCGAGCACAAGAAGCTCTATCGCTCGGTGCGCGGGGAGGTGCCCGACACGGACTACGTGGTGCCGCTCGGCAAGGCCCAGGTGACCCGCGCCGGCGATCACGTCACGGTCATCGCCTATGGCCTGATGGCCCACTACGGCCTGGAGGCGGCCGAGCTGGTCGCTGCGGAGGGCATCAGCGTCGAGGTCATCGACCTGCGCACGCTGTGTCCGCTCGACCGCGAGACCGTCCTCTCGTCGGTCAAGAAGACCGGCAAGGTGGTCATCGTCTACGAGGACAACCGCTTCGGCGGTTACGGTGCGGAGGTGGCGGCGATCATCGCCGAGGAGGCCTTCGACTACCTCGACGGGCCGGTCGTCCGCGTCGCCGGCCCCGACGTCCCGGGCGTGCCCTACAACCACCACCTCGAGGACTGGTTCATGGTCAGCCCCGACCAGATCGCCGACGCCATCCGAAGACTCGCGGCGTACTGAGACGATCGGCCGACGGGCCAGTAGACGCGATGGACCGCCTCCACGGCAAGACCTGTCTGATCACCGGCTCGACCGGCATCGCGGGGGCCGCAGCGGAGCTGTTCGCTGCCGAGGGCGCCCGGGTCTTCGTGACGTCGAAGACCGAGGCCCACTGTGCTGAGCTGGTCGACCGACTGCGGGCGACCGGGGCCGAGGCCGCATACGCCGTCGCCGACCTGCGCGACGAGGCGGAGGCCAACGCCGCGGTCGCCGGCTGCCAGGCGACCTTCGGGCGGATCGATGCGCTGCTGGCCGTGGCCGGGGGCAGCGGCCGGCGTTTCGGAGACGGCCCGATCCATACCTTGACCGGCGATGCCTGGGATCAGACCATCGCCCTCAACGCGCGTAGCCAGGCGCTCGTCCTGGCGGCGGTCCTGCGGACCATGCTCGCGCAGGCGCCCGATGCCCAAGGCTCGCGTGGCGCGGTCGTCCTCGTCACGAGCGTGCTTGCGACCGACCCGGTGCCGGAGCTCTTCGCGACCCACGCCTACGCGGCCTCGAAGGGCGCGGTCAACGCCCTCATGACGACCGCGGCGGCGTATTACGCCCCGCACCGGATCCGGGTCAACGGCCTGGCGCCCGGCCATGACGGATACGCCGATGGCCGCTCGCGCGGCGGCGGATCCAGCCACGGTCGACTTTGCCCGCCGCAAGCAGCCGCTCGCCGATGGCTTCCTCGACCCGGTCGATGTGGCCCGGGCCGCCCTCTTCCTGCTCTCCCACGAGGCTGCTCGCATCACTGGGCAGCTGCTCGCCGTCGATGGTGGTTGGTCTGTCACCGCGGTCGAGGCCGGCGGACAGGTCGCGGGTGCCGCCGCCCTCATGGCGGATCCGGCCAAGCAGGACGCCTGATGGAGACGTTCGCGCGCGTGGATGTCCTGGTCGTCGGCTCTGGCTCGGCGGGCTCGACGGCAGCCATCGCCGCCGCCCGCGGGGGCGCCTCGACCCTCCTCGTCGAGAAGCAGGCCTTCCTGGGCGGCACGAGCACGGCCGTCCTCGACACGTTCTACGGCTTCTACACACCCGGCGAGACTCCGCGCAAGGTCGTCGGCGGCATCGGCGACGAGGTCGTGGCGGCCCTGCGGCGGCTGGGGCCGGTCGTCGAGCGGCCCAACACGTACGGCGCAGGGACGGGCATCACCTACCACCCGGAGCACCTCAAGGTCGCCTGGGAGACGCTCGTCCCCGGGGCGGGCGCCCGCGTCCTGCTCCACGCGTTCGTCCAGGACGCCATCGTGCGCGGCGGGCGGATCAGGAGTGTGGTGGTGGCCACCAAGGCCGGTCTGCGGCGGATCGAGGCCGAGGTGGTCATCGATGCCTCTGGCGACGCGGACGTCTGCCACTTCGCGGGCGTCGCGACCGAGCTGGCGGGCGAGCTCGAGCCCGCCCAGACGCTGACGACCACGTTCCGCATGGCCAACGTGGACATGGATCGCCGACGGACGATCGATCGCGCGGCCTTCCACGCGCTCATGGCCGAGGCTGCCGAATCTGGCGCGTACGACCTGCCGCGTCGCGAGGGGAGCGACCACGTCACGCCGGTCCCTGGCGTGACGGCCACGATCATGACCCGCCTCGAGGCCTCCCGCACGCTCGGCGGCCGAACGATCAACGCCACCGACCCAGGCTTCCTGACCGAAGCCGAGATAGCGGGGCGCCGCCAGGCCCTGGAGTACGCCAGATTCCTGGTCGATCGGGTGCCCGGGTACGAGGCGGCCAGCCTGATCAGCTTCGGCAGCCAGCTCGGCGTGCGCGAGACGCGCCGCGTCTACGGCGACTATCGGCTGACGCGCGACGATGTCCTGGACGCGCGGCAGTTCCAGGACCA
The DNA here is from genome assembly GCA_963837215.1 of uncultured Chloroflexia bacterium. Classification (GTDB taxonomy): domain Bacteria; phylum Chloroflexota; class Limnocylindria; order Limnocylindrales; family CSP1-4; genus CSP1-4. The sequence continues at coordinate 659,446 of CAWIML010000009.1, forward strand.
GATCGGCTTGTGCGGCGCGCCCATCGAGGACCACCGACCCGGCACCGATACGCACTGGCAGTACCTCCCCGAGGGTTGCGCGGTGGGCATCCCGTACGGAACGCTGCTGCCGCGCGGCATCGAGGGCCTGCTTGTCGCCGGCCGCTGCTTCTCCGCCACGCACGATGCGCATGCCTCGGTCCGCTCGATGGCCCAGTGCATGGCCATGGGCCAGGCCGCCGGCACGGCGGCGGCGCTGGCGGTCAAAGCTGGCTTGACCCCGCGCGAACTCCCGATCGATCGACTCCTCCGGCGTCTGCGCGCGGACGGCGCCATCCTCGCTCTCGAGGCGGCCCCGGTCACATGACGCATGCCGGGACATCCCGCCCCGTGACCCTCGTCGCACCGTTCATCCGCACGGTCCTCGGCGACATCCAACCCGCCGACCTGGGCGTAACGTACGCTCACGAGCACCTCGTCATCGACGGGGGGCAGATGGTCGAGGTGTCGCCCGACTTCCTGCTCGCCGACGTGGACAAGGCGGTCGCGGAAGTCGGCACCGCTGCCCGCCTTGGACTGCGATCCGTGGTCGATGCCATGCCCTGCGATCTGGGCCGGAATGTCCTCAAGCTGGCCGAGATCTCACGCCGGAGCGGGGTCCACGTCGTGGCGCCGACCGGCCTCCATCTCGCGACGAACTACCCCGATCCTCACTGGGGCCTGACGATGTCGCTCGACACCCTGGCCGGACGCTTCATCGCCGACATCGTCGAAGGCATCGACGCCGACGATTACCACGGTCCGGCGATCCGGCGGACGCCGCATCGCGCCGGCGTCATCAAGGTCGCTGGCGGCCTCGATCACCTGTCCGCGCACGAAGTCAAGGTCTTCGAGGCGGCCGCTACGACGCATCTCGCGACGGGCTGCCCGATCCTGACCCACTGCACGGACGGGTCGGCCGCGCTCGAGCAGGTCCGCCTGCTGACCGGTGCGGGCGTGCCGCCTGGCGCGATCACCCTCTCTCACACCGACAAAGTCGTGGATCGTGGCTACCACCGCGAGATCCTGGGCACCGGCGTCTTCGTGGAGTACGACCAGGCTTTCCGCTGGCCCGCGGACGCCGAGAACGGGACCTTGACCCTGCTCGGTTGGATGCTCGAGGACGGCTTCGGCGACCGGCTCATGCTCGGCCTCGATGCCGCGCGCCGGGGCTATTGGAGCGCATACGGTGGCACACCAGGCATGGCCTACCTGCTTGGAGATTTCAGCCAACGGATGGACGCAGCCGGTATCACGGCTCTGGCACGGCGGCGGATGTTCGTCGAGAATCCGGCTCGCGCCTTCGCCTTCAAGACGTACGGCGAGGGTGGCGCCCTTCCCGAGCCCGGATCACCATCCCTGGAGACCTGACATCGACCGACCGCCCGGCGGACTGCTCACGAGCACGGCCGGCTCGAACGCCCGACCGTCCTGGCTCTTCGCGGTATCGCGAAACCCTCGGATGGGGGAAACTACGGTCAGACAGCTGGTAGCCCGGTCCCGATGCAAGGGGCCTGCCAGGAGGACCAGACCGTGCCCAAGGTGACGATGCCCCAGCTCGGCGAGAGCGTGGCTGAAGGGACCATCGGGCGCTGGCTGAAGCAGGTCGGTGACCACGTCGACAAATACGAGCCGATCGTCGAGGTCGTCACCGACAAGGTCAACGCAGAGGTCCCGTCGCCCTTCGAGGGGACGCTCTCGGCGATCCTCGTCCAGGAGGGCGAGACGGTCGCCAACAACACCGAGATCGCGGTCATCGATGGCGCCGGCGACGCGCCGGATGCCTCGGCCACTGGCTCGGAAGCCTCGGCCGGATCCCGGATGCCTCCGCCGCCGCCTCCGATGCCTCGGCCGGATCCCCGGATGCCTCCGCCGCCGCTCGTGCCGTGCCAGCCGCCGCAACCTCCGTGGCGACCGTCAACGCCGCCACACCTGCGGCCACCGCCCCATCGCCGGCCGTGACCGGCGGCAACGGGGCTGCGAGCCGCGGCCCCGCGGGCTCCGACGAGCGATCCGGGACTGCCGCCGACTACGAGGGGCGCGTGACGCCCGCCGTACGCCGTCTGGCCCGCGAGCACGAGATCGACCTCGCTCGGGTGCCCGGCACCGGGCACGCTGGACGCGTCACCCGCGAAGACATCCTGGCCTACATCGAGCGCCAACGGACCGGCGCCCCGGAGCCGGCCGCCGCTGCCTCGAGCACGGCCGCGCCGACGCCGGCCCCTGCCCGGGCGCCTGATGCCAGCCCGGCTGGCGCCTCGGCCGCCGCCGCGCCCGCGATGCCGCCGCCGCCCTCGCCGGCTGCCGCCGACTCCCTCAAGCCGATGACACAGATGCGCAAGGCCATCGCCGCCCAGATGACCCGCGCCCTCCAGGTCCCGCATGCGTACACCACGATCGAAGTCGACATGTCGGCCGTGGTGCGCCATCGCGGCGCCAACAAGCGCGCCTACCAGGAGCGTGAGGGCATCGGCCTCTCGTATGTCGCCTTCGTGACCAAGGCCACCGTCGAAGCGCTCCGCCGCCATCCGGACATGAACGCGCACTGGACCGACGAGGGGCTCTGGCGGCGCAGGGCGATCAACGTCGGGATCGCCGTGGCCGTCGACGACGGGTTGGTGGTGCCGGTCATCAAGGATGCCGACGGCCTGAGCATCCATGGCCTCAACCGCGCCATCAACGAGCTGGCCGATCGCGCCAGGACGAATCGCCTGCGCCTCGACGACATCAAGGGCGGCACGTTCACGGTCGACAACACGGGCTGGACCGGCTCGGTCCTGACGATGCCCATCATCAACGTGCCGGAGGTCGGCATTCTGACCATGGAGGCCATCGTCAAACGTCCGGTCGTCATCGAGACACCGCAGGGCGACGTGGTCGGCGTTCGCTCGATGATGAACATGGTCCTGGCCATCGACCATCGCGCCACCGACGGCGCCCAGGCGGGTCGCTTCCTGGCGACCGTCCGCCAGTGGCTCGAGTCGGTCGATGAGTCGACCTCCATCTGGTGACCGAAGCGCACGACCGATGTCCGACACGCCGGTGACCGAGCCGCCCTCCGAGCGCCTGAGCATCTCCGAGCGGGCGGCCAAGCGCGACCGGATGGCGCAATCGGGTCGCGACCGGTACGGCAGCCTGTTGCGCACGTTGCAGGCCGGGCGAGAGCTGCCCGTCGGCGGCAAACAGCGCACGCGATACGAGTGGAACCCCATCTTCGCCAAGCTCATCGTCGCCGTCGTGGCCGTCGTCGTGGCCTGGTTCGCCTTGCGTGCCGGCGTGACCATCTGGCGGGACAACACGACCGACACCTGGGCGGGGCCAGACGCGAGCGTCGTATCCGGCCAGCGGCTCGAGGACTGTCCGCCGGTCAATATCCTGCACGATGACGCATTCCCGACCTGGATCCGCTACCAGGGCACCATCTTCGCCAAGGCCAACGCGCGACGACCCGTCGCTGCGGTCACCGCCGAGAACGGCTACGAGGCGACCGGCTACACGAACGACTCGCGTCTGCTGCTCCGGATGCTCGATCCTGCGACGGGTACCCCAAGCGTGGACCAGCTGCTGATCTTCGATCCGAGGGCCAGCGTCGGCGAGCTCTACCGGCTGCAGCCGGACTGCACCTGATGGGCCGCGAGCTGCCCATGTTCACGCCGCCCGGTGCAGGTCATGCACACGGCGCGCGGGAGCCGCTGACGATCGCCATGGGCGGGGGCTCGTTATCGGCACCGGCGAACGATGGCTCCCAGCCCCTTCGTCGGCACCCCGAATGGATCCGCGCCCGACTTCCGTCGGGTGCCAACTACCACGAGCTCAAGGGCGTCCTCCGAGACTTGACCCTCAATACCGTGTGCGAGGAGGCCCGCTGTCCGAACATCGGCGAGTGTTGGGAACAGCGCACGGCGACGATCATGATCCTCGGCGACACCTGCACCCGTGCCTGCGGCTTCTGCGCGGTCAAGACCGGTCGCCCGACATGGAACGACGAAGACGAGCCGCGCCGCGTCGCCGAGGCCATCCGCCAGATGCGCCTGGAGCACGTCGTCGTGACCAGCGTCGCGCGCGACGACCTGTCCGACGGCGGCGCCCATATCTTCGCCGAGACGATCCACGCCCTCCGCCGCGAGTGTCCGGGCATGGGCGTCGAGGTCCTCATCCCCGACTTCAACGGGACGGATGAGCCCCTGCGTACGGTCATGGAAGCCGGGCCGGACATCCTCAACCACAACGTCGAGACCGTCGAGCGGCTCCAGAAGCCGGTCCGCAAGCGTGCCCGCTACCAGCGGTCACTGGGCGTCCTGGCCCGGGCCAAGGCGTTCTCGCTGGAGTCCACCGGCCGTGACGATGCGGTGCACACGAAGTCGAGTCTGATGGTCGGCCTGGGCGAAACACGAGGGGAGCTCTCGCAGACCTTCCGCGATCTGCGGACGGTGGATTGCGACATCCTGACCATCGGCCAGTACCTGCGACCATCGGAAGCGCACCTGCCGGTCGAACGCTACGTCCACCCCGACGAATTCATCGAGATGAAGGTCGAGGCGCTCGCACTCGGCTTCAAGCACGTCGAGTCGGGTCCGCTCGTGCGCTCCAGCTACCACGCTCGCGACCAGGTCCCAGAGTCGGCCCTAGCCGCCCGGCGATCCGCGGCCACGGCGATCGACGCAGCCTAGAGCGTCAGGCGCTCAGACGCCCGATCCACGAACGCGGGATCGTTCCGTGGCTCGCCCACCAGCGAAGGCTATCCGCGAGCGTCTCGTCAAACGGCCGATAGGGTCGACCGAGCAGGCGCTCGCCGGTCGAGCCGTCGATGCGGCCGATGGTCAGCGGCCATTCGAGGGCTGCGCGGGCCGGCAGGTCGCGCATGAGACGTCCGCCCACACGATCGTTGAGGCCGGCCCCCGCCTTGACCAGGCTCGCAGGCAGCCAGATCCGCCGGGCTCGCCGCCCTGTCAGGCGGTCGAGCATGGACGCCACCTGTCGATACCTGGCGTCCGTAGCGCTGAGGATGACGCGATCGCCGGGCGGCCTGGTGGCGAGGCGCAGCACGGCATCGGCGACGTCCCGGACGTCCACCCAGCCATGTCCGACGTCGGGGAGGACGCTGGGACTGGCGAGCATGGCCACGATGATGGATCCGGACTGCCCAGGCCCGCGATCCCCCGGACCGAGGATCAGCGAAGGGTGGATGGACGAGACGGCAGCCCCCTTCGCCCGGTGGTGACCGACCACCTCCTCGGCGAGCACCTTGCTCTGGAGGTACGGATCACCCCATTGCGCTTGCGTAGCGTCCCAATACGGCGAGTTGACGCCGACGGTACCGGCGTGCGGTCCGTCTGGATGCGGGCGGAAGACCACCGCGCTGCTGATGTCGATGACGTGTGGCGTGCCCGCGTCGCGAGCGGCCGAGAGGACGGCTTCGGAGATGGCCGGGTTGTCACGGATCATCGTCGATGCGGCATCGCGACGATACGAGTAGGACGCCGCGGCGTGCACGAGGACTTCGATGCCTTCGAGGGCGATGAGCAGGTCGCGCCGCGAGGTGACGTCTCCGACGACCAGGTCGATCGCCCGCTCGCCGAAGACCGATGCGGCTTTGGCCGGATCGCGGATGAGGCCGCGCACCTGGTGCCCTGCGTCGAGCGCGGCTCCCGCCACGCCCTGTCCGACGAAGCCTGTCGCGCCGGTGACCAGCATCCGCATCCGCGGAGGATACGCGCCGACGCGGCGTTGCAGCCTCGGCTACGCGGCGTCGCAGCCTCGGCGCGGATCGTCGAAAGGGGTGCCCGTGCGCAACGGAAACCTGCCACTGGACCGATGGTCCTATGCCCGGATCCACGGGATCTGCGCTAGCCTCTGGGCATGAAAGACCTTCGAACCCGCTCGGCCGCCCTCGTCGTGGCCCTGCTCTTGCTCCTCTCCGTGGCCGGCGTCGCCGGCGCGGCTCACGTGATCCTGCCGGCCACGGCCGCGCCTCAGGCGCAGGAGCAGGTGGCCAAGGAGCACGGCGACGAGGACATCGACGAAGACGAAGACCAGGACGAAGACCAGGACGAGGACACGACGACCGACGATGAGGACACCACCGAGGACGGGGACACCGACGCCGTAGACGCCGAAGGCGCCCAGGGCGAGCACGGCGCCCTGGTCTCGGCGGTCGCCCAGAACGAGGAATGCGTCGGCGGGCCGAACGACAACCACGGCTGGGCCGTCAGCCAGGTCGCCCGCGGCCTCCAGGTTCCGGCGGCGGGCGAGTGCCCGGAGTGGGTGCCCCCGACGCTGACGACCGAGACGACGGATGAGACCGACGTCACGTCGGCTCCCGGCAAGTCCGGCGAACACCGCAAGGACAAGAAGGCGAAGACGCACGGGCGTTGGGCCAGCCAGCCCTGATCCTGTCCGGACGATAGACGAAGGGCCCGGGTCGAACCGGGCCCTTTCGATTCCCCTAGCATTGCCGCGTGTCACCTTCGCTCGCGAGGACCATGCCGCTGACGGAGTTGCACTGCCACCTCGGCGGCGCCGTGGCGCCGGCCATCATGTGGGGCATCGCGCACTCGCAGGGCATCAAGCTGCCGACCAAGGACTACTGGGAGTTCCGCGAGCTGATCACGGTCTCACCGCGTCGCGGCCGATCGTTCGACGGATATCTCGAGCTCTTCCACTGGACCGAGCTCATCCAGTCGTCCCCGCTGGCCGTCGAGCGCAGCGTCTACGAGGTCGTCGGTGGCGCGTACCGCAAGAACAACGTGACCACCTGCGAGCTGCGCTTCAACCCCATGAAGCGCAATCGCGGCGGTGAGCAGGACCTCGACCACATCATCAGCGCAGCCATCCGCGGCATGGACCGCGCGATGCTCGAGTACCCGGTCACGCCCGGCCTCATCTTCTGCCTCGACCGTGCCTTTCCGTACGCCCTCAACGAGATCATCGTCGAGAAGGCCATCGCCTATCGCGGCCGTGGCGTCGTGGGCATCGACATCGCCGGGCCGGAGAGCCCGACCTTTCGCCCCCGTGACTACCGGCGCCTGTTCACGCGGGCACGCCGCCGCGGGTTGGGTATCACCGTCCACACCGGCGAAGCCGGGCCGGTCGAGGAGATCGCCGAGGTCGTCGAGCAGCTCGAGCCCTCGCGCATCGGGCACGGCGTCAAGGCGGCCTACGACCCGCGCACGATGGCCATGCTTCGCGAGCGCGGCATCGTCCTCGAAGTCTGCCCGACGAGCAACCTCAACACGCGCGTCGTCTCCAGCTGGGACGAGTTCCGCTGGATCTTCGACACCTTCCGCCGCAACTCGCGTGCGCTTCACCATCAACACCGACGGCCCGGAGATGCTCAAGACCTACATCCGTGACGAGCTCACCACCCTCGGACGGCTGGGCATCCTGAGCCACGAGGAGCAGGCTCAGTCTGCAGAGTGGGCACGACAGGCGTCGTTCGTGGCCGGCGTCAGCGACGTGCCATCGCCGAAGCGCCGACCTCCCGGCCGCTCGCAGCTCGAGCGCGAAGAGGCCTAGCCGTCGCACATCGGGGGCGAGGGTCCCGCCGGATCCCTCCTGGGCTCACCTCGTCAGGCTTCCGATGACCCTGACCGAGTGGTACGACTGGGCGGCGGGTCGGGCCCACACGACAAGGTATCTTCGTCGCGACACCGCCCTCGCCCGGGCGGACGCGTTCCTCTCGGCGTTGCTGGAGTGAAGATGACCTTGGGATCCTGGTCGAGTCGCCGTGTGATGGTCACCGGTGGCGCAGGCTTCCTCGGCTCGCGCGTGGTCGATCGACTGCACGCCGAGGGAGCCTCGGATGTCTTCGTGCCCCGCAGCCGCGACTACGACCTGCGCGATCGCGAGGACATCCGGCGCGCGCTCGTCGACGGCCGTCCTGAGCTCATCATCCACCTCGCCGCGGTGGTCGGCGGCATCGGCGCCAACCGCGAGAACCCCGGGCGCTTCTTCTACGAGAACGCGATCATGGGCATCGAGCTCATGGAGCAGGCACGCCTGGCCGGGGTCGCCAAGTTCGTGGGTGTCGGGACCGTCTGCTCGTACCCCAAGTTCACGCCCGTGCCCTTCCATGAGGACGACCTCTGGAATGGCTACCCGGAGGAGACCAACGCGCCCTACGGCCTGGCCAAGAAGATGCTCCTCGTGCAGGGGCAGGCATACCGCCAGCAGTACGGCTTCGATGCCATCCACCTGGTGCCGGTCAACCTCTACGGCCCGGGCGACAACTTCGATCCCGCGAGCTCGCACGTCATCCCGGCGCTCATCAAGAAATGCGTCGATGCCCGCGAGCAGGGCGCGGACCACATCGAGATCTGGGGCACCGGCTCGGCTTCGCGCGAGTTCCTCTACGTCGACGACGCCGCCGAAGGCATCGTCCTCGCTGCCGCACGGTATGACGGCGCCGAACCGGTCAACCTGGGCGTCGGCCGCGAGATCACCATCCGCGCGCTGGTCGAGCTGATCGCCAGCCTGACCGGTTTCCAGGGCCAGATCCGCTGGGACGCCACCAAGCCCGACGGCCAGCCTCGCCGCGCCCTCGACACATCCCGGGCCCGCGACGCCTTCGGGTTCGTGGCGCTGACGAGCTTCGAGGCGGGGCTGAAGCGGACGGTCGAGTGGTACGAGACGGCCCGGCAACCCGCCTGATGCCTGGCCGGTGAAGCGGATCCTCCTGCGTTCGCCGAAAGACCCCTTCGAGGTCATCTCCCCGAGGGCGACGCTCGATCGAAACGTCATCGGGGACAACGCCGGCAATCTCGTCTTCATCGAGGCGTCGCACCGGATCCTTGCCACGGCCGGGGCGACCATCACGGCCGACCGCTTCCGCGTCGGCCCTCGGTCGGCGGGCATGATCAACGAGCGCTTCGACGCCTACGTCATCCCGCTCGCGAATGCCTTCCGGATCAGTTTCGAGGCCAGCCTCATCCAGATGACGCGACTGATCGAGCGCCTGACCATCCCTGTGGTCATCCTCGGCGTGGGCGCCCAATCCAACCTGTCCTACGACCTCGGCCGGCTGGCGCGCATCGAGTCGTCTGTCAGGGCCTTCGTCCGCGCGGTCCTCGATCGGGCGCCGTCGATCGGCGTGCGCGGTGAGCTGACGGCGTCGTACCTGGAGTCTCTCGGCTTCCGCGAGGTCGAGGTCATCGGCTGTCCATCGATGTTCCTCCACGGCGACAAGCTCCACGTCGAGAAGCGACTCGAGCGCCTGGATCGTGACGCGCGTGTGGCCCTGACCGTCTCTCCGTACCAGGGCCAGATGGGCCCCATCGTCGAACATCACGCGGAGCGCTATCCGAACCTGACCTACATCGCGCAGGACGCCGACACGCTCCAACGCCTCCTCTGGGGCGAGGCGCCGAGGATGGCGCGGGAGACCAGCCAGATCCCGATCCACACCTCGCATCGGCTCTATCGCGAGAACCGCGTTCGCCTCTATGTCGACCCCTGGCCGTGGATCGATGACCTGCGCGCCTACGACTTTGCCTTCGGGACGCGCATCCACGGCACGATCGCGGCACTTCTGGCGGGCACCCCGGCGCTGGTCTTGGCGCACGACTCGCGGACCCTCGAGCTGGCTCGCTACTTCGGCATCCCACATCGCACCTTGTCGACCGTGGGGCAGGATGTCGACGCAGCCGACCTCTACGCTGCGGCCGACTTCTCGGTACTCAACGACGGCCACGGTGCGCGCTTCGCCGCCTTCACTGACTACCTGCGCCGGCACGACCTCCAGCACGTCTTCCAGCCGGGCGAGGACCCGACCATCTTCGAGCGCCGCGTGGCCGAGACGCCGTACCCGCCGGCCGTCGACATCCGGGCCACCGTCAGGCGCCCGTCCAGCCTGAACGCACGTTGGCAGCGTGGCTGGTACGCCCTCAGGAAGCAGGCGCGCACGCCGTCCGCCCGCCGCGCACGAGCCGCGGTCCTCCGTCGGCTTGGTCGGTGGGCGAGTCCCGGGTCGACGTGAGGCGCTGAGGTCCTCGGAGCGGCCACGACTCAGGGCGTGGCCCGACTCGAAGCCGATGCTCAGTCGGCCAGCAGTCGCTCCACGAAACGACGGCTGGCTGCGCCGTCGCACGGGCCGAGATGGCGGGCGATGAAGGCGGGGTAGGTCGAGAAGTCGAAGCGATCGTTCAGGATGGCCGCCGCCACACCCGGCGTGTCGCGCACCTGGGTGCCGATCATCTCGTGCTCGAAGTCGAGGTACAGGCCGGGATCGCGCTGGTAGGTCTCGAGGTCGTCGACCAGCAGGACGAGCGGACGGCGCAGGAGCGCCCACTCGAAGATCGACGACGAATAGTCGGTCACCAGGATGTCGGCGATGATCAGGAGGTCGTTCAGCTCGCTGGCCGGGTCTGCGACCACGTCGTAACCGACCGTCGACTCGCCGCGTGCGTCGAGGTTGGGGTGGGTCTTGAGCACCAGCGCATAGCTGGGTGGCAGGGCCGCTCTGAGCGCCGCGGCATCGAGGCTCCCCGCGACCTGCTTGTGGCGCCCACGGCCGCGGAACGTCGGCGCATACAGCACGATGCGCCGACCGGAGAGCGTCGGATGGGCTGCCATCAGGCGAGCCCGCACGGCAGCCATGGTCGCCTCCTCGAAGAACGCGTCCGTGCGCGGCGTGCCGATGGCGAGAACGTGGTCGATGGGCGTCCGCAGGGCCGCCGACCAAGGTCCGCGTGATGCCTCGCCCGAGGTCACCACGCGATCGTAGAAGCGGTGCAGGAAGGTCGCCTCGGGCTCGGTCAACGGTTGCACCGTGTCCACCCCGAACCGCTTCAGAGCGCCGGTGGCGTGCCAGACCTGGATGATCGTCGTCCGTTCCGGATGCGGTGCGACGTGGATCGGCAGGTAGGCGTTGTCGACGATGACGTAGCGCGAGGTCCTGATCAGCGCCATGCCGCGCACCAGGCGCATGACGTAACCGATCTTGGCGCGGAGGCCATAGCCGTACGGCTCGAGCAGGCTCGTGACACGCAGGTCCGGGCGGAAGGTCCGGATGGCGCGATGGAGGTACAGGAGATTGCCCTCGAGGGCCGCGGTTCGAGGACTGGCGAGCACCACGCGGTCGGATCGGAAGGGCAGGCGCGAGGCGAGAGCGCCGACCAGACGCAGGACCGCGCCAGCCACGAGGTACTCGAGGCGGCTCACGTTCCTGCCGCGAGCTCCTGTGCGACCGTGTCATGCCGACGGACATCGAGCACCTGACCGGTCAGGTCCGAGCGCAGCAGGCGGATCGTGGCCACAGCCACCTCCGACGCGCCCAGGAGCCCTTCGCGGGACTCGTCGGGGAAGGCACGATGGCGCATCGGCGTGTCCGTCCGCTCGGGGCTCACCGCGTTGACGCGGACCCCGTGGTCGGCCCATTCCTCGGCCAGGCCCTGGGCCATGTTGACGACGGCCGCCTTGCTGGCCGAGTAGGCCACGTAGTCCGGCCGGCCTCGAGTGAAGGAGCTGGAGGCGAAGACGGTCAGCGACCCGCCGCTGGCCTCCAGAAACGGGTACGCGGCGCGAGCGACATTGAGCGAGCCAGTCAGGTTGACGTCGATCATCTCGGCCAGGTCCGCCGGACTGGTCGAGACCACGGTGCCGACCCGCAGCACGCCAGCCGTGCAGACGACGTGATCGAGGCCGCCGAGCTCCCGCGCCGCCGCGGCCAGCCGTGCCTCGACGGCCCTCGGGTCGCGGACGTCGAGCCCGAGCGACGAGCCCGCGACGACGACGCGCGCCCCTTGGGCGGCCGCCTCATCCGCGATCGCCCGTCCGATGCCATTGGTGCCGCCCACGACCAGCATCCTGGCGTCGACCATCGAGTGGGTCGGCTCGGGGTCGTCGGTCCACGCCAGCGTGCGCATCTGGATCATCCGGTCGGCCATGACCAGATCGATCCGGGTCGTGATCTTGAGGTTGATCTCGTCACCGGGGACGGCCATGACCCGCGCCCCCGGGAGATAGCGGAGGACCAGGCTGCAGTCGTCGGTCGCGCCCAGGTCGCCGGCCGCCTCCGCGGCAGCGTACGCCGCCGCCAGGATGTGATGCCTGAAGACCTGGGGCGTCTGGCCGCGCCGGAACCGAGTTCGGTCGGGAATCTCGACGACGCGGTCGCCTTCGACCACGACCAGCGTGTCAGCGCTGGAGATGACCGTGTCGGTCGAGTCGGCCAGGCCCTGTACGACCGGTTCGATCGAGCGCCGGATGACCTCCAGGGGAATCAGCGGCCTGACCGCATCGTGGACCACGATCACGTCATCACGGTCGGCGTCGAGGCTGAGCAGGCCGTTGCGGGTGCTCTGGTTGCGGGTCGTACCGCCGGCCACGGCGCGGACGGGAACCTCGAGGTTCGCCGCGGCCAGGATCGTCTCCGTCTCAGACAGCCAGCTTGGATGGGCGACGACGACGATGTCGTCGACCCCCGCGACGGCCATGGCCCGAAGGCTGCGAAGCAGGATCGTCTCGCCGGCGAGGCGGATGAACTGCTTGGGCCGGTCACCCCCGAAGCGGTCGCCCGCGCCGCCGGCCAGGATGATCGCGTGGGTCTTGGTCACGCCCATAAGCCTAGCCGAACGCTCGGGTCGGTCGGCTCGGGTCGGTCTCGCCGCAGCGATCGAGCGGGAGTCGGGCTTCGCGTTGCGACCGATATCATCGTGCCAGCCACGTGCGCCTCCCGGAGGTCCCCATCGACATGCAAGCGCCCTCGGTCGCCATGATCGGGTTCATCGCGGGTCGATGAAGCGCGCCGTCATCTGGCTGCGCATCAGGGTCGTTCGCTTCGCCTTTCGAGCAGCACGTCGGCTTCCGCTTCGCCGACGAGTCGTGCTGGCCACGGCCCACAACGAGCACCTGTCGGGCAATCTGGCGTTCATCCGCGACGAGCTCGCCCGGCGCGGCTCCGCCATCCCGGTCGTGGCCATCGCCCACCGTCCGGGGCGCGGCGTGCTCGGCCGGGTGGCCGGCATCTGGCAAGCGCTCAGAGCGGGCTACCATCTCGCGACCGCCCGCGTCACCGTCGTCGACGATTACTTCTTCCCGATGTACGTCATCGAACCGCGGCCGGGAACATCGTTCGTGCAGGTCTGGCACGCCAGCGGGGCCTTCAAGAAGTTCGGGTACAGCGTGCTCGAGAAGTCGTTCGGCGCCGACGAAGCCTATGTCAGCCTGGTCAAGATCCACACGAACTACGACGTCTGCCTGGTCTCGTCGATGAACGTCGCGCCGCACTACGCCGAGGCCTTCGACCAGCCCCTCGACCGCTTCGTCGCGGACATCGGCGTTCCGCGCACCGACGTGCTGTTCGGCGAGGTCGCGATGGAGCGTGCAACGGCGGTCCGACGTCGCTACGGGCTGGTCGGGGATCGGACCGTCATCCTCTATGCCCCGACCTTCCGTGGTCAGAGCGTCACCTCTGCCAGCTACGGCGACTACCTCGATCTCAAGGCGATGGCCCGAGTCCTGGCCGTCGATCACGTGGTCCTCATGCGCCTGCACCCGTTCGTACGCGACTCGCTGCGTATCCCGGACGAACTCGCCGACTTCGCCGTCGACGTCTCGGATCACCCCGACATCAACGAGCTGATGCTCGTCAGCGACATGCTCGTGACCGACTACTCGAGCGCGATCTACGAGTTCTCGTTGCTCGGCCGGCCGATCTGCTTCCTGGCGCCGGACCATCAGGCCTACGAGCGCGAGCGCGGCTTCTACTTCGACTACCTGTCAGGCGTGCCCGGACCGGTCTTCGAGACGACCGAGGCGCTGGCGAGCCACATCCGAGCCGGTCGCTTCGATACGGCGCGCGTGAACGCCTTCCAGGCGGCCAACTTCGATGTCGCGGATGGCCGCGCCTCCGAACGATTCGTGGACCGGATCCTGCTGCCTGCCATGCGAGGTCCGCTCAGGTAGCGACGATGCGCCGCGCGATGCCCCTTCGACGCCCGCGAGCGGCGTTCTGGTAGGCTCCCATCTTCCGTGGACCTCGACCTCTCGCCCGAACACCTGCTGCTGCGCCAGACGATCCGCGATTTCGCCGTCAACGAGGTCGAACCGGTCGTCGTCGAGCACGAGCGGGAGCGTCGTTTCCCGACCGACATCGTGGCCATGCTTGGCCCGATGGGCCTGCTCGGCATCCCCTATCCCGAGGAGGAAGGCGGCGCCGGCCTCGACACATTGGCGTACGCCATCGCCGTCGAGGAGCTGTCTCGTGTCTGGGGCTCGCTGGGCATCATCGTGGCAGCCCACACGAGCCTCGGATGTGGACCGCTCCATCTGGCCGGCTCGCCGGAGCAGAAGGAGCGCTGGCTGGTGCCCATGGCGCAAGGGCGGGTGCTCGGAGCCTACGGGCTGACCGAGCCCGAGGCCGGCTCCGACTCCGGCGGCACCCGTACGACTGCCCGCCACGAGGATGGCGCGGACGGCGGCACCTGGGTCATCGACGGCCACAAGCGCTTCATCACCAATGCCGGGCAGGCCGGCACCTACATCGTGACCGCCCGGACGGGCAGCCGCGACGACGGTTCGCCGGAGATCAGCGCCTTCATCGTGCCTGCCGAGGCGCCTGGCTTCAGCGTCGGTCGGCTGGAAGAGAAGATGGGACTCCATGCCAGCGCCACGGGCGAGCTCCACTTCGACGGTTGCCGCGTGCCGGCGACGCAGATGCTCGGCGAGCGCGGCGATGGCTGGAAGACCTTCCTCAAGATCCTCGACAGCGGCCGCATCTCGATCGGTGCCATGGCCGTCGGCCTGGCGCAGGCGGCGCTCGACGCCTCGCTCACCTACGCCCGCGAGCGGCAGCAGTTCGGCCGGCCCATCGGCTCGTTCCAGGGCGTGGCCTTCATGATCGCCGACATGGCGACCGAGATCGACGCCGCCCGGGCGATGGTCTGGCGCGCCGCCTGGCTCAAGGACCAGGGCCGCGACTACGTGCTGGCTGCTGCCGAGGCAAAGCTCTTCGCATCGGAGGTCGCCAACCGGGCGACGAACAACGGCATCCAGGTCCACGGTGGCTACGGCTACGTGGAGGAGTACAAGGTGGAGCGCTTCCTGCGCGACGCGAAGCTGACCGAGATCGGGGAGGGGACGAGCCAGATCCAGCGGCTCGTCATCGGCCGCCGGTTGCTCGGACTGAAGGTGGTGTGATGTCTCTCGACAAGTTCTTCGGCAAGGGTGGCTCCAAGGACAAGGACGCCTTCGAGCCCACCGTCGTCGACCGACCGACCGCCCCGACCGGTGAGACCGAGACGGTGCGCAAGCTCGTCGCCGAGCTCAACGCGATGCCCGAGGACCGCGCCGTCTGGCTGGCCTCGTTCGCCTACGTGCTGACCCGTGTCGCGGCATCGGACCTCTCCGTCGACGAGCGCGAGACGCTGGAGATGGAGAAGATCGTCCAGCAGTGGGGCGGCCTCACCGAGGCCCAGGCGGTGCTCGTCGTGACCATCGCCGAGACCCAGTCCAGTCTCGTCGGTGGCACCGACGACTACCTCGTCACCCGCCGCTTCCGAGATGTCTCGACCTGGGAGGACCGCACGCAGCTGCTCCACTGTCTGTTCGCGGTCGCCACTGCCGGCGGGGACACGATCTCGGCGCAGGAGTCGCACGAGATCCGCGAGATCTCGGACGAGCTCGGCTTCACCCTGCCCGAGCTGAATGAAGTCCGCCGCCAGTACGCCGATCGCCTGGCCGCTCTCCAGCGCTGAGCGCCTAACCCACGACCGGTCGGCGGCACAGCGGGCCGCCGAGCATCACGACCTCGCCGGCGCCAGGGCGCGGATCGCCTCCAAGGCCAGGGGGTTCTCGAGCGACGAGAGGTCACCGGGATCGAGGCCCAGGTAGGCGGCTCGCGCCGCGCGGCGCATGACCTTGCCGCTGCGCGTCTTGGGCAGCTGGGGCACGACCAGCACCGCATCGGGCTTGAGCGCCTTGCCCAGCGACTCCGCCACCCGCGCCGTGATGGTGGCGCGCAGCTCCTCGGAGTCCGACGCATCGCGCCCAAGCACGCAGAAGACGACGATGACCTCGCCCTTGACCTCGTGGGGCACCCCGATGGCGGCCGCCTCGAGAACCGCCGGCACCGCACATGCCGCCGATTCGACCTCGGCGGGTCCCACGCGCTTGCCGGCAACCTTGAGTGTGTCATCCGAGCGACCCTGGATGAACCAGTGGCCGTCCTGGTCGACGATCGCCCAGTCACCGTGTACCCAGAGGCCGGGGAAACGCGCCCAGTAGGCCTCCAGGTAGCGCTCCCGGTCGCGCCAGAAGCCGCGGGTCATGCCCGGCATCGGGGCGCGGATGGCCAGCTCGCCTACGACGCCCCGAAGAGCCGACCCATCTGGCCCGACGACGTCGGCCGCGGTGCCGACCGCCGGGCCCGAAAAACCGCACGGCTTGATCGGTGTCAGGAGGTTGCCGCTCACGATGCCCCCGCTGACCTCCGTGCCACCGCTGTAGTTGACGATCGGGCAACGCCCGCCGCCGACCTCGCGGAAGAACCACCACCAGGGTTCCGGGTTCCAGGGCTCGCCGGTCGACCCGAGCACCCGCAGGCCCGACAGGTCATGGCCTCGTACGGGCTCGGGGCCGTGCGCCATCAGGGAGCGGATGACGGTCGGCGACAGGCCCAGGTGGGTCACCCCGTGGCTCGCGGCGATGGCCCACAGGCGGTCCGGGCCCGGGTGGTCGGGCGTGCCCTCGTAGAGGACCAGCGAGGCCCCGAGGAGCAGCGCCCCGCTGATGGCCCAGGGGCCCATCATCCAGCCCAGGTCGGTGAACCAGAAGAGCCGATCGCCGGGTCGCAGGTCGAAGTCATGGGCGAGGTCCTGTGCGGCCTTGATGGGGAAGCCGCCATGGACGTGGACGGCGCCCTTCGGCCGGCCGCTCGTGCCCGACGTGTAGATGACCATGTAAGGCGTCTCGGGATCGGTCGTCGGCGTCTCGCGAAGCGGCTCGACCCCGGGCTCGGCCAGTGCCTCGTGCCACCAGTGGTCGCGACCCGGGGTCCACGGGACGTCGCCGGCCCCCGGCTGATCCGCCGTTCCAGGATCGTCGGATCCACCCAGCCGCCGGACGACCAGCACCTCGCGGACGGTCGGCGACATGGCCACCGCCGCGTCGGCGATCGGCTTCAGAGCGACCGTGGCGCCACGCCGCTGGAAGCCGTCGGCGGTGATGAGCAACGAGGCCTCGCAGTCGGTCAGCCTCGTGGCGATGGCCTCGGCGCCGTAGCCGGAGAAGATGGGCGTGAAGATGGCCTGCAACTTACCGAGAGCGAGGACGACGACCACGGTCTCGACGAGCATGGGGAGCAGGATCCCGACCCGGTCGCCAACGCCCACGCCATGGGCGCGGAGCATGCCCGCCGCCCGGTCCACTGCCTCGCGCAGCTCAGCGTTGGTCAGCGTCCGGACCTCGCCGTCCTCGCCTTCCCAGACGAGCGCCGACGCGTCTGGCGCGATACGCGCCCGACGATCGACCGCGGCCGCAGCGTGGTTGAAGGCGCCGCCGCCCCACCAGGTCGTCCACTCGACGCCGGCGCTGGCGTCCATCGTGGTCCGCGGCCGGCGCTGCCAGTCGAGCGCCAGGTCGTCAGCGGCCGCGGCCCAGAACCACGCAGGATCTTCGGACCGCACGAGCCTGTAGGGCATCGAGGTCGGGCTCGCCGGTCGTCGCCAGGAAGCGCCCGAGGCGGGTCTCCGCGGCGACGGCGGGGTCGGGTCGCCACGCGACGTCTGCGGCGTCACGCCCGAATGTGGGCCAGGCGTCAGGGCGTTGCTCACCCCGACATCGTAGCCACGACGGAGAGGGCCCGGCGAAGGGCTAGGGCTTCGAGACCTCGTAGAAGCGGACGACGAGGCGCATCTTGCCGCCGCTCACGCATGTCTGGAGGGTCAGCGCGCTGCGCGACTGCGAAGCGTAGGCCCAGCCCACGTCGCCATCCGGCGCGACGACCTTGTAGAAGCTGAGCCTGTAGTAGTGCGAGCGGCCGTTCGGGCCGGCGTAGACGGCGAGCATGCCCTTCTTGAGCCGGCCGTTCCTGTAGGCCTTGTAGAGCGGGTAGAACTTGCCGAAGTCGTGGGCCATCAGGTAGACGTTGTTCGAGCCCGCACAGCCCCAGCGGTAGACGACGTTGCCAGGCGACTTGGAGCGCGAGCATGGGAACGAGTAGACGGCCTGGTTGATGCCCAGGCTCGGGTACCAGAAGTGGTTCCTGCCCTTGTAGGACGGCTTGCCAGGCTTGGCCGTCGGCTTTGCCTCTGCCCTGGCCGTAGCGGCGGCCTTGGCCTTGGCGGCAGCCTTGGCTTCGGCCTTGGCCTTGGCGGCAGCTTCTGCTGCGGCGGCATCGGCGGCTGCATCGGCGGCACGTTGCGCCGCGCGATCGATACGCCAGTCGGCGCCGGCGATGCGCGCGTCGTCGAGCGTGACGTCGAGCGGCTCGAGGGCGCCGCCCGAGGCGAGGATCGGGCGGGCGGGGATGTCGAAGGTCTGCAGGGCGCCGGGCTGCTCAGCGAGCTGCCCTCCGGCAGCCGCAGGTTGGGTCGCGGAGACCGATCCCACGAGGAGCGTCTCGGCGACGATGAGCCACGCAAGGCCGGCGGCCAGGCGCATCGGGAGTCGGCGGCGGGCGGGTCGCTTGTCCATGCCCCAAGCCTCGCGACGGGAGGTCGCCGGGTCGCTGGCCCGGTGGTCATGCCGGCATGGGACGGACGGGCTGGCTCCGTCGTCGTGGCCCGACAGGACTCGACTCGGCGGGCGTCAGCGATGGCGGGGTCCTTCAAGGGACCGAGGCGCAGGTCTGGTGTGGTCCGGGGACGACATCGACCGGGACCGATGGGTCACCTCCACCCCCGGACTCGATGCGTCGACGCACGCGCCCGAGTTGCGCTGTCGCGCCGTGGCTTGGCGCTGACGTGGTGTCAGGGAGCGACAGGGCCGGTGGGCTGCGGGGTCCGATCCTTGTCCACACCGGTCGGGATGCCGCCGTTGCCGGCGACTTCGGCCAGGCCACGCTCCAGCGCCGCCCGGAGCTCCGGCGTCCAGCCATCCCCGAATGACCGATACGGGCTGACATCGATGCGGGAGACGGGGCCTCCTGCCCGCGCCGAGATCGCCTCGAAGGTCGCCTGGCAGGCATCGATCGCCGGACCCCCATCGGCCCATCGGACGCTGTTGCGGAAGCGGAACAGGTAGACGTCTCGCGGCGCCGGATCGGGCGCCATCGAGACGACGACATGCACCGCGTTGTCGGCCAGCGACGCATCGCCGCAGCCCGGCTCGCCGCTCGTCCGCTCATGGACGGCGACTCCGTTGAGCACCCAGGCCTCGAAGATCTCCGTATAGCCGCCAGGCGTCGGAAGCGGGGGTGAAGCGACGACCGATCCGCACCCCGCCAGCAGGGCGACAGCGCACGACGCGCACACCAGAACGCGGACCAGGCGGGCGAGGGGCATGGCCCAAGCCTAGCCCGATTTCCTGATCAGGATGGCCCGACTGGGTCACGGGCATGGCACCAGCGTGTCGCTATGGTGGACGCCCGACGAGCCGGCTACGGCTGCCCGGCGCCGGCTACGACTGCCCAGCGCGGATGGAGGAGCGACGTGGATCTCGGGCTCTTCGTAGTGGGGGAGGCGGCCAAGCGTGGCCTGGTGCCCAGACTACCGAGCGGACAGCAAGTGATGGCCGATGCGGGCACATGGCTGGCGTCCGAGGCCCGCGACCTGATCCGATCCGTGCGCCTGGACCCGGACGGTGAAGGCGCCGCGTCGCTGTTCGTCGACGTCCACCCGGCCGCCTTCCCGATGCGTCTCCACGCGACGGTCGACGGCGCCGTGAACGCCATGGCGGTGACATCGGCAGTGGGGCCCGGCTACCACACGTATCTGAGTCGGCTCGTGCGGCGGCTCGGCACTGCGACAGAGGTCGCCTGGACGAACCCGGACGGCGGATCCGGAACGACCGAGACGACGCGCTTCGTCGGCGGCGGTGACCGCGCGACGATCGAGCGTGAGATGCTGCTTTGGCTTCAGGCCGCCTTGACGAACATCAACGAGGCGCGCATGCGCGGCGAGGCAGGCATCCAACTATCGCTGCCTCTCCGGACGCACTTCACCTTCGAGGGCGCCGTGGCCACGCCGCTTGGCCCGCGAGACGACGCCTGGGTCGCGGCGGCCATCGAGCGGCCGCAACAGGCCATCGACGTCTGGCCATGGTGGTCGGATGCGGTCGACGCTCGAGCACTCCTCGGTCGGGCGCTGTGCCTCATGTGGACCGAGATCCGCTGGCGGCCGCCCGGTCCCGGCGAGCAGGAAGTGATGGACGAGGTCCTCGAACTCATGCGCCGCGCCTACACCCTCGACCCGTCGCTCGACTACCCCTGGCCGGAGTGGGCGGAGCTGATGGAGTACCGCGGCTACGACAGCGCGCTGGCCGCGACCGTGCGTGAGCGTGCCGAAGGCGTCGACCGAGCACCCTTCGGCTATCGCAGGGGGCCAGTGACGATCCGCCATGAGGGCTGGTCGCTGACCGTGCCCGGTTCGTTCGGAGAGCGGTGGACCTCCGAGGAGTGGTGGGGCGGGGAGTCGAAACGCGCGATCACGCTGGCCGCCACTTCGACCGAGGCGGATGGCGGCCCGATGCCGCCCGACGCCTTCCTGGCCAGGGTCGCCACCGACCTCGGCGAACACGTCATCTCACACCGCGACGGGCGAGTCATGGGCCAGGCCAGGCTCGCGACCGATGCGAGCTCGGGCCTCGAAGTCGGCGTCGTGGAGGGATACTCGGCCGTGGTCGGGAGCGGGGCCGCGATCCGCATCGTGTTCGACGACCCTCGGCCGCCCGTGTGCCCTGGGACCGGATCCGCAGCAAGCGCGTCGGACCGGACGACTGGGTCCGGGTGGTCCAGGCGGCCGAGCGGTTGCACGACGCCCCGCTGTCCATCGTGGACTCCGGGAACGTCAACATCGTCGACGTTCGGGCCAAGGCGCGGCGGATGCGAAGCAGCAAGCAGGGCCTCTCGCTCATCATCGTGGACTACCTCCAGCTCATGACCTCCGCCGCGGTCCGCCGCCCCGACAACCGCCAGCAGGAGGTCGCCAAGATCAGCCGGTCGCTCAAGCTGCTGGCCAAAGAGCTTCCATATCCCCGTGCTCGCCCTCTCGCAGCTGAACCGCAACCCGGAGACACGCGCTGACAAGCGTCCCCAGCTGTCGGATCTCCGCGAGAGCGGTTCGCTCGAGCAGGACTCCGACGTCGTCGCGTTCATCCATCGAGACGACTCCGATCCCGAGAAGAAGAAGGAAGCAGAGCTGATGTTCGCCAAGCATCGGAACGGTCCGACCGGCTCGATCAAGCTCAGCTTCGAGCCTTCGCTCACGCAGTTCCGAAACGCCGCTCGCGGCGACGTCCCGGCGTGACCGGGGCGGCCTCGCCGGCAGCGCTTCGGCGCCGGGCGAGGACGGTGCTGGAACCGCCTCCGCAAGCGCTACGGCGAGCTCCTGCCTCCTCGCCGGTCCGACCCGCTCGAGGAGCTCGTGCTCACCGTCTTGTCCCAGCACACCAGCGACATCAATGCGGAACGGGCGTTCGAGAGCCTTCGGGCAGCGTTCCCCACCTGGGAGGACGTGGTCCGCGCGCCGACCGTCGCCGTCGCGGACGCGATCCGCTCGGGCGGGCTCGCGGACACGAAGTCGCCGCGCATCCAGGCGATCCTCCGAGAGGTCGCCGGGCGGCGCGGCGACTTCGATCTGGCCTACCTCGCGGACCTGTCGGACGACGATGCTCGGGCGGAGCTGATGTCGTTCCCCGGTGTCGGCCCCAAGACCGCGGCCGTGGTGCTGTCATTCTCCCTGGGCCGGGACGCGATGCCGGTGGACACGCACGTGCACCGGGTGACGAAGCGCCTCGGGCTGGTGTCGGCGAACGCCTCCGCGGAGCGAGCCGATCGGATCCTGCACGAGCTGGTCCCGGAGGGGCTCCGGACGCCGCTCCACGTCGCGTTGATCCGGCTCGGCCGGGAGATCTGCAAGGCGCCGACCCCTCGATGCCGGATCTGCCCGTTGAACGACATCTGCCCGACCGCACCTCGATACCTCGGGAACGAGTGATCTTCGGACCCCGAGTGCGGGGTCCCGCGGCGCATGGCTACGATGACCGCTGTGTCCTCCCGATTCAGCTTCGAGGTCGTCGATGCTCTTCACTACGACGAGCTCCGGCCCGAGTACGCGCCTGAGGCGGTCGCCTGGGTCGCCGAGCGCAGCGACCTCGGTCCCGGATCGAGTGTGGTCGACCTCGCGGCGGGCACGGGTCGCCTCTCGGTGGATACCTGGAGCTCGGCGTCGAGGTGATCGCCGTGGAGCCCGCGGCGAACATGCGCGCGGTCCTGGAGGAGCGATTCCCCGCGGTCAGCGCGATCGTGGCGACGGCGGAGTCGATGCCGTTCGACGACGGGGCGATCGACGCCGTCGTCGTGGGCAACGCGTTCCACCACTTCGAGCGCGACGCGGCGATGTCGGAGATCCACCGCATCTTGCGTCCGCAAGGAGCCCTCGCCGTTTTCTGGGCCTGGCCGGCCGAGGAGGAGCAGCTGAGGATGATCCCCGGCATGCGAGCGATCTACGAGGCCATCGACGGGACACATGCCGAGGCCGAGATCATGGCCGCCCACAGATCGTGGTCCGAGCCGCCGGCCACGGTGCACGGGTTCGATCCGTTCGAGCGCCGGGAGTTCCCCACGACTCACGTCCTGCCGTCGGCGCGGCTCGTGGTTCTTCTCGACGCCACCTTCAGTGACGTGGTCTCACTACCTCCCCCCACTCGAGCGTGGTTGCTCGACCGCATCAGGCAGCTGTCGCGCGAGCTTCCCGAAACGCTGCACCTCCCGCAGAGGACCGTCGTAGAATTCTGCGTTCGACGCTGAGCGGCGGCGTGTTCCGAGGACACGGACCGGAGCCCGAGCGGGTGAGGGGAATCGAACCCCCGTTTCGAGCTTGGGAAGCTCGCGTTCTGCCATTGAACCACACCCGCGTGGGCCCACCGCCGGAGGCGGCGAGGCGACAGTGTAGACCAGCCCCCCAAGGCCCATCCAAGCGCAACTGCTAGCGTGCGCCCCTCATGGGCGAGCCCGACCCGGACCTCTGGCCGCGCACTTTGCAGCGACTCGTGTCGCACGAGGCGCTGTCGACCGATGAGGCCGCCGCGGCCATGCGGGCGATCATGTCGGGCGATGTGACGCCGGTGCAGGTCGCCGGATTCCTGATGGCCCTTCGGACCAAGGGCGAGACCGTCGACGAGCTCGACGGCTTCGCCCGCACCATCCTCGAGTTCGCCCACCCCGTCTCCACGCCGGCGCCGGTGCTCGACACGTGCGGCACCGGCGGCGATCGAAGCGGCACCCTCAACATCTCGACGCTCTCGGCGATCGTCGTGGCCGGAGCCGGCGTCCCCGTCGCCAAGCACGGGAACCGCGCCGCATCCAGCCATTGCGGCTCCGCGGATTATTCCTCGAGGCCCTCGGTGTGAAGATCGATCTCGACGCTGCC
>CAWIML010000010.1:0-471706 GCA_963837215.1 uncultured Chloroflexia bacterium
CCCGGTCGATGTCGGTGTCTCGATGACCGCCAACACGGCCAATGACACGGCCGCAGCACCAGGGGGACTACACCGCTATCAGCGGCAACACCGTCACCTTCGCAGCCAACTCGACCGTCGCCCAGACACGGAGCGTAACGATCACGGCCGACAACACCGTCGAGCTCGACGAGACGCTCAAGCTCGTCCTCAGCAGCCTGACTGCCGGCGGCCGCAACGTCGTCTTCAGCGGTCTCGGCGCGACCCTCACCGGCACCGGCACCATCACCAACGACGACAGCGCCGTCCTCTCGCTCAGCGGCACCGCCGTGGCCGAAGGCAACAGCCTGACCACGAACCTGCCCTTCACGGTCAGTTCCACGAACCCCATCGACACCGCCGTCACGGTCGCCTTCAGCACCGCCGACGGCACAGCCCTTGAGCCCGGTGACTACACCGCCCAGTTGGCCGTAGTCGTCACGCTGCCGGCCAACACGACTTCGGTCGTCCACAACGTCAGCGTCAACGGCGACACGACGGTCGAGCTCGACGAGACCCTGACGGGCTCGATCGGCACCCTCGCCGCCGCCGGTCGCTCGGTGACCATCGGGAGCACCAGCTCGGCGACCGGCACCATCACCAACGACGACCAGGCGGTCGTATCGATCAACACGCCGTCGGTGGACGAGGACAGCGGCCTTCTGACCTTCACGATCAGCCTCAGCAAGTCCGTCGACACCGCGGTCACCATGGCCGCCAACACGGCCGACGGCACGGCCACCCTGGCGGACAGCGACTACACCGCCATCGTCGCTGCCTCGGTGACCTTCCCGGCCAACTCGATCGCCAACCAGACCAAGAACATCACGGTCACGGTTGACAACGCGGTTGAGCCCGACGAGACCGTGAAGCTCGTCCTCAGCAGTCTGACCGCCGGCGGCCGCAACGTCGTCTTCAGCGGTCCCGGCGCGACCCTCACCGGCACCGGCACCATCACCAACGACGACAGCGCCGACGCTGTCGATCGACGACGCCGCGCAGGCCGAAGGCAACAGCGGCACCACGACCTCACTTCATGGTGAGCTGTCGGCGGCCAGGCGCCAGCACCGTCAGCCTACACGACGCCGCCGACGGCAGCACCGCGACGGCGCCCGCGGCGCGACTACGGCGGTGGCCCGGGCTAGCCTCACCGGCACCAACCGACGCAGACCAGCACGACATCGCCGTGACCGTAACGGCGACACCACGGTCGAGCCGACCGAGACGTTCACCGTGACCCGCTCGAATACCGTCGCGCGCCACGCTCCTCGACGGCACCGCCACCGGCACCATCACCAACGACGACGCGCGCGCCGCCGACGCTGTCGATCGCCGACGTCGCCAGGCCGAAGGCAACAGCGGCACCACCAACGCCGTGTTCATCGTGACGCTCTCGGCGCCACCCGGCGCCAGCACCGTGACGGTCAGCTACGCGACCGCCAACGGCACCGCCGTCGCCCCCGGGGACTACACCGCCGTGACCACGGGTCGTCAGCTTCACCGGCCACCACGACCGCCCAGACCATCAACGTCCCGATCGTCGGCGACGCGACGGTCGAGCCGAACGAGACCTTCACCGTGACGCTGACCAGCCCGGTCGGCGCGACGCTCGTCGACGGTCGGCCACCGGCACCATCACCAACGACGACGGCGCCTGCCGACGCTGTCGATCGCCGACGTCACCGCCGTGGCCGAAGGCAACAGCCGGCACCACCAACTGCGGGTTCGTCGTGACGCTCTCGGCCCAGCCCGGCGCCAGCGCCGTCACGGTCAACTACGCCACCGCCAACGGCACCGCCGTGGCGCCCGGGGACTTCACCGCGCCGACCAACGGGTCGCTCAGCTTCACCGGCACCACGACGACGCGGACCATCAACATCCCGATCGTCGGCGACACGACCGTCGAGCCGAACGAGGCCTTCACCGTCACGCTCGAAGACGCCGGTCGGCGCCACGCTCGCCGACGGCTCGGCCACCGGCACCATCACCAACGACGACGCGCCGCCGCCGACGCTGTCGATTGCCGACGCCGCCGAGGCCGAAGGCAACAGCGGCACCAGCAACGCCGGGTTCGTCGTGACGCTCTCGGCCCCGCCCGGCGCCAGCACCGTCACGGTCAACTACGCCGCCCGAACGGCACGCGCCGTCGCCCCCGGCGACTTCACCGCGGCCACCAACGGGTCGCTCAGCTTCACCGGCACAACGACGACCCAGACCATCAAGTCCCGATCGTCGGCGACATCGCCGTCGAGCCGGACGAGGCCTTCACCGTGACGCTCATCGGCCCGGTCGGCGCCACGCTCCTCGACGGCGCTGCGCCACCGGCACCATCACCAACGACGACGGCGTGCCGACCGTCTCGATCGGCGACGTGACGGTGGCCGAGGGCAACACCGGCACCGCCAACGCCGTCTTCACCTTGACCTCGTCGGCAACCCCGGCCGACCAGGCGGTCACGGTCAGCTACGCCACCGGCCAACGGCACGGCACGTCGCCCCCGGCGACTACGCCGCCACGACCGCGGCTCGCTCAACCTTCCCGGCCAACACGACCACTCGGACGTCACGGTGACGATCACGGGCGATCTGGTGCGTCGAGCCCGACGAGACGCTTCAAGCTGGCCCTCGAGCTGTCCGGTGGCCGAGCGATCACCCCGACCGCCGGCCACTGCGGCACCGGCACCATCACCAACGACGACGCCGTGCCGACCCTCTCGATCGGCGACGTGACCGTGGCCGAGGGCAACAGCCGGCACCACCAACGCCGTCTTCACCGTCAGCCTCTCCGAACCCCACCGACGCAGGCCGGTCACGGTCGAATTACACCGCCGACGGCACGCGCCGTGGTCGCCACGGCACTACGCGTCCAGTCGACCGGCGTGCTCACATTCCCGCCAACACGCCCTCGCCGACCATCACGTTCCGCGTGAACGGCGACATGGTGGTCGAGCCCAACGAGACGCTTCAGGCTCGTGAACCTCATCGATGCCGGCCGAGCCGTGACCATCGGCCGCCGGCCACTGGCGACCGGCACCATCACCAACGACGACCAGGCGGTCGTCTCCATCAATGGCCCCTCGGTGGCCGAGAACAGCGGCCCGCTGACCTTCACGATCTCGATCAGCAACCCGGTCGATGTCGGTGTCTCGATCACCGCCAACACGGCCAATGACACGGCCGTGGCACCAGGGGACTACACCGCCATCGTCGGCGGCTCGGTCGCCTTCCTGGCCAACTCGACCATCGATCAGACGAAGAGCGTGACGATCACGGCCGACAACACCGTCGAGCCCGACGAGACGCTCAAGCTCGTCCTCAGCAGCCTGACTGCCGGTGGCCGCAACGTCGCTTCTCCTCCCATCTGCTCTGACCCTCGCCGGCACCGGCACCATCACCAACGACGACACCGCCGTCCTCTCGATCAGTGGCACGGCCGTGGCCGAAGGCAACAGCCTGACCACGAACCTGCCCTTCACCGTCAGCTCCACGAACCCCATCGACGTGGCCGTCACGGTCGAGTTCAGCACGACCGACGGCAGCGCCGTGGCGCCCGGTGACTACGCCGGCCAGTCGGCGGTTGTGGTCACGCTGCCGGCCAACACGACCTCGACCACGCAGAACGTCCTCGTCAACGGCGACACGACGGTCGAGCTCGACGAGACGCTGACGGGCTCGATCGACACCCTCATCGATGCCGGCCGAGCCGTGAGCATCGGCGCCGCCGACTCGGCGACCGGCACCATCACCAACGACGACCAGGCGGTCGTCTCCATCAATGGCCCCTCGGTGGCCGAGAACAGCGGCCCGCTGACCTTCACGATCTCGATCAGCAACCCGGTCGATGTCGGTGTCTCGATGACCGCCAACACGGCCAATGACACGGCCGTGGCACCAGGGGACTACACCGCCATCGTCGGCGGCTCGGTCGCCTTCCTGGCCAACTCGACCATCGATCAGACGAAGAGCGTGACGATCACGGCCGACAACACCGTCGAGCTCGACGAGACGCTCAAGCTCGTCCTCAGCAGCCTGACTGCCGGTGGCCGCAACGTCGTCTTCTCCTCCCATCCTGCTGTACCCTCGCCGGCACCGGCACCATCACCAACGACGATAGTTCCAGCGTTACGATCAGCGGTGGATCGGTCACCGAACCGGACAGCGGCACCGTCACCCTGCCATTCACGATCAGCCTGACGAACCCCATCGACGTCGACATAACCGTCGAGTTCAGCACGACCGACGGCACGGCCACCACCGCCGATAGCGACTACCTCGGCCAGTCGATGGATGTGGTCACGATCCCGGCTAACACGACCTCGAAGGCCCACAGCGTGGTCGTGAACGGCGACGACAAGGCAGAAGCAAACGAGACATTCACCGGCTCGTTGTCAAGCCTGTCAGCGATGAGCCGCTCCGTCGCGTTTGGCGCGACCACCTCCGCTACCGGCACGATCACCAATGACGATTACGCACCCGTCGTGGTGTGCACGGTGTGCTCCGATCAGAGCGTCATCTTCGGCAACCCGATCACGAACGTGAGCTTCGCAGTGACGGATGCTGATTCTACGTCCGGAACGGTCACGACCTCGTCGAAGTTCAACGCGGGATCGTTTGCTCCAGGTCTCCCCGGTGGCCTGACGCTCACCGCTGGTGCCGGCCCGGATCCCCTCCATAAGACATACACGTTGAGCGGCAACGCGTCAGCGCCACCTGGCGTCTACACCGTCCAGTCACCGCCAGTGACGCGACCAACTCTGCATTCGCGGAGGTCAAGATCACGATCCTAGCCTGGACGCTCCAGGGCTTCTTCCAGCCCGTCGACATGGGCGGGGTCTTCAACACCGTCAAGAATGGCAGCACCGTGCCGTCCTTGTTCGCATCTTCGCCGGCCCAACGGAGCTGACCGATGTTGCTGCCGTTCAGTCGGTAACGTACATCCAGATCACATGTGCGCCGGCTGCACCGGTCGACCCGATCGAGGAGATCGTCACGACGGGTGGCACCGTCCTGCGCTGGGCAGGCGACCAGTTCATCGATAACTGGAAGACCCCATCCGGCAGTTCGGCGATCGGCTACCAGGTCACGATGACGGCCGACGACGGGTCCAAGCTCCACGCCTTCTTCAAGCTCAAGTAACCCGGCCCTCAAACCGATTGCCAACCGCCTGGCGGGTCGTCCATGTCCAGGCCGCCAGTGGCGCCGCGCCCGGTCGGCTCGGGACGGGCTCCCTGGGCCAACCGTAGACGGGGCCACGGCCGAATCACCGCTGACCGGCGCGGCGCCCTCTCAGTTCGTGAAGCCGCGCGTCGCTGATGCCGAAGTGGTGGGCGATCTCGTGGTAGACGGTGTCGGCGACGCGCTCGGCCAGCTCCTCGCGTGAGCGACTGGCCCGGATCAACGGGCCACGGAAGATCGTGATCTTGCTCACCAAGGCGGCGGCGTCAGCGGATAGCTGCGTCCGAGGGACGCCCTGGTAGAGCCCGAAGAGCCCGCGCGCACCGACCGATGCGAGCTGGGCCGGCGTCGGCTCGTCCTCGATGACGATCGCCACGCTGCCGAGCCTGGACGCGAACGGCTCGGGCAAGCGCTCGAGCGCGCCGACAACGAGCGCCTCGATGTCGAGGTCGCTTGCCGGATCGATCGGTGGCATGACGTGGACGATACCCGGGCGACAGCCCGCACCACGAGCACATCGCGGTCCGGGTACCTTCGGGTGATTCCAGGAATCGTGGCCGAACCACAGCCTCTGCGTGATGCCGCCCCTGTCGCCGTCGGGTCGCCTTCATCTCGACCTCCAGCTCACCTCCGAGGAGGTCTTCGAGCCGGACGCGGTGTCGGACGCACCGCTCGTACGCTTCATCGCGTATGGCGACCACCACCGGATCTTCGGCTGGGTCCAGCTTCGGGCCGAGAGGCTGACGGACCTGCTGGATGCGCACGAGGAGCTCCTCCTCGCCGATTTCAAGATCGAGAGCCTCGAGGACGGGATCAGTCAGTCGGTCGAGGAGTCCCTCATCGGTCGTCGGGAGCTGATCGCGGTGCAGGCGACCGGACCGCGGGGCGACGCCTTGCGCCGCCACGAGACCCGCACCCATCCGATCACCATCCAGTCAGGCAACTACCTGATCGCGGGGTACTTGCACGCCGATCCTGGTGTCGACCCGATCGCGAGCATCGATGGCCGAGGGGCGATGCTGCCGCTCACCGACGCGCGCATCGAGTATTGGTCGTACGGGGAGCGCAAGCACCAGTCCACGGGCACGATCATCGTCAATCGCGAAAAGGCGGATCGCATCAGGGTCGGCACTGAAGAGGTTCTCATCGACGCTGGGCTGAGTGGCTCCTCGCCAAGGGTCGGGCCCGGATAGGGGATCTGCCGGGGGCGAGTAGCCCTCTATCTCGTGGGCCGGAGTCCTCACGCTCGGCCGCTGTCCGAACCGTGCCCAGCCGCCCGCGCGGGTACCATTGACCTCCCGTGACGACCATCGCTCCGAACGACTTCACCCACCTCCACGTCCACTCGGAGTTCAGCCTCCTCGACGGCCTCGGGCGCATCGACGACCTCGTCTCGCAGGCCAGCGCACAGGGCTTCGACAGCCTGGCCATCACCGATCACGGCGCGCTCTACGGTGCCGTCGCCTTCTACCAGGCGTGCGAGAAGCGCGAGATCAAGCCCATCATCGGGGTCGAGACCTATGTCGCCCGACGCTCGATGGCCGACCGCGAAGGCAAGGCCGACGCCCAGCCCTACCACCTCATCCTGCTGGCCAAGGACTGGACCGGCTACCGCAACCTCTGCCGCATCGTCACCGACGCCCACCTCGACGGCTACTACTACAAGCCGCGCATCGACCGCGAGTACCTGGCCCAGCACGCCGAGGGTCTGATCGGCCTCTCGGCCTGCCTCAACGGCGAGATCCCACGGGCGCTCGAGGCGGAGGACTGGGACCTCGCGCGGAGCCTGGCGGGCTCCTACGGCGACATCTTCGGGCCAGGCAACTTCTTCCTGGAGGTCCAGGACCATGGTCTGCCGGAACAGCGCCGTCTGACCGAACAGCTCCGCCGGCTGGGCCCGGAGGTCGGCCTGCCGCTCGTCGGCACCAACGACCTGCACTACGTGCACAAGGCGCAATCCGAGGCGCACGACGTGCTGCTCTGCGTGGGCACGGCGTCCAACCTCGACACGCCGAACCGGCTGAAGTTCGAGACCTCCGAGTTCTACCTCAAGGGCGCCGACGAGATGGCGCGCCTCTTCTCGGAGATCCCCGACGCGGTCTCGAACACCCGCCTGATCGCCGAGATGACCGACCTGCACATGTCCTTCGGCGACCTCAAGCTGCCGAACTTCCCGGTCCCCGAGGGGCATACCGTCGAGAGCTGGCTGCGGGCGGAGTGCCAGGCCGGCCTCGAACGAGCGCTATGGGACGGTCACCCGCGAACATCCAGGATCGGCTCGACTACGAGCTCGACGTCATCATCCGCATGGGCTACCCGGGCTACTTCCTGATCGTCGCCGACTTCACCCGCTTCGCCCGCGAGCAAGGCATCGCGACCACCTGCCGCGGCTCGGCGCCGGGCTCGATCGTGACCTACACGCTGGGCATCACGCCGGTCGATCCCATCCGCTACGAGCTGCCCTTCGAGCGCTTCCTGAACCCCGACCGGGTGACGATGCCCGACATCGACGTGGACTTCGAGGACAGCCGTCGTGACGAGGTCATCGCCTACGTCACCCGCAAGTACGGCTCCGACCATGTCGCCCAGATCATCACCTTCGGCACCATGCTCGCGCGAGCCGCCATCCGCGACGTCGGCCGTGTCCTCGGGCTCGGCTACGGCGAGGTGGACCGCATCGCCAAGGCCGTCCCCAACCAGCTCGGCATCAAGCTCGACGAGGCGCTGGAGATCTCGCCCGAGCTCAAGGCGGCCTACCAGTCCGACCCGCAGATCACCCGGCTGATCGACCTCGCGAAGCAGGTCGAGGGCGTGGCCCGCAATGCCTCGACCCACGCCGCCGGCGTGGTCATCAGCCGCGAGCCGCTGACCGAGCTCATGCCGCTCCAGCGCGCGACCAACTCCGACGCCCTCATGACCCAGTACGAGATGCACGGCGTCGAGGCGCTGGGCCTGCTCAAGTTCGACTTCCTGGGCCTCTCCAACCTGACCATCCTGCGCCAGGCCGTGGACCTCATCGCGGACAACCGCGGCGAGCGCATCGACCTCGAGGCCATCCCCCTCGACGATGCCCGGACCTTCGCGCTGCTGGCCTCGGGCGAGACGACCGGCGTCTTCCAGCTCGAGTCGCCGGGCATGCGCCGCTACGTCAAGGAGTTGCGCCCGACGTCGGTCTACGACCTCGCGGCCATGGTCGCCCTCTTCCGGCCCGGGCCCATGGACAACATCCCGGCCTACATCCGGCGCAAGCACGGCCTGGAGCCGGTCACCTATCTCCACCCGCTGCTCGAGCCGTACCTGGAGAAGACCTACGGGATCTTCGTCTACCAGGAGGACATCATGTCCGCGGCCAAGGCCCTGGGCGGCTTCACGGGGCCCGAGGCGGACACCCTCGGCTACGCCATCCGCAAGAAGAAGTCGTCGGTCCTGCGGGCCCAGAAAGAGCGTTTCGTGACCCAGGCCGCCGAGCGCGGCGTCCAGCCCCAGGTCATCGACGCGGTCTTCAAGGCCTTCGAGCCGTTCGAGCGCTACGGCTTCAACAAGGCCCACGCCACCTGCTACGGGCTGATCGCCTACCAGACGGCCTATCTCAAGGCCAACTACACGGTCGAGTACATGACCAGCGTCCTGACCGCCGTGCGCGACTCGAGCGAGCGCGTGGCGGCCGCCGTCGCCGAGTGCCGGCGGCTGGGCATCGAGGTTCGCCCGCCCGACATCCACAAGTCAGGACTGCACTTCACCGTCGAGGGCGATGCCATCCGCTTCGGGCTGCTGGCCGTCAAGAACGTCGGCCAGGGTGCCATCGAGTCGATCGTCGCCAACCGCGAGTCGGACGGCGAGTTCCGCTCGTTGGCCGACTTCTGCACGCGCGTCGACCTGCGCCTGGCCAACCGCCGCGTGCTCGAGTCGCTCGTCAAGGTCAGCGCCCTGAACCGCTTCGGCCATCCGGCGCAGCTGCTTGCTCGCCCTCGACGATGCGATGGCTACCGGCCAGTCGGTCCAGCGCGACAGGATCAGTGGCCAGACGTCGCTCTTCGACATCGGCGCCGAGCCCGAGATGATCGAGCGACCGTTGCCGCAGACGCCCGAGGCGCCGCTCCGCGAGCGATTGCGTTGGGAGAAGGAGCTGCTCGGCCTGTACCTCTCGGACCATCCGCTGGGCGACCTCGCCGAGCCCCTCGGTCATTTCGTGACGGCCTACAGCGGCGACCTCGGCGAGGAGCTCGACCAGCAGCGCGTCGTCGTCGGCGGCATCATCACCGGCCTGCGCACGGTCATCACGAAGGCGCGCGCGACCATGGCCGTGGCCACGCTGGAGGATCTCCAGGGTTCGCTCGAAGTCGTGGTCTTTCCCAAGACGTTGGAGGCGACCGCTGATGCCTGGCGCCCATGACGCCATCGTGCTCGTCGCCGGCCGTGTCGACCACAAAGGTGACGAGTCGGTCCTCCTCGCCGACGCCGTCTGGGATTGGGATGCGGCCCTGACGATGGGGGAGACGACCTTTGCCCGGGCGGTGGCGGAGGGGGATCGGAGCCGTCGGAGCGGACGTGGCCCGAACGGCCATCGCAGCGACGCCGGTGGTGGGTTCAGTGGCAGCTCAGCTCGCCCAGACGACAACGGACAACGGGTCGCGGTCGGCCCGGGCTTGCCGGCGCCCGTCACCCGGACCATCCCGCACGTCTCGCCGCTCCGTGGCGGTGGGGTGTTGGGCACCATCGAGATCAGGCTTGGCGGCGCCCCGATGGCACCCGTGGGGCCGAGACCGCGTCCGC
This sequence comes from uncultured Chloroflexia bacterium, assembly GCA_963837215.1. GTDB lineage: Bacteria > Chloroflexota > Limnocylindria > Limnocylindrales > CSP1-4 > CSP1-4. The sequence continues at coordinate 9,966 of CAWIML010000010.1, forward strand.
TGACGCCAGTCTCCGAGGCGCCGGACCCACGCTCCATCGTCGGCCTGGAAGGCGACCACGAGGAGCCGCCGCTACCCGACGAAGCGCGCCGGACGATGGAGGCGAGCGTCGCGCCCGATTCGCCGACGCTCCCCGCCAGTGCTCGTCCAGGCCAGGTCCTCCAGGTCCGGTTCGGGCGAACGGATGAGGCGCGCCTCGTGGATGCGTTCGAAGCGCTTCGAGGCGTCGTCAGCGAGCGGCCCGGCGAGACTCCAGTCGTCCTGCACCTGCCCGCACCCGGCGGCCGCTTCCAGCAGATGCAGCTCCGGACCGGCGTCGCCTACGACGCAGAGCTCCTGGCCGACCTACATCGACGGCTCGGCCCCATCGTCGAGGTCGAACTCGCCTGATCGCTGCCGCTCAAACTCCCGAGGCGGAGAGAGGCGGAAGCGCTGGGCCTATGGCTGGTTCGACTTGTTCGGTCGAGCTTCCTTCTGACGCGCTCGTTCGGCAGTCGACTTCTCCATGTCCCGTTGCCGGTCGTGGGTCATCTGCTTCGCGAGCACGGGGTCGAGCAGGTAGCCCTGGCCCTCGACGTCCTCGGCGTCCGCAGGGGGCTGCGTCGCCTTCGTCGTCGTCTTCTTCGTCGTCATCGTCGTACTCCAATGCCAAGTCAGAACGGATCGGCGCCCGCGCTGACCACCATCAGCCTGCGCTCGTGGCGCGCCGATCGCTATTCCGCGGCTGACCCGCCGTGCGTCGGACGCGCGACACCAGGTCAGCTGCGGGGAAGCGATCCGGGTATCAGGTGGGAGCCGCGTTGCCTTCGGGTCTCGCGAGCCCCCACTCGGCCCGCCGCCGGAGCGCCTCTTCGGCCTGTCGGGTGGCCATGACGACACCGGCGTGATCGCCCAGGGCCGCTGCCCGTGTGGCACGCTCCTGCGCTCGGTCGCTCGCGCGTCGACGGTGCTGGATTTCGTCGGTCATCGCTCACCTCTCAGACCCACGCTTGTGGTGCGTGCACGCACCGCCGCCATCGTAGGTCGGACGTCAAGGTGGCAGGGTGCCGCCAGCGTCAGGTCCGTTCGAGCCGATGGCCCGAAGCAACAGCGCGAAGCCATCATCGGTTCCTGCCCAGCGCGTTCGCAGGTCGTCGACGCCGACCCGCCGCCTGACGTAGCGCATCGCCACGACCGAGATCACGACGTCGTCCAGTGGCCCGAGGAGCGGGATGAACTCCGGGATGAGGTCGATCGGGGACACGATCCAAGCGACAAGCCCGATCAAGACGAGCCGAACGTCAAGCGGTGCCGTTGGATCGCCGATGACCGAACGCAGCAATCGCAACAGGTCGGGGATCAGACGGAGGAGCTCGCGTGCAGGGACGTCCTTCGGCCGCAGCACATAGAACATCAGGAGGAGAAGCAGCCATAACGCTGCCAGCCCGGCGACGATGGCGACGAGCGTGCTTGGATCCACGACGGAACCTTCGCACACGAGACTGGGATGGCGAGCCCAGGAGGACCGCATCCACGGCGCTGCTTCAGCGATAGAACCTGGCCGCGGTGGAACCGATCCGAGGGCAACGGTGTATCGAATTCGAGCCGACAGATCCAGACCGTCGACAGGAGGTCATCGATTGCAGCGCGTGTTCCTCGTCATCGCCAGCGCACTGGTGGCTCTCCTGCTCGCCGGGCCCGCGGTCGCCAAGGATGGCTTCGAGGCGAGGCTAGACCGCGCACTCCCCGCGCAACCGTCCGCAGGTTCGACGGTCCACGTGGGATGGACGCTGATCGACCCCCGCTCGGACGGGGTCCTCGAGGGCGTCTCCACGTTTCTGCGCATCCATCCGCTCGGCGGTCCTCCGGTCGAGGTCGTCGGGCGCGAAGGAGCCGCAGGTCATTACACGGCTTCCTTCGTGGCGCCAGCCGGAGGCATCGTGCGAGTCGAGATCGGGATGCTGGGCGAAATGTGCGAGAACGGCCAGTGCACACGATCTGACGTGATGTTCCCGATCGACGAACCCGACGGTGCCAAGTCAGCACCTGGGGCAGCGTTTGCGCCGGCCGCCGACCGCCAGGCCCCCGCCGCAGCAGGCGCCAGCTTGACTCCGACGACGCCTGGCAAGAGCCGGCCAGCGTCCATCGACTCGGCGGCAACCCTGTTGGCGCTCGTGATGCTCGCCGGAGCGTCCGTCGCCGGCATCGCCTTCGCCGCCCGCCGTGTGGTGCGGCGCGCCTGAAGCACACGCTGGCGCGGAGCGTCAATCCTTCGGTCGGGCGAGCAACACGCGGAAGGCTCGACGCGCACTGCCTTGGATTTGATGCCGGATGTGGTGCCGAAGCCGGGAGTCGAACCCGGACGAGGTTGCCCTCAACGGTGTTTGAGACCGTCGCGTCTGCCTGTTCCGCCACTTCGGCCGGCGGCCGGATTGTACGGCCCGACCCGGTGCTAGACTGCGGCCGCCAATCCACGACCGCTCGCTGCCGCGCCCGACCGGAGGACTCACGCGCACGTGATCGACGAGCCCGCCGCGCAGCCCCCGCGCGACGAAGCCGCCGAACGGCGTCGTGACGAAGCGGCCCGCGACCAGCGGCTGGTGGAGCGATCGCTGGCCGGCGACCTCGACGCCTTCAATGAGTTGGTCGGGCATTATCAGGACCTCCTGTTCGGCTTGACCTATCGCGTGGTGCGCGATCGAGACGCCGCGGCCGATGCCGTCCAGGAGGCGTTCTTCAGCGCCTTCCGCAACCTCGACCGCTTTCACGGCAGCACCTTCCGCGCGTGGCTCTCGCGCATCGCCATCAACGCCGCGACCGACGTCCTGCGCCTCCGCAAGCGACGGCCGGCGGACCCCTACCCGGAATGGGAGGACGATGCCTGGCAGCCGCCGACCGGCCCCGCGGACGACCCGGAGCAGCAGGCTACCCATCGAGCTCGTGCGCGAGCCATCCTCACGGCCATGGAGTCGATCACGGACGACCAGCGCCGTGCCATCCTTCTCTTCGACGTCGAGGGCTTCGATTACCAGGAGATCGCGGACATCACGCGGGTCTCCCTGGGGACCGTCAAGTCGCGCATCCACCGTGGACGGCTCGCCTTGCGGGACCTGCTGGCCGACCAGATGGAACTCTTGCGCGATGGATGACGTCAGGACGCCGATGACCCATTCAAGCCCGAATCACATGCCCGACGACCATGCTGGCCACGATCGCCAGCTCGTGGTCGCGTTCGCATGTGGCGACCTGCCGACGGCGGAGGCGGCCGACGCTCGAGCGCTCGTCGCTCGCTGTCGCCGGTGCGCGGCCCTCGTCGACGAGCTGAGCATCATCTCCACCGCGATGCCGCGTGACCTCGTCGCCCCGTCACGCCCGCGTGATTTCCGCCTCACGACCGAGGACGCTGAACGACTGCGCGGCAGTGCCGTGACGCGACTGCTGCACCGGTTGGGCGGGCCGGGCCTGAAGGTCCTGCAGCCGTTGGCCGGCGCCGCCATGGCCATCGGCATCGTCCTCATGCTCACGACATCCGTCCTGCCGAGCTTCTATGGGGCGGCCGGAGCGGCCCCGATGCCCGCCACAGTCGGTGCCACTCTCGGCGACGACGCGGCCCGCAACGCCGCACAAGGCGAGGGGACTGGCGGCGCGGAGCTGGCGCCGGGCGGCCCATCGGCCGCTCCCGCGGCCTCCGCGGAGGCTGGCGCAAGCCAGGACATCGCCGGCTATTCGGAGACCGACACCTCGACCGAGGTCAACGTGTTGGAGCTGACTGGACCCGTCACGCCCGTCGACCCGGTCGCTCCGATCGGCCTTGGGCTGATCGTCCTGGGTGCCCTGGTGCTGCTGGCGCGAGTGCTGGCTCGGCGCGTTTCGAAGGATCCGCTCCTCCGCTGATCGGGCCCTGACCACGTCCGGCGGGTACACTCGCTGACGTGGAACGATTGATGTTGCTCGATGCGAACGGGCTCATCTACCGCGCCTACTTCGCCCTCTACAACACCCCGCTGACGACCAGCCACGGCGAGCTGGTCAACGCCGTCTTCGGGTTCTGGAGCATCGTCCTGCGCGGCTTCCAGGACGTCCGGCCGGACTACGTCATGGCCTGTTTCGACCTCGCCGGGCCGACCTTCCGCCACGAGGCCTTCGCCGACTACAAGGCGACCCGTCGCAAGATGCCCGACGACCTGCGGGACCAGTTCCCGAAGGTGCGCGAGCTCATCGAGGCCTTCCGCATCCCCATCCACCAGCTCGAAGGCTGGGAGGCGGACGACCTCATCGGCTCGCTCTCGCGGCAGGCCGAAGCGAGCGGGCTGGAGACGACCATCGTCTCGGGTGACCTCGACATGCTCCAGCTCGTCAGCGGGCGGACCTCGGTCATGACCACCCGCGGCGGAGTCCAGCAGACCGTCGTCTACGATCCGGCTGCGGTCTACGCGCGCTACGGGCTGACACCCGACCAGATGATCGACTTCAAGGCGCTCAAGGGCGATACGACCGACAACATCCCGGGCATCCCCGGCGTCGGCGACAAGACGGCGGCCAAGCTGCTCATCGACTTCGGGTCGCTCGACGTCATCTTCGCCGACCCCGAGCGAGTGATGCCCGAGAAACTGCGCCAGAAGGTCATCGAGCATCGTGAGCAGGTCCTCACCAATCGGTCAGCTGGTGACCATCCAGCGCGACCTGCCGATCGAGCTCGACCTCTCGACCGCCGGCCTGGGCGACTACGACCGGGCCGAGGTCATCCGGCTCTTCCGTGAGTACGAGTTCCGCTCGCTCGTCGAGCGGCTTCCTGGCGTCGACGGGGAGGCGCCGTTCGCGCCTGGTGAGCTGCTTCGCCATGAGGACGGCACCTCGCCCATCCCGGCCGCCATCGTGCCCGGGCGCGTGCTCTCGAGCCGCCCTCGCGGCGGCCTCATGAGCGGGGAGGGGAGCGGCCTCCAGCTGACGCTCGAATTCGCTGCGCTCACGGACGGGGCTGGCGCGTCAGCCCCCTTGGAGGGCACGGAGGCCCGGACGGGGAGCCCGTCGTCCCAGCCGGCGAGTCCGGTGGCGATGCCCGACGCGGCCACAGCCGAGCGCGCGGCGACCGCCGTGGCATCGGTCCCGACCATCGCCGACCCCGCGGATCGACTTCGTGCGCTCTTGCGGGACCCAGGGCTCGCGGACCAGCTCGAGCCCGGCGACGACCCATCGGCCTGGCTGGCAGCGCAGTCGACGCTGGCGGTCGGGCTGGCCCTCGACGATCCACGTCCGCGCCGCGGCGTCATCCTCGGTCTGGCGGTCGGCGGGAGCGATGGCCGCCTGCTGGCGGCCGGCCCCGAGGACGCGACGCGCCTGCTCGCCATCCTCGGATCGCTCCCGGTGCCGCTGGCGGGCCACGATGTCAAGCGGGTGCTCGTCGCCGAGCTCTCCCGGCGCGACCCGGCGGGAGGTGCGGAGCCGATCCATCAGGGAGCGTCGCTGCCGCCGGTCGGCTTCGATACCCAGATCGCGGCCTACATCCTGAACGCCGCCCTGCGCAGCCAGACGCTGACCGACATCGCCGCCGAGCGCCTCGACGTCGAGCTGCCGCCTGCGGGTGCATTGGGCGGCCGTGACCACGCCGCCCTCGAGGCTGCCGCCGTCGCCGCAGCTCGCGCCAGCCTGGAACCCGCGCTCCGGGATGCCGAGCTGGCCCAGCTCTACGGAGAGTTGGAGCTGCCGTTGGTGCCCGTGCTCGCAGGCATGGAGGCGACCGGCGTGGCCCTCGATCGCGGCGCCCTCGACGCGTTGCGAGCCGAATTCGGGACCGAGATCGCGCGGCTCGAGTCGGGCATCTACGAGGCCGTGGGTCACGAGTTCAACCTGGGCAGCCCCAAGCAGCTCGAGCAGGTCCTCTTCTACGAGCTCGACCTGCCGCGCGGCAAGCGCACCAAGACCGGCTACTCGACCGACGCCTCGGTCCTGGAAGAGCTACGGCCGGCCCACCCGATGATCCCCATGCTTCTCGACTGGCGCGTCTACACCAAGCTCAAGAGCACCTATGTCGACGCGTTCCCGATCCTCCTCGACCCGCGCACGGGTCGCCTGCACACCACCTTCCACCAGGCAGTGGCATCCACCGGGCGACTGAGCTCGTCGGACCCGAACCTCCAGAACATCCCCATCCGCAGCGACCTCGGGCGGCGCATCCGGCGCGCCTTCGTGGCCGGCGCGCCGGAGACGACCCTGCTGGCCGCCGACTACAGCCAGATCGAGCTGCGTATCCTGGCCCACGTCTCGGGCGACGCCGCGCTCAAGGATGCCTTCGCCCGCAAGGCAGACATCCATCGCGAGACGGCGGCGCTCGTGCTCCACAAGGACCCCGCTGACGTGACGGCGGACGAGCGCTCGATGGCCAAGATGGTCAACTTCGGCATCGCCTACGGGATGAGCGACTTCGGCCTCTCGAGCCGGGCCAACATCCCGCGCGCCGAGGCGCAAGCCTTCATCAACAGCTACTTCTCGAGCTACTCGGGCATCAGCTACTACATGCTGCACATCAAGGATGTGGCCCGCCAGCAGGGCTACGTGACGACGCTCCTCGGGCGGCGCCGCTGGATCCCCGAGCTCCAGCAGCGCAACCCCAACCTGCGTGCAGCCGGGGAGCGGATGGCCATCAACATGCCCATCCAGGGCACGGCGGCGGACATCATGAAGATCGCCATGATCCGTGTCGACGAGCGACTTCGGACGTCGGGATCGGCCGCACGCGTCCTGCTGCAGGTCCACGACGAGCTCCTCCTCGAGGTCCCGCGCGACGCGGTCGACGAGACCGCCGAGCTCGTGCGGTCGACGATGCAGACGGCCATGCCCCTCGATGTGCCGCTCGACGTCGGCGTCAAGGTCGGTGACGACTGGGAGGCCATGACGCCGCTCGGCGCCAGTCAGGGCTGATGCCCGAACTGCCGGAGGTCGAGACCATGGCGCGCGAGCTGGCGCCCCTGGTCGTCGGGTCGCGCATCATCGACGCGTGGACGGACTGGCCACGTGCCGTCCGCCATCCGGACGTCGAGGGCTACGTCGCGGCCTTGATCGGTCGGCGGATCGTGGACGTCTGGCGGCGAGGCAAGTGGTTGGTCTTCAGGCTCGACCGCGGGTCCCTCATCATCCAGGTCAAGATGACCGGGCAACTGAGCGTCGTACCCGCCGATGCCCCGCGGGATCGGCACGTGCACGCCACCTGGACCTTCGAAGACGGTCGACAGATGCGGCTGCGTGACGTCCGCAAGTTCGCCCGCATCGGAGCCTACGAGGCAGCGGACCTCGACGTCGCGCTCGGCCTGCAAGGACCCGAACCGCTGGCGCCGGCCTTCACCGTGGCCGCGTTCCGCGGCCGACTTCGCGCTCGACGGGCCAGACTCAAGCCGCTCCTCCTCGACCAGGCCTTCCTGGCCGGCGTGGGCAACATCTACGCCGATGAGGCGCTCTGGCGGTCGCGACTGCATCCCCTGCGACACGCGACGACGCTGCGCCCGTCGGACGAGCGCCGGCTCTACCTCGCCATCCGCGCCATCCTCGGGGAGGCCATCGAGCGGCGTGGCAGCTCGATCAACGACTACACCGCGCCGGAGGGCGACGGCGAGATGCAGGATCACCTCGACGTCTACCAGCGCACCGGGCAGCCCTGTCATCGCTGCGGCCGGCCGGTCAGGCGCATCGTGCTCGGCGCGCGCGGCACGCACTTCTGCTCGTGGTGCCAGCGATTGCCTGCCCAGGAGCGGGACGCCGGCGTGCGACGCCTGCTTCGGGCGGCGACCTGACTCATGGCCATCCTCCGCTTCTCGGCCGTGCGTCGCGAGATCGGCACGTTCGTCATCCTGGACACGATCAGTGCTGCCATCGCGCACGGCGACCGGATCGGCTTGGTCGGCGTCAACGGCGCCGGCAAGACGACGCTGCTCCGCCTGGCTGCCGCGCGCGACGAACCCGATGCCGGGGCCGTCGTGCCCAAACGCGGACTGTCCATCGGCATGCTGGCCCAGGAGGCGAACCTCGATGCGGCGTTCATGGCGGCGCCGACGATCCGCCTGGCCGTGCGCTCCGGCGCGGTCGACCTGGAGCGCATGGAGCTCGAGCTGGCCGCCATGGAGGGCGCGGGCGCGGATGTCGTGGCCTCGCCGGCCTACGCCGCGCTACGCGAACAGTTCGAGGCGCGTGACGGCTACCACCTTGACCTGCGCGTGGACGAGGCGCTCTCGGGGCTCGGCTTCCCCCGGAACGAGTGGCAGAAGCCACCTGCAGAACTGAGCGGCGGCGAGCAGACGCGAGCTGCCCTCGCACGGCTCGTGGTCAGCGACCCCGAGCTGATCCTGCTCGATGAGCCCACCAACCATCTCGACGTCAGCGCCATCGAGTGGCTGGAGCAGGCGCTCGTGCGTCGCGATCGATCGCTCCTGGTCGCCTCGCACGACCGCGCCTTCCTGGACGCGGTAGCCAACCGGATCTGGGAGCTTCGCGACCGACGCCTGACCGCATTCCGCGGCGGCTACTCCGCCTACCTGCTGCAACGGGAGGCCGCTGACGCCAGGGCAGGCAAGGAGGCCGAGTCGGCCAAGGACGCCATCGCCCGCGAACGCGAGCTGGTGCAGCGCTATCGGAGCCATCGGAAGTACGCCAAGATGCACGAGCACGAACGCCGCCTCGAGGCGCTCGAGGAGCGTCGGGTCGAGGCGCCGCGTCGAGGCCCGAGGCTGGCACTCTCACATGGCGGACTGGTCGGGGGCGGGCCGACGCGTTCCGGCGACCTGGTCGTCGGGCTGCGTGACGCGCTCGTCGGATTCCCGGCCACCGCCGAGCAGCCCACCGGTACCGCCATCGTGACCATCTCGCGCCTGGAAGCCCAGCGTGGCGATCGGATCGGCATCGTGGGGCCGAACGGGGCCGGCAAGACGACGCTCTTGCGGACCATCGCCGGCGAGCTGGCGCCGCTCGATGGCGTCGTCCGGCTGGGCGCCTCGGTGGCGCCCGGCTACCTGGCCCAGGTCCGCGAGCGGAGCTTCCCCGGCGCGACGGTGCTCGACGCCCTGCTGGCGCAGGTCAACCTGGACAATGGCCCGGCACGCTCGTACCTCGCGCGCTTCCTCTTCCGCGGCGAGGACGTCTTCAAGCCCGTCACGGAGCTGTCCGGCGGCGAGCGGTCGCGGCTCGAGCTGGCGCTGCTCGGCATCTCGCCCGCGAACCTGCTGCTCCTCGACGAGCCGACCAACCACCTCGATATCCCGGCCCGGGAGGCGCTCGAGTCGTTCCTGCGACAGTCGCCGGCCACGCTGCTCATCGTCTCTCACGACCGGCGATTGCTGGAGACGATCTGCGGTCGGCTCTGGGTCGTCGAAGCCGGCCAGGGCCGCACGCCCGGCCGCGCGGCCGCCTTCGACGGCGACTATCGCGCCTGGCGTGCTGCCGTCGCCGACGGCTGGACGGTGGCAGGCGAGCTCGAGATCCAGTCGCGACGGCTGGACTTGGGTGCCGCGGCCAGGCCGGCCGCGGCAGCACGAAGGCGGCTCCGGCCGGCGGCAGCACGAGGGCCGATCCGGCCGGTGGCAGCACGAAGACCGCTCCTGGCGACGGTCGCACGAGGATCGCGGCGGGCTCCGCGACCGCCTCGCCAAGACCGGCAGCGCTCTCGAAGGACGCCTACCGTCGACAGAAGGCGGTCATCGAGGGCGACCTCACGCGGCTCGGCCTGCGGAGGAACCACCTCGAGCTGGCGCTCGGCGATCAGGCCGTGCAGGCCAACTTCGTCGAGCTGCGCCGCGTCTCGAGCGAGCTCGCGGACGTGGACGCGGCCCTGGTGCAAGCCGAAGAGGCCTGGCTGGTGCTCGAAGAGCGGGCGCCACGATGAGCCTGGTCATCGGTCTCACGGGGCCCATCGGCTGCGGCAAGTCCACGGTCGCTGCACGCTTGGCCGAGCAGGCTGGATTTGTCATCGATGCAGACGACCTGGCGCACCTCGTGACCGGCCCCGGACGACCGGCCCTCGAGGCCATCCGGACGCGGTTCGGCGACGCTGTCTTCGACGATCGGGCGCGCTCGATCGGGCGGCCCTGGCGGCGGTCGTGTTCGAGGATCCGGCCGCCCTCCGCGACCTCGAGGCGATCGTCCATCCGGCCGTGCGGGTCGAGGTCGAGGCGTGCCTCGTGTCGGCCGAGGCGGAGGCCGCGCCGTTCACGGTCATCGAGGCGATCCGGCTGGTGGAGGGCGGTCTGGCAGCGCGATGCGACGAGATCTGGCTCGTGGTCTGCGACCGACCCACGCAGCGTGAGCGCCTGCGCGAGCGCGGGCTGGATCCCGAGGACGCCGACCGCCGTATCGCGGCACAGGGCGACATGGCGGAGCGGCTGGCTCCCGCGGCGACCCGGATCCTGCGTACAGACGGGCCCCTGGACGCGACGATCGCCGCGGTCGACGATGCGCTCGAGGCGGCCCTCGCCTGAGGGCGCCGGCTATCGGACGGGATAGACCTGCGGGATCGGCAGGCCGTACTTCTCGATGATCTGGTTGGTCGTCTCGCCGTAGTCGGTCAGGTCCACGGTCCGGTCGTCGCCCTCGGGTCGCAGGACCATGCTGAAGACGGCATTGGCCGACGCTGCCAGGTGGTTGATCTCCTCGGCCTGGTTCAGGTCGACCTTGATGATGTAAAGCTGGTCCTGCTTGGCCAGGATGGGGATGTACTGGTAGGTGACCTTGGTCGACTTGTCGCTGTAGGGCGGAGCGTCGGAGGGCGTCGCGGCACCGGTCCCGGTGGACGCTCCGTTCCCCGCGCCGTTGGATGAGCCGGCCTGCTCCTCGGGGACGGGTACCACGTTGATCTGCGTGGTGACCAGCAGGTCGACGCGCTGGCCGACCTCGATCTGGCCGGCGACGGCACGCTCATCGGGCACGTAGACAGCGACGGCGCGCCACTGCGGCGCGTCAGGGGAGATGGTCTCGTCGGGTCCCAGGATCGAGAAGCCTCCGCCGGCCGTGGTCGATGCCAGCAGGTTCGGGGTGAACGCCTGCTGGAAGAGGACGGGCGCCCCGGTGATACGGCCGACGACCTCTTCGGGCGTGGTGTAGGCGGCGGCCACGCTGGGATCTTCGGGCACGGAGCGGACGGTCACGTCGGAGGCCTCGATGACGGTCCGGACAGGGAGGTCGCGGGCCGCCACGACGACCTGTCGCGTGGCGATGGCGGTGTTGCCGGCCGTCTGGGCCTGGTTGACGAGGTAGAACGCGGCGCCGCCGGCGACGACGGCAAGAACGACGCCCAGCACGATGAACACCTTCCGGCGTTTGCTGTCGTCGTGGTATTCCATCTCCATGTCGGAGGACTCCTCCCTCGCAGGGGTGTTGGATCCATCTGCCGGGGCTCGCGTGCCCGTCACGGGTCCCGGCTCGGGCGGTGGTCACGCGCCGTGTGGTTCGGTCGGTGATGGTGCGGTGATGGATGGCTGGCTGTGGTCAGCATCGCGACCCGCAACAGGACTGCATATGGCGCGTTCGGCTGGCGGCGGGCAGGACCAGCGGTGTATCCCGGGAAGCTGCGAGGCGATGGGGTAGAGGCTCGCGCGCATTGCGAACGCACGTTCTGTTCGTGCTCGCGGGATGGTATGCTTGGAGGCCCTGAACGACCCTTCCGAGGAGCGGAATGCCCGATTTCGAACTGGTCGCTGACTTCCAGCCGACCGGCGACCAGCCGCAGGCCATCGACCGCCTGAGCGAGGGCCTGACGAAGGGCATCAAGCACCAGGTCCTGCTCGGCGCGACGGGCACGGGCAAGACGTTCTCGATCGCCTCGACCATCGCCCGCGTCCAGAAGCCGACGCTGGTGCTGGCACACAACAAGACGCTGGCTGCCCAGCTCTACAGCGAGTTCCGCGACTTCTTCCCGAATAACGCGGTCGAGTACTTCGTGAGCTACTTCGACTACTACCAGCCCGAGGCGTACCTGCCGCGCAGCGACACCTACATCGAGAAGGATTCCTCGCGCAACGACGAGATCGACAAGCTGCGCCATGCCGCAACGCACGCCCTCTTCGAGCGCCGCGACGTCATCATCGTGGCTTCGGTCAGCTGCATCTATGGGCTCGGGGCCCCGGTCGACTACGGTGCGACCGTCGTGCGCCTCCGGGTCGGCGGTCGGTATCGCCGTGACGGCGTGCTGCGCCAGCTCGTGGATCTCCAGTATCAGCGCAACGATCAGGCCCTCGCCCGCGCCCGGTTCCGCGTCCGGGGCGACACGCTCGAGCTCCAGCCGGCCTACGACGATTTCGTCGTCCGGGTCCAGTTCTTCGGCGACGAGGTCGAGCGCATCACCGAGCTCGATCCGTTGACCGGCGAGATGCTCGCGGAGCGGCAGGAGCTCAACGTCTACCCCGCCTCGCACTACGTCACGCCGGCCGACAAGCTCAAGCTGGCGGTGGTCGAGATCGAGAAGGAGATGGAGGAGCGGACGGCGGAGATGGAAGCCAAGGGCATGGCCCTCGAGGCTGCCCGGCTTCGCCAGCGGACGACATTCGACCTCGAGATGCTGCGCGAGATCGGCTTCTGCTCGGGCATCGAGAACTACTCGCGCCACCTCGCCGGTCGCGAGGCCGGCTCGCGACCCTGGACGCTGCTCGACTACTTCCCGACCGATTGGCTGCTGGTCGCCGACGAGAGCCACATGACCATGCCCCAGGTGGTCGGCATGTACAAGAACGACCGGACCCGCAAGGAGATCCTCGTCGAGTACGGCTTTCGCCTGCCGAGCGCGCTCGACAACCGGCCGCTGACCTTCGAGGAGTTCGAGGACCACCTCGACCAGGTCGTCTACATGAGTGCCACGCCCGGCGGCTATGAACTGGAAAAGGCCAGGGGCCACGTCGTGCAGCAGCTCATCCGGCCGACGGGCGTCGTCGATCCACGCATCGAGGTGCGGCCGACCGAGGGCCAGATCGACGACCTGCTCGAGCGCATCCGGGACCGTGTCGACCGCGGCGAGCGGGTCCTGGTCACGACGCTGACCAAGAAGATGGCCGAGGACCTGACCGATTACCTGCGCGAGCTCGGTGTCCGGGTGCAATACCTGCACAGCGAAGTCGACACGCTCGAGCGGGTCCAGATCCTGCGCGACCTACGCATCGGCATCTTCGACGTCCTCGTCGGCATCAACCTCCTGCGCGAGGGCATCGACCTGCCCGAGGTCACCCTGGTGGCCATCCTCGATGCCGACAAGGAGGGCTTCCTGCGCAGCGCCTGGTCGCTCATCCAGGTCGTCGGCCGGGCCGCTCGCAACATCGGGGGCGAGGTCGTCATGTACGCCGATCGGGTGACGGAGTCGATGCAGGTCGCCATCGATGAGACGAACCGGCGCCGCGCGGTCCAGGAGGCCTACAACGTCGAGCACGGCATCGAGCCGACCACGATCATCAAGGAGATCCGAGACATCAACGACCGCCTGCGCACGGTGGCCGAGGATCCTGCCGCTTACCGTGCCGGCGATGGGCGGCCGCTCTCCGAACTGAGCCGGGAGCAGGTCGAGCAGCTGGTCACCAAGCTCGAGGCCGAGATGCGCCAGGCCGCTCGCAACCTCGAGTTCGAGCGTGCCGCCGCGCTTCGAGACGAGGCGCAGAGCATCCGTCTTCGCGTCCTCGAGGACGATGCCTCGGTCACCGTTGCCCGGGCGGCCGAGGCGGCTGCACGGCCGCCGAAGCGGAGCGGGCCCGGCCGTCGCGGCCAGAAGGCCGCCGATGCCGAGGCGGGGCGAGCGGTCATCCAGGAGGTCCGCGTCCTGCCGGCCGGGGAGGAGCCCCTGGAACCGGATGCGGGCACGGCCGCCGACTGGCTGCCGGGCATCCGCGACGAGCACGACGACGAAGGCGGCTGGCAGGCCAGGTGGCTCGACCGGCCGACCTGGGACCGCCGGGTCACGCCCAACGTCATCAGGCGGACCGGCGCTCGGCCGCGGCGACGACCATAGGCCGATCCAGCGGCGGTTTGCGAGCAGAACGCCTGTTCGAAACCGTCATCGTCCGGTAGACTATCGAACGTGCCCCAGGACGCCCTCATCGTGCGCGGCGCGCGCGAACACAACCTCAAGGACATCACGGTCGAGCTGCCGCGCGACCGACTGGTCGTCATCACCGGGCTCTCCGGCAGCGGCAAGAGCAGCCTCGCCTTCGACACCATCTACGCCGAGGGTCAGCGGCGCTACGTCGAGAGCCTCTCCGCCTACGCCCGCCAGTTCCTGGGCCAGATGGAGAAGCCGGACGTCGACCAGATCGACGGGCTGAGCCCGGCGATCTCCATCGACCAGAAGGGTGCCAGCCGCAACCCGCGCTCGACGGTCGGCACGGTGACCGAGATCTACGACCACCTGCGGCTGCTCTTCGCCCGCGTCGGCCACCCGCATTGCCCGCAGTGCGGGCGCGAGATCGCGCGACAGAGCCCGCAGCAGATCGTCGACCGCATCGGCTCCTTGCCCGATGGCGCTCGCGTGCTGGTCCTCGGCCCGCTCATCAAGGACCGCAAGACCGAGGGCGATCGGGTCTTCGAAGCGGCGCGCAAGCAGGGCTTCGTGCGGGTCCGAGTGGACGGTGAGCTCTACGAGCTCGACCAGGCGCCGAGCCTCGACAAGTACAAGCGCCACACCATCGAGGTCGTCGTCGATCGGCTCGTCGTCCGGCGCGCGGACGACGACGGTCGGCCGTTCGGTCCGGAGCATCCCGATCCCGATGCCGGCCGATTGGCCGACTCCATCGAGACCGCGCTGCGCCTGGGCGAGGGCGTCGTGGTCGTGGCGCCGGCCGACCCGGGCACCTTCGAGGAGCAGCGCTACAGCGAGCACTACAGCTGCCCCTTCGACGGGACCACCATCGAGGACCTCGAGCCCCGCAGCTTCAGCTTCAACTCGCCGCACGGCGCCTGCCCGGACTGCACCGGCCTCGGCGTGCGCCTGGAGATCGACCTCGACCGCGTGATGCCCGACCGGACGCTGTCGATCGCCGACGGAGCCCTGATGCGACCGTGGTCACGAGGATCGATGGTCGACTCGTGGTTCGGCAAGGTGGTCGAGGCCGTCGCCCTGAGCCACGGCTGGGATCCGACCGTGCCGGTCGGCGAGCTGCCGCCGGAGGCCCTGGACCACCTCCTCAACGTGGAACGCGGCGAGCAGGTCGTCATCGGCTACCGCCACGAACGCGGCGAGAACACCTACACGGCGACCTTCGAGGGCATCATCCCCAACCTCGCGCGGCGCTACCGCGAGACCGAATCCGAGTACGTCAAGCGCGAGCTCGAGCGGTTCATGGTCGAGCGGCCATGCCCGTCATGCCTCGGCAAGCGCCTCCGACCCGAGGCGCTCGCGGTGACCATCGACGGCCGGACCATCTCGGACCTGGCCGCGCTCTCGGTCGTCGACGCGCTGGCCTGGGCCGAGGGGCTCCCGAGGCAGCTCTCGGAGCGTGAGCGGACGATCGCGCGCCAGGTGCTCAAGGAGATCGTCGCCCGGCTCGGCTTCCTCGTCGACGTCGGGCTCGACTACCTGACCGTGGACCGCACGAGCTCGACGCTCTCGGGCGGCGAGGCGCAGCGCATCCGCCTGGCGACGCAGATCGGCTCGAGCCTGATGGGCGTCCTGTACATCCTCGACGAACCCTCCATCGGCCTCCACCAGCGCGACAACGCCAAGCTCATCGCCACGCTCACCCGCCTGCGCGACCTGGGCAACACGCTGCTCGTCGTCGAGCACGACGAGGAGACCATCAGGACCGCCGACTGGGTGCTCGACATCGGACCGGGCGCCGGCGAACACGGCGGAGAGGTCGTCGCGTCCGGGCCGCTGGAAGCCATCCTGGCCGAGCCCCGCTCGATCACCGGCGCCTTCCTGCGGGGCGAGCGCACGGTCCCGGTGCCAGAGCGCCGCCGGACCGGCAGCGGCCGCGGGCTCCTCGTGCGCAACGCCCGGGCGCACAACCTCAAGGGCATCGACGTGCGCTTCCCGCTGGGCACCTTCACGGTCGTGACCGGGGTCTCCGGCAGCGGCAAGAGCACGCTCGTGACGGAGATCCTCTACCGAGGCCTGGCGCGCCACCTGAACGGCGCGTCGGCCGAGCCGGGCCCCCACGACGGCATCGACGGCCTGGAGGTCATCGACAAGGTCATCGAGATCGACCAGAGCCCGATCGGTCGGACGCCGCGCTCGAACCCGGCCACGTACACCGGACTCTTCGGCCCCATCCGTGAGCTCTTCGCGGCCACGCCCGATGCTCGCGTGCGGGGCTACAAGGCCGGCCGCTTCAGCTTCAACGTCAAGGGTGGCCGCTGTGAGGACTGCAAGGGCGACGGGATCATCAAGATCGAGATGCAGTTCCTGCCCGACGTCTACGTCCCGTGCGAGGTCTGCAAGGGCAAGCGCTACAACCGCGAGGCGCTCGAGATCCACTATCGCGGCCGGTCGATCGCCGACGTCCTGGAGATGACGGTCGCCGAGGCCCTCGACGTCTTTGCCGCCGTCCCGACCGTGCGCGGCAAGCTGCAGACGCTCTTCGACGTGGGCCTCGGCTATATCCACCTGGGCCAGCCGGCGACGACGCTCTCCGGCGGTGAAGCGCAGCGCGTCAAGCTCTCGACCGAGCTCTCGCGCCGGGCCACGGGCCGGACCGTCTACCTGCTCGACGAGCCGACCACAGGGCTCCACTTCGCCGACGTCGAGAAGCTCCTCCAGGTCCTTCATCGGCTGGTGGAGCAGGGCAATACGGTCGTCGTCATCGAGCACAACCTGGACGTCATCAAGACGGCCGACTGGCTCATCGACCTGGGGCCGGCGGGCGGCGGTCGAGGCGGTGAGGTGATCGCCCTCGGCACACCCGAGCAGGTCGCGACGACGGCGGGCTCGGCCACGGGCGAATACCTGGCACGGGTCCTGCGTGGCGAGCCGCTCGTGCCGCTGAGCGACGTGACGTTTGCCGAGGCCGCCGGGCGCGGCAGCCGCCGAGCGCAGGCGGTCGGTGGCGGCAACGGCCATCGGCAGGTCGCGGCGCGGCCGAAACGCGCCCAAGCGGTGCCACGCGCCTGACGGGCTACCATTCGCCGATGCCCGACATCGAGTACGCCTTCCTCGCTGACGCAGCCGAGGCCCAGCCGGGGCGCAAGTTCGCCGTCCTCGGCGGTGGCGTCAGCCGGCTCGGCGGCACCACGTTCCCGCTCCGCCATCCGCACCTCGCGCTCGTGGTCGGCCTTCGCGTGGCGGCGACCGAGCTCGACGCGGATCACGAGGTTCGCTTCGTGCTCCTCAAGCCGGACGGCCAGGAGCTGACCGCCGGCGCAGCAGGCATCCGGGCCAACGGGCCCGGCGATGGGCGAGACTCGGTGCTGACCTTCAACGTGGACCTCTGGAATCTCGTCTTCGAGTCCGCCGGTGAGCACTCCGTTCGGCTCTTGGTCGACGGGCAGGAGCGCAAGCGACTCGACCTGATGGTCGAACGTCGCGAGGGGGCGACCGCGGCCGCCGTGGTTCCGCCCTTCCCGCCGCCACCCGGACAGGCCTGAGCCGTGGATCAGATCGCCCAGCTCCTCGACCTCATCCTGCACCCCCGGAACCTCATCGAGCCCTTCGGGCCGCTCGCCTACCTCATCCTCTTCGCCGTCCTCTTTGCCGAGACGGGCCTCTTCGCCGGCTTCTTCCTGCCCGGTGACAGCCTGCTGCTCGTGGCCGGTGTCCTGTCGGCGGAGGGGACCGGCGACTACACGCTCAACATCTGGCTCGTCATCCTGGCCTGTGTGACGGGGGCCATCCTGGGCAACCTGCTCGGCTTCTGGTTCGGCCGCAGGATCGGCCGACCGCTCTTCGAACGACCCGACTCGCGCTTCTTCAAGCGCAGTCACCTCGAGGCAGCCGACGCCTTCTACCGCAAGTACGGTGCCATCACCATCATCGCCGCACGCTTCATGCCCTTCGTGCGCACCTTCGCCCCGATCGTGGCCGGCGTGAGCGACATGGACAGGCGCAAGTTCCTTCTCTATACGGTCATCGGAGCCGTCCTCTGGGGTGCCGGCCTGCCGCTGGCCGGCTACGTCCTCGGTGAGGCGATGGGCAACACCCTCGATGACCTGCTGCTGCCCATCATCATCGTCATCGTCGTCCTCTCGCTGCTGCCGCCGGCCATCGCCGGCTGGCGAGCACGGCATCGTGCCAGTCCGATCGCCGAACCCGTCAGCGTCGAGGCCGACCCGGCCGCCCAGGCGAGCTCCTCGGAGCCCATCGTCTAGCCGTCGTCGCGGGCGCCTGCACCCGCCGTCGGCTCATCGCGAGGGAGCGGAGGGTCGAGCTCGTCGACGAGCGCCGCGATGCGCTCGGCGCGCGCGGGATCTGGATCGATGCCCGGTGCCTCTGCGGCGAGGCGTCCATGGACGTCCTCCCTGACCAAGGCCAGCAGCTCGGCCGTGGCTGGGCCCTTGAAGCGGTCGAGCCGCCCGAGCCTGGCTTCGATGCGCTCCCGCGCTGCGGCATCGAGATCGGGGATCCGCGCCGCGTCCTCGAGCAGCTCGACGGCCAGCCGGAGGTCACCCGGCGGCCAGCGGTGCCGGCCGATCCACGGTCGTGCCGAAGCGGGCGTGCCGGGCGGCGTCGAAGCCGGTTCGCGCCCCGACGCCTGGGATGGCTCGAGCCGTCGCCGCCGGCGGATGAGGCCTATCGCGGGCGTCTTCGTGGCGCCGCTCGTCGGGCGGGCCATCGCACGGCGGGTGCCGATGGGGTGGGCCATGACTCGGGAACCCTGGTTACCCGGGCGGCGACGCCCGAATCCTCGACTGCCGCCGATGGGGGCCGCCATGCGCTCGGGGACGACGGTGGCGACGGCGGCCGGGATGGTCGCGAGCCAGGCGACGACGATGGGCAGTGGCGCCACGACCGCGATCAGCCAGACGAAGGCGGCAAGCAGGTAGCAGCCAACGACCAGCCACCAGACGCGCATCGGCACGCCACGAGCCCGCAGGTCCCGCCTGACCCACGCGAGCAGGCCGACCACGAGCGCGACCGCGAGCAGCGATGCAGCGACCGAGAGTCCCACCATGCGCCTCCGGTCGCGTACGGTACTCCCTGCACTGCGCCGGTTGGCGCCTGACCGGTGACCTTGGCCGGGACGGGCAACCTCAACGACTCCACGCTCGGGCAAGCTCCACGGGCTCGAACGCCTCTTCGAGGAACGGAGACGGCGCACCAGGGTCGTAGACGAGCACGAGGCGGCGCCGGGCGCGCGTCCAGGCGACATAGGCGAGGCG
This sequence comes from uncultured Chloroflexia bacterium, assembly GCA_963837215.1. Taxonomy (GTDB): domain Bacteria; phylum Chloroflexota; class Limnocylindria; order Limnocylindrales; family CSP1-4; genus CSP1-4. Next base: position 29,207 of record CAWIML010000010.1, read on the forward strand.
CCGCTCCTCCTCCATGGCGCGCCACGGCGTCTCGGCTTCCGCCAGTGTCCGCGCGCTCGGGAAGACGCCCTGGTCCAGGCCGATGCAGGCGACGACGTCGAACTCGAGGCCCTTCGTGCCGTGGGCGGTGGCCAGGACGAGCGGCGCATCCGGACGACGCAGCGTCGCTCGCGCCGTGGTCATCCGCTCGATCAAGGCCGCGAGCACGGACCCGTCCCCTCGCCCGACCGACCAGTGCGCATGGTTCGCGTCGAGGTGCCCGACCGCCGGGTCATCGAGCGCGCCGAGGCCGTCGTCCTGGGCCAGGTACGGCAGGCCGAGCTCGAGCGCAGCCGCGGCGTAGGGCGCCAGCTCACGATTCGTGCGCGCCAGCACCGCGTGCGTCGGTGGGCCTGGCCCCTGGAGGGCGGGCGCCCACTCCGCGAGCAGCGAGCGAGCGCGACTGACATCGTCCGTCGGGTCGGGTCGCAGGACCGCGTCGCCGGTCGCCCCGGGCGCGGCCAGGATGCGCTTCGCGAAGCGCTCCCGATTGTGCGCCACGAGTCGACCGGCCCGCTCGACCACGGCCGGCGGGCAGCGCCGGTTGGTGACGAGGTCGACGCGTAGCAGGCCTGGGAGCGACCCGGCCAGGCCCAGGATCCGCCGCACGTCGGCCAGGCGCCAGGCGTAGATCGTCTGATCGTCGTCCCCGACCATGAAGACGTCGTTGGCCGGCGCCGCGAGCTGGCAGGCGAGTCGCAGCTGTGAGCGATCGAGATCCTGCGTCTCGTCCACGAAGAGGACCTGGCAACGCGCTCGCCAGCGTGCCAGGACGGCTGGATCGCTCTCCAGGACTCGCAGCGCTCGCGCGACCAGGTCGTCGAAGTCGAGGCCCCCGAGCCGCTCGAGCTCGGCCTCGTAGGCGACGAAGGCCTCGAGGATCGTCGTGGCCTGGGGATCGGGCGCCGGCCGCGGATCGGCCGTGCGCGAGGTAGCGAGCTCGCGCCGCGCTCCATCGAGGTCGAGGCCAGCGTCGAGCTTGAGTCGAGAGAAGCCGTCGTCGAGGCGGCGAATGGCCGATGCCGGCAGCGGATGACCGGCGAGGCTCGAGATGATCTCCAGCGCGGTCGATGAGCGGCGCCACGGGCAGCCCGGCGTCCCGGAGGATCTCGAGGCCAAGCGCGTGGAAGGTCCGAACCCGCACGACCGCCGTGTCGGCGGTCAGGGGCGCCAGCGCCTCGTGCAGGCGATCTCGAAGTTCGTCCGCGGCGCGGCGGTTGAAGGTCAGGGCCGTGATCGTGTCCGGGTGAGCGCCGCCGTCGATGCGCCAGGCGACGCGCGCCACCAGCGTCGTCGTCTTGCCGCTTCCAGCCGGCGCCACGCAGAGGACCGGGCCTGGCGGCGCCGTCGCGGCGGTCCGCTGGTCGGCGGAGAGTCGAGCGAGGCGAGCCTCGACCGTCGGGTGCATCGCGTGATCCTGTGTCGGAGACCTCCACGGGCACTGCACGCCGGCATGGCGGACGATCGCCCGTGGCCCGCCGTTCGCCGCCATGTGGGACGATCGGCACGTGACCCCCGAGCTCGCCACGACCCTCGCCGACCTGCCGGACAAGCCGGGTGTCTACCTCATGCGCGATGCGCGGCGCACGGTCCTCTACGTCGGCAAGGCCCAGAGCCTGCGGAGCCGCGTCCGCTCCTACTGGCAGAAGCATGGCGCGGCCGAGCAGCCGCTGCGCATCGAGTCCGCGCTCGATCGCGTCGTCGACGTCGAGTACACCCTGACCGACACGGTCAGCGAGGCGCTCCTCCTCGAGGCCAACCTGGTCAAGCGCTACCAGCCGCGCTTCAACGTTCGGCTCAAGGACGACAAGAGCTACCCGTTCATCAAGGTCACCCTGGGCGACGACTTCCCACGCATCGAGCGCACGCGCAAGTTGCCGCGCGATGGCAGCCGCTACTTCGGACCGTATGCCTCGGCCACCAGCGTGGACGAGGCCATGAACCTCATCCGACGGCTCTTCCCGTTCCGCACCTGCACCATCGACATCCATGAGGGCGAGCGGGCCCTCCAGCGTCCCTGCCTGCTCTATCACATCAAGCGCTGCCAGGGCCCATGCATCGAGGCCATCTCCAAGGAGGCCTACGGCCACGACATCGGGCAGGTCGTGCTCTTCCTCGAGGGACGTCAGGCGACCGTCGCGCGCGCCCTGCGTGCGGACATGGAGGCGGCCTCCGCGAAGCTCGACTACGAGCGGGCTGCGGCGCTGCGCGACAAGGTGCGGTCCATCGAGCGGACCATGGAGAGCCAGAAGATGGCCGCCGACGCCACGACCGAGCAGGACGTACTCGGCTTCGCGCGCGCCGGGGCGGAAGCCGCCGTCCAGCTCTTCGCCGTTCGCGACGGCAAGATCGTGGCTCGCGACGTCTTCGTCCTCGAGAATGTGGCCGGCGCCGCAGACGACGAGGCCCTGGCGGCCTTCGTCAAGCAGTACTACGCGGAGGCCGGCTCGGTGCCCGTCCGCATCCTCGCCCCATGGTCACCGGCTGAAGCGGCCGAGCTGCTCGAGCTGCTGACCGCGCGCCGCGGGCGGCGGGTCACCTTCCACGTCCCCAGACGTGGCCGCCAGCGGGAGCTGTTGGAGCTGGCCTCGCGGAACGCGGCCGAGGTGCTCGCCCGGGAACAGGCCCGCTGGCTGGCCGATGAGGGCAAGACGCTGGGCGCGCTCGAGGAGCTGGCCGAGGCCCTGGAGCTGGGCGCCATCCCCACGCGCATCGAGTGCTACGACATCAGCACCATCCAGGGTGCCAGCACGGTCGGCAGCATGGTCGTCTTCGAGGATGGCCGGCCGCGCACCGGGGACTATCGGCGCTTCCGCATCCGGACCGTCGAGGGCCCGAACGACTTCGCCAGCCACCAGGAGGTCCTCCGCCGGCGCTTCGGCCACGCACTACGGGCAGGCGAGGGGACGGCCGAGGAGCTCCGTTGGCGCTTGCCGGACCTGGTCGTCATCGATGGCGGCAAGGGTCAGGTCAGTGCCGCTCGGAGCGTCCTGGACGAACTCGGGCTGCACGACGTTCCGCTGGCCGGGCTGGCCAAGGAACGGGAGGAGCTCTTCGTGCCCGGCCGCTCAGAACCCATCGTCCTGCCGGCCACGAGCGGGGCGCTCTACCTGGTGCAGCGCATGCGCGACGAGGCCCACCGCTTCGCTATCACCTACCACCGGCAGGTGAGGGCAAAAGCGCAGGTGCGCAGCGTCCTCGACGACCTGCCGGGCGTGGGACCGGCGCGCAAGCGCGCCCTCCTGCGGGTGTTCGGATCGGCGCGCAAGATCCGCGAGGCGACCGTCGAGCAGGTCGCGGCCGTGCCGGGCATCGGCGCTGCCCTCGGCGACCCGGATCAAGACCGCGCTGGAGGTCTGAGTCGGACCGGGTCGAACCCGCCGGGGGCACGGGCGGCGTTCCAAGGTGGGGGCTGATATAGTCCCCGCCGATGCGTCGCCTCGTTCCCTTCCTCATCGTGGCCGTCGGTCTGCTCGCGCTCGCCGTCGACCTCGTGCCGACCTTCCCTCGCTTCATCAGCAGCACGCCCGAGTTCGCCGAGACCCGCCTCGGCCTGGACCTCCAGGGCGGCCTGCAGGGCGAGTACCAGGCCATCACCGAGGACGGCTCGACGCCGACCGTGGAGCAGATGGAGACGATCCGCGGCATCGTCGAGAACCGCGTCAACGCGACCGGCGTGGCCGAGCCCATCGTCCAGACCGTCGGCTCCGACCGGATCGTCGTGGACCTCCCCGGCGCCACCGACCAACAGGAGATCCGGCAGCTCATCGGCGCCACCGGACGGCTCGACTTCGTGCCGCTGCCACCCGAGGTCTATGGCACCGGCAGCACGCCAGGCTCGAAGCCCGTGCCGGGGCCTGGTGAGCCCATCGATCCCGCCTTGCCGCCACTCTTCGGCGGCGAGGAGATCGACCCGAGCGGCGTCGCTCCGGGCGTGGACCCGACGACCAGCGAACGCGTCGTCGCCTTCAAGCTGCGCTCCAATGGAGCCACACTCTTCGGCAACTACTCCCGCGACCACGTCGACGAGTTCTTCGCCATCGTGCTCGACGGCAAGGTCGTCTCGGCGCCCGTCATCCGCCAGCCGATCCTCGACGGCAACGGCCAGATCAGCGGCGACTTCACGACCTCTGAGCAGCAGACACTGGTCACCACGCTCAAGTACGGTGCCCTGCCGCTGGCCCTCAAGGAGCTGAGCTTCAACTCCATCAGCGCCACCCTCGGGGCCGAATTCCTGGCCGCGAGCATCCTGGCCGGCATCATCGGCATCGGGCTCGTCTTCCTATTCATGCTCATCCACTACCGATTGCCGGGCGCGGTGGCCTGTCTGGCGCTCATCTACTACGCCATCGTCGTGCTCGCCATCTTCCGGATCATCCCGGTGACCTTGACGCTCGCCGGCCTGGCCGGCTTCATCCTCTCGGTGGGCATGGCGGTCGACGCCAACATCCTCATCTTCGAGCGGACGAAGGAGGAGCTGCGCTCAGGCAAGACGGTCAACTCGGCGGTCGAGGCGGGCTTCAGCCGAGCCTGGAACTCGATCCTCGACTCGAACGTGTCGAGCTGCATCACGGCGGCCATCCTGTTCTTCTTCGGCAGCTCCACCATCCGGGGCTTCGCCCTCGTGCTGGTCGTCGGCGTGCTGGTTTCGATGTTCACGGCCATCACCGTCAGCCGGACCATCCTGCGCTGGGTCGTGCGGCAGCCGTGGGCGCGTCGAGCCAGTCTCTTCGGCGTCAACGAGGACGAGTTCGTGACCATCGGCTCGCGCGGCCGCGCCCGCGAGGCTGGTGCACGTGTTTGACATCGTCGGCAAGCGTCGCTGGTTCTTCCTGTTCAGCGCCATCATCACCATCCCGGGCATCATCTTCATCATCCTGACGCCGCTGACCGGGGGCCGGATCGGGCTCAACTTCTCGATCGACTACACGGGCGGCACGATCTGGGAGGTCCACTTCGCCCAGGGCGCGCCCGACCCCGCCGCGGTGCGACAGGTCCTCGTGGATGCCGGCCTGGAAGGTCCCCAGGTGAGCATCACCGATGGGCCGAGGGGTCAGTACGTGCTCATGCGCATGCCGCCCATCGGCCTCATCGAGGCCGCACCCCCGTCGCCCTCGCCCGCCCCGAGCTCGGAGCCGAGCGCGTCCGCAGGAGCCTCCGGTTCGCCCGGGCCGTCGGCCTCGGCCGCGCCGTCGCCCGAGCCCTCAGCCTCGGCCGCGCCTGCCGCATCGGGCATCGTCCTGCCGACCGACGGCACACCGGGCGAGATCGCGGCCGCCCTGCAGGCGGCCTTCGGGCCGATCGATGACGTCACCCAAGCGACCGTGGTCGGGCCGATCGTCTCGCGCGACCTCATCAATCAGGCGCTCATCCTCATCATGGCCGGGTCGCTGGCCATCGTGGCCTGGATCACGGTCCGCTTCCGGGACGTCCGCATGGGCTTCACGGCGCTCGTGGCATTGCTCCACGACGTGCTCGTCGTGGTCGGCGCCTTCGCCATCCTGGGCACCTTCTTCCGGGTCCAGATCGACGCCCTCTTCGTGACCGCCATGCTGACCGTCATCGGCTTCAGCGTCCACGACACCATCGTCGTGTTCGACCGCATCCGCGAGAACCGCTACCGCCACGCCGGCGAGCCCTTCTCGGCCATCGTCAATCATTCCTTGCTGCAGACCCTGGGCCGGTCGATCAACACCTCGATGACCGTGGTCATCACCCTGACCGCGCTCCTGCTCTTCGGTGGCGAGGCCATCCGCTGGTTCGTCCTGGCGCTCCTGATCGGCATCGTCTCGGGGACCTTCTCGTCGATCTTCAACGCCAGCCCGCTCCTTGTCGTCTGGCACGAGCGTGACGACCGACGCCGTCAGGCCCAGCTGACCGCCGCGCGCGCGTCGCGATAAGTCGGGGTGGAGCCGCCCATGGCACCCTCCGCCCGATGAGACCATCCAGGCGACCCACCGCTGGCTCCAGCCCACCACCATCGACTCGCCGAGCCTTCGCTGGGCGGCTGACGCGCGGGGCATCGGACCCAGAGCGTTGGCGGTGCTGATGGCCCGTGGCCACACGTCGGAGGGCGATCTCGCCGCCTACTTCGATGCTCCCTCGGCGAGCCTCCACGACCCCGCCTTGCTGCCGGACGCCGACCTGCTGCGGCATCGAGTCCAGCAGGCCGTCGAGCGTGGTGAGCGGGTCCTCGTCTTCGGTGACTTCGATGCCGACGGCCTGACCGGCTCGACCATCCTCGCCCTTGCCTTGCGGCGCCTTGGACTCGAGGTCGCCGTCCACGTGCCCGATCGCCAGGGGGAAGGACACGGGCTGTCGCGCCGATCGGTCGAGCGCGCCCATGCCGAGCAACGCAGCCTGATCGTGACCGTCGACACCGGCACGACCAGCCTGGCCGAGGTCGCCCTCGCCGCCGAGGTCGGCATCGACGTCATCGTCACCGACCACCACCACGTGCCGGAACGGCTGCCTGCCGCGGTCGCGGTCGTCAATCCACACCGGCCCGGTAGCCGCTACCCCGACCCGCGCCTGGCCGGCACCGGCGTGGCGTTCAAGGTCGCCCAGCTCCTGCTCGCCGACGCGGATGGCGGCCCCGCGGCCGCGCTGGACATGGCCGACCTGGCGGTCATCGGGACCATCGCAGACATGGCCCCGATCGTGGGCGAGAACCGCGCCATCGCCAGGCTCGGTCTGGAGCGCCTCCGGTCCGGGACGCGGCCCGGCATCGCCGCCCTGCTCGCGTCGGCCAGCCTGGCACCTGAGGCCGTGACCCTCGAGTCGATCGGCTTCACGATCGCGCCCCGGCTCAACGCCGGCGGTCGGATGGGCGACGCCACGACCGCGTCCGACCTCCTCCTGGCCGCCGACGCGGCTGAGGCAGGACCGCTGGCGGCCTTGCTCGAGGAAGCCAACAAGCAACGCCGCCTGCTGACCAGCGACGTCCTCGCGGAGGCGGTCGAGGCAGCGACGTCCGCAGCGCTGACGGGGGATCCGCGCGCGGTCGTCGTGGTCGGCGACTGGCCGGTCGGCATCATCGGCCTCGTGGCCGGCCGGCTTGCCGAGCGATTCGCGGCGCCCGCCGTCGTCGTCACGCGGTCGGTCGAGCCGTGGCGAGGCTCTGCGCGATCCGCCGCCGGCTTCGACCTGGCCGCGGCCTTCGACGCCTGTGGGCCGCTCTTCGAGCGTCACGGCGGTCACCCCCAGGCTGCCGGCTGCGAGCTTCGGCCGGGCGTCTTCGAGGCGTTCCGTGAGCGATTCCTGGAGCTGGCCGGCAGTCTGCCCAAGTCGGCCGGCCCGGAGCTGTCGCTCGACCTCATCGTGCAGGCGCTCGACATCGACTACCGGCTGCAGCGAGAGCTGGCGATGCTCGATCCCCTCGGCCCTGGAGCGCCGCAAGCACTCATCGGCTTCTCCGGCCTTGTGGTCAGCCGTGCTCGACAGGCGTCCGGCGGACACGCCCAGCTCACCCTGCGCAAAGGCCGCGAGGTGTTCGACGGCATCGCCTTCGACCGGCCCGATCTGGCTGACATCCCGCCCGAGACGGCGATCGACCTCGTCGGGCACCTGGCCAGCCGGGCGTTCGGGGGCTACGAGTCCCTGCAGATCGAGGTCATCGATGTCGCCAGCGCGGGGCACATCGCGACCGGCGCGACCGATCTCGTGGCTGCCAGGTGAGCGCCTCGCGGCCGCCGACCCGCAGCAGCGGCCCGAAGCTGGTCGTCGACCGCGGATCGATGACGCCAGCGCTCGCCTTCGTCGGGCTGCTGGTCGCCGCAGCCATCAGCTTCGCCCTCCTCGTGGGCGGAGTCAACCTGCCGACCGGTGGCGGTCGTGGCGGCCAGGCCGGTGGCCAACGAACACCGAATCCGAGCGTCATCTTCACGCCGGAGCCCTCAGCTGATGCGCCGCCCCCCTTCGTCGGCACCATCCTCTTCACCCAGGACGGCAACCTCTGGAAGATGGAGGACGAGACCGTCGAGCAGCTCACGAGCGGGGGCGCGGACGCGATGCCGACCTGGCTGCCCGATGGATCGGGCGTCGTCCTCGTCGAGACCCGGGAGCGCCGGACGACCATCCCATATGGCGGCAACATGAGCGACTATCTGCTCGATTACCCGGTCCTCGTACGGGTCGCGCCCGACGGCAGCGCGCGCGACGTCATCAAGAGCGGCCTCTACAAGCTCAAGGGCGGCAACAACCGCTACTACTTCACGTGGCTCCTTCAACCGGACGTCAGCCCGGACGGCGCGAGCATCGCCCTGGTCAGTGACGCGCCCGACCCCTTCGAGGACGACGTCCGGCTGAGCCTCCTGCCGATCGCGGGTGGTCGCGTCGACGACTTGGGCGTTCGTCAGGTCTCCGGGCTCGGACACAACGACCCGGCCTGGAGCCCGGACGGCAAGCGCATCGCGTTCACCTACAACGGGCGCGACGGCGCCATCGGCGCCCCGCGCCTGGGGCTCTACACGACCGGCACGAAGAAGTTCCGCTTCCTGACGGCCCGCGGCTTCGCCCAGCCGTCGTGGTCGCCGGATGGCAGCCTCCTGGCCGCGGTGAAGACGACAGGCACCGGCCGCGACATCGTCATCATCCGAGCCTCGGACGGGGTCGTCGTCGAGCGCCTCACGAGCGACGGACGCAGCTTCGCGCCGACATGGGGGCCAGACGGGTCCGGCGTCGCGTATCTCAACCTGACGTCCGAGGGCGCCGACCTGCGCCTTGTCCAGCTCGGGCCGGCCGATGGTCCGGACGGGATCCCCGCGGTCCTCGACGATATCGCCCTGACGACCGACACGCGACTCGACCCGGCCTCGCGGCCAGCCTGGTACATCCCGCCCGAGCTGCTCCCGATACCGACGGCCTCGCCCGCCCCATCGGGCTCGGGGGCCACGGAGAGTGCCGCGCCATCGCCGTGACGAGCACACGACGGCTCTCTTGATGGGCCCGTATCTGGAGCTGCTCGCGGCCAGGACCCGGGTCGTCGGATCCGTGCTCTGCCTTGGCATCGACCCCGATCCGGCGGCTCTGCCTCGCGGTTTCGGGAGCGGCCTCGCCGGGCTCGAGCGCTTCGCCGGGCTGCTCGTCGAGGCCGCCCTGCCGCATGCCGCCGCGGTCAAGCCCAACCTGGCGTTCTTCGAAGCCTTCGGCGCTGGCGGGATGGCCGCGCTCGAACGGCTCCTGGCCCGCATCCCGCCCGACGTGCCGATCGTGGCCGACGCCAAGCGCGGCGACATCGGATCCACCGCGGAGCGCCACGCAGCGGCCATCTTCGATGGCCTTGGCGCTCACGCCGTGACCGCCAGTCCGTACCTCGGCGCCGACGCCATCGAGCCGTTGCTGGCGCGATCCGATCGCTTCGTCTACGTCCTCTGTCGGACATCCAACGCAGGCGCGGGGGAGGTCCAGGGGCTGCGCCTGGCGGCTGATGCGGTCACCGGGCGCCCGGCCGAGGCGCTCTTCGAGCGAGTGGCCGCGCTCGCCGGCGATTGGGGCGATCGGTTCGGGACCGTCGGGCTGGTCGTCGGTGCCACCGCGCCGGCTGAGCTGGCGGTGGTCCGAGGCATCGCACCCGCACTGCCGTTCCTGGTCCCGGGCGTGGGTGCCCAGGGCGGCGACCTGAAGGCCACGCTGGCGTCTGGGCCGGCGCGGACGGGTGCCGTCGCGAGCGCGACCGGAGGTGGCCTGCTCATCAACGTCTCACGAGGCATCGCCGGGGCGGCCATCGGCGCGGCGGACCCCGAGGAGGCGCTCTCGGCTGCCGCCGCGGAGTGGTCGCGCCGAACCTCGGTGCTACCATGACCGCCGGTCTCCGGGCACGATAGCCCGGCCGATCCCGACTGGAGTCCGAACCAGCCATGCCCTTCAACATCGGGCCCGGCGAGCTCCTCCTCATCCTCGCCATCGCCCTCCTGGTCATCGGTCCCGGCCGCCTTCCGGACGTCGGGGCGGCGCTCGGCAAGTCGCTGCGTGAGTTCCGCAAGGCCTCGACCGAGATGCAGGAGGCCGTGACGTCGGCCACGGCCCCACCGCCGAGCCCGACGGCAGCGGCCACCGCCTCCGCCACACCGGGGATGTCCGCTGCTCCGGCGGCTCCCGTGCCGCCTGCGGCGGTGGCTGGGCCCGCCGCAATGACCCCGCCTCCGGATGCGGCGCCTCCGCCTGCGGCGGTGGCTGCGCCCGCTGCGGTGGCCGCGCCCGCTCTCGCGGCCTCCGATACCGTCGACGCCGCGCGAACGAGCGACGGTCCGCCTCCGAGCGCGCCGACGGCGACATCCGGCTCGCCCGACGCCGACGCCGAGTCGACGCCCGGCGCCTGACGGCCGCCTCACCGGCCGAGCAATGACCGACATCGAGCTGGGCCGGGGAGGGGAGCCTGCTCCGCTGGTGACCGAGTCGCCCGATAAGGACGGCTCGGTGATGACCCTCGTCGATCATCTCGGCGAGCTACGGCGCCGCATCGCCGTCGGCGCCGCGGCGCTGATCGTCGGCACCGCGATCGGCTTCCTCTTCTCGGAGCAGCTCATCAGCGTGCTGACGGCACCGATCGGCGGCCAGCAGCTGATCTACCTCGAGCTCGGAGGTGCCTTCACCGTCCGCTTGAAGTTGGCGCTGATGGTCGGCGTGGCACTCGCACTGCCGATCGTGGCCTGGCAGCTGTGGGCCTTCGTCTCGCCCGGCCTGACCCTTCGCGAGCGGCGGATCGCCCGTCCCTGGATCCCGGCCATGATCGGCTTCTTCGTCCTTGGCGTCGTGGTCGCCTACGCCGTGCTGCCCGCGGCCGCGACCTTCCTGACGGGCTTCGAGATCCCCGGCGTGCTGGTCATGGAGTTGACCGCCGAGGCGTACTTCGGATTCGTGACCATGCTCTTCCTCGTCTTCGGCGCGGTCATGCAGTTCCCGATCGTGCTCATCGTCCTCAACCGCCTGGGCATCCTGCCACTCGCCCGGCTGAAGGCCAGCCGCCGTTACGCGCTCCTGGGCATCGTCATCTTCGCGGTCGTGGTCACGCCCGGCGGCGACCCCATCAGCCCGCTGGTCATGAGCGGCGTGATGTACGCCCTCTACGAGGGCACCATCCTCGCTATCGGGCGGCTCGACGCCCGAGACGCTGCAGCAGCCGCCCTGGACACCGAGCCTGAGACTGCGGACGAGCCGGGCACGGCCGAGGGAGTCGAGGAGCCGCGCGATGGCTGAAGCCGGCCAGCACGTGGCCATCATCAGCGGCCTCTCCGGCGCCGGCAAGACGGCCACCAGCAAGCTCTTCGAGGACCTCGGTTACACCGTCGTCGACAACCTGCCGGCCGAGTTGGTGCCCGAGCTGGCGGAGCTGGTGGCCTCGGACCCGAACCGCTTCGAGCGGGTCGCTATCGTCCTCGACGTCCGTGCCGGCGACCCGCGTGTGGCGCTCGGTTCGGTGCTCGGAGCGCTCGAGGGTCGAGGCATCACCCCGCGCGTCATCTTCCTCGAGGCGCGGGACGACATCCTCATCCGCCGTTACAGCGAGACGCGCCATCGTCATCCCCTGCAGCGCGGGTCGGGCATCGCGGCCTCGATCGCCGAGGAGCGCCGCTTGCTCGAAGAGGTGCGCGAGACGGCGGACGTGATCATCGACACCTCCGACCTCTCGGGACGGAGCCTCCGCGAACGCGTCCTGGCGGCCATCGATGCGACCGAGGAGCCATCGAGGATCGCCCTGCAGCTCATCAGCTTCGGCTACAAGTACGGCATCCCGCTGGAAGCAGACATCGTGCTCGACGTGCGCTTCATCGAGAATCCCTTCTACGACCCCGTCCTCCGTCCCCTCTCGGGCCTCACCGAGCCGGTGCGTACCTTCGTGCTCGGCCAGCCCACGGCGCAGCGCTTCCTCGAGATCGCGAGCGAACTCTTCACGTTCGCCATCCCCGCCTATCTCGCGGAGGGTCGCAGCCGCTTGACGGTGGCCATCGGCTGCACCGGCGGCTATCACCGTTCGATCACCATCGCCGAGCAGCTGGCGGCCGATTGGCGTCAGCGCGATCTGGGTCACGTGGACGTCTGGCACCGCGACCTCGAGCAGGGCTGAGCGTGGCCCCAGGGCGCCCGCGCCCGATCGACCTGACCGGCAGCGGCAGCGAGCGCCTGCGTCGCCTCCTCCGTCCCGGCGTCGGGTTGAAGCGCTGGCTGCTCGTCATCTTCCTCGGGGAGCTCCTCATCGCCATCGCCGGTGCGCTCGTCCTCCGGCAGGTCGTCCGTGAAGTCGCCCCCGGCGGCGCACCGGACGCCTCGCTCATCTGGTTCCTGACGCTTCAGTTCCTGCCGGCCTGGCTGCGCGTCGTCGTGCTCTTCGTGGTCGGGCTGGCCATCCTCGTCGTCGGCCTTCGTCGCCTGCTGGAAACGCTCATGGAGCCGCTCGCGTCCCGGGAAGCGCCGCTCGTCGACCTGCTCGTGCGACAGCGCGCCCTGGCCCGGGGTCCCAGGATCGTGGCCATCGGTGGCGGGACGGGCCTCTCCACGCTCCTGCGCGGCCTCAAGGGCTACTCCAGCAACCTGACCGCGATCGTCACCGTGGCCGACGACGGCGGATCGTCCGGCCGATTGCGTGACGCCATCGGCCTGCCCCCGATGGGCGACATCCGGAACTGCCTGGCGGCCCTCTCGGACGCCGAGGCGACCATGACACGCCTGCTCCAATACCGATTCCCGGAAGCCATGCGCCCGGGTGGTCTGGGTGGTCACGCGCTCGGCAACCTGCTCATCGCGGCGCTCAGCGACCTCGAGGGCGACTTCGAAGAAGGTGTCCGGCGCATGAACCAGGTGCTTGCCGTGCGCGGTCAGGTCGTGCCCGCGGCCCCCGTGCCATTGACGCTCCACGCCGAGCTCGCCGACGGCTCGCGGCTGATCGGCCAGTCGGCCGTCGGCCGGGCGCGCTCGATCCACCGTGTCTGGATCGCGCCAAGCGACGTGCACGCCTCCGGCGACGCCGTCCAGGCCATCATGTCCGCCGATCTCATCGTCCTGGGGCCCGGCAGCCTGTACACCAGCCTCCTTCCCAATCTCCTCGTGGCCGAGATCCGTGAGGCCGTCCGCGCGGCTCGGGCGCCTGCCATCTACGTCGTCAACGTGGCCACCCAGCTCGGCGAGACGGAGACTTTTACGCTCGCTGATCACCTGCAGGCCATCTTCGACCACGTGGGCGATGGCGTCGTCGACGCCGTTCTGGCCAATGACGACCTGGCCGCGAGAGCACCCCGCGATTGGCCCGCGCGCGCCATCAAGCCGGTGCTCCCCGACGACTGGCAGCCTCGGGTCAGGTTCATGGCCGCCCCCGTCGTCGATCCCGACAACGCCCACCGGCACGACCCGCAACGGCTGGCCGTGGCGATCATGGCGTTCCAGGCAGGTCTCGACGTTGCCGGTACACCCCTCGCCACCCAGGCGACCCGCAGCGCATGACCTCGGCCACAACGAGCGGCACTGCGCCGCCCCGCGACAGTACGAGGCACGTGGACCACGGTGCACGCGAGCTGGTCGAAGCGCTGCGTGCCGAGCTGGCGGCGGTCGAGCCAGGACGTGCATGTTGTCGGGCTGCCGAGCGCGACGGCCTCGGGTCGGCCGCCACCGGGCAGGCGCGAGACCCCGTGGTGGCGCGCCTGGCCATCCGGCTGGAGCACGCGGACCGTGGCGTTGCCCGGTTCGATTGGTCGACCGCGGCGGAGCATTGCCGTTTGGCATGGCTCCGCGGTCGATTCCTCGCGCGCGGCTCGCTGAGCCTGGCCAACGGGCGAACGCACCTGGAGTTCGTGCTGCCAAATTCAGAGGCCGGTGCCTTCGCTGCGCAGCTTGCCGAGCTCGGCCTGCCAGCCCGGCTTCGCTCGCGTCGTGGAGCCGCCGTGGTGACCTGGAAGAGCGCTGCCACCGTGACGCGGTTCCTGCGTCTCGCCGGCGCCTCGGCCACCGTCCTCGAGCTGGAATCGCTGACCGTTGCGCGGGAGCTGCGCAGCGACCTGAATCGGCAGCTGAACGCCGAGACCGCCAACATCCGACGCGGTATCGCGACGGCAGCGCGCCAGGTCGCAGCCATCGAGCGGCTCCAGGCGAGCGGCCGATTCGACGCGCTGCCCGCCGCCGTGCGCGCCGTCGGCCTCGCGCGGCTGGCCTCGCCGGAGGCATCGATCAGCGAGCTCGCAGGGGAGCTCGACGTGGGTCGCTCGAGCATCCAGCGGGCGTTGGAGCGGCTCGAGGCGGAGGCCGCCCGCATGCGATGATTCGGCCATGCGCCCCATCGTCGTCGCCGGCAACTGGAAGATGAACTCGACGCCCGCGGACGCCGGCCCCCTGGCCACCAGTCTGGCCGCGGTCATGACCGACGAGGCAGTCCTCCGGGTCATCTGCCCACCGGCTATCGCCCTGCCAGCTGTCGCCGCAGCCCTGGCAGGCACGGGCGTTGCCACCGGTGCCCAGAACGTGCACGCTGAGACGCGGGGCGCCTATACGGGCGAGATCTCGGCGGCCATGGTCGCGCTCTACGCGACCTGGGCGATCGTCGGGCACTCGGAGCGCCGGCGCGACCAGGCCGAGACGGACGCGATCATCGGGCGCAAGCTCATCCGCTGCCGCGAGCACGATCTGCGCCCCATCCTATGTGTCGGCGAGGTGCTGGCGGAACGCGAGGCAGGCAACGCGGAGACGATCGTGCGCGACCAGCTGGCGGGCGCCCTCGAGGTGCTCGAGCCCGGCCTGCGCGCTGATGCGGCGGCCTGGCTGGTCGTCGCCTACGAGCCGGTCTGGGCGATCGGCACCGGCCGCACGGCGTCGGGCGCCGACGCCGCCCTGATGACCGACGTGATCCGCGATGGATTGCGAGCGCAGGGCATCGATGCCGAGCGGGTCCCGGTGCTCTACGGCGGCAGCGTTACCAGCGCCGCCATCGGCGAATTCCTCGCCGAGCCGGCCATCGATGGAGCGCTCGTCGGCGGCGCTAGCCTGAAGGTCGAGGAGATGGCCGGCATCGTCGCCCGCGCCGGCATGACCGCGCGGGCTCGTAGCCACGCCGCGGCCGCCAGGTGACGGTCGGTCGACCGCGGCCGATCGTCCTGGTCATCCTCGACGGCTTCGGCATCGGGCAGAGGCCTGAGGCCGACGCGGTCGCGGCCGCACGGATGCCGAACTGGCGGGCGCTCCTCGACGCCTGGCCCCACGCCGAGCTGGGGGCATCGGGCCGCGATGTCGGCCTGCCGGAGGGCCAGATGGGCAACTCTGAGGTCGGCCACCTGAATCTCGGGGCGGGGCGGCCGGTGCTGCAGGATCTGCCGCGCATCGACGCCGCCATCGCCGACGGCTCGTTCCGCGCCAACCAGGTCCTCATCGACGCCTGCCGCGCCGCGACCGCCGGCGGCAGGCGGTTGGCGCTCATCAGCCTCATCGGGCCGGGCGGGGTGCATGCCAACGACCGCCATATCGTGGCGCTGGCTGAGCTGGCCCACGAGCAAGGAGTCCGGGACCTCGTCGTCCACGCGCTGCTCGACGGACGGGACACACCGCCCCGCTCGGCGATCGCCTACCTGGCCGAGCTGGAGGTACGCCTGGCTGAGGCACACCCGGGCGCACGCCTCGCCTCCGTTGGCGGCCGCTACTTCGCGATGGATCGCGACGGCCGCTGGGAGCGGGTCAAGCGCGGCTACGACGCCATCGTCCACGGCCTCGGGCTGAAGGCGGCCTCGGCTGATGCGGCCGTCCGCGGCGCCTATGAGCGGGGCGAGGACGACGAGTTCGTGCAGCCCACCGTCATCTCCGGCGTCGACGGTCGGCTGCGTGACGGCGACGTCGTCATCCTCTGCAACTTCAGGGCCGATCGCGCCCGCCAGCTGACGCACGCATTGGTCGACGACGACGGCTTCTCAAGCTTCGACCGGGGCGGCCGGCCGACGGGCCTGCGGGTCGTCACACTGACCGAATACCAGTCGGGGCTGCCGGTCGCGGTCGCCTTTCCACCGGCCGTCGCGCACAGCCTCGCCGAGCGTGCCGCGGAGCGTGGCTGGCGGCAGTTCCATGTCGCCGAGACCGAGAAGTACGCCCATGTGACCTACTTCTTCAACGGCGGCGTCGAGGCCGCCTGGCCCGGCGAAGAGCGACGGCTCATCCCGAGCCAGAAGGTCGCGACCTACGACCTGGCGCCCGCCATGAGCGCAGCCGGGGTGACGGACGCCCTGGTCGAGGCCATCGGGTCGGACGCCTACGACCTGATCGTCGCCAACTACGCCAACCCCGACATGGTCGGGCACACGGGCGTCTGGCCGGCCACGATCGCGGCCCTCGAGGCTGTCGATGCGTGCCTCGGTCGGGTCGTCGACGCCGTCCTGGCCGCAGACATCCGGTCGGTGGCCGATGGTGGCGACGGGCGCGCTGCTGTGTGTCACCGCCGATCACGGCAACGCCGACGAGATGCGCGATGCCGCCGGCGGACCCGTCACCGCCCACTCGCTCAATCCCGTGCCGATCGTGATCATCGGCTCCGCCATGCGCGGCAGGCACCTGCGCGACGGCGTCCTGGCTGATGTCACGCCGACGCTCCTGGCCATCGCCAACGAGCCGCCCATCCCCGGCATGACCGGCAATTCGCTGCTCGACGTGGCGACGTCGACCGTGGCCTGAAGGACGGCCGGAGGCCGAGCCCGTGCTATCCTTCCGCGGCTTGATGAGACCATCGGAAGGACGCCTCCGCTCGTGAACACCATCCTGGCCATCGGCCAGATCATCGTCAGCGTCGGCCTCATGGCCGCGATCCTCCTGCAGGCACGCGGCGCCGGCCTGGGATCCGCCTTCGGTGGCGACTCGTCGGTCTATCGCAGCCGTCGGGGGATCGAGAAGACGCTGTACCGCTTCACCATCGCGATGACCGTCCTCTTCGTGGTCTTCTCCATCGCCGCCTACGCGCTCGCTGCCCAGACGGCCTGATCCAGCGCCGGGGCGGTGCTGCGAGGGAGCACCCCCGGGCGAGATCGAGGGAACCAGAGCTTGAACATCCGTGAACGCGGCATCCTCGCGGCCGCAGTCCTCGTCCTCGTGCTTCGTGGCCGGTGCCCTGATCGTCAGCGGTCCGGCGGCCGCTCCCGTCGCTAGCCCGTCGCCGAGCGGCATGACCGCCGAGCGCATCCTGCGGGTGGGGACCGTCGGCCGCATCACGACCCTCGATCCCCTGTACGCCATCGATCCTGCGGAGCGCGATGCGATCGCGCTCCTCTTCCGTGGCCTGACGCGACTGGGTCCGGCGGGCACCATCCAGCCGGACCTGGCCAGCGCCTGGGACGTGAGCAGCGACGGCCGGACCTGGACCTTCGACCTTCGCGATGACGTGCGTTGGCATGACGGTCGACCGGTGACCGCGGACGACGTCGTGTTCACCATCCTGAGCCTCCAGCATCCGGATTACGACGGGCCCTTCGGCAACGCCTTCCGCGGCCTCACCGTCGAACGTCTGGGGGCGCACAAGGTCCGCTTCGTCCTTCAGGAGCCGCTGGCCTCGTTCCTGACGGCGACCACACAGCCCATCGTGCCGGCGCACCTCCTGGCGGCCATCCCGCTCGCCGAGCGCCGCGCCACTGCCTTCGGCCTCCAGCCGGTGGGCAGCGGACCATTCCGGCTGGCCACCCTCGGCGACGATCAGGTCGTCCTCGAACGGGCCGGCCCACCGCCGGGTGGGGCGCCGGCCCCCATCCCGGCCGATCCGTTCGCGACGCCGGCCCAGCCGACGCCGGCCGCTCCCCAGGATGGCCCGCAACGGCCACGGCTCGACGCCCTGGCGCTGGAGCTGTATCCCGACGCCGCGTCGCTGGCCGATGCGCTCGAGGCCGGTGACGTCGATGTCGCGGGCGATCTCCCGCTCGATCGGACGAAAGCCCTGGCCGCCCTGCCCGGCCTGCGCGAGATCGCCTACCCGACCAGCCATCTGACGGCCGCCGTGCTCAACCTGCGCAACAGCAAGTCGCCCTTCCGCGACGCTTCGGTGCGCCAGGCGCTGCTCCGAGCCATCGATCGCGAGGGTCTCGTGGCCGAGGCGGCGAACGGCCATGGTGTCATCGTCGACGTGCCCATCGCGCCCAGCTCGCCGCTCTTCGACACCACCGGACCCGCGCCGATGACGCACGATCGGTCGGCCGCCACCAAAGCGCTCAGGGACGCCGGCTGGAAGAAGGTCGGCGGCGCCTGGCAGGCGAGCGGGGCCAAGGATCCCCTGCGCATCGAGGTCGTGACGGTCGAGGCCGAAGCCAACCCGCAGCTGTACGCGGCCGCCGAGCGTGTCGTCGCCGCCTGGAAGGACCTCGGCATCAGAGCCACCTTGAAGGCCTTTCCGCCGGTCGAATTCGTCGAGGGCCAGCTTCGCTCCGGCGACTTCGACGCCGCCATCGTCGAGATGGACCTGGGCCTCGACCCGGACCTGACCGCGCTGCTCGACTCCAGCCAGGCCGCACGTGGCGGCTCGAACATCTCGGGCTACCAGTCGGCCAAGATGGACGGCCTCCTCGCGGCAGCCAGGACGGCCACCGATACGAAGGTCCGCGCGGCCAAGTTCGCTGAACTCCAGAAGGAGCTCGTCGAACGGCTGCCCTTCCTGCCGCTCTACCTCGAGGACCGAGTCGAGCTGGCCTCCGACCGTCTCCAGGGACCGACCCCTCGGCAGGTCTCGAGCCCCTCGGATCGATTTTGGGATGTGCTAACATGGCGCCTCGCCGAGACGCCCGATCAGTGATGGCCGCGCGTCCCGGAGACGTCGGCGCCGAGGTGGCGGAATAGGCAGACGCGCTAGGTTCAGGACCTAGTGGCCGCAAGGTCGTGTGGGTTCAAGTCCCTCCCTCGGTACCACACCGATCGTCCGGGCCCAGGTGGCGGAATTGGTATACGCGTACGTTTGAGGGGCGTATGACGCAAGTCATCCGGGTTCAAGTCCCGGCCTGGGCACCACCCTCTCCCTATCCGTTCGACCACCTCGCGGCTGAGGGCGCCTGCTAGCATCGCCATCGGGCGGTTAGCTCAGTCGGCCAGAGCGCCTCGCTTACACCGAGGAAGTCACAGGTTCGAGTCCTGTACCGCCCACCACGATCCTGCTCCTGACCCTTCCTTCGGACCTGACTGGGCCGGCGGTAAGCGGTGAGTCGGTGCACCATATACTCATACGGATCGTACACAAGGAGGGTTGGGATGCCCTGGGGCGTCATCATCGCCATCGGCATCATCGTGGTGCTGGTGCTCATCATCATCGGCATCTACAACGGCCTCATCCAGCGACGGCTCCGCGTCGACGAGGCGCTGGGCCAGATCGAGGTCCAGCTCAAGCGACGGTGGGACTTGATCCCGAACCTCATCAACGCGGTCAAGGGCTACATGGGCTTCGAGCAGGCGGTGCTCGAGAATGTGACCAACGCCCGTGCAAATGCGGTGGCAGCTGGGGCGAAGGGGCCCGCCGAGCAGGCCATCGCCGAGAACGCCCTGACCTCGTCGCTCCGCTCGCTCTTCGCGGTCGTCGAGAACTACCCGGAGCTGAAGGCCAACGAGAACGTCTTGAGCCTCCAGGAGGAGCTGACAACGACCGAGAACCAGATCAGCTTCTCGCGCCAGCACTACAACGCGACCGTCCTCGACTACAACACCAACATCCAGACGTTTCCCTCGGTCCTCATCGCGGGCATGTTCGGGTTCATCAAGCGCGAGTTCTTCGACGCTGAGCCGGAGGCCGCGACGCCGCCGACCGTCGATCTGACGCTGCCGCCGCGCGCCTGATCCCGCGAGCCATCCCGTCTGAGCGCCGCGCCATGCAGCGCTCGACGTCCCCATGAGCGGGTCGCGACCGACCTTCTACCACCAGATCGCCGTCAACCGGCGTCGGTCGGTGCTGCTCACGCTCATCGTGGCTGGACTCCTGGGCCTGTTGGGCTTCGGCATCGGCTACGCCGTCGGCGGCGACGTCGTCTATGGCATCCCGGTCCTCGTCGGCGTCGTGCTCCTGACCTTCATCGTCTCGATCGCGACCTACTTCGCGGGTGACGGGCTCGTCCTTGCCGCGTCGCAGGCGCACGAGGTCACCAACCAGGACGCCCCGCAGCTCCTCAACGTCGTACACGAGCTGTCGATGGCGGCGGGTATCCCCCCGCCGCGCGTCTATGTCATCGATGACACGGCGCCCAATGCCTTCGCTACCGGACGTGATCCGAAGCACGCCTCGGTGGCCGTCACGTCCGGCCTGCTCGACAAGCTCGACCGCGAGGAGCTCCAGGGCGTCATCGCCCACGAGCTGTCGCACGTCCGCAACCTCGATATCCGGTTCACGCTCCTGGTCGCGGTCCTGGTCGGCTCGGTCGCGCTCCTCGCGGACATGTTCCTGCGCTTCAGCTTCTGGGGCGGCATGAGTGGCCGTTCTCGGTCGCGCGACTCGAGCGGGGGAGGGGCACAGGCCATCATCATGATCCTGGTCCTCTTGCTGGCCATCCTCGCGCCCATCGCTGCGCGCCTGGTGCAGCTCGCGGTCAGCCGTGAGCGGGAGTACCTGGCCGACGCCTCGTCGGTCGAGATCACGCGCAACCCGTACGGCCTGGAGAGCGCGCTGCTCAAGATCTCCAACGACAAGGAGGTCCTCGAGGTCGCCAACCGCGCCACCCAGCACCTCTACATCGTCAACCCCATCAAGGCCTTCGAAGCGCGGGCACAGGGCCTCTTCGAGACCCACCCGCCGATCGTCGATCGCGTCAACCGGCTACGCGAGTTGACTGGCTCGCAGCCGCTCGACGCCGAGCATCCGGACCCGGCCGGCCTCGACTGACCCGCGAGGGCTGTGCTATCGTCACCGACGCTGACGGACCGTCGATGACGGTCATGTGCTCAAGCCGAGATAGCTCAGTTGGTAGAGCACGCGACTGAAAATCGCGGTGTCGCCAGTTCGATCCTGGCTCTCGGCACCATCCCCGGATGGGTCGTCGGTATCGGGCGGAAGTGGCTCAGTTGGTAGAGCATCACCTTGCCAAGGTGAGGGTCGCGGGTTCGAGTCCCGTCTTCCGCTCCACTCCTTCCCCGGACCCGTACACTTGATCCCACGCACGCCATCCGCTGGCCCTTCGTCTAGTGGTAGGACAGCGGACTTTGGATCCGTGAACCGAGGTTCGAATCCTCGAGGGCCAGCCAACTTCGAGCAGCCAGCCGCCGCGAACGCGGCCCACCCCAGGCCGCCAAACGGGCGGCGCTCCAGGGCGACGTGGTGAAGTGGTTCAACACGGAGGTCTGCAAAACCTCTATTCACCGGTTCGAATCCGGTCGTCGCCTCCACTTCTCAAGCGTGAAACGGCCCCGCTACGGGGCCCGCCTCACTCCTCGCTTGACGGTACGCTCGACGGGCTGCTCGATCTCGTCCGTCCCGGGGTGCCGTCGGCCGAGATCCGGCTCGACTGGGCGGACCTCCGCCGGCCGCAAACGCTCGAGCGTCTATGCTTCGCTGACCAGCGCGATGTCGGCCCCCGTCACCTGACGCTCGCTGGATGGAGGGTTCGCCTTGGACACCCGAGTCGGTCGGCGGCGCGTGCTTGCCGTCGCCCTAGCCGCCTTGCTCCTGCCGATCGTCGCCGGTTGCGCGGCATCCACACAGGAGTCAGCCTCAGCGCCTGCGCCGGTGGCGTCCGCCAGCCCGAGCGGCGCATTCGGCGGCTCCGTGAACTACCAGGTCGACGGGGCACCGGCAACGACGGAGGTCGATGCGGTCGCCAGTGGCGCGAGCGTGTCCGGCACGGCCGTCTCGGAGCTCGGCGCAGGCACCCACACCGTCCAGCTGGAGTGTGCCTCCCGGGACGGCGATACATGGGCTCTCGGCGGCACGACCGAGCAGACCACGGTCCCAGGCGAGACGGCCGGCGACTGGTCGGCGGTCATCGTCAAGGACGGCTCGCCCCAGCAGATCGGGATCTGGCTCTCCGACGACAAGTCGGAGGGAATCGACTGCGATGGCTGGCTCGCAGCGATCGATTTCGCCACCATCACTCCTGAGAACTTCCGTCCCGTGGAGTCCGGGGCATTGGTGCCCCCGCCTGATTCTGCGCCCTGACCGCGAGCGCAGTCAGAGTCCACGTCGAAGGCGTCGGGACCGACGCCTAGCCATTCAGCGACAGCCCGGCGGGGGTCTTGTCGTGGACCGGTTGAGGCGTAGAGTCCACCTGTGATGGAGCCGATGTTCCTGGATGACCCGCTCAGCTGGGCGATCCGCCTCGGCCTGGGGGCTATCGTCGTCGCCGGCGTCGTCCTCGGACTGCTCTGGATGCGACAGCTGATGAGCGTCGAGTCGGAGGCGCACGTCTTCGCCTCGACTGCCACCGGCGGTCGGCGGTGGCCTGCATATGCCATTGGTGCGGGTGTCGTGCTCCTGCTGGCCGTCGCGGCCTTCCTGTCGACGTTCACCATCACGTAGAGGTCGTCAGCGCGGCACGCGACCAGCGCCGAGCTCCCGCAGGCAGCGCGCCATCTCCCGAAGGACTTCGACCTCCGTCGGAGCGACCGCCGTCCACTCCCGGCTCCTCGCGCCAGCCCGCGCATAGGACTTGGCCCCTTCGGAATGATCCGAAGGGGCCACTTGCCGAGGGTCGACCAGGAACTACTTGGACTTGTGTGACTTCGATCCGTGACCGTGGACGTTCTGGCTCTTGGCCTTGACCTTGCCATGCTGTCGCTCGGTCGTCTGCGTCGTAACGGTCGTCTTGTCCTGATGCTTGGTCGAATGCTTGACGTGCGCGGCCGTCGAGTCTGCGGCGGTGGCGTCGGCGACGACGACTGGCGGTACCGCGCCCAGATTCTTGCCCTTCGTGGCGAAGTAGCTGACGCAATCGCCCTGGTTCTTGAAGCTGTTGCCGGCATTGTCGATCATCGACTGCCAGCCGCCGTCCTTGCAGTCGTCCTTGACTGGGACGGATTCGGTGACAACCACGGCGTCGATGGCCGGCCCGAAACACCACCGGTCGTGCTGATGAAGCTAAGCGTGGTACTCGCGCTGGTCGCCAGGAACGAGTACGTCTCCGGCGTCCAGACCATGGTGGTGAGATCGGTCCCCGTCGTGTCGTGGCTGTAGCTGGTCGGAGTCCCACCCGTCGCGCTGACGTCGAGCGTCTTGACCGCCGGTGGCCCGGCCGGGTTGCCGGAGAGCAGGAACGAGACCGTATAGGTGTTACCGATCGTCGTGTCAAACGTCTGGCTGAGCGTGCCGGCGTCCGCGCCGCTCATGTCGATGCTCATATCGCCGTCCGGAGCGTCCCAATACGTGCCGATCCAGTCGACGCTTCCGGCATCCACCGTCCAGCCATCGATGCTCGCGTTCGGCGCATCCAACTGCTGGAAGCCGAGTCCGCCATCGACATAGGTGCCGTTGTCCTCGAAACTGCCGTTGGTGAACGCGGCGGCCAGGGCCGTGCCTGCGAGCACGAGCGCTGCCACTAGTCCGAAGACAATGCCAATGCCAGTTGGTCTCTTCACGGGACTCCTCCCTGCCGATGGCAGTGGTGTAGGACGAGCGACATCACCCCGCATGCCCGTCCTCTGGGATCGCGACCGCGAACCGCGGGATCCCCCGACGGCCTCTACCCTA
This sequence comes from uncultured Chloroflexia bacterium, assembly GCA_963837215.1. Taxonomy (GTDB): domain Bacteria; phylum Chloroflexota; class Limnocylindria; order Limnocylindrales; family CSP1-4; genus CSP1-4. Next base: position 52,833 of record CAWIML010000010.1, read on the forward strand.
TGCTTGGGAACCCGTTGGGAACACTGGCCTAATGGTCCGGGGCGAGTCGTGGACAGGACGTTCATCGAAGCGATCGAGGTGGCGCTCGTCGTGGTAGCTCGGCCGGCCGACGTACCGGTCGGGCGGCGTGGCGTCGCGTCGTGGACGGCGTCCTAGACGGCCTTGAGGTCGTCGGTGGTCACTGCGGCGGGTTGTTCCAGACCATCACGTTGGTGAACGCATCGACCAACGCCCACGCGTCGCCCTCGTCGCCGGGGGTGCCCGGGTAGGGCACGAGCCAGAACCCCCTCGGCCGTCCCGGCTGGACGATACCGCCGTCGCCGCAGGCCCGACTCTCGTCGACGCAGGCGAGGACGCCGAAGATCGGTTGACCCGCGGCCTCCTCCGGGATGAAGTCCTGACCGAGGCGCGGCAGCACCTGCGATGCCTCGAGGACGCCGGCAGGTGGGGCGGCCACCGTGAACGAGTAACCCTCGCTCGCCATGCGGTCGATGAACTCCGCAGGTGGCGGTGGCTGTTGTCGTGGTAGGCAGCCCATGACGACCAGGGCGAGCACGGCCAGCGCGACGCGCCCTCGACGAGCGAACCAGCCGGGCGGCGTGGCGTCGTGGACGGCGGCCCAGGCGGCTTCGAGGTCGTCGGCGGTCATGGGTTCACGATACCCGCCCTCGGGCGCGACTTCGATGGGCTGGACGACGTCTCTCACTACTGCGAACCTGGCGCCTTGACGTGTGGCGCACGATGGCGGCATGACCTCCGACCACGACCACGATCACGACCACGGGCATCACGAGCACGTCGTCTCGTACCAGGACGCAGTCGCCGCTTTCCGGGCCGACAAGGACGCCTTCTTCGCCAATGACCAGCACAGCCCGATCCCACTCGACGAGCGGTTGGCCTTCACCGGGCTGCCGTATTACCCGGCGAACGAGGCACTGCGCTTCGACGACCTACGCCTCGAGCCGTACACCGGCGACGAGCCGTCGACCTTCCAGATCCCGACATCGGACGGAAAGCTCCGGCCGGCACGGAGGGCGGGCATCCTGCGCTTCGAGCTCGACGGGGAGGCGGAGAAGCTTACCGGTTACACGTTCGAGGGCGACGGCGACGACGGTTCGCTGTTCGTGCCGTTCCTCGACGCGACGAGTGGTACCGAGACGTACGGCGCCGGCCGGTACCTCGACCTCGAGCCGGACGACGATGGCTCCTACGTCCTCGACTTCAACCTCGCCTACCACCCCTCGTGCGTCTACGACCCGCGCTTCTCGTGCCCGCTCACGCCGGCCGAGAACCGCCTGCCTATCCGGATCGAGGCGGGCGAGCGCCTCCCCGACTAGGACTCGGGCTGGGTGGCGACCAAGCCTAAAACACGTGCCGCATGTTTTGGTGAGGACGGCCTCTCGACCGACCAGCGTGCTCGGGCGTCGCGCCGGGGCGACTCGCCACCGTCAACTGGCGCCCGGTACCATCAGGCGGTACCAAGAGGGGCGCACGTCGGGCGTCGTCGATCCCCTCCGGATCGCCTGTTTCACGCATGAAACTCGTCATCGACGGACGTCGAGAGACGCCATCCCAGAGTCTGCAAGACCTCTCTTCACCGGTTCGAGTCCGGTCGTCGCCTCCAAATCTCCGCACGACATGGTCCATTCGGGCCGGAGTCTGCCTCGCGCGGCTGCATCCGTTCGGAGGCACGCCGTGCCAGGATCGAGCAAGTAACGGCCCGGTCCCCTCACTGTTGAGGACCGGGCCGTTCGAAGGCTGGGCGGACTGAGGAGGTAAGCCGCCCAGGCGGTCAAGCTATGACCTGGTCACCCGCGTGTCCCCCTGACATTCGTCCTAGGAACACTCAAGGTGTTGGGGCGCTGAGGTACGCGTCGTTGGCCAGCTCGACGAAGAGCTTGGAGACGTCGGCATCGGATTCGGTGTACGTAGCCACCTTCAAGGGTCCCGTCTCCGTCTCGGCATAAACGTCGCCCAGGTGGCCGGCCAACCAGTCCAGGAGGGCTGATCCCCGCTCATCGCCGAGCATCGCGCCGAGGAAGCCCGCGAGGGGGTCCAAGGCGTCGATCGGCGCCAGGAACGCCTCCCCGTCCTTGCCTTGGACGCTCGCGAATCCATCGCCCAGCTCACCGCTCGGATCAGTCACCAGTCCGACAGTCAAGGTCCGACCCGCATCGTCGACCTTCGTGCACGTGCGGTAGGTGTAACCGACCGCTGTGGTGCTCGGCTGGCGTTCCGTGCACGCATAGCCCTGGCTCTCGTAGTACGCGACGACGTCGTCAGCCGCGAACGCGAAACCTGTCGCTGCGGCCGATGGGGCTGGCGAGTCGGTCGAGGTGGCGGCTGATGCGCTGACCGCCGGCGCCGGGCTCGCTGGTGGGCCGCTCGATGGCGAGGTAGCCGACGCATTCGAGACCGGCGTCATGGTCGGGCTCGGAGCGGCACAGGCGACCAGGAGGATGGCCATCGCCGCCACGAGCGAGATGGCAGTGGCGCAGCGGTGGTGCCGGGAGTCAACCATGGACAACTCGACTGCAAGGTGAGGCACGATACTGACTTCGGGGGCGACTGTGATCGTCGAGGCTCTGCCACATAGGCGTCCCCATCTCGATGGTCCCGGTCGCTTGGACGATCGTCCGCGCATTTGCGGCGGCGACAGACGGAAAAACGGTGCACGGAAGCACCTTCCATTCGTGGGAAGGACCATCGAGGTCTCGACAGACCAGCGGATGGCGCGATGGTTCCGTGAGCATCACGCGAATCAAGATTGAGAGGCCAGGCATGAAGCGGACACTGACAATCGTCGTCCTCGTGGGCGCGATCCTCGCACTGTCGGCGTCGGCCGTCATGGCCGCCCCGCCCGCGGGCGCGACGGGCCACGGTGCCGCCGTCTCTGCGATCGCGCATGCCGTCGGTTTCGTGAGCGGCCGGGCCCACGGGGCCGCCGTCTCAGCCTTGGCGAAGACCCACGGCAAGCTCGTTTCCGCCGCCGCCAAGGAGAGGGCTGCGGCCCGGAAGGCCGCCGGACAGGCCAACGGCGCTGCCGGCAAGGCCAATGGCGCCGCCGGTAAGGCACAAGGCGCCGCGAACGCGGCAGCTGGCAAGGCCCACGGTGCGGCGGCCTCCGAGCCTGGCAGGCTCAAGCACCCTCCGGCTGAGGAAGAGCAACCCTAGCGGTAGCCACCTCGACCGAAGCCCAGAGTCACGTTTCCGCCCGACTGCTCCATTCACGCTCATTTCCACCATTGGTTGACGTCGGTAGACGTCCGACCTCGGCCTGCAGACCTCTATCCACCGTCGAGTCCGGTCGTCGCCTCCACGATCTGAGCACGAAACGGCCCGCGACGTCGGGCCGTTCCTGATTCGTAGTAGCTGACGTAGCGGCTAAGGCATGCTGTACCCAGTCATCGTTGGAGGGCGAGGCCATGCGTCTCATCGGCCCCATCATCGCGATCGTGCTGCTCGTCGCCTCGTGCGGCGGCGAGTCGCCTTCGGATGCGGCAGCGCCCGATCTTCGCGCGGGACGTCTGGCGACGCTCGCTGACCTCGTCGGTCCGTGGCAGCGTGAGCCGTTCATCATCGACGGGAACGTCCGAGCGGCGGCTGATCGCGCCTGTCGAGCCGACACCGAGTTCCCGCCTGGCGTCCAGCTCGTGGGCATCGACGCCCGTGGTGCTGGCAGGCTGATCACGATCTACGCCGGACCTGGCGGGGCGGCCGACTGCACCTACATCGAGGTCGCCCCAGATGGTTCGGTCACAGGCTCGCTGAGTAGCAGGGGTACCAGCATGTTTGCTCCGCTGGCGCCCGGGCAGCTCGAGCCCTACGGCGGCGGCAGTTTCACCGACGGCAACATCGCCGTGCAGTACGTGATGGGGCGCGTCGGAGCCGGAGTCGGACGGGTCGTCCTCGATGTCGAGGACGTCGGCCCGGTCACCGCCACGCTCGGCAACGGCTGGTACGTCGCGTGGTGGGAGACCAGCAGGGCACTCCCCGCGAATGGGCAGGGAGCGGACATCCCCTCAAAGCGATACGCCGTCGCAGCCTACGACGCGTTTGGCCAGATCACCGACCAGGCCCAGGAATAGCGCAGCTCAGCGGGGCACCGACCGCACCCAGCTCCCGCAGACACCGCGCCACCTCGCACGAGCGCTAACCCTCCATCTGGAAGGCTTCCTTCACCTTGTGGGAGTTCAGTAGGCGCGAAACGGCTAGGCTGACCCAGGGACGCAGCTCCTGCTCCCGATGGCCGGAAGCGCGAGGACACGCGGATGACGGATCTCAAGGCTCTCGACCGCGTCATCGACGCATCTCATGAGGCGCTTGATGCGTTCGTGCGAGGCGACTCGGAGCCATTCAAGGCCCTCTATTCGCACGAGGCAGACGTCAGCCTCGCCAACCCGTTCGGGCCGCCTGCGTGCGGGTGGCCGGCGGCCGCCGAAGCCATGGACCGGGCGGCGACGCACTATCGGGAAGGTCGCGCCGTCGGCTTCGAGCGGATGGCCGGATACACGACGCCCCTCCTCGCCTACATCGTGGAGATGGAACACATCGAGGCCAAGATAGGTAGCCGCCAGGACATCACCCCGGCGACGTTGAGGGTGACTACCGTCTTCCGCCCCGAGGACGGGAGCTGGAAGGTCGTGCATCGACACGCGGACCCGATCACCACCGCTCAGCCGGCGGACTCGGTCATCCCGCGCTAACCATGCGTCCGCGCCCACTCGGCCTGGCGTTGTGGGCCGTGGTCATCGGCGCCTGCGGCGGCGCACCCGCGTCGACCGCGCCGTCGCCCAGCACGAGCGCCTCGACCGAGCTCGTCGCCGACGTCGAGGTCGGCGGTCGGACCATGCATCTCGTGTGCGTCGGCGCGACCGACACCGGCGAACCGACGATCCTGCTCGAGGCCGGCGGCGGCGGGGACTACCTCACGTGGGGCGAGATCCTGCCCGTGATGCGGTCGACCCATCGGCTGTGCGCCTATGACCGCGCCGGGCTGGGGCAGAGCGAGCCGCCCGCGGAAGCGTCGCGCACGGCCGCGGACCAGGTCGCGGACCTCCGCGCGCTGCTTGATGCGGCCGGCGTCAGCGGGCCCTTCGTGATCGGAGCGCACTCGTATGGCGCGACGGTGGCGACCCTGTTCACGCAGGCCTACCCGGACGAGGTCGTCGGCCTGCTCTTCGTCGACCCGCAAAGTCCCCGCGTCACCGCGAGGTGGCGGGACGCGCTGCCGTCACCGGCCGCCGACGAGCCTGCCAGCGTCACGGACTTCCGCGATGAGCTGGAGACCTTCGAGACCGACCCATCGATGAACCCTGAGCACGTCCATCTCCGGACCAGCCTCGCGGAGGCCGCCGCGGCTCTCGACGCACCTGGGCCGCTGTTCGGGGACCGGCCAGTGGTGGTGTTGAGCGCCGAGACGATGCCGGGTTCCCGGTCGGGATTGCCACCCGACCTCGCGAAGACGTTCGACGAAGTGTGGGCCGCCGGCCAGCAGGAGCTCGCGGACGAGTCGACCGCGGGCTCGCTCGAGACGGTGTCTGGCGCCGGACACGAGATCCAGGTCGATCAGCCACCGGCGGTGATCGACGCGCTCGAGAGGATCCTCGACGACCTGGCGACCTCGTAGCGGTCTGCGACGGGCAGCACGGGGCAGTGGCAGCGTCTCGTTGCTGGCGCGCACCTAGGACGCGGTCCTGTCCAGCTCCTCGTCGATGGGTACGGGGACGTCGACGACGAGGTAGATGACCAGGATGACCGCCGACAGGATCAGCGTCACGGCACCGCCGACGAAGATGGCGGCCAACATCGCGACGATCCAGATCACGGGCCCGAGGTGGGCGACGCGGAAGTAGGTCCGCATGCTCGCCTCGCTGATCGTCGGCTTCAGGAGGCGTCCCCCGTGGGCAGCATGGCGGAAGAGCAAGATGGCCAAGAAGGAGAGGATCAGTTGCCACGCGGTGAAGACGAGGAGTGCGACCTGGTCGCGACCGTCGCCAAGGCCGATGTACTCCGCGAGCAGCCCGGTCACGAAGGGCACGGCCGAGATGACCATCAGGTAGACGAGGCCCAGGACGAGCATCCGGTGATCGGTGCCACGCAGCCAGCTCATCACCCTGTGGGTCTGGAGCCAGTACGTGCCCACGAAGAGGAAGCCGATGACGTAAGCGGCATAGCTCGGCGACTCCTCGACGAGGGCGTCGATGAGCGCCGACCCGCTGTGGATCGAGGCGGCATCGGGGACGCGGATGTCGAGCACGAGGAGCGTGACCGCGATCGCGAAGACGCCGTGCATGAACGTCTCCCACCCGGCCACCGACATCAGCGGGTTGGCCTTCATACCGTGGCTACCTCCAGCGCCGCGCAGCCAGGGGTGCGGGGCATCCGCCACCTCGAGAACGCCGAGTCTACGCGCCTGCACGACGGCGTGGCGGGCTAGCCTGGCACCCGACCGGCGCCGGGCCCGATCGACTCGGCGAGCTCGACCTGATGAACTATGCCGAGGAACAGGCCGCAGTCAGCAGCACGGGGGCCTGAGCTGGATAGGGGCGCGAGCCGCGCTAGACTCGGCCCGGCCGGAGTGGCGGAATGGCAGACGCAGCCGACTTAAAATCGGCTGCCCGCAAGGGCGTGTGAGTTCGAATCTCACCTCCGGCACTACCTTTGTACCCCCAGTACCCTCACAGCTAGCCGACGAGCGCTCGCTCCCACAGGGCCAGGGCAAGAACCCGCGGACAGCGCGCCATCTCGCGCAAGCACCTCGACGACGGTATGAGCGAGGGGCCAGCCTTGTATTCGACCATAGTGCGGGCGCATCCTTCGCCGACCGATGGACGTCAGAGGCTCCCGGCCGAGGGCCGTGGTCATCGCGGTGCTGATCCCAGTCTTGCTGACGGGGTGCCTGCCATCGGTGGAGGGATGGCCGCCGTCGTTCTCTGCCTTCCTGCGCCGCAACGGCATGGCGTTCACCCGGGCCGCCCCGCCCCTGGATGCTCCCACCGCCGCCGCTGTCGGCCAGATGGCGCGAGCGGATGGGCCGTTCCCGGCGTCGCCGGTCAACCCACCTCGTCTACGGCGTGCTTTCCTGTCCGGTTGCCTGTTCTGGCGCCGTCCTGTCACGACGCGGTGAGACGGTCGGCGCCTGGTTCGTCTCCTACCCGGGCACGGAATATGGCGGCGGCGACATCGCCTGGGTACTGGTCGATGCCACCCAAGGCATCAGGGTCGTCAGCACCATCGACAATCCGTAGCAGGGGACCGCTCGCTACTGCGGCACTCCCCCGGCGCGTAGTTCGCGCAGACAACGCGCCATCTCCAGCGGGCACTCGACCTCGGTCGCAACCGCCGCGGACCGATCATTCCCGCGGTGACCCGACTGCAAGGGCACCCGTGCTCGTGATCAAGATCGTGGAAGTCCCGCCGAGGCAGGAGCTACCGCGGCGCGTTCACTGACGCCAGGAGCCACAGGGACGTGGCGGCGATGAATGCTGGCGCCACGGCGGCCGTCACGATGAATGCGGGCTCGGCGAGCGGTTCGAGTCTGGGCGCCAGCTCGAGAAGCCGCCCGAGCCCGACTGCCGCGAAAGGCCCGATCAGGACGGCGATCCCCAAAGCCACGACCCAGCCAATGAGCAGCGACGCCAAGGCTCCGACGACCCATCCGATCGTCCCGTCTGGGACCTCGAGGGTCGATGGGACGAGCCATGTTGGATGGACTACGAGGAGCGCGACGGTGGCGATCACGTCCCCTACCAGGCCGCCGGCTATCGCCAGTAGGCAGCCGATCTGGGCATAGCCTGGGTCGTCGAACTTTGAGCGGCCGGGGTCTCGCTCTCGGTTAGCGCGGCGCTCGCCCATGACCGATCTCAAACAAGCATCTCGCCATCTCGTTCAACACCGCGATCTCAGTTGCGCCGATCGCCGTCCATTCACGGCTCATGACGCCGATGTTGGGCTGCTCGCGTTGGTCGAAGTGGCCCGTCAGGACAGCGCGTTCAGGACCATGAGGATCACGGCTGGACCAAGCACGAGCACGGCTACCGCCAGCCAGCTGAAGAGCGCGCCGATCGCGAGGCCCACCGCGCCACGGGTCAGATGGATGATGAGCAACCCGTAGACAAGCAACGCGATGGCGAACCCAACGGGCGCGACTATCAGCGGCGTCACGGGCGGCTCATACGTGAACTGTGGCCGGATCACCAAGAGCACTGCTACGAAGAACGCGGGCAGCAATCCGAAGGCGTAGTGCGCCCACGGCCACTGACGGGTGCCGAAGGTCAGCGCAGCTGATTCACCAGTCCAGCGTGCCGCCAAGCCAAGCGAGCGTCAAGACCAAGATCGCTGTCGTCGTCGTGGACGGCGCCCCAGGCGGCCTCGAGGTCGTCGGTCACGCCTGGCCGGCCCGCGATTGACATCACGCGAGGCGATGCCTATGGTCGGGGTCGCTCGGGCATCCGCGACCGGAAGGGACGCGTCCGACTCCCGGTCACCCAGCGATCGGGACGTGTCGGGAAGGGAGTCTCCGCAATGGGCTTGAGCATTGCCACACGCGTCGGCCGCGCACTCCTCAGCGCATCCCTGTTGGGAGTCCTCGCGACAGCAGGCGTCCTCGCCGCCGGACCGACGCGCGAGGTGGCCGATCTGAACGATCCGGTGCTCGATGTCGACGAGTCAGCGTTTGCCACTGACCTGTGCGGATTCCCGGTCGACGCCGACGTGTCCGGCCACATCGCGTTTCTGATCTTCGCTGGCGGAGGCACGCAGAGCGTGCAGGAGCTCAACCTCTACGCCGTGCGGTTCACGTATACGAACCCAGCTACCGGGGTCACCGTTCGGACCGGCGATGTCGGCCCGGATCGCTTCTACGTGCGGAAGGGTAGCTTGTACATCGCGATCACCGGCCGGTCGTTCAACATCGGCGTCGTGGTCATCAATCTCGAAACGGGCGAGGTCGTCCACGAGGCCGGCAAGGCGAATACCTTCTACGACACCCTCTGCGACAACCTGGCCGGCTGAAGAGGAATCGACCCCGCCCCTGACCAACACCCGAGCCGGCGTGGCGTGGACGGCGTCCCAGGCGGCCGCGAGGTCGGCGTCGGCGTCGGTCAGATGCGAGCGAACCCCGATGAATGCGGATGAACGATGACGTTTCCGCTCTCGCCGAGCATGCGAGCCTTCGCGTGCAGCTGGTCGAGAACCGTCGCCGTGACCGCACCGTAAACCTCGATCGATTGCAGGTCGATGAGATCCGCCAAGGTGCGGAACGCCGGGCTGCCGATCCGGATATGGAGATCCAACGAAGCAGAGTCGGGATGCACGGCGACGACGGTCATCGACGGGCCCATCTCGTCGATGGAGAAGGCGTAGACGATGAGCTGGGGTTCGTTCGCCTGGACGAACTCGACAACGTCGATGATTCGCCGTCTGACCTCCTCGACCTTTCCTGGTCGGATCTGGGACCGGTCGATGTATACGATGGCGTCGGTCATCTTTCGCCTTCCTGCATGACGGAGCCCGGGCCGGCTGTCGTACGGCGACGGTCGAATGAGGTCGGACCGTCAAATCGCGTTAGGCACATCCTGGAGCGGAGGGTACTGGGTCAACTAGAACCAGAGAAAGACCGCCAGGAAGGCCGCGATCCGTGCCCGATGGGCTCGCGCGAGAGGGCCGTGATCGTGTCGTCGCATCACCGACGGATGTCCAGCCCTGCGGTCCGTGGTGATCCGTTGCAACCGGAGGCAAGAGATGCAGCATGTTCGGCAGGTGGTTCGCATCGCGGGCTTCTCGCTTCTCGTCGCCGCGTGCGGAGGCGCGGCGTCGCAATCTCCGAGCATCGGTCTCAGCCCAGCGCCGTCACCGGTCGCGTTGACTTGCGACATCGCGGAAAAGCCCTTCGACCCCGAGCAGGTCGACTTGACAGGCCCCTGGACTGGCGATGACGGCGGCATCTACTACCTCAGGCAGCTGGAAACGGTTCTCTGGTGGAGCGGGATGTCTGGACGCGACGGGCCACCGGAAGAGCTGGGTCGCGGCTGGAACAACGTGGCACGAGGCGAGATCGACGGGCTCAAGATCAGCGTCGAATATGCCGACGTGCCCCGCGGTGGCAATCTCGGTAGCGGGACGTTGACGCTGACGATCCAGGCCGACGAGACGGGTAACATCCAGATCGTCAAGGACACTGAGTCGCCGGCCGGATTTGGGAGCAGCGTCTGGACGCCGTGCACGCCCGGCTAGATCGCGGCCGCCCACCCGGCCCTCGGAGTCGTGGACCACGCGCCAAACGGAACTAGGGCGCTGCCGCGGGCGAGATCCGATACCCAACGGGTGACGTATGGGATGTATCGGCCGACTCGACGTCCGCCCGCCTGCAAGGTTCTGCCGCCAGTTCACGGCGCGTGACCGTCGAGCCAGGTAACTCGCGAGGCCGTAGGTCGGCCACGATTCACCGCACCCCCGGCCACTCGCCATGGAGGCATAGACATGCAGGTACTTCGATCGATCGTCGTCGCCGCGGCCGCGGCCATCCTGCTCGTGGGATGTTCCGCGGGCGGCGCATCCCCATCCGCGATCCCTGCGACCGAGGCACCCGCGACCGAGGCGCCCGCGACCGAGGCGCCAGCGACGGAGGCACCGGCATCACCGTCGGCGGCGTCGGCCGCAACGGTCGAGGCCAAACCCGTAGGGACGATCGGCACGGTCCTCGTGGCTGCGTCGAACGGGATGACCGTCTACACCTTTACGAAGGACGTCAAGGACAGCGGCACGAGCGCCTGCACTGACACCTGCATCGCCAATTGGCCGGCTGTCACGGTCGCTGCCGGCGCCACCCCGATCGGCGGCGATGGCGTCGCGGGCACCCTCGGCACGATCACCCGTGCCGACGATGGCAGCCTGCAGGTCACGTACAACGGCATGCCGCTCTACTTCTTCGCCAACGACAAGGCACCCGGCGATGCCAACGGTGTCTATGAGTTCTGGGAGGCTGTCAAGCCATAGCGTCGACGTCCGGAGGACGACCCAGCGCCGAAGATGAAGGGGACCGATGATGTCCGACGAGAGCCTCTACGACAGGTTGGGTGGCGTCTTCGCCATCGCCGCGGTGGTGGACCACTTCAGCGACGCGATCGTGAAGAACCCGATCGTCGGTCAGGGTTCGAAGAACGCCGACCTCAGCCAATGGCACACCAAGCAACTCGGCAGATTGCCGGGCCTGAAATGGATGCGAACCCTGTGGGTGTGTAACGTCGCGGGCGGACCATTCGAGTACGTGGGCACGAAACCAGGAGAGACTCCGATCGGCTTGGAGGAAGCCCATCGCGAATTTCACATCTCGCCCGAGGAGTTCGATGAAGTCGCGGCTGAACTCGGCAGGACGCTCGACTTCTTCAAGGTGCCTCAAGCGGAGAAGGACGAGGTCCTGGGTGCGTTCGCGGCACACAAGAACGAGGTGACCGAAGGGTCCTTCTTCCCGGCCGCGGCGCGTTAGTCCGAAACTGACCGAGGGCGGGTCAGGGTTCGGGGCCCCGCTCCGGCACCATCACGCGAACCGTCACGGGCTCCATGCCTCCAGTGGCCGGCTCCCGCGCGCCTGCGAGCCGCAGGTCGCCCTGCGTCGTCGCCGACGCTCCGCGGCGTAGCCAGCGGCCGGCGGGCGTCCTGGCTCCGAATGCCAGCAGCGGGATGAAGGCGACCAGGATCGTCGGCGAGTTCACCCAGAGGGTCGGCATCGCGAGGCAGGCCGCCAGCGGGACGGTCCAGCGACGGTCTGTGCGGGCTCCCCAGACGACGACCAGCATGGCGATGGCCAGGCGGAATCCCAGGGGCACGTTGAGGTAGAAGCCGTCTTCCGCCCTCGGGAACTGGCCGCGGCTGAGCATCCCCATCCAGCCCAGCCATGCCCCGCTGTCGATGGCTGACGAGACAGCCACGATCAACGCCGTCGCCCCGAGCGCGATGCCCAGCGAGCGCCACTCACGCCGGACCGCGAACCAGAGCAGGCCCGCGCCGGGTGTGACCTTGGTCAGGATCGGCAGGGCCCATGCCGCCGGCCACCGAAACCCGATCACGATGGCTGCCGCGATCAACAGATCGACCTGTCCGATGACGACGCTCATGAGAACCGGCGGCACCAGCAGCAGCACGATCGCCCAGCGCCCGGCGAGCCAGAGCAAGAGGCAGCCAACGAACGCGGTCCAGATGCCCGCGAAGAGAGGCCACGGCAGTGTCGTGACCAGTGCGATCGCCTGCGCGAAGGCGGGCGAGTAGAGATAGGCACCGGGGTCACCGGGACGGGTCGTGGAGTAATCCAGCCCATCGCGCGTGGACCAGTAGGCGTGCAGATCGAAGCCCGGGGAGTCCCACGGTCCGATCTCCAGGATCCGGAAGGCCACGAAGACCCCAAGCACGATGAGGTAGGTCGGGATCGCCAACCGAGAGGCGGCCTCGCGCCAGCCCTGGGCGGCGCGCCCGTCGGCGATCAATCCCGCACGTATCCGCAATGCTTCGAGCTGACCGACTGTCACTAACCCCTCCGTTCCGCCACATCGTACGGGCCACGGGCGAGGTGGGGAAGCGTCACATGGGCACGGTCGCCTCGCACCGGCGTGTCAAGGGGCCTATCCTTGCGAGCAGGAGGTGCACCGTGGCAGACAAGACTCCGAAGCGGCCACCGAAGCCGAAGAAGCCGAAGGTCCCGAAGAAGCCCGTCGCCTAGCGCCTACGGCGCCTGGTTCAGGGCCGCCGCCGGAGCACATCGGCGGACGATCCGCCTGGGGTCGGCTAGCGGCCCGGCCCGATGACGTGGTGGGCCCGACAACGCGCTTCGTACTTCTCGTCGGCCAGGCCGCCGACAACGATGAGCGGGTCGTCTCGACCGGCGGGCCGCCCACCGACGAGCCGCTGGGTGCGGGTCGCCTCTGCGCCGCAGACGGTACAGATGGCGGTCAGCTTGGTGACCTCGTCTGAGAGCGCGAGGAGGCCGGGCATGGGGCCGAATGGCCGACCCAGGAAATCCTGGTCGAGGCCCGACAGGATGACCATGCGGCCCTCGGACGCGAGCAGCTCGGCGATCTCGATGAGGCCGTCGTCGAAGAACTGCGCTTCGTCGATCGCCACGACGGTAGCCCGCTCGTGCGACACGAGCGCCGGGATCTCTGCGGCACTGCTTACCGGCCGCGCCCGGTAGGCTACGCCCGAGCGGGACTCCACGACCTCGGGCGCCGTCCTGTCGTCGATCGTCGGTCGGATGAGCATCACGCGACGGCCCGCGATCTCGGCGCGTCGCAGGAGACGCAGCAGCTCATCCGTCTTGCCGCTGAACATGCAGCCCGCGATGACGTGGATCCAGCCGCTCGGCATGGGCGTCACGCCGGGCGGCTCGCGTCGCTGGTCAACCGCGCTTCAGGAGCCCGCCAAGGCCACGTGGCCTGGCTGCTTCGCCCGGGCCATTGCCCGAGGCCGTCTCCGTCGAGCCCGCGAGCAGGACGGCAAGGCGACGGAGACGCTCGGCGGGTGCGCTCTTCGGGGCGCCGCGGACGATGGGGATGCCCTCGTTGACGGCCTTCAGAAAGAGGACCGGCTCGTGCGGGATCTCCAGCGTGATCTTGGCCGCTAGCGAGTTCTCGATGTCCTGGAGCTTGAGCATCTCGCGACCGAAGACGTGGTTCAGGACGAAGAGGGTCTTACCGACCGCGGCACCGGTCTCGCTGAGCGTCTCGAGCAGCGAATGGAGCGCCTTGAGCGCAGCGATCTCAGGGACGGCGGTGAAGACGACGACATCGGCGGCCTCGAACGCGGCGTAGCTTCGCTCGTCGAGCGTCGAGGCAGCATCGATGACGACGAGGTCGTAGCTCGTGCGCAGGCCGGCCGCCAGGGCGGTCACGTGGTCAGCGGTGACGAGAGACCCGTTCTCCGGGTTGAGCGGCGCACAGAGCACGTCGAGCCCGGGCTCCTTGTGCTCCATGTAGGTCTTCATGAGGGTTGGCTCGTCGATCGCCTGAACATCCCGCGTCAGCTCCGCGATGGTGGCCTTGGGGCGCAGGTCGAGGTGCGTCGACGCCTGTCCCCACTGGAGGTCGAGGTCCACGAGTGCGACACGACCCGGTCGATCCTCGGCCAGGGCCAGGGCCACGTTGACGGCCAGGGTCGTGGTCCCGGCGCCACCCTTGGGGCTGAAGAAGACGATGATCCGTCGTCCGGCCGGCCCGAGGCCTGCACCAACGGCGCCGGGTGCGTCTCCACGTCTGCGCAGTCGGACGAGCAGCGCTTCGACCTTCGCCTCGAGTTCGGTGCCGTCGAACGGCTTGACGATGACATCATCGGCGCCGGCTTCGATAAGCCCGATCCGCTCCTCGATGTCATCGCCCTGGGCGACCGCGAGGATGAGGGGTGAGCCGGTCGCCGACGGATCGCGCAGGCGAGTGACGATCCCATCGGGCGCCGCGGCGTCGGGCAGGTCGACCATGAGCAGGGCGTGATCGGCCGCCAGCTTGAATGCCGCGTCGGGGTCGTCGACGACCGTCACCGGGTGGCCGGCGCCCTCCAGCGTGTTTCGGATGAGGTCGGCCGTCGAGGGATCCGGCTCGAGCAGGAGGATGGCGGAGGCGGACAACGCGGGACCTCACCGTGGGCGCGGAGGCGGGAAACGCGGGCCAGTCTAGCAGAGGCGTCGTGTTACACTGCGGGCCTTGTTCCTTTCCGCTCTGCCGGTCCCGGGACGCGCCGCGTCACCCCGCCGAGCAGGGCTTTCCCGACGGAAGGAGGGCGACGGCCCCATGCGCCGTTACGAACTCATGCTCATCCTGCGGCCCGACCTCGCGGAGGATCGGATCCAGGCCACCATCGACCGTGCGACGCGGTCGATCATCGGCTCCGGCGGCCAGATCATCAAGGTCAGCCCGTGGGGACGCCGCCGGCTCGCTTACGCCATCGGACCCCACCGCGAGGGCTCGTACCACATCGTGGTCTTCGATGCCCCTTCCGAGGCCATCGCCGAGCTCGAGCGCAACCTGCACATCACCGAAGAGGTCATCCGCCACCTCGTCACGCACGTCGAGCGGCCGGCATCGGCGCGCCGGCTGTCGACCGCGACGAGCGACCTCGATGAGGTCGATGTCGCCCCGCCCGACGACGAGGAGGTCGTCGACGATGGCGAGCGCATCGACGAGTCGGAGACCGAAGCCGCTCCCGCGGCCATCGAATAGGGTCACGTCCACGATCTGGAGGGTCTGACGATGTCGCTCAACAAATGCCTGATCATCGGCAACCTGGGACGCGACCCGGAGATGCGCTATACGCCGTCCGGGACCGCGGTCACCCAGTTCAGCGTGGCCGTCAACCGCAACACCAAGGACGAGTCGGGCGAGTGGAAGAAGGAGACGGAGTGGTTCCGCGTCGTCCTCTTCCGTGAGAACGCCGAGCGCGCCGCGGAGTGGCTGCGCAAGGGGACCAAGGTCTTCATCGAGGGCCGCATCCAGACGCGCCAGTACGAGAAGGACGGCCAGACCCACTACATGACCGAGCTCATCGCCGACCAATTCGCCAACCTCGATCCGCGACAGCGCGACGACGAGGGCGGCGACGACGTCCGCGCCTCACGCCCGGTCGGCCCTGGCAAGGCGCCGGCGCCTGCACCGGTGCCGGCGGGCGGCGACGACTTCGACGACCCCATCCCGTTCTGACCCAACCTGCATCCCGCACCTGAGGACACCTGATCGATGCCGCCAGCCCGAGCCAAGAAGCGCGACGAGTACTACCGAGACCGCCGCCGCCGCAAGGTCTGCTCCTTCTGCGCCGACAAGACGGTCCAGATCGACTACAAGGAGGTCAACCGCCTCCGCCGATACCTCTCCGAGCGCGCCAAGATCGAGCCCCGACGCAAGACAGGCACCTGCGCCCAGCACCAGCGCCAGCTCTCGGTGGCCCTGAAACGGGCTCGCCACGTCGCGCTGCTGCCGTACGCTCCGCAGCACCTTCGCCCCTGAGCCGGCCGGGTCGGCTCGGCTGCTGAACCCGTGGCGCTCACCCTCGTCCTCGCCGCCGGCGGTTTCGGCGCCGGTGCCTTCGGCGCGCTCCTCGGCCTGGGCGGCGGCGTGCTCATCGTGCCCATGCTCGCCCTTGGCTTTGGCATGCCCTTCCGTGAGGCCGTGGCCATCAGCCTCCTGGCCGTCATCGCGACGTCATCGGCGAGTGCGGCCACCTATCTGCGCCGAGGTGCTGCGAACCTTCGCCTCGGCCTGACGCTCGAGGTGCTGACCGTCATCGGTGCCCTGGTCGGTGGCCTCGTCGCCTTCGCCATCGACGAGCGATTGATCGCTGCCGCCTTCGCCGCCATGCTCGTCTATGTCGCCATCTCGATGGCCCGGCCGCGCCGAGGACCCACGGCGCCGCCGGCGCCGGACGAGGCCGTCGTCGAGCCCGATCCCTTCGCCACCGACGACGGCCCAGGGGTCGCGGCCAGCCATGCGAGCGTCGCGTCGACGAGCCCACCGACGAGCCTCGCGTCAGCGCCTGCACCGACGACCCTCATCGCGTCGCTCTCGCGTCCCGACTACGAGGTCCGCAACCTCCCCGTCGGCCTGGCCCTCAGCGGCCTGGCCGGCATGGTCTCCGCCCTGCTCGGCGTCGGCGGCGGGATCATCAAGGTGCCGACGATGCACCTCGCCATGGGCCTTCCGCTACGAGCGGCCACGGCGACCAGCAACCTGACCATCGGCGTGACAGCGTCGGCCAGCGCCGTCCTGTACATCCTGCGCGACGCCATCGATCCGCTGGTGGCCGCCCCCGTGCTGGTCGGGACCTTCCTGGGGGCCACGGTAGCGGCCCGGATCGCGCCTCGCGTCCCGGTCGCGCTGTTGCGCTGGATCTTCGTCGTCGTGCTCCTGTACGTGGCCGTCCAGATGGTCATGCGGGCCGTCGGGATCGTGGCCGTCGCATGAGCCTCGTGGACGGGGGTGAGCGACGGACGGCGGCGGTCGTCGCCCGGCTGCTCGACGTCGGGGCGCGCACCGCATTCGTGCTCGTGCTGACGGGCATGGTCCTGATGCTGGTGGCGGGTATCGAGCCCCGTCCCGAGCCGACCGCGCCTCCCGCAGCGGGCAGCTGGCTCGCCTCGCTCCTGGCCCTCGAGCCACAGGCGTTCGTCTGGGCCGGCATCGGACTGACCGCGATCCTGCCCGCAGCCACGGTCGTGGCCGCGGCCATCGGTTTCGCGCGGGCCGGAGACCGTCGTGGGGCGATGACTGCCACCGCCGTCCTGGTCGCGCTCTCGGTCGCGCTCGTCGTCGCCGTCTGGACGGGGTGACGATGGAGACCCTCATCATCCTCTTCGCGTCGTTTGCCATCATCCTCATCGGCGCCGAGCTGTTCACCAACGGCATCGAGTGGGTCGGTCGAAAGCTCGATCTCGCCGAGGGCGCCGTGGGCTCCGTCCTGGCCGCCGTCGGCACGGCGCTACCCGAGACCATGATCCCGCTGGTGGCCATCCTCGCCGGTGGGGCAGCGTCCAGCCACGAGATCGGCATCGGGGCCATCCTGGGCGCCCCGTTCATGCTCGCGACGCTGGCCATGTTCGTGACCGGCGTCGCCGTCATCGCCGCGCGCGCGCGCCGAAAGACGGGCATCACGATGGACATCGAACCGGTCGTGGTCGGCAAGGACGTGCGCTTCTTCCTGCTCACCTACGGACTGGCCATCGCGGTCGCCTTCGCTCCCATCGAGTGGGCCTGGGCGCGCCCGGCGGCAGCGGCCGCGCTCTTCGTGCTCTACGTCGTCTATGTGCGAGCCCACTTCGTGGCCGAGTCGCAGACCGGCCACGGTGGCGACCTCGCTCCGCTGCGCTTCCATCGCCTGGACCTGAGTGCCCATCGCATCGACCCGGTCATCCCGCGTCTCAGGGTCGTCAGCGTCCAGGTCCTCTTCGCACTCGGCCTGATCATCGCCGGTGCGGTCGTCTTCGTCGGGGCGGTGACCGAGATCTCGGCCAGCCTCGGCATCAGCGCCACCCTCCTGGCCCTCGTCATCGCGCCCATCGCGACCGAGCTGCCGGAGAAGCTCAACAGCGTGATCTGGGTCCGTCAGGGCAAGGACACCCTGGCCATCGGCAACATCTCGGGCGCGATGGTCTTCCAGGCTTGCTTCCCGACCGCTGTCGCACTGCTCTTCGCGCCGGAAAGTTGGACGATCAGCCCCGAGTCCACGATCGCCTTCCTATCGGCCGCCATCGCCATCGTCTCGACGATCGCCATCTTCCTGCCCATGGCACGACGCTCGACCCTGACCGGCCGCGGCCTGCTCATCGGTGGCGTCTTCTATGTCGCCTACCTGGCCGTCATCCTGGGCGGTGGCGTGGGCGCGACCTGAGGCTATACTCGCGGCCATGCTGACCGAGAACGAAACCCCTTCCGACGCCAACGGCGCCCTGCCGCGCGAGCGCCTGGTCGAGTGCTACCACGAGGGGCGCTTCATGCCCCTCCGCGATGCGCGCATCGGCATCATGACCCACGCGTTCATGTACGGCACGGCCTGCTTCGAGGGCGTGCGCGCCTACTGGAACGCCGACCAGGGCCAGCTCTACCTGCTCAAGGGCCTCGAGCACTTCCGGCGGCTGCGCAACTCGGCGCGCGTCATGATGATGGACCTGCCCGCCAGCCCCGAGTCCCTGGTCGACCTGACGGTCGAGCTCCTGCGCCGGAACGAGTTCCGCGAGGACGCCTACATCCGGCCATCGGTCTACAAGTCGAGCCAGGCCATCGGCGTGCGCCTGCATGACCTGGACCACGATTTCATGATCGTCTGCCTGCCATTCGGCGACTACATCGACACCACCAGCGGCATCAGCACCATGACCACCTCGTGGCGGCGGATCTCCGACACGGCCATCCCAGCCCGCTCGAAGATCAACGGCGCCTACGTCAACAGCGCGTTCGCCAAGACCGACGCGATGCTGAATGGGCACGAAGAGGCGATCGTCCTGACAGCGGACGGGCACGCATCGGAAGGCAGCGCCGAGAACCTGTTCATGGTCCGCGACGGCGTGCTCGTCACGCCGCCGGTGACCGACGACATCCTGGAAGGCATCACGCGCGCTGCGATCATGCAGCTCGCCCGCGCCGAGCTCGGCCTCGAGACGGTCGAGCGCTCCATCGACCGGACCGAGCTGTACGTCGCCGAAGAGGTCTTCCTGGTCGGCACCGGGGCGCAGGTCTCGCCGGTCACGCGCATCGATCATCGGGCGGTCGGCGAGGGGAGCATCGGGCCCGTCACAGGTCGGATCAAGGACGTCTACTTCGACGCCGTGCGCGGTCGCCTGCCGGCCTACAGCGACTGGCTGACGCCGGTCTACTAGGGGTTCAGTCGGGCGGGTCGAGCGAGGGCGTCGCGGCGCCGGTGATGACGATCGCGTCGGCTGCCACCAGGGGATCGTTCTTGAGGGCGACCTTGACGCCCAGGACACCTTCGAGCGCCGCGATCGTCTCGACCATCTCGGTCTCGGCGCCGTTGTAGACGGTCACGACCGACTGCTGGTGGTTGCTCCGGTTCGCACGGCCGCCCCCCGCCGTCGGGACGGTCGCGTTCATGCCCAGGTAGTCGAGGTAGTCCGCGATGTTGGCTGCCTGGCCAGCGATGCCGGATCCGTTGAGGACCCAGATGACCGCGCCTTCCTCGCCGACCTTGACGCGCGTCTGCTCGAGGGCCTTGTCGACCTTGAAGACGTTCCTGACCGCCCGACGGATGGCTTTCAGCTTGGGTGTCAGCGAGTAGCACGAGAGACACTCGACCTGGTACGTCGGCGGTGTGAAGACGAGCGAGCGGACCTCCTTGGCATCGACCTGGCCGGCGAGCGAGACGAGGGCCGGGAAGAGCTCGGCGGGGATGTCCGTGTGGATCGATGACTTGAGCGTCGAGATGAGTGCCTCGAGCCGGCCGGGCTCGAGCAGGCTGGCCGGGTCGACCTGCTGGCGGAGCGAGGTGATGACACGCTGCTGGCGCTGCGCCCGATCGAAGTCGGAGGTCTTGTGGCGCGCCCGTGCGTAGGCCAGCGCCTCCGTCCCGTCCATGTGCTGGAAGCCGCTCGGGATGTACAGGTTGTACGAATTCCCAGCGCCGATCGGGTAGTGATCGTCCGAGACCGGCGTCTGGACATCGATGGCCACGCCGCCGAAGGTGTCGACGATCTTCTTGAAGCCGTTGAAGTCGACCTCGATGTAGTAGGGGATGTCGATCTGGTAGAGCTCGCCGAGAGCGCCCTTGAGGGCGTTGAAGCCGCGCTCCCTCGACTTGCTACCCGGAAAGAGGTTCGACTGGCCCCGAGCGCGAGACCAGAGGCTGTTGATCTTGGCGGGGTAGACCCCGCCGTAGAAACCATAGGCGCGCCACTCCCGCGGCAGCGGCACATCGACCGTATCGCGCGGCAGACTGAACATGCCGACCTGCTTGGTCACGGGGTCGATGCTGGCCACGATCATCGTGTCCGTGTTGTAGGCACTCTGGCCCTGGCGCTTGTCCACCCCGATGAGCAGGATGTTGAGGCGCTCCGTGCCGTCCCACGTCGCGGTCTGCGGGGCGTCGGTCGGCTCCGCAGAGCCGGTCGGGGTCGCCCCAGGGGCGTCGGTCGGGACCGAACCCGTCGGATCGCCGGATGTCAGCTCGTCGGTCGCCTCGGGGTCTTCGTCGTCGCCGCCCTGTCCGATCGACGTCACCAGGTCGTAGGCGATGAGGTCGTAGCGGGCGACCGCGACGTGGGCGATCGAGGCCACGAGGATGACGGCCAGCAGGCCGGCGATGGCCACCGGGTGCCAGCGGACGCGAGGTCGACCGAGACGCCCTCCGGCGCCGCCCGAGGTGGCCATCGCGTTGGCGGCCGACGCAAGGCGAAAGGCGTCGACGATGGCCACGATCCGATAGGCGAGCAGGATGGCATTCAGGACCAGGACCGCCAGTAGGGTGGTCGGGCTCGAGAGCGCCGCCAGCAGCCCCAGCCGGGTCTGGGCGTTGATGAGCAGGCCGCCGCCCAGGGCGATGAGCAGGAAGAGCGGCGCGGCGAAGGCCAGGGCACGGCCGTAGAAGCCGACATAGGCCTGTCCGAGGCCGGGGAAGAGGAGAGACAGAAAGGCGGCCGCGAAGGGCGATCGGTGCCGGCCCTCGTCACGGGGGCGCTGTTGCATCGGGCGGGATGATACCCCGGCTCGAGGGAGGGCGCCGCGACGGCCAGAGTCAGGCACCTCGTTTCCCGCTCAGCCGAGCCAGCGATGGCTCGGCTATCCTTGGGCAGCATGCCCTCGGACAGCCCCTTCCGCGCCGTCGCCAGCCTGCCCGACTTCCCAGCCCAGGAACACGAGATCCTGGCGCAGTGGCGCGAGCGGGGCACCTTCGCCCGTCTGCGGGCACAGAACGCTGGTGGGCCTACCTGGTCCTTCCTCGACGGCCCCATCACGGCCAACAACCCGATGGGCGTGCACCACGCCTGGGGCCGGGCGTACAAGGACCTCTACCAGCGCTATCACGCCATGCTCGGCCAGGACCAACGCTGGCAGAACGGCTTCGACTGCCAGGGCCTGTGGGTCGAAGTCAACGTCGAACGCGACCTTGGCTTCACCAGCAAGCGCGACATCGAAGCCTTCGGCATCGCCGAGTTCGTGAGCCTCTGCAAGCAACGCGTGCTGACGTATGCGGCGCGCCAGACCGAGCAGTCGATCCGCCTCGGCATGTGGATGGACTGGAACGACGCGGATGAGCTGCGTCGGCTCCGCGACCTGCTGGCCGCTGACCCGGCCGCGGTCGTGACCATCGAGGGACCCGATGGCCCGGTCACCGACACCGTCGAGATGATCGTCGGTCGGCTCGGGATGCCAGACGTCGGGGGCTCCTACTTCACCTTCAGCAACGAGAACAACGACCTCATCTGGGGCTTCCTGGCCACGTGCCACGAACGAGGCTGGCTGTACAAGGGCCACGACACGATGCCGTGGTGTGCTCGCTGCGGGACGGGCATCAGCCAGCACGAGATGACCGAGGGCTACCAGGACCGCGAGGACCCCAGCCTGACCATCCGCCTGCCACTGCTCGACCGCCCGGGCGAATCATTGCTGGTCTGGACGACGACGCCCTGGACGCTGACCTCCAACGTCGCCGCCGCGGTCGGCGAGGCCATCACCTACGTTCGCATCCGCCAGGGCGACGACACCTTCTGGCTCGGCAAAGGGACGCTCAAGACCGCCGTCGTCGGTCCCTTCGAGGTCCTCGAGGAACGGCCTGGCCACGACCTCGTCGGCTGGCGCTATGCCGGACCCTTCGACGACCTGCCCGCGGTCAGGCAGGCCTTCGGCGCTTGGCGCGCCGACGATGGCAGCGGCCCGTACGAGCATCGCGTCGTGGCCTGGGACGAGGTCGGCGAAGACGAGGGCACCGGCATCGTCCATGTCGCACCCGGCTGCGGTGCCGAGGACTTCCAGCTCGGCAAACGGTTGGGCCTGCCGGTCGTCGCGCCCCTCGACGAGTCCGGCATCTTCATCGAAGGCTTCGACTCGCTCTCCGGTCGCGACGTACGCGACGTCACGGAGCCGATCGTCGAGCGGCTCAAGCACCACGACGGCTTCTATCGCCTGGAGTCCATCACCCACCGCTACCCGCATTGCTGGCGCTGCGGCACGCCGCTCGTCTTCCGCCTCGTCGACGAGTGGTTCATCAGCATGGGCGAGGTCTACGACCAGCCGCGCGATGCGCTGACCCCCGCGCAGGTCGACGCCAGCCTGCGCTATCAGATCATGGAGGTCGTCGACCGCATCCGCTGGATCCCGTCGTTCGGCTACGAACGGGAGCTCGACTGGCTCCTCAACATGCACGATTGGATGATCAGCAAGAAGCGGTACTGGGGCCTGGCGCTGCCGATCTACGATTGCGCCGCCTGCGGCACGGTCTCCGTGATCGGTGGCCGCGAGGAGCTGCAGCGGCGTGCCGTGGAGGGCTGGGAGGCCTTCGATGGCCACACCGCGCACCGGCCCTTCGTGGACGTCGTGCGCATCGCCTGTTCGGGTTGCGGATCGCCCGTAGCGCGCATCAAGGATGTCGGCAACCCCTGGCTCGACGCCGGCATCGTGCCCTTCAGCACGCTCCACTTCCGGGAAGATCCCGACTACTGGGCGCGCTGGTTCCCGGCCGACTTCATCACCGAGAGCTTCCCGGGCCAGTTCCGCAACTGGTTCTATTCGATGCTGGCGATGAGCACCGTCATGCGCCGCGAGGAGCCCTTCAGAACCATCTTCGGCTACGCCCTCATCTTCGGCGAGGACGGACGCCCGATGCACAAGAGCTGGGGCAACGCCATCGAGTTCGACGAGGCCGCCGACCGGATGGGCGTGGACGTCATGCGCTGGATGTTCGCCAGGGCGCGACCCGAGGACAACATCCTCTTCGGCTGGCACACCGCGGACGAGGCCCGGCGTGAGCTGATCGTGCTCTGGAACGTCTACAGCTTCTTCGTCACCTACGCCCGCTCAGCGGGCTGGAGTCCAGCCGACGCCGGACCGCCGGTCGTGGAGCGGCACGTCCTCGATCGCTGGATCCTGTCCAGGACGGCGGCCATGGCGGCGACGGTCGGCAGCTACCTCGATGATTACGACGCCTGCGGCGCGGCACGAACGTTGTCGACCTTCGTCGACGACCTCTCGACCTGGTACCTGCGCCTGAGCCGCCGTCGTTTCTCGCGAACGGCAGGTACGACGGAACGTGCCGGGGCGTTCACCACCCTGCATGAGGTGTTGACCGCGACGACCGGCCTGCTGGCGCCCATGCTGCCCTTCGTGGCCGAGTCGATGTACGACAATCTCGCCGCGGGCGTCCCGGGAGCTCCCGATTCGGTGCATCTGACGAGCTGGCCGGCGAGCCGGCTGACGGCCTTCCGCGACGAAGGGACAGAGGTGGCGATGGCCACGGCTCGGCGGGCCGTGGAGCTGATCCGGAGCCTCCGCTCGGGTGCCGGGATCCGCTCGCGGCAACCGCTCGCGCAAGCCTGGCTTGCGGTGCCGGGTGGTGCGTCCGCGATCACGCCGGCCCTGGTCGAGCTCGTGGCGGCCGAGGCCAACGTGCGTCGGGTGATCGTCATCGACGACGACTCCGAGCTCGTCGTGCGACGGGTCAAGCCGCTCCTGCCGCGCATCGGCAAGCGCCTGGGGGCTGCCATCCCGGCGGTCATGGCGGCCGCCCGAGCTGGCGACGTGGAGCTCCTGCCCGGCGGCGGCGTGCGGCTGGCGGGCGTCGATCTGGCCCCCGATGAGGTCGAGATCCAGGCCGCGCCTCGACCCGGCACGGCGGTCGCGGCCGATGACGGCCTGGTCGTCGTGCTCGACACGTCGCTGACCGACGAGTTGCGCCACGAGGGCGACGTGCGGGAGATCCAGCGCGCGATCCAGGAGCTTCGCCGCTCGGCCGGTCTCGAGCTCGACGATCGGATCCACCTCTGGCTGGGCATGGACGAGGGCGTCGCCGAACGCCTCGGCGCGTCGCTCGATGCGGTCGCCCGAGAGACGCTGGCCAGCGAGCTGCACCTTGTCCCGCCGCCGAACGGCGCGCTCTCGAGCGCCGTCGAGACCAGCCTCGGCCGGGTGACCGTCGGTCTGGAACGGGCGACGTGAGCCAGGCGACCGAGGCGTTGCCCGTCGACGACGACGCGGTCGCTGCAGACCTGCGCCCAGGGGCCGTGAGACGCTGGGTCGTCTTCTTCGGCCTGGCCATCGGCGTGGTCGCGCTCGACCAGGGCTCCAAGGCGGTCGTCGACTCGCTCTTCGCACTCGCCTCGGCGCACGGTCCGGTCCCGGGTCTGGCCGAGCCGACCGAGGTCATCGGCGACCTCGTGCGCATCGCCAAGTCGTACAACGACGGCGGCCTGTTCGGGCTGTTCGACGCGGCGGCGCCGATCCTGGCGATCGCCAGCCTGTTCGTGATCGCCATCCTGGTCGTGGTCCAGGCCCGGAGCGGGCCCCGAGCGTCGTGGCTGACGACGGTCGCGCTGGGCCTCCTGCTCGGCGGAGCCATCGGCAACCTCCTCGACCGCACGCGCTACGGCTACGTCATCGACTGGGTCGACATGGGCATCGGCAGTTGGCGCTTCTACACCTTCAACGTCGCCGACTCGGCCATCAGCATCGCTATCGTGCTGCTCCTGGCATCGGCCATCTTCGGGCGCCAGCCCGAGGACCGGACCGGTCACTGAGATGGTCGGCCGGGTCGTCGTCGCGGTGCCGGAGAGTGCCGCGGGGACACGGGCCGATCGGTTCGTCGCCGATGCCGCCGGCCTCTCCCGCTCGTACGTCCAGCGGCTGATCACGGAAGGGCGGTTGACCTCCGGGGGCGCGGCCATCAAGGCCAACGCCGTCCTGCGCGCCGGTGACGAGTTGGAACTCGACGTGCCCGAGGTCCGGGCGCTGGAACTGGAGGCCGAGGCCATCCCGCTGACCGTGGTCTACGAGGATGATGACCTGCTGATCATCGACAAGCCCGCCGGCCTCGTGGTCCATCCCGCACCGGGCCACGCGAGCGGCACCCTGGTCAACGCGCTGCTCGCCCGCAGAGGCAGCTTCGGGGGCATCGCCGGCGTGGCGCGTCCGGGCATCGTCCACCGGCTCGATCGCGACACCAGCGGGTTGATCATGGTCGCCCGCAACGACGCCGCGCAGGCCCACCTGATGGCACAGCTCAAGGCGCGGCGCGTGAAGAAGACCTACCTCGCCCTCGTTGCCGGATCGGTCGGGGCTGCGGTCGGCCGGATCGAGGCGCCCATCGGGCGCGACCCTCGCCACCGCACCCGGATGGCGGTCGTCGCTGACGGACGGGCGAGCGTGACCGGCTACCGGGTTCGAGAGCGCTTCGAGGGCTGGACGCTGCTCGAGCTCGACCTCGTGACCGGGCGCACCCACCAGATCCGCGTCCATCTGGCCGCCATCGGCCATCCGGTCGCCGGTGACCCTGTCTATGCCACGGGGCTGGCCCGGCGGGGGCCAGAAGGTCTCGGGCGTCTCTTCCTGCACGCGTGGCGCCTCGAGCTCATGGCGCCCTCCGGCGACCGACTCATCCGGGCGGAGGCGCCACTGCCGGACGACCTTCAGGCGGCTCTGGCGGCGTTGCGGCCGACGGTCCAGGGATCGGTCCGATGAGCGGCAGGGATGGCCCCGTGGCGCACGGGCCCGGGCCGGTAACAGCCGGGCAGGACGGTCCAAGCCGGGCCTTTGGGCGTCACGGGTCGACCCAGCTGCTCGAGGCTGGCGCGCCAGGTGCCATGCTGGTCATCATCAGCGGCCCGTCGGGTGTCGGCAAGGACACGATCATCGAAGCCCTCCGTCGCCGACCGCACGATCCCGAGCTCTACTACGTCGTGACCTGCACGACGCGTGCACCACGACGTGGCGAGGTCGATGGCCGCAGCTATCACTTCCTGTCGGAGTCCGAGTTCGTCGCGCTCCGCGATGCCGGCGAGCTGCTCGAATCGGCCGAGGTCCATGGCCACTGGTATGGGACACCCCGTCGCGAGGTGCTCGATGCGCTGCAGGCCGGGCAGGACGTGATCCTCAAGATCGACGTGCAGGGCGCCGCTGCCGTCAAGGCCCGCGTCTCGAACGCGCTCCTGATCTTCCTCGTGCCGCCCTCGCTCGAGGCGCTCTTCGGGCGGCTGCGCTCGCGGGCCACGGAGACGGCCGACGAGCTCGAAGTGCGGCAGCGGAACGCGGCCGTCGAGCTGGCACGCTCGGAGGACTACGACCACGTGGTCGTCAACGAGACCGGCGAGGTGGATCGTACGGCCGCCGCCATCGACGCGATCCTGGACGCCGAGCGAGCCCGACACCCCAGGCGCCGGGTCCGACTCTGAGAGCGACCGTGTTCGGGCCATCGCTCGTCGAGGTCGCCGTCGACGCGGTGGGCGCAGCCGGTGGCCGGACCTACACATACGCGGTGCCGGACCGGTTGACCGGTCTCCGGGCCGGTGAGGCCGTCATCGTCGAGTTCGGTCGACGCCAGGCACTCGGCGTCGTCCTCGGCCCGGCCGATGCGGCCGGTGTCGACGTCGAAGGCATCAAGCCCATCGCCGAACGGGTCCGCTCGGAGGGCCCGCTGCTGCCGCCGCTCCAGCTGGCCCTCGCCAGGCTGATCGCCGACCATTACATGGCGCCGGCGGCCATGGTCATCCGGGCCGCGCTGCCGCCCGGGACCCTCGAGCGCCTCGACTACGTGGCGCGGCTGATCGACGCGGCTCCGGACGTCGCGGGCGAGGCGGCTTCTACGCATGTCCCGCCCGCGGATCAGGCGTTGCTCGCCCGGATCGAGGCTGCGGGACCCGCGGGCATCGTGGTCTCACGCCTGACCGGGGCACGTGATCGCGCGGCCACGATCCGACGGCTGCGGGCGCTTGCGGGCGCCGGCCACATCGAGCTCGCCTGGGAGCTGCGCCCGCCGAGCGTGCGTCGCCGCTACGTCCGCCTGGTGCGCCTGACCGGGGCGGGCCGAGCCGCGCTGGCCGACGGAGGGCCCGCGATGGGGCGGCCGCTGGGCCCTCGTCAGCTCGCGGCGATGGCGGTCCTGGCGGAGGACATGCGGCCTGCCGTACCGGCCCCGGAGATCAGCGCCCGCTTCGGTGCAGGTGCGGTCACCAGCCTGGCGCGCCGTGGGCTCGTCGAGCTGGAGTCCACGGCGGTAGATCGGCTTCCATACGCCGACCGGGATCGCCACGTGCCGGCCGTTCCGGCCGGTGCCGCGCTGGGTGCCGACCAGGCACGGGCCGCGACCGCCATCGTCGCCGCCGTCGAGCAACGGCGCCCACTGGCGTTCCTGTTGGATGGTGCCACCGCGGCGGGCAAGACCGCGGTCTACGTCGCCGCCGTCCTGGCCGCCCGCCGCCTGGGTCGCGGCGCCCTGGTCCTCGTGCCGGAGGTCAGCCTCGCCACGCCGCTTCTCGACCGCCTGCGGACCGAGACGGCGGAGGAGGTCGCGGTCATCCACGCCGGCCTCGGGGACGGCGAGCGCGCCGACGAGTGGCGGCGCATCCGTGACGGTCGTGTCGGCGTCGTGATCGGCACCCGGACCGCCCTTCTCGCGCCCCTCGCCGACGTGGGTGTGATCGTCGTCGACGAGGAGCACGACGCGAGCTACAAGTCGGACCGGACACCGCGCTTCCAGGCCCGCGACATGGCCATCGAGCTCGGGCGCCTCGCGCTCGCTCCGGTCGTCCTCTCGAGCGCGACGCCGGACGTCGTGAGCGTGGGGCGGGCGGAGGAGGGGAGCGTCGTGCGCATCACCCTCCGCGATCAGGCCGTCGGCCGCCCGCCGAGGGTGGACGTCGTGGACCTCCGCCAGGAGCTTGCGAGCGGCAACCGCTCGCTGCTCTCCGTCGAGCTGGCCGACGCCCTCGGGGCCCTTGATCGGGACGCGGGCGAGCGCGCCATCCTGGTGCTCAATCGACGCGGCACGGCAAGCGTCGTCCTGTGTCGAGACTGCGGCTACGTCCAGGTCTGCCCCGAGTGCCAGCGACCGCTCGTCTACCACGCCACGGGCATGGCCTTGCGTTGCCACCACTGCGGGGCCACGGCGCCGCCCGCATCGCGCTGCCCGGCCTGCGCCTCTGCTCGCATCCGCTACCTCGGTGGTGGCACGGAGCGCCTTGAGCGCGAGGTCGCGGACCGGTTCCCGGACCTGCGCATCGGCCGTCTTGACCGGGATGTGGTCGAGCGGAAGGGGGCGGCGGACCGGGTCATGGACGCGTTCGCCGACGGCGGGCTGGATGTCCTCGTCGGCACCAGCCTGGTGACCAAGGGCCTCGATATCCCCGCCGTCGCGCTGGTCGGCATCGTCTCGGCCGACATCGCCCTCAATCTGCCCGACGAACGCAGCGCCGAACGAACCTACCAGCTCCTGCGGCAGGCGATCGGTCGGACCGGCCGTGGAGCGCGGCCCGGGCGCGCGATCATCCAGACCTACCTGCCGGACCACCCCGCCATCCGGGCCGTGGCCGACGGCGACGCGGATCGGCTTCTACGCCGACGAACTGGCCGCGCGGCGGCGGTTCGGCGCGCCGCCCTTCGGGCGTTACATCAAGCTGACCGTGGCGATGGAGGATCGGGCCGCGGCCGAGGCCGCCGGTCAGGCGATGGCAGTGAGCCTGCGCGCGCGCGGCCCAGGCATCGGGCAGCGGGACCGTCGTGCTCGGGCCGATCCCCGCATATGTCGCCCGCCGAGGCGGTCGCTGGCGCTTCCACCTCGTCCTCCGCGGCAGCGACCCGCGATCGGTCCTGCCGACGGAACCCGGCCCGCCCTGGAGCGTGGACGTCGATCCGGAGAGCCTGCTCTGAGCGTCACATGGGGCGGCGTCGAGGCACCGCCGCCTATACTCGCCGCCATGAGCGTCCGACCCATCGCCACCCTCGGCGACCCGAGCCTGCGGCTCAAGGGTGAGCCCGTGGACAGCTTCGGCAAGTTCCTCCATGGCCTGCTCGACGACATGACCGAGACCATGCGCGACGCCCCCGGCGTCGGCCTGGCTGCTCCACAGGTGGGCGAGGCCCTGCAGGCCTGCGTCATCGAGGTCGAGGGTCGCCTCCACGAGCTCATGAACCCGCGCATCGTTCGCGATCACGGCGACGACCGCGACCTGGAGGGCTGCCTCTCGATCCCCGGCTACGTGGCCTACGTGACGCGCCGCGAGCGGGTCTGGGTCGTGGCCCAGAACCGATTCGGCCGCAAGATCAAGGTCGCCGGCAGCGGTCTCCTCGCCCGCGCACTCCAGCATGAGCTCGACCACCTCGCGGGCAAGCTGTACATCGACTACCTCGACTCGATGGACGATCTCATCGCCGTCGCCCAGTCCCGCCCGGGCGACGACGTCGAGGCCGCGGAGCTGGCGACGCCACTCGCGTGACCGATCGGCGCCGCGCCGTCTTCCTCGGCAGCGGCGCCTTCGCGGTTCCCGCCCTCCAGGCCCTCGCGACCTCACCCGTGGCCGACGTCGTCGCTGTCGTCAGCGCGCCGCCCCGGCCTGCCGGGCGGCGAGGCTTCCTGACGACCACGCCCGTGCAGGCGCGAGCCGACGCACTGGGACTGCCGACGCTCGCGCCCGATCGACTGCGCAGTCCCGAAGCCGTCGAGGCCCTCACGAACCTGGCACCCGAGGTGCTCGTACTGGCCGATTACGGCCAGATCGTGCCATCGGCGATCCTGGCCCTGCCGGCGTGCGGCGCGCTCAATCTGCACCCCTCGCTCCTGCCAAGACATCGCGGTGCCAGCCCGATCCCGGCCGCCATCCTGGCCGGCGACGCCGAGACGGGCGTGACGCTGATGGTCATGGACGAGGGCCTCGACACCGGGCCCACCGTGGCCAGTCTGCGAGTCCCCTTGACCGGGACAGAGACGGCGCCGGCCCTCGAGAGCAGGCTGGCAACCATGGCGGCAGACCTGCTGGCGACCACCCTCGCAGCCGTGGCTGGACGGCTCCGTGCGGCCCGTGCCGCAACCCACGGACGGCGTGACCATGACGCGACCGCTGCGCCGCGAGGATGGCCGAATCGATCCGTCGATCGGTGTGGTCCGCCTCGAGCGCAGCGTCCGCGCCTATCAGCCGTGGCCAGGGACCTGGTTCGAGTCCGAACATGGTCGCATCGTCGTGTGGGCCGCGGAGGCGGCCCACACAGCGCCGGACGCGGCACGGCGCGCCGATGAGGACGTCGGGCGTCTGGAGGCTGATGGCGATGGGCTGGCTCTCGTCGTCGCGGATGGCCGGCTGCGGCTGCTCGAAGTCCAGCCCGCTGGTGGGCAGCGGATGTCCGCCGCCGATCTGGTTCGTGGCCGGACGGACCTCGTCGGCAGCCGGCTCGTCGGACCCTCGCTAGGATGAGCCCCGCCATGCCAGACGTTGCCTCCGATCGATCGGCGAGCCCGCTGCTCGTGACGGCGACTCCCGGCGCCAGGGACCCGCGGCCAGGGCTCAGCGGCCTGGCGCCCGGCGAGCTGAGCACCTGGGTCGTCGAACGCGGTCAGCCGGCCTATCGGGCGCGCCAGGTCGAGGACTTCGTGTGGGGCCGGTCGGCCACCGAGGTCGAAACGATGCGAACATTGCCAGCGCCGTTGCGCGTGAGCCTTGCGGAGGCGTTCCGGGCCGACACCCTGACGGCGACCGCGACCCGCGACGCAGACGACGGGCTGACCCTCAAGGGGCTCCACACCCTCGACGACGGCCGGCTCATCGAGTCGGTCCTCATGCGCTACCCCGCGCGGGCAGGGCAGCGAGAGCGGAACACGGTGTGCATCTCCAGCCAGGCTGGCTGCGCCGTCGGCTGTCCCTTCTGTGCGACTGGCGAGCTCGGTTTCATGCGCGACCTCGAGACGGCCGAGATCGTCGACCAGGTCCGTACCTGGCAACGACGCCTGACGCTCGACGGCAGACGCGTCTCGAACGTCGTCTTCATGGGGATGGGCGAGCCGCTCCTCAACACCGAACGGGTCATCGCGGCGGCCGAGGCCATCACCGATCCACATCGCTTGGCACTCGGCGCGCGGCACGTCACGATCTCGACCAGCGGCGTCATCCCGGGCATCGAGCGACTGACGCGCGACCGGCCGCAGTACACGCTGGCGGTCTCGCTGCACGCCGCGCGGCCGGCCCTGCGCGATGTCCTCGTGCCGCTCAACCGCCGCTACCCGGTGCTCGACGTGGTTCGCGCGGCCTCCGACTATGCGCGCCTGACCGGTCGCCGGGTGAGCTACGAGTCGGTCATGATCGACGGCATCAATGACACGCCCGCCGATGCCGAGGCCATGGCCGGCCTGCTGGCCGGTCGCTCGGCGCACGTCAACCTCATCCCGATGAACCCGGTCGCCCACACGCCCTGGCAGCCCAGCCGCGCCGACCGCATCGCCGGCTTCGCGGCGACCCTCCGCCGCGCCGGGGTGACCACGACCATCCGTCGCAACCGTGGCATCGAGATCGGTGCCGCGTGCGGTCAGCTGGCAGCCGAGCAGGCTGCCGCGCCCGCCCCCGACGCCGTCCAGCGTCGTCGGAGCCGACTGGAGGCCGAGAGCAGCGCGGCCCTGGCCGAGGCGGCCCGATGAAGCCGTCGGGGCCGATCATCGCCGCCAGCATCCTGACGGCCGACTTCGGCAACCTCTACCGCGTCGTCCGGGCGCTCGAGAAGGCTGGCGTCGATCGCATCCACCTCGATGTCATGGATGGTCACTTCGTGCCCAACCTGACGTTCGGCCCGGACGTCGCAGCGGCTATCCGACGGCTGACGCGCCTGCCCCTCGACCTCCACCTGATGATCGACCAGCCATCCCGCTTCGTGCCCGCCTTCCTGCGCGCCGGCGCGGACTCGGTGACCCTCCATGTCGAGGCTCCGGAGCCGGAGTCGACCAAGCAGAACGTGTTGCGGCGCATCCGCGACGAGGGCAAGGCAGCCGGCCTGGCCATCTCGCCGGGGACGCCCATGGCCAGCCTGACGCCCTACGCCGACCTGCTCGACATCGCCATGGTCATGACGGTCGTGCCCGGCTCGGGTGGGCAGCGATTCCTGCGCGACGAGGCGCCCAAGATCGTCGAGGCACGCCCGCTGCTCGGCGCCCCCGAAGGCCACGACGAAGTCCATGTCGACGGCGGCGTCAATCGCGAGACGGCGGCCGTGGTCGGAGCCTTCGGTGCAGACGTGCTGGTCGTCGGCTCCGCACTCTTCCAGCGTGGACGTGACACGGCCGACGAGGTCGACATCGTGCGTCGGGCGGCCTGGGCGGCCGCGACGGACGGGTCAGTCGTCGATCGGGTGGCCGTCGCGGCCCCGGATCGACGGCTACCCTGACGGCCATCCAGCCAACCGTTCGGAGGTTTCCATGCGCCTGCTCCTCCAGCGCGTCACGCGCGCGTCCGTGACCGTCGACGGCGAGGTCGTCGGGCGCATCGGTCCTGGCCTCGTCGTCCTCGTCGGCATCGGGCATGGTGACGATGACGCCCTGGCCGACTCGATGGCCGGGCGGATCGCGGACCTGCGGATCTTCCGAGATGACGAGGGCAAGACGAACCGCAGCCTGGTGGATGTCGAGGGTTCGGCGCTCGTCATCAGCCAGTTCACGCTCTACGGCGACACGCGCAAGGGCCGACGGCCCTCGTTCCTGGACGCCGCGCCGCCCGACCAGGGTGAGGCGCTCTACCTGCGGCTGGCGCACGCGGTCGCGGCTCGTGGCGTGCCGGTGGCGCGGGGTGTGTTCGGGGCTGAGATGGAGGTCGAGCTGGTGAACGACGGCCCCATGACCATCTGGCTCGATACGGGCGCCGGCTGAGCGACCGGGCCGAGACATGATTCGACCCGGGTCCATGAGACCCGGGTCGTCCGACGCCGACGCTATGCGGTCAGGCGGTCTTGCGCATCGTTCGCCGGCAGCGCGAGCAGACTTGCAGGCGGGTCACCGTGCCGCCGCGCTCCACGCGCAGGGGCTGCAGGTTGGGCTGGTATCGGCGATGCGCGCGGACGCGGTTCATGCCGCTCGACTGGGGGTTGAAACCGCCCATCGAGACCTTGCCGCAGATGGCGCAGGAGCGAGCCATGAGACCTCGTTCGAACGTGGGATTTCAGGGGTCGACGGTCGTCCGACCGGACGGCTGGGTACTATACCACGCGACGGACGAGCGTCCGGAGGAGCGGAAGGAGGCTCATCGATGGCGGACGCGCCGCAGCCGGGCCGTGGCCTCGCGACGCGTCGGGCCGTTGGCGACGTCGTGCGGCGGGCCGCCCTCAGCTCCTATGGCGTGGTCAGCGTCGCTGGGCCACGACCGTGGCACACCGCCCTGGCCTGGATCGGCCGCGCGACGCCGGGCGTCAAGGTCCGGATCGGACCACCGCTGTCGGTCGACCTCTACCTGGCCGTGGCGCGCGGGGTCCCGGTCGCGGAGGTGGCGCGCAACGTCGATTCCGCCGTCCGCCACGGCCTGCGTCTGGCTCTCGGCCGCGAGATCGACGAGCTGGCTATCCACGTCGATCGGCTCCGGACGCCGCTTCAGCCGCGGGCTCACGCCGGCGGACTCGATGGTCACGCAGGCGACGTCGTCGACCGGCCTGCCGAGGCGCCACCGACTGCCGGGCCGGAGGCGGCGTGACCCGCCGATCCGCCGATGGCGCGGCGATCCTTCGCGCCTTCACCGCAGCGGTCGCGCACTTCGAGGGCCACGTCGACGCCATCAACGCGCTCAACGTCTTCCCCGTGCCGGACGGCGACACCGGCACCAACATGATGGCGACGCTTCGCTCGGCGCTCGAGGAGGCCGAAAGCGTGCCGGAGGCGGAACGGGATGCAGGCCGGATCGCGGCGGCCATCTCGTTCGGTGCTCTGATGGGCGCGCGGGGTAATTCGGGGGTCATCCTCAGCCAGGTCTTTCGAGGCATGTCGGAGGCGGTCAAGGGCCGCAAACGCATCAACGGGCTGGACCTCGCACATGCGCTGGCCGCCGGGCGCGTGGCCGCCTACGCGGCCGTGGCGAAGCCGGTCGAAGGCACCATCCTGACGGTCATCCGCGAAGCCTCCGCTGCGGCCGTGACCAGCGCCGAACGGGACCCGGACATCGAGGGTGTGCTTGCCGCGACCGTCGAACAGGCCGAGCGCGCGGTCGCCAAGACACCGTCGCTGCTGCCCATCCTGCGCGAGGCAGGCGTCGTCGATTCGGGAGGCGAGGGCCTCTACCGACTCTTCCAGGGTGCGCTCCTTCACCTGGTGGGCGGGGCGGGGGCGGTGGCCTCGCCGATCGTCAGTGGTGCATCGCCGCGGCGGGCGGCGCTGGTCGCGCATGCCGATGATGGCTTCGGATACGAGACCATGTTCCTGCTCACGGCGGGCGAGTCCCGGCTCGACCTCGACGCCATCCGCACGGCCCTGGAGGCCATGGGCGAGTCCGTCCTGGTGGCCGGAGATGCGCGCGCCGTCAAGGTCCATGTCCACAACGAGCATCCCGACGCGGTCATCGGCTACGGCCTGTCGCTCGGGAACCTGTCGCGGATCAGCGTCGAGAACCTCGACAACCAGGCCCGCGACCTCCGCGAAGCCCGTGCCGATGCCTTCACGGGTGTGCCCTCGACCGTCGTGACGCCGATCGAGCCCCTCGGCAAGGCACACGCGTCGGCTGATGGGTCGGCGGCCGCGCGTGCGTCGACGGCCGACGGCGACGGCGTCTCGGTCGTCGCGGTCGCGGCCGGTGACGGCATCGAGCGGCTCCTCGCCTCCGTCCTCTCGGTCAACGTTCGGGCCGGAAGTCCTGGCACGGTCGCCATCGTGCGCGGTGGGCAGTCGGCCAACCCATCGACGGGCGAGCTGCTGCGCGCGATCCGAGAGGCGCCGACGCGCCATGTCATCGTGCTGCCCAACAATCCCAACGTGAAGCTGGCGGCACAACAGGCGGCAGCCCTGGTGCCCGACAAGCGGGTCGCCGTCGTGGCCACTCGGAACGCCGCCGAGGGTATCGCGGCGCTGCTGTCCATGGACCCCACCAGCGGCTCGGACGAGAACGCCAGACTGATGCTCGCCGCCGCGCGAGCCATCCAGTCGCTCCAGGTCACGGACGCGGTCCGCGACGCGAGGATCGGACGGCGGAAGGTCAAGAAGGGCCAGACGATCGTGCTCGACCCGGACGAAGGCCTGGTGGCCGTCGGTGGCAACCGCGGCGAGACGGTGCTCAAGGGTCTGGCAGCGCTCGAGGCCGGCTTCGAGCTCATCTCGATCTACTACGGCAGCGACATCGGCCTGGACGAGGCTGAGGCCATGAGCAGCGCCGTGACCAGGGCCTTCGATGGTGTCGACGTCGAGCTCATCAACGGCGGGCAGCCGCATTACCACTACCTCATCGCGACGGAGTAGTCGCCGCCCGGACGCGGCCGGCGCCCGTCGCGTCGCGGTGCGTCCGACGCCCGATACGCCGCTCGCACGAAGCGGTATCGCCTCGGCGGCGCTGGCCCGTCGCCTTCAGCGGCTGGGGATCGTGACGGTCGGCGATCTGCTCTTCCACCTGCCTCGTCGGTATGACGACTTCCGGACGCCGATGCCGCTCCGGCGGCTGGCCGAGGAGACCCCGGGAGAGCCGGTATCGGCACGTGTTCGTGTCCTCGACATCGCCGTCGAACCGACCATGCGACGGCGGATCCACCGCGTCCGAGCCTGGCTCGAGGACGATAGCGGCCGAGCCGAGGCGGTCTGGTTCGGTCGCCAATACGTCGAGCGCCGACTGTTCCCGGGCCAGGAGGTGATCGTCTCGGGCAAGGTCAAGGTCCAGCGCGGGACGCCGCGTGCGGGGATCTCGCCACGCTTCGGTGAGTCGATCGTGGCCGTCTTCCAGGGCCCCGTCTTCGGTGCCGTCGGTGGTCAGGCCCTCGACACGGGACGCATCGTGCCGGTGTATCGCCTGACGGAGGGTGTCTCCGCGCCCGTCCTGCGGCGTGCCATCCGCCGGGCGCTCGACGAGGTCGGCGCCGCCTACCCCGAGTACCGACCCGCTGGCGTGACGGGCATCGACGAACGGGCGCCGGCGATCTCGCGCGCCATCGAGGCTGCCCACTTCCCCGACGACCCGGAGGCCAAGGACCAGGCTCTGGCGCGCCTCGCCTTCGACGAGCTGCTCGCGCTCCAGGTCGGCATGGTCGCCCGGGACCGGCAGCGACGGCGCGCCACAGGCCGACCGATCGAGGTCGTCGAGGGCCGGCTCGCGATCATCCTGCGCTCCATCGAGACCGTCCTCTCGGAACAGGTCAACGCGCGAAGCGACGTGCCGATCATGGTCTCACTGACCGACGATCAACAGGCGGCCGTGGCGGACATCCGGATCGATCTGGCCGCCTCCCGTCCGATGCTGCGGCTCCTCCAGGGCGACGTCGGATCGGGCAAGACGGCGGTAGCGGCGGCGGCCATGGCGATCGTCGCGGATGCCGGTCGGCAGGCGGCGCTCCTCGCCCCGACCGACCTCCTGGCCAGGCAGCACGCATCGACCCTGGCTCGCTTCCTCGAGCCGCTCGGCCATGGCGTGACGCTGCTCACGGGATCACTGCGCTCGGCGACCCGGCGCCAGGCCCTCGAGCGCATCGGGGCGCCCGGCCTCGGGCTGGATGGTCGAAGTGAGGGCCTCATCGTCATCGGCACCCACGCACTCGTGGAGGACGCCGTCGCCTTCCGGGACCTTGCCCTCGCGGTCATCGACGAGCAGCATCGCTTCGGGGTCGCTCAGCGCGAGGCGCTCGGCGCGAAGGGTCCATCGCCGCACGTCCTGCTGCTGACAGCCACGCCCATCCCCCAGACCCTCGGTCGCATCCTGCACGCGGACCTCGATGTCACTGATCTCCGGGCGGCGCCGGCCGGCCGACAGGCCATCGCCACCGGCATCCGCCGCACCAGCCAGCTCATCTGGCGTACCAAGGACGTGCCGGGCCAGGCGGACCAACCCGGCGCCTATCCACTCATGCTGGCCGAAGTCGCCGGCGGCCGTCGGGCCTTCGTGGTCGTGCCGCTGGTCGAAGAGGACCCCGACTCCGGCGCCCGTTCGGCGCAGGCCACGGCGACCAACCTCCACGACATCCTGCCTGGCGTGGCGCAGACGTTCGGCATCGCGGCGACCCCGCGCATCGGCGTCGTCCACGGCCAGATGCCGGCGCGCGCGCGAGACGAGGTCATGGATCGCTTCCGCGCCGGCGACCTCGACGTCCTCGTGGGCACGACCGTCATCGAGGTCGGCGTCGACGTTCCCGAGGCGACCGTCATGCTCATCTTCGATGCCGACCGCTTCGGGCTCGCCCAGCTCCACCAGCTGCGCGGCCGCGTCGGGCGGGGTACCGACCGCTCGTTCTGCATCCTGGTCTCGGATGCCTATGACGATGACGACGTCGTCCGGGCCCGACTCGACGCCGTCGCTGCGACCCAGGATGGCTTCGCACTGGCTGAGACGGATCTCGAACTGCGACGCGAAGGTGAGCTCCTGGGATTGACCCAGAGCGGCTTGCCGCCGCTTCGGATCGCGACGCTCGCCGACCCCGAGGACCAGCGTCGTTCGATCCAGGCTCGGAGCGTGGCCGAGACCCTCGTCGACGAGGCAGGGGCTTTGCGCCCGGGCCACGAGCCGCTGGCACGCGAGATGACCACGGGCTGGCTACGTCGCGTCGGCGCCGGCGAGGCCCTGGCCGAGACGCAGGAGGAGGGCAGTGCCGGCGATCGGCGCCCAGCTGCCGGGCAGGAACGCGACGATGCCTGACGCCGGCCGAGTGATCGCCGGCACGGCGCGCGGCATCCGCCTCCGCCCAGCCGGCCCGGCCACGCGGCCCATGGCCGATCGCGTCAAGCAAACCTGCTTCGGCGTCCTCGAGGCCGCGACCATGGGGCCTTGGCCGACGTCCTTCCTCGACATCTTCGCCGGCAGTGGCGCCGGCGGCCTCGAGGCGATCAGCCGCGGTGCCCCGCGCGCGGCCTTCCTCGAGCGTGACCGACGGGCGCTGGAGGCCATCCGCGCGAACGTGGAGGCGTGCGGATTCGCCGCCTGCGCGGTGGTCCTGGCGGGCGATGCCATGGTCACGCTCGGTCGCGCGCCGTCGCCCGAAGCCCTCGCGAACGGCCG
Source organism: uncultured Chloroflexia bacterium (assembly GCA_963837215.1). Taxonomy (GTDB): domain Bacteria; phylum Chloroflexota; class Limnocylindria; order Limnocylindrales; family CSP1-4; genus CSP1-4. Next base: position 91,429 of record CAWIML010000010.1, read on the forward strand.
ATTCGGCGCCGCGCTCCTCGATCCCCCGTACCGCGACGGTACACTCATGGCCGCGCTGGACCGGCTCGCCGAGCCAGACTCCGCGTGGCTGGCCGAGGAGGCCGTGGTGGTGGCCAAGCATTTCTGGCGTGACGTCCCGGCCGAGCGCGATCGGGCGGCTGGTCCGGACGCGTGAACGGCGCTTCGGCGAGACGACCCTCAGCTTCTACGTGACCGAGGCCGCGGCATGACCACGGCCATCTACCCGGGCTCCTTCGACCCCGTCACGTACGGACACCTCGACGTCGTCGGCCGCGCCGCGGGCGTCTTCGAGCGCGTCGTCGTGGCCCTCCTCGTGAACCCCAGGAAAACGCCGCTGTGGTCGACCGAGGAACGCATGGCCTGCCTGCGCGAAGCCGTCGACGCAGCCCTCGGCGCGGATGCCGCACGGGTCGAGATCGTGACCTTCGACGGCCTGACCGTCGAAGCCGCCCAGCGCGAAGGAGCCCGGTTCGTGGTCCGTGGACTGCGCGCCGTGAGCGACTTCGAGTCCGAGATGCAGATGGCACACACCAATCGCAAACTGGCGCCCGAGGTCGACACGATCTTCTTCATGACTGCCCTCGAGCATGCCTACCTGAGCTCGAGCCTGGTGCGCGAGATCGCGATGCTCGGCGGCGACGTCTCCGGGATGGTGCCGCCGGCTGTCATCGCACGCCTGAGCCCCGCGGGTGCCGTGGGCTAGAATGTCCCGTCAGCCTGCCTGAGGAGGGCCTCCCCATCGACATCATCTTCCTGATCGAACAGCTCGAGCGCCGCGTCGCCGATGGCCGCAAGGTGCCGCTCTCGAACAACGTGGTCATCGACCAGCCGAACGCCCTCGACCTGATCGACCAGCTGCGTGTCTCGGTGCCCGAGGAGGTCCGCCAGGCGCAGCGCATCACGCGCGAGCAGGATCGGATCCTCGAGAACGCCCAGGCCGAAGGGGACCGCATCATCGGTCGTGCCCAGGAGCAGGCCGCGTTCCTCATCGAGGAGCGCGAGCTGACGCGCGCGGCGCAGGAGATGAGCGCCCGTATCGTCGCCGAGGCCGAGGCACAGGCGACCGAGATCCGTCGCGGTGCGGACGACTACGCCGCATCCGTGCTGGTCGGGCTCGAGAACGAGGTCGTCAAGCTCCTGCAGGGCATCCGGCGCGGCATCAACATGCTCGATGACCGCCAGCCGCTCGAGCCCGGGATGGCCGAGATGGACGAGGACCAGGAAGCGGCCGTCTGACGCGATGCTGACCTACAACGTGGCCGGGCTGCTGCGATCCGCGCCCGGCTCCAGCCGCCAATACCCGATCCACGCCGACGACTTCGAGGTCGCCGAGGACGTCAGGTTGGCGGCGCCGGTCGACGGCGAGGTCCGGCTCTCGCGAACCGGGCGCAGCATCCTGGCGCATGCGGTCGTGCGAACTGCCTTCGAGGCGCGCTGCAGCCGCTGCCTCGAGCTGGTCACGGCCCCGGTCGAGGTGGCCGTCGACGAGGAGGCCCTGCCGTCCATCGACATCGACAGCGGCCAGACGCTCGATCGCTCAGCCGAGCCGGATGCGCTCCGGCTGGACGACCATCACGAGCTCGACCTGACGGAGCCGATCCGAGAGGCCGTCTCCCTGGCGGAGCCGATCGCCCCACTCTGCCGGCCCGATTGCGCCGGCCTCTGCCAGACCTGCGGAGCCGATCTCAACGCCGACCCCACGCACGCCCACGGCGATGCGTCCATCGACCCGCGCCTGGCGGTCCTCGCCGGCTGGGACGCGACCACGACCGACTGACGTACCGTCACCAGATCACGAAGGAGTAGCCACCCATGGGTGTCCCGAAGCGCCGCGTCTCCCACGCTCGACAGGGCGACCGCCGTTCGCATCACGCATTGACCATGCCCGACCTCGAGCCGTGCCCGCATTGTCGTGAGATGAAGATGGTCCACCACGTCTGCCCGACCTGCGGCTGGTATGGCGGGCGCGAGGCGATCAAGGTCAAGGTCAAGAAGGAATCGAGCGCCTCCTAGCCCGCTCGTCGACCCGCGCCGATGGACGTCTCGACCGTCCGCGACAACCTGGAGCCAGGCCCCGGACGACGGATCCGGGTAGCCGTCGACGCCATGGGCGGCGACCATGCGCCCGACGAGGTCGTCGCGGGTTGCCTGGCATGGGCGGCCGCGAATCCCGACACCGACCTCCTCCTGGTCGGGGACGCCGCGCGGCTCGAGCGGCTCATGGCCGGACGCGCGACGCCCAACCTGGAGGTCGTCCACGCCTCCGAGAGCGTGGGACCGGACGAGCAGCCCGCCGCCGCCGTCCGCCGCAAGCGTGACGCCAGCATCAACGTCTGCATGCGCCTCGTCCGCGAAGGACGCGCCGACGCGGTCATGTCGGCCGGCCACACGGGTGCCAGCGTTGCGGCCGCGATCCTCGGCCTGGGCCGACTACCGGGCGTCGACCGGCCCGCCCTGGCCGTGCAGATGGTCACCGACAAGGGGCCCTTCGTGCTCCTCGACATCGGGGCCACGACCGACTCGAGCGGCCACAACCTTGCGCAGTACGCGCGCATGGGCGCCATCTTCAGCGAGCAAGTGCTGGGCGTCGACGAGCCGACGGTCGCTCTGCTCTCGATCGGCGAGGAGGGCGGCAAGGGCGAGCAGCGTGTCCAGGACGCATCCGTGCTCATCGCGGCGAGCGGCTTGCGTTTCGTCGGAAATGTCGAGGGCAAGGACCTCGTCGCGCACCTCGCCGACGTGGTCGTTTGCGACGCCTCGGTGGGCAACGTGACCATCAAGTTCTTCGAGGGGCTCTCGAGCTTCATCTTCTCGGCCCTCAGAGACGAGTTCCGGCGCCCGCCATGGGGACCGATCGGCTACTTCTTCATGAAGTCCGGCATCGGCCGCATCCGCGATCGGTTCGACTACGAGCGGCTCGGCGGCGCGCCACTGCTGGGCGTCAAGGGCACCGTCCTCATCACGCACGGGCGCGCCAAGCGACGGATGATCGGCTATGCCGTTGGCGTCGCGGCGATCGCCGCCAGAGCGTCGATCCCGACCCGCATCGAGGAAGCCCTGCGGCTCGATGAGGCCGCCATCGACGCAGCCGGCGCGGCGAGCGAGATCGGCTCGCTGTCCGTGCCGCCAAGCGGGATCGAGGTTTGATGGCCGGCGCCACCGGTCTGCCGGACGCCCTGACCGTCCGTCGTCGCGTCATCCGCAGCGTCGCCGCCTCCGCCGCCGTGAGCGTGCCCGGCGTCGTGCGCGTCGGTCGGGGCGGCCCACGCCCGCTGGCCTGGTTGGTCGGTCGCCCGGTGGCGGCCTGGATCGACGAGGGGCGTGTCCACGTCCGTCTCTGGCTCATCGTGCGGCCGGGCGTTTCGATGCCGTCGCTCAGCCGGCGGGTCCGAGGGGCGGTCAGCCAAGCGGTCGAGCGCCAGCTCGGCCTCGAGCTCGGTGAGGTGACCATCCTCGTCGACGGCGTCGGTGGCTGAGCGGTCTCGTCAGGCGGGCGCACCCCGCAGCCGGCAGGCGGAGCGTGAGGGCCGGCGGCTGGCGCTCGTCTCCATCTTCGAGGCCGACTTCGGCCAGCGATCGGCGTCAGCGGTCCTGGCGCGCCAGCTCCACGACACGGAGGCACCGGCAGCGACGGCTGAGCTGGCCGCTGCCATCGTGCGCGCCGTCGTCGCGAGACGCGATTCCATCGACGAGACGATCGAGCGTCTGGCCCCCGCCTACCCGGTCGTCGGGCTCGCCCGGATCGACCGTTCGCTCTTGCGTTCCGCGCTCGGCGAGGTGCTACACTGCCCGGCGACGCCGGTCAGGGTCGCGGTTGCGGAGTGGGTCGAGATGGCCCGCACATACAGCGGCGAGCCAGCTCGGCGGCTCCTGAACGGGGTCCTCGGCCGGGTCGCCGATGACGTGGCGGAAACCGGTCGGGAAGCGATCCCCGCAGACGACTGAGCGCGGCCGGATGCCGCGACTGGAGGGTGTGACTGGTGGCTTCGACGTACGAACGGCTCAAGAAGATCGTCGTGGAGCAGCTCGGCGTCGACGAAGAGGACGTCAAGCCTGAAGCCTCGTTCGTCGATGACCTGAACGCCGATTCCCTCGACCTCGTCGAGCTCATCATGAGCCTCGAGGAGGAGTTCGGGACCGAGATCTCCGACGAGGATGCGGAGCGGATCCGCACCGTCGGCGACGCCGTCGAATACATCGACGAGCACGCTGCGCAGTAGCGAGCCGGCTCCCGCCGGCCACGCCGCGCGACTGGCGGAGCGCCTGGCGCTCCCGGTCAAGGATCTGGACCTGCTCGCTCGAGCGCTGGTCCACAGCAGCTACCCCAACGAGCACCCCGACGCCTCGGCTCTCTCCAATGAGCGCCTCGAGTTCCTGGGCGACGCGGTCATCGCCCTGGTCGTCTCAGACGCCCTCTATGCACGCCATCCCGAGGAAGACGAAGGCCGGCTGACCCAACGCCGCGCGGCTCTCGTTTCGACACGTGGGTTGGCGGCACTGGCGCGCCGCATCGACCTCGGCTCGGAGCTGCTGCTCGGTGCAGGGGCCGATCGCGCCAACGAGCGCGAGCGTCCATCCGTCCTGGCTGCCGCGTTCGAGTCGGTCGTCGGCGCTCTCTTCCTGGACGCCGGCCTGGAGCCGACCCGTGACTGGCTGCTCGGGATCGCCGAGCCGGAGCTGGAGGCCCGGCGGTCGGCGTCGAGCTTCGTCTCGCCGAAGAGCCGGCTGCAGGAGCTGGCCTACGCGCGGACCGGCCTGGCGCCAGCCTATCGTGTGCTGCGTGCGGAGGGCCCCGACCACGAGAAGCACTACGTCGTCGAGGTCCTCGTCGGCGACGCGGCGATCGGCACGGGCGAGGGACGAAATCGGCGCGAGGCGGAGACGGCTGCCGCGGCCGCAGCGCTGTCCGTCCTGCGCACGGGCGTGACCGGCGCCGGGGCCGGCGGATCGGCGACATGAGCGAGCCACGGCTCCGCGAGCTGCGGCTGGTGGGCTTCAAGTCGTTCGCGGAAGCGACGCGCCTGGAGTTCGGACCCGGCATCAGTGCCGTCGTGGGCCCCAACGGGAGCGGCAAGAGCAACCTGGTCGACGCGCTGCGCTGGGCGCTCGGGGAGCAGGGGCGATCGCTCCGGACGCGCAAGTCCGAGGACGTCATCTTCGCCGGCTCCGCACGCCGTCACGCGACCGGCATGGCCGACGTCAGCCTGATCATCGGCAACGACGATCGCCTGCTGCCGGTCGAGTATGGCCTCGTCGAGTGCGGCCGGCGCCTCTTCCGCTCGGGCGAGAACGAATACCTCCTGAACCGCCAGAAGGTCCGGTTACGCGACGTGGTGGACCTCCTCGATGCCGCCAACCTGGCCGACAACGCCTTCCTCTTCATCGGCCAGGGCATGGTCGATCAGGCACTCTCGCTCCGTCCTGAGGAGCGACGGCCGCTCTTCGAAGAGGCCGCCGGCGTCCGACGCCATGAGCGACGTCGCCGCCAGGCCGAGGAGCGACTGGTGGAGGCGGAGTCGAACCTGGCCCGCGTCCGCGACATCCTCGGCGAGCTCCGGCCCCAGGCGCGCCGCCTGGCCGCCCAGGCGGAGCAGCAGGTCGCCCGTCGCGATGCCGCCGGCGAGCTGGCCGAGGCGCTGGTGACCGTCGGTCGAGCGCGCTGGGCGGCCACCTCCGCGGGAGCCGCACGGGCTGGCATGGCGCTGGCGGCTGTACGGACGGAGATCGACGAGGCGATGCGCGACCTGACAGCGGCCGAGGACGGCGTTGCCGTCCTGGCGCGAGGGTTGAGCGACCAGGCAGACGTGACCCGCGAAGCCCGAGCCGCGCTGGAAGCGGCCAGGGGCTCGGTGACCGACGTACGCCTGACGATCGAGCGCCTGACGGAGATGCTGGCCGGTCTCGAGCGCGACCAGGCACGCGGCATCCTGGAGCGGACCGAGGCTGAGCAACGGATGGCCGTGGCTCGTCGCGTCCTCGCGCTGCCCGCGCCGGCCACGGACCACGCTGCCCAGGCGGCGCTGGCCGAGGTCGATGCGGCACTCGCCACCGCCACCGCCGAGCAGGCACGGGTCGACGCCTCCCATCGGGCCGAGGGCGAGCGGGAAGCGTCGCTGCGACGTGCCCGTCAGGCGCGCGAGGCCGAGATCGCCGACCTCCGCCGGCGAGCGATGGATGCGGATCGCCGGCTCTCGGAGGCGCAACACGCACGTGATGCCGCCGTCGCGGCCGCCGTCGAGTCCGAGGCACGCCGAACGGCCGCAGGCGCTTCGTTGGCCGACGCTCGTGCCGCAGAAGCGGACGCCGACGCAGCAGGTGCCGCCGCCGTTGCCGAGGCCGAGGTCATCGGCGCCCGAGCGACCGCGCTCGCCGCCCGTGCGCTCTCAGCGAACGACCGGCTGGCCAGGATGCGCGACCGCCTCACCGCGGTCGATGCCTTGCTCGAGGCGAGCGAGCAGGGCGGCCTCGTACCGGCCGCACGGCGACGAGGTGGTCGGCGCCTCGCGGAAGGCATGGAGGTCGACCCTCAGCGCCGAGTCGCCGTCGAGGCCGCCCTTGGCGACCTCCTGCGGTCGGTCATCGTCGGTCGTGACGTGGTCCTCGAGCTGCGCACCGAGCGCGGCCTCCTGGTGCTCGACGATGCCCGCCTGTCGACCCCGACCGGACGAGCCGAGGCCGCCGCCGTCGAGCGCCTCGTGGGCGCCGCACGTGAGGCGGGCGGTGGCCGTCTGAGCGATGCCGTCCGTCGCGACCCGGGTGGACGCATCACCCGCATGCTGGCGACCGTGGCCTGGACACCAACACTCGAGGATGCGCTGGCGCTGCACGACCGACTGCCTCCGGGCTGGCGGCTGGTGACCGAGGCGGGCCAGGTCGTCACGGCTGAGGGCGTCGTCCAGCTCGGAGCGCCGGACCCGATCCTCGAGCGCCGCGACGAGCGAGAACGCCTGGTGGCAGAGGTCGAGCGAGCCGCCTCCGATGCTGAGGCCGCAGAGGGGGAGCGGACTGAGACGACCGAGCTGCTCGCCAGCGCGGGGCGCGCACGCGAAGCGTCGCATGACCACGCCGAGGCCGCCCGGGGCGAACGACTGCGCCTCGAGGAGATCGAGCGAGCCGCCAGCCGAGTCGCGGAGGCGAGCGCCCGGGAGTCGGCCTGGGAGGCGGCCCAGGCGGAGCGGCTCGAGGTCGAGGCCAGGCGCGCGGCCGACGCCCTCGCGGCCGCGCTCGGTGAAGCGACCGCCGCCGATGCGAGCGGAGTGGGCCGGGCCGCAGACGAGCGCGGTCTCGACGGGGATGACGCGGCCGCCGCTGCCTGGGGTGAGCGCATCCGCGAACTGCGGGCGCGACGCGAGCTCGTGGCCTCGAGCCTGGAGGCTTCGGAGCGAACGCGCCGGCACCTCGAGGATGAGCGCACGCGTGCGGAGATCGGGCTGTCGATGGATGAGGTCCGTCTGGCGGCCATCGAGCGCGAGGCCGCGGAGCGAGCCGCGGCCATCCAGGCCGCGCGGGACGAACTCCTCGCCGCGCGGACCCAGCGCGTCGTCGCCGCCGATGCCGAGGCTAGCGCAGCCGCGGCGTTGGCTGCGCTCGAGGCCCGTGAGGGCGACGAGCGGCGCGAGTTACTGGCCCTCGAGGCCGAGGTCGTGCGCCATCGAGAGCGGCTGCGCCGTGCCGATGAGCGGGCACGGTCGGCCGAGGTCGCGGAGATGGAGGCGCGGCTGGGGCTCGACACGGCCCGTGAGAGCCTGCTCGTCGAACTGGCTGCCCTCGGACCCGCCGGCCTGACGGCGCTCGTAGGGGACGGCAGAGCCGCCATGTCCGAGGCGGACGACGAAGAGACCCTCGCATCATCGCTGGAGGCTGCCATCGACGCGGCCATCGAGGAGTGGACGACGGATCCGGCCACCGCGACCGCCGACCCGCCTGGCCCGGCCCGCCTGGGACTGCTCCGTCGTCGCTACCACGAGCTCGGCGCCAGCAACCCGTTCGCGGCTGAGGAGTACGTCGAGGTCCGGGATCGCCTGGCCGAGATGGAGGCCCAACAGGCAGACCTGACGCACGGCGATCTCCGCCACCCGTGAGCTGATCGGCGAACTGGGCTCGCGCATCACGGAACAGTTCCTGGCCACCTTCGCAGCACTCGAAGGCGCGTTCGCTCGGCGCTTCGAGCAGCTCTTCGGCGGCGGCGCCGCAAGCCTGGTCCTCACCGACCCCGAGGAGCTGACCCAGACCGGCGTCGAGATCATGGCCCGACCACCGGGCAAGAAGCGGCAGCCCCTGGCCATGCTCTCCGGCGGCGAGCGGGCTCTGACCGCGGTCGCCCTGCTGTTCGCCATGCTCGAGATCCGGCCGGTCCCATTCTGTGTCCTCGATGAGGTCGATGCCGCGCTCGACGAGGCCAACGTGGTGCGCTTCGCGAGCGCCCTGCGCGAGCTCGCTGCGACGACCCAGTTCATCGTCATCACCCACAACCGCGGGACGATCGAGGCGGCCGACGCCCTGTACGGCGTGACCATCGGCGACGATGCCGTCAGCCGGATCATCTCGCTCCGCCTGGCCGAGGCGACCGAGTTCGTCGCCGCAGCCACGGCCTGACCGTGGTCTGGCGGCGCCAGGCGCCGGGGTCTGACGATCTCGAGGGCACCGATGGCGACGTCCGGGCGCCCGAGGCGGAGCTCGTGACGTTCGAGGGTTCAGAACCGCCGACCATCGCGGCCGGCCTGCGGCCGAGCCGAGGGTTCGTGGCGCGCCTGCGCTCGATCCTCGGGTCCGACGTCGACGAGGCTGCCTGGGAGGAGGTCGAGGAGACGCTCATCGCCGCCGACCTCGGGGCACGGCTGGCCATCGACGTCGTGGCCGCTGCCAGGCGTCGCTCGGATGCCTCGCCCGTTGCGGCCGTCCAGGCGGAGCTGCGTGACCTCCTCGTGGCGCGCGTCGCCGCGGACTGGCTCCCGCCGCGGCCCGACCCGGCCCAGCCTGCCGTGATCCTCGTCGTCGGCGTCAACGGGACGGGCAAGACGACGAGCATCGCCAAGCTCGCCGCACGCTTCAAGGCCACCGGTCAGCGCATCCTGCTCGCTGCTGCCGATACGTTCCGGGCTGCCGCCATCGAGCAGCTCCAGGCCTGGGCGGGCCGGCTCGATGTTCCGGTCGTCGCCCACGCCGCCGGTGCCGACCCTTCGGCGGTCGTCTTCGACGCCCTCGACGCCGGCGTCGCGCGCCGCTCGGACATCGTCATCATCGACACCGCGGGCCGCCTCCATACGAAGCACAACCTGATGGATGAGCTGGCCAAGGTCCGGCGCACCATCGACAAGCGGCTGCCGGGCTCAGAGCCGGCGGTCCTCTTCGTCCTCGACGCCACGACGGGCCAGAACGGCCTGGCGCAGGCCCAGGCCTTCAACGAGGCCAGCGGGCTGACGGGCATCGTCCTCAGCAAGCTCGATTCGACGTCCAAGGGCGGCATCGTCTTCGCCATCGAGCGGACGCTCCGCGTACCCGTCCTCTTCGTTGGCGTGGGGGAGCGGCTCGAGGACCTCGTGCCGTTCGAGCCCGATGCCTTCATCGAGGCGCTCTTCGCGGGTTGAAGCCGGTTCAAGACAGCCTGACCGACCTGGCCGTACACTTGCGCCGCCTCGGTGTCGCCAGAACCCGCGCACCAGCCGATCGATGACCACGTCCGATCGGCCCACGCTCTCAGGGAGACCGCCGCCTTCGTGTTCGACACGCTCAGTGAACGCCTGCGCAAGACCCTCGCCGGACTGACCGGTCGCGGCCGCGTCAGCGAGGCCGACGTCGACGCCGCCATGCGCGAGGTCCGCCTCGCACTGCTGGAGGCGGACGTCAATTACAAGGTGGTCAAGGACTTCGTGGCGCGCGTCCGGGAGCGGGCCATCGGGGCGGACATCCTCGAGAGCCTGAACGCCGGCCAGCAGGTCATCAAGATCGTCCACGAGGAGCTGACCGCGCTGCTCGGCGCTGGCGACCGGACCTTCCGGCTGACCGGCTCACCATCGGTCATCGCGATGGTCGGTCTCCAGGGGTCCGGCAAGACGACCTCATCGGCCAAGCTCGCTCGCCATCTGGTTCGGCAGGGCCGCCGGCCGCTCCTGGTCGCGGCCGACCCCTACCGACCGGCCGCCATCGACCAACTCGTCGCCCTCGGCGGCAGCCTGGACATCCCGGTCTACGCCGCTCCCATCGGGACGCCAGTCGTCGACATCGCCCGTGGTGGCGTGGCCGAGGCACGGCGCAGCGGGCGCGACACGGTCATCCTCGACACCGCCGGCCGCCTGACCGTCGACGCCACGCTCATGGCGGAGATCCGCGACGTCGCTTCGGCCGTCGGTCCGAGCGAGACGCTGCTCGTCGTCGATGCCATGGCGGGCCAGGAGTCGGTCGCGGTGGCCGAGGCCTTCAGAGACGCCGTGCCCTTGACCGGCCTCGTCCTGACCAAGGTCGACGGCGACGCGCGCGGCGGCGCCGCCCTCTCCATCAGCAGCGTGACCGGCGTACCCGTCAAATTCCTGGGCACCGGCGAGAGGACCGACGCGCTGGAGGTCTTCCACCCTGACCGCCTCGCCGGCCGCATCCTGGGCATGGGCGACGTGGTGTCGCTCGCCGAGCGAGCCCAGGAGAACTTCGACGCGAACGAACAGGCCAAGCTGGCCGAGAAGCTGCGCCGGAATCAGTTCACCCTCGACGACTTCCTCGAGCAGATGCAGCAGCTCAAGAAGATGGGGCCGGTCGGCCAGCTGCTCGACATGATCCCTGGCATGGGCGGCATGGCCAAGGAGGCGCAGGGCGCCGTCGATCGCGGTGAGCTCACCCGCGTGGAGGCCATCATCCGCTCGATGACACCGGCGGAGCGGCACGACCCATCCATCCTCAACGCCTCCCGGCGCCGCCGTATCGCCAGCGGCTCGGGAACGACGCTGCCCGACGTGAATCGGCTGGTCAAACAGTTCGGCGAGATGCAAAAGCTCATGAAGCAGCTCGGCTCGGCACAACGCCGCGGCGGGCTGCCGTTCGCACGATGACGAAGGGACCCCGATGACCGACGAGAACGACCGACCGACCGCGCCGCCGCCGTCGGAGCCTGCGGCGGACCCGCCCCAGCAGGAGATCCCGCCGGACAGTCTGGCATCAGACCCTGCTGCCGCCGACGCAGCGCCTGTCCCTCCGGTCGCCGACCTGTCTGCCGCCGAGCACGCCGTCGCCCCACCCGCCGTCCCGGCATCTGGCCCGCCGCTCGACCCGACTGCCGACCGGCCGTCGTTGCCGTCCGAAGGCGGTCAGAGCCGCCGTCGCTGGGTGGTCGCCATCGGCGTCGTCGCCATCATCGCCGTCGGCATCGGCCTCGTGGCCTTCCTCGCTGGTCGGGGCGGCCTGGCGGCCATCGCGCCACGCTATCTGCCTGCGACCACCGTGCTCTACTCGGACGTTCGGTTCGACCTGCCCGGCGACCAGCGCCAGGAGGTCAGCGAGTTGCTCGCTCGTTTCCCGGGTTTCGAGGATGCCTCGACGCTGGAGCTCAAGGCCGACGACACCTTCGAGCGGCTGGTGACCTCTGCGACCGAGGGTGACGTGTCCTATACGGACGACATCAAGCCCTGGTTCGGCGGTCAGGTCGCCGTCGCCATGACCGGCCTGCCCAACCTCGGCTCGCTCATCGAGGGCGGCGGTTCCGGGTTCGACCTCCCGGTCGTCGGGCTCATCAGCGTCAAGGACGCGGCGGCCGCCGAGACCTCGCTCGATCGATTCGCGGCCGAGGCACAGTCGGCAGGCATGAATGTGTCCACCGCTGAGGTGGACGGCCATCCGACATGGACGATCACCGATGCCGCCGGCAGCGGACGCCGGACCGCAGTCGGCAACCGTCACCCTCACCTCCGACATGCTGGTCGTGGGCATGGATGCGGCAGCCGTCGCGGAGAGCGTCAGGCTGGGCACGCAGGGCGGCGCGAACCTGGCCGGGTCGTCGGCCTTCACTGACGCGACCGCCGATCTGCCCGAGGCGCGGCTGGCGACCCTCTACGTCGATGGCGCCGGGCTGAAGCTCGCCGCCGGCGCCCTGACCACGGTGCCGGGCCTCGAGGCAGCCCTCCAGTCCATCCCGGTCTCGGTGGCCGGAGCGTTGACCGTCGCCGACGGCACCATCACCGCCACCGCGCACACCGTCCATCCGGAAGGCGCCGTCCGGACCGTCGATACGCCCTCGATACTGGCCGGCCAGGTGCCCGGCACGTCGCTCGCGTATGTCGAGGTCCACGACGTGGGGACGGCCATCAGCGGCCTCCTTGGACAGGTCAAGACACAGCCCGACGTCGAGGCGCTGGGGCTGCCGATCGAGTCCATCGAGAGCCTCCTGGGCGCTCAGCTCGAGGAGCTCTTCACATGGGTCGGCGACGTGGCCGTCGTGGGCTGGACGGCCGACGCGCAGCCGGCCGGCGCCGTCGTGGCGGAGGTCACGGACGCCACCGCCGCCGATGCGCGCATCAGGCAACTGCAAGCCTTCCTGCAGCTCGCCGGCATCGGCGGTTCCGTGACGACCTCCACCTCGACGTATGCCGGTGCCACCATCACGAGCGTGAAGATCAACGAGGCAGACGAGGACGTGACCATCAGCTTCACGCTCAGTGACGGCGCGTTCGTGCTCGGCCTCGGTGAATCGAGCGTCAAGGCGGTCCTCGACGTCACTCCCGAGACGGCGCTGGCCGCGGACCCGGGCTACCAGGCCACCATGGCGGCGGCCGGCCCGAGCACGAATGCGAGCTCGGCCTATCTCGATCTGCGCGGCATCCGGGAGGCCATCGAGCCGGTCATCCCGGCCGATGAGCGCGCACGATTCGAGCAGGACGTCAAGCCCTGGCTCCTGCCCTTCGACCAGTTGGGCTCGGTCACCTACCAGGACGGATCGGCCACGGTGGCCCAGACCGTCATCACCACCCAGCAGCCCTAGAGGAGGGAAGCGCCACCGTGGCAGTCCGTATCCGTCTCACCCGTGTCGGCGCGACGAAGCAGCCGGCCTATCGGGTCGTCGTGACCGACGGGCGCAGCGCCCGCGACGGCCGGTCCATCGAGACCATCGGCCACTACAACCCGCGCAGCAAGCCTGCCGAGGTCACCATCGACGCCGAGCGAGCGACCGCCTGGCTGGCCAAGGGAGCGCAGCCGTCGGAGACCGTCGCGCGCCTGTTCCGACAGACCGGCATCCTGCCCGATACCAAGGGAGCGCCCGATGGCAGCCGCTGATCTCGTCGCCTACGTGGCGAAGAACCTCGTGGACGATCCGGACGCCGTCGTCGTCGAGGTCCACGACGAGCCCGACGGGAAGGTCATCGAGCTCCACGTCGCAGAAGGCGACATGGGCAAGGTGATCGGCCGGAACGGCAGCGTGGCGAAGGCCTTGCGCACCCTCCTCAAGGTCATGTCCGCCCGCGAGGGCGAGCCGATCTCGTTGGAGATCGTCTGACGTCCCGTCCCGCCGACGACACGCCCGATCGCCTCGTCGTCGGGCTCGTGCGGGGCGTGCAGGGCCTCGGCGGAACCGTGCGGGTCGAGGTCCTGAGCGACCGTCCCGATCGGTTCGAGCCGGGCAGCACCCTCTTCCGTGAGGGGGACGCCACGCCATTGACCGTGACCTGGCAGAGCGCCGACGGGCCGGGCCTCCTGCTGCGCTTCAAGGAGGTCACGACGCGCGATCAGGCGACCGCGCTGCACGATATCTACCTCGAGGCGGAGGTCGGCGACGCCCCCCTGGCCGATGACGCCGTCTGGTGGCACGAGCTCGAGGGCGTCGCGGTCCGCACGCGCGATGGGGAGGCGCTGGGCACGGTCGAGGACGTCTTCCGCTCCGGTGGTGGCGAGGTGCTCGTCGTCACCGGCAGCCCGCGCGGCGAGGTCCTGGTGCCGGTCGTGAGCAGCATCGTGCTCGATTTCGCGCCACGCGAGGGACGCATCGTCGTCGATGGCGAGGCGCTCGGTCTGCAGCCGGAGCGGGTGCGCCGTCCGCGAGGCCGCCGCTCCTCGCGCGCCGCCTCGAGCGCCAGCGGCCCCGTCGGTGGGCCGGCCGAAACGGCCGAGTGATGCTCGAGATCGACGTCGTGACGCTCTTTCCCGAGGCGTTTCCGGGTCCGCTCACCCATTCCATCCCAGGCCGCGCCATGGAACGGGGCCTGGTTCGCGTGACGCCCCACGACCTGCGCGACTGGGGCATCGGCCGCCACCGCAGCGTCGACGACTATCCCTACGGCGGTGGGCCCGGCATGATCCTGCGCCCTGAGCCCGTGGCCGGGGCGCTCGATGCCCTCCGCCGCCCTGGATCGATCGTCATCCTCATGGATCCTGCCGGCGAGCCCTTCCGTCAGGCACGAGCCCAGGAGCTGGCCGGTGGCTCGCACCTTGTCATCGTCTGTCCGCGCTATGAAGGCGTCGACGAGCGCGTCCGGGCCCTCGTGGATCTCGAGCTGTCGATCGGCGATTACGTCCTCTCGGGAGGGGAGTTGGCGGCCCTGGTGGTCATCGATGCCGTCCTGCGCCTCCTGCCCGGCGCCATCGACGAGGCCTCGACGGAGGACGAGTCGTTCAGCCATGGCCTCCTCGAGTACCCGCAGTTCACGCGCCCGGCCTCCTTCCGGGGAGAGGCGGTGCCCGAGATCCTGCTCAGTGGCGACCACGGTGCGGTCGACCGGTGGCGCAACGAGCAGGCGCTCGAGCGGACCCGACGACGGCGACCCGACCTCCTCGAGGGGTCACCCACGGACTGAGCAAAACACGGCCCGATCGATCACCCACCGGGCCCCAGCCCGCCCGGTCAGGCCGGAGGCCCGTGCTATACTGCCGCGTCGCCACGGACGCCCTGCCGCCTGGCCGACTCGATCCCGTCCGACTCGATCCTTCAGTGAGTAGCGCCCCGTGAACGTCCTCGACCAACTCAGCGCGGAGCAGATCCGCAGCGACCTCCCGGAGCTCGCGTCCGGTGACACCGTGCGCGTCTCGGCCAAGGTGGTCGAGGGCAACCGCGAGCGGATCCAGGTCTTCGAGGGCACGGTCATGCGCCTCCGGGGCGGCGGCATCACGCGCTCGATCACCGTCCGCGCCCTGCGCAGCGGCGTCGGCGTCGAGCGGACCTTCAAGATCAACTCGCCGCGCATCGACAAGATCGAGGTCGTGCGCCACGGCGTCGCGCGCCGTGCGCAGCTTTACTTCCTGCGCAAGCGCGTGGGCAAGGCCGCCTCGCTCCGCGAGCGCCGGCCCGGCTGACATCGGCCCGGCGGGGGTAGCATGGGGCCCGTGCCGGACATCCGATGCCTCGACGCATGGGCGTGATCGTCCCGCGTCTTCGCCCCGAGCACAGGCTCTGGCGATCGGGCCTGCGCAGGGTCGTCGGTGTCGACGAGGTCGGCGTGGCGCCGACCTGCGGGCCGGTCGTGGCGGCGGCCGTGATCATGCCGCCCAACGCACGCAAGATCCGCGGCGTCCGCGACTCCAAGACACTCTCGGCGGTGCAACGTGAGCGGCTGGATCCGCTCATCCGGTCGCGCGCCATCGCAGTCGGCGTCGGCGCCGCCTCGGTCGCCGAGATCGACCGCCTGAACATCTATCACGCGACCCACCTGGCGATGCGGCGCGCGATCGCCCGACTCGGTGGCCACGACTACGTGCTCGTCGACGGCAACCGCATCGTCGGCTTCGAAGGGCACGTCGGGCCGTACACATCGATCGTCGACGGCGACGCCACCTGCTACTCCATCGCCTGCGCGTCAGTCGTGGCCAAGGTCGTGCGTGATCGCCTCATGACGCGCCTGGCCGCCCGCTACCCCGGCTACGGCTGGGAGCACAATGCCGGCTACGCCACGCCCGACCACCGGGAGGCGCTCGCGACCCTGGGACCGACACCCTTCCACCGGCGCAGCTTCGCGCCCGTCCAGGCGGCCATCCATGGATCGCAGCTCGGCTTCGGACTGGGCGAAGAGGAGGGGAGGCCCGAGGTCGCCCGGTCAGACGACCTCAGCGCCATCGTCGTTCTGAACCTTGACGCCGAGATGGCCGCCGCCCTCGCAGGCCTCACCGTCGAGCGCGATCCAGAGCTCGCCGCCGCGGACGCCTAGCGCGGGCGCTCGAGCCTGGACGCCGAGCGCGGGCGCTCGAGCCTTCGACCCTAGCGCAGGCGCTCGAGTCGTTCGCCCGGCATGGCCGCGGCGACATGGACGCCCGGTGCGCTGACCGCAGCGTAGGCCGCGAATTCCCGCGGCGGCTGCACGAGCCGGCTGCGCAATACCCGCCCGGCGCCGCGGAGCCAGTACGTGCCCCAATGGATGGGCACCGCCGTCCTTGGCCGGAGGAGCTTGAGCGCCTCGGCCGCACGATACGGATCCATGTGACCTGGCCCGAGCCGCGGCCCCCAGCCCCAGATCGGCAACAGCGCAAGATCGAGATCCTCGAGCTTCGCCATCTCGGGAAAGATGTCCGTGTCGCCGGCGAAGTAGATCCGACGCTCCCGGTCCTCGAGCAGGAATCCGAGGCTTGGGGCGTCGGGCCCGAACGGAGGCCGGAAGCCGCTATGGATCGCCGGCGTCGCGGTCACGAGCAGGTCGCCGAAGGTCGCCGAGTCGCCAGGCACCATCTCGGTCACGGACTCGAAGCCGTTGCGACGCATGAGGTCACCGGCGCCTTGGGGGACGACGATGGCAGGGTCAGTGTCCAGTCGTCGCAGCGATGGCAGGTCGAGGTGGTCCCAGTGGAGATGGGAGATGACGACGACGTCGATGCCTGCGTAGCGGTCGGGCGGGATGGCGTCCACCTGACGCTCGAGGAATGCCAGGTGTGGACGGAGCACGGGGTCGGTCAGCACCCGCAACCCGCCGAGCTCGACCACGGTGGTCGCGTGGCCCAGGAAGTCGAGGTGCTTGCCGAGCTTCACCGGGCCATTATCCGGTCGCGTGTCGGATGTCGTCCGTGGACCGATCGCCCTACGGTGCCCGCTTGACGATGTCCTCGAGGTAGGCCTCGATCTCCGGCACCGACCGCAAGGCCCGCTCGAAGTACGTGTTCACCGCGTCGAGCGCGGCGTCCTGGATGCCGCTCATCTCGTCCGAGCGCTGCTCGTGCGACTCGCGTGCCTGGAGCGAGTTCCGCAGCCGCAGCAGGTGGCCGACCATCTGGGCCTCGTCCGGACCGTCGAGCGCCTGGATGGCCGACATGATCAGGCCGTCGACCTGCGAGACCATCGTGCCCGTGTCGAACGCATCGCCCGATGATGCGGCGTCATCGAGCGTCCGGATGAGCGCCGAGACCTGGTACAACGCCGTCACCGGCTCGTCGAACAGTTCGCGGATGTAGGCCGCCTCGCCGTACCTCCCGCTCATCCGGAAGACGTTGTACATCCGCCTCGCGGCCTTGCCGAAATTCGGCTCCTTGACGGTGTACTTCCAGACCTCGTGCTCGAGCGTATCGACGTAGTCGTCGACCGAGTCCGCCGAGAGCTCCTTGATCAGCTTCGCGAAGAGGGGGATCGATTCCGTCTCGAGGTAGACCTCCTGGTAGTACGGGTCGAGGAAGCCGTCGAGCGGCACGATGGTGCCGTCGGGTGCCTCCCACGTCGGATCGAGGACGTTGCTCGCGTTGGCCAACCGGCCGCGGGTCTTGTCGGCGATGACCCAGTCGAGCTTGCACCAGCCGGGGTCGTGCGAAGCCTGCTCCCAGGTGTAGGCGCGGAGCGAACCGTCGGGCAGCGTCACCTCCATCTGGCCGGCCTTCACCTCCTCCAGCGTCCACGACATCGGTGATCCGGCGCCCACCGGGCTGCCGCCCTTCGTCGCCGCGACCGCGTGGGACCCGAACTTGACCTCGTAGAGTCGGTGGGTCGGGCCGACGGCCGTAGCCAGCGCCTTCTCGCGCATGAGGTCGGCGAGGATGGCGCACGCTTCCGCGCGAGTATCTGCGCGGATGTGGATCCGCTCGAAGAAGTCGCAGTCGGCCGGGTACGCGTTGATCTTGCTCTGCGCCGCGGACCCGGAGATCGACAGGGCCGTCAGGATCTGCGGCGGCCGATCCTCGAAGCCCACGACCTTCGACATCTCGCGGAACCGAGCGAGGTCCTGCGGAAGGAAGTCGAGCATCGTCACCCGATGGCCGTAGACGCCGCTGTTCACGTCGACGACGAGCTCACCGCCGCTCGCCTCGGTCTCCATCGCGGCAACCCACTCCGCGGCCTCACGCTCGTCGAGCTCCACGCCGAGCCGCCGCGCGGACTCGACGACTCGCGCGATCGCCTGATCCGGGCTGGTCTCCGCTGCCATGACGTCCCTCTTCCTGCGCGGGACCCAGTCTAGGACCCTCGACTATCATGCCGATGGCGCGGGAGTAGCTCAGTTGGCAGAGCGTCAGCCTTCCAAGCTGAATGTCGCGAGTTCGAACCTCGTCTCCCGCTCCAAACCCCAGTTTCACGTCTTCTGCCGCCTTCGTTTCACGTCTTCTGCCGCCTTCATTGCCCGATCAACGGCACCTCGGGGCATATCGGCGCTCGATGACACTTTCGTACGCTCGGAATGGGACCTTTGGTTCTTGTGGGCGCCTGTATCTTCGATGGGCGAGCGCTCCAGCATCCGTGCGGCCAAGGCTTCGCCTTCGGGTCTTCAAGTCGGGCATCGCTCGGGGCTGGACCCGGTTCGTACCGAACGGGGGCTCGACGCATGCATCACCCGTCTCGATCGTCTTCCCTGGCCGCCATCACTGGCCTGATCGGGATCGTCGCGCTGCTCGCGGCCAGTGCACCGGGAGTGGCGCTCGCGGCGGCGCCGGACGTCCGCGAGGTGAGCCCTGCCGGGATCTCGATCGATGGCAGCGTGGCCGACTGGGACGACCCGACCGCGGATTACCTGGCCCCGATGTACACGGCGGGCGATCGCGGGTAAGCCGGTTCTTTCCGACTTGTACGGCCGGTATGACTGCGCCACCGAGACCTTCTACGTCCTGGTGCAGGCCGTCCGGGCTGGGTGATCATCCCATCGCCGCTCGGACCAGTTCGTGAAGCGGGGACAGACGGCGAAGCTCGTCGACGGCAACTCCGGCGACAATGGGACGCCACCGGACTTCCGCTATGTGGGCGACGCAGCGTGGGAGGCATCGTTTCCACTCGCGCCAGGCACGTACAGCGGCGATGCGAACGGCCTGAACGTCCACGCTCAGGTCGACCTCGCGTCGCGAGGCGGGGAGACGTCCGCGGTAGCCGGTCGACGGGTCGATGTAGCTATCGACTGCCCGTCACCGACGCCCATCCCGACGCCGACGGCTACGCCCACCTCGACGCCCACCGCGACCCCGAGCGCCACGCCGACGGCTACGCCACCTCGACGCCCACCACGACCCCGAGCGCCACGCCGACGGCTACGCCCACGCCGGCCCCGACACCCATCCCGACGCCGACTCCGACCCCGACGGCGGCGCCGACCGCCACGCCGACGGCGAGCTCCTCCCAAGAGCCGGCGCCGACAGTCACGCCCACGGTGCCCCCGATGCCAACGCCGACCCCCACCTCCACGCCACTGACACCGACTCTGCCTCCGCCGGTCCCCACGGAGGAGCCCGGGCCACCGGCGGACCCGCCGTTGATCATCGCCAAGCTCGACGACCGCGCGACCGCCGACCGCGCCGACGACCAGCTCCTGCCTGGCGCGACCTTCGATGTCCGTCCTGATGACGGTGATGGCGTGTACGAACCCACGGGGGACGACGGTCCACCACTCGACGCGGTCGAGCTGGGCACCGGTTTCGTAATCTTCAAGCCGAACGCGACGGGTCGGTATTGGGTAGCCGAGGTCGTGGCCCCGGACGGGTTCGACACGGCGGCGCCGATCATGGTCGACTACGCCGTACCGATCCCGCCAGAGAACTGTGTGGTCATCGAAGGTGACCGGCGTTGTCGGGTCGACGAGGACGGCACCGGTGGTTTCGTTATCGTGGTGGTCCGGAACTCGCCGATCGGTGGCTTGGCACCCGCAGATGCCGTCATGACGCCGCCCCCGACAGACACGGTGGGCACGGAGACCACGGGTTCCCGCTGGTTCGTGCCCGTTCTCGCCGGCGCTATCGCACTGGTCGTCGGCCTGCTGACGGGTTGGCCGAGGCGGCCAAATCAACGATAGAGCCGATGGACTAGAGTGGAGCCATGCTTCGAGTCGGCTCGATCGTGCTGCGCGTCGACGACCTGCAGCGCCAGACTGCGTTCTGGGCAGCGGCGCTCGACTACGTGCCTCGCGAAGAGACCAGCGACGACTTCCAGCTCCTGCGCCCGAGGGATGGCGTCGGGCCTAACGTTTCGCTCGACCGCGTGCGGTCGACCTTGCAGCAGCCGCCGCGCATCCATCTCGACCTCTATGCCGAGGACCAGGCCGCGGAGGTCAAGCGCCTGCTGGCGCTGGGCGCCACCGAAGTGCACTGGGACAAACGGCCGCCTGACGCGGACTACGTCATCCTCGCGGACCCGGAGGGCAACCGATTCTGCGTCGTGGATGCGAGCTAGCGGCCCGTCGGGTCGTATGATCGTGCGATGAACGGTCCAGAGCTCGCCATCCTGGTGCTCATCGTCGTGCCCATGCTTGCGATCTGGCTGTTCGTGCTCATCGATGCCGTCCGGCGGGACGATCTTTCCGCCACCAGCAAGATCGTCTGGATCCTGGCCGCCCTCATCCTGCCGCTCGTGACGGTCCTCTTGTACCTCATCACGCGACCTCGTCGGCGGTCGCCGGCGCCTGCCGCGGGGGCGTCGGTCGAGACCTGACGCGGGCGCGCGTGCAGCGCCCGGTGACGGGCCGGTTCGCGTGCAGCGCCCGACGACGGGCGGTGCAGCGCCCAGCAAGCCATGGCGTTCACCATCGGGGGATGGACAGTCCGGACCCTCGATCGATCGTCGACCGTCGAACGACGCGTCGGCGCGCTGGTGACGCGGCCGAGGCCACTGTCGCCGCGACCCTCCGTCAGCAGGGCTGGATCGTGGTCGCTCGCCAGCTCCGCGTCGATCGCGACGAGCTCGATCTCGTGGCTCTCGACCCCGGTCCACCGGCGATGATCGTGGTGGTCGAGGTTCGGAGCCGATCATCGTCGGCGTTCGGGCCCCAGGAGGAGCGCCTCGACGAGGCCAAGGTTCGCCGGCTCTACCGTGCCATGAACACGCTTCGAGCGGCCGGGCGCCTGCCCGACGGCCGGCCCCTTCCGGTCAACCTCGGCTGGCGTGTCGACCTCGTGGCCATCGACCATGGAGGTCTCGGCGTGCGCCACCTCAAGGCTCTCATCCCGCGCTGACACGGGACATCCGGGGGCGTCACACGGGCGGCCGGATGGCCACCCTGTGCTAGACTTCCGCCGCTATCCGACAGGACGGCGCCGCGTCGATCCGCGGCATCTCACACGCGCGTTGCTCCCCGCGGGGGTGCCGGACATCGCAGGTCGCGATCCGGTCCGTGGAACACGAGACGCGCGGAGGTCAGAACCGCACAGGAGGTCCACGCCCCATGCCGTCCGCTTCGATGCGCCAGCTCCTGGAGGCCGGTGTCCACTTCGGACACCAGACTCGGCGCTGGAATCCCAAGATGCGCCCGTTCATCTTCGCGGAGCGCAACGGGATCCACATCATCGACCTCGCCCAGACCGTCAAGCGCCTCGATGTCGCCCTGCAGCACGTGACCGAGACGACGGCCCGCGGCGACGGCATCCTCTTCGTGGGCACCAAGAAGCAGGCCCAGGAGCCCATCGCCGAAGAGGCGACGCGCGCCGGCCAGCCCTACGTCAACCAGCGCTGGCTGGGCGGCATGTTGACCAACTTCGTGACCATCAAGAAGCGGCTGGCGCTCCTCGAGCAACTCGAGGCCCGCCAGGCGAACGGCGACTTCGAGCGCATGTCGAAGAAGGAAGCCTCGCGGCTCACCGACGAGATGACCCGCCTTCAGCGCACG
Source organism: uncultured Chloroflexia bacterium (assembly GCA_963837215.1). Lineage (GTDB taxonomy): Bacteria > Chloroflexota > Limnocylindria > Limnocylindrales > CSP1-4 > CSP1-4. The sequence continues at coordinate 113,403 of CAWIML010000010.1, forward strand.
GTCGGTGGCATGCGCAAGATGAAGCGCCTGCCGGGCGCGGTCTTCATCATCGATCCGCACCGCGAGCGCATCGCCACCGTCGAGTCGCGCAAGCTCGAGATCCCCGTCATCGGGACCGGTGACACGAACGTCGATCCGGATGACCTCGACTTCATCATCCCCGCCAACGACGACGCCATCCGCGCCATCCGCCTGCTATGCAGCCTCGTCGCCGATGCCGCCATCGAGGGTGCCCGCCAGCGAGCGGCCCGCTCCGAAGCGGAGCCGGTCGCCGAAGAGGAAGCGCAGATCTTCGAGGAGTTCGAGTCGACCGCGAGCGATGAGCTGGTGGCCAAGGTCACGGCTGGCGGCGCGCTGTCGTTCGAGCCGGAGCCCGAGGAGGAGGAGGCGCTACTGCCCGTCCACGGTCGGCCGATCGAAACCCACCCCCACCGCCCCGCCGACGCCTCGGCCGAGGCCGACGCCTAGGCCCAAGACCGCACCCGCGACCGACTGATACACCCCAACACCGACGCGACCGAAGGATCCGAGTAACCGATGAGCACCACGACCATCAGCGCCGACGCCGTCAAACAGCTCCGAGAGCTGACGGGCGCCGGCTTCATGGATTGCAAGCGAGCCCTGGAGGAGACGGAGGGCGACCTCGAGAAGGCCGTCATCCTGCTGCGCGAGCGGAACCAGGCATCGGCCGCCAAGAAGGCGGGCCGTGAAGCACGCGAGGGGGTCGTCGCGTCCTACATCCATACCGGCGGCCGCATCGGCGCTTTGGTCGAGGTCAACTGCGAGACCGACTTCGTGGCCCGCACGGAGCAATTCCAGAAGCTCGTTCGCGATGTCGCCATGCAAGTCGTCGCGCTTGGACCCGCGTACACGACCATCGAGGCCATCCCGGCCGAGGTGCTCGAGGCGCATCGCGCCGAGCTCCTTGCCGACGCCTCGATCCAGAAGAAGCCCGAGGCCATCCGCGCCCAGATCGTGGATGGCCAGCTCAAGAAGTGGTTCGGCCAGGTCGTCCTGTACGAACAGCCCTTCCGCGACACCGAGATGACGGTCGGCCAGCTGGTCATCGAGGCCATCGCCACCATCGGCGAGAACATCCGCGTGCGCCGCTTCGTCCGCTTCGAGCTCGGGGAGGAGCTGTGAACGAAGCCGCCAAAGGCGGCCCGGCGGAGGCGCGACGGCCGCGCTACCGGCGCATCTTGCTGAAGGTCTCGGGGGAGGCCCTTCTCGGCGACCGACCATATGGCGTCGATCCTGGGTTCTGCTCCTTCATCGCCGCCCAGGTGGCCGCGGTCCAGGCGCTCGGCGTGGAGGTCGCCATCGTCGTCGGTGGCGGCAACATCTTCCGGGGCATGGCCGCGGCGGCCAAGGGCATGGACCGCGCGACCGGCGACTACATCGGCATGCTCGCCACGGCCATGAATGCGCTCGCGCTCCAGGACGCCATCGAGAAGGCCGGCGTCCCGACTCGGGTCATGAGCGCGATCGCCATGAACGAGGTCGCCGAACCGTATATCCGGCGCCGCGCGCAGCGGCACCTGGAGAAGGGTCGCGTGGTCATCTTCGCCGCCGGCACGGGCAATCCATACTTCACGACAGACACAGCGGCAGCGCTCCGCGCTGTCGAGATCGGCGCCGAGGTCATCCTCAAGGCCACGAAGGTTGACGGCGTCTACGACACGGATCCGCTCAAGGATCCGACAGCTGTCCGGCACGAGCATCTGACGTACGCCGACGTGCTCAACGGCCGGCTCCAGGTCCTCGACGCCACCGCTGTCTCGTTGTGCATGGAGAATGACCTGCCCATCATCGTCTTCGACCTCAACCAGCCAGACAACATCCGCCGCGTCGCGAGCGGCGAGCCGGTCGGGACCCGCATCGACGGAGGTGACACGCGATGAGCCAGGGAGCAGCCGACGTCGAGGTTCGCATGTCTCGCGCCCTCGACGCCATGGAGCGCGACTTCCAGGGCATCCGCACCGGCCGGGCCTCGACGGCCATCGTCGAACGGCTCATGGTCGAGTACTACGGCACCCAGACTCCGCTCAACCAGCTGGCCGGCATCAGCGTTCCCGAAGCGCACCAGATCGTCATCCAGCCATGGGACCGGTCGGCCTTGGGGGCCATCGAGAAGGCCATCCTCAAGAGCGACGTCGGCCTGACGCCGAACGTCGACGGCACCGTCGTGCGCCTGAACATCCCACCGCTGACGGAGGAGCGTCGCAAGGAGATCGTGCGAGCCGTCCACAAGCGGATGGAGGAAGCGCGCGTCGAGATCCGCAACCAGCGTCGCGAAGCGCTCGATGACCTCAAACGCCGCGAACGCGACGGCGAGCTGGGCGCCGATGAGGCGCACCGCGAGCATGACCACCTCCAGAAGCTGACCGATCGCTGGATCGACGAAGTCGACCGCATGGGCAAGGTCAAGGAGCAGGAGGTCCTCGAGGTCTAGTGGCGGCGGTCGAGCGGGCGCAGGCGTCGGACGCGTCGGAGGCGACGGCCACCGAGGCGGCGGCGCTGCCGCGTCACGTGGCCATCGTCATGGATGGCAACCGCCGTTGGGCACGCCTGCGCGGCGTGGCCGAAGCCGAGGGCCACGCGGCGGGTGTCGAGGCCATCCGGCCGATCCTCCGACGTGCCGTGGAGCGTGGCATCGAGGTCCTCTCCATCTACGCCTTCAGCCGCGAGAATTGGTCGCGCGGCGAGGCCGAGGTGCACACCCTCTTCGCCCTGCTCGATGCGGCCATCCGCGACGAGACCCCAGAACTCGTGCGACAGGGCGTCCGCGTCCGGCTGAGTGGCCGGCTCGATGAGCTGCCCGATTCGATCCGAAGCTCGATCGTCGAGGCGCTCGCCGCGACCGAGGGAGGCGCTCGCCTGACGCTCAACGTGGCGCTCAACTACTCCGGGCGGTCCGAGATCGCCGACGCCGTGCGCAGGTGCATGGCCGACGGGCTGGCGCCCGACGCGGTCGACGAGGCGGCCATCGCGGCCCGCCTCTATACCTCTGACTTGCCCGATCCTGACCTGGTCATCCGGACAGGAGGCGACCAGCGCATCAGCAACTTCCTGGTCTGGCAGTCGGCCTATGCCGAGTTCTACTTCTGCGAGAAGCTCTGGCCCGACTTCGGCCCTGACGACCTCGACGAAGCGCTCGCCGACTACGCCCGACGCTCGCGGCGCTTCGGGCGCTGAGGGGATGCTCCGACCGCGGCTGATCAGCGCGGCGATCCTCATCCCTCTCGTCGTCGTCGTCCTGTACCTCGGCCAGCCGTGGCTCGGGCTGCTCATCCTGGTCATCGCAGGGCTCGCCGCACGAGAGGTCTTCCCACTCCTCCGCGGGGCGGGCGTCGCCAACGAGCCGATGCTGGGCACGGCCATCGCGCTCGTCGTGACGGCCGCCGGCTGGCTCCTGTCCGATTCCCTGGGGGAGACGTGGATCCTGGTCGGGCTGGGCGTCGTCATCGCCGCCATCGGCGCGTTCCTGCGACCCGACCCCCGCGATGGCTTCCAGGCGTGGCTGGGCACCGTCTTCGGCGCCGTCTACATCGGCATGTTGGGCTTCCTCCTGCTGATCGTCGAGAACGCACCGACCATTCCCACCACGGCCCCGCTGGCGCCATGGCTCGACGGCGGCCAGGCGTGGCTGATCGTCTGCGTCCTCGGCGTCTGGGCGTTCGACACTGGCGCCTACTCCACGGGACGGGCGTGGGGCCGCCGTGGCTTCATGACCCACATCTCACCCAAGAAGACCCTGGAGGGCGTCATCGGCGGCATCGTCCTCGCCACCGTCGTCACAGGCATGACGCTCTGGGCAGCCGGCGCCAATCCCATCGGAGCGATCGCGCTCGGTCCGTTGATCGCCATCGCAGCCCAGGCCGGCGACCTGGCCGAGTCGCTCCTCAAACGGGCCGCCGGGGCCAAGGACTCGGGCTCCCTGATCCCGGGCCACGGGGGCATGCTCGATCGCGTGGATTCCATCATCTTCGCGGCGCCCATCGTCTACTTCTACATCCTGGTCCTTGACGCCCTCGCCTGACGGCCCCACACGGGTCGCCCTGCTCGGATCGACCGGCTCCATCGGGCGCCAGGCGCTCGACGTGCTGGCCGGCCTCGGCGATGCGTTCCAGATCGTGGCCATGGCCGCGGGCCGTGATGCTCCCGCGTTCGCCGAACAGGTCGCGGCGATCAGGCCAAGGGTCGTGACGCTGGCCGACCACGAGGCGCTGGCAGGCCTCGAACTGCCGGCCGGGACGGTCGCCGACCCGGACCCGGACGCGATGCTCGCGATGGCCATCCGTGATGACGTGGACATGGTCATCGTGGCCACCGGCGGCGTCGTCAGCTTGCGCCCCGTGCTCGCCGCGCTGGCGGCCGGCAAGGTCGTGGCCACCGCCAACAAGGAGACACTGGTCGCCGGCGGCCACCTCGTCATGCCGCTTGCCCGCATGCGTGCCGCCGAGGCGGCCACGAAGCGCGGCCACGGCGACCCGATGGCTTCTGCCACTCGCCTGGGTCCGGCCCATCGACTCGGAGCACTCGGCCATCTGGCAGTGCCTCGTCGGCGAGCGGATCGAGGACGTCGCGCGGCTGATCCTGACGGCCTCGGGTGGCCCGTTCCGGAACAAGACCCAGGCCGAGCTCGTCAGGGCCGCGCCTGCCGACGCGCTGGCGCACCCCACCTGGCGCATGGGCGCCAAGATCACCATCGACTCGGCGACGCTCATGAACAAGGGCCTGGAGGTCGTCGAAGCACACTGGCTGTACGATTGCGACTACGGGCGGATCGACGTGGTCATCCACCCGCAGAGCGTCATCCACTCGGCCGTCGAGTTCGTCGACGGATCCGTCAAGGCCCAGCTGGGGCTCCCCGACATGCGCATCCCGATCCAGTACGCCCTCACCCACCCCCGACGCGTGGCCTCGCCGGCACCGCGACTCTCGTTGGCCGACCTGGCCGCCCTCGAATTCGAGCCGCCGGACGAGGTCCGCTTTCCCGCATTGCGCATCGCTCGCGCAGCGGGGCTCGCCGGGCCCCGTGCCACGGCCAGCCTCATCGCCGCCGACGAGGTAGCCGTCGAGCGCTTCCTGGCGGGCACGCTCGACTTCCTGGGCATCCCGCGCCTGGTCGAGGCGGCCGTGGCCCGATTCGGCGGCACGTCGCCCATCGAGCCCGACATCGATGCCGTCATCGCCCTCGACGCCGAGGTGCGCGCCTGGGCGCTAACAGGCAATGAGCGGAGCCAGCTGATGCCCTTCGTCGACGGCCTCATCAACATCGTCCTCCTGCTGGCCGTCCTCGTCGTGCTCGTGCTCATCCACGAATTCGGGCACTTCGTCGTGGCTCGCCGGGTCGGCGTCAAGGTCCACGAGTTCGGGGTCGGCTTCCCGCCACGGGCGCGCATCCTGCACCAGGGCAAGGAGACGGCTTACACGCTCAACTGGCTGCCAATCGGCGGCTTCGTGCGGCTGGAAGGGGAGGACGGCGACTCGGACGATCCGCGCAGCTTCGTCCGCCAGCCCCTCCGGACACGGCTGGTCATCCTGCTCGCCGGCGTGGTCATGAACCTGCTCCTGGCCTGGGCACTGATGAGCGCCGTGGCATACAGCGAGCCGACCATGACCATGATCCTGACGGAGCTGCCCACGTCAGCGGATGGATCGCCGTCGCCTGCACAACAGGCCGGCCTCGTGTCGGGCGACACCATCCTGGCCGTCGATGGCCAGACGTTCGCGTGGTTCGCCGACCCCACCGGACGGACGGGAACGCCGATCGCCTACCTGAAGGAGCGTGTCGGACAGGAGGTCACCCTCACGGTCCGCCGGGTGAGCGGTGTCGTAGAGGAGATCCCCGTGACGCTGCGCGGGGCCGCAGCGGCCGCGACCGAGGGCGCACTCGGGATCAAGGGCCCCACGCTCGCGGTCGGCGAGACGGTGCAGCGCACGATCCTCGAATCGATCCAGCTCGGCCTACAGCGGACCATCGAGGCCTGCGGCCTCATCCTCGTGGCCGTCCGCGACCTGTTCGCCGACATCACCAACCCGCAGGTCTCAGGCCCGCTCGGCATCCTTGGGGCTGTGGGCATCGTTCGCGAGCTGCCCCCGGTCTACTTCGTCTACCTCGTGGCGCTGCTGTCCGCCAACCTCGCCGTCGTCAACGCCTTGCCGCTGCCGCCGATGGATGGTGGCCGGGTGGCCGTCTCCCTCGTCAAGGCCGTCTCCGGGGAGCGCATCAGCGTGCGGGCCGAGCGGCTGACCTACGCGCTCGGTTTCGTGCTCCTGATGGCCTTCCTCGTGTACATCACGATCTTCGACATCGCCCGCCTCGGCGGGACGCCTTGACCCGCGCCCTCCCTGAAGGCGTCGAGGTCGAGGGCCTGCCCCATCTGCCCGGGCGCCGGCAGACCCCGACGGTAGACGTGGGCGGCATCCTGGTCGGGAGTCGCCACCCGGTCGTCGTCCAGTCGATGACCAATACGGACACCGCCGACCCGGATGCGACCGCGCTCCAGGTCGCGGCGCTCGCCCACGCCGGCTCCGAGCTCGTGCGCGTGACCGTGAACACGGATGCCGCCGCCGCGGCCGTGCCGGACATGGTGCGCAAGGTCCGCGACCTCGGTATCGGCGTGCCCATCGTCGGCGACTTCCACTACAACGGCCACCAGCTGCTCGTCGAGTACCCGGCCATGGCGCAGGCGCTCGACAAGTACCGCATCAACCCCGGCAACGTCGGCGCCAAGCGCCACGACGAGCACTTCCAGACCATCGTCGGCGCCGCGGTCGAGCACGGCAAGCCCGTCCGCATCGGCGTCAACTGGGGCTCGCTCGACCAGGCGCTGCTGACCCAGATGATGGACGCCAACGCCCGCGCGTCCGAGCCGCTCGACGCGCGCGAGGTGATGATCGAGGCGATGATCGAGTCCGCGCTCCGATCGGCGGAACTGGCCGAGGCGACCGGCCTCGGGCACGACCGCATCATCCTGAGCGCGAAGGTCAGCGGCGTGCAGGATCTCGTGGACGTCTACCGGCGACTCGGAGCCCGCTGCGACTACCCGCTGCACCTCGGCCTGACCGAGGCCGGCATGGGCATGAAGGGCATGGTCGCCTCGGCCGCTGGCCTCTCGATCCTGCTCCAGGAGGGCATCGGCGACACCATCCGGGTCTCCCTCACGCCGGAGCCGGGTGGCGACCGCGCCGAGGAAGTCCGCGTCGCCCAGCAGGTCCTCCAGTCGCTCGGGCTCCGCTCGTTCCTGCCCCAGGTCTCGGCGTGCCCGGGCTGCGGCCGGACGACGTCGACCTTCTTCCAGGAGATGGCGCAGCGCATCCAGGGCCACCTGCTTGACCGGATGCCCGATTGGAAGGCCGTCTACCCCGGCGTCGAGTCGATGCACGTGGCGGTCATGGGCTGCGTCGTCAACGGCCCGGGCGAGTCGAAACACGCCGACATCGGTATCTCGCTGCCGGGCACCTTCGAGGAGCCAGTCGCGCCCGTCTTCATCGACGGCGCGCTCTCCACGACCCTCCGCGGGGATGGCCTGGTCGACGAGTTCATCGCCATCCTCGACGACTACGTGGCCCGGCGATACGGGGAGAGTGCCCCGGAGCCCGCCGTCAGGTAGAACGCCGACAGGCGTCGGTCGCCCGGCGCGCGGCGGTGTCCACGCGCATCGCTGCGTTAGCATAGGCGTCCGGCCGGGGAGGGGAGGCGACCCGGTCCACCCTCAGCTGACCATCACCGCCAGGAGGATCCGTGGCCAAGGACGGCTTCGTCACGAGCATCGCGCGCCAGTCGGAGGACTTCCCCGGCTGGTACAACGACGTCGTCCTCAAGGCGCAGCTGGCCGACTACTCGCCGGTGCGCGGCTGCATGATCATCCGGCCATACGGCTTCGCGATCTGGGAATCGATGCGCGACGAGCTCGACCGCCACATCAAGAGGACCGGCCACGACAACGTCTACTTCCCGCTCTTCGTGCCCCGTTCGCTGCTCGAGAAGGAGGCCGAGCACGTCGAGGGCTTCAACCCGCAGGTCGCCTGGGTCACGCACGCCGGCGGCGAGGAGCTGAGCGAGTGGCTGGCCATCCGGCCGACCAGCGAGGCGATCATCGCCGAGGTGGTGAAGGACTGGATCCAGTCCTACCGCGACCTGCCGCTGCTCATGAACCTGTGGAACAACGTCGTCCGCTGGGAGCTGCGCACGCGGCTGTTCCTGCGCACCACCGAGTTCCTGTGGCAGGAGGCCCACACCTTCCACGCCACCGAGCAGGAGGCCGCCGAGGAGGTCGCGGTCGGGCCTCGAGGGCTACCGCGCGGTGTCCGAGGACTGGCTGGCCATCCCCGTCATCACGGGCGGCAAGACCGCCCGCGAGAAACGTTCCCGGGCGCCGTCTACACGCACGCCATCGAAGCGATGATGCGCGACCGCAAGGCGCTCCAGGCCGGCACCAGCCACATGCTCGGCCAGAACTTCGCCAAGTCGGCGGGCATCGAGTTCCTCGACCGCGACAACGTGCGCAAGAACCCGTACGGCACGTCGTGGGGCTTCACGACCCGCATGGTCGGGGCGACGGTCATGGTCCACGGCGACGACGCAGGCCTGGTCCTGCCCCCCAACGTGGCGCCGACGCAGGTCGTCATCGTGCCCATCTTCCGTGACGAGGCAGGGCAGGGTGGCCGTCGAGGGCGCCGTCGAGCGCCTGGAAGCGTCCCTGGCCGACGTCCAGACCGCCTCGGGACCCCTGCGCTGTGAAGGTCGACTGGCGCGAGGAGTCGCCCGGCTTCAAGTACAACCACTGGGAGCTGCGCGGCGTGCCGTTTCGGCTCGAGATCGGGCCGCGCGACGTGGCCGCGGGCCAGGTCGTGCTGGTGCGTCGAACGGATCGGGACAAGGAGGCCATCCCGCTTGACGCCCTGGCCAGCCGAGCTGCCAGCTCGTCTGGCCGACTACCAGGCCGCGGTCTTCCAGCGCGCGCTCGACTTCCGAGCCGAGAACACGCACGACGTCGACGACTATGGCCGCTTCCGCGAGATCGCCGAGGGCCCGGGCGGCTTCCTGATGGCTCACTGGTGCGGCGACGCCGCGTGCGAGCGAAAGGTCAGCGAGGAGACGGGCGCGACCATCCGCGTCATCCCGTTCGATACGCCGAAGGACGCGGGTGCCTGCATCGTCGATGGGCGGCCATCGACACAGCGCGTCCTGTTCGCCCGCGCCTACTAGTTCGGGGGGGCCGGGCGGCGCCTGGCGCGCGATCAAGGCCGCGGCGCCGGGAAAGGCCCGGGCGCACGGAGGGCCCGGTGCCTGCCTCCTAGGCGGCTTGGCGCCTCACGCCGAGGCGTCCCGCACGCGTGAGCGTGTATACTTACCCTCGACATCCGATCCGGCCGCCTCGAAACGTGGGTGACCCCCACGTTTTCTTGTGAGCGGATCGGGACACACGAGTGCGAGAGGAGGTGCGACGTGAGCCGCGATTTCATCGGCGCCCTTCTGCAGCTGAACGCGGAGAAGAACATCTCCCGCGAGGCGCTCATCAGGACCGTCGAAGAGGCCATCGAGTCGGCCTACCGACGCGTGGCACCCGGCAACGAGAACGTGGGCGTCGAGGTCGACAGCGAGACCGGCAAGATCCGCGTCTTCCGGGCCAAGACGGCGGTCGAAGTGGTCGAGGACCCGATGCTCGAGTTCACGCTCGACGAGGCACGCGCCGTCAAGGCCGATGCCGAGCTCGGCGAGCGGGTCGAGCTCGAGGAACTGGATGCATCGTCGTTCGGTCGCATCCACGCGCAGACGGCCAAGCAGGTCGTCCTCCAGCGCCTGCGCGAGGCGGAGCGTGAGCAGGTCTTCGGGCAGTTCGCGAACCTCGAGGGCGAGATCACCACGGGCACGGTCAGCCGTGTCGAGCCGCGCGCCATCATCCTCGACGTCGGTCGCGAGCCGAACCGCGTGGACGCGATCCTGGCGACGACCGAGCAGTCGGCCATGGAGCACTACCGCCTCGGCCAGCACGTCAAGGCCTACGTGCTCGAGGTGCGGCGCACGACGAAGGGCCCACAGATCCTCGTCAGCCGCACCCACAAGGGCTTCCTGCGCCGGCTCTTCGAGCTCGAGGTACCCGAGATCCACGCTGGCACGGTCGAGATCCGGGCCATCGCCCGCGAGGCCGGCAGCCGCAGCAAGGTCGCCGTCGCCAGCCGCCAGGAGGGCCTCGACCCGGTCGGTGCCACGGTCGGGCAACGGGGCAATCGTGTGCAGGCCGTCGTCGCCGAGCTGGGCGGCGAGAAGGTCGACATCATCCCCTGGTCGGACGACCCTGCGACCCTCGTCGCCAACGCGCTCAGCCCAGCCCAGGTGGTCGGGGTGCGCATCGACGAGGAGCTGCGCATCGCCAACGTCACGGTCCCCGAGCGGATGCTCTCGCTGGCCATCGGCCGCGAAGGCCAGAATGCGCGCCTGGCCGCGAAACTGACCGGCTGGCGCATCGATATCCGGAGCGACGTGGCCGCCTCGACCGAACCGCTCACGCCCACTGCAGACGAGCCGGCGGTGGCACCATCGGACTCGGCAGGTGAGGCACCCGTCCCCGACGCTCAGGCCGAGGCTGTCGTCGCCGAGGCGCAGGCAGATCCGGCCGACGCGGACGCCGTATCCCCGGAGGCGTCGCCCGAGCCGGTCGCCGTCAAGCCCAAACGCGCCAGCCGTGCGAAGGCGGCGGCGCCGCCGACCACCGATCAATCAGAAGAGCCAGTCGAAATCGCCGTCGGAGCGGCCGCGGCCGCCGAGCCGGTCGCGGTCAAGCCCAAACGCGCCAGCCGCGCCCGCAAGGCCGATCCTGGCGAGGTGGCATCGTAGGCACCGCCGTGGCACAAGCCGTCCGTCCTGCGCCGGTCCGGACCTGCGTCGCCTGCCGCACGGAGCGCCCGAAGCGGGAGCTCGTGCGTGTCGTGCGAACGCCTGGAGGGTCGGTCGCGATCGACCCTAGCGGTCGCCTGGCGGGTCGTGGCGCCTACCTCTGCAACACCAGCTCCTGCTGGGCGACCGCCCTCAAGAAACACAGCCTCGAGCGAGCGCTCGAGGCCTCCCTTCCGCCGGACGTGCGAGCCCAGCTGGCCGCCGGCGAGACCCTGACCATCGAAGGAGGCATCCGTGGCTCGTAGCCGAAGCGGCACGCGCAATCGGCGTGGGCCCCGCAAGCCGCCCCGCACCCCCATGCAGAGTGGCGCCGGTGGCGTCACGACCATCGATCCGTCGGAGCGCGGCGCGATCGAGATCCCCAGCTCCATCACCGTCAAGGAACTCGCCGACCTGCTCACGGTCAACCCAGCGGACGTCATCCGGGAGCTGATCAAGAGCGGCATCTTCGCCAGCATCAACCAGCTCATCGACCGTGACACGGCATCGCTCGTGGCCACCGAGCTGGGCTACGAGGTGGCGGAGGCGGTCGCCCCGTCGATCGGCGGCGAGCCCAGCCCCGAGGCGCCGGTAGCCGAGGCCACGAAGGAGGTCCTCTTCGACGAGGACGATCCGTCGACCCTCCAGCCGCGGGCGCCGATCGTGACGGTCATGGGCCACGTGGACCACGGCAAGACGAGCCTCCTCGACGCCATCCGGGCGACCGAGGTGGCGGCCGGAGAGCGCGGCGGCATCACCCAGCACATCGGCGCCAGCGAGGTCGTCAAGGACGGCAAGCGCGTCGTGTTCCTGGACACGCCGGGCCACGAGGCGTTCACGGCCATGCGCGCCCGTGGCGCCCGGGTGACCGATATCGCGGTCCTCGTCGTGGCCGCCGACGATGGCGTCATGCCCCAGACGCTCGAGGCCATCGACCACGCACGCGCCGCCAAGGTGCCGATCATCATCGCCCTCAACAAGATCGACAAGCCCGACGCCAACCCCGATCGCGTCAAGACCGAGCTCTCCGAGCACGGCGTCATCGTCGAGGACTACGGCGGCGACACACCGCTCGTGCAGGTCAGCGCCAAGCAGCGCCTCGGCATCGATGAGCTCATCGAGATGATCCTGCTCGTGGCGGACCTCCAGGAGCTGACGGCCAACCCGAAGCGCCCGGCGGTCGGGACCGTCGTCGAAGCGGAGCTCGACAAGGGCCGTGGCCCGGTGGCCACCATCCTTGTCCAGACCGGCACCCTGCGCATCGGTGACACGGTCGTCGTGGGCGACACCTCCGGCCGCGTCCGTGCGCTGGAGAACGGCAAGGGTGATCGCGTCACCAAGGCTGGCCCGTCGTCCGCTGTCGTCCTGCTCGGCCTGTCCGAGGTGCCGGCCGCCGGTGACGTGCTGCGAGCGGTGCCCGACGAGAAGACCGCCCGCGCCATGCTCGAAGACCGCCGCGCCGCTGCCACCTCCCGGCCCGAGGGCTCGGGTCGCGCCACGCTCGAGGACCTCTACAGCCAGATCCAGGCCGGCCAGACCAAGGAGCTGCGCCTGGTCATCAAGGCCGACGTGCAGGGCTCGTTGGGCGCCATCCGCCACGCCGTGGAGCAGATCGCGACCGAAGAGGTGCGCATCAACATCATCCACGAGGGCACGGGCGACATCACCGACAACGACATCATGCTGGCATCGGCGTCGGACGCCATCGTCGTCGGCTTCAGCACACAGGTCGTGGAGACGGCGCGCCGGGCGGCCGAGGCCGAGGCCGTCGACATCCGGCTGTACGACATCATCTACAAGCTGACCGACGACCTCGAGGCGGCGCTCCAGGGGCTCCTCGCGCCGGAGATCGTGGAGACGGTCGAGGGCCGCGCAGAGGTTCGCCAGATCTTCCGCGTCGGCAAGTCGACGGTCATCGCCGGCTCGTACGTGACCGAAGGACGGATCGTCCGCGGCGGGGCCAGGGTCTACCGTGGCGGCAAGCTGGTGGCCACGGACCGCATCGAATCGCTGCGGCGCTTCCGCGACGACGTGCGCGAGGTCGCCCAGGGCTACGAGTGCGGCATCGGCCTGGCCGGCTACCACGAGCTCGAAGAGGGCGACATCGTGGAGTGCTTCACGCAGCAGACGGTCTCGCGCGCCCAGAGCGCCTGAGCGTTCGGCGTCCCGCCATGACCCAGCGAACGCAGCGCGTCGACGAGCTGCTCCGCGAGGAGATCAGCCGCATCATCGCCCGTGAGATCGAGGATCCGCGCGTCGGTTTCGTGACCATCACGCGCGTCGAAGTCTCCGCCGACCTGCGACACGGCACGGTCTGGGTCTCGGTCATCGGGACCGCGGACGAGCGCAAGTCGTCCATCCGGGCCCTTGGGCGGGCGATGCCATTCGTTCGGCATCGCCTCGGCGAGCTTCGCATCCGCCGCGTCCCGGAGCTCCACCTGCGGCTCGATGAGACCGCGGAGAAGGGCACGCGCGTGCTGTCCATCCTCCAGGAACTCGAGGCGGGCCACGAACCGGATCCGGCTCCGATGACCGAGACGTTGCCGACCCCAAGGCGGGCACAGCTCGAGCCCGAAGCCATCGAGTCGGATGCCTCGATCCCCGATGCGCGCGCCGCCGACCTCGTGAGTGCGACCCATCCAGCGCCGGCGGCCCTGACAAGCGCCGACGTGGCCGCCGTGCCGGCAGAGGTCGTGGCGCGCTTTCGCTCGGCCCGCACCGTGCTGACCGTCTGCCACGAGAACCCAGAGGCCGACGCGCTCGGCTCGGCGCTCGCGCACGCCCTCATCGTGGAATCGCTCGGTGGGCGGGCGACGCCCATGTGCGCGGACCCCGTGCCGCCGATGTACGACTTCATGCCCGGCATCGAGCGCTTTCGGACGGCGCCCGACCCCGACCTGGACTACGACCTGATCGTGGTCGGCGACTGCGGCGACCTCGAACGCGTGGGACGGGTGCTGGTCGATCACGCCGAGCTGTTCGGGCGGGTGCCCATCGTGGACATCGACCACCACGTCTCGAATCCGAGGCTTCGGCGTCGTGGATTGGGTCGATCCGACGGCGGCCGCGACGTGCGAGATGACCACGCTGCTGGCCTGTGCCCTGGGCGTGCCGCTCGATGCGGGCGACGGGCCAGCTCGCGGCCAGCCTCATCGCCGGCGTGGTCATCGACACCGCCAACTTCCAGCATCCCAACACGACGCCCCGCACGTTGCGCGTGGCGGCCGAACTGTTGGCCGCCGGCGCGCCGCTCTTCGAGTCGGCGCGGGCGCTCTACCGGACCAAGCCCAACCGGCAGCTGCGGCTGTTCGGTCTCGTCCTCGGGCGCCTTCGCGACGAGCTCGAGGGGCGGCTCGTGTGGTCGACGCTGACCGAGGCGGACTATCGCGACGCGGGCGCCGGGCCACAGGACACCGAGGGGCTCATCGACCTCCTCAGCCAGTCGTCTACGGCCGAGATCGCCATCCTCTTCAAGCAGGACGGCGATCGAACGCGGATCAGCGTCCGGACCCGCGAAGGCGGCGTCGACGCGACCGAGCTCTGCGGCAGGTTCGGCGGCGGCGGCCACGCCCGGGCCGCCGGCGCGACGGTGCCAGCCGCGATCGGCGATGCGCCGGATGAGGTGCTGGCCGAGGCGCGCCGCCTGCTAGGCGTCCCTGACAGCGTGACGTGATGGCGCGATCTCGCGCCCTCGGCGACGGCACGTACGACGGTGTCCTCGTGGTCGACAAGCCCGTCGGCCCGACCTCTCACGACCTGGTCGATCTCGTGCGGCGGCTGACCGGCGTGCGTCGTGTCGGCCACGGCGGCACGCTCGATCCGTTCGCCGCCGGCGTGCTGCCGGTCTTCATCGGCCGCGCCACGCGGCTGGTCGAATACCACATGGCCGATGACAAGGCGTACCACGCGATGATCGCATTCGGCGCGACCTCGACCACCGACGACCTCGACGGCGAGCTGACGGCGGGGGAGGGGCCAGCACCGAACCGCAGCCGCCTCGAGGCCGCCCTGGTCTCGTTCCGGGGTCGGCTCAGCCAGGTGCCGCCGGACCACTCCGCGGTCCGGGTCCAGGGCCGTCGGGCGTACGAGGTCGCACGGGGCGGCGAGCGGCCGGTCCTCGAAGCACGCACCATCGTGGTGCATCGGCTGGATCTGACCACCTGGGACGAGACGGACCCGACACGGCCGACGGCGACCGTGGAGATCGCCTGCTCAGCGGGGACCTACATCCGGGCCATCGCGCGCGACCTCGGGGCGTCGCTCGGCTGCGGCGCGTACCTCGTGGCGTTGACACGCACGCAGAGCGGCCCGTTCACGCTTGAGCAGGCACACGGTCCGGATGCGATCCGGGCGGCGTTCGCAGCCGGGCGCGGGTCGGGCCTTCTGCTGCCGGCCGACGCTGGGCTCGATGCGTTCCCGTCGATCAGCCTCGGCGGCGGCGACCTCCAGGCACTGCTTCGCGGCCAGATCGTCCGCGCGCCGACCGATGGCCCTGGTGCTAGCGATGGGGACGGCGATGGGGATGGCGCCAGGGCGCCGAGGCGAGGGCACTGTCGCGTCCGCGACGCGAACGGACGTCTGGCCGCCATCGCGCGGCTCGAGGGAGGCAGGCTCCACCCCGAGAAGGTCCTGCTCGAGCCCGAGCCGCGAACCTGAGCGTGGACCGCCACACGAGCCTGGAGGCCCTGCCGCCAGACCTTCGGATCGTCGCCACCATCGGCGCCTTCGACGGCATCCATCGTGGCCACGTCGCGATCATCGGACGCCTCGTGGCAGAGGCGCATCGTCGGCGAGCCTCGTCCGTGGTCGTGACCTTCGATCCACACCCCGCGGCGGTCTTGCGAGGCACGCCGCCGGCCCTGCTCTGCGATCCCACGGAGCGCGATGCCCGCCTGGCCGAGCTCGGCGTCGAGCACCTGGTGGTCGAGCCCTTCGATGCCGCCCTGGCTGCCCAGACCGCCGAGACCTTCGTCGGTCGCATCCATCTCGGTCGCAGGCTCGCGGCCCTGCTGATGACCCAGGCTTCCGCGTTCGGCCGTGCCCGTGGCGGCACCCTGGCCACGATGCGAGCACTCGGCGCCGTCGAGGGCTTCGACGTCGTTGAGGTCCCGCTGCGTCAAGGACGCGGTGCGATCGTCTCCAGCAGCCGGATCCGATCGGCCATCGCCGCCGGCCGCCTGGCCGAGGCGGCGCGCTTGCTCGGGCGGCGTCACGCGGTGTCGGGCACCGTCGTCCATGGTGACGGGCGCGGCCGGGCGCTCGGTTTTCCGACGGCCAATCTCGCCTTCACCGCTTCGGTCGCCCTGCCTCCGGACGGCATCTACGCCGTCCGCGTCAGCTGGAACGGACTCGCGATGCGGCCCGAGCGCCGGGCGCAAGGCGTCGCCTCACTCGGGGTGCGCCCGACCTTCGGCGTCGGGGAGCGCGTGCTCGAGGTCTTCCTGCTCGACATCGACGAGGACCTCTATGGTGTCCGCCTCCGGGTCGAGTTCGTCAGGCGTCAGCGCGGAGAGCGCCGGTTCGCCAGCGTCGACGCGCTCGTGGATCAGATGCGCCGGGACGTCCTCCGCGGCCGATCGGTGCTGGCCGCCTCGCGACCCTGAACGTGCCACCAGACGGGAGCCGGACCGGCAGATCGATGGGGTTTTCCGCTCAGGAGCTCGAACTGTTAGACTGCGCCGGTTCAAGAATGGAAGAAATCTTTCGGAGGACCGGGTGCCGCTGACGCGGGAGACCAAGGAAGCCATCATCACCGACTACGCCGTCGAGGACGGCGATACGGGTTCGCCCGAGGTCCAGATCGCGCTCCTGACCGGACGCATCAAGGATCTGACCGGGCATCTCCAGCGCTTCCCCAAGGACAACCACTCGCGCCGCGGCCTCCTCAAGCTCGTCGGGCAGCGACGTCGTCTCCTGGCGTACCTGATACGCAAGGACAACGCGCGCTACCGCGCCGTCATCGCACGGCTGGGGCTGCGCCGCTAGTCGGCACCCCGCGGGGGCGGAACGCCACCACACGAACGGCTCACGGCAGCCAGCCCTGAGCGTCCGCACACCGGGACCGCGTTCCAGCTCGACATGCCAAGGTCCGTCCTCCGAGTCATGGAGGACTGATGTCAGTCACGCTCTCAACTGAACTCGGTGGCCGCACGCTGACCATCGAGACCGGCAGGCTCGCTCGCCTGGCCGGCGGCTCGGTGACCGTCCGTTACGGCGACACGCTCGTGCTCGGCACCGCGAACCGGTCGGACCCCCGCCCGGGCCTCGACTTCTTTCCGCTGACGGTCGAGTTCGAGGAGCGCATGTACGCCGCCGGCAAGATCCCGGGTGGCTTCATCAAGCGCGAAGCGCGCGCGTCGGAGGCGGCGATCCTCGCGGCGCGCCTGACCGACCGGCCCATCCGCCCGCTCTTCCCCGAGGGCTACAAGGACGACATCCAGCTCGTCATCACCGTCCTCTCCACGGACCAGGAGAACGAGCCCGACGTGATCGGCACGATCGCCGCGTCGGCCGCGCTGAGCATCAGCGAGATCCCCTTCCACGGCCCCGTCGGCTCCGTCCGCATCGGTCGCATCGACGGCGAGTTCGTGGTCAACCCGACCTTCAGCCAGCTCGCCGAGTCGGAGCTCGACCTGGTCGTCTCGGGCACCCGCGACGCGATCATGATGGTCGAGGCCGGCGCCAAGCTCTTGCCCGAGGATGTCATGGCCGAGGCCATCCTCTTCGGCCACCGTGCGCTCCAACCGCTCATCGACATCCAGGAGGAGCTCCAGAAGGCCGTCGGCAAGGCCAAGAGCACGCCCTTCCTCGAGGCCGGCACAGGCACCGTCCTCGACTTCGCCAGGACGGTCGAGGCTGGCGGCGAGTTCGTCATCGTGGACGTCGAGACGACCGGCACCGACCCCAAGATGGCCGACCTGGTCGAGATCGCCGCCGTGCGGGTCAAGGGCAACGCGATCGTCGACCGCTGGTCCACGCTCGTCAACCCGGGCCGGCCGATCATCGGCAACCAGATGCACGGCATCACCGACGCCGACATCGCGAAGGCGCCCAAGCCCGCTGATGCCGCCAGGGAGGCGCTCGCCTTCATCGGCGACGCGCCCATCGTCGGTCACAGCGTCGGCTTCGACCTGGCCTTCCTGGAGGCTGCGCTCGGTGACGGGACCAGCTTCGAGCAGGGTCGCTACCTCGATACGCTGACCATCGCCCGCGAGGGCTACCCCGACCTCGAGAATCTACAAGCTCCCGACGCTCTCGCACTACTTCGGCATCGAGCTCTCGCAGTCCCATCGCGCGCTGCCCGACGCCGAGGCCACCGCGAATCTCCTGATCTGGTTCGCCAACGACCTGCCGGCCGCGTCTGGCGACGCTGCGTGCCTCGATCGCGGATGCCGTCCGGGCGAACCGGTCAGGCGGCGACTCCAAGGCCATGCTCGAGGCCGCCCGCCGCGAGGCGCGTCGTGAGCAAGAGCCTCAACAGCCTGGTCTACAAGAAGACCTGTCCGCAAGCTGGCTCTGGACGAGGGCATCCGGATGGACGGTCGTGAGCTGACCGAGTCCGACCGATCTCCGTCGAGGTCGGCTTCCTGCCTCGGGCGCACGGCTCGGGCATCTTCACCCGCGGCGAGACGCAGGTGCTGACGATCGCGACGCTGGGTCCGTCCTCGGACGTGCAGCGCATCGACACCATCAGCCCCCGGAGCCGAGAAGCGCTACATCCACCACTACAACTTCCCGCCCTACATCGACGGGCGAGAACAAGCCCATGCGCGGCCCCAGCCGCCGTGACATCGGCCACGGCGACCTCGCCGAGCGCGCCCTCCTGCCGGTCCTGCCGGACCAGGAGGAGTTCCCGTACGTCATCCGTCTCGTCTCGCGAGTGCGTCGACGTCCAACGGCTCGACGTCGATGGCCTCGACCTGCGGCTCGACGCTCGCGCTGATGGACGCCGGCGTGCCCATCAAGGCGCCGGTCGCCGGTGCGGCGATGGGCCTCGTCAGCGAACCGGACGGCCGAGTTCGCGGTCCTGACCGACATCCTCGGCAAGGAGGATGCGTTCGGCGACATGGACTTCAAGGTGACCGGCACGCCGAGACGGCATCACCGCCCTCCAGATGGACATCAAGGTCAAGGGCATCAACGAGGCGATCATCCGTGACGGGCTCAAGAAGGCCCTCGCGGCGCGCCTCTCCATCCTCGACAAGATGACCGAGGTGCATGCCCGAGGCGCGCGCCGACATGAGCGACTTCGCGCCGCGCATCATCACCATCAAGATCAACCCCGAGAAGATCCGCGAGATCATCGGCAAGGGTGGCTCGATGATCCGCAAGATCCAGGAAGAGACCGGCACCGAGATCAACGTCGAGGACGACGGCACGGTCGAGATCGCCGCCGTCTCCGGCGAGAACTCGCGCAAGGCGATCCAGTGGATCGAGAGCCTGACCCGGGATGTCGAGGTCGGCGCCCTGTACCTGGGCAAGGTGACCCGCATCATGGGTTTCGGCGCCTTCGTCGAGATCCTGCCGGGCAAGGAAGGCCTCGTCCGCATCGGCGAGCTGGCCGACTATCACGTGCCCACGGTCGAGGACGTCGTGTCCGTCGGCGACGAGATCATGGTCGTCGTCGACCGAGATCGACCGCCAGGGTCGCATCAACCTCTCTCGCAAGGCGGCCATGCAGCGCCACCTCGCCAGGGAGACGACACCAGCCTGACCGCAGCCAGCCACGTCACCAAGCAGCCTGCGGCCGCCGGGAGACCGGCGGCCGCGGTGTATCATCGCCTCCGTGCCCCGACGGATGACCGCCTGAGCGAGCCATGCCCATGAGCGAACCATCGCCACTCACCGTCGCCGTGGTCGGCGCCACCGGCGTCGTCGGCACGACGATGATCAAGGTCCTCGAGGAACGGCGCCTGCCGGTCGGTGAGCTGCGCCCATTGGCCTCGCGAAGCGACGGCCGGACGGTCGTCCATCGTGGTCGGACGCTGCCGGTCTTGGAGGCGACGCCCGCGGCCTTCGCGGACGTCGACATCGCCCTCTTCTCGGCCGGCGCCGCGGTCTCGGCCGTGCTGGCGCCGGAGGCGACCGCCCGAGGCGCCGTGGTCATCGACAACTCCTCGCCAGTGGCGCATGAGTCGAGGGCATCCCGCTCGTCGTGACCGAGGTCAATCCAGACGACGCCGCGCTCCACGAGGGCATCATCGCCAACCCCAACTGCTCGACCATGCAGCTCGTGCCGCTGCTCATGGCCCTGCGCGACTCCGTCGAGCTGGAGCGCGTCATCGTCGACACCTACCAGTCCGTCAGCGGCACCGGTGCCGAGGCCGTCGACGAGCTCGAGGCGCAGATCGAGGCCCACGTCGCGGGCGAGTCCAAGGTGGCTTCCGTGTACCCGCACCCGATCGCCTTCAACGCGCTGCCCGAGATCGACGTCTTCCGCGATGACGGCTACACCAAGGAGGAGTGGAAGGTCATCCCGAGAGCCGCAAGATCCTGCACCTGCCGGACCTGCGTGTCTCGTGCACGGCCGTCCGGGTGCCGGTCTTCGTCGGCCATTCGGAGGCCGTCCACGTCGAGACGCGCCGACCCATCACGCCCCGATGGAGCCCGCGAGCTGTTCGCGGCCGTGCCTGGGCGTCGTGGTCGTCGACGAGCCACGTGCCCACCGCTACCCGCTGGCCATCGATGCCGCCGGCCGCGACGAGATCTTCGTCGGGCGCATCCGTGCCGGACGCCGTCCATCGCCCGATGGCCGCGGCCTCGCGTTCTGGGTGCGTCACCGACAACATGCGGAAGGGGGCCGCCACGAACGCCGTCCGAGATCGCTGGAGCTGGTCCATCGCGCGCGGGCTGGCTCGGCGCCCGCGCGTCCGTGCCGGCGCCGTGGTCGGGTCCTGCGTGACCGACCGAGCGAGCGAGCGCAAGGCACTCGAGACGATCGCCGACGAGGTCCGCGGCCTGCACGCGCTGCCCGCTGCACCGTGGGCGCACGACGGCCGTGCCGGGCGAGGGGAGTCCCGACACCGAGGTCGTGTTCGTCGGCGAGGGCCCGGGTGCCAACGAGGACCAACAGGGCCGGCCGTTCGTGGGCGCCGCCGGCGGCCTGCTGACCGAGCTCATCGGCTCCATCGGCTGGAAGCGCGAGCGAGGTCTTCATCACCAACGTGGTCAAGTGCCGGCCGCCGGGCAACCGCGACCCCGAGCCGGACGAGATCGCGGCCTGCGCGCCGTACCTGCGAGCGCCAGCTCGAGGTGCTCGACCCGGCGCTCGTCGTGACGCTCGGCCGCTTCTCGCTGCAGCGTTCATGCCCGGCGCGCGCATCGGCCAGGCGCACGGCACGGTCCGGCCGGTCGACCCGGCCACCGGTGCGACGAGATGCGCCGGCGTATCGCCATGTACCACCCCGCCGCGGCGCTCCGCCAGCGGCGCCTCAAGGAGACGATGCTGCGAGGACATGGCCGGCGTGCCGGACGCCCTGATCGCGATCCCGCGAGCGCCGCGCCGACCGCCGAGCGGCGGTCGCTGCCGGAGCCGACCGACGCCCGGAGCGCAGCGTCCGCCTCGGTGGCTCCTGCCGACCGACGCCGATGGCTGCGGCCGGCGCGGCCTGGCGCTCATGCCGGAGCCGTCACCACGACTGCCGGTCATCCGGTTCGACGCGGAACCCTCGACGCCGCAGCCGATGCCCGTCGACGTGGCAGCCCGATCCGGCCGAGGCCGACCGAGGACCCGACGACCAGATGAGGCTCTTCTGCATGCCCACGCCGATCGCGCCGCCATCGGTCGTCCGCGAGCGACGCGATCCTGCGCATCCTGCCGCTCGGCGGCGTCGGCGAGATCGGCAAGAACATGACCGTCTTCGAGTACGGCGACGAGATCGTCGTCATCGACTGCGGCCTGATGTTCCCCGAGGAGGAGATGTTCGGCATCGACCTCGTCGTGCCCGGACGTCACCTACCTCAAGGAGCGCCGCCACAAGGTCAAGGCGTTCCTCATCACCCACGCCCACGAGGACCACGTCGGCGGCCTGCCGTACGTCCTGCCCGAGTTCCCGGGCGTGCCCGTCTACGCCTCGACGCTCGCCCGCGGCCTGCTCGGCAACAAGATCAAGGAGCACAAGCTCGACCAACAACCCGCTGCTGGCCCTCGAGCCGGGCGACACGGTCGAGATCGGCGTCTTCGCGGCGACCGCCTTCCGCATCGGCCACTCCATCCCCGACGCCATGGGCATCGCCCTGCGCACGCCGCTCGGCCTCATCGTCCACACCGGCGACTTCAAGTTCGACCACACGCCGGTCGACGGCAAGCTGTCCGACTTCCACGAGCTGGCCGAGTTCGGCCAGGAGGGCGTCCTGTGCCTCCTGTCCGACTCGACGCGCGCCGAGAACCCGGGCTACACGCCGTCCGAGCGGACCGTCGGCGAGGCCTTCCGCGACATCATGGAGGCGCTCGAGGGCCGCGTCATCGTGGCCACGTTCGCCAGCAACATCGCGCGCATCCAGCAGGTCTTCGACGCCGCGGCGACGTTCGACCGCAAGGTGGCGGTCATCGGCCGCTCGATGGAGCAGAACGTGCGCATCGCGACCGACCTGGGCTACCTCAAGTACGACGCGGGCCAGCTCGTCGCCAAGGACCGCATCAAGGACATCCCCGACCGCGAGCTGGTCATCGCCACCACCGGCGCCCAGGGCGAGCCGATGGCGGGCCTCGCGCGGATGGCCAACCGCGACCATCGCTTCGTCGAGATCGTGCCGGGCGACACGGTCATCGTCAGCGCCAGCCCCATCCCGGGCAACGAGGAGGTGGTCGCACGGACCATCGACAACCTCTTCAAGGTCGGCGCCAACGTCTTCTACCACGCCATCAGGCGCGCGCACGTCTCCGGCCACGCCAGCCAGGAAGAGCTGAAGCTGATGCTCAACCTGACCAAGCCGCGTCACTTCATCCCGATCCACGGCGAGTTCCGGATGCTCGTCCAGCACGGCCGGCTGGCCACCGAGGTGCGGCGTCGCGCCGGAGAACATCTTCATCATCGAGAACGGCCAGCCCATCGAGTTCCTGCCGGACGGCTCGGCCAGGCGCGGCGAGCCGGTGCCCGCCGGCTACGTCTTCGTCGACGGCCTGTCGGTCGGCGAGGTCGGCGACGTCGTCCTGCGCGACCGACGGGCGCTGGCCAACGACGGCATGTTCCTGGTCGTGGTCACCGTGGACAAGCAGACCGGCACGGTCATCGGCCGCCCCGAGATCGTCACGCGCGGCTTCGTGGCTGGCCAGGAGACCCGCTCATCGCGGCCGCGGTCGAACGCGTCCTGACGGCCCTCGACAAGCCCGGCGACCACACCAGCGAGATCGGGCTGCTCAAGGCGCAGATCAAGGACAGCCTGTCGCAGTACCTCTACGAGCAGACGCAAGCGCCGGCCGATGGTCTTCCCGGTCGTGGTCGAGGTCTGAGGCCAGTGGCACAGCGACGACGCACCGCGCGCAACGGGCGGTCGACGCGGAGCACGCGCCGCACCCCGCTCGTCTCGCCGCGCACGGCGCGCTCGATCCTCGGCATCGTCCTCCTGGTGGCCGGCGCCGTCACGCTGATCGCGCTGATCCTGCCGGGGGCGGGGATCCTCAACCGCTTCGTCAACGACATCCTGCGTCCGGCCTTCGGCCAGGGCGCGTGGCTGCTGGCCATCCTGCTCATCGTGGCCGGCGTGTTCGTCGAGCGAGCGCCGTCCTCTGGGCCACGTGGGAGATCAGCGCCGCCGGCGGCATCATCGTCTTCCTCGGCGCGCTCGGGCTCCTGTCCATCGCCTGGGGCGAGGGTGACAAGCCTGCGCAGCTGGCCGAGGCCGGGGGCTGGTTCGGCGAGACGCTCTCCAGCCTGCTGTCGACGCTCATCAGCGAGCCCGGCGCGGTGGTCGTGCTGGTGGGCATGATCGTGGTCGGCGTCCTGCTGCTGTTCAACCTCACCCTCCGCGACGTGGTCTCGCCGGTCACCAGCGGAGGGCGTGCCCTGGCCGGCGCCGTGACGCGTCCCCTCGAGCGGCCAGGGGGCCCGCCGGCCAAGCCAACTCCCGCGGCTCGTGGCGGGAGCGGGGCCGTGGGCGGAGCAGCGGCCGGGGCCAGCGGGCCGACGCCCGAGCCCGACATGCCCGCCCCCATCTCCAGCCCGGCACCGATCAGTCAGACCGTCTGGTCCGGGCGGGCGCGCCCTCCGGCAGCGCCGTGGTCGCGGCGGCGCCTACGCGGGCGTCGACCGCGGATCCAACGGCCATGCGTCCGGGATGGCGCCACGCGACCTTGCTGCGCCCGACGACGAGCTATCGGCGCTCCAACCCACCTCGGCACGGATCGGCGCCCGCGATTGGGTGCTGCCGCCGATCGCGATCGTCGAACCGGCCCCGCCGCAGGGCGCCAAGGGCCAGACGCTCGACCACGCCCGGAACATCCGGATCATCGAGGAGAAGCTGCGCAGCTTCTCGATCCCGGCCACGGTCAACGCCACGAACATCGGGCCCGTCGTGACCCAGTACGAGGTCCGGCCCGATGCGCGCATCAAGCTGTCGCGCATCGAGGGCCTCGCCGACGACCTGGCCATGGCCCTCGCCGCGCGCTCCATCCGCATCGAGGCGCCCATCCCGGGCAAGGACGTGGTGGGCATCGAGATCCCCAACCACTCGAGCGAGATGGTCGGCTTCCGGCAGCTGATCGACGACGCCAACATGCGAGCCGCGACCAGCAAGCTGACCTTCGCCCTCGGGCGCGACGTGTCGGGCAAGGCCTACGCCGTCGACCTGGCCCAGATGCCGCACCTGCTCATCGCCGGCGCCACCGGCTCGGGCAAGAGCGTCTGCGTCAACGCGCT
Organism: uncultured Chloroflexia bacterium; assembly: GCA_963837215.1. Classification (GTDB taxonomy): domain Bacteria; phylum Chloroflexota; class Limnocylindria; order Limnocylindrales; family CSP1-4; genus CSP1-4. The sequence goes on from CAWIML010000010.1 coordinate 138,144, forward strand.
CATCACCAGCCTCCTGATGCGCGCCACGCCCGACGAGGTGCGGCTGGTCCTCGTCGACCTCAAGCGCGTCGAGCTGGCGCCGTACGACGACCTGCCCCACCTGCTGCACCACGTCATCGTGGAGGCCAACGACGCGCAAGGCCGCGCTGCATCTGGGCGGTCAGCGAGATGGAGGAGCGCTACAAGGCGCTGGCCTCGAAGACCGAGCGCAACATCGCCGCCTACAACGCCAGCCCGAAGGTCGGCCAGGGAGGAACGCATGCCGTACATCGTGGTCGTCATCGACGAGCTGGCCGACCTGATCATGCGCGAGGGGCGCAAGGTCGAGGACCCCATCGTCAAGCTCGCCCAGAAGGCGCGCGCCGTGGGCATCCACCTCGTCCTCGCCACCCAGCGTCCGAGCGTCAACGTGGTGACCGGCCTGATCAAGGCCAACGTGCCCAGCCGCATCGCCTTCGCCATGGCCTCCAACGTCGACAGCCGGACGGTGCTCGACCAGCCCGGCGCGGAGGACCTCATCGGACGCGGCGACATGCTCTACCAGCCCGCGGACCTGCCCCGCCCGGTGCGCCTGCAGGGCGTCTTCGTCTCCGACGCCGAGGTCCACGCCGTGACCGCGCTTCTGGCGCGCGCAGGAGCCGAACCCGGTATACGACCCGCTGGTGGTCGCCTTCAGCGACGGCGAAGGCGACAATGGCGGCCAGTTCGGCTGGCTGGCGCAGACGGCCGAGGACGAGCTGACGCCGCGCGCCGCCGAGCTGGTGATGGCCAGCGGCAAGGCCAGCACGTCGATGATCCAGACCAAGCTCAAGGTCGGCTTCAACCGCGCCAGCCGGCTCATGGATGAGCTCGAGCGCTTCGGCATCGTCGGTCCCCAGGATCCCCGCAATCCGGCTGTGCCACGCCAGATCTACGGTCCCGAGAACTGGCTGCGCAGCCTCGCCGACGTCGACGACCCAGGGTACTGAGCCCGCCGCGGGCGGTGCGGCGCCGCACCGCTAGGTCATCCTGCTGAGGGGCCGCTCGCACGAGAGCGCGTATCCTACGCGGGCGCGGCCCAACGTCGTCGCGCACGAACGCACCGGGGATCCGCACCTTCGTGACCTTCCCATGACTGCCCGCGACCAGGCTCGGCCGAGCGAGCGACGGCTCGCTGCTCGCCAGGAACGCGACATCGAGACCGTCGCCACCACGCCCCCGCCCGAGGCCAGCCAGCGCCTCGGAGCCATGCTCCTGGCCGCGCGAGAGCGCAAGGGCGTCGACCTCTACCGCGCGGAGCGGGACACGAAGATCCGGGCCAAGTTCCTCGAGGCGCTCGAGAACAGCGACTTCAAGGAGCTGCCGGGCGCGGTCTACACGAAGGGCTTCCTGCGCAACTACGCGCTCTATCTCGGCCTCGACCCGGAGCTCGTGCTGGCACGATGGCGCGCGGAGAGCGGCGACAGCCGTCGCGCCGAGCCGACCATCATCGCGCCGCGTCCGCTCGAGGCGCCGAGGAGCGGCTTCACCTTCAGCCGCAGCCTTGTCGTGGCCGCCATCCTGACGCTGGCCGTGCTCACCTTCGCCGGCTATATCGGCCTCCAGCTCTTCCGCTTCTCGCAGCCGCCGGGCCTGACGGTCGCCCAGGCCGCCGTCAGCGATGCCGCACCGGACGCCGACTCGACGACGCTCGACGGGACGGCAACGCCGGGCTCGACCGTCGCCATCGAGGTCCTCGGGCAGGAGACGTATCGCGTGACGGCTGACCCGAACGGCGGCTGGGAGCAGGTCGTGCCGCTCAAGAAAGGCCGCAACGACTTCACCATCGTGGCCACCGATCCTGAGACCGGCAAGGACTCGGAGGTCGTCTCGCTCATCGTGACCGTGCCCGTCGCGGCCGGACCCGAGGCGCCGACGATGACCGTCTCGAGTCCCAACGAGGGGACCTCGTTCACCAACGGCGCCATCCCGGTCCAGGGCACGACGACCGGTCAGCGCGTCGTGGTCAGCGCCTCCTACGCGGGACCCGCGTCAGGCAGCGGGGACGTGCCGCCAGGCGAGCCAGCCGTGCCGGAGCCCCAGGAGATCGCGGTCGAGGCCGAGACTGGTGCCTTCACGGATGCCTACCAGCTCGCGCCGGGCGCCTGGGAGCTGACGGTCACGTCGTATGGCGCCGCGGACAAGACGACCACGGAGCAGCGTCGCGTGACCGTCGCCTATACCGGCGTCGCCCTCGTCATCCGGATCCGCGACGCCCGTGCCTGGCTCAAGGTCTGGGTGGACGGCAAGGTCGCGCCCGGCTACGAAGGCGGCCGGGTCATCCAGCCGGGCAAGTCGGTCGAATTCACGGGTAAGGAGAGCGTCGAAGTCCGGACCGGCAACTCGGGCGCGACCTACTTCACCCTCAACGGGACGCGCCTCGGCGCCCTGGGCAAGGCCGGACAACCCCAGACATGGCTCTTTGCGCCGCCCGCCGAGCCGGAGAAGACCGGACGCACGAACTGAGCGCGATGGACAGCGGCGACGAGGCGATGGTCGACCGGGCAGCGGACGTCATCAGGCGTGCCCGCGCCGCCAAGCGAACGATCGCCACCGCCGAGTCGTGCACGGGCGGGCTGGTCGGGCACCTGCTGACCGAGATCCCCGGCTCGAGCGACGCGTTCCGGGGCGGCATCATCGCCTACGCCGACGAGGTCAAGGTCGCCAGCCTCGGTGTGCCGGCCGCGACGCTGGCCTCGCACGGCGCTGTCTCGGCCCAGACGGCGGTGGCCATGGCGGAGGGGGTGCGTGGTCGTCTCGGCATCGACCTGGCCGTCTCGGTGACCGGCATCGCCGGACCCGACGGGGGATCGGCTGGCAAGCCGGTCGGCCTGACCTACGTCGCCGTGGCTGACGCCGATGGCCACGATGTGCAGCGTTTCGTGTGGACCGGAGACCGGCACAGCAACAAGCTGGCCAGTGCCGAGGCGGCGCTCGACCTGCTCCTCTCGCGGCTGCCAGCGGACGCCGGGTGACCCGCTCCGCGGCCGAGATCGGCGCCGGCCTGGCGAAGGCTCGCCCCGCCACGGCCATCCGCGACTGGGGAGCGGATCCACGTCGTCGGGGCTGCCGGTGCCGGTGCCTCGGCTGCCGCGCTCCTGGCGGCCGGCGTGGGTGCCTCGGTCACCGCCTGCGACCCCGGCGCGCCGTCGCCGTACACGGCGGCGCTCGAAGCGAAGGGCATCGCCGTCGCCCCCGAGCACGATCCAGCGCACGTCGGCGGGTGCGGCCGGGCCAACGGTCGATCGCCTGGCGGTCTCCAAGGCCCTCACGGCCATCGCGCCGGAGCACGCCGAGCTCGCGGCGGCCCGGTCGCTCGGCATCCCGCTCGAGGCGTGGCAACAGCTCGTCGCCGATGCCGCCGAGACGGCCGGACAAACGCTCGTCGGCGTAGCCGGCACGCATGGCAAATCGACATCGACCGCCTGGCTGCTCGAGGTGCTCGCCGCGGCAGGGCGCGAGCCGAGCGGCTTCGTCGGTGCGCTCATGGCGCCGGCGTCAGCCGACGAGCCGGCCTCGACGGCCCGCATCGGTCGCGGCGACCTGTGCATCGTCGAAGCCGACGAATACGCCGGCAACTTCGATGCCTATCGCCCCGCCGTCGCGATCCTGCTGAACGCCGAGTGGGACCACCCGGACGTCTTCGTCGACGGATCGGCGGTGCTTGCAGCCCTCGACGGTTGGATCCGTGCCATGGTGCCTGGCCCCGACGGCCGGCCGCCGATCCTCGTCGCCAACGTCGGCGACCCGGGTGCTGCGACGGTCACGGCACGCCTGGATGACTGGTCGGGGACCATCGTGCCGGTCGCCCTTCGTGTCGAGAGCGGCGGCGTTCGGTTCGCGGACGTGACCGACGGCGCGCTGGGCGCCGGGCGGCCCGCGCGCGCCAGCCCGGATGTGGTCGGAAACCTCGTCGCCATGGCCGACGGCACCGACATCCTGGAAGCCGACGGGCCCCTGACCGGACCGCTCCGCATCGCGATGCCGCTGCCCGGGCGCCACAATGCCGCCAACGCACTCTGCGTGGCGGCTGCCGCTGCCGTCCTCGGCGTCCCGAAGTCCGCGATCGTGGCCGGCATGGAGCGCTTCCATGGCGTCGCGCGTCGCCTGGAAGTCAAGGGTGAGCCCGGCGGGGTCCTCGTGCTCGACGACTACGGGCACCACCCATCGGCCATCCGGGCGACCCTGGCGACCGTCCGGGCGCGCTATCCAGGTCGGCCGATATGGGCCGTCTATGAGCCGCTCACCTACCATCGGACGGCAGCCATGCTCGACGCCTTTGCCGACGTCCTGGCCACCGCCGACCACGCGGTCATCGCCGACATCTGGGCCGGACGCGATCCGGACCGGACGATCGTCTCTGCGGCCGAGCTGGCGGCCGCCATCTCGATGCGCAGCGCGAGCCCCGCGCTCGCCACGGGCTCACCCGAGGCGACGGCCGATCAGCTGGCTGACTTCGTGCGGCCGGGCGATGTGGTCCTCGTCATGGGCGGCGGGCGCTCATATGTGATCGCCGACCGTCTGGTGGAGCGCCTGAACGCTCGAGGCTGAACGGGAGCGGATTAGAATCTGCCTATGCCCGACCTGACGCACGGCGACGCTCAGGACCTCGTGGAGCGCATCAAGCGAGCATGGGAGAAGCGCGACGTCGATGCTTTCATGGACTCCTGCGCCGACGATGCCGAGCTCCGCCCGGACCCGTTCGCCCCGCCGATGATCGGAGAGACCGACATCCGAGCATGGTGCAACGTGGTGGCGGCCTCTGTCCTCCACACCGAGGCTGACGCAGAGCGGATCTGGCTGGCGGGTGACACCGTGCTGGTCGCCTTCCACGGTGCGTGGACGGTCCGGGCCTCAGCCGATCGGACGCGCATCCGCGGTATGTTGGCCCTCGAGCTCGATGGTGACCGGCGTGTCCGGCGCGCCCGTGCGTGGGCGCTCAGCCGGGTGGTCGGCACCGACTCCACCATCCAACCGACCGGCGAAGGTGCCGTGTCCCAACCATGACAGGGAGGTAGTGTGGCCGGAGAGGTCTCCTTCGACGTGGTCAGCGACTTCGATCGCCAAGAGCTGGTCAACGCCCTCGACCAGGTCCGGCGCGAGGTCGGGACCCGCTACGACTTCAAGAACGTGACCGTCGACCTGCAGCTCGGCAAGGAGGAGATCACGCTCCTGACCGACGACGAGTACCGCGCCGCAGCGGTCAAGGATCTCATCGAGTCCAAGGCGATCCGACGCGGCCTGTCGCTCAAGATCTTCGATTGGGGGAACGTCGAGCCGGCGGGTGGATCCAAGGTCCGACAGGTCATCAAGCTCCGTCGCGGCCTGCCCGAAGACCTGGCCAAGAAGATCAGCAAGCTCATCCGTGACGACTTCCCGAAGTGCCACGCCCAGATCCAGGGCGACGCGGTGCGGGTCAGCTCCAAGAGCAAGGACGACCTCCAGAAGGTCATCGCCCGGCTCCGCGAGGAGGGGGAGGGGTACCCGGTGCCGCTCCAGTTCCAGAACTACCGATGAACACCCAGGGGCGCGGGGCGAGGATCGTGATGATCCTCATCATCCTCGCGCTCGCCTTCTCATTCGTGGTCGGTGCGGTCACGATGCCGCAATGAGGTTCGAGTCGTTCAGAGCGCCAGGTGCATGGCCACGGCGTCATGCGGCGCGCCCAGGTCCGCATCGGGACCAGTCACCTCCACGCTGAAGCCGAGGCGCTCGTAGAAGTCGATGGCGCGGCGATTGGAGCGGTAGACCCAGAGGACGAGCGTCCGAGCGTCCCAGGATCGTGCCCATGCGGCGACCGCCCCGACGAGCGCTCTGCCGACCCCCTGGTGTCGAGCCGCCTCCGCCACCCAGACGGAGAAGACCATGCATTCGTCCGGTGGGCGTCGCCGGCCCATGGCGAGGCCGATCGGAGCCATCACGGCACTCGTCTCGGCCAGGAACCAGGCGCGCCGATCACCGTCGCTGGCGGCTCGTGCCCGCGCGACGTATTCGATCTCGTCGCGGGCCTCGGCCTCGGCGACCGACTCGCCGAAGGCTTCGGGCTCCTCGGCCAGGGCACGCAGGCGGAGGGCCTTCAGGAGTGCACCTTCGTCAGGTCCGATCCGCCGGACCACGAGCCCTCTCAAGGCAGCCGGGAGCGTCCGGCGATGATGTCGATGCGCATCGCCGACGATGGCCGCCACCTCGTCCCAATCGACCGGTACGTCAAGCCAGACACCGAGCCAACCGCGATGGCCGACATAGGGTGGTCGGAAGAACCGATTCGGATCCGAGCCGACGAGAACCTCCTGTGCACCCGGTGGAGCCGCACACCAGAACGCGACGCGGTCGTCGTGATGGTGGTCCGCGTATGTCACGAAGGTCCGCGTGCGGCGGACGAACCAGGTCGGCTCGCCGTGGCTGAGGCGCTCGGTCACGCCCGGCAAGGCCAGGCACAGGACCCGCAGGCGGGGGAGGGGGTCGTCGACGCCGTTCGCTGCCGTCATCGAACCGGCGCGACTCGTGCTCACGGTGCACGCCACACGGTCGGCGAGCAGGGCTGGCGCGCCCGACCAGGACCGACGCAGCGGTCATGAAGGTCGGGATGATGGCTGGTCGCCGCAGGCGCATGGTTGCACCGTACCTTAGCGACCTGTCGGCGGACCGCTCAGCGCGCCTCGAACGAGCGCTTCGAGAGGCCGTAGGCGTAGCCCTCGATGCGGTAGTCGGGGGCATCGTCCGGCCTGGCCACGGCACCGAGGGTCACGAAGAGCGGCGCGAAGTGCTCCACGGTCGGATGCGCGAAGGGCATCCCGGGCGCCTTCGTCCGGAAGTCGAAGAGCGCATCGACATCCCCGTGGTCGAGTGCCTCGGTCGCCCATTGGTCGAAGTCGATCGACCACTGCGGCGCACCGGGCTTGCCCATGAAGTACTCGTGGATGAACGGCAATCCGTGGGTCAGGAAGCCACTCCCGATGATGAGCACGCCCTCGTCCCGCAGGGGTGCCAGGCGCCGACCGACCTCGAAGAGGTGCTGCGGGATCGAGGTCCGGCATCGACATCTGCAGCACGGGGATGGTGGCGTCCGGATACATGGCCTTGAGCGGCACCCAGGCGCCGTGATCGAGGCCGCGCGTCGGACGCTCGAGGACCGGCTCGGACGCCGGCATCAGGCCGCGGATCCTGGAAGCCAGCTCGGGGTGCGCCGGGCGCGTCGTAGGTCATCCGGTAGTAATGCTCCGGAAAGCCGTAGAAGTCGTAGACGAGCGGCACCGGAGTCGTCGCGCTGATGGCCATCGGCGCCGTCTCCCAATGGGCGCTGATGATCAGGATCTGCTCGGGCCTGGGCATCGACTCTGCCCAAGCGCCGAGCTCGGCCATCCAGGCCCCGTCCTCGAGGAGCGGTGGCGCCCCGTGGCCGAGGTAGATGGCAGGCAGGCGCGAAGGCGTCGCCTCGTCCGAGTTGGCCTGTGGCCAAACAGTGTTATCCATGGCCATAATCATCCCATGCCCCGAGGTCCGAGGTCAAGCCGGTCAGGTGGCAGAATGCAACGATGCCGGAGTTGTCGCCGCCTGCGGGGTCCGAGACATCCCATGCCCTCGAAGCTGGCAGGGAGGCGTTCGGCCGCCACGCCTGGCCCGCGGCTTATGAAGAGTTCGACCGTGCGGACCAGACTGAGGCGCTCACCGGCGCCGACCTCGAGGCCTTCTCCGAAGCGGCCTTCTTCGTGGCGCGCGCCGATCGCGAAAGCGAGCTCGGGGAGCGAGCCTTCAAGGCCTATCAGGCCGCCGGTGACACCGTTCGCGCCGCCTACGTCGCCATCCTGCTCGCGCGGCGGTACGCGTTCGCCGGCAAAGGCTCGATCGCGTCAGCGTGGCTACGACGCGGGGAGCGGCTGCTACCGGCCGAGCCCGAAACGTACGTGCACGGATTCCTGGCCGTGACGCGCAGTGAGGCCGCCGCCACCTCCGGGCGATGTGGACCTGGCAGTGAAGCTGGCCGAGGAGGCCGTCGAGATCAGCGCTCGCGTCGCGAACGCCGACCTTCAGGCCTCTGCGATGAGCAACCTCGGAGGGCTCAAGATCCGAACCGGTGCCACCGCCGACGGATTCGCGCTCATGGAGGAGGCGAGCATCGCCGCTGTGAACGGCGAGCTGTCGCCGATCACGACGGGCATCACCTGCTGCTCCATGATCGCCGCTTGTCGGGACCTCACGGACTATCGCCGAGCGACCGAGTGGACCGAGGCGACCGAGGCCTGGTGCAAGCGTGAGTCGGTCTCTGGCTTCCCCGGTATCTGCCGCGTTCATCGCGCCGAGGTCGTCGCTGTCAGTGGCGCATGGGATCGGGCAGAGCTTGAACTCCAGCGCGCCACGGACTGAGCTGGAGGGGTACAACGCCATCCCGCCCCTCGCTGACGGCCTGTACGCGCTCGGCGACATCAAACGCCTCAAGGGCGACTTCGAGGGCGCCGAAGCCGCGCTGCGCCAGGCGCATGCGCTCGGTCGGACCCCGCAGCCCGCGTTGGCCTTCATCCGCCTGGCCGAAGGCAAGACGAAGGCGGCCTTGACGGCCATCACGTCGGCCCTCCAGGAGGAGAGCTGGGACCACGTGACGCGCATGCGACTGCTTCCGGCGGAGGTGGAGGTCGCCGTCGCGGCCGGCGACGTGGGACTGGCCCGAAGCGCGGTCGATGAGCTTGTCGCCATCACCGAGACATACGCGACGCCGGCCCTCGACGCCACGAGGCTCGTCGCGCTCGGTCGCGTCCGACTCGCGGAGGGCGACGCATCGGGCGCGGCTGACGACCTCCGTCGCGCGATCCGGAGCTGGCGTGAGGTGGGAGCGCCGTTCGAGATCGCGCGTAGCCGGGCGGTCCTCGCCATGGCACTGCGGGCGATCGGGGACGACGACGCGGCCGACCTCGAGCTTCAGGCGGCACTGACCGAGTTCGAGCGCCTCGGGGCACGTATCGACGCGCAGGCCGCCGAGGGGGAGCTCCAGGCGGCCAGAGAGCGGCGCCTCGGGCCATCGCAGGCACGCAGGACCTTCATGTTCACGGACATCGCCGGCTCGACGAAGCTGGCCGAGGCGCTCGGCGATGCAGCCTGGGACCGCCTGCTCCGCTGGCACGATGAAACGCTCCGATCGCTGGTCGTCGCCGGGGGAGGGGAGATCGTCAAGTCGACCGGTGACGGCTTCTTCGCGGCCTTCGATGCCGCGCGTCCGGCGGTCGACTGCGCCATCTCGATCCAGCGTGCCCTGGTCGAGCATCGACGCTCCAGCGGCTTCGCCCTGTCGGTGCGGATCGGTATCCACACGGCCGAAGCCAGCCGCCGTGGCTCGGACTACAGTGGCGTCGGAGTCCACACCGCGGCCCGGGTCGCAGATCTCGCCGGCGCCGGCGAGATCCTGGCCACGGCGGAGACGTTGGCCGAGGCCGGTCGCGTGGCATCTGGTTCGCGAGAGGCCGCAGTGAAGGGCGTCACCAGCCCGATCACGGTCGCACTCGTCGACTGGACCGCCGCGGAGGCTTGACGGCAGCGCGACAGCCGTTCAGATAGTCGACCCAGCTGACGGGCGGCCTCGTGCGGGTCAACCTCATCGCGCGACCGATGAGGTTCCGTAGGCGCCGACGTTTCGGGTGATAGACATCGGCATACTGAACCGGACACATCATGGAGGCAGGCTATGGATTTCAAGCTCGAGCTCGTCGTGGTCCCGGTCTCTGACGTGGATCGCGCCAAGGCGTTCTATAGCGAGAAGCTCGGCTTCAATGTGGACGTCGATCACCGCGCCGGCGACGCCTTCCGCGTCGTGCAGCTGACGCCGCCAGGCTCGGCCTGCTCGATCACCGTCGGAACAGGCCTCACCCAGGTCGCTCCGGGCACCTACCAAGGACTGCACCTCGTGGTGACCGACATCGAGGCCGCACGTGCTGAGCTCGTAGAGCGTGGCGCCGAGGTCAGCGAGCCGTTCCACTTCGGGGCGGAAGGGCAGGCACCGGGGCTCCATCCGGAGCGCGCCGATTACGGCACGTACCTTTCCCTGAGCGACCCCGACGGCAACGGCTGGCTCATCCAGGAAGCCCACCACCACGTGCGATGACTCGGGTCCTGGCCGGACCCGCGGCGGATGGTGACCGCGCGAGGGGAGGGCTTCGCGGCCTTGGCGATCGATAGGCGATCCTCAAGCCTGCTGGTCGGCGGCGACTGCAAGCTCAGGGTCGTCGAGACGTCCCTCGACCAGCGTAGTGGCCATGGCCCGGCTCCGCGGCTGACCCGTCAACGCCTCCAGGAACGGGACGCGATCGAGGACGAGGACCTCCAAGGACGTGATAGCTCTGACGGTCGCAGTGCGCGGCACATCGCGTAGCAGTGCGATCTCACCGAAGGAGTCACCGGGTCCCTCGATCCGCACCGTACGGCCGCCGCGGCGAACCTCGGCCTGCCCATCGAGGATGACGTAGAAGGCGTCACCGCGCGCGCCCTCGACGATGACATAGGTCGAGGCGGGCAGAGTGGCGATCGACGATCCCGCGGCGAGGCATTCGAGCACGGGCGCGGAGAGGGGACCGAACATCGGGATCGCGCGGAGCACCCGCAGCTCCCGCAGGCGCGTCGGATCGACGCGGTCGGCCCGCCAGATCGTCGGTGTTGCGATGAGGACGACGATGCCGAGGAGCAAGTCCGGCCGCGATGATCGCACCCTGGGCGCCGAACGCGGCTACGAGCAGCGGGACGGCAAGGGCGCCAAGCGCCTGGGAGGCCATCATCGTCGCCTCCATGAAGCCGAAGACGCGGCTCATGACATCATCGCCAGCAAGACGCTGGGTCAGCGTTCGTGCGGAGACATAGACGAATGCCCACCCGGCACCCGTCCCAAGCAGGACGAAAGCTGCGGCGATGGGTGCTGAGACCAGGGCGACGACGACGACGGCTCCCGCGAAGAGGACGGCGGCGCCGATGAGTGGGCCGCCGAGACGCTCCCGACCTACGAGCGCCAGGCTCGCGGCCGCACCGAACATGGCACCCAGGCCCGAAGCCGCCGCGAGGTATCCCACGGCGCTGTCCGGCAGGCCCAATAACTCGATGGCCAGCACGGCGTACAGGACGTTCAGGGCGCCGAGCAGCGCGATCGAGCCCGCGAGGACGGCAAAGACGCTGGCCAGTCGACGATCGGATCCGATCGCCCGAGCACCATCCGCAACGTCGCCGGCCACGAGCCTGGTGATCGCGCGCACGCTTCGGAGGCCTGCGACGGATCCGGCGGCCGGAGCCGGCACGGGCGGCGCGGACCGGGCCAACGGCAGCACCGCCAGGGCCGCAATCACCGCACCCAGCGCCGTGGCGCCATAGACGAGCCACGGCCCCGCGATGCCGATCAGCGCGCCGGCCACGAGCGGTCCGATGAGCGCCCCGGCGCCCTCGACGGTTCCGGTCGTCGCGTTGGCGGCGGTCAGCTCATCCGGTGTCGCGACGATCTCGGGCAGGAGAGCGCCGTTCGCCGGCCGTGTGAGCGTGATGCTCGTGGCAACCAGGGTCGCGAACATGTAAGCCACCAGGGGCGGCCCGACCGCTACGGCAACCGCCGTGCAGGCCATGGTCACCGCCTGGATGACGTACGAGCCGAGCAGCATCCTCGCTCGCGGGTACCGGTCGCCGATGGTCGATGCCGCCGGTGCGACCACGATCGAGGGTACGAAGATGACGAAGGCCACGACACCCGCCTCTGTCGCGCCGCCTTGCCCGAACGCGAACACGACGATGGCGAGCCACGTCGCCCACTCCGCGATGCTGAAGAGCAGGAAGGCACTTTCGACCCGACGCAGCACCGGATCCCGCAGGACGGCCGTGAGTACGGAGAGTCGGCGACGCATGGCGGCCCTCAGTTGGTCGGGTCTCACGTACGGTACAGGAGCGGTCGGTCGCAGATCGTCCATTGGTTGAACGGCCGATGCACGGTCTTGGTCGCCGTAGTCGGCCATACTCGTCGGCATGACCGTCATCGATTGGTTGCTCGATGCCGACCCCTCGATCCGCTGGCAGGTGATGCGCGACCTGACGCACGAGCCGGCGGACGTCATCGCCGCCGAGCGGTCAAAGATCGCCACCGAGGGATGGGGCGCCCGGCTCTGGCGCTCCAGGCACCGGACGGCCTGTGGGCCGGCAACGCGTTCTCCCAGGACCGGACCGACACGTTCCACGTCCTGGAGCTCCTGCGGCGCCTGGGGCTCGATCCCGAGAGCGAGCACGCCCGGCGGGCCCTCGGCCTCGTCCGCGAGCACGTCACCTGGGGGGACGGAGCCTGGTGGAACCCACCCTGGGCCGACAGCCGGTTCTTCGAGGGCGAGGTGGAGCCGTGCATCAATGGCAACGTCGTCTCGACCGGCTCGTACTTCGGGGTGGACATGACGCCGCTCGTCGAGCGGCTCCTCGGCGAGCAGCTCGCCGACGGCGGGTGGAACTGCGAGGTCGAGAACGGCGCGACGGTGTCGTCGTTCGGGACGACGATCAACGTCCTCGAGGGCCTGCTCGAGCACGAGCGGGCGACCGGCGGCTCGGCCCAGGTGGCCAAGGCACGCCGTCGCGGCGAGGCATACATGCTCGAACGCCGGCTGTTCCGTCGGAAGTCGACCGGCGAGGTGATCGATCCGAGCTGGCTCCAGTTCGCATTCCCGACCTGGTGGCACTACGACGTCCTCCGCGGCCTCGACTACCTCCGCGACGCCGAGGTCAAGCCAGGCGAGGGTGTCGCCGAGGCGATCGGCGTGGTCGAGGGAAACCGGGATCCCGACGGCCGGTGGCCGCTCCAGAAGGTCCACGAGGGCGAGGTCTACTTCCGGATGGACGACGGCGAAGGCCAGCCGAGCCGGTGGAACACGCTCCGCGCGATGCGCGTGCTGGACTGGTTCCGCAGAGGCAGGGTAGACACGCGGCGAGCGAGTCGAGGTCGCGCGACGTGTCTTCCGGACGCTTGCGAAGTCTCTGAAAAGCGTATCCGTGCTTCGCTGCGCCCTTAGCCGGCGGTCCCGAAGGTCGCGCGGCCGGCCGGTCGATAGGTCTGGAGCATCACGCCGGAGGGCGTCGCCCGCGACTCGACCAGCTCCAAGTCGTGCGTTGGGCCTTTCTCGGGGAAGAGCCGAAGCCCGTCGCCGACCACGACGGGCGAGATCCGGAAGTTGAGCTCGTCCACGAGGTCGCGCTCGAGCAGCCAGCGGAGCAGAACGCCGCTGCCGTGGACTTGGAGCTCGCGCCCGGGCTTCGCCTTGAGCTCACGGATGGTCGCCTCGACGTCACCCGTGATCACATGGGTGTTCTGCCAGGTCGGGTCCTTGAGCGTGGTCGACGGCACGTACTTGGGCAGGACGTTGATGCCGTGGGAGACCGGATCGCCGCTGTCATGGAGCGGCCAGTACGGTTCCCAGATCTCCCAGGTCTTGCGTCCGAGGAGCAGCGCATCCGCGCGCTCGAACCACGAGGTAAGGAACGGCCACATCTCCTCGTCGGTGTGCGCCGCCGTCCATCCGCCGCGCTCGAACCCGCCGCGCCGGTCCTCGTCGGGGCCTCCGGGACCCTGGTACACCCCATCCACGGTCAGCATCATCGTGGCTGTCAGCTTCATGGCCATCGCTCCCTACATGTGACCGTCGAAGTCTAGACGACCGTTCGGGCGCCTCATGGCGAGCCGTGGAGGACCCCTTCACTCAGGCGACATCATGGATCCTTCGATCGTCTCCCTGCGCTCTAATGTTACATAACTTCCATTATCGGCAGTGGTGCAGAGCATGGGTTGCCCTGCTCAGCGGGGCCAGCCCACCGCACCGGCCGACGCGGACGGCCTGACCAGCTCACGGTCGCTCCATCGTTCGGCGAGCCACTGGTACCAGGTGTGCATGGCGGGGTCGGCGGTCACCACGCGCACGTCGGCGACGTAGGCGCTGAGCTTCTGCCATGAGCGACGATGGCGCCGCCGGCCAGGTCACCCACGAGGGCCATCGGCAGGTCGCCACGATGCACGAAGATCCCCCACATCTCGAGCGTGCCCAGCCACGTGTGGAGGTGCACCGTGTCCCGCCCGAGGCGCGCCTCGACGCCGGCCCCGTCGAGACCGTCGGGCAGCGTCAGGATGGCGTGCATGGCCGCCTGAAAGCGGCGTCCGAGAACGGCCGCACGAGGGCGATCTGCGCCTCGCGTCGCCGTTGGAGCCGCGTCAGGCGGAGCTCATAGGCCGCGGTGAGGACGCCGACGACGATGGCGACGAGCGAGACCAGTGCGATCGTGCCATAGATGTCCATCGCCGACTCCCGTGCGAATGATCAGCTCGAGCCGCGCAAACCGCGCTCGATCGGTCAGAGCGGGCGTTCCGTACCGACGTTGCTGCCGGTGACGATCAGCAAGGCCGCGCCGTCCGGAGGCGACGCGAGCGCGCCCGCCCATGAGGACGCGGCGGCGCCTTCGACCGTGATGCCGAGCTCGACACGCAGCTCCGCTTCGCAGGCATGCAGCTCGGGCTCCGAGACCTCCAGGATGTCATCGACGACACCGTTCATGTCGTCGAGCGCCTCGGGTACGGGGACTCGGCAGGCGATGCCCTCGGCGTAGGTGGCGGCCTCGGCCGTCTCGACCGGCCTCCCCTCTCGCCACGAGAGCGCCATGCAGGGCGCGCCGGCGGCGACCACGCCGATGACCTTCGTGGCGGGCGAAGCCGACCGCAGCCAGGTCCCCACGCCGGCCAGGAGCGCGCCGTTGCCGAGCGGCACGTAGGCCGCCGCGAGGGGCGGCACGTCGCCGGCGCCGACGCCGTCGGTCACCTCGACGGCCATGGTCCCGTTGCCGATGGCCACCCGAGGCTCCTGTCCATCGATGATGAGCGATCCGCTCCCGCTCGCCGCCTCGGTCTCGCAGGCCTCGCGAGCAGCATCGAAGTCGTGGCCGGTGACCACGACACGGGCACCCAGCGCGCGCATGCGCTGGATCTTCGTGACCGGCGTCGTCTCCGCGACATAGACCGTGGCGGGAATCCCCGCCGCGCGGCAGGCGTAGGCGATGCCCTGCCCGAAGTTGCCCGACGAGGCCACGATCGCCCCATGATCCGATCGCAGGCGCCCGTCCCCGACCATCGCGCTGACCGCCAGCCAGGTGCCACGGCCCTTGAAGGCCCGGATCGGGTTGAGCGTCTCGATCTTGACCACGACCGGCACTCCGAGTCGCATGGAGAGGCCTTCGTGCACGAACTGGGGCGAATCGCGGAAGACCGGCGCGATGGCGGGCTGCGCTGACCGGATGTCGTCGGCCGTGAAGCGGGACACGTCGCTCGCGCTCCGACCGGGTCAGGGCGCGGTTCGAGCCGAGCGCCATCGCTCCTCGGCCAGGCGGAGGGCCACGGCCAGCGAGGGTGCAACGCGGCCCTTGACCCGCACGTCGCGCTCTCGGTAGCTGACGTCGACCGTGCCACGCTCGCGGACGCGCGCCAGGAGCTCGCCATCCGAGTACGGGACCGCGACATCCACCTCCTCCCAGAGCTCCGCGAGCAATGTGGAGAGGCGAGTGCGGAGCGTCTCCAAGCCGTATCCGGTCAGCGCGGAGACCGGCACCCCCTCCCCCACCGCCGGCGCAGGTCGGTCGCCGTCGTTCGCCGCGGGGTGGACGAGGTCGGCCTTGTTGAAGGCCACCAGGCGCGGCTTGTCGCCAGCGCCGAGCTCCTCGAGCACCAGCTGGACGGTGGCCCGATGCTCGGGCATGTGCGCATCCGACAGATCGGCCACCTCGAGCAGGACATCGGCGCGATTGACCTCCTCGAGCGTGGCTCGGAAGGCATCCACGAGCTGATGCGGCAGCTTGTGGATGAAGCCCACGGTGTCCGTCGCGATGACGCTTTGGCCGTCACCCAGCTTGACCGCCCGGCTCGTCGGGTCGAGCGTCGCGAAGAGCTGGTCCGCGGTCAGTGCGGCCTTGGCGCCGACAAGCGTGTTGAGCATGGTCGACTTACCAGCGTTCGTGTAGCCGACGATGGCGACCGTGGGGACCAGGCGCCGGTCGCGGGAGCGAGCGGCCGTCTCGCGTTGCCGGCGGACGCCATCCACCCGCTCCTTGAGCTTCTTGATCTTGTCGCGGATGATCCGTCGGTCGGTTTCCAGCTGTGTTTCGCCGGGCCCTCGCGTGCCGATGCCGCCCCCGGTTCGGGACAGGTGGGTCCACATGCGCGTCAGGCGCGGCAGCTGATACTCGAGCTGGGCGAGCTCGACCTGCAGCCGGCCCTCGTGGGTCTTGGCGTGCTGGGCGAAGATGTCGAGGATCAGGCCGCTCCGATCGAGGACCTTGACCTTGAGCAGGCTTTCGAGCGCCTTCTGCTGATTGGGCGACAGCTCGTCGTCGGCCACGAGCAGCGTGAAGCCGGTCTCCGATTTGGCGTCGAGCAGCTCCTCGGCCTTGCCTTTTCCGAGATACCAGTTGGGGTCGATGTGACGGCGGTTCTGCCACTCGGCGCCGACCACCTCGGCGCCAGCCGTGTCCGCGAGCGCGGCAAGCTCATCGAGTGAGGTCTCGGCCGTCCAGCCGGGATCGGCGCCGGTGTCGACGGCGATGAGGAAGGCGCGTTCCTGCGGCGGGGCCAGCTCGATGAGCGAGGTCGATGGCACGCGCGCAGCATAGCCGCCCGCGATCGAGCCCTCAGGACTCGATGAGCCGCCGTGCTGCCTCGATGGCGGCGCTCACCGGGTCCGATGCGTCGAGCCAGCCGATGCCGGGCTCCGAACGGAACCACGTCGCCTGGCGTCGTGCATAGGCGCGCGTGCGCCCGACGTCGCGCGCGACGGCCGTCGGGACATCGATCTCGCGGTCGGCCACGGCCAGAGCCTCGAAGTAGCCGAACGCGCTGAAGGCTCGCGGATGGACGCCATAGCGCGTTCGGACGTGCACCGCCTCGTCGACCAGGCCGGCGGCGAACTGGGCCGTTGCACGGTGCTCGATGCGGGCGTCCTGGTCGGAGCGTGACAGCCGGAGGCCGATCCAGGCCGTCGCGGCGGGATAGCCGCGCGGTGGCTCGGGCAGGCGGTCGCCCACGATGCTGGCCCGCTCCAGTGCCCGGACGACGCGACGCGGGTTGGCCAGATGGGTGTGCGCGGCCAACATGGGGGCGGTGGCTTGGAGCTCGGCCACGAGCGGCGCCAGGCCGCCTTCGGTCAATCGCGCCTCGAGTCCTGCCCGGATCGCCGGATCGGCGTCCGACGCACCGAACGGCAGGCCGCGCGCCACACTGCGGAGATAGAGCCCGGTGCCACCGACGAGGATGGCCCATCGGCCGCTGGCGGCGATACCCGGCAGCACCGCGTAGACGTGGCGCTGGAAGTCGGCCGCCGTGAAGAGCTCGTCCGGATCCACGAGGTCGAGGCCGAAGTGCGGCACGCGGGCGCGGTCGGCGGCCGAGACCTTGGCCGTGCCGATATCCATCTCCCGGAAGACCTGGCGTGAATCGGCGCTGATGATCGCGGCGCCGCCGATGGCCTCGGCGATGGCCAGCGAGAGCCCCGTCTTGCCGGTCGCTGTGCCGCCGGCGATGACCAGCAGCGGCGGGTACGGCCCGTTGACGGCTGCCGTCGGTGAGTCTGGGGCTGCCTCTGGGCTCACCCGAGGAGGCGGCCGACGAGCGCATACGGACCCGCTCGCTCGATGTGCACGGCGACCAGCTGCCCGACGAGGCGCGGGTCGCCTTCGACGTGCACGAGGCGGTTCTCGCGATTGCGGCCCGTCAGCTGGGGCGTCGGGGCCACGACGTCATCGGCATCTGCGTGGTCATCGGCCCCAGTGCCGTCGTGCGGCTCGCCGTGATCGTGGCCATGATCGTGGCCGCGTCGGGCTTGGACCGACTCGACCAGGACCTCCGTCTCGCGTCCCACCCAGCGTTGGTTGCGCTCGTGGCCGATCGCCTCCTGCACGGCCAGCAGGACGTTCAGCCGGCGCCGCTTCTCGCCGGCTGGAACGTCATCGGCGAGGCGTGCGGCGGGCGTTCCAGGGCGTGCCGAGAAAGCGGCCGCGAAGACCTGGTCGTAGCCGACCGTGCGCAGGAGCGTCAGGGATGCCTCGAACTGCGCGTCGGTCTCGCCGCAGAAGCCGACGATGACGTCGGTCGTCAGGCTGATGTCCGGGATCGCGCCCCGCAGGCGCTCCACGAGGCCGAGGTAGGCATCGACGGTGTATTGGCGACCCATACGGCGAAGGACGGCGTCGTCGCCCGACTGGACCGGCAGGTGCAGGTGCTCGCAAACGGACGGGCTCGTGGCCATCGCCTCGATGAGTCGGTCGGTCAGGTCCCAGGGATGCGAGGTGATGAAGCGCAGGCGCGGGATGGCGGGCCGTCCGTCCGCGGTCCGCAGGCCGTCGATAGCCCGCAGCAGCGCCGCGATGTCCGGCCGGCCGTCGAGGTCGAGGCGTCGCCCCAGCTCACGCCGGCCGTGGATGGCGGCGAAGCGTGGCTCGGGCAGGAGGTCGTGGCCGTAGGAGTTGACGTTCTGGCCGAGGAGCGTGACCTCGCGGTAGCCGCGCTCGCCGAGCGTGCGCGCCTCTTCGACGACCTCGTCGAACGGTCGGCTCCGCTCAGGGCCACGGCTGAAGGGCACGATGCAGTACGTGCACGTCTTGTCGCAGCCGTAGATGATCGGCACCCAGGCTTGGGTCGCGCTGCCCCGCGCCACGCGGCCCTCCCCCACCGCGGCCGCACGCGTGGCCGGCAGGTGGTCGGCCGTCGCGGCGACCGAGATCCCAACACGCTGGAAGGAAGGCGTCACCTGGGGCGCCATCGATGGCGCGCTGGCGCCGAGCGTGGTCCCGACCAGCGGCCGCTCCATGGACTGCAGGGCTCCCGGGGCCGTGCTCGACGTCAGCCCGAGGCGAGCGACCAGCTCGGGTTCCTCGTCGGGGCGGAGGAAGAGATCGACAGCCGGGTATCGACGGGGCAGCCGGGCGACGTTGTCGGCGCGTACAGCGCAGCCCGTGAGCACCACTCGCAGGCCGGGGTTGGCGGACTTCAGCCGCTCGAGGGTGCCCATCCGCCCGATGACCTTCTGCTCCGCGGCCTCGCGGATGGCACATGTGTTGATGATCACGAGATCCGCAACCTCGAGCGACGGCGCCTCATCGCAGCCGGCGGCCAGCAGCGCGCCCGCCATCTCCTCGGAGTCGCTCCGGTTCATCTGGCAGCCGAGCGTCCAGACATGGAACCGTGGCAGGACGAGGTCCTCGGTCGCGAACTCAGCCAGCCGCTCTGGTGCCCGCACGGCCTCGCGACCCGCCGTCGCGCGCGACACCAGGCCGGCATCGAGGACGGGCAGTTCGCGCACGGTCATCGGCCGGCCCGCGCTCCATCGAGCGCGGCCAGGAAGGCCTCCTCGACGGCATCGGGGACGCGCAGGTCGGTGGTCGCCTCTGGATAGGGCATCTCGTCGCCATGGTAGT
Organism: uncultured Chloroflexia bacterium; assembly: GCA_963837215.1. GTDB lineage: Bacteria > Chloroflexota > Limnocylindria > Limnocylindrales > CSP1-4 > CSP1-4. The sequence goes on from CAWIML010000010.1 coordinate 157,596, forward strand.
CGCTGCCCCCCGTGGCCACGAGCCTGCGCGATCCGGCGAAGACGGCGAGCGCCTCGACCTCCTTGGTCGTGAATGGGCGGCCGTGGCCCGCGTAGTGGACCTCGAGACCGCCGAGGCCCCAGCGCACGAGGCGATCTATCAGGAATCGTCGCTCGACCGCCTCCCGGAAGTGGGCCAGGACGGCGAGGCCGCGCGCTGCCCGGATGGCATCGATCGCCGACCGTGGGTCGAGCCCGCGGCGCGGCACGTAGCCGGGCCCGCCGCGGCCGAGCACACGCGCAAAGGCATCCTCGACGTCTGTCGCGTAGCCGGCCTGCACCATCGCCCGCGCCACGTGCGGCCGACCGATGCTGGTGGGATCGGTCTCGGCCACGATGGCGGCGAGGTCCTCGTCCACGGGCATGCCCAGGTGCCGAAGGCGGACGAGCATCTCGGCCACGCGCACGGTGCGGCCGGCGCGTTGGCGCTCGAGTGCCGCCTCGAAGGCCGGGTCGGCCTCGTCCATCCCGAAACCCAGGATGTGGAGCTCGCCCTCCCAGAGTGTCGGATCGTCGGTCACGCTGTTGATCTCGACGGCGGCGATGAGTCGGGGCCCCGGCGGCTCGGCCATGAGGGCATCCTCCCCGCCCACGCCGAGCGTTCGAAGCTCGCGCACGCCCTCGAGCGTGTCGTGGTCGCTGAGCGCCACGAGGCGACGGCCGGCGAGCGCCATCTGGCGATAGAGCTCGGCGGGCGGCAGGAGCCCATCGGAGCGCGCCGAGTGGGTGTGGAGGTCGATGCGCGACGCTGCGCCGGGCCGCGTGGTCCGTCCCACCAAGCCGCCGATCTCCGCGCGAGGCTCAGGAGCGTCCAGGTCAGACCTCGACCAGGCGAGCCATCCGCTCGAGGGCCAGCGCCCGGCCCGTGGCGGCGTCGATGTCGATGATCAGGCCGTTGAAGACGACCGGCCCCTCCCCCACCTCGAAGCGCGTCGGCAACGCGGTCATGAAGCGCGGCAGGACCGTGGCCGGCTCGAAGCCGATGACGCTCCAGACAGGGCCGGTCATGCCCACGTCCGACTGGTAGGCCGTGCCCCGGCGCAGGATTCGTTCGTCCGCAGTGGGCACGTGGGTGTGCGTGCCGACGACCGCGCTGACGCGACCGTCGAGGTGGACGCCGAGAGCGTTCTTCTCGCTCGTGAGCTCGCAGTGGAAGTCGACGAGGCGGATCGGCGGCAGCTCGTCGGCACCTTCCTCGAGGAGCGTGTCGGCGACCGTGAACGGGTTCTCGATGGGCTGCATGTAGGTCCGGCCCTGGAGGTTGATGACCGCGACCTCGGAGCCGTCCGCCGCGTGGAAGACGCCCCAGCCGCGTCCGGGCACACCGGTCTCGCCGTAGTTGAGGGGCCGCAGGATGCGTGGCTCGCGGTCCAGCTCGGGGTAGATCTCGCGTTTGTCCCAGATGTGGTTGCCGCTCGTGATGACGTCGACGCCTGCCTCGAGGACCATGCGTGCCGTGGCCGCGGTGAGGCCCATGCCGCCGGCGAGGTTCTCGCCATTGGCGGTCACGAAGTCGATGCCGCGCGCGTCGCGCAGCTCGGGGATCAGTCGCTCGGCGGCCAATCTGCCCGGTTTACCGATGAGGTCACCGACCATCAGCACCCGGACGATGCCGGCGCCAGCACGTTCGGGGGCGGCCGGCAGCCGATCGGCGGCCAGAACGGGCTGGATGTCTGACGGTCGAGGCATGGAACGGTGCGTCTCCGAGCGGATTGGAGCGATCGATCGGTGCGAAGGGGTCGAGTCTATCCCGCCGAGATGCCTCGGGCCGCCGTGACGCCTCGGGGCAACAAGGGTTAGCGGGCCCGGTGTCTCGGCACCAGAGCCCGCCTCACGTATCTGCGTGCGCCGGTGCCTCTTGGATGATCCAGTAGCTGGCCCGCCCAGCCGGTCCAGAGCGGAGCCACGGTCTGAGCGCCGCCTGGCCAGCCGACCAGGACTCGCCGGTCGACCGCCCGGGTCGATGTGGTAACGCGCCGGGGTGGGGAGATGACCGGGAACCGTCCCCGCGCTACCGACGTCTCGCCGGAGAACCGGCGCCAGGTTCTCTCACCTCAACCCCACGACGTACAAGGAACCTCCACATGTCCCTCACGCCCATCGTCAACCTCCGTGCCGCTCGCGTAGCGCTTGCGATCGCGCTGATGACGCTCGTCATCCTGGCGGCCGTCGCGTACGCCGGCTCGCAGAGGCCTCTCCCGGTCGAGCCCGACGGCGGCATCGGCGGCGAGGTCGTCCTCCCGGTCGAGCCCGACGGCGGCATCGGCGGCGAGGTCGTCCTCCCGGTCGAGCCCGACGGCGGCATCGGCAACTGACCCGACGACCCACCGCGACCCCTCGGATGCCCCTGGCCTGGTGCCGGGGGCATCGCCGTTCAGGCGCCATGCGGCGCGTCCGTGTGGAGGTGTCTCGGCTCGCTCCGGCTAGGCAGGGGCGTCGGGAGGCGACTTGGCACCATCCGGCCACGCCGCGATGCAGACCTTGTTGCCGGCGCGGTCGGCCAAGATCCAAGCGCCCGGCGCGCTTGAGTCGTCGACCACGCGCCCACCCGCGGCGAGTGCCGCAGCGAGCCTCGTCTCGGCGTGCTCGCGCGCGACCGACACGTCGATGTGCATCGCGTGCTCCAGCGGTTTGGCCGCGTCAAGCTCCTGCATCCAGACCGTCGACCCGTGACCGAGGGGGTCAACGCCGTTGTCGTCGCCCATCGGCGCATACCCGAGCACGGCGCGCCAGAAGCCAAGGTCGACCGCGTCAGGCTTCGCCGAGATCGCCAGCTGGATCTCCTCCACGGCCGCCCGGTCAGCGACCGCACCGTGCTGACGCGCGACGGCTGAGACGGCACGCGCCAGGTCGATGTGCCGCGGCTCGAGCTGCCACATGTCGCGGGTCAGCCGCACCGTGAGGTAGGCGTCCGTGATCGTCAGCACTGCGCCCGAACCCGCGAAGCCCGCGACCTGGGCGACGGCTCCGGCCTGCCGCGCGGCATCGGCCAGGGACCCGGCTCGGAACACGGCCGTCGCTCCGCCGTGCAGCACGACCCAGTCATCGACACCGTCCGCTGCGAGGAAATCCTGCCAGCCTCGTTCGCTCACACTCGACCTCCAACGCACACGATAGCCGACGCCGTGAGCGCGCCGACGACCCAAGAATGGGTCAGCGTATCGTGGACGGCGTCCCAGGCGGCCATGAGCTCGTCCATGACGGCCAACGGTCAGCTGCTATAGGCCGCCGAGTGCCCACAGGGGTGCGAACGCAAGCAGCATGACGGCGGCGGCCTGGACCGCGAGAACGACGAGCGCGGGGCGCGTCGCTGTCGGGAGCCACCTGAACGCGAAGTACGCGATGAGCGGGACCTGGCCGGCGACGAGGAACTGCCACAGATGGGCCTGGGCGCCCTCGTCGGCCTGGTGCACGACGCCATGCACCGCCACGAACCAGACGATCATCGCGAACGCACCGATGGACATCGCCACGGGCATGTACCCCGTCGGTTGCCGCATCAGTGCCCGGACGGTCATCGAAGCATCCACATCGTGCCGCGAAGCCATCATCGTCCTGGCGAGGTTAGCACCGGGTTACTGGCAACAGGGTTCGTTTAGCCCTGAGATGCCGGATCGCCCTACTTGGCGTACTCGACGGCGCGCGTCTCGCGGATGACGGTGACCTTGATCTGGCCCGGGTACGTCAGCGACTCCTCGATCTTGCGCACGATGTCGCGCGCCAGGCGCATCGAGGCCAGGTCGTCGATCTCCTCCGGTCGGACGAGGATGCGGACCTCGCGGCCGGCTTGGACGGCGAACGACTTCTCGACGCCCTCGAAGCTGTTGGCGATGGCCTGGAGGTCCTCGAGCCGCTTGACGTAGGCGTCCATCGACTCGCCGCGGGCGCCCGGGCGACTGGCGCTGATGGCGTCCGCGATCTGCACGATCGGCGCCTCCACACACGCGTACTCGACCTCCTGGTGGTGCGCGGCGATGGCGTTGATGACCTTCATGGGCAGGTTGTTGCGCTGCGCGATCTGGGCGCCGATGGCCGCGTGGGGACCCTCGATCTCGTGGTCCACGGCCTTGCCGATATCGTGCAAGAGGCCGCCCATCTTGGCGATCTGGATGTCCGCGCCGGTCTCGGCCGCGATGATCGAGGCCAGTCGGCTCGTCTCGATCACGTGCTGGAGGACGTTCTGGCCGTACGACGTGCGGAACTTGAGGCGCCCGAGGAGCTTGACGATCTCCGGCGGGAGGCCGGGCACGCCAGCCTCGTAGGCCGCCGCCTCGCCTGTCTGGCGGATGACGATGTCGACTTCTGCGCGCGCCTTGCTGACGACCTCCTCGATGCGTCCTGGGTGGATGCGGCCATCCTGGATGAGCTTCGTCAGCGCGATCCGTGCCACCTCACGACGGACGGGGTCGAAGCCGCTCAGGACGACCGACTCGGGCGTGTCGTCGATGATCAGGTCGACCCCGGTGGCCTGCTCGAGGGCCCTGATATTGCGGCCTTCGCGGCCGATGATGCGGCCCTTCATCTCGTCCGACGGGAGCGGCACGACCGTCACGGTCATCTCGGCGGTATGGTCGGCCATCACGCGCTGGATGGCGGTCACGACGACGTCGCGCGCCTTCTCCTCGGCCTCGTCGCGGGCCTTGCGCTCGATGGCCCGGGCGATGCGAACGGCGTCATTCTCGGCTTCGGCCCGGACGGCCTCGAGGAGCTGCGCTTTGGCCTCCTCGCGGCCCATCTCGCTGACCCGCTCGAGTGCGGCGACCTGTTCGAGTTTGGCCCGGGAGAGCTCCTCGCGGTGGACGTCCAACTCATGTTCGCGATCGAGCAGCTTGCGGTCGCGGGCCTCGAGCATCTCCGAGCGTTCGTCGAGCTGCGCATCCCGCTGCAGGAGTCGATTCTCGAACGTGCCGATCTCCGCCCGCTTGGCGCGCGCGTCATCCTCGGCCTCCCGTTGCAGGCGCACCTGCTCTTCCTTGCCCTGGAGGATGAGGTCCTTCTGCCGGGCCTGGGCCTCGGCGATGATGCGACCGGACTTCTCTTGCGCGTGCTTGACGGCCTGGCTGCCCCAGTAACCGCGCACCACGTAGCCAAGAACGAGGCCGGCGCCGAGGGCGATGACGATGCCCAGCGCCAGATACACGGATTCCATGGCTCCCTCCGTCCAGCGTCCGCTGGAGGTCTGTCGGTCTCGGGCGACGCTCCATCGCGTCGGCGGCGCGCCAGGGCTGGCGCGTCGGCGGAAGGCTCGCCCTCCCCGGCGCGCTGGCCGGGCGACCCGGCCGTTGTCCCACGGAGGACGTCAGAACGAATGCTGGTCGGAAGCCTACGCCCGGGACATGGGGGCGTCAAACGCCGTCGGCGGCTGCCTCCGCGGGCTCGTCCTCGCCTTCGCCGGCGATCGGATGCGCGATCAATTCGGCGGCCACGCGAGCGCAGACGTCGGGCGAGAAGCCGTTCCGAGCGAGCAGCGCATACGCCTTCTGACGCCGCCGTCGCAGGTCGGGCTCGCGGCCGAGCGCTGCCGCTCGCCGTGCCAGCAGCCGCCGCGCGGCGACCTCGTCCGCGTGGTCGGCCGGCGCCCCCGTGACCGTGGGCTGGGATCCGCCGTTCGGCGCTCCAAGGGCAGCGTCTCGGCCGCGGTCGGACAGCACGGCAGCGACGACCACGCGCATCGATGCCCTTTAGCGCCAGCTCACGGCGCAGGACGGTCTCGCTCCTGGGTCGCGCGCGGTCTCGGCTCTCGACCCAGGCGCGTGCGAACGCCTCGTCGTCCAGGTAGCCGAAGGCGAGGAGCCGGTCCAGGACGACCTCGATCGGTCCGACGGGGTAGCCAAGGTGACGAAGCCGCCGACGCGTCTCGTCGACGGATCGCTGGCGGACCGCCAGGAACGCGGCCGCCGCCTCGAGCACGACGGCCGGATCCTCGACCTCGGCTCGCTCCGCCCGGCGGGCATCCGCCCGAGCGCGGCGTTCGCCGTACGTCTGCCGGCGAGTCGTCATCGCCCGACGGATCCTGCTCGGCTTACTCGGCCTCGGAGATGCCCTCGACCGGCAGCGTGATCGTCGCCACCCGGGCCCGGATGTCGCCGTCGATACGCTCGGCGACATCCTTGTTCTGCTTCAGGAACTCCTTGGATGCCTCGCGACCCTGTCCCAGGCGAGTCTCGCCGTAGTTGAACCAGGCGCCGGTCTTGCTGACCACGTCCGTGGCGACGCCGACGTCGAGCAGGCCGCCCTCCTTGGAGATGCCTTCGCCGTACATGACGTCGAACTCGGCGATCCGGAATGGCGCCGCGACCTTGTTCTTGACGACCTTCACGCGGGTCCGGCTGCCGATCGCGTCCGTGCCGGACTTGATCGTCTCGATACGCCGGATGTCGAGGCGGACGCTGGCGTAGAACTTGAGCGCACGACCGCCCGGCGTCGTCTCCGGGTTGCCGAACATGACCCCGATCTTCTCGCGCAGCTGATTGGTGAAGACGAGTGCCGTGTTGGAACGGCTGACGGCCCCAGTCAGCTTGCGCAGTGCCTGGCTCATGAGCCGTGCCTGGACGCCCATGAACGAGTCGCCCATCTCGCCCTCGATCTCCGCTCGCGGCACGAGCGCTGCGACCGAGTCGACGACCACGCAGTCGACGCCGCCCGATCGGATGAGGGTCTCGGTGATCTCCAGCGCCTGCTCGCCGGTATCGGGCTGGCTGACGAGCAGCTCGTCGACATTGACGCCGCAGGCGCGAGCATAGGTGGGGTCGAGCGCATGCTCGACATCGATGAAGGCGACCACGCCGCCGCGGCGCTGGGCCTCGGCGAGGATGTGCTGGCAGAGCGTCGTCTTGCCCGACGACTCGGGGCCGAAGATCTCGGTCATCCGGCCGCGTGGGACGCCGCCGACGCCGAGGGCCAGGTCGAGCGCGATCGAGCCGGTCGGGATGAAGTCGACCTGCTGCCGGTCGGCGGAGCCGAGCTTCATGATCGAGCCACGGCCGAACTGCTTCTCGATGGCCAGGATGGCCGCATCCACGGCCTTGCCGCGCTCCCCGACGGCGCGCTCGCTCGCCTTGTCCACGCCGTTCCTCTCGCCGGTGGTGGTGCCGGTCCCCGTCATCGTCATCGCCTGGGTTCTCCTCTTGGGCTGGACTCGGGGCCGGTCTTTGGGTCCGCCGACTATTCGGCGCTCCGGTCCTCCTCGTCCCAGCGTGGCTTCCGCTTGGGCTTGATCAGCTCCGCCTGCTGCGGCGGGCCCTCACCGAGGGATTGCAGCCCGGTCTTGGCGGACTTGTCCTTCGGCTTCTTCTTCGCTTCTCGGTGGGGACGATCCTTGGATGCCATCCGAACACCACCTCCACCTGCCGCCGTCATGGTGAACGGCGTGGGTCTACGACGACTTCACCCTCCCTTTGCGCCAGCTTGCATGTCACTCGCCGGGGTCGGGGCAGGGTCCTGTGTGGCACGACCAGCGGTCAGGTCGCGAACGAGGTCGGGGAACGTCCCGGCAGCGATAGCCGCCCGGATCCGCTCCATGAAGTCTAGGCAGTAGGTCAGGTTGTGACAAGTCGCGAGCCGGTACGCCAGCAGCTCGTCGGCCCGGAAGAGATGCGCCAGGTAGGCGCGCGAATGGTGACGACAGAGGCGGCAGGGACAGTCAACCTGGACAGGTGCCGGGTCGTCGAGGAAGCGCGCGTTGCGCAGGTTCAGCCGGCCCTCGGGTGTCCAGAGCGTGCCGTTCCTGGCGACGCGGGCCGGGAGCACCGAATCGAAGAGATCCACGCCTCGATGAACGGCGTCGAGCATGTCGAGGGGCGAGCCGAGCCCCATCAGGTAGCGCGGTCGCGGATCCTCGGCCAGGAGCGGCACGACGACGTCGAGGGCGGCGGCTCGCTGGGCGGGGGACTCGTCGCCGGCCAGGCCGCCGATGCACAGGCCATCGACGGGCAGCGCCGCGATCGTGCGTGTCGACTCGGCCCGCAGATCCGGCTCCAGGCCGCCCTGGATGACGCCGAAGAGCGCCTGGTCCGGCCGATCGTGGGCGGCCAGCGAGCGCTCCGCCCAGCGGTGCGTACGGGCGGTCGCTTCGGCCACCTCGGCGCGTGATGACGCGTGCGGCGCTACGGGCTGGTCGAAGGCGACGGCGATGTCCGCCCCGAGTGCCTCCTGGACGGCGATCGAGTGCTCCGGCGTGAAGCGATGGGTCGAGCCGTCGAGGTGGCTCCGGAAGGTGGCACCGTCCTCGTCGATGACTCGCAGGTCACCGAGGCTGACGACCTGGAAACCGCCCGAGTCGGTCAGGATCGGCCGGTCCCAGCCCATGAAACGGTGCAGGCCACCGAGCCGCGCGATGCGCTCGTGGCCCGGGCGCAAGTAAAGATGGTACGTATTCGCGAGGATGATCTGCGCACCCACTTCGGCCAGGTCGTCCGGGTCGAGGGCCTTGACCGTCGCGTTGGTGCCGACCGGCATGAACATCGGTGTCTCGACCGTGCCATGCGGCGTCTCGAGCCGTCCCAGCCGCGCCTGCGTGGACCCGTCGCTCGGCGCTGGTGTCAGGACCGCGAAACGCACCGGCCGCTCCGGGCGGATGGACGCTCCCACTGTGGCAGCCTCAGCCGTCATCCGGTGATCTCCGCACGCTCGCTGTAGACAGCGGCCACGACCAACGAGCCGACGAGCCAGGCGAGGACCACCAGAAGCGCCACCCCAGGTTCGAGCGGGTTGCCAAGGCCGCCCTCAAGGCCGCTCGTGTCCGCGCCGGAGATGACCGCGGCGGCAGCATCGAAGGGCAGCCAGCGCACGACGTCGGGCAGCAGGAGCCCGGCGAACTGCTCGACGAAGTAGAGGGCGATGCCAGCCCCGACCCCCGCCAGCGGGCTCCGCGCCAGCGTCGCGAAGAGGAAGCCGATCGCGCCGGCCTCAGCCACGGCCAGCCAGGCGCGCCACAGCTGGTCCGGCAGGCCGAGCAGCGCGTCCTGGTCGGCGATGCCGTCCGTCCCCACACCTGCGATCCCTCCGCCGACGACCGTTGCGCCGACACCGACCATGAAGACGACGAGCAGGCCCACGCCGGCCAGCAGGCCAAGCGCGACATAGGCGCTTACGACATACCGGCTCCGACTCTCGCCGCGCGCGACCGCGTTCTTGAACGTGCCCCAGTTCCACTCGGAGCCGGCCACGGCCGCGAAGTAGATGACGGCGAAGAGGCTGCCGATCTGGATGGCGAACGAGAGCACGAACGAGTAGGCCGTGGGAAAGGCCAGGAGCTGGAGGATGGCCTCGCCGCCGGGTTGCGACGCGGCCTGCTCGGCCGAGGCACCGAGGGCGATGAAGAGGAGCGCGATCATGGCCGCCAGCATGCCCAGCGTGATCCAGCTGGCCGGTCGTCGCACGAGACGACGCAGGTGCGACCCAAGGAGTCTCATCCCGCCCGCCCGAGGCTGCGCACGCCGTCGGCCTGCTCGACGTCGCCGCCCGTGAGCTCCAGGAAGATCGACTCGAGGTCGCTGCCGGCCTCGATACCGGCGGCGTAGATGCCTGCCCCGGCCAGCGCCCGGTTGATCTCGGCCGAGCGGCTCTGATCGACGGCGACCTCGAGCGTGCCAGGCTCCCCGTCGCGGGCCCGCACGGCTCCGTCCCCTGCGAAGGCCGCCAGGATCTCGCTCGCACGCGCAGCCTCGGCCTCCGCGACCCGAACACGGACCACGCCACCCGTCGCCAGGAGCTCCGCGATGCTCCCCTCGCGCACCAGGCGGCCCTGGGCGATGATGCCGGCCACATCGGCCAGCTGCTGGACCTCGGACAGGAGGTGGCTGGACACGAAGACGGTCTTGCCCTGCCCGGCCAGGAAGCGAAGCGTGTCTCGCAGGGCTGCGATGCCCGCCGGGTCGAGCCCGTTGCCGGGCTCGTCGAGCAGGAGCAGTCGAGGGTCGTTGAGGAGGGCGCCGGCGATACCCAGACGCTGTTTCATGCCCAGCGAATAGCGCGAGACCTTGTCGCCCGCCCGGTCCCGCAGCCCGACCAGCTCCAGCAGCTCCTCGATCCGCTTCCGCGACACTGGCGCGCCGGAGCCTGCGAGCGCCCGGAGGTTCTCGCGGCCCGACAGGTATGGGTAGAAGGACGGGGACTCGACGATCGCGCCGACGTCGAAGAGCCGACGCCGGTCGCCGCGCCCGAACGGCTGCCCCAGCACCTCGACCGTCCCGGCGTCGGGGTGCAACAGCCCGGTCAGCAGCCGCATGGTCGTGGTCTTGCCGGCGCCATTGGGGCCAAGGAAGCCATAGACGACGCCGCTCGGGACGCTCAGGTCCAGGCCGTTGAGGGCCGTCTGAGAGCCGTAGCGCTTGAACAACCCGCGAGTGGCGATCGCCAGCTCGTTGGCGCCGGTCATCGCGGTCACGAGGTCGGTTCGCCCGAGACCGTGACCCCGTCCCAAAGGCCGACATCGGTGCGCTCCGCTCGTCGTGGCGGCGGCACGTCGTAGCCGAGCTTGCGAAGGTGCTCGCGGGCCCGCTCCGTGGCCACCCGGCCCTGCGGCGTGCGGTCGAGAAAGCCGAGCTGCAGGAGGTACGGCTCGTAGACGTCCTCGATGGTCTCGACCTCCTCGCCCATGATGGCCGCCACGGCGGCGCCACCGACGGGCCCCGATGCGAACTTCTGGACGATGGCCGCCAGCAGCCGCCGGTCGGTCGTGTCGAGGCCCTCGTCGTCGATGTCCATGGCCAGCATCGCCGCGTCCGCCTCGCGCTCGGTGATCCGCCCGTCCGACTGGACCTGCGCGTAGTCGCGCACCCGCTTGCAGGAGCCGGTTGACGATGCGTGGCGTGCCCCGTCCACGGCGCGCCAGGATCTGGACCGCGTCGGGGTCGATGGCCACGCCCAGGATGCCGGCCGAGCGGGCGACGATGGTCGCCAGCTCGTCCTCTGCGTAGTAGTCGAGCCGATGGACGGCGCCGAAGCGGTCACGCAGCGGCGAGCTGATGCGCCCGGCGCGGGTCGTGGCGCCGACGACCGTGAACGGCTTGATGCGTCAGCCGCAGGCTGACCGTGCGCTGGGGCCCCGGCCGATCATCACGTCGATGGCGAAGTCCTCCATCGCCGGGTAGAGGATCTCCTCGACGGCGTGGTTCAGGCGGTGGATCTCGTCGATGAAGAGGACGTCCCGCTCGTCGAGGTTGGTCAGGATGGCGGCCAGGTCGCCGGGGCGCTCGATGGCCGGCCCGCTGACGTGGTGTGGATGGTGACGCCGAGCTCGCGGGCGACGATGTTGGCGAGCGTCGTCTTGCCCAGGCCGGGCGGGCCGTAGAGCAGGACGTGGTCGGCCGCCTCCCCTCGCTGGCGAGCCGCCTCGAGCAGGATGCCGAGGTTGTCCTTGACCTTCTCCTGGCCGATGTACTCCTCGAGGACCCGCGGTCGAAGGCTCGTCTCGACGATCGCCTCTTCGACCGCCAGCGCCGCCGAGCCGACGATCCGTCCCTTCTCATCCATCGGCGCCGAGTCTAGCAGGTCCGAGCGTGGATGTGAACAGGCGTTCGACTCTCAGTCCGCGGCGCAATACGCGCAGCGCGGCCTTGACGCGGTCCTCCAGCGAATCGCCAGGCGTGCCCGCGATCGCCGCTCCCCGCGCAGCTTCACGTGCCTCCCCGGCCGAGTACCCGAGCGCCTGGAGCGCGGCCACGACCTCGGTCTCGCCGATGCCGCCCGCCGCGCCGCGTGCCCCGGCCACACCGGCCGCCGTGCCTGCCGCGGCGACCTTCTCGCGCAGCTCGAGGATGATCCGGGCGGCCAGCCGCTTGCCGACGCCGCTGACGGCGACGAGCACGGCCTCGTCGCGCCTGCAGGATGGCGAGCTGCAGGTCGGCCACATTGCGCGAGGAGACGATGGCCAGGCCGACCTTCGGCCCGACCCCGGTGACGGTGATCAGCAGCTCGAAGAAGCCCAGCTCCTCGGTCGTGCGGAAGCCGTAGAGCGCCTGCGCGTCCTCGCGCACGAGGTGATGCGTATGGACCTTGAGCCGGCCCCCGAGCTTCGCTGCCGCCAGCGTCCCCGGGCCGCAGAAGACCCGGTAGCCGATGCCCCCGACCTCCAGCACCAGCGAGTCGGCGCCGACCGAGCCCACCACGCCTTCGACGGACGCGATCATCCCCTCGCGCCTTCAGCGATCACGCCCGACCCTTCAGGCGGCCGGGCGATGCGCGTGGGCGAGGCAGATGGCGATGGCCAACGCGTCGGCCGCATCGTCAGGCCGCGGCAGGGTCGCCATGCCGAGCACGACCTGGACCATGCGCTGGACCTGGACCTTCTCCGCCCGACCGTAGCCGGTCACGGCCAGCTTGACCTCGTGCGGGCCGTATTCGTAGACCGGCAGCCCATACCGCGCGGCGGTCAGCAGCGCCACGCCCCTCGCCTGCCCCACCGCGAAGGCCGTCTGGACATTCTTGTTGAAGAAGAGTCGCTCCACGGCCACGAGGTCCGGCCGGTGCGACTCGATGAGGTCGATGAGGCCATCCTGGATGAGCAGCAGCCGCTCAGGCAACGGCATCCCGGCGGGCGTCTCCAGGCAGCCGTAGTCGACCGCACGCAAGCGGCTGCCGGTCCGTTCGACAAGGCCGTAGCCGGTCATGGCCGTCCCGGGGTCGATACCCAGGACGATCAAGCGGACGCCGCCTCGGCGAAGACTTCGTCGGGGATCTCGAAGTTGGCGGTCACCCGCTGGACGTCGTCGTGGTCCTCGAGGTGCTCGATGAGCCGCAGGTTGGAGCGCGCGTGCGCTGCGTCCACCTCGACCATGTTCCTGGCCTGCATCGCCAGCTCGGCGGAGTCGATGGCCACGCCCGCTGCCTCGAGGTTCCGCCGGACCGTCTCCAGCTCCATGGGCGCGGTCTGCACCTCGATCGGGTCCGCCTCGGTGTCCACGTCAGTCGCGCCGGCGTCGATGGCCAGCAGCGCCACCTCGTCGGCATCGATGCCGTCACGTTCCACGGTGATGTAGCCGCGCGGCTCGAACTGCCAGGCGACGGCGCCGGAGCCTGCCAGTTGGCCACCGGCCTTGGTGAAGATGGCGCGTACGTCGGCCGCCGTGCGGTTGCGGTTGTCGGTCGCCGCCTCGACCAGGATGGCTACGCCGCCCGGGCCGTAGCCCTCGTAGACGATCTCCTCGATCTGCTCGCCCTCGCCCGCCCCGCTCGCCCGCTCGATGGCCCGCTTGATGTTGTCGGCCGGCATGTTCACCGCGCGCGCCTTCTCGATGGCCAGGCGCAGCTTGTAGTTGCCGTCGGGGTCGGCGCCGCCGCCCGACCGCGCCGCGAGCGTGATGTCGCGCGCGACCTTGGTGAAGGCGGCGCCGCGCTTGGCGTCGTTGACGCCCTTCTGGCGTTTGATCTGGGACCACTTGGAGTGACCGGACATCGCCGCGGATTCTACTAGAATGCCCTGACCGTACCCGCGCCTCCGGCTGTCGACCGCCTCCTCCCACTATCGGAGGTTCGCCCGGCCCATGAAGAGCGTCGATCTCGCGCACCTCCGCAACGTCGTCCTGGCTGGCCACAGCGGCTCTGGCAAGACGACGCTCGGCGAGCACATCCTCCATGCCGCGGGCGCCATCCCGCGCCTCGGACGCGTGGGCGACGGCACGGCCAGTCTCGACTTCGAACCCGAGGAACAGAAGCGCCAACTCTCGCTCTCGCTGGCGGTGGGGACCTTCGAGCGCGACGGCTTCCGCATCACGATGGTCGACACGCCCGGCTACGCCGACTTCGTGGGCGAGGTCGTCGAGGGCTTCGAGGCGGCCGACGCGGCTCTCATCTGCATGGACGCCTCCGGTGGCGTCGAGGCCGGCACCGAAACCGCCATCGCCCTCGGCCGGCGATTGCGGACGGCCGCCCTCTTCGTGCTCACCCGCTGCGACCGCGAGAACGCCGACCCGACCCGCGCTCTCGATGCGCTGCGGGCGGAGTTCGGGACCAAGATCGCGCCGCTCCACGTGGCCATCGGTGCCGCCGGCGGTTTCAGCGGCTTCGTGGACCTCGTGCACCGCAAGGCCTACCAGTACGACAAGGGCGTGCGCACGGAGGTCCCCATCCCGACCGAGCTGGAGGCCGAGGTCGTCAAGCGCCGAGACCAGCTCCTGGAGGCCGCCGCCGAGGCCGACGACGATGTCCTGACCAAGTACCTCGAGGGTGAGGAGATCACCGACGCCGAGCTCGAGGCCTGCCTGCACAAGGGCGTCAGAGAAGCCATCCTGGCGCCGGTCGTGGTCACCAGCGCCGAGAAGAACGTGGGCATCGACGATCTCATGGATTCCATCGCCAAGTACCTGCCCTCCCCTGGCGAGGAGCCACCGGCGATGGCCATCGACGGCAAGGGCGCGGAGGTCGAGGTGGCGCCGGACCGGTCGGGTCCGCTCCTCGTGCGCGTCTTCAAGACCACGGCCGACCCCTTCGTCGGTCGGCTCTCGTACATCCGCGTCCTCTCCGGCGTGCTCAAGACCAACGATCATGTCTGGAACGCCGAGCAGCGCGAGGAGGAGCGCATCGGCCAGATCCTCCTGCTCCACGGCAAGGATCAGGAGCCGGCCGGTGAGCTGGGCGCCGGCGAGATCGGCGCCGTGCCCAAGCTGGCCCACACGCACACGGGTGATTCGCTGTCCACGAAGGAGCGACCGCTCCGCCTGCCGCCCATGGTCTTCCCGCCGCCGACGCTGCCGGTGGCCATCGAGCCGCAGACCAAGGCCGACCTGGACAAGATGGGCACGGCCCTGGCTCGGCTCCTCGAGGAGGACCCCACGGTCCGCCTCGACCGTCCGCCGGAGACCGGCGAGCAGGTTCTCTACGCCCAGGGCGAGAACCAGATCGCGGTGACCGTCGAGCGACTCAAGCGCAAGTTCGGGGCGGCTGTGGTCACCCATCCACCACGCATCCCGTACCGCGAGACGATCCGCGGCACGACCAAGGTGGAGGGCCGCTACAAGAAGCAGACCGGCGGCCACGGCATGTTCGGCCACGTCTGGCTGGCCATCGAGCCCAACCCCGGCGGCGGCGTCGAGTTCGCCGAGCACGTCGTCGGCGGCTCGGTGCCCAAGGGCTTCTTCCCGGGCATCGAGAAAGGCGTCCGCGAGGTGGCCTCCGAAGGCGCGCTCGCCGGGTATCCGGTCATCGACTTCAAGGCCACGCTCTATGACGGCTCGTTCCACACCGTCGATTCGAACGAGATGTCGTTTCGCATCGCCGCCGCGATGGCCACCAAGAAGGGCATCCACGAGGCGGATCCGGTGCTCCTGGAACCGATCATGGACGTCAGTGTGCGCGTGCCCGAGCAGTACATGGGGGACGTCAACCGCGACCTCAATACGCGGCGCGGACGTGTCCTCGGCCTCGATGCCGACGGCGGCATGCAGGTCGTGCGCGCCCACGTGCCGGCATCGGAGCTGCCCACCTACGCCACCGAGCTGCGCTCGTTGACCCATGGCCGGGGCTCGTTCTCCGCCGAGCTGGCTGCGTACGAGGAGGTGCCCTCGCACATCGCGCAGCGGATCATCGAAGCCCACAAGAAGGAGGCCGAGACGGCTGGCCACTGAGGTCGACCGGTCTCGTCCCGATGACCGACGCCGCCCGGCGCACGGGCACCAGCCAGGTCTACACCTGGGAGCCGTCGAACCAGGCCATCGCTGCCAGGTACGGCGTCAGAGCCGACGAGGTCGTCCGCTTCGACACGAACACGTCGCCGACCCCGCCCGGCTGGCTCTCGGACGCGCTCCGCGGCCCCTTCGACCCGACGCTCAACGAGTACCCAGACTCCGAGTACGCCGAGCTCGCGGCGGCGGCCGCGGCTTACACGGGGGTTGAACCCTCCGAGATCCTCGTCGGTGCGGGAGCCGACGAGGTGCTCGACATCATCGCCAAGACGTTCCTGCCACCGGACGGGGCGGCGATCGTGCCCGTCCCGACCTACGGCATGTACGGCGTCCTGACCGCGCAGCGTCCGGCCCGCGTGCTGGCGGTCCCACGCCTGGGAGCAGAGGCCGGCTTCGCGCTCGATCTGCCAGCTGTCCTCGCCCGCCTGGCCGACGCTCGGCTCGTCTGGTTGACGGTGCCCAACAATCCGACCGGCCGTGACGAGCCGGAGGCCAATGTGCTGGCCATCCTCGACGCCGCCGCCGACCTTGGGTCGAGTGCCCCGATCGTCGTCGTCGATGAGGCCTACCACGAATTCACGGGCCGCACCGTCATCCCGCTCCGCGAGCGCTACCCGCACCTGATCGTGGTGCGCACCGTCTCCAAGGCCTTCGCCCTGCCTGGCATCCGCATCGGCTATGGCGTCGCGACGCGCGAGACGATCGCGAGGTTGGAGCGCCTCCGGCCGCCGGGCTCGGTCTCGACCGTCTCCGCGAGCATCGGTGCTGCGGCGCTGCGCGCACCGTCGGTCGCGGCTGAGAACGTGCGTCGCCTGGTCGCGGAGCGCGAGCGCTTCGCGACCGCCCTGGCCGAGGCCGGTTGGCAACCTCTCCCCTCGGTCACCAACTTCCTGCTCGTGCGCATCGGCGACCACGATGCAGCGGAGGCGGCCGCCGACCGACTCTTGCACCACGGGCTTGGTGCCGCGCACCTTCGGGCCCGCCAACCCACTGAGAGGGCACCTGCGACTGACCGTCCGATCCGCCGACGAGAACGCCCGACTCATCGAGGCCATCCGCGCCTGAGCACCGGCCGGAGGCGGTCCTCTAGCCTTCCAGGCGACCGACTGCCAGCCGCCGCTTGCCGGATCTGACCACGAACCAACGCTCACCGATCGGCGTGACGGTCTCGTCCGGGGCGCTCACTCGCCGGCTGTTGATGGTCAACCCACCCTGGCTGATCGATCGGCGGACCTCACTCTGGCTCGAGAAGAGCCCCGATGCTCCCGCCACTCCCGCAGCGCCGCCTCGCACCGCGTCCGCGCCGACCACGAAGCCGCCCAGCTCCGAGAAGAGATCGACGAGCACGGCCGGGTCGTCGATCGCGCCACCACCGAAGGCTGCCTCTGCGACGCGCGCCTGCCGATCAGCCTCGTCCCGGCCATGGACCCGGGCTGTCAGGTCGTGCGCGAACGCCCGTTGCCCGGGTCGCCGCTCGGGATGCGCCGCCTGCTCGGCCTCGAGCTTCTCGATCTCGTCCGCGTCGAGCAGTGTCAGCCAGCGCAGCAGCTTGCCCACGAGATCATCGGGCTGGTTGACGAGGTACTGGAAGAAGTCGAAGGGGCGCGTGAGCGTCGGGTCGAGGAAGACCGCGCCCGACTGGGTCTTGCCCATCTTCTGTCCGTCGGACGTGGTGAGCAGCGGACTGCACAGGGCGAAGGCGTGCGGCTCGTCGCCTTCCTCAGCATCCTCGACCTTCCGGATCAGCTCGAGACCGGCGGTGATGTTGCCCCATTGGTCGGCGCCGCCCATCTGCATCTCGACGCCATGCTCGCGGTAGAGGTGCAGGAAGTCGGCCGCCTGGAGGGTCATGTAGCTGAACTCGGTGAACGAGAGTCCCGACGCCAGGCGGAGCTGGACCGAATCCTTGGCCAGCATGTACGGGACCGTGAAGTGCTTGCCGATGTCGCGCAGGAACTCGAGCAGCGTGTAGCGTCCCAGCCATTCGCGATTGTCGAGCATGACCGCGCCCGCGGATCCGGTCGAGAAGTCGATGAAGTGGCCGAGCTGGTCGCGGAAGCGCGCCTTGTTGGCGTCGAGCGTGGCATCGTCGATCAGGTTCCGCTCGGCGCTCGTGCCCGACGGATCGCCGATCATGCCGGTGCCGCCACCGATGAGGGCGACTGGCCGCCCGCCGGCACGCTGGAGGTGCGTCAGCAGGAAGACCTGCACCAGGTGCCCGACGTGCAGCGATGGGCCGGTCGGGTCGAAGCCGACGTAGGCGCTGATGGGGCCTCGCAGCAGCCTGGCCTCGAGGCCGTCCGTGCTTGGCCTGCAGGAGCCCGCGCCAGGTGAGCTCGGCGAGCAGGCCGTTGACGTGGGACATCGACAGCACGACTCCTCGCGGATGCTCGCCGGAACAAACGCTGTGGTCCATGCGTCATGAGCAGACCGAGTCCGCGCACTGCGGGCATGACCGTGCGTCCAGCTCGCCGGAAGGGCAAGCCGACCAAGTATGGTAACGTAGCCTCTCGCATGCAAACGAGCCTCCAGCGCCGCAATGCGCGCCGCCGAAAAGGCGGGCGTGGGCGCAGCGGAGGAGCGGCGCGGACCGCCGCGGTCGCCCTTCCCCTCTTCCTCTTCGCCACCTTCCTGGCCGTCGCCGGTATCGCCTTCGTCGGCGCCGTTTCCGCCTACGCGTACTACGCTCGAGACCTCCCCGAGCCGGCCGCGCTCGAGGACATCGCCTTCAACCAGCAGTCGATCATCTACGACCGGACCGGTACGATCGAGCTCGCCCGCTTCGGTGACGAACGGCGCGAGATCGTGACCTTCGACGAGATCTCGCCCGCCCTGCTCGATGCGCTGACCGCGGTCGAGGACAAGACCTTCTGGACGAATTCCGGCTTCGACCCCGTCGCCCTTGGCGCAGCGGCCATCGACACCTTGCAGGGCGATGGGCGTGGGGCGTCCACCCTCACCCAGCAGCTCGTCCGACAGCGCCTCCTCGACCCCGCCCTGGTCCAGGATCCTGACCGTACGGTCGAGCGCAAGATCAAGGAGATCATCCAGTCGATCCGCGTGACCCAGGCATTTCCTGGCCTGGACGGCAAGCGACGGATCATCACGGCCTACTACAACCAGAATTTCTTCGGCAACAACAACTACGGCATCCGGGCCGCGGCCAAGGACTACTTCGGGGTCTCGGATCTCAACGAGCTGACCCTGGCACAGGCCGCCATCCTCGCCGCCATCCCGCAGTCGCCAAGCAGCTACGACCTGATGCGCAACGCCGAGGAACAGGAGGACGGCACGCTCGTCGTGCCCGCTACGTCACGGGTCGTCCAGCGTCGCAACACGGTCCTCGACCTCATGGAGCAGGGTCGCACGCCCATCAGCACGGAGCGCGGGACCAGCTACACGGCCGCGGACTTCGATGCCGCCCGGGCCTCACCGGTCGTCCTCGCGCCCCGGGTGGTGCCGATCTGGAAAGCCCCGCACTTCGTGTGGGCCGTGCGCGAGCAGCTGACCGAGGTGCTCTGCGATCCGGGCGCGGCGACCTGCCCGACGCTGGAGCGCGGCGGCCTCAAGATCGTGACCACGCTCGACTGGAAGCTGCAGCAACTCGGCGAGCGCTGGGTCAAGGCGGCCGCCATCCTGCCGCAGGTGAAGGACCCCAAGGCGTATGCGAAACAGATCGGCGTCGCATACCGGCCTTGGATGGCCAAGCTGCGCAACAAGAAGATCTACAACGGCGCCCTCGTGGCCATGGACTGGCAGACCGGCGAGGTCGTGACCTATGTCGGGTCGGCCGACTACTACGCGCCCAAAGCGACCAAGAAGTTCCAGCCTCAGTTCGACGTCCTGGCCGACGGCTGGCGCCAGCCGGGATCCGCCTACAAGCCCTTCGATTACGTGACCGGCATCGATGATGGCAGCATCACGGCTGCGACCATGCTCATGGATGTGGCCACCAACTTCGCCCGCTCCGGGAAGGCGTACATCCCGACCAACGCGGACAACCTCGAGCGGGGGCCCGTCCGCGTGCGGTCGGCCCTGCAGTTCTCGCTCAACATCCCGGCCATCAAGGCGCTCTCGTACATCGGCATCGACCGCGTCTTCGCGACCTCGCGCAAGCTCGGCCTCCGGTACCTCGGCGACGAGAGCCAGGCTGGCCTCAGCCTCGCCATCGGCAGCGAGGAAGTCCATCCGATCGACATGGCGACCGGCTACTCCTCGATCGCCAACGGCGGCCGCTACATCGGCCGCACGACGATCCTGACCATCCAGGACGCGACCGGCAAGAACGTCATCTCACCCTACAAGCCGCCAGCCGGAGACAAGGCCGTCAGCCCACAGGCCGCCTACATCGTGACCGACATCCTCTCGGGCAACACCAACCCGCGGATCAATCCGGTGTGGGGCAAGTTCACGATCAAGAACAAGTCTGGCGAACGCCGACCGGCAACCCTCAAGACCGGTACCAACAACGACGCCAAGGACCTCAACGCCTACGGGTTCATCGCCGCACCCTCGAAGGAAGGTCGCGCAAAGGGGGAGTACGCGCTGACCGTGGGCGCCTGGAACGGCAACAGCGACAACACCGTCGTCAGCACGCCGGGCAACCCCGTCTTCTCGATCGATGTCACGACCTACGTCTGGCAGGGCTTCATGCAGGCAGCCTCGCGCAACTGGGAGATCCGCGACTTCCGGCGGCCGAAGGGCCTCAAGGAAGCGACCGTCGACGCCTTTACCGGTCTGAAGCCGGGGCCATTCAAGAGCAAGACCGTGCGCGAGATGTTCATCGACGGCACGCAGCCGACGCAGGTCGACCGCACCAAGGTCGGCATGCAGATCGAGAAGGAAACCGGAACTCGCTGGCAGGAGGGCTGCGTAGGCACACCCGTGACGAGAGGCTTCCTCGACCTCTCGGGTGTCGAATCGGGCTATCCGGCCTGGCAGCGGCAGAATCAGAAGTGGATCGCCCGCGCCAGGAGGGGCGCCGGTGTCGGCGGCGGCCTCGACCGCTCGCGGACATCCTACTTCTACAATCTCGGCAGCTTCCACCCATACGGTCGTACCTGGGGCGCACCGTTCCCGCCCAAGAAGACGTGCATCATCGGCGGCGCGCCGGTTCCCAGCGCCGACCCGAGCGGTGATCCGACGCCCGACCCGAGCGACGGCGGATCCGCCGCCGGCTCCGTAGTCCGGGCGCCACGCCTGGGCGGAGGATCGTCGAGCCGCGCCCGACTCCTTACCTCAGAGGGTCGCGATGCTCGCCCCATCTCCGCCCTCCCCTCGCTCGCCTGGGCGCCAATCCTTGACCAACGGGTGATCGCTGAGGACCGCCCGCACGGCATCGCGCATGGCGCCGGTACCGTGGCCGTGGATGATCGTGAGCCGGGCGGCGCCGGCCACGCTGGCGCGGTCGATGTAGCGATCCAGCGTCTCGAGCGCCTCATCGACGCGGGCTCCGCGCAGGTCGAGCGTGGCGGGGATGCCGGCAGCACCGCTGACTCCTGGAGCGGCTGGACCGTCGTCCTGCGCGCTCGAACCGGCTGACCCGGTCCGGCCGCCCGGCGACGGTCGGCGGGCGTCTGATCCGAAGTCACCGCGACGACCGGTGCGCGGATCGCTGGCAGTGCGATCGAGGCCGACCTGAGCGGCCGCGATCGGCTCGAGATCGTCGCCCTCGACGACGACCCGCAGGTCTCCTGCCTGCAGCGCGACCGCCGCGCCGCCGCGCTCGATGGCCACGATACGGCCGGACCAGCCACTCGAGCGCGCCCGGGCGTGGTCGCCGACCACCCATGCCCTCGGCGGCGCTGGCTCCGTCGCGGGCACAGCTCGCCGGCGGGGGCGCGGGATGGCCTCCACGCGACCGTCCAGGGTCCGCTCGAGTTCGTCGAGGCGCTGCACGCTGAGCGGCTCGTGTTCCAGGACCTCTCGCGTCCGTCGGATCTCCTCGCGAAGGGCGGCCAGCGCCCGGTCGGCCTCCTCGCGCGCGCTCATGAATGCGTCGTCCCGTTCTCGCCTGGCCCGCGCTCGCTCCTGCTCTGCCGCTCGCTTCGCTTCCCGGGCGCCGGTCTCGGCGGCCTCGGCCCGCTCGGTCGCCGCCGCGGCAGCCTCGCGCGCCTCGCGGATGCTGGCCAGCGTGGCCTCGAACTCGACCTGCAGCCGCGACAACCGCGACCGGGCGTCCTCCACGAGCTCGTGTGGCAACCCCAGGCGCTCGGCGATGGCGAAGGCGTGGCTCGTGCCCGGCAGGCCGATCTGGAGGCGGTAGGTCGGGCTGAGGGTCTCGAGGTCGAACTCGACGGATGCGTTGCGAGCCGACGGCGCGTTGTGGGCGTAGGTCTTCAGCTCGGCGTAATGCGTCGTGGCCACCACGAGAGCGCCGGCATCCATGAAGTGATCGAGGAGAGACTGTGCCAGCGCCGAGCCCTCCGTCGGGTCGGTGCCCGCGCCGAGCTCGTCGAGCAGGACCAGGCAGCCAGGGCCCGCCGCCTCCACGATGCGCACGATCGAGCGCATGTGGCCTGAGAAGGTCGAAAGCGACTGCGCCACCGATTGCTCGTCGCCGATGTCGGCGAAGACGTCGTCGAAGATCGGCAGCCGGCTGCCCGCCACGGCCGGCACGTGCAGGCCGGACTGGTGCATGAGCGCGAGCAGGCCGAGCGTCCGGAGGGCGACCGTCTTGCCGCCCGTGTTCGGTCCCGTGATGACCAGCGCCGTATAGCCTTCGCCCAGGCGCAGGTCGATGGGCACTACGTCACCGGAGAGGCCAGGATGACGGGCACCGAGCAGCTCGACGACCGGCTCGTCCGCCGTCGTCGCACGGATCCCGTCCATCTCGGCGGCCAGACGGGCTCGTGCGCACCAGAGGTCGAAGTCGGCGAGCGCCGCGAGGTCCTCGCGAAGGGCGGCCGCCTGACTGCCGACGAGGGTCGACAGCTCGTCGACGATGCGCGCCTCCTCTGCTTCGACGGCCAGCTGCGCCTCTCGCCAGGTATTGCCTAGCTCGACGACGACGAGCGGTTCGATGAAGAGGGTCTGCCCGCTGCCTGACTGGTCGTGGACGATGCCACGGACCTTGCCCTTGGCTTCGGCACGGACCGGGATGACGTAGCGACCGTTGCGCTGGGTGACGATCGGCTCCTGGAGCGCGCCGGCCAGCTCCGACCCGTTGACCAGCTGCTCGAGGCGCGTCCGCAGGCGTTCATAGGTCACGCGCACGTTGCGCCTCAGGCCACCCAGGCCCGGCGACGCGGAGTCGAGCAGCTCACCCGTCGGATCGAGGCTCGTCTCCAGGCGGCTACGGATGTGTGGCAGGGGCTGCAGGCGGCGTCCCAGCTCGTGCAGGAGTGGTCGACGCTCCTCCGCCAGCGCGTCGCGAAGCCGCGAGGCCGCATCAAGGGTGACCATCACGTCCACGAGCTGGAGCGGATCGAGCCGACCGGCGCGGGCGGCCCGCTCGACGGCCGGTCCGATGTCCCGGGCGCCGCCGATCCCGACACCGGGGCGCTCCGAGAGGAGCGCACGTGCCTGGTCGGTCTGGTCCAGCCAGTGCCCGACGAGGACGGCGTCAGGGCTGGGCTCGACCGCCTCTGCGAGGCGCCTGGACGGCGCGAATCCCGCCGCCGCGGCAAGGCGTTCCCGGATCGCCGAGAACTCCAGCACCTGGAGCGACTTGGCGTCCATCGTTCAGGCGTCGATGGGGAACGGCCGCGAGAGCGCCGGGTGGCCACGGATGCCGAAGCGGCGCGGGAGCTCGGCCCAGCCGGGGCCGGCATAGTCGACGCCGATGCGGGGCCCGCGGACGATCGAGGCGCCGAGCGCTGCCCCGGCCTCCAACCACAGCGATGCGTCCGCTGTCAGGTCGGCACCGTCGAGCTCGAGATCGATGCCGAAGGCACGACCGAGGTTGCCAGGCCCGGATGCCAGGCGCGAGAGCGGCAATGGAGCCCGATCGGGTCGATCGCGCCGTGCGCGCAGCGCGCTCGGATCGCCCTCGGGCATGGCCGCCCGCAAGAGCACCGCCCCGACCGCCCCGAAACCACCACCCACGACGTTGACGCAGGCGTGCATGCCGTAGACGCGGTAGACATAGGCGTGGCCCGGCGGCCCGAACATCGTGGCGTTGCGCCGCGTGGCGCCGCTGCGTGCGTGGCTGGCGCGATCCTCGGGTCCGCCGTAGGCCTCGACTTCGACCACGTGCCCGCTGCTCAAGGTCGCGTCTGGCCAGCGCCGTACGAGGCGAGTCCCCAGGAGCGCGACGGCAAGCTCATCGACCGGTCGCTGGAAGAAGCTGCGTTCGAGCGGGTCCGGCGGGGATCCATGCCCCGCGTCGGGGCGCTTCTCGACCGCGGCCACGGTCACGCCGGGCCGCTGGCCAGCCGTTCGAACTCGTCGGGGATGATCGGCCCGAAGACGGTCAGCAGGAAGGGCACGATCGTGGCGCTGATCCAGCCCCCGACGACCGACCCCTGAAGTGACTCGGCGATCGAGGTCAGCCAGGGCACGTCGTCGTTGGCCGACAGACCCATCGGGTAGGCGGTATCCAGGGCGAGCATCATGGAACCAGTGATGAGCAGGGCCAGGACGACGAAGAGCGCGCCACCAAGGATCTCATCCGCGAACGGCCAGCGCGGCAGGAGCGGCGAGCGTTTGGTGAACGTCAGGATCACGATGGCGCCGATGACCAGGGAGACGATGAAGCCGATCAGGAAGGCCAGCATCCGGTTGTAGATGAGGCTGTACAGCGTCCACGACCCACTCAGCCAGTCGCCGAGCGGTTGCCAGACGGTGACGCCGATGACGAAGGCGAAGAGCCAGGCCAGCAGGCCGAGCAGGGCCCGCGTGCCGCCCTGGAAGAAGCCAAGCACGAAGGCACCCGCGTAGATCAGCAGGAGCGCCAGGTCGGCCACCGTCAGGCTATTCAGGATCGTCTCGAGGTCCATCTCGACTCCACGCGGGCTGGCAACGGCATGAAGGGTAGCAGCGGCGCATCGAGCGCGGCAACCAAACGGCGCGCCCCGACACCGACCACGGACGCCAGTTGCCGTCGGGCAGTGGCCACCGCGATGGGTGCCTGCACGTGCAAGCCTCAGGAGCGGGGTCGTGCTCCGCAGCGCTCCCGGAGGGCTGCGATGACCGCCCCGAGCAGGGCATCGACCGTCTCGTCTGTCAGCGTCTGGTCGGACTGCAACCGAAGTCGATAGGCGAGGCTGACGTCCTCGCTCGCGAGCGGCGGACCCTGGTAGCGATCGAAGAGTGTCACGTCGGCCAGCATCGAGCCGGCCGCATCGCGGATGACCGCCTCGACGGTGCCGGCGGGCACGTCCTCGGCGACGACCACGGCCAGGTCGCGCTCGACGACCGGCACGCGCGGGATCGGCGCCAGGTGCCGGGACGCGGGCGCCGAGTCGGACAGGGCGTCGAGCTCCAGGATGGCGAAAGCCACACGGTCGGCGCGAACGTCGGCCTTCGCCACGTATCTCGGATCGAGCTCGCCCGCTCGCCCCACGACCAGACCGGCGGCCACGGCACGGAGCACGGCGATGCGACCGGGATGCTCGATCCCTGGCCACGCTTCCGTGGCCAGCAGGTCGAGGCGGTCGATGCCGAGCCTCGCGGCTAGCCATTGGACGAGGCCGACGACGTCGGCCATGTCTGCCCCGCGGCCCGCGTGGTCCCACGCCGCCAGGAACCAATCGCCCGCGAGCAGGAGACCGAGGACGGGTGTCTCGATGGGCGACCCCGCAACCAGACGATGAACGGATCCGACTTCGAAGATCGCGACATCGTGGCGCCGTTGATGCTCATTGGCGGCCAGTGCCCGGAGCAAGCCCGGCAGCAGCGACCTGCGAAGCTCGGAGTGGTCATGGGCGACGGGATTGACGATCCGCACGGTCTCCTGGTCGTCCCGTGCGAAGCCGAGCCGCTCGTGGTCCACGGCAGCGATGAGGCCATGGGTCACGATCTCGGAGAGGCCCCGTCCGGAGAGCAGGTCACGGATGTCGTCGACGGTTCGATGCGGATCCGGCCGGTAGGCGGGCATGAGCGTCGAGGGTCGGATCGACGGGATCGTCTCGTAGCCGCGGATCCGGGCGATCTCCTCGACCAGATCCGCTTCGATCGAGATGTCCCGCCGATGACCGGGGATGACCGCCACGAGCGGCTCATCGGCCTTGCCGACGGCGACCTCGACGCCCTCCGCGATGGCCACCACGTCGCCGGCGCGGAACGGTTCACTGGTCACACCCACGCGAGCGAGCACCTCGCGCTGCTCCTCGACCGGGATCGAGCCGCCGAGGACGCCGTCCACACGGGCGGGTCGGAAGCCGACACGGCGTGGTGGGCGGGCCGATGGGTCGCTGTCGATCACGCCTCGAGCCACCCGGCCACCGGCCCAGGCGGCGATGAGCTGTGCCGTGCGATCGGCAGCAAGGCGGGCGACGTCGTGATCCAGACCCTTCTCGAAGCGCAGGCTGGCTTCGCTTCGCAGGCCGTAGCGCGCGGCCGTTCGACGGATGGAGACCGGGTCGAAGATGGCCGACTCGACGATGACCGTCGTCGTCGCGTCCCCGACCTCGCTCGAGGCGCCGCCCATGACGCCGGCGATGGCCAGCGGCCCGCGTGCGTCGGCGATCAAGAGCGTGTCGGATGTCAGGTCGCGCCAGACGTGATCGAGCGTTTCGAGCCGCTCGCCAGGACGGGCGAGACGGACCTGGAGGGCGCCGGCATCGACCGCCGCTGCATCGAAGGTATGGACCGGCTTGCCCAGCTCGAGCATCACGTAGTTGCTGGCATCGACGACGTTGGAGACCGGCCGCTGACCGGCCGCCATGAGCCGAAGCTGGACCTCCAACGGCGAGGGGCCTACAGCCAGCTCATCGATCCAGCGACCGACGAACCTGGAGCAGAGCGCCGGATCCTCGACCGTGACCGAGCAATGCTCGGCGGTCGCGTCGCCCGACTCTGGCACTTCCACGGTCGGCAGTCGCAGCGGCGCGCCCGTGACCGCAGCGACCTCCCGCGCGAGGCCGACGATCGACAGCGCGTCACCGCGATTGGGCTTGACGTCGACATCGAGCACGACGTCGCCGTAGAGCTGCGTCAAGGCCGCACCGACGGGCGCCGACGGCGGCAGGATGAGGATGCCCTCGGCGTCGGGGGTCAGGCCGAGCTCATCGCCCGAGCAGAGCATGCCTTCGCTGCTGACGCCCATCTTGGTCGTGTGCTCGATGCGTCGGCCACCGGGCAGGACGGCGCCCGGCAGGGCGACTGGCACGCGCTGTCCGGCGGCGATGTTGGTAGCGCCGCAGACGATCGACAGCTCGGTGCCCGCCTCGTCGACCCGCACGCGGGTCAGCGACAGTCGGTCGGCGCCCGGGTGGGGCGCGACCTCCAGCAGCTCACCGACGACGACCGACTGCCAGTCGTCACCTCGCCGCTCGAGCCCCTTGACTTCCATGCCCAGCAGCGTCAGTCGCTCGGCGAGCTGCTCGGGCGTCATCGTCACGTCCACGAACTCGCGCAGCCAGGAGAGCGGTACGTACATCAGACCTGATCCACAGACCGGCGAATGACCACACTCAATCGCCGGTCGCCGTTAGGTCCACCGCTCCGCCGGCGCCTCCGCCGAGTAGCCTCAAGCCCAAGTCCTCCGGGGAGATGTCCAGCGCCTCGTAGTGCGTGATGACCAGGTTCGCGACGAGGGCCTCGGTCCCCGGCAGGAGGCGAGGCTGAGTGAGTCGTCCGCCCGTCCATTCGAACAGATCGGCCGGGGTCCGCCATTCCTCGATCAGCACGACCTCCTCGCTGCCGTCGTCTTCGAGGCGGCGAGCGAGCTTCGCGTAGAGGAGGCCTGGTTGCGTTCGAAGCTCGACGACCTGGGCGCGCAGCAGTTCGTTGAACGCCCCGATGTCACGCTTCTGGACGTGGGCGTTGAGGACGCGCAGGATCATGAGACGAGGGTAACCCACAGCAGGACCCCAACGGCCAGGTCCCGCTGGGGTGTCTTGGTGTCGCCCACCGCCAGATCGTGCCTGCGGCAGCTCGCCGAAATCAGAACTGCTCCAGGAAGCGAAGGTCGTTATCGAGGAAGAAGCGGACGTCGTCGATGCGGTAGCGGAGCATGGCGATCCGGTCGATGCCCATGCCAAATGCGAAGCCCTGGTAGCGCTCCGGGTCGATGCCACCGTTGCGCAGGACGATCGGGTGCACCATGCCGGCCCCGAGGATCGTCATCCAGCCGGTGCGTTGGCAGGCAGGGCAACCGGCGCCATCGCATACGACGCAGCGGACGTCGAAGGCGACCGATGGCTCGGTGAAGGGGTAGTAGCCGGGGCGGAAGCGGGTGGCGCGGCCGGCCCCGAACATGGCGTGGGCGAATTCGTCGAGGAGTCCGCGCAAATGAGCCAGGCTCGTGCCCTCGTCGACCATCAGGCCCTCGACCTGGAAGAACTCGACGTTCCGGCTGGCGTCGACCGCCTCGTAGCGATAGCAGCGGCCCGGCAACAGGGCCCGGATCGGTGGTTCCGTCGAGCGCATGACCCGGATCTGACCGGGCGAGGTATGCGTCCGCAGCAAGAGGCGGTCGCCATCAACGCTCGGGGCCTCGACGTAAAACGTGTCCCACAGGTCACGTGCCGGGTGGTCGGCCGGGATGTTGAGGGCCTGGAAGTTGAGGGTGTCGGTTTCGACCTCCGGGCTGTCGTAGACGACGAAGCCGAACTGGCCGAAGATCCGCGCGATCTCGCGCGAGGTCTCGACGATGGGATGCAACGACCCTCGCCGGAGCGGCCGCCCAGGCAGCGTGGGATCGAGTCGCTCGGCGGCGAGGCGGACCTCGAGCGCGATGCCGGTCAGTCGTTCGCGGCGAGCGGCGAGCGCGGCCTCCAGCTCGAGGCGCAGCTCGTTGGCAAGTGCTCCCACTCGAGGCCGCTCTTCAGCGGACAGCGCGCCGATGCCGCGCAGGACGGCGGTCAGCTCCCCTTGCTTGCGGCCGAGGATCGAGAGCTCGACCGTGTCCAGCTCATGGATCGTGGCAGCCGCAGCGATGGCGGCCAGGGTGCGCAGCCGAAGAGCGTCGAGATCCGCGCTGACCGATGCGAGGTCCACGTCGCGGCGGCCCGACCGGCCGTCAGCCTGGGCGGGCGACTTCGACGATGCGACTGAAGGTCGCCGCATCGCGCACGGCGATGTCGGCCAGGACCTTGCGGTCCAGCTCCACCTGAGCGTGCTTGAGTCCGTTGATGAGCTGACCGTAGGTCATGCCGTTCTGCCGGGCGGCGGCGTTCAGCCGGACGACCCATAGGCTGCGCATCTGGCGCTTGCGCTGCTTGCGGCCGACATAGCTGTAGGCCATGGCATGGAGGAGCGCTTCCCGCGCCGGCTTGATGAGCTTCGAGCGGGTGCCCTTGCGGCCTTCGGCGGCCTGCAACAGCCGCTTGTGACGCTTGTGTGCGGCGACGCCGCGCTTGACGCGTGCCATGGGTTCGGTCAGCTCCTAGAGGTACGGCAGGAGTCGGCGGATCTGCTCGGCGTGCGTCTTGTCGAGCACGACCTTGCCGGCGTAGCGCCGGGTCCGGCGCGACGACTTGATCTCGAGGTGGTGGCCGCGCCATGCCTTGACCCGCACGACCTTGCCACTGCCCGTGACGCCGAAGCGCTTCTGAGTGGCCTTGTGGCTCTTCATCTTGGGCACGGCTATCGATCTCCTGCGGGTGACGCTTCGGTCAACTCGGGCGCGACCGTTGCGGCAGCGGCTGTCGGTGGCGGTTTGGCGGCGGCGGCTTTGGCAGCCGCTGATGGCCGTTTGGCGGTGGCGGCTTTGGCAGCCGCTGTTGGCGGTGCGACCGCGGCCGGTTCGGCGGCCGGCGGTGGCGGTGTGGCGACGACTGGTTCCGCGGCCGGCGGTGGCGATGTGGCGACGACCGGTTCAGCCGCTGGCTCCGAAGGTGCTGGGCTGGCGGCCCCGCCGTCAACGTGACCAGCGGCCTGGATCTTCGGTTTGTGCGTCGACGTGATGACCATCCACATCGACTTGCCCTCCAGGAGTGGCTGGCGCTCGATGGTGCCGTGCTCCTGGACCTGCTCGGCGAACCGCAGCAGGAGGTCCCTGCCAAGATACGCGTGAGTCAATTCGCGGCCCCTGAAGCGACACGAGACCTTGATCCGGTCGCCGTCCTCCAGGAACTGTATGGCGCGGCGGACCTTGGTGTCGAAGTCGCCTTTGCCGATCTTCGGGCTGAGCCGGACCTCCTTGAACTCGACCGACCGCTGATGGCGGCGGGCCTCTTTGTCACGGCGGGTCTGCTCGTACTTGTACTGGCCGTAGTCGAGCAGGCGTGTGACCGGGGGAGCGGCCATGGGAGCGACCTCGACGAGGTCGACGCCCCTGTCCTGCGCGAGCCTGAGAGCCTCACCGGTGGCCATGACCCCCAGCTGACTCCCGTCTTCGTCCACCACCCGCACCTGCGGGACGCGGATCATCTCGTTGATGCGCAGGTCTCGACTCAGGCTCGTTCCCCTTCCATGCGGACTCGGTGGCGACGGGCTCGGCTGTGTCTCACCGTGGGCCCCCGTCGCCCGCGGGACTATAGCACGGGCGTTCAGGGAGCAGCAATCGCGCTACGGCCGGCGGTCGGTGGCCTCGGCGGCCAGTCTGTCAGCCAGCGACTCCCAGCTCTCGGCAGGCTGCTGCTCGCCGCCGCGCGTCCTCGGTGCCGCCGTCCGCGCCTCGATCTCGCGGTCGCCGAGGACCAGCATGTAGGGCACCTTCTGTTCCTGCGCCAGGCGGATCTTGTTCTGCATCCGGTTGGAGCTGTCGTCGACCTCGACCCGCAGACCCTGGGCGCGGAGGACGGCAGCCAGTTCGTGTCCGGCATCGGCGTGGCGGTCGGCGATGGGCACGACGACCGCCTGGACGGGCGCACACCAGAACGGGAAGGCACCGGCGAAGTGCTCGACGAGGACCCCGATGAAGCGTTCGAACGAGCCGTAGATCGCGCGGTGGATCGCGACCGGGCGCTGCTGGTGTCCCTCGTCGTCGACGTACCAGAGGTCGAACCGCTCGGGGAGCATCACGCGGTCGACCTGGATGGTCGCCGTCTGCCACTCGCGGCCCAGTGCGTCCTCGACCTGGATGTCGATCTTGGGCGCATAGAAGGCGCCGTCCTTGGGCTTCTCGCGATATCGGAGGCCGGAACGCGCCAGCTCCTGGCGCATGATGGCCTCGGTCTCCTCCCAGACGGCAGGATCGCCGAGCGCTTTGTCTGGTCGGGTTCCAAACGTCAGGCTGGGTGTCAGGCCGAACCAGCCGTAGGACTCGCGGACCTCGCCCATGAGGGCCTCGATCTCGGCGCCGATCTGATCTGGCCGCACGTAGATGTGGGCATCGTCGGTCACGAAGTGCCGCACACGCGTCAAGCCCGAAAGCACGCCGGACAACTCGTTGCGGTGCAGGATGCCGTACTCGGAGAGCCGGAGCGGCAAGTCGCGATAGGAGCGCGTTCGGCTGCGATAGATGAAGGTCGACTCGGGACAGTTCATCGGCTTCAGGCTGAATGTCTGATCCTCGGCCTCGACCAGGAACATGTTGTCCCGGTAGTGTTCCCAGTGGCCCGACCGCTCCCAGAGCTTCTGATGCACGAGCGGCGGCGTGTAGATCTCCTGATAGCCGCGCCTGGCCTGCAACTCCCGCATGGCGCCGCGCAGCGTCTGGTAGAGCGTCCAGCCCTTGGGATGCCAGAAGGCAGCTCCCGGCGCCACGTCGTGGAAGCTGTAGAGATCGAGCTGGACACCGAGCCGGCGGTGGTCGCGCTTCTTCGCTTCGGCCCGCCGCCAGATGTAGCGGTCGAGCTCTTCCTGGCTCGGCCAGACCGTGCCATAGATGCGCTGGAGCATCGGGCGGGCCTCGTCCCCGCGCCAGTAGGCGCCGGCCACCGAGAGGAGTTTGAAGGGTCCGATGGCGCCGGTCGAGGCGACGTGCGGACCGCGGCAGAGGTCGGTGAATGGCCCGTGCTCGTAGGTCGAAACCGGCGGCATGGGCTGCCCTGCCTCGGCCGCCGCGGCGGCCAGGTCGTCCAGGATCTCGACCTTGTAGGGCTGGCCATGCTCGACGAACCAGGCCCGACCAGCCAGCGGCTCGAGCTCGTGGCGCACGAACGGGTGGTCGGCAGCGACGGACGTCGCCATCCGCGCCTCGATGGCAGCAAGGTCGTCCGGGGTCAGCGGTCGAGGCAGCTCGAAGTCGTAGTAGAAGCCGTCCTCGATGGCCGGCCCGATGCCGAGCTTCGTGCCGGGGAACAGGTCCATCACGGCCTCGGCCATGACGTGCGCCGCCGAGTGGCGCATCGGGTCGAGGGCATCCCCCGCGCTGGCGTCGAGGAGCTCCTCGACCGAGCCGCGCTCGGGCGCCACGAGCAACTCGTCGTCGAGGACCGCGTCCTCCGCTGCTGCGAGTTCGTCGTTCATCGTCGAGGACCTCCCGGACATGAGAACAGCCTTTCGTCCCTCGACAGGACGAAAGGCCGTGCCTTCCGCGGTCCCACCCGCCTTCGCCGCGGCGCGTGCCGTGGCGCTCTCGTGGCCGCGCTAACGGGCGGCGCCCGGGCCGGTTCGCCGGCCGCTCACGGGTGGTGGCGTCATCTCCACACCGGCCGGGGCTTGCAGCCGTGGCCCTGGCTCTCTGGCGGTGCTATCCGAGACGACGCGTCCCGATCGACGCGTTCTGCATCTGGTGGGCGACACTGGACTCGAACCAGTGACCTCTTGCATGTCAAGCAAGTGCTCTAACCAGCTGAGCTAGCCGCCCGATCGCACGCTCGCGCCGGGGTAGGTGGAGCGCGCCGACAGTCTATCATCGCGCCCGG
This sequence comes from uncultured Chloroflexia bacterium, assembly GCA_963837215.1. Classification (GTDB taxonomy): domain Bacteria; phylum Chloroflexota; class Limnocylindria; order Limnocylindrales; family CSP1-4; genus CSP1-4. The sequence continues at coordinate 190,113 of CAWIML010000010.1, forward strand.
GCAGAGCCGTGGACCTTGGAGGGTCGTCGTGCCACGCTTGCAGGCGAAGAGCTTCGGATCGCCCGACGAGACGCGAGCGCTGCCACGGGCAACCGCCCGGGTCGTCTACCTCGACGAGACCGCGGTCGGGTTCGCCAGCTGGGAGCCCGGATGGCGCTGGTCGGTCGACTTGAAGCCGATCGTCGGCACGTCATGGTGCGAGCATCACCATCTCGGCTACGCGCTCTCCGGCTCGCTCGAAGTCGTCTCCGAGACAGGCGAGGGCCTGACCATCCACGGCGGCGCCGCCTACGAGATCCCGCCGGGACACGATGCCTGGGTCGTCGGTGATGAACCGTTCGTGACCGTCGAATGGAGCAGCTCGCGGCTCGTCGGCGTCGGTCCCGACGATCCTGGGCATCGCATCGTCGCCACGGTGCTGTTCACGGACATCGTGGACTCCACGACCACGCTCGAGCGCCTCGGGGACGAAGCCTGGCGAGAGGTACTCATCAAGCACAACGCCCGCATGCGGGAGACCGTCGACCGCTATCGCGGGCGGGAGGTGGCGACGACCGGTGACGGGTTCCTGGTCGCCTTCGATGGCGCCACGCGCGCGGTCCGTTGTGGGTCGTCGATGATCCAGGCCGCGGAGCGCCTCGGCCTGCGGATCCGCGTCGGCATCCACACGGGTGAAGTCGAGGTCATCGCCGACGATATCCGCGGCGTCGCCGTTCACACCGCGGCCAGGGTCATGGCCGTCGCCGGGCCGAACGAGGTGCTCGTGTCGGAGACGACACGAGCGCTCTCCGATGGCTCCGGCCTCACGTTCGAGGACGCAGGGGCCCATCCACTCAAGGGCCTTGTGGGAGACCGCCAGGTGTACCGCCTCGTTCGGCCTTGAGCGGACAGTAAGAGCCCCCGCAGCGAGCTGTCTCACCTGGGGAACCGGGTGACGCCGCGGGGGCTCTCCGACCAATCGAACGCCCGCCGCCTTGCTGCGGACCTTGCAGTCCGACGCGCCGTGGTGCGCGCGTGCACCGATGGGCGGAGCGGGTCGGTTCAGTGCAGCAGTCTCGCGTCCTAGCGGTCGAATCCCGCTGCGCGATGACGCTCCTCCCCATCGAGCAGGGTCAGCAGTGGGTGGGCGGCACGCAGCGCCTCGGCGGCACGACCTGGCCCTCCATGATCGTCGAGGGCCACGACGACCAGGTCCGCCGGCGCTCCGACCACGAGTCGGCCGCCACGCGGCTCGCGGGCGGTGTGTCGCGGCCCGACGATGGCAGCCCGGATGGCGCGATCGAGCGTCAGCGCCTCCTGGGGGCTCGAGGCCGGCGTGCCGGTGTCCCACTCGGGGGCCCAGCGCGTGATCGCCATCGCGATGCCCGGCCATGGCTCCGGCGGCTCGATCGGGGCGTCGCTCCCGAACGCGATCGCGACACCGCCGTCGGCCAGGCTGGCGAGTGGGAAGGCGAGCGAGGTCCTCGGGCCCCAGGCACGACGCATGGTCGCCTCGTCGCTGCGCAACTGCACCGGCTGCACCGATGCAGCCACGCCGAGCTGCGCGAAGCGATGCCGGTCGTCGGGGTGGACGAGCTGAGCATGCTCGATCCGGGGCATCAAGGCCAGGTCGGCCAGGCGCGACGTGCCGACCGATCCGAAGGCGTCGAGGGCGGTCCGGACGGCCAGGTCGCCGATGGCGTGGATCATCGTCGCGATGCCCGCCTGAGCGGCCCGCCCGGTCTGCGCCGCCAGCCGCTGACCAGATTCCAGCATGCTGCCGTATGGCCCGGAAGGTCCCGGGCGCTGGTCGGCGTCGTCGTACGGCTCGAGCATCGCGGCCGTCCGCGAGCCGACGCTGCCGTCGGCGAAGAGCTTCAGCCAGCCGACACGGAAGCGGTCCGCGACGCGGCGCTCCGTGGGCGAGGCGTCTCTGCGTGGCGCCACGCCTTGGTCACTCCGCCATCCGGCGCCGATGGCGGCCTCGAGCTGCTCGTCGCGGATGCCGGCATGGACCCGCAACGGCAGGTCGCCGTCGGCCGCCATGGCACGGATGGCCGATGGGCCACCTTCGAGGGAGGGGCTCGCAACGAGGGCGCCAGGGTCGTGTACACCGGTCACGCCGACGGCCGCGAGATGCCTCGCGTATCGTGCGATCGCGGGTCTCAGCGTCTCCGCGTTCGGCTGCGGGATGGCCGCGGCACCGATGCGCGTGGCGTGCTCGTAGAGCAAGCCATCAGGTCGCCCCGATCGATCACGCCCCACGATGCCGCCGGGCGGGTCGGCCGTCGACGCGTCGACGCCGATCGCGGCCAGCGCCGCCTCGCTCAACCAACGCGTGTGATGATCGTGCGCCCATAGCGCGATGCGGCGTCCGGGCGCGACACGCTCCAGGTCCGCCGCCGTGGGACGGTCGCGCCAGCCGTCGACCGTCCAGCCGTGGCCGAAGAGCCAGCCATCGCGATCACCTTCCGTCCGCCGCGTCGCGTCCGCATCGCCGATCGCGGCCAGGGCCGCAGCGAGCGATGGGAGACCGTCCAGATCCACCTCGTCGGCTGCGACCGCGGCCGCGACCAGGTGGAGGTGCGCATCGGTCACCGCCGGCAGGGCGACGTGCCCAGGCCCGAGCTCGATGATCCGGGTGCCGGCACCGGCCAGCGGGGCGAGCTGGTCGCGCCTGCCACTGGCCACGATCGCGCCGTCGAGGATCGCCAGGCCCTCGATCCAGCCGAAGCCCACCTCCCCTGCCAGGCTCGCGATGCGCCCGAGGACGATGAGCTCCGGCGCCCGGGTCATGGCCCCAGGAGTCGCCTGAGTCCCGCCGTGTCGAGGCCCGCGCCAAGCCCGAGGGCGAGCGCGATGCGCGCCTTGGGCCCGCCCAGCGACCCGGCCGAGATCGCGCCGGCCGCCAGCCAGCGTGCCCCGCCGCCTGGGAAGGCATACGTGGCCGACGCTTCACCGTGCGGCGAGCGCGTCGTGAGCACGACCGGCAGGCCTGCCTCCATCGCCGTTTCGGCCGCCGCCAGCAGGTCGGGGTGGGTGTTGCCCGCGCCGGTCGCGGCGACGACGATACCTCGACTTTTGGCAGCCAGCGCCAGGCGCAGCGGGCGGCCATCCTGACCGAGGACGTGGGTCACGAGGTCGATCGGCTCGACCGCGGCATCGGGCATCTCCGGCAGCCAGCGGCGCCGTCCGCGCCGCCGGTCGAGTCGGAGTCGGCCGGCGACGACGCTCCCGAGCGGCCCCTCATTGGCTGAGCCGAAGGCCCGATACGCGCTCGTGTGGAGTTTGATCGCGTCGTCGCCGGCCAGGATGGTGCCGCCGAGGACGACCATCGCGCCCTGGTGGCGAGCTGCAGGGGCGGCCGCCAGCCGAATGGCGTCACGCAGGTTGGTCGGCCCGTCATCGCCATCGTCGTCGGCCGTGCGCATGGCACCGGTCACGACGATCGGCTTCGAGCCGGGCACGAGGAGGTCGAGGGCGAAGGCCGTCTCGTCGATGACGTCCGTGCCCTGCACGACGACGACGCCGGCGATCTCTGCCCGCGCCAGCTGCGCCCGGACGGCGGCGGCCAGGTCGAGCAGCTGCGCGAAGGACAGGTGCGAGGCGGGGATCAGCCCCCAGTCGACCGCTTCGACGCGAGCGATCGCGTCCAGGCCGGGCGTGCGCTCCAGGATCTTGGCGCCGTCGAGGACCGGCACGGCGCCGCCGGCCTGCGGGTCATGGCGCATCGCGATGGTGCCGCCAGTGAAGACGACCGCGATGCTCCTCATGGTTGCTCTCCAGCCTCCTCCGCGTGCGTGACTGGCTCCCGCGTGGGGCTGACACGCCTCGGGCGTGGCAACGCGGTCACGGTCACGGGGTCGCTCGGTTCGAGGTGGCTCGGGACGGCGGTGGCAGAGACGAGCGGCGGCGCCGCGACCATCGACCGAACGCCCGCCGCCAGGACGAGCACGGCGCATGCCAGCAGGACGGTATCGGGACCGATGGAGTCGGCGATCCAGCCGACCAGGATGATGGGCAGGAAGCTGGCGATGTTGACGAGCATGTTCAGGACGCCGAAGACGCGCCCGCGGATCTCCTCCGGCAGTTCCTCCTGGAGCTGTGTCTGCGCGGGAACAGCCACGAAGGCATAGCCGAGGCCAGAGGCGAGGGCGAGTACCACCACGATGCCGAGCAATGAGACGAGGTTGCCGAGGCCGCCCGGCGTGCCCTTGAGGAAGCTGGATATCGGCTCGGCAAGAGCGAGCAGGGCGACAGAGACTGCGAGCCCGATGAGGCCGCCCTCGATGACGCGGCGGCGAGGCAGGAGCCGGCCATACGCGTTGAGGACGAGGATGCCGATGACGAGGCCGGCACCCAGCGGCAACAGGAGCACGGCCAGCCCCTCCCCCGTCAGGCCCAGGACATCACGCGCAAAGGCCGGTCCGAGGACGCCCATGACGCCGATGAGGGAGGCGCTGATGGCCAGGTAGCTGAGCGACCAGAAGATGCTGCGGTTCTCGCGGATGTAGGCCACCCCCTCCCGCAGGTCACTCGCCATCGAGGCCATGGCTTGCTCTGCCTCGCCGAGGGCGCCGCTTGCGATCTCGCCGCGGTTCGGTGGTGCAGCGGGCAAGGTGACGCACAGGATGGCCGCCACGAAGTAGAGGATGGCCACGAAGATGACCAACGCGACGACGCTCGAGAGGCTCACGGCGAGCGGGCCGAGCAGGGCGAAACCGATGGCGAAGGCGGCCTGCAGCGTGAGCGTGAAGAGGCTGTTCGCCGCCAGCAGCTGGCGCCGGTCGACGAGCATCGGGATGATCGAGGCCTCGGCCGGCGCGAAGAAGACGGTCAGCGTCGAGACCACGATGTTGAGCAGGTAGATGATCGCCAGCCGTGCGTCCGTGGCCGGGATGTTGGTGACCAGGACGACCAGCAGGATGAAGACGCCGCCGCGTGCCGCATTCGTGGCCACGAGCACGAACCGCCGATCGATGCGGTCGATGATCACGCCGGCCGGCGCCGAGAAGACGACGGCCGGGACCAGGAAGGTCAGGATGAGCAGGCTGACCGAAGCGCTCGATCCGGCGATGTCGGCGACCATGATGGTCAGCCCGAAGAGCACCATGTTGCCGCCGATCTGACTGGCCACCTGCGCCAGCCAGAGCGCCAGGAACTTCCGGTTGTGCAGGACGCCGCCGACCGTCGCATCGACCTCGGCTGCCTCGCCAACGGCCAGGAACGCCTCGTCGGCGGTCTCAGGCGCCGATGCGCGATCGTCGGGCGCCTGCGATTCCGGCACGAGATCCTCGTCGGGACCGAAGGGCAATTCGATCATCGGGGGGTCAGCGGGTGCCTCGGCGGCGCCACCCGGTCGCGGGTCGCCCGAGCCGTCGTGCCCAGATTCGAGGACCAGCGTGTCCGCGGCAGGCGGCAGGTCCGACGCCGGAGCCGGATCGTCAGGCAGGTCGTCGAATGGCAGCCGGGTCTGCTCGTTCACGGCGCCGGTTCACGCACGATCGGACCACGCAGGCGACGCTCCAGGTCGGGCCGCGCGATGAGCACGCGTCGGCCGCAACCACGACAGCACAGGCCGATGTCGGCCCCGACTCGCACGACGTCCCACTCGCGCGAGCCGCAGGGGTGGGGCCGGGCGAGGCTGACCCGGTCGCCGAGGCGCACGTCCAGCACCGGGCGCGGGGTGGTCACGAGGTGCTCAGTGCTCCGTGGCGCCTGTGAATGTGAAGGCCGAGATGCGCACGGCCGGGACCACGACAGGGCTGAAGTCGCCGCTGACCCTGAACCGGTCCCGCCCGACCGCTTCCACGCCGGCCAACGCCTCGAGGTAGCTCTGCGTGAAGCGCAGGTTGCGGACCGGGCCGACGACCTCGCCGTGCTCGACGAGGAAGACCCCATCGCGGGTCATGCCGGTCACGATCGCCAGCTTCGGGTGGACCGGGTTCGTGTAGTGGAAACGCGTCACGATCAGTCCACGGTCGATGCCGCGGACGAGCTCCTCGTGGGAGGCGTCACCAGGCGCCATCTGCATGTTGAGCGGGAATGGGCCATACGTGTTCGGGGCGGGCAGGCCATGGCCGGTCGAGCGACGGCCGGCGCGCTTCGCGGTCTGGGCGTCGAAGACGACATCACGGCAGACGCCGCGCTCGATGAGCGTGACACGCTCCTTGCCGACGCCCTCGTAGTCGAACGAAGCCGGCAGGCCAGCCGGGTCGGACGCGTCGTCCACGATCGTGACCAACTCGGAGCCGACGACTCGACCGGGCTCATGGAACGATCGGTCTTCCTGGACGGCGAGCGCAGAGAAGCCGACATAGCCGAGCGTCTCGAGCAGGTCCGCTACGGCATACGGCTCGAGCACGACCTGGTAGTCACCGGGCTCGATGGCCACCGCGCCGCGCGAGTCGCGGGCTCGCTCGGCCGCCTCGCGTCCCGACTGCCGCGGCATCGATCTCGGAAACGTCGATGGCGGCCGCGGAGGCGTACCCTGCCTCACGGTCGCTGCCCATGGCCACGGTGATGAGCGAAGCCGACGTGCGCTCCTCGATGACGTCCACGCCGCGGCTGTTGATGACGCCGAGATGCTCGACCGAGGTCGTGAACGAACCGTAGGCCATGACACCGACCGCGTCGGCCGCGGCGATGACCTCGCGCGCCGCCGCGGCCCGGGATTCCGGGGTCGCCTCCCGCGTGGCCTGGCTGCTCGCGCCCGCGACGGCTCGGATCGGGCCCGGCTCCGGCAGGTCGAGGGCTTCCTCCTGCTCGGGCTGGAGTCGCGCGATGCGGGCCGCCCGATCCGCGAGGCGCAGCAGGGCATCGTCGTCGAGCCGGTTGGTGGCCGCGCAACCGACACGGCGACCGTCGACGAACCGGAGGCTGACCAGGGCGTCGCGCTGTGCGACGTTCTGGTGGATCTCGCTGTTGGCGAAGCGTGTGAGCGCCGAATCGCCTTCCGAGAAGAGCACTTCGGCCTGCGTCGCGCCGGCGGCACTGGCGAAGGCGATGACCTTGCGGGCGGCGGCCTGTGCCTCGGTGCCGATCTCGGTCACCATTTGCCGACCCCGACCTGGACGTCGCGGAATCGGGCGCCGCTGGCCCCGTGGCCGACGTGACCGACCTGGCCCGGCTCGCCCTTGCCGCAGTTCGGGGTGCCGAAGAGGACGTAGCTGGAGGCGTCGGCGACCGCGTCGCACGAGCGCCAGAACTCGTACGTGATCCCCGTGTAGGTGGGGTTCTTGATCAGGCCACCCAGCTTGCCGCCCTTGATCTCGTAGCCGACCTCCGTCGCGAACTGGAAGTTGAGGCGCCGGTCGTCGATGCTCCAGGAGCGGTTCGAGGCCAGGTAGAGCCCGTCGTCGGTATCGGCCACGATGTCGGCGAGCGTCATCCCGTCGCGCGGCAGGAGGTTGATGTTGGTCATCCGGATGAGCGGGATCCGGTCCCAGCCGTCGGCGCGCATGGCGCCACTGCTCTGCCGCCCGATGCGCGGCGCCGTCTCGCGCGACGTGAGGTATCCGGCAAGGATGCCGTCCTGGATGAGCGGCGCGCGCTGCGCTGCCACGCCCTCGTCGTCCCAGCCGAACGTGCCCATGCCCCCGGGCGCGGTGGCGTCGGCCACGATGGTCACGAGATCGGAGCCGTAACGGAAGCCATCGGCGAGCTTGTCGGTCGTCAGGAAGCTCGTGCCCGCGTACGAGGCCTCGGTCCCGAAGACCCGATCGAGCTCGCTCGGGTGTCCGCAGCTCTCGTGGACCTGCATGTAGAGCTGAGATGGGTCGAGGACGATCGTCCGACGACCCGGCTGACACTGCGGTGCGCTGAGCAGGGCGACCGCTTCCGGCGCGATGCGTGCCGCGTTGCTGGCCAGCTCGAGACCGACGACCCACTCCCAGCCGGCCGCCTGGCCAGAGTCGGGATACGAGCGCCGCTGAAGCTCATCGCCGTCCACCGCGTTGGCCTCGATGCCGGCCACCACGTGTGTGATCTCCTGGTCGGTGGCCGAGCCATCGGAGGCGGCGAACGACTTCCATTCCCGCTGCGCGGAGTAGGACGCCTCGGCGAAGGCGATGCCTTCAGTGCGCGCCATCGTCCGTTCCGCGTCGAGCAGCAGCCCGACCTTCTCCTCGACCGAGACCGCGAAGGGGTCGATCGCATATGGGGTCCGATAGCTGCCCCGAGCGCGCTGGTGGTCATCGAGGACCACGGCTCGGCGCTTGGCGGTCGCCGAGGCGCGGGCGATGCGGACGGCCTGGGCGGCCACCCGGTCCGCCTCGGGCGCGTTCATGACGCTGGAAGCGGCGAAGCCCCAGGCTCCATCGACCACGACGCGGACACCGAAACCCTCGGTCTCACCGGAGCCGACCGCGTCGACGCGGCCTGACTTGACGGAGATCGACTCCTCGCTGCGGCGCACGACACGCACGTCGGCGTAGGTCGCGCCACGCTGAACGGCAGTGTCCAGCGCACGCTGGCTGAGGTCTTGCACGAGGCGGCAGGATACCAGAGGGTGTCAGATGCGGGGCGTGGCACCGTCGGGGATGAGGTCACGGTGCGTGGCCGGCAGCTGCAGCGGCGTCTCGCTCGGCGTGACCTCGACGAAGACATCGGGCTGGCCGACCGCGATCCGGCCGACGATGCCGCCGGCACGGTCGAGGATCGACTGCAGGGCCGGCGGCGAACCGATGGCCGTGATCTCGAAGGCCGACTCGAGGCTGCGGTCCTCGACGATCAGGCCTGCCGGCTGGCCGGAGACCGTCGTGCCAGCCACGACACGGATGTCCTCGATCGCGATCGCCTCGGCGCCGGCGAGGCGCAGCTCATCGAGCAGGTCATTGACGGCATCGGCCGTGATCGGCCCAGAGACACCGACGATGATGCCTCGGCCCTCGATGGCCTCCAGGCCCGCCCAGAGGCGGAGACGCGTCAGGTCTGACCGCAACCGGTCGACGTTACCTTCGCCGCTCGCCCCGCTGGCCTCCAGGCCACGTAGGTCAGCCTCAAGTTCGCCGACTTGAGCACGCAGGAGGCCGTTCCGGTCATTGAGGTTCGCGATGAGCACGGTCAGGTCCGCGGCGCTGAGTTGCTCGAGGCCTCCGGCACTGTTCTGCGCCCGCAGTTGCATGACCAGCAGGATGCCGAGGACGAAGGCGACGGTCGTGACCACGATCAGCGCGCGGGGCTGCTTCATGGCGCGACCTGCCCTGCAGATCCGCCCGGTGCCACCTCACTGCCCGGCGACGCGCTCGGCACCGGGCGTCCCTGGGCGAGCTTGACGGTGCCCGCGAAGGCCACCACGACGACGCGGTCCGAGGGCAGGAAGCCGAGCTCGAGGCCGTAATCCTGCACGCGCGAGCGGACCAGGTCGATGAAGCTCGGCGAGGTCGTCAGCCGATCGTACAGCTCGGCCGGTCCGATGACGCTCACATCGTAGGGCGGTTGAAGGTAGGCGCTGTTGACCAGGACCGACGAGCCGATGTCGGTGAACGCCGTCGTCTCCACGAGGCGCTCACCGTTGACGCTGATGGCCTCGGCACCGGCCTGCCACAGCTCGACGACCAGATCACGCAGGTCACTGGCGGTCACCAGATAGTCGGCGGCCGCCTCGCCCGGCGGCACGGGTTGCCCCGAATCGTCGATCCGAACGATCAGCCCGGGCCCCTCGATCTCGACCAGCCCGGCCGCCATGCGCGCCTCGGTGAGGTCGTCGTTGAGCTTCATGACCGCCTGGTCGGTGCCGGCGGAGGCGGCCTCGGCGGCCGCGATCTGGCCGCGCAATTCGAGGATGCGCGCCTGGAGTGCAGCCTGTGCTGCGTCGAGCTCCCTGGCGGTCTCGAGCAGGGGCGGCCGCTCCGAACTGCTGTAGCGGACCCGCGGTCCCTCGGCGCCCAGCTGGACGGCGATCAGGAACCCGAGGGCCAGGAGGGCGACGGCGAAGGTCCATTGCCAGCCCGGCACGCGACGGATGCGGCCGGTGAGCGTGCTCATGGCTCCTCCGGACGCGATGTCGCGGGCTCCGCGTGGGTCCGCCGCCGTCGAAGGATGAAGAGGAGAGCGAGCACCAGCGAGACGAGGATGGCTGTCGCCGCGATGAGCGCAGGCTGGACGCCCGGGGCACTCGGCGCGGGGGCGTCGGTACGTTCACCGTTCACGTCGAAGATCCCAGTGGGTTCGGGCAACCCTGACGATGACCCGCCACCTACCCAGGACAACGGCGTCGGGCCAGGTCGGGCGGCCTGCGGCCCCCTCGCCTCCGGCTCGGCGGCATCCAGATCGGCAATCCAGGCCGCCTCGAAGGCCTCGATCCCCTCGCCGGTCGCGCTCGCGAAGGCCTCGTGGTCGGTCACGCCGAGAGCGTACGACCGGATGAGCTCGACGAGATTCTCCTGGCCGTACGTCCGCACGAAGAAGTCGATGGCCGACGTGCCCTCGGCATAGCCAAGGTAGAAGAGCTCCTCGCGGTCCGACGGAAAGCCGTTGGCGAGGGCGGATAGCGGTAGCAAGGTGCCCCGGTCGATGGCGTTGGCGACCCGCCGCCGATCGCCATCGGTGTAGCCCTCCGAGAGATACACCGCGAGCCCTTCGTTCATCCAATGCGGCGGCTGGTTGTATGGGTTGTCGGTCGCGGTGTCGAAGACCAGATGCGCCAGTTCGTGTGGCACGACGACGGACAGCCACGGCGAACCGATCTCGCTCACGGCGACGTTGGCGAAGAGCGTCCGGATCTCGGCGATGGCGCGGCCGGCCACGAATTCCTTGGTGCCTGGGCCCAGCGCGGACTGGAAGTCGTCGGCGTCGGCGTAGACGAAGAAGTCGATCGGCTCGGTCTCCGTCACCCCCAGGAGCTGTGCCGTCTCGGCGACGGAGTCCTCGGCGATCCGGAGCGCGCGTTCGGCGAACGACTCGTCGCCCGTCTGCCAGTGGAGCCGGACCAGGTCACCCTCGAGCGTCCGCCAGTCGATCCGATCGTCGACGATGGCCAGCGTCGCTCGTGGGCCGGTCTCAGGTGCGTCGCCGTCCTGCGTCACCCGGAAGCGGTACTCGATGTGGCTGTTGGGCAGCTGGAAGCCCAGGTCGGTGAACTCGACCTCGTAGGCGCCGGAGCCCGCCGCCTGAAAGGAACCTCCTGGACGAGCCAGGTCTCCGTGCCCGCGAGGCGGGTCATGAGCTCGACACGGGTCGGTTCGCTCGGCGATCGGAACGCCTGGCGCCAGACCGTCTGGACCGGGAAGGTGGAGGTCGCCGTGGGTGATTCGAAGGTCACCGGACCGTCGGCGGCGATGACGCTCGCGGGTACGAAGAGGACGCCGACCAGCAGCAGGGCGCCAGCTGCAAGGCCGCCGAGCCGGCTCCGACCCGCGCGCATCAGCGACCCACCCGATCGAGGCTGGCATAGCGGAGGATGCCGAGCCCTGAGACCTCCGTGCCCACGAGATCGTCGCGGCTGAGCGCCCAGCCTTCGTGGTATGCCATGGGGATGACAGGCACGGACTCGCGCAGGATGGCCTCCGCATCGGCGTAGGCTCGGGCCTGTGCCTCGGCATCGTCGGTCGAGGCCGCCGCGTCGATCGCGGCATCGTACGCCGCGTCACTCCAGCGACCGTAGTTATTGGTGCTTCCAGACTCCAGGAGGAGGCCCAGGAAGTCCTGGACTGCGGGGTAGTCGGCCACCCATGACATGGCCCAGAAGGCCGGACCTTCGCCGCTCTCCAGGCGCTCGAAGTAGGTCTCGAAGGGCATCGCCTCCTGGCGCAGGGTGATGCCGAGGACGGCCTCGACCTGCTCGGCGATAGGGCCGTCCCAGGCGTACCCCTGGGTCACGAGCGCGGTTTCAGGGAAGCCTGCCCCGCCCGGGTAGCCAGCCTCGGCCAACAGGCGGCGTGCCTCCTCGGGATCGTATGTCGGCAAGGCGTCGACCTCGCTCCGTCCCGGGATGCCGGGCGGCACCAGCGACGTCGCCGCGATGGCGTCGGGCGTCGTCAACCCGACGATCCGGCGCCAATCGACGGCCTTGCCGAAGGCTCTGCGGACACGCACGTCGTCGAAGGGTGGCCGGCTGGTGTCGAAGCCGTAGAAGTCCACGGCCTGCTCGGTATGGCCGCGCAATTGGGGACCGAGCGCCTCGTCATAGGCGATCCAGCCGGCGTCGAAGTCGGAGATCCGACCATAGTCGATGTCACCCGCCTCGAAGGCCTCGACCACCGACTTGCCACCGAGGTCGTCGACGACCTGGATGACGCCGAGCGCAGGTTCGCCGGCCCAGTATCGCGGGTTGGCCTCGAGCGTGATGCCGCCCAGCGACTGTGCGGTCGGCCGATAGGCCCCGCTGACCACGAGATCGTCCGGCAGGCGCGGTCCATCGAAGGCAGCGATGGCCGAAGGGGGCAGGACCGCCAGCGTCGGCGACGCGGCGATGGCTGGGAAGTAGGAGCTCGGTCGGCGGAAGTCGACGATGACCTGACGTCCCTCGGCACGGATGCCGACTTCGGCAGCGCCCACGCGACCTGCCAGCCGCTCATTGGCTCCGACCACGTCCGAGAGGAGCGAGGCGAGCGGCGATGGGCGGGCTGGGTCCAGGAGCCGGAGCCAGCTGGCCACCACATCGTCGGCTGTGATCGGCGTGCCGTCCGAGTAGGTGATCCCCTCGCGCAGCGTGAAGACCAGGCGACGACCCTCTTCCTCGACTCGCCAGGCCTCGGCCAGGGCGGGCTGGACGACGCCCTGGGCATCGACAGCCGTGACGCCTTCGAAGACCTGCGCGATCGTCGTAGCCGAGCCGTAGTCACTCTGCACGGCCGGATCCCAGTCCGCCGGCGCCGAGCCGACGATGACGGCATCGACGCCGTCCGGGCGCACCGCCCGTGCCGTGTCCGTGGCCAAGGGCGCCGTGAAGGCGCCCCCGCCAGGTGTCGGCTGGTTCCAGGTCACGGCCGAGACGACCAGCGCCACGACGAGCAGCAACGCGAGGCCCGCGAGCCCGTACCGGGCGCGCGAGCGAGTCGGCTCGGGGGGTGCTTCGGGGGTCGTCATCGAACAGACCGGAGTCTAGCCCGCCCGACGCTCATGCCCAGCTCGCGGTTCCTGGGCCGGCCAGTGGGCCGACCGGCGGATCAACGGCGAGCGATGAAGATGACCGTGCCGTCGTCCGGTGTCGCCGGCCGGTCCTGGTAGGCGGCTTCCACCCGCACGTCGTCGAAACCGGCGCCATCGAGGAGGAGCAGGACCTCCTGCGCGAAGTACAGGTTCTCGGCCAGCCGATACGTCTCCTCACGCACGAGGCCGCTCCCACGCCACAGGCGAGCCTTCATCTCGAGCGTCAGGCGCTGCCGGTAGGGGTCGAAGTCGACGAGGCGCTTGATGAGCTCGATCTCGTCACCATCGGCGGCACGTCGGCGGTCCCCATCCTCGCGCCAGTCGCGGGGCAGGTCCTGACGGTGTCCAGGCAGCCAATGCGCCCAGCCGTGCTCGTCTTGACCTTCCCAGGGCAGTTCGTGCCAGAGCACGAGGACACCGCCCGGCTCGAGGTGATGGTAGGCACGTCGCAGCGCCTCCCGATCATGCTCGCGGTCGCCACCCGAGGCCGAAGACGCCGCACACGTAGATCGTCCGGTAGCGGCGCGGCAGGTCGAGCTCGTGAAGCGCCTGGGCGACGAGGTGCGGAGCGTGGCCCCCTGCCTGAGCGCGGGACGCGGCGTAGGCGACCATGTCCGGCGAGATGTCGACCCCATCGACGTCCAGGCCCTCCGCCAGGAGCGGCAACAGGATGCGCCCGGTGCCGCAGCCGAGGTCGAGCGCGGGCTGCCCGTATCGCCGGATGGCGGCGCCGTAATAGGCGACCTCGGCTGCTTCGGGGACGTTGAACTCCGCCCACCAGCGCGCGATGAGGCCGAAGTGCCAGGTCCCGGGGTCGTCGGACGCCACGACGGAAGCATAGTCAGGCCGCGACGGCCGGCACACTCGAGGCGCATGCGAACGGCGCGTGGCGGGCACGCGAGGCCGTACGATCCGCGAGCCCAACGCCGACCGGGAACCGTGGGCTACCATATCGCACCCCGATCCGTGACCCTTCACCGTTCTGCAGGGAGGCTCCTGTAAGCGCCACCCGGGCCGCTGGCGCCGCCTTGCCCGGGCGGCTGTCCGGTCTCCATCCGATCGTCTTCGCTGCCTACGCGGTGCTCTTCCTGTGGTCCCAGAACCTCGGCGAGACGGCCGCGCCGCCGGTCCTCATCTCGCTGGTGGTGGTCGTCGCCGCGGCTGCGTTGCTGACCGCTGTGGCGAGCCTCCTCTTCCGCGACCGCCGACGAGGCGCGTTGGTCGCGGCGCCGATCGTGGTCGGACTGCTGATGTACGGGCACGGGGCCGACCTGGTCGCGGAACTCCACATTCCTGGCATCGTCCAGCAGGCCGCCTGGGCTGCGCTGGTCGCGCTCGCGGTCGTTGCCGCCGTGAAGCTTGACGACCGACGGGTCGCGACCATCGACATCGTCCTGCTGCGCGTCGCCGCGATCCTCGTGGCGGTCTCGCTGGCGTTCATCGTCCCCTTCATCGTCACCAGCCCAGCGGGCGGCGCGTCGATCGGACACACGGACCCGGTTACCGACACGACGACCGCACCGAAGAGAGACGTCTACTGGCTCGTCTTCGATCGCTACGGCTCCGATCGCGCCCTCGAGCTGCAGTACGGCGTCGACAACGACCTCACACCATGGCTCCGGGAGCAGGGCTTCACGGTGCTCCCCGACAGCCATGCGAACTACATCCGAACGGTCATGTCGATGTCGTCCACGCTCCAGATGTCGCATCTGGACGGGCTCGCACAGGCCCAGGGACCAGCCAGCCAGGACGTGGCAGCCCTCAACGCGCTGCTCCAGGATCCCCTGGTGGCACGCCAGTTCAAGTCCCTCGGCTATCGCTACTTCCACATCGGCAGCTGGTGGGATCCGACGCGAACCGACGTCGGGGCCGATGTCGACTTGACCGTGTCCTCATTGCCCGGTACGAGCGACTTCGCGGATGTCCTGTACGACGGGAGCGCCTTGCCCGCCATCGCGAAACGACTGGGCATCTCTCCTCAGTCGAGGCGAGAGCGGCACTTCACGTACAACGAGGAGGGACTCGAATCGCTCGCCTCTGTGCGGCACGAGCCCGGCCCGAAGTTCGTCCTGGCCCACATCCTCCTGCCCCATCCGCCTTTCGTGTTCGACCGGGACGGATCATTCATCAACGACGAGGCAGCCGCCGCGATGACCAACGAAGAGCTCCACAACCGCCAGCTGGACTATACGAACGCGCGGATTCGCGAGATCGTCACGGGGCTCCTGTCACTGCCGGAGCGTGAGCGGCCGATCATCATCTTCCAGGCCGACGAGGGACCCTGGCCGCCGTCGTACTCGGCTGAGCGGAGGTCGTCATCCGACTGGGCGGCAGGCGCTACCGAACAGGAGCTCGAGCAGAAGTACGGGATCATGAACGCCTGGTACCTGCCGGGCGGCGAGGATCTCGGCCTCTATCCGACGATGACCGCGATCAATACCTTCCCCATGCTCTTCAGTCGGTACTTCGGCATCGAGTATCCGACGCTGCCCGATCGCGTCTACTCCTCGCACGATTGGTTCCATCCCTACGACCTGACGGACATCACCGATCGGCTGCCCAGCCTGCGGTGAGCGAGTTGGCGCCCTGTGTCAGCGTCGACGGAGGAGCAGCAGCGTCCGAGGGCTGTCCTCGATGGCCTGCTCGATGACCACCTCGAACCGCTCACTCGCCGCTGCCCGGAAGCCATCCAGCGTGTAGTCGGGGAAGACGTCCCGGCGGGTGGCGAGGAGGCGCCGGACCATCACGTCGTCCTTGGGCACGAACTCCACGACGGCCCACGGCGCGATCTGCGCGAAGAGGTCGAGGAGCATCGGCAGCGGGACGTTTCGCGAGATCGCCAGGTGGTGGACCAGCGCCAGGGCGAGGAGGACGTCCGGGTCGGCGCGATCGAGCAACGAGCGCCGCTCCTGACCGGCCCAGCCGATCCCGGGGCTCGGGTTGGCGACGTCGAGGACGAGGGGCAGGATGTCCGTGCGCCCCTCGCTGCGGATCTGCCGATAGTTCCGCTCTGCGGCCAGAGCGTCGATGTCGAATGCCAGGACGTGCTTTCCGGCATCGGCCGCCACGCGGCTGTAGCGGCCCGTGTTCGCACCCAGGTCCCAGGCCCGCGCTCCGGGCACCTGACGCAGGAACTGGTCGACAAGGCGGAGCTTGTCCGCCGTTGCACGATCACCGTAGCTCGTGTTCTCGGCATAGTCGGACCATTCGGTCCCTCCCGGCGACCAATGCAGCCCCGTGACCGTGTTGCGCAGGTTCTGGATGAGCGCGACGAGCCGGTTGCGATCGAGGCGCGCGCCCTTGGCCGCCTTGCCCTCGTCCTCGTTAGCGGCGTGGCGGCGCTGCGCGCCCGCATGGAGATGGAGATGGGAGAGGAGGCCGAAGTCGAGGTGCGTCCGCCACGGCAGCAGCCGCGCGGCAAGGTCGAGCGGGATGCCATCGGGATCGGCGCGCAGGAGGCGCATCAGGCGTACGTCCCGATGCGCAACGAGCGCCAGCGGAGCCAGGAAGTGCTCGCAGAATTGGCGGTAGGCGACCCACGGGTGGCCGTCCTCATACGGCTCGAAGGAGAGCGAGTCGATCATGATCGGGCGGGCGTTTCGGAATTGGACGTTGTACGCCGATGCGTCCTTGAGCGTCCAGCCAAGAGCCAAGGCCTCGAGCTGGACATCGAGCGTCAGGACGGCGGCGTCCGAGAGCTCGCCGAACGTCCACTCGTAGGGGTAGGAGATGAACTCGATGGGCTGCGGACGGATGACGGCTGCGGCGGTCGTCGTCGCGGCCGCGCCGATCTCTACATCTTCGTGGCCCACCAGACGGTCGGCTGCGATGAGCCGGTCTGCGAGACCGCTGGCGATGAATGCGCGCCATTCATCGATCGCCGCTGGTCCGATCTGGCGGTAGAGGACACCCTCCCGCCGGTAGACGAAACCGCCTGGGTCTCGATACGACCCTGGGTCCCGGATGATCGCCGTGTCGCCCCCCGAATGTGACGCCTCAGCCAGCGTCGCTGCGCTCATCGACGACCGGCTCGACCTCGTCCCGGCGTCGCACCAGGTGGAGGACTCGCGCGATCTGCGAGCGGAAAAAGAACGTGATCGCCACGATCGAGGCGATCAGGCCCTGGATGATCAGGCTCCCCGACCCAGGGTCGATGTAAGCGAGGGCGATATCCAACTCAGCTCCTCCGGGCGGCAGGCGTCGAGCGCCTTCGGGCGGACGTTGGAACAGATGTTACCAGCGCGCTGGCGCATCAGCGGCTGGCACGTGCCTCCGCCGGCATCTCGACCCCGGTAGAGACCACGCCGAGGTTTCCCGTCCGCCCTTCGATCTCGATCTCACGCTCCGCGGGTGGCGTGCCCAGGCCCGCGTGATCCCAGGCTGCC
Source organism: uncultured Chloroflexia bacterium (assembly GCA_963837215.1). Lineage (GTDB taxonomy): Bacteria > Chloroflexota > Limnocylindria > Limnocylindrales > CSP1-4 > CSP1-4. Next base: position 207,569 of record CAWIML010000010.1, read on the forward strand.
CGGCTGACGAGCAGCTCGCCGGGTCCGGCCAGGCCGCCCAGTCGGGCGGCGACATTGACGGTGTCGCCGAGCGCCGTGAAGTCGGTCTTCTCATCGCTGCCGACGACGCCGACGAAGGCTTCGCCGGTGTGCACGCCCGCCCCCACCATCAGGCCTTGCTCGGCCAGGCCGTCCCGTTCCACGGCTGCGAGGATGGCCCGCCCGCCCATGACCGCCCGCGCAGCATGGTTGTCGCCGGCGATGACCGGGATGAAGAGCGCCATCACGCCGTCGCCCAGGAACTTGTCAACGATGCCCCCGTTGACATCGACCGCGACTGCTGCCGAGCGGTAGTAGTCCTGGATCAAGCCACGGAACCGTGCGGCGGAGATCCGCTCGGCGAGCCTCGTCGAGCCACGTACGTCGGCGAACACGACGCTGATCTCCAGTTCGGCCCCCCCAGCCCCGACCTTTGAGAGCTGCCCGAAGCAGGCCGTGCACAGCAGGGGGTTGTCGCGCATCGGTCCATGCCAGAAGAGGCGAGCCACCGCCCCACCGAAGCCGTGGGCCGGGGAGGCGCAGATCTTGCAGCGCGGCGCGGCCGGGAGACGGCGCCAGAAGCGCCGGACCTGGGCGATCGACGGGTCCTCGCCGGTCAACATCGCCCGCCACTGGGCAGACCTGGCATCCTCGTCGAGCATGGCCGAATGATACGTGCGGAAGGAGGCGCGGCGCCGCCGAGCTCAGTCGCGGTTCATCGACGTGGCCACGTCGGCCTCGTTGCCAGCCGCGTCGGCCAGGGTCCACCACGCTGGCGCGAATTCGTCGCGCACCATGCGGCCACCGGCGGCGAGCGCTGCCGCGACACGAGCCTCGGCCTGCTCGGGCGGCACCCAGATGGCGACGTGGATCGCGCCGCCTCCCTGCCTCGGCTCACGCATCGGCTCGAACCAGAACGAAGGCCCTCGACGGTGCGGGTCTACGAGGTCCTCGTCGGGAGAATCGCCGCGCGGCTCGTACCCGAGCACGGCGCGCCAGAACGGCATCACTTCGGCTGTGTCTGGCGCGCCTGGGACGATCAGCATGGCCTGGACCGCGGATGGGTCGCCGGACAGGCCCAGCTCCCGAGCGGCCGCTGAGATCCGACGGGCGAGCTCGACGTCGCGCGTGCTCATCCCGTACCAGTCACCCGTGGCCGTGATCAACCGTACTGTCACCCCGTCGTGTCGCATGTCGACATCGGGGCGATGGTCGTCGATGCCGGTCAGCTCGCTGATGGCGTTTACGAGTCGCGCGCCGCTCGCGAAGGACCCGGTGCGGAAGAACGTGTACGCGCCCTCACCCAGCACCCGCCAATCCTCGACGCCCTCGGCCTCGTGGAACTGCCGCGGCGTGATCCCCCCGTTCATGCCCTCGTCGCGCCTTCGGCGATCTCCCCGATGATCCCGGCCAGCTCCTTCGGGCGCGACCACATCGGCCAGTGGCTGGTCGGCAAGTCGACCCAGGTCACGTCGCGCAACTCGGGCAGGCCGGCGAGAAACGAATAGCCCTCCTTCATGGCGTCCTTGTATTGCTCGGACGTGAAGCCCGTGCATACGACCGTGCTCGGCACGTCGCGGCGCGCTTCGTTCGTCAGCTCGGCCGCCTCTCGCAATGCGGCCCCCGGCTCGGGCACGGCGCGCTGCCTGAACGCCTCGAGCTGCGCCTCGGTGAGCCCGTCGAGGTTCTCGTTCTCTGCGAGCTCCTCGGGCGAAGGCAGCGCTTTCTCGAGATCGGTGAAGTCGGGGTCGAGCGCGCCTTTCGCCGGCCCGGTGTCCACGTAGACCATGGCTGCGATCCTCTCCGGGATGCGATCGGTGACCGCATAGCCCGGGGCCCCGGCACCACTGTGCACGGCGAGCACGACGGGCGAGCCTGCCGCCGTGACCGCCTCGCAGATCGCGTCGACGTGGTCGGCGAACGTGATCGATGACCGGTCGGCGTCGACCGACTCGAGGCCGGGCAGCGTCAGCGCCGTGACGTCCTGCCCGTCGTCGCGCAGGGCGGCGACGACCTCGTCCCACGCCCATGCGCCGAGCCAGAAACCGGGTACCAGGATGATCGGTGTTGTGCTCATGTCCTGGATTCTATTGAATCATCCGGTCGAAGGCTGTCACGTATCGGCGGGCGGGCGCTCCCACAGATCCCATCCGCTTACGACCCGCATCCCCGCGCGCTGGCCGTTAGGGCGCGGTTATCCCTTCGGCCGCTCGCGGATGACGGCGCGTGGGTCCTTCTCGAGCTCGAGGCCCTTGTAGGCTGCCTGGCGGACCAGCCCGTCGGTCGTCCAGCCGGCAAACTCGGCCCGGATGACGAGCTCGGGGCGGAGCCAGATCGCCGCGCGTGCGGTCGCGCGCGGGGGCGGCGTCGCGAAGGGAGAGTCGTCGGTGGCGAGCGGCGCGACCGCGGCCAGGAGCTCGGCCCGATTAGCGGTCGTGAAGCCAGCTCCGATCTTGCCGGCGTAGCGCAGCGCCCCACCCTCATAGACGCCGACGAGCAGCGCGCCGAGGTCGATCGCCTTGCCGGTCCCCGTCATCCAGCCGCCGAGGATGAGCTCCTGCTCGGGCCGGATCTTGATCTTCTGCCACCGGTCGGTTCGCTTGCCCGGTTCGTAGATCGATCGCCGATCCTTCGCCATGATCCCCTCGAGCCCGCGAGCTCGGGCCGCCTCGAAGAACGCCCTCCCCTCGCCTTCGATGTGCTCGCTGAGGCGGACGTGGGGAACGGGTCGCAGGACGTCCGAGAGGAGTCGGCGTCGCTCCTCCAAGGGCTCGTCGAGCAGCGAGCGACCGTCGAGGTTGAGAAGGTCGAATACTTCGTAGACGAACGGGGTCGGCTCGGCGGCCACTCCTCTCGCCTTGATCCGCGCCTGGAGAAGGGCGAAGTCCGGCTCACCCCGCTCGTCGAGAGCGATCACCTCGCCATCGACGATGGCCTGCCTGGCGCCGATCCACGTCGGCGGATCAAGGAACGGCCCGAAGTAGCGAGCCGCGGCGTCCTGCTGGCCTCGTGTCCACAGGCGGACGGTGTCGCCGTCGACGACGGCTTCCATGCGGAAGCCGTCCCACTTCACCTCGAACAGCCAGTCCGGATCGTCGAACGGCCCACCAACCAGCGTTGCGAGCATCGGTGGGATGAAGCCCGGCAAGGCCCGAGCCGTCGTCTTCGTCATCAACCGGCCTCGACCGGGTCGATGACGAGCTCGAACTCGCGGTTGGCCAGGCGGGACGCGTCGGGCTCGGGCAGCCACCTGTCGCCGCCGAGGTCCGACGCCCCGTCGAGCCAGCCTTCGGCCGCGGCCAGCTCCGCAGCCGCGTCACGGAGCGCGGTGAGCCCGTCGCTCTCGGCGCTCCGACGCCAGGCCATGGACCATGCGTAGAGCGGGATCGGATCGATGAGCGGACGCATGACCCCGCCGGGGACCTCGACATGGTCGACCGAAGCGAGGATCGGCACGCCTTGGCGGACGAGGTGATGGCCCTGCTCGGTCAGCCCGATCGCCGGTTCGTGCGGCGGCGTCGAACGGGCACCACACAGCGCGAGGAATTGGCGTACGAGATCCGCCCACTCTGGTGCCTGGTCGTGCGGTGGGAGCCCGTCGACCTCCAGCCCGTGGAGGGATCGGACGGGAACGGCGTCGTGACGCGCGAGGGGGTGGTCGGCTGGCAGGAGCACGCCGAGCGGCTCGAGGCGGATCAGGAGCTGGTCGATCGTCGGCATCGGTTTGGCGTCGAGCCAGCTGGCCCGGCCGAACACGACGTCGAGGCGACCCGCCACCAGCTCGGCAAGCGCGGCGCCGGTTCCTGGGCTGTGGCGACCACGGAACTCGATCTCCGGCGTCCGAGCGCGAGCGTGGGCCAGGATCCGAGAGGCGGTGAGCCGGCCCTCGCTCATCAGGTCGACGACGGTCGGCTGGGTGACCGAGGCGTGGACCTCGGCCCAGACGGCGTCGTGAGCTGCGACCAGGTCTCGCGCCCGGCCGAGGAGACGCTCCCCATCCAGTGTCAGGGTCACGCGGCGCGTCGTCCGGCGGAAGAGCGGCATGCCGAGCCGGCTCTCCAGTCGCTGGATCTCGCGGCTGAGCGCCTGCTGGGCGACGTACAGGCGGGCCGCCGCGCGCGTGAAGTTCAGCTCCTCTGCCGCCGCCACGAAATAGCGGAGGGAGCGGATCTCGAGTTCGTCGCCGACCGGGCCGCCGGTGCGATCTGGAGGGCTATGTCTATTCACGCATTCCTGATGGTAATCGCTTGTCCACAGGTGTTGGACTCAGCGGAGCGCACGACGCATCTTGATGCCACACCGAATCTCGATGAAAGGAGATCAACGATGTTTGACCCGGCAGCCCTCGGCACGCTTCGAATCGGACTCGACGCGATCGATGCGGAGGCTCGAAACGATCGACCCCGTCCCGCCGTCCCGACTCGGCCCGCGACTCGCGTCGTCCTCGCTGGCGCCCTCCGACGGGCCGCCGCCATGCTCGACCGACCGACCGTCCGGGAGGTCGCACGATAGCCCGGTTCAGTGCGCCGATCTCGCTACCCTGGGTGGACACGAGAGCGAGTTGAGCAACCAGTGATCCTCCCCAAGATCCGGGATCCACGATTCATCACCGTGCGTCGCGGCGGGACACTCCAAGACGACGATCATCGTCTTCTCGCGACGTGGGCGGCTGCCTGCGCGGAGCACGTCCTCCACCACTTCGAGCAGGCACGGCCGACGGACGACCGTCCACGTCGGGCGATCGACCTCGGGCGTGCCTGGGCTCGGGGTGAGATCACGTGGCGAGAGGCCCGCACGGCGGCCGGCCACGCGAACGCCGCGGCCAGAGACCTGCGTGGGGCAGCACGGCATTCCGCGTACGCTGCCGGCCAGGCGGCGGCGGTGGGGCATGTGGCGGCCCACGAACTCGGAGCCGCGGCCTACGCGATCAGGGCCGCGCGCGCGGCCGGGCCTGAAGACGAGCGCGAGGCGGCTGGCCGCTTTGAGTGCCAGTGGCAGCGCGCCCAACTCCCGCCCGAGATCCGAGAACTTGTGCTCGACGACCAGCGGCTGCGCAACGCGTTGTGCTGGTTTGCGTTCGACTGCTGACACGGTCGCTACCGATGACTTCCGCCTAGGTGCCTAGAATCGGCGCGTGAAGAAGATCGGCTTCCTGTCGTTCGGACATTGGTCCGCATCGCCGTACTCGCAGGTCCGGTCGGGCTCGGATGCGCTCATCCAGTCGATCGAGCTTGCCGAGGCGGTCGAGGACCTGGGCGCCGACGGTGCCTACTTCCGCGTCCACCACTTCGCCCAGCAACTTGCGTCGCCGTTCCCGCTCCTGGCGGCGATCGGCGCTCGTACCAAGCGCATCGAGATCGGGACGGCCGTCATCGACATGCGCTACGAGAACCCCCTCTACATGATCGAAGATGCCGGTGCCGCCGACCTCATCGCGGGCGGGCGTCTGCAGCTCGGGATCAGCCGCGGTTCACCCGAGCAGGTCATCGAGGGCTACAGGTATTTCGGCTACGTGCCGCCCGACGGCCAGACAGACGCCGACATGGCCCGCCAGCACGCCGAGGTCTTCCTCCAGGCGCTGTCCGGCGCCGGGTTCGCCGAGCCCAACCCCTCTCCGATGTTCCCGAACCCACCCGGTCTGCTCCGCCCCGAGCCGCATTCGCCCGGGCTGCGCGACCGGATCTGGTGGGGCGCCGGATCACGCCCGACCGCGGAGTGGGCGGCCCAGCAGGGCATGAACATGCAGTCGTCCACGCTGATGACCGAGGACGCCGGCGTGCCGTTCCACGAGCTCCAGGCCGAGCAGATCCGGCTGTTCCATGAGGCGTGGACTGCGGCCGGGCACGAGCGGGAGCCGCGGGTCTCGGTCAGTCGCAGCATCTTCGCCCTGGTCGACGACCGCGACCGAGCCTACTTCGGGCGCGGCAACCAGGAGTCGGACAAGGTCGGCTACATCGACGCGCAGACCAAGGCCATCTTCGGGCGTTCGTACGCCGCGGAGCCCGACGTCCTCGTCAAAGAGCTCGCCAAGGACACGGCGATCCAGGCGGCGGACACGCTCCTGCTGACGGTCCCGAACCAGCTCGGCGTCGAGTACAACGCTCACGCGATCGAGAGCATCCTCAGATATGTAGCCCCAGAGCTCGGCTGGCGCTAGGCGTTCGATGGCGCGTCGAAACTCGAGCTAAGCCGGCGCCTCCTCCGGCGCATCCTCCCGCGCCGGCGCAAATAGGAACCTGTAGAGGAGTGCGACGACGATGGCGCCCAGGACTGGCCCGACCGTCCAGACGTACGCATCCGTGAAGTCCCCCGAAGCGGCGGCCGGGCCGAACCAGCGCGCAGGGTTCATGGCAGCACCCGTCACCGGGCCGATGACCAGGATGTCACCGACGATCGCCAGGCCGATGAGCAGGCCGCCGAGCTTCGCGGCGCGCGGATCGACGGCGGTCAGGAAGACTGCGACCACGAGGAGGGTGGTCATGATCGCCTCGAGGACGAGGCCGATGGTCGGGTCGATGCCGGCCATCATGGTCGGCTTGCCGTAGCCGGTCGCCTGCCATGCCTCCTCGCCGAACGTGGCGCGGATGACGACCGCGCCCAGGAAGGCGCCGATCAACTGGGCGACGATGTACGAGGCCGCTTTCGCGGCTCCGATGGTGCCGTTGACCCATAGCCCTACGGTCACCGCCGGGTTGATGTGACCCCCCGAGATCGCTGCGAACGCCGTCACGACGACTGCCAGCGTGATCCCGTGCGCGAGCGCCACGTCGAGGAGCGGTGATGGTGCGCCGGTCAAGCCCCCGAGGACGATGCACCCGACACCGATGAGCACGAACAGGAATGTTCCGATCCCTTCGCCAAGGATCGCCCGGGTCAGTTGCCTATCCATGACTCCCTTCCTGGCCAGCAGCGGCCCCGCTCAGCCGGGTCATGACGATCCCGTACATGAGCATTACCCACACTTCCACGTCGTCCTGCGGGACGCTCGGCCGATCCCATCGACGTGACCCGCGGGAACGGCCTGTGACGGTCGCCGACTCGCGGGTCCCGACCTCAGTTCTAGTGTCGGTTGTAGCTGGCCAATCCCGACCAGTCGCCCCTCGCGGCGTACGAGGCCTGCGTGGGCCACGTGTCGAGGCTCGAGGGTGGCAGGGCGCCGCCTTGGGCGATGATCCCGCGCAACTCCCCGGTGCTCGTGTGCTGGAGCTGGTCGTAGCTTGTGATCCCGCCATCCGACAGGATCATGGCGATCCGCGGCCCGATGCCGCTCAGCTGCGTGAGATCGTCGTGGGCGGCCGCCGCCTTTGACGACGCGGCCTTCTTGGTGGTGGCCTGGCCGGACGTCGACTGCTTCTTGTTGTACTTCATCAGGCCCTGCCAGTCGCCCTTCGCGGCGAAGCTGGCCTGCATCGGCCAGGTCCCCACGTTGGCCGGCGGCGCCATGTCAGCGCTGTGGAGCGCGTGCCGGACCTGAGGCTCATTGGCCTCTGCCAGCGCCGCATACGTCGTGTAACCGCCGGCAGCAAGCGCCGAGGCCGCCTTGGGCCCGACCCCTGCCAGCTGCGTCAGGTCGTCGCCGCCCCCCGGTGTCGCGGCGGCCGCGACAGCGGCAGCTGCGGCTGGCGCCTCCTCGACCTCTTCGGCCGCGGCCCGCTCTTCCTGGACGTCGATTTCGTAGTCCGTGACGACCTCCTCGCCACCGAGCTGCTCGGCCACGGGCACGACGAAGGCCCGGAGGGCCGCGGCCGTATCGGCCGGCAACGTGCTGTACGCGAGCAATGCGCTCTCGGTCTGGATGGCCTGCTTGACCAGCTCGACTGAGTGCTGCCAGTTCCCTTCGTAGAGGACGAAGAGGGCGCTCTTGCCCTTGTCGACCTCGCCCGCGACCAGCTTCATCAGCTTGTCATCGATGCCGAAGTCGTGGAGCTTGTTGTGCACGCCACCGAGGGCGGCACCCGCCGCGGCACCGGCTGCCGCACCGACGGGGCCGAGGAGGATGGCTCCCACGACGATGCCGATGGCACCGCCATGCATGGCGTTGCTGCCTGAGCCGACTTGCTTGTCCTGGTGGATCTTGACCCGGCCGTGCTTGGTGTGCTCCGCGATCGCCGAGTCGATGATCCGGACGTTCGGGTCGGCTTCGTCGATGTCCTGGACGCTCTTGAGCAGGCGCTCGGCCCCCTTGTTGTCCGAGACCAGGAAGGCCGCCAGGGTCTGTTCGGACTTCTCATTCATCTCTCACCCTCCTCTCGTCGCTGCCTGCGACGGTGGCCATCGGTCGCTGGCGGCAGATGCCGGCGCCCGTATCGACTATGGGATCCTCGATCGGTCCACCGAAGCGGACCCGACGAACCGAGGGCTATGGTGCCTCGCGGCACCGTGAGGTACTGGGGCGAACTGCCCGCGAGGTCTGTAGTTGTCTGTTGCCGTGCGGCCCACGAGGGCGTCTGACAAGCCCTGGGGCACCTCCTAGGAAGCGTGTCCGCCCGGGCGATCTTGCCGGCGCGTGGCGACGATGCTAGTCCTCCCGCGGTCGCGCTGCAACGTCGATCTGGCTATGGGCATCTGGGTGGCCGTCAGCGCGGCCCTTCGTCCAATGCGTGGCGTTGTTGTCGCGCCCAGGGACGGGCCGATGATCGTCGCAAGAACGACACCCACCGCGGCCTGATCGAATCGAAGAGCCGCGCGATCGGCGAACACCCGCAAGCCGAATACGGCCGCCGCTACTGATCGATAGGTCGCAGACCGTCGGCTCCAGTCGCATCCACGAATGGCGTGCCCCGAGCGCATACCCTGGCGATCGGACGGTCAGCCTGTCGGACGCGATCGGCGCCTGCCGACCAACACGAGCGCGAGCGCCGTCACGACACCGAAGGTGATGAACGCCCAGCCATCGAACGTCCGCGATCCGGTTGCCGGCGCTGCGGCGTCCGTTGACGGCTGCGACGCCCCTGCTGGCCTCTGCGTGGGCGGCGGGGCCGCAGCCGCAAGCTCGAAGTCCCAGGTGTCCGTCTCGCCGCCGACCGTCAAGGACACACCGTCGACGTACGAGGTCGTCACGGGGATGCCGGATCCGATCGCGACCTGGAGGGTAAGGACTACGGCGTCCGGGTAGGCGGCCTTGAAGTCCTCGAACCTGCACGGCGTGAAGGGGTCGACCAGGCAGAAGTCGCCGTCGGAGTTGGTCTGATAGACGAGCGTGTCGTCATCGAGGGTCGTCGTCTGCCAGACGCCCGCGGTCACGGTCGCGTTGTAGACGCGCTCGACCGTCATCGTCGTGAATTCCGTGGTGCCGAGCCGGAACATGCCGAATCGCAGTGACGCCGGCTCCGCATCGAGCAAGCCGGAATCACCGGTGGCATACGTCATCCAGGACCCGCCCGTGATATCGCTCAGAGGCCCGGCGACGAGTCCGGCTCGACCGATGCCGACGAAGTCGGACGTCGCGGTCTCGGTCGTCAGCTCGACGCTGTCATCGCCCAGACCGGCCTCGGGGCTCTCGACGATCACGGCGTCGAGACCGGGGGAGTTGTCCCCGCCCTGGATCCATCCCTTGCTCGGGATCTCGCTCACTGTGACGTCCGCGGCGACAACGAGAGACGGGGTGGCGAGCGTGAGGATCGCGAGCACCAGTCCTGCGACCACGCCCCGAGAGCGCAGCCGGGAATCACGTGACGACATTGGATCTCCTTCGTGCTGAGCACGAGCCCTGCGGGACCCAAGGTCATCGTCACACCGAAACCGGCGTCGCAAGCCAGAAATTGGTACCTCTCGGCCGAGAAAGTCGTCCGGTCGTTTGAGACGTTCCCGAGCGGATGCGGTCTGCCCCGGCATCGGAACACCTCGACGCGAGGTTGTTCGCGGGACCGGAGACGGCGAGCGTCCGCCAGGGCTAGACGCAAAGACGCAGCTGGCGCGGGGAGGACGGTGGCCTTACTGTCCCGGACGCTCCTTACGCATACGGAGCCCCGACACCAGCGCACCACGTGGCCCCACTGCCTTGACCTGGGCAGATACCGAGCCCACAGCCGCAAGGTGGTCAAGCGAGTGCCTATGGAAGGGTTGCCGACAGCGGGGTTGGAGTCCATTCTTGTCTAGCGCAGTGTGGAGGACATCGACATGGCCAGCATGGATGAGATGAAGGCCGCCTATGAGAGCGCGGTCCAGTCGGGCGACTTCCAGCAGATGGGCGAGTTGCTGCAGCAGTACGCGGCCGCTGACTTCGTCGACGAGTGGCCGCAATCTGGCGAGCGCCTGAACATGGCCGGCATGCAAAAGATGGGCGAGTTGTATCCGGACGCCACCAGTACCCGCCCCTCGTTCAAGTACAAGCGGATGCTCACCGGCGGCGACGTGTTCGTCATCGAGGGCACCATCGACTACGGCGACGGTGTACCCGTGCGTTACGTGGGTATCGGCGAATTGCGCGATGGCAAGGTCGCGAGGATGACCGAGTACTTCGCCAACCCGTTCGAGGCGCCCGCGTGGCGCGCCTCCTTCGTGGAGCGTTACCGAGCCCTAGCCCGAGTCCGGGAAGACGCCAATGGGGGCGGCTGCTAATCGCCCGCGACAACCACAAGTCATGAAACATGTCGAACCGTGGACCCGGTCTCGCCTCCAGGGGTCGCAGCCTCATCGCCCGTATTTCAGGCGCCAGGTAGGCGTGCCGCACCCGGACGGCGGCCATGGCGGGGACCAGCGCTCGGACGACACGCCTCACCTGGTATGCAGCTGTATAGCCACCTTGTAACGTGGTCGGCCCCGAAGGTTCCGTGCTTGCCTGACGGAGGCGGTCCAAGTTGAAGAAACGACAACCCAATCGTCCGCCGTTGCCAGCTCTGCGAGACGCCACGGTCACGATGCCCGACGGCCGCCGGCTGGCCTACACGGAGTGGGGACTCCCCGACGGCAAGCCGGTCTTGTACTTCCACGGTATGCCCGGGTCCCGCTTGTGGTGCCCTGACGAAGAGGTCACCGCTGCGGCCCGGGTCCGCCTGATCATCCCTGACCGCCCTGGGATCGGACGGTCGGATCCTCTCGAGGGACGGACTCTCGCCGACTGGCCGAAGGACGTCGAGGCGCTCGCGAACGCCCTCGCAGATTTCCCCCTTTGCCGTCGTCGGGGTTTCTGCCGGTGGTCCGTATGCGGCCGCGTGTGCGGCGTTGATTCCCGGACGCTTGAGCGGTGTTGCCCTCGTCAGCAGTCGAGCCTTGACCGAATACAACTGGGCCGAGCGGCCAGATGCTGCGGAGGAATGGAGCCTGACGAGCAGGCTGAGTTCGAGCTGGCTCAGAAGGACCCGGCAGCTGCCGCGCGACCTCGCAGCGGAGCACTTCGCCGACGAATTCGATCCGACTCGACGAGTATCCGGAGCTCATCCACAAGGAGCTCGAGGCTGCCGAGGGCGATCGCTGGTTCTTCGAAGACGCCGTCGCGCACCGCGATCTTTGACGCGCACATCCGAGAGACGTGGAGGCAGGGACTCGATGCGATCAAATGGGAACTGATCGACGTGTTCCTGCCATGGGGCTTTCGGCTCGCTGACATCGCGATTCCGGTGACCATCTGGCACGGGAGCCAAGATCCGTGGGTCAAGCAAGAACACATCGATTTCCAGGCGAGAACGATTCCCAACTGCTCTCTCATGATCTGGCCTGACAGCGGTCACCTGGGATTCGTCAAGCATTGGGACGACATCCTCGACGCGGTGGTGTGACCGACGGTCGGTGGTGTGACCAACGGTATTGAGCCGCCATCTCAGGAGCGGCAGGTCGCCAACGTTGCATGTGGCGCTTCGGACGGGTGCGGAGCCGCCAGGGCGAGCCCGACGGCGACAAGGCGATCAAAGGCTTCATCAGATGATGGACATTCTCGCGCGCCACAAGAGATGGCGTCCCCGGCAGGATTCGGGGTCACCGATAGGAGGTGCCAGATGGACGAGAAGAGAACGACGGCTCGAGCCTTCCACGATGCCGACGGCGTCGAAGACTGGCGGGTCCTGTTCTCGGGCGCGCATGCCTACTACCGCGTCGCATCGTTCTCAGAGGGCGCCAGATTCGTCGCCGCGATCGCAGAGGTTGGCGACGCCGTGGGCCACTTCCCTGACGTGGACCTGCGTCCCGAAGGCGTGACCGTCCGTACCTGCTCCGGAGAGTACGGAGCTTTAAGCGAGCGTGATGTCGAGATGGCCCGCCGGATCTCGGCCGCGGCTCGGACGCTGCAACTGGAGCCCGACCCCTCCGAGGTGCAGGCAGTGGGCATCGCCGTCGCACAGGATGCCGGCAGCGACGTAGGTCCGTTCTGGGCCGCCGCCCTCGGGTATAGGAGCCTCGGGGCAAATGAGGACGTGGTCGATCGGCACCGACGCAACCCGCACGTTTCGTTCCAAACGCTCCATCCACCCAAGCCGGGCCGGGGCCGTATCCACATCGACGTCAGCGTGCCGGCAGAGCAGGCCGAGGCTCGCGTCGCGGCCGCACTCGCAGCCGGCGGAAGGCTCGCCGACGATACGCACGCGCCCCACTGGTGGACGCTCGCTTCTCCCGAGAACCACGGCGTCGACATCGCCGCTTGGCCGGACTTCGAGGACGACGAGGGCTGAGCCAGCGCCCGATCAGCATCCGCGGGTGCCTGCACCCGACGCCCCGGCGCGGCCGTTCTTCGACGGGACGCGTGGGGGACTGGCGCCCCCGGACGGACTCGAACCGCCGACGCAGGCCTTAGGACGGCCTCGCTCTGTCCACTGAGCTACGGGGGCGCGGACTCCATCGTACCTCCACGCCTCGCCTCCAGCCTGCCGCGCAGCCCGTCGCGGCCGTGGTCAGGTCGCTCCGGCGAGCCTGAGCCGACGCCCCACCGCGATGGCCAGTGCGGCCGGGATGGCCAGCCAGAGGTCGAGCAGGACGACCAGGATCAGCCCGAAGAACAGCCACCGGCCGTACTCGTCGAACGGGCCGAGCGCGGCCATCCGGGCCTCGAGGGCCGAGAGGCGCGTCTCGAGGGACCGCAAGCCCTCGGCGATCCGGCCAGTGCCCTCTGACGCCGCCGTGATGGCGGGCGCGATGGTCGTCAGGTCCCCTGAGAGACCCCGCGTCTGCTCCGCGATGCCCCGTACCTGGGCGCCCATGCCGGCGAAGGGCTGGAGGCCGAGGATCTGGACGTCCAGTCGACCGGCCAGGTCGTCGGCGGTCGTGGAGATCTGGTCGGCCAGGGCGGAGAGCCGACCGGCAGACGTCGTGACCTGCTCGAGGCCGGGCCGCGCCACGTCGAGCGTATCGGCTAGGGTGCCGACGAGGTCGGTCGTGGTCGCGACGGCGGCGACCAATTCCACCCGCTGGGCTTCGATGCGTGCGGTCACGTCGTCGACCCGCAGGGCGGCCACGATGCCCGCCACGGCCACGGCGACCGCGAGGACGATGCCTGCGATGCCGTAAGCGATGAGCGCGAGGCCGAGGCGGCGGCGTGAGTCCGGAGCGAAGAGCGGCTCGGTCACGGATGGCAGCGTAGCCCATCTCCGGGTGGGCGGCCGGCCCGACCTACAATGCCGCCGATGCACGAGCGAGCCACGATCACCTTCCTGACCCGCCATGGCTGCGGCCTCTGCGACCTCGCGCGGGCCGACCTCCAGGCGCTTCTCGAGGAGCGCGCCCGGGCGGGCCGCGTGGGCGCCCTCGTGCGCGAGGTGGACATCGCCACCGACGCCGCGCTCGAGCACCGCAACCTCGATCGCATCCCGGTCCTCGTCGTCGGTGGCGAGGAACTGCCGCTGGCGACGAGCGTCCGTGCGATGCGGACCTTCCTCGAGCGGACGCTCGACGGACGTCTGGCCTGATCCGCGGACGATGCCCGACCTGACCCTCCTGGCCGCCTTCGTGGCCGGCATCATCAGCTTCCTCTCGCCGTGTGTGCTGCCGGTCGTGCCTGCCTACCTTGGGCAGCTTGGGGTGGTGGCCGTCGCCGGCTTCGCGGCCGCATCGCCCGGAACGTCAGGCTATGCGTTGCCGATGGGGCCCGGCGGCATGCTCGCCACGACCGCGGGACCCATCGTCGCCGAGCCCGGCCTGACGCGACGTCGTTGGCAGGCGATGCGAGCGGCGATCGCTTTCTGCCTCGGCTTCGGCGTCGTCTTCACGCTGCTCGGCGTGACCGTCTACGTGGGTGGCTCGCTGGGCATCCCCCTCCCCTCGCTTCGCCTCATCGGCGGCCTGGTCCTCATCGTCCTGGGCCTGAACATGATGGGCGTCATCAGGGTCGACGCGCTGTGGCGCTCATGGCGGCCGCTGGAGCGGACCGCGGCCCCTTCGCAGGCTGGCAGGCGGCTGGGCGCTGGACCGGCCGGCGCCTTCAGCCTCGGTGCCATCTTCGCCGTCGGCTGGACGCCGTGCATCGGGCCCACCCTGGGGGCCATCCTCGGACTCGCCGCCCTTGGCCCCAGCATCCAGGCCATCGGGCTCTTCATCGCCTACGCCGTGGGCCTGGCGGTCCCCTTCCTTCTCCTGGCCCTGACCCTCGACCGCGCTCCAGCCCTCATCCGACCGCTGGTCAGGCACGGACGGGCGGTCGAGCTGATCGGCGGTGGGTTGGTGGTGGTCATCGGCCTGGCGCTCATCTTCGATTGGCTCGGCGCCTTCGCCCGCACCTTCTCGTTCCTCTGGCCGCAGGTCTGAAGCGGTGACCGAACCGGCGGACCGGCCGCGATCGCGGGCCGGCCTCATCGGGCCGTTCAGCGCCCGACAGATCGGCATCTTCCTCGTCACGCTCCTGGTGGCCGGCGCCCTCCTGGCCTTCGTCACGGCGCCGATCACGCCCCCTGGCACGCCACCGCCTTCCCCCGGCGCGACCTTCTTCATCATCGGGCCGCCGACCGAGGGGCTCAAGCCTGGCGACGTGGCACCCGAGCTCGAGGGCGAGGTGGATGGCGCGCTGGTCACCCTCGAGGACCTCGACGGCCAGCCGATCCGACTCGCCGACCTGCGCGGCCGACCGGTCCTGGTGTCCTTCTTCGCCACATGGTGCCCGCCGTGTCAGCAGGAGACGCCGGTGCTGCGCGAGGCGTATGACGAGCACCGCGACGAGGGCCTCGCGCTCATCGCGGTCAGCGTCCAGGAGACGACGCCCGACGACGTGCGCGCGTACGCCGAGACGTATGGCCTCGAGTACCCCATCGGCTTCGACGCCACCTCCGCCGTCTTCCATGCCTACCAGGCATACGGCCTGCCGACCCACGTGTTCATCGATCGCGACGGGGTCATCCGAAACGTCTGGCGGGGCCCGTTGACGACGGCTCTGGCCGAACAGCTGCTGGCGCCGCTGCTCACCGATCCGCCCGCCTCGCCGCGCACCACGCCGACGCCCTGAGGCCGGGCCGCATGCGCGCCGTCTTCGATCGGCTGCTGGGCCTGCTGCCGCGCGGCGCGATCCTGCTCTCCGCGCTGACCTTCACGAGCTACGTCATGGGCCTGCTGCGCGACCGAACGTTCGCACGCACGTTCGGCGCCGGCATCGAGCTCGACGCCTATAACGCCGCGCTGATCGTGCCCGAGTTGGTGCTCGACGTGCTCGTCATCGCCGGCCTCTCGGCCGCCTTCGTGCCCGTCTTCAGCCGGTCGCGACACGAGCAGGCCGAGGGCGCCACCGAGTTCAGCCGGACCGTCTTGACCGTGGCCATCCTGCTGATGGCCGTGGCCGACGTGATCCTGTTCATCATCGCCCCCGCCACGGCTGCCTGGGTGGTGCCCGGTTTCGACGCCGCCGAACGCGAGCTGTACGTGCAGCTGTTTCGCATCATGCTCGTCACGGCCCTCATCTTCGCCGCCTCGTTCGCCCTCGGCGAGATGCTGGTCGCCCGGCAGCGTTTCCTGGGCTACGGCCTGGCGCCGGTGCTCTACAACCTCGGCATCGTGCTCGGCACGGTCCTCCTGAGCCCCATCATCGGCATCTACGGCGCGGCCGTCGGGACGGTCATCGGAGCGCTCCTGCACCTGACCGTGCGCAGCCTCGACATCCGGCGCACGGACTTCCGCTTCCGGCCCCGCCTGGCCGTCCGGAGTCGGACCTTCGTCGAGTACGTGAAGCTCTCGATCCCCAAGGCCGTCAGCCAGCCCATCGAGCCGCTCGTCTTCCTCTACTTCACGTCGGTGGCCTCGACCTTCGTGGCCGGCAGCGTCAGTGCGGTCAGCTTCGCGCGCAACTTCCAGAGCGTGCCCGTCAGCCTCATCGGCGTGGCGTTCTCGGTGGCCGCGTTTCCGGTCCTCAGCGCCGCCTACGCTGCCGGCGACCGCGCCCGCTTCGCCGGCCTGGTACGCACGAACCTGCTGACCATCACGGTCCTGACCGTCGGCGCCGCGGTGGCGCTCGCGGTCGTCGCCGAGCTGGCCATCTCAGCTACTCCTCGGCGGCGAGGCGTTCGACGCAGAGGACGTCGCCCTGACCACGCTCCTGCTCGGCGCCTTCGCGATCTCGGTGCCGCTCGAGAGCGCGACCCACCTGCTGGCGCGCGCGATCTATGCCACCCACAACACGATCCTGCCGGTCATCGCCTCGATCGTCGGGCTCGTGACCACGATCGTGATCGCGAACCTGCTGGCGGAACCGGTCGGCCTCGTCGCGCTGCCCCTTGCCTTCGCGGCCGGCATGGCGGCCAAGGTGCTCGTGCTGGGCGTGACGATCACGATGCGGACGCGTGGCATGTCGGTATCCGCTGTACCGGGACCGTCCGAAGGGCCGGCTTGATCGCCCACGGGCATCCCCGGCGCCGAGCGAGCGCGGATCAGGGCGTCGGCGTCAGGGCGAGCGGGACCCCACCGGTCGACGTGGTCGGCACGACCGCCAGGTAGAGACCGTCGCGGTCGGGATAGCGACCCTCTGGTCGCCTCCAGACCAGGAAATTCCGACGCATCTCCGCCGTGTCCTGGAAGACGCCGGGCTTGTCGGAGGCGCCCCAGATGCTCGAGATGCGTGGATACCAGGGGTCGAAGATGTAGGTGCCCGTGACGGTCGCATCGTCGAAGAGCAGCGGGTCCGCGTCGGCCCGATAGCCCGTCATGACCCACGTGTGGGCGCCGCGCCAGGCGATGAGGATGACCGGCTTGCCCGTCGCGCTCAGCGCCCTGGCGGCGTCAACGAGGGCATGGCCGCGACGCTCGTAGGCGCGGAGTTCGTAGCCGCTCGCCCCATATGCCTCGAGCGCCTGGGCGATCGCCCCCGGGCCCCAGCCGCCGTTCTTGCTGTCGCGCCGGCTCTCCCACTCCTTGACGCGTTCCGCGATGCGCCGTTGCGAGCGTTCCTCGTTGTCGGACAGGCCGAGGATGGCGAGCGCGATCTGGACGCCGGCCGGCGCGCACCAATCCTTGCGCTGCTGCGAGATGAAGTCGGACTTGGGGTCGGCCGCCAGGCGCACATCGACGTTCGCCCGGACGGGCTCTGGGCTGGCGGTCGGTGGCGGGACGACGGTGGCACCGGGGCCGGCCGAGGGCACGGCGCTGGCGACCGGCATCGGGGTGGCGGATGCGACCGGCCGGGGCGTGACCTGCACCGTGGCCACGGTCGGTCGATCGGGCGGCGGGTCGACGATCAGGTCGATGCGGTGGAGCAGGCGCTCGAAGCGGTCCCCTGCCCCGAGCGCGTTCGTCCAGACCGCACCCACCGTCAGCGGCACCGCCACCAGCACGGCTACAAGGACGAGCAGCGCGCCTCGCTTGAGCAGCCTTCGTCGCCGAGTCATCGCATCTCCACCGCCACCAGGCTCCCGGACCAGGGGCGTCGGGGCGGATGATGACACAGGCCGGCCGATGTCCCCGATCCCGAGCCGAGGACGGCCCGGCTCGAGCTAGGGGGCCGGCTCGAAGCGGTAGCGGTCGCCGCGCTCGGCCTCGAATCGGCCGATCGGCTGACGCGGCTCGTGCGAGAGGACGATGGTCCAGCCTTCATCGAGTGCCTGGCGGAAGATGGTCGCCTTGACCTCGACGCTCGTCAGCGGGAAGTCGTCGAAGCTGGGCACCCAGCGGGGGTTGCCGCTCCATGGCCGCATGCAGAGGTCGCCGAAGAAGCCCACCACCCGATCCCGGCCTCGTACGACGACCGCCTGGTGACCGCCCGTATGGCCACCGGTCGGGACGACCTCGACACCCGGGATGAGCTCCTCCCAGCCATCGGCGGCGCCGGCCCGGCCGACCGGCTCGAGAAGGCGCAGCTCTGCCTGCTCGTACGAGGCGACGAGCCGCGGGTTGTCGCCGAGGGCGAACGTCCACTCGTCCTTCTGGGCCACGATGCGCGCCCTCGGGAAGGCTGGCTGGCCGCTGCTGGTGAGGAAGCCGCCGGCGTGATCCCAGTGGAGATGGCTCACGGCGACGACGTCCACGGTCTCGGGCTCGAAGCCCGCCTCGCGCAGGGCGGGCAGGATCGCCAGTCCCGAGACGCCGCGCTGCCCGATGCGCCGCTCGTCAAGCCGCTCGCCGACGCCGGTCTCGACCAGGACCCGACCGGATGGCGTCTCCACGAGCAGGCAGTTGAGCGCCTGGGTGAGCGTGGCGTCGGGGTTCAACTCGTCGGCCACGAGCCGTTCCCAGATGACTCGCGGCACGGGCCCGAAGACGGTCCCGGCATCGGAGGTGAACCATCCGGCCTGGACGAGCGCGATGCGCACGCCGCCGCCCAGGTCGGCCTGCCAGTCGACGCGTGCGAAGTCGGGCATCGATCCGACCTATGAGCGACCGGCGTCGTCGGGACCGCCCTTGACCGCACGCCGATCCTGCTCGAAGTCCCGGTAGAAGGCCGACGCCGTTGGCGTCGACTGACCCTGGTACTTCGAACCCAGCTCCTTCGAGCCGTAGGGTCGCTCGACTGGTGAGGTCATCTGGAAGAAGCTGATCTGGCCGATCTTCATGCCGAAGTAGAGCGCGATGGGCAGGTTGGCGACGTTCGACAGCTCGAGCGTCAGGTTGCCCTTCCAGCCGGGGTCGACGTAACCGGCCGTGGAATGGATGAGCAGCCCAAGCCGCCCCAAGGAACTCTTCCCCTCCAGGCGCGATACCAGATCGTCGGGCAATTCGACCCATTCGAGCGTTTGCCCGAGCACGAACTCGCCGGGGTGGAGGATGAAGGCCTCCTCGTCCTCGACGGCGACCAGCTCGGTCAGGTCGGGCTGCTGGGCGCGGACGTCGATATAGGGATACCGGTTGTTGCGGAAGACGCGGAACTCGCGATCGAGATGGAGATCGACCGAGGAGGGCTGCAGGCACTGCTCGTCGTACGGGTCGATGCGTATGCGGCCGGCCTCGATGGCGCTGCGGATGTCGCGATCGGAGAGGACGGCCATCGGTCTCGGGTCAGCCTTGTTTGGGGGGCACGGCGGCGACAGATGGAGCCTCGACGGGCGTCGAGCGCTCCTCGAGCAGGGTATCGACCTCGCGCTTGAGCTGCTCGATGTCCTCATAGCTCTGGTAGACGGAAGCGAATCGGATGTAGGCGATCTGATCGAGCGCTCTCAGGCGATCCATGGCCAGCTCGCCGATCCGGCTGGACGGGACCTCCGAGGCACCAGAGGCGCGCAGCGTGGCTTCGATGGCGTCCGCAGCCGCCTCAGCGGCGTCGGGCGGCACGGGGCGACGGGTGAGCGCCTTGGCCAGGCCCGAGGCGAGCCTGTCGTGGTCGAACTCGACGCGGCTGCCGTCGCGCTTGACGACGGTCAGACGGGCGGCCTCGATGCGCTCGAAGGTCGTGAACCGGGACTCGCAGGCGATGCACTCGCGCCGGCGCCGGATGGTCGTTCCCTCATCCTGGTCGCGCGAATCGATGACGCGGGTCTCCGCCTCTCCGCAGGTGGGGCAGCGCACGATCGAGTCCGGGGCCTCCATGGGGCGGGACCACAAGGGCTTGTGGCCTCGCGGTCAGCGTACCACTAGATGCGGGATGCTCGGGGCGCTCCACGGAGCCGCGAAGCCCAGCCGGAGGTCAGGCGCCAGAGCCGTTCCGGCGTTGCGCTGCCTCGGCGCGGCTGACGACTGTGGCCACGTGGTCCTGGAACGACTGACGCGCGTGGAGGAGATTGAGGTAGCCGCGCTTGATCGCGGTCTGGGCCTCGAGCTCCCGCTGGCGGTTCGAGCCGGTAACGACGAGCTGCGTCCCGAAGTCGATGGTCTCGACCGCGCGGGCCAGGCGATCGAGGTCCTGGGCCATGTCGCCGACGGCGGCCGTCAACCCGGTGGGCAGTTGCCAGGTGGCGATGATCTCCCGCTCATCCTCGAAGGTCGTGCGGGCCGAAGCCAGCGTCTCGCGGACCTCCTCGGCCGGCAGCTGGTGATGGCGGACAGCGTCCACGCGACGGAGGAGGTCCTCGATGACCGGCGTCACCCGGCCGGCCAGCCCCGTGACCTCTCCCTGGAAGGCGGTCGACGCCCTGACCACCGCCAGCGCGCGAGCCGCTCGGCGGGCGAGGAGGACGAGGACGAAGACAAGGAGTGCCAGCAGGACGAGCGGCAGGATGATGCCCAGCGTCACCTGGTCACTCTCGCGCGCCCTAGCCGCGGCGCGCGCGAACGGCGTCCGCCAGCCTGGGTACGACCTCGAAGAGATCGCCCACGATGACCAGGTCGGCGAAGTCGACGATCGGCGCATCCGGGTCGCGATTGATGGCCACGATGGTGCCAGACGTCTGCATGCCCACCTTGTGCTGGATGGCGCCGCTCACGCCGGCCGCGATGTAGAGGGCGGGCTTGATGATCTTGCCCGTCTGGCCGACTTGCTGCGCGTACGGCAGCCAGCCCGCATCGACCACCGCACGTGTGCCCGCGACCGCGCCGCTGAAGGCGTCGGCCAGGTCCTCGATGACCCCGAAGCCATCCGGTCCAGCGACGCCTCGGCCGCCGGCCACGACGACCTGCGCGTCGTCGATCGAGGCCGCCGCTCCGGCCGCGGCGACACGCTCCACGACCCGCACTCTGTCGTCCACGGGCCCTGTCGCAGCCCGCGTCTCGATCGAGCCGGCCACCTCGGTTTCCTGCGCCGTGGCGGCACCTGGGCGGACGATGACGATGCCGCCGCCCGACGTGAAGGTGCTGCGCGTGATCAAGCGGCCGCCGAAGGCACTCATCTCGACCACCAGGCCGTCATCCGACCAATCGACCGCCGCGGCATTGACGAGCACCGGCAGGTCGCGTTTCGCGGCCACGATCCCGGCCACGTCCTTGCCATCTGCCGAGGCGGGCAGCAAGAGGATGGTGGCGGCCGTCTCATCGAGGAGCGCAAGCAGTTGCTCGGCGATGACCGCGGCGGCAGGCGCCGCGCCCTCCGTGTCGGCCTCCACCGCCAGCACCTGTGGCGCATGGCGAGCGACGACCGCGGCTGCCGACCCGGCGCCGCTGCCGATGCAGGCCACGACCGCGCGGCCGCCGGCGGCCTCCGCGAGCCCGGTGGCGAGCGAGGCAAGCTCGAGCGACAGTCGGGTCGGCGCGCCACCCGCGAGCTCGGCCAGGGCGAGGATCGTCGGGCCGGCCATCAGACGAGGCCCCGCGCCGCAAGGAAGTCGATGGTCGCAGCGACCGCGGCATCGGGATCAGTGCGCAGGACCGTGGCCCCGGCTCGCGGTGGAGGCGGCGAGGTTCCCAGCAGCTTCGTCGTTGACGCGGCCGCCCCGACGCGCGATGCCTCGATTCCGAGGTCGGCCAGCGAGCGGGTCACGACCTCCTTGGAGCGTGCGGCCATGATGCCCCGGAGTGACGGGTAGCGAGGCTCGCCGAGGACCTGTGTGCCCATCACGAGTGCCGGCGTGGCTGCTTCCAGGACATCGTGGCCGGTCGCGCTCAGGCGGTGGATGCGGACGCCGGAGCCGTCAGCGATCGGCTCGATCCGACCGGCGTACGACAGATACGGAAGGTCGAGCCGAGCGGCGATCGACGCCGCCACGATGCCGCCCTGCCCGTCGGGGGTGTCGGCGCCGGCGAAGACGAGGTCGAAGGTCAGCGTCCGCAGGGCAGCCGCGAGCACCTCGGCGGTCGCCCGCGCGCAGGACCCCACGAGGGCATCGTCGATGACGTGGACCGCTCGGGTGGCCCCCATGGCCAGGCCCTTGCGCAGCGCCTCGGCCGCCCCGGCTGGCCCCATCGTCAGGAGCGTCACCTCGCCGCCGTGCACCTCGGTCAGCTTGAGCGCGGCCTCGAGGACGTATTCGTCGTTGCCGTTGGCCTCCAGTCCGGAGCCTCGATCGACACGACCGTCGAGCAGGCGCTCGTTGCCGACGATGGGCACGGCCTTGACGAGGACGACGATGTGCACGCTGGCTCTCTCCCGTGGGGGTTGTCAGCCGCCGTGTGCGAGGACGTCGCGCCCGATCACCAGGCGCTGGATCTGCTGCGTGCCCTCATAGAGCTGGGTGATCTTGGCGTCCCGCATCATGCGCTCGACGGGGTACTCGCTGATGTAGCCGTAGCCGCCGAAGACCTGGACCGCATCGGTCGTCACGGCCATGGCCGTGTCGCCGGCGACGAGTTTACACATGGCCGCCCAGCGGCTGGCCGACGGCGAGCCTGCTTCGACCTCGACGCAGGCGGCATAGAGCAGCTGGCGAGCCGCCTCCGTGCGCGCGGCCATGTCGGCGAGCATGCCGGTGACCATCTGGTGCTCCCCGATCGGTCGCCCGAACTGCCGACGCTCCGCCGCGTAGCGTCGCCGCGGCTTCCAGGGCGCCCTGGGCGATGCCGACGGCTTGCGCCGCGATCCCCGGACGGCTCCGATCCAGGGTGCGCATGGCGATCGAGAAGCCCTCGCCGACCTCGCCGACCCGGTTCGCGTCCGGCACCGACACGCCATCGAAGATGAGCTCGGCCGTGGGCGAGCCGCGGATGCCCATCTTGTGCTCGAGTCGGGCGGTCGTGAACCCCGCGGTCCCCTGCTCGACCACGAAACAGCTGAGGTGCTTGCGCCGGCGAGCGGCCTCGGGATCGGTGACGGCGAAGACGTTCACCACCTTGGCCACATTGCCCTGGCTGATGAAGCGCTTGGCGCCGTCGATCCGCCAGCCTTCGCCGTCGCGACGGGCGGTCGTGCGCACGGCCCCGGCGTCGGAGCCCGCTTCCGACTCGGTCAGCGCAAGCGCCGCCAGCGCCCGCCCCGCGGCCAGTTCGGGGAACCAGCGCGCCTGTTGTTCGGCGGTGCCGGCCAGCGTGAGCGGCAGCGACCCGAGTGCCTGCAGCGCGATGATGAGCCCGCTCGTGGCGCAGGCCCGGCTGACCTGTTCGATGGCCAGGCAGACCGATAGCAACTCGCCCCCGAGGCCGCCGTGCTCGACCGGGAACGGCAGGGCCAGGATGTCGTGCTCAGCGAGGAGCTCGACCACATCCCAAGGGAATTCGCCGGTCGCGTCGATGGCTGCCGCCCTCGGCGCGATGCGTTCGTCGGCCAGGACGCGCACGGCGTCGCGGAGGTCGCGCTGTTCCACGCTCAGACTCAGGGTCATCGGGCGGCCCAGTGGATCACGCCGCCATCGTAGCCGGTCGACGGACGCCGCCGCACTACGACGCGGCCGACGGCTGGCTACGCATGACGATGGAGCGGCAGCCGGACACCATCGGGCGTACGCTGGATGGCCGGCGCTTCGAGACGCCGGCACGGCACGGCACGGCACGGCACGGAGGCAGCATGGACCCGGGGCAGGGCATCCTCTTCCTGACGATCGCAGCATTCGTCGGCATCCTGGCCACGATCATCCTGCTCGCGGCACGCGGACGCCGGGCCGACGAGGTCGCGGAGTCTCCCTTCGCAGCCTCGAGCGAGGGCATGTCCGCCTGCCCCTCCTGCGGGCGCGCCAACCTCGCGACCGACACGGACTGCCTGTACTGCGGCGCGCCCTTGCCCGAGGTCAAGCCCCTCGCCTGAACGCGCGGGGCCCTGTAGCCGGCGGGGCCGGTAGCCGGGTGCGCTCGCGACGCCTATCGCGGGCTGGAGATGACCGGCAGCTGGCGCTCCGGAGCGGCCGCGATGCGCGCCGCGAGCACCTCGGCCACGTCGCGGGCACCGACCGCGCCACCGGTCGCATCATCAAGCCCGTCGCGCATCATGACCAGGCAGAAGGGGCAGGCCGTGGCGACGCCTTCGGCGCCGGTCGCGAGCGCCTGGCGCGTTCGCTCGGCGTTGATCCGGGTGCCACGCGTCTCCTCCATCCACATCCGCCCGCCGCCCGCGCCGCAGCAGAAGCCCTGCTTGCCGCTCCGCTCCATCTCCAGCAGCTCGATGCCCGGGATGGCGTCGAGGACCGCCCGCGGGTCGGCGATCACGTCGTTGTAGCGGGCGAGATAGCAGGAGTCGTGATAGGTCAAGGTCCCCGCCGACGCTCCATCGGCGGGGTCCGTCGCCGTCAGACGTCCCTCGGCGACGAGACGGGCGAGATAGGTCGAGTGGTGGACGACCTCGTAGTGGCCGCCGAACTGGCCGTACTCGTTGGCGATCGTGTTGAAGCAATGCGGGCAGGCCGTCACGATCGTCGTCGGCCGGTAGCGCTCGAGCGTCTCGACATTGCCTTGAGCAAGGATCTGGTAGACGTACTCGTTGCCCATCCGCCGGGCAGGGTCACCGCTGCACGACTCTTCCTGCCCAAGCACCGCGAAGTCCACGCCGGCCGCGTCGAGGCAGGTGGCGAAGGCACGGGCGACCTTCCGATTGCGATCGTCGAAGGAGGCCGCGCAACCGACCCAGTACAGGCAGTCGAGGCCGGCGACGGCATCTGCGCCGCGCTCCTCGACCACATCGGCGGCGGTGCGGACCGCGAATGGCAGGCCCCGCGCCCAGTCGAGCCGTGCGCTGGCCGGCTGGCCCCATGGGTTGCCGTGGCGCTCCATGTTGGTGAAGGCGGCGGCGAGCTCGGCAGGGAAGCGGGAATCCTCGAGCACCAGGTTGCGACGCAGGCCGACGATCTTGTCGACGTGCTCGATGAGCACCGGGCAGGCCTCGACACAGGCTCCGCACGTGACGCAGTCCCAGACCGCGTCGTACGGGATGGCGGTGTCGACGATGGGCCGCCCCAGGGCGTCAGCGCTGGGCGCGCCGGCCGGCTTGCCCGGGGCATCGGAGCCGCGGATGAAGGGGATCGAGGGCAGCAAGCCGACACCATGCTCGGCTTCGACCGACATCTCGCGCAGGCCCATGATGAGCGTCTTGGGGTTCAGCGGCTTGCCGGTCGCCCAGGCCGGGCAGGCGGCCTGGCAACGGCCGCACTCGGTGCAGGTGAAGCCATCGAGGAGGTCCTTCCAGCCCAGGTCCTCGATGGTCTTGACCCCGAATCGGGCCGTTTCGGCTTCCAGGTCCATGGCCGGCAGCTCGCCCCGCGGGCTCAGCTTCCGAAGGGCCGTGTTGAAGAAGGCGGTCGCGATGTGGAGGTGCTTCGAGCGCGGCAGGTAGACCAGGAAGGCACAGATGATCACCAGGTTGGCCCACCAGAAGAAGGCGAAGGCGGCCAGCTGCGCATCCGGGGCCAGGCCCTCGAACAGCAGGCTGAGCGGCCCCGCCACGACGTCCCAAAACGCGTCCGGATCACCGTAACGGGCCAGCCTGGCAGCCTCGGCCAGGAGCTCGGTGGAGACGACGCCGCCGATGAGCAGCAGGATCGTGAGCGCGTCGCGCGAGAGCGTCAGCCGGGCTGGCCGCGTGACCAGCCGACGGGCCAGTGCCCAGCCGATGCCGAAGAGGACGCCGAGCGCGAGCAGGTTCGAGCCCAGCAGCAGCAGGCGCCAGAGCCAGCCGTCGACAGGCCAGCTGATGATCGCCTGCGGCAGCCCGAAGATGACCCGATTGACGGTCCCGATGGTGAGGATCACGAAGCCCCAGAAGATGGCCGCATGCAGCAAGCCGGGTCCCGGCTCGCGGAACATCCTGACCTGCACGATGGCGTAGCGGATGAGCGCGTCGAGGCGGCGCTCGGGCTGGTCCGTCACCGCCGAGCGCTGGGCGAGCGCGAAGACGCGCAGGTGGCGCGCCATCTCGAGCACGAAGACGACGGCTGCCGACAGGAAGAGGAGCGGCGCCAGCGGATAGAGCGGGACCTGTTCGATCATCTGGTTCATCGAGCGCGCGTGTTCCAGCGCATCAGGCGCCCGGCGTGACGTGGCGACTCGAGTCGTCCGCGAGCGTCTCGAGCGCGTGTGGGATGACCGGCAAGACGGCCTCCAGCGACTCGAGCGCGCCGTTCGGGCTGCCCGGCAGGGCGAGGACCAGGGTGCGGCCGATGACACCGGCCAGGGATCGGGAAAGGGCGGCGTATGGCGTCGACCGCAGGCCAGTGGCACGCATCAGCTCGGCGAGTCCCGGCACCGCGTAGTCAAGGAGCGGCTCGAGGGCCTGCGGCGTCACGTCGCGTGGGGTGAGGCCAGTGCCGCCGGTGGTCACGACCAAGCGGTGCCGAGCGGCTCCGCCGCGGATGGCCGCGGCGATGACTGCGGCATCGTCGGGCACGGCACTGCGCTCGACCTCGAACCCCTCCCCCGCCAGACGATCCGCCAGGCGTTGGCCGCTCTCGTCGCCGCGAGTGCCAGCCGTCACTCCATCGCTGACCGTCAGGACCATCGCGGTCGTGCGCTCCGCGCTCGTCATCTGGCGTTCGCTGGCCGTCGTGGCGCGGTCGTGGCCGTCATCGCCGTTCAGGCCCCTCGGCGCGGCCCCCGCACGCCTTTGGGTCGCTCGGACCGCTTGCCATCGCCGTCGGCTCGGTCCGCCGGCCGCCGCCAATCACCCGATCGCCCTCCCGACTTCTCGATCACCCGCAGGTGGCGGACCTCAGCGCCCCGGTCGACGCCCTTGACCATATCGTAGACGGTGAGGGCAGCCACGGCGGCTGCCGTCAGCGCCTCCATCTCGACGCCGGTGGGCGCCACCGTGGCGGCCGTGGCGCGGATGACGAGCGCCCCTCGAGCTCGGTCCGGCTTGACCTCGACGACCAGGTCGGTGAGCGGGATGGGATGGCAGAGCGGGATCAGCTCGGCGGTCCGTTTGGCGCCCATGACGCCGGCGATCTCGGCCACGGTCATCACGTCGCCCTTGGCGCCGCCGCCGTCCACGATGAGCGAGATCGTGGCCTGCTCCATGGCGACCTCGGCCTCTGCGACCGCTCGACGGGCCGTCGGCGGCTTGGCGCTGACGTCCACCATCCGCGGCCGGCCGGCGCGGTCGACATGCGTCAGCCTCCGCTTGTCGGCGCGCTTCGGGGGCTCCATCGGCTCAGGCTCCTTCCAATCGCCAGACGTCCACCTCGGCGCCGGCCGGAAGTCCGTCCATGTCCTCGGGGATGATAGCGAGGCCATCGGCCGCGGCCAGCGCGGAGAGCACATGCGAGCCCTGGCCGCCGGCGCTCGCCGCCAGCCAGCTCCCTGGGCGCTCCGGGTCCGGCTCGAGCGTCACGCGCAGGAAGGCGCGCCGGTCGCGTGACTTGGTCATCGGAGACGCGAGCCGTGCTCGGACGGCATCGCGCGCCAAGGGGTCGCGGTCGCCCGACAGACGCCGCAGGACCGGGCGCACGAAGAGCTCGAAGGTCACGAAGGTCGAGACAGGATTGCCCGGCAGGCCGAAGAAGAGGACGCTGGCGCCGTCCGGCCCCACGGCCCGCCCGAAGGCAAGCGGCTTGCCCGGCTGGATGGCGACCCGCCAGAGCTCCAGCTTGCCGAAGCGCTCGAAGGCGAGCTTGACGACGTCGTGGGCACCGACGCTGACGCCGCCGCTGACGACGACCACGTCCGCCCAGGCGATGGCCTCCGCCAGCCGGCGTTCGACCTCGGCCAGCGTGTCCCGCACGATCCCGAATCGACGGACCTCCGCCCCGACGAGCCGCGCCTGGGCCGCCAGGGCGGGCGCGTTGCTGTCATGGATCTGGCCAGGGCCGAGGGCCGCGCCCGCTTCGACCAGCTCGTCGCCCGTGGCCAGGATCGCGACGCGCGGTCGACGATGGACCCTCATCGCGCCATGCCCGGCGGCCACGATGACCGCGACGGCCGCGGGCGAGATGCGGATGCCGGGCTCGAGCAGGCGGTCGCCCTGGTGGAGGTCGCTGCCGGCGGCACGGATGTGGGCCCCAGGGGCCGCGGCGGCACGGATGATGACCGACTCGGGCAGGTCCGCCATCCCAGCGGGCGCGTCCGTGTCCTCCACCGGGACGACGGCATCGGCTCCGTCCGGGATCATCGCCCCCGTCAGGACGCGGACGGCCGTGCCTGACCGGACTTCGACCTCCGGGGCGTGACCGGCGCGCGACTCGCCCACGACCTGCAGGGTCTTGGGCCAGCGGCGCGTGGCACCGGCGATATCCGCCGCCTGGAGCGCGAACCCGTCCATGGCGCTGTTGTCCCAGGGCGGCATCGTGACGCGAGCGACGATCGGCTCCGCCAGGACCCGGCCGACGGCCTCGTCCACGCCCACGGTCGTCGCTGGCAGCGGCTGGAGCCGCTCGAGCATCCTGGCCGTGGCGGTCTCGAGCGAGAGGAGGGCGCTCACACCGGCGCCGCCGCCTCGAGCCTGCGGGCGTGACGTCGAGCGAGCCACCAGACCACGCCGCCCATGATGACGATGAGGATGCCCAGCACCGTGGTCGCTTCCTCCCAGAACGGGATCGGGTAGAGCTGCACCATGCGCTGGGTGGCGAAGTCGAAGGACCAGTTGCCACCCAGGAAGAAGATCTGGTGGAAGAGGGTGAAGGCGGCGTCGAAGGCCACCAGGAAGAGGACGCCGATGGCGACGAACGCCACGACGAGGACGCCCGACCCGATCGCGATCGCCCGCCAAAAGCGCGGCCGCCGTCGGCTGCGGACGAATCCGATGCCCAGCACGGCGGCGGAGATCGCGGCCAGCCCCAGCAGGCCGTACAGGACGCCGCGGGCATCCCGCAGGTGGCTGGCCTCTGCCGCGTCGTAGAAGTCGGGGCCGCCCTCGCGCAAGGCGAACGCGAACGTGCCCGGGCCGACAAGCAGCTCACCGACCGTGGCATCCGAGAGCGCCCGAGCCTCGGCCGCGGTGACCCCCAGGAACCCGGCCGAACCGGCCCGATCGAGGGCGCCATGGATGTACACCGGCGTGACCAGGACGAGCACCGCCAGGGCGATCAGGACGATCATCGTGCCAACGGCCACGAACACCGCGACCAGCCCGCCGACGGCCTCCGATCCGGCGCCCGCCTCGACCCTCGGCACGCTCGCCGATGTCGGTGCGAGGGTCGGCGAATCGGGCTGGTCGACGATCGTCTCGCTCATTGCCACATCGTCCCACGACCGACGGCTGGACGCGGCCAGGACGACGCTCCGGCGCCGATCCGGGCGCGCCTCGATCAGGTCTCGGCGAGCGTCTGTGCCTGGTCCCACCAGCCCTCGATGATGAGCGGCGCCGGCGGTTCGACCGCCAGGATCGTGGCCGCCTGCGCGAGGCGGGCCGAAAAGGTCTCGAGGTCGAGTGGCAGGAGGTCGCTCAAGCCGATGATGCCAGCCTGTGCGAAGAGCACCTGCTCGTCGTGACCGAGATTGGCAAGGTTCAGGATCAGAGCCTCGTCGCGCCAGGCGTTGACGTCGTTCGTGGTCACGCCGACCTGGTCGGCCAGCGTGATCCGACGGGTCGGCGTCTCCGACACCTCGAGCAGCAGGCCGGTCGTGAAGATGCCCTGCCTGCCGAGCTTCTCGATCTCGTACGCGTCGGGTCGCTGGAGCTGCTCGATCGGCGGCACGGCTAGCGTCTCCTCCTGGTCATCGCCCTGTGCGGGGTGCAGCAGGCATCGTAGCGCCGTCCGTCAGGGCGGGGGGCGGGAGTTCGCTCAGGCCTCCAGCGACGCCTCGATCGAGAGCTCGACGTTGCCGATGAGTGCCTTGGAGATCGGGCAGCCGGTCCTCGTGGCCTCGGCGGCCTCCGCGAACGATGCTGCGGTCGCGCCGGGCGCCCGACCGCGCACGGTCAGCGCCGACGTCGTCACGCGCCAGCCGTCGTCGCCCTTGTCGAAGGTCACCGCGGCCGAGACCGCGAGCGACTCCGGTGGGGTGCCGGCTCGACCGAGGGCGCCCGAGAGGGCCATGGCGAAGCAGCTGGCATGAGCCGCCGCGAGCAGCTCCTCGGGGCTGGTCTTGCCGCCCGGCGCCTCCGTTCGCGCCGCCCAGCTGACAGGCAACGGGCCGAAGGCCGCGCTGCCGACCCCGGTGATCGTGCCGCTGCCGCTCGTCAGGTCGCCCTCCCAGATCACGTCGGCCGTCCGTGTTGCCGCCATCGTCGATGTCCCTCCGCGTCGTGCGCCGGTCCGAGCCGGCAGGCGTGGGTGCCCGACTTCCGCGGGGCACGTGCGCCTGTGGCTCGTGTCGGGCGAATCGTCCCACAGAACCGGCGCTGCGCGACATATCTGCCAGGGTGGCAGTTGCAGGCCTACTCGGCCGCCAGCCGACGTCCGTGTTCGCACAGCAGTGCCCAGGCACGATCGACGTGCCGGGCCTCGGTCCGGATGCTGCCGAGGGCAAGTCGGAGGGTGAATCGGCCGTCGAGCCGCGTGTGCGAGATGAAGACGTCGCCGCTCGCGTTGACGGCCTCCATGAGACGCTCGTTGAGGAGGTCGAGCGCGGCCTCGAGCCCGGCCGCGCTTTCGCGCCCGGCGAACGCTCGCGGGCGCCAGCGGAAGCAGACGGTGGCGAACGGGCTCGGCGCCATGATCTCCGCGTCGGGTTCCGCCTCGACCTGGGCCCGGAAGCGCTGTGCCAGCTCGATGTGCGCGAGGAGGCGCCGGCGAATGCCATCGAGGCCGAAGTAGCGGAGCACGAACCAGACCTTCAAGGCCCGGAAACGCCGACCGAGCTGCGGCGTGTACTCGTTGAAGTCGCGGACCGGCGTTGGCTGGTCAAGCGTGCGGAGGTACTCCGGAACGAGGCTGAAGGACGCACGCAGGACGTCCATCCGTCGAGTCAGGAAGAGCGAGCAATCGAGCGGCGTGAAGAGCCACTTGTGTGGGTTGATGACGATCGAGTCGGCGCGCGCCCAGCCGGCAAAGGGCGCGCGCCGCTCGGGCAGCAGCGCCACGACCCCGGCGTAGGCGGCGTCGACGTGCAGCCAGAGACCCTCTCGCGCTGCGATGCCCGCGATCGAGGCCACGGGATCGATGGCGGTCGAACCGGTCGTGCCGACCGTCGCGACGACGGCGCAGGGCAACCAACCGGTGGCGCGATCCTCGACGATGGCCCCTCGGAGTCCGTCGGCATCCATGGCCAGCTCGGTGTCGACCGCGATCCGTCTCAGGCCATCGCGTCCGATGCCCAGCGTCATGCAGGCCTTCTCGATGGAGCTGTGCGCCTCGGCCGAGGCGTAGACCCGCAGGCGCGGCCGATCGCCGAGGCCGGCCGCGGCCGCATCGTGCGTGGCCCGCTGGCGGGCGGCGGCCAGGGCCATCAGGGTGCTCGTGGAGGCGGTGTCGGTGAAGAGCCCGTCGAAGGCGGCCGGCAAGCCGAGTGCGTCGCGCAGCCAGCCGACGGTCACCTCCTCGAGCTCGGTCGCAACGGGGCTCGTGCGCCAGAGCATGGCGTTGGCGACGAGCGTGGACATGAGCATCTCGCCGAGGATGCCCGGCCCGGACGCCGTGCTCGGGAAGTAGGCCATGAAGCCTGGGTGCTGCCAATGCGTCACGTTGGGCTCGACCAGGCGCCGATAGTCGTCGAGGATGGTGCCCAACGGCTCGGGACCGTCAGGCGCCGCGGCCGGGAATCGCGGCCGCAGCTCGCCCGGCGCCACGCGCGGCAAGACCGAGTACGCCTCGACGCCGGACAGGTAGTCGGCCATCAGGTCCACGACTGCATGGCCAGCGGCGCGGAATGTCGCGGGGTCCATGTCGCCGAACCCGGCCAGCTGCGCCTGGTCGAGCGAGGCGAAGAGGACATCGAGTCGCGCGCTATCGTCAGTGTCGGCCATGGATCGAAGTCTACCGACGGACACCCGCTCGCCGCCCCTTCGCCTCGACCGTGCCCTGGCCAGCGACCTTCATGCAGGGCTTCGTCGGCCCATGATCGTCGCGTTCCTTTCCCTCGAGGTCGCGGCCGGAGCCTTCGTGGTCGCCAGGCGTGGCGGACCTGGAGCCGAAAGCGTCGGTTTCGTCTGGCTGGGGCTGGGCGTCGTCGCCTTCCTGGCATGGTGGTCGGGGCGCCATCACGGCGCGGTCGAGCGACCCGACCCGGTCGGGCGCGCCAGGGGGCGGTTGCTGTCCGCCCTCGTGGGAGTTGCCGGCATCGGCCTCCTGACCTGGGGGCTGTCGTCGAGCCTGGGCGTGGCGCTCGTCGTGGCGGCCACCTTCAGCTGGCTGGCCTTCGCGGTCCTGGGGCGCGATGCGGGCGACCGCCTGCCGGTACAGCTCGTTCGCGATCCCCGGCCATTCGTCCCGCTCCTCCTGCTGATCGGCGTGCCACGCGCCATCGCGGGCGGACCGAGCTACGCGATCCAGGCCATCGTGGCCCTGCCGAGCGGCATCGCCCAGCAGGTGGCGCTCTTGCTGGGCCTCTTCGCGCCCCTCGAGGCCGTCCTTCGACGAACAGACCTGGCCGCGGTCATCTCGGCACTGGCATTCGGCGCCCTGCACATACCCATGAACCTGCCGCAGGCCGGCGGCGACATCCTGCTGGCGACGGCCAACGCGATGATCTTCCAGGCCACGGTCGGGGCCATCGCCTGCCTCGGATACGTCCGGCACCGTGCGGCGGTGCCACTCGGCGTGGCGCACGCGCTGGCCATCGCCTGAGGCGGCGACCTCAGCGGACGACGAGGGTCTCGAGCAGGCGCTGGGAGCTGGCCGCGATCTCCTCGACGGCCGCCTCGAAGGCTACCTGGTTGCGCACGGCGGGCGTTCGGTAGCCGCTCACCTTACGCACGAACTGGAGGGCCGCCGCGCGAACCTCCTCGTCGGTCGCCGGCGGCTCCTGGCCGCGCAGCGTCTTGATGCTTCGGCACATCCATCATTCCCTTTCCGATGCGGCGATCCGGTGCGATCTCGTGTACGGCCCTATCATCGCCCCTCATGCCGATCTTCCGCCGCGCGCCGGGTATCGCCCTGGCCGCTTTGCTGGCCGTGGGCGCCTGCGCACCGACACCGGCCGCCCCGTCGGCCAGCCCCGGCACGACCCGGCACCGAGCACAAGCGAGGCCGCCGGCCCGACGACGCCGCCGGGCTGCGCGTCGCTCGAGGCGCCCGCCAACGAGGGTCGCGCTCACCTCCCGGACGGCGACACCGCCTCGTACGGCAGCTACCCACCGACGTCCGGTCCTCACTCGGTGACGCCAGCCGCTCCGGGCTGGTACGACGAGGCACCGCCCGTCGAACAGCTCGTCCACAGCCTGGAACATGGCTTCGTCGTCGTCTACCGCTCGGGCCTGGATGCGCCCGACGAGGCGGCCCTCAGAGCGCGCTTCGACGACCTCGTGACCGAGGGATTCGGCGGCCTCATCTCCGTGCCTGACCCGTCGATCAAGGATCCCATGACCCTGACGGCCTGGAACCGACTCCAACGCTGCGTCCGAGCCGAGCCCGACGCGTTCGAAGCCTTCGTGCGCGCGCACTACGCCCAGGCGCCGGAGGCGACCGCAGCCTGCGGCTTCGCGGGTGCGGCGCTGCTGCCCGCCTGCGAGGCCCTCTTGGCCGGAGGGTCGCCGGCACCGTCACGGTCTCCTACGGCGGC
The DNA here is from genome assembly GCA_963837215.1 of uncultured Chloroflexia bacterium. Classification (GTDB taxonomy): domain Bacteria; phylum Chloroflexota; class Limnocylindria; order Limnocylindrales; family CSP1-4; genus CSP1-4. Next base: position 241,232 of record CAWIML010000010.1, read on the forward strand.
CGAGGCCGCGCTCCTGGCGCGCGTGCCGGCGGCGCTCCGCGCCGACTGCCGACCGACCACCGCGCTGGCCGAAGGCGCGGACGCCGGCTGGGACTGCGCCCGCGCGGCCGGCGACCTCGTATACGGCTACGCATCGTTCCCGACGCCGGCCGCTCGGGACGCCTACTTCGACGGGATCGTCCGTGCGCTGGGCCCGACGCCGGACGGGGACTGCGCCACAGGCTCCACGGGCCTCGGCAAATTCACGCGCGACGATGGCACGGCGGGGCGGCTGGCTTGCGCTGAGACAGGCAACACGCGTGCCTACTACTGGACGGTCGATGGCACCAGCGACCTTGGCGCCGTCCTGGGGTTAGGAGATGCCGACTTGCAGACGTTCTGGGAGTCAGCCGGACCGATGCCGCTCCCGTGACGCTGCGTGCGAGGTGGCGCCGATTTGACAGTCCTCCCGTCGTACCCGCGACGGCGCCCGCGATCGTGGCGGCCTAGGCTCTTGTCTCATGAGGGCCGATCCGGACGGATGGCCCGGACGGGAGCGAGCCATGCGCGTCCAGACGATCCAGTTCAGTGGGGAGCGGGAGGCCTCGGCCTTCCTGGCCACGCTTGACGACGACGTCTCGATCGACGCCCTGACGTGGGGCGGGCGGACGACGCGCATCCGCCTGGCCACCGATCACGCCGAGCAGCGGCACCTGTTGGGCGACGATGTCGTGCGCATCGTGGTCGGCGCCGACCCGTACGACGTCGAGGCACACACCCTGACGCTTCGATTCCCCAGCGCCGAAGAGGCCGCGCGATTCCGGACCAGGGTGCTGGCCGGCACACTGCTCGTTGGCGCCATCGCGGCGCCCGCGGCGATCGCCATCTCTCAAGTCGCGGCCAGCCCCGACAACGTGACCGCCGCGCCGATCTCCGTGCCTCTGGCGGCACCGGTCTCGGTCCAGGCCCTCCCGCTCGTCCTGCGCGCGGCGCCCGTCGTCGACCAGCCGGAAGAGCCCGGCTTCACCCTGCAGTCCAAGGGCACGAGCGAGGCGACGGGTGAGGACAACAGCTCCGGCTCGAGCGTGATGTGGATCCACAACACCAACACCGAGATCAAGTGACCTAGCCACCGCGGCGCCCGCACCCACCAAGCAGAACGACCCCTGGTGTCTCCTCCGGGGGTCGTTCCGCGCCCGCCTGTCGACGGGTCGGCGCCGTCACCGGCGGCGTCGACGCCCGGGCGTACGCTTGGCGTCGCGTTCCATCAGCCCGCATCGCAAGGAGGTCACGGCCGTGGATGAGCGTCGCACGGCGCTTGCGTTCGTCGGACCGTCCGCGGCGCCACTCCTCCTCCACTCGTGGTGGTCCCTGGGCGAGATCGGCGACGACGACCTGCGTTCGCTGTTGCCGGGCGCGTGGAAAGGCGTCGAGTTTCCGCAACGCAGCCTCAAACGATCGCGCTGGTCGGAGCTCTTTGCTGCGGCGGGATTCGTGTCCGAACCGCCGGGCCTGGATCCGCCCTCGGAAGCGCTGGAGCTCTACCGAGGGTCGACGCCTGGTCACGCGCGCGGGCTGTCGTGGACGACGAGCCGGAAGCGTGCCGAGGGATACGCGAAGGGCTGGCCGTCGACCGGCAGTCGGGTGCCCGCGGTCTACGTGATCGAGGCGCTGCCCGAGGCCGTGGTGGCGATCATCCAGTCAGGCAAGGATCGGGATGTGGTGGTCGATCCATCGCGGATCCCGAAGCCACGGCGCGCATAAGGCCGTGGGCGTCGCGCCGACGACTCAGCGCCGTGCTTCGACGAGATGCGCCCACGGCCCGCCCCGTCGCAGCGCTCGGTGTTGACGATCCGTTGATCGATCGCCAGTACCACGACGTGCGGCACGAATAGTCGATGTACGCCCTCACCAGCGCAGGTTCGAGCGTCAGACGGACAGGACGAGGACGTCCGTGGCCTCGCTCTTGCCCTTGAGCTCCAACACGCGGCGCTCGACGGGAGCATCCATCAGTCCAGCCGCTCGGGCGGTTGCGGTAGACATCAGGAGTTCGCCAGGCCCGGCAACGGATGCGAGGCGGGCGGCCACGTTCACTGGGTCACCCAGGGCCGTGAACTCGACGTGATCCTCGGTACCCACGGCGCCCACGAATGCCACACCGGTGTTGACGCCGATGCCGATCGGCGCGCCCACCTGGCGCGCAACGGTCCGGAGAAGCTCCAGCCCAGCATCGACCGCTCGGCGCGCATGAGCACCCTCTGTCAGTGTCGGGATGAAGATCCCGATCACCTCATCGCCCACGAACTTGTCCACGAAGGCATCGTGGTCCGTGAGGACCGCAACGGCCGTCGCATAGAACTGATCCATCACCCTTCGGAAGTCGCGTGCGGGCATCGTCTCGGCCAGCCGGGTCGAGCCACGGATGTCAGCGAATAGCAGGGTGCATTCGACCTCGGCACCGGATCGCTGCTTGTAAAGCCATCGGAAGCACCATCGGCAGTACTTCGGATTCGCCGGCCACGGCCCTTTACCGAGCAGCCGGAGGAACGAGCCGGCAGGACCGCCCATCGGCGCCGTGCAGAGTTTGCAGCGAGGCGTGCCGGGGATGGATCGCCAGAAACGCCGACGCCGGCGCATCCTCCGGCCACTGGTCAGGCTCTCGCGCGCGGCCTGCTCGCGGGCGCCGCCGGACGAGTCGGACGGTTCGCCATTCGTGCCCAGCTGGCCGCGCTGCATAAGGTCATTGTCGGGGGCATGTCCACGCGGGGCCCTGCACAGTCAGTCAGCGTGCTTTCGCAGACAGCCTATACGGCGCAGGTGTGGGGCTGCGATGAGGCGGTCGACAAAGCCTCGGGCGGGGTTCTTCTGGCGTCACTCGGTCACGGTGAACTCGGTGCGCATCCCTTTCGAATAGTGGGCCTCCATCTCGGCCTCATCCCAGATATTGCAGATGAGGGCATACGTCCCCGGCTCGAGTGTGAGCGTCAGATCCTGGGATGTGCCCACGGGGATGTCCTCGATCTCGCCCTTCACCTCCATGCCGCCTGCCGCTTCGTCGACGGCACCGTTGGCGTCCGTCGGCAGCGCGATGAACGAGAGTGTCTGTCTTGATGACGACGAACTCATGTACGTCATCCGGACCGGTGTTGGTTACGGCGAAGGTCACATCCCCCGCGGGCGCGGAGGTGACGGACGTCCCGACGGCGAACTCCTGGACGGTGACATCCACGGTCGGCGACGCCGCGCCGGCGCTCAAGCTTGGGCTTGGGCTGGCGCCGGCGCCGCAGCCGGCCAAGGCCAGCGCTCCCATCGCCAAGCCTACGATTCCAGCGGTCGATCGTCTTGATCCCATGGTCGTGCCCTCCATGTGCTAGGTCGCGAGCGCTGGCCATGGCCGCGGGTCAGGCTCGGTCTGCGGTCCGTGGAGCGCATGACCCACGAATGCCAAGACCTCAGCCGCGCTGTCGTGCAGCTCCAGCGGGATGGCCAGCACCTGAGGCTCGTCGTGCGTCGGCCGCAAAGCGGTCGCGGATAGCTCCAAGCTTCCACCGCCAGTCTAGGCGTCGCAGATCCCATTCGCCATCACCCAGGGGTGACGGAGCGTTGCACGGGCCTGCCGATGCGAGCTCGGTTGGGACGTTCTCGATGCGACAATGATCGATGGTTGTCTCCCGTAGACGAGGAGTGAAGCGATGTGCCTGACCTGCGGCTGCATGGACGCCCACAAGGTGATGGGCAAGAACATGACCTATGAGGATCTCAGGGCGATCGCCGACGGCAATGGAATGACCGTCGAGGAGACACTCGAAACGATCCGGCAAACCGCGGACTTGGACAGGCCCGAGCACCCAGCCGAGTACTCGGACTCAACCGCCTCGGCGTGACGTCCGTGGCACACCCAAACAAGGGCCGAGTGAGGGTGTAGCTAGTCGAGCGGCGCCCCAGGACGGCGTCCTCCGGAGGCCCGCGTCGGCGGTTTGATGGTAAGGCCCCGGAATCACGAGGCCCTACGGACCACCCGGGGGCCATCACATGCTCAGATCGGTGGTCGGGGCGACTGGATTCGAACCAGCGACCTCTTGAACCCCACTCTCGGACGGGCACGTACGGACGGCCATTCTGAGTGTGCAGACCGTCTATCGGCGTCCACTCTGACCCCGGATATCCCACGGGATAAGGGGTCGGAAATGGGGTCAAATTACGCTGTTCGACGTGACCACCGAAGCCCGCGACGCTGCGCTTGGTGCAAGATGGCGCCAACCATGGGTCACACCCCGGCACTGCGTAGCCAAATCTGGCGGCTCACTCTCGACGGGTCTCCGGAGCTCGTCGAGCTCGTCCCCTACTCCGGGCGGCTGTGGGGCACGCCCCGCAGCTTCCGCCTCGGCACCGTCGAGCGGAAGCTCGAGTATTCGGCCGGCGTGTCGCGGTGGCAACGGTTCAACGCCCCGCTGGTCGGCTCCGTCGACGTCGGCGGCCATCGCGTGGCGATGACCATGACCACCATCAGACTCTCCTACCGCAGTGCCGTCCGCCGCAACATCTCGGGCCTGAAGTGGAGCGGACCTATGTCGTTGATCGGCACCATCCTGGGCGGTGCGGCGCTAGGTGGGGGCGCGGCCGCCGGCGCGCAGTCGACGTTGGTTTGGCTGATCTACGAGCTGTCCGTCGATGGCGAACCATCCGGCTCGTGGGTCGCCAAGACCGTCGACGGTCTGGCCAAGCGATGGACGTTTGTGCCGCCGGGCGGCTCCCTCCCCGACAGCTACACCAGGGGCTGGTAGCCATTTGACCAGCGACGACCTCGACGCCGCCTGGGCGGCCGTCCATGACGCCACCTGGCCGGCTGACGGCGCAGGGTTGGTCACCCTATCCGGTGTCCCAGCCACCCCCCAACGTGAATTCTGATTCGGATCCGACTATCGCCGATCGGCTCCACGCGAAGGGTGTCCAGGATCCGCATCGCCTCGTCCAACTCTTCGTCGGTCGTCGTCGCGTGCCAGGTGAGCCACAGGCACACGGTCCGGTCGCCGACGGCAAGCTCGTAGGCGCGAGTGGTCGCATCTTCTAACCCGCCGCCGTAACCGATCGGCGGCAGGTAGGGCTCGATTGACTTCCCATCCCAGCCCGCGAGGCGTACCGGGACAGGCCCGTGCTCCTGGCTCGCGACTGCTCCTGGGCTCCTAGAGAGGCAGTCGGCCCCGACCGACCAGCGCATGGCAATCGCCTCTCGCGAGTCGTCGCCTTCCCCTGGGAACCAGTGCATGCCGGCCCCCTCGCCAGGCTGGCCCTCCCAGCCGTACTCGCCGGGAGGACTGGCCCTTGTTCCGGGGAGACGAAGCGAGCCGAACCCGGAAGCCACCGGGGTGGCCGCCGGCGACACGGCCACCGATGGGCTGAGATCGCTAGTACAGCCAGCCAGCGTCAACGCTGCCAGCATCGCCACCAGCCTGCGCATCGCACCCCCTCCCGTATGGCCGCTTGTTGCGTGCGCGTCAGATTACATTGCACGAGCGCGGCGTATCGTGCCGCCATGACCACCGAAGCCCGAGACGCCGCCTGGGGTGCTGTCCACGGCGCGCTGCCGACCGGCTGGGCTGTCATCGGTCAGCAGGATCGACACGATGAGCGGGTAACACGGCGATTGCAGCCAACGCGATGCCGGTTACTCTCTTCACATGATCATGCGCGTCCTCACCGCCCACGTTCGCAAGAATGACATCGGGGCGTTCAACGACCTGCTGCGCGCCCAGCTCGAAGAGCTTCGAACGCAGCCGGGCCTCCTCTACGCGAAGCTCGCTCGCCGCCTCGAAGACGACGGCGGCGAGGAGGTCCTCCTCATCGAGGAATGGCGGACACCGGCCGATCTGTTCGAATGGACGGGCGGACACCTGACTGTGCCTCGGCTCCTGCCGGGCACCGAGAAGCTCGTCGCCAAGCTGGTCATCACCCACTACGAGGCCCTGGACTTATCTCCGGAGGACTTGAGCTTGAGGGTGTTCGGCGATGAGTACGCGGGGGACGCACTGGGCGAACCAGCGAGCGGCGGTTGAGGGGTGTCCATGTGCCGCAGGCGGTAGCCGCGGTCGCGCCGACATAGGTGGCACCGAGGCGAGACACCGTAGCCCCATGACCGACGACGACGTCGAAGCCGCCTGGGACGAGGTTTTCGACGCCTAGCCTTCTGCCTGGTCGGTCGGGCGACCCTCCTACCACGACGAGCGAAACGAGTGGACGCAGTACGCCTTCGACTCGTTCGAGCGTCCCAGCGTCGGGGTCAGGTCCAGGGAGTGGACGGCCATCGGTCCGTCGGAGGTCGAGGTCCTTCGGGAGATGGCGCGCTGTCTGACCGAGATCAGGGCCGGTCGGGCTCCGCGGTAGCGGACGTGGATTAGCCTAGTGCCGTCCTCGCCATCGCCCGCGCTGGAGGAGCCTTGATGCGTGACCTCCGTTGCCTACTCGGGCTGCACGACTTCCAGGACGTGGCGTTGGGCGAACACTGGGAGCGGACCAGGTTCGAGTGCGCTCGCGGATGCGGGGCTAGTGGCTATTGGGGAGTCGAGGATGTCGGGCAGGCGCTCCATTCGTGCGGCACGTGCGGCCACCCCCTCGACCGGACCGGGACTGGCAAGGCCAACACTGCGGAGCAGAAAACGCTGACCGCATCTGACCCGTCCCCGCGATGCGAGATCAGCGCCCGTCGGGTGCCGCTGTGAGTCAGGCCCGCGCATCGCGGGCTCCTGCGGCGCACCTGTTCATTCGGCCGGCGAAGAGTCCTCTTTGCGTGGTCCCCGGTGCAAGGCCAGGGCGGCACCGCCCAGCGCGAGGGTGGCGGTCAGCATGATGAGGCCGTCCGCCGGAAGGTAGTCCGCGAAAAAATGACAAGCGTCACCAGTGCGATGGGGACGGTGCTCGCGGTCGCCACCCACGCCGCCTGCGGGAGCTCGGCGCGGACCGGGCGCCGGAGTAGGGCAGGTCCTCCACGCGGCCACTACGCCGATATAGGATGCTGGGCATGGCGGGGGGCGTATCGAAAGTAGCCCGGCGACAAGTCGTGGGCTCGGTACTCGGCGGGCTGGCCGGTATGTTCGCCGCAGTCACCCTCATGCCAACGGTCACCGGAGAGCTTGGGGCGCTCGTCATGTACGTCGGCCTATTCGTAGGCCTCGTCGTCGGCTTTCGTTTCCCTCGGTTCGGCATGGCCGCCATCCCGGCCGTCCTGGGAGGCTTCGCAGTTCTGGTGCAGCTTGGCTATTAGGCGGTGCCCCTTGGAGATGGCCCGCTGTCTGCGGGAGATCCGTGAGGGTCGGGTGCCGAGGTAGGGCTGTCGCGCACGACTACACTGCCGGCATGGCTCGAGCTGAACGAAATGAGGGCACCATGAGCGGGGATCGCATGCGTCTTGCCGCTCGACACCGCTCGGGATGGGACCATGCGGCCTTCGCAGCGCCGTGGGCGATCATCGCGCTCCTAGTCTCCTTCAGCGGCACGGGCTTCCCAGGGCCATTGATTGCCGGCGTCGCGGCCGGCCTAACCGCACTCGGGTTCGTCGTCATGCATCTCACTCGAGGTGTCCTGGGACTCGCCGCAGGGATTACCCTGAGCTTCATGGGCGCAGTCACGCTGATGTTGGGACCCGCCCTAATCTTGATTGCGCTCAACGCGGCGCTGTAGTCGAGCCCGGAACGGGCCGCGGAGTCATCGGGCGCGTAGACTCGGCGTCCTCGAGGTGACGGAATACTCCGCATCCCTGCCGCAGGAGGCCCACGCCATGGCAGCCAAGTTCGTCCTCACCAAGAGCAACAGTGACAAGTACTACTTCGTCCTCAAGGCCACCAACGGCGAGACGATCGCCCAGTCCGAGATGTACGACTCCAAGGCGGCGGCGAAGAACGGCATCAAATCGGTCAAGAAGAACGCCGCAGCCGCGACGATCGACGATCAGTCCGACAAGTAATCCCTGGCGACCGATGCGCCGTCGCCACCGCCTGGTCCGCCGTCCACGACGCCACGCCGGCGGGGTGGGTACGTGGCTCGCTATCCGAAGATCGTGAAGTCCAATCCCTCCTGAGCTTCAATGACGACGAAGAAGTCGTCATTGGGGAAGTCAACGACCCAGATCGCGGCCGACTTTACGCCCTCGACCATCTCCGGCGTCGTCCCCCACAAGCGGGGGCACGTTGGAGCCTGCGTGCAGGTCACGGTTCCGAAGACCGGCGGCGACGCACGGCCGGGGATGAGGAGGGGTGGCGCCTCGGGACGGAACCGTGGGCGGGTCCCCTTCGAGGATCTCGCGTCGCGCCATCGCCTCCGCCTCGGCGGCGCTGAGCATCCCACCAGGGGGCACCGCGATCGGCTTGAAGTCGGCGCCGACGCCTGCAACCCATGCCGCGAATGGAAGGTGGCACCTCGGGGGGCGGCACGAGGGCGCTGCAGCCGACCAGAAGCATCGCTGCGACAGCGATGGCCGTGGTTCGAGAGCCGCTCCCCATCCGCCGAGTCTATCCTCCCACCATGACCACGGACGACCTCGAGGGTGCCTGGGACCGCCGTCCACGACGCAACGTCTAGACGAGCCGTGCACGACGACGGCATCTTCGCCGAGGACGTGGCCGCGCAGTACGACGAGGTCTATGCGGCGCAGGCCGATCCGGCGGTGGTCGATCCGATCGTCGCCTTCCTCGCCGATCTCGCGGGCACCGGGCGTGCGCTCGAGCTTGGGATCGGGACCGGGCGTATCGCTCTGCTCGCTCGCCCGCCGGGGGGTGCCGACCCACGGCATCGAGCTGTCGCGTGCGATGGTCGCCCAGCTCCGGGCGAAGCCGGGTAGCGAGGCGGTCGGCGTCACGATCGGCGACATGGCGACGACCAGGGTGCCCGGATCGTTCTCGGTCGCCTACCTCGTCGCGAACACGATCGGCAACCTCACGAGCCAGGAGGCGCAGGTGGCCTGCTTCCGCAATGTGGCTGCGCACCTCGAGCCTGGTGGCTCCTTCGTCATCGAGATGCTCGTGCCTGACCTGCAGTGGCTACCGCCAGGCGAGCGGACCCGCTCCTTCCACTTCGCCGCCGATCACATCGGGATCGACGAGTACGACCTAGCCAACGAGCGGCTGACCTCGCACCACTGGGACGCTCAGAGGGCGACCAGTGGGAGCGCTTCTCAGTCCCCTTCCGCTACGCCTGGCCCGCCGAACTCGACCTGATGGCGCAGCTCGCCGGGATGCGGCTGCGCGAGCGGTGGGGCGGATGGCAGCGCGAACCGTTCACGAGCGACAGTCGGAAGCACGTGTCGGTCTGGGAAGTACGGGCAGTGAATGGCAAGGTGGACGACCTCGAGGCTGCCTGGGACGGCGAGGTGGCCACTATGCGGCGAACATCCCGTGTGGCGACCCATCGTGACCACCGACCACCTCGAGGCCGCCTCGCAGGCCGTCTGTACCTCGCTGCCGGTGGGCCGTGGCTACACTTGGGCCTCATTTGCCCGCCACCTGGGAGAGGGGCCATGGCCCGTCGGATCGCCGCGATCCTCTACGTCGTTCCAGGACTTGGCGTCGCCATATCGACGCTTTTGATCCTGGCGTATCAGCATCAGCGCGGAGAGCTGCCGATGACCCCGTTCGGTTGGCGCCTCATGGGGAGCACCGTGCCGGGGATGGGCGCCGACCAGCTGACGCCGATGGGCACGGCGCTGGCGTGGGTGCTGATCGGCGTGTCCGCGGTTGATGTGGCGACCAGCAGGTGGCTGTGGCAGGGCCGCCGTCGCGGCACGGTGGTAGGTCTCGCGACGACTCCGGTCAGCATCGGCCTGGGGCTGCTGTTCCAGGTGCCCTTCCTGCTCGTTGTCCCGCCATTACGGGCGGGCCTCGTGATCGTCGGCTCGTGGCGGTCGTCGTCCGAGCCCCAGGCGCAGGTGACCCCCGAAGCCCACGACGATTGACGACCGAAGCCCGCGAGGCCGCCTGGGACGCCGTCCACGACGCGCTCCCGGCAGGGTGGACCGTGGCTCGGCCATCGCACCACATCGAGGCCCAGGAGCGGCACTGGCACGTCTACGCGGCGGACCTTCGGGCGCGGGCGAAGCGTCGCGAGACGCTGGAGGCGACGGGCTGGACCGAGGCGGAGGCGCTCCGCGACCTGGCCACACTGCTCAGAGGATTTGCACGTCGAGGCGGTGGAGAGGGCGTCTGACTGACACGACCAAGACCCCCGCCGGGATGGGGCTCCCGACGGGGGTCTCTGCGACCGAGGGTAGCCTGCTTGGCTAGACCGTCAGCGGCGTGCTACCGCCGCGATCCGAATTGGACGGCTGCGAAGCGGAGCGACCCGACCAATCCGACCGCGAAAGTGGCGAGGAGGACGAGAAGGATCGGGAAGCCGCGGTCAGCGGGCCCGGCAGGCGTCGAGGCGATCGTGTCGCTCGCCGGGGGCGTTCCGGTCGAGCGCGGGCTTCGGTGTAGCGGTTGGGCTGGGTGCCGCCGCGCACGCCGAATTGTCGATGGTGTCGTTAATCATCGTGACTTCACCGTTGCGTGCCAGCGCCCGGCCCTCGAGGGTCACGCCGTTGTTCAGCGCGATGGAGGTGAGGGCCATGATCGTGCCCTTGAAGCTGGTGGTGGTGTCTAGCGTCGCCGAGCTGCCAACCTGCCAGTAGACGTCGCAGGCCGAGGCGCCATTGATGAGCTCCACGCTGCTGCCTGGTGCAGTGATCAGCGTGGATCCGGCCTGAAAGATGTACACGCCCTGACCGTCGAGCGTCAGGGTGCCGGTCAGCCCTAGGGTGGCCGAGGCGTAGACGCCGGGCACGAGGGTCGTGCCGCCGAGCTCGGTCGGCACGTTGTTCACGGGTGTGGCCCCGGCGGCTTCGTTGTAGGCGCCGACCAGGTCGTCCTTGGCTCCGCTCGCGACGGCGTCGCCGATGTGCTGCGCCCCGTTGAGCGTCACGCTGGCGAAGCCCGTGACGGCGTCGCCGGGATGCAGGCCGACGTCGCCAGTGATCGTCGTGGACCCGGTGTTCGTGATGGTGGTGCCGGCCAGCACGGCGAAGCTCTCGGCTGTGCCGAGATTGGGTGCGGTCGCGGCCAAGGCGGTGCCAGCCAGGACGGTGGCCAGGAAGGCCGCCAGGCCGATCGTTCCGATGCGCTTCATGTCACTTCTCTCCGACTCACTGCCCGCCCGTGACTGACGGACGGCGCTCAGACTCCGGGCGCCACTCAAGGGCGAGTCGCTCGGGCTCTGAGCCAACGTTACCCCCGGTGGCAAGCCTGTCATGACGCTCCGTCATGTGGCGGGCGCACGCCGCGATAACGAAACGTCTTCACCGATGCCCATCGCCGCGAGCTGCCTTGCCGGGGCTGGTCCGCGAGCCGCCGGGAGTGAGTCGACGGCATGATCGGGCCCGAGTCAGGCGGTCGGCGTGACCGAGGTCGACGTACTCTCTCGCAAACAACGCGCCATCTCGCGGAGGCGAGTGTCGGGCCGTCCATCAGGCGCGTAGACTCGGCGTCCTCGAGGTGACGGAATACTCCGCACCCTGCTGCAGGAGGCCCACGCCATGGCAGCCAAGTTCGTCCTCACCAAGAGCAACAGTGACAAGTACTACTTCGTCCTCAAGGCCGCCAACGGCGAGACGATCGCCCAGTCCGAGATGTACAACTCCAAGGCGGCGGCAATGAACGGCATCAAATCGGTCAAGAAGAACGCCGCAGCCGCGACGATCGACGATCAGTCCGACAAGTAATCCCTGGCGACCGATGCGCCGCCGGTCCAGGCGGAGTCATGCGGTCGAGTTGGCCCTGGCAGTTGTTGGCTTAGTCGCCTTGCTCCTGTTCATCACGCAGGGGGCCCGACGTCGTCGGCGACTGGCTCGCGCATCCCATGCTCGATGGGAACTGAGGGCACCGCATTCGCCGGGTCGGTAGGTCGCGGCCATCGTGGTCAGTTTCTAGCCCATTTCTCCGTTACGAAGCCAGTGACTCGGTCGTCGCCGTGTCGATGGTTTTCCCAGGCGACGGCGGCTCGGGCCTAAGGGCGCCTTGCGGGCCGCACCTGCCGAGGCATAGCATCGGTGTCGCCATGAAGATGTGGGAGCTCTCGGACGCCGATCAGCAATACATCCAACGGGTGGTCGAAGATTGCGCGGAGCTGCTCGGTCCCGAAATCGAGCTGCTTGACGTTGAATTTGACGCAAGCGACGGCGTAAGCCTCCGATTGAGTTACCGATTGGGGGCAGCCGATTGGACGAGCGAGGGCGATGGCGAGACGGTCATAGAGGCACACGCGGACCTTCGCGAGCAGCTCGTGCTCGACCGGATTCGAGTCGGAGTGAGAGCTCTGATCTGGGAGCCCCGTTAACTGGTTTGACCGGATGGCTGGTTGGCGGAGTCGAGCGAGAAGGTGACTCTCGATCTGGCCTCACCTGCCATCTAGTCGCGTCCAATGGTAGGCCTGAGCGCACCCTGCACCCCGCCGCGCGCTGCGACAGCAACGACGTCACGACTAGTAGTCCCGCCGGCACGTGGCGCCATGGACACTCACAATTCACCCTCTCGACGACGGCCAGGCATGGCTACGATGATGTCTCCGCAGGAGCACCCTGATGCCGCTGTTCATGGACCGCCATGACCTACCCGGAGTGACGGCCGAACAGGTCGCTCAAGCCCATCTGGCCGACGTCGATACGGGCGCCAAGTTCGGGGTCCAGTTCCTTGCCTACTGGTTCGACGCCGATCAAGGTGAGGCATTCTGCCTGGCGAAAGCACCCTCAGGAGACTCGCTGACGGCCGTCCACAAGGAAACGCACGGTTTGATCCCCAACGAGATCATCAGCGTCTCGGAAAATAGCGTCCTGCGGCTCCTCGGGCGGATGAGCGAGACCGGCAGTGACACCGCAGGGGTCAATCCCTTCCGGACGATCGTGTTCACGGACCTGCAGGGTTCGACGTCGATCCTGGAGGCGGTCGGACAATCGGCGTTCATGGTCCTGCTCACGGAGCACGACCTGATCATCCGACGCGCGCTCGTTGCAGCACATGGACGCGAAGTGAAGCACACGGGCGATGGGATCATGGCCGCCTTCGACGACGTGGCGAGCGCGTTGGAATGCTCGATGGCGATCCAGGCCGGGTTCGCGGCGCGATCTGCTGAGGGCCTCACACCCGAACTTCGGGTGCGGATCGGGATCGCCGCCGGGGAACCGGTCGACCACAACGACGACCTATTCGGATCGACCGTTACCTTGGCCAGCCGGATCTGTGATGCCGCCGACGCCGGACGCATCCTCACATCGGACATCGTTCACGATCTGGGTAGCGAGCAAGGCTTCGCGTTCGACGGCGGCCGGGACGTGGTCCTGAAGGGGTTCTCGAGTCTCACTCGTGTGTTCGAGTTGGCGTCGAGGGAGACCGCTGGCGGGCGCGGCTGAGGTATACGTTCTGGGCCGCCGTCCAGACCGCGACACCTATCCAGCAGGTGCTCGGGAGCCTCGTAGGTCGCCGGCGCAAAGGAGGCCGTGGTCGCGAAGATCACGAGCCTTGCCCTTCCGCCAGCCGCAGTCGCGCGCGCACGCGCCGAGTTGTGCTGCCGCTTGGCGGTGCCGAGCCGAGGTGCGTGCATGGACGAGCGGCGATCCCGGCCGAGAAGCGTCTATCCTGACCCGGCGACGCCCGCCTCAGCGTTACGCCTTCCCCTCGAAGCTACCGGCGCCTAGGATGCGACGATGACCTGCCAGGCCTGCGGGCGCGTCCTCGAGCCGGGCACGAGCTTCTGTCCGGCCTGCGGCACACCGGTCGGCTCGACATGCGCCTCGTGCGGCATGGCCCTGCCCGCCAAGGCGCGCTTCTGCCCGGCCTGCGGCGCGCCGACCGGCGTCGGTGCCCTCGAGCCGACAGCGGAGCCGGCCCGTGAGCGGAAGATGGCGACGATGCTCTTCGCCGACTTGGTCGGGTCGACGGCGCTGTCCGAGGCCCACGATCCGGAGATCGTCTCGCGACTAGTCGGGGGTACCTTCGAGCGCCTCGCCCAGGAGGTCCGGCGCTACGAGGGGACGATCGAGAAGTTCGCCGGGGATGCCATGCTCGCGGTCTTCGGGGTGCCGACCATCCACGAGGACGATCCCGAGCGGGCCGTGCGAGCGGCGCTCGAGATGCAGGCCGCAATCGGAGTCGCTGCCGGCGAGACCAGGGAGGGCGACCTGCGCCCGCACGTGCGAATCGGCATCGAGACCGGTGAGGTGCTGGTCGACCTCGATCGCGCTTCTGGTGCCCGGGACCTGTTCGTGACGGGCGATGCGGTCAACACGGCGGCCCGGCTGCAGACGCTCGCCGAACCCGGCACGGTCGTCGTCGGCGCGAAAACGTATGCGGCGACACGCGAGCTGGTCGACTACGAGGAATTGCCACCGGTGACGCTCAAGGGCAAGGCGGAGCTCGTCGTCGCCTGGCGAGCGGTGACGGTAAAGGCGCGCCGTGGTGGTCTGCGCATCCCGCTCGGCATCGAGGCGCCGCTCGTCGGTCGCCAGGACGAACTGGGCCTCGTCAAGGAGACCGTCCGTCGCGCGGCGACCACCGGCCGGCCACAACTCGTGACGGTCATCGGCGCCGCCGGTGTCGGGAAGTCCCGCCTGACCTGGGAGCTCGAGAAGTACCTCGACGGGCTCCCGGAGGCATACCACTGGCGCAAAGGCCGCTGCCTGTCCTACGCCCAGGCGAGCTACTCCGCGCTCGCCGACGCGATCAAGGCCGATATCGGCGCGGCCGATGACGACACCCCCGCGACGGTCATCACCGCGCTCGATGCCCGCCTGACCGAGCTGGATCCCGGGCACGATCCGGAGGTCCGAGTGGCCCTGATTGCCACGCTCGGCCTCGATCCCGAGCCCCTCGCGCGGGACCGGCTCGTCGATGGCTGGACGAAGTACCTGGGGCTCATCGCAGCCGTCGCGCCGCTCGTCCTGGTCATGGAGGACATCCATTGGGCGGACGATGGGCTGCTCGACTTCATCGAGTACCTCGCGCGCTGGGGCGAGGGCCCCATCGCGATCCTCTGTCTCGACTCGTCACGAGCTCCTCGACCGGCGTCCGACCTGGGGCGGCGGGATCCCGAATGCGGCGACCATCGTCCTCGAGCCGCTCAGCGCTGTCGAGACGGGCGCGCTGGTCGACGGCCTGCTCGCCGGCGGCCTGCCGGCCGTGCTTCGCGAGCGCGTGGTCGGCCTGGCCGAGGGCAACCCGCTCTTCGCCGAGGAGCTCATCCGGATGTTCGTCGACCGAGGCGTCCTGCGGCTGGCGGACGGCGCCTGGGAGCTGGCGCGGCCGGTCGAGGAGGTCGAGGTCCCATCGTCGATCCAGGCGGTCCTGGCCGCCCGGCTCGACGGGCTGCCCGCCGACGAGAAGCGCCTGGCCCAGAACGCGGCCGTCGTCGGCCGGATCTTCTGGGATCGTCCTGGTCGCCCATCTCGGCCGGCTCGGGTCCCGGGCCGACTGGCGATCTGCTCCGTCGGCTGCGGGTCAAGGAGCTCGTCGTGCCGCGCCAGCCGTCGTCGCTGGCCGGAGCCGCGGAGTTCGGCTTCCGCCACGTCCTCGTCCGCGACGTGGCGTACGACTCGCTGCCCGAAGCGCGATCGTGCGGCGCTCCACGTCGAGGTCGCGGCCTGGGCCGAGGCGACGCTGGCCGACCGCATCGATGAGTTCGCGGAGCTCGATGGCCGGGCACATCGCGGCCGCGCTGGCCTACGAAGAGGAGCTCGTCGCCTCGTCCGAGGATCCGTCGCTGCGCGAGCTCCGCGAGCTGGTCTTTCGCGCGGCGGTCCGAGCGGCGCGTCGGGCGGCATCCGTCTCAGCGCTCCCTGCCACCCAGCGCTGGCAACGTCTGGCGATCGAGCAGGCTCGGATGCTCGAGCTGCCAGCCCCCGAGCGCATGCGTCTGGCCACGGACTACTACGAATACTTGTGGCACGAAACGGAGGTGGACGAGCGAGTGGCCATCTTCACCGAGGCTGTCGCGCTCCACGACTCGATCGGGGAGCCGACCGACGACGATCGGCAGGTCCATGCCCGCCTCCAGGCCGCCCTTGCCGAGGCGACCTACGAGGCGAGCCAACCCGTCGCCGCGCAAGCCATCTTGCGCGATGGGATCGCCGCTCTCGAGGGTGAACCGCCCAGCCGCGGGCGGGCCGACCTCCAGCGCGTGCTGGGCTGGACGCTCTGGCGAACGGGCCACCCATCAGATGCCACGCCGATCCTCGAGCGAGCCGTCGCTGACGCACGGGCGAGTGCCTCCGACGCCGCCTTGCGATGGGCGCTTCACGATCTCGGTCTCGCCAGGTCCCAGACCGGCCATATCGACGAAGGGGTCGCGCTTCTCGAGCAGAGCTTCGAGATGGCCACGGCCTCCGGTGATCGGGCGCTGCTGCTCCGGTGCTATATCAACATCCCTACGACCGGTTTCGACCGCGGCGATC
Source organism: uncultured Chloroflexia bacterium (assembly GCA_963837215.1). Lineage (GTDB taxonomy): Bacteria > Chloroflexota > Limnocylindria > Limnocylindrales > CSP1-4 > CSP1-4. Next base: position 257,670 of record CAWIML010000010.1, read on the forward strand.
CACCGTCGGCCACGATCCCGCTCTTCGAGGAGGGGCTCGAGTTCGCGCGGCGCGCTGGAGCCCTGGCGACCATCGCCTGGATCGCCAACAACCTCAGCTACGAGATGGAGGATCTCGGGCGGCTCGACGAAGGCATCGCTCTCAACATCGAGGCGATCGAGGCGGCGCGCCGCGGGGGTGACGTCGAACGCGTCGCGCAGGCGAGCGAGGGCCTCGTCTGGGGCCTCCTCCTGCACGGTGAACGTGACCGTGCCCTGGCCGAGTGGGCGACCATCAAGGCGGGGCCGAAGCGGCTCGAGGGCGCGGGGTGGACGGCCAATCTCGAAGCATGTCCTCCGCTGGGCGGACGATCCGGAGCAGGCCTACCGGGGTTTCGTCGCCGCGCTCCAAAGCCTCTCGCCCGAGGAAGAAGCGTTCAGCTCGGCCGCGCGCGGGGTCGCCCGGATGGCACTCCGACTCGACGACGCGGACGGGCTCAATCTCGCAACGAGTGCGTTCCTCGAGGTCATCGCGGGCGGTTCGGGACCGACGTCGATCCTGCGCCGCCGCTGGTTCGGCGGCCTCGTCTCCGACGCGGATGGGAGCGACGTGGAGGCCGTCGCCGGAGAGCTCGACGCGTTCGGGTACCGCACGCTGGCCGCCTACGCCTTCGCCGATGCCGCCATCCTCGCCGCCCGCGCCGGGCGAGCGAGCGATGCCGAGGCCCGCGCGATGTCCATCGCCGCCGAGATCGGCTTGCATCCCTCCCTGGGACCACTGCCCGAGACGCGCTGGGTGGCGGCTCGATCAGTCGAAAGCCGATGATCTGCCGAGCCGGTTGGCCGTGGTGGATCGTCGCCGGAGCGACGGCGCCGGCCGACAGTCCTCCACGCGGCCCGACCTAGCAGCCCGGGAACTGGGCGGATACGACTTGGCGAGGCCGCTCGATCATCTCCCGGAGGTGCTCCGACACGCGCCGGGCAGCAGAATCATGATGGAGCGGCAACCGCCCGCGAACGGCGCTGCGTCGGCGATCGCCGCTCCGGGCGCCGTGACCACCCTGCGCTACGATGGGACCGATGAGCGTCGAATCGCCGCCGCAGAGTTGCCCGCGGTGCGAGGCCAGCCGTGGCTGCGGACGCGAAGTTCTGTGCCAATTGCGGCCAGGCCCTACCCGACGCGGCTGCCGCTGACGCGCCTGCGATCGACGCGGACGCAACCCACGCCCGTCTGACTGCGGCCGCGCCCACGCCACTCATCACGAAGATGCGGGCGGCCCGCCTGACCGGCGAGCGCAAGCCCGTGACGGCGCTCTTCGTCGACGTCGTGGGCTCGACCAGGCTCGCAGAGCAGATCGACCCGGAGGACTGGACGGCGCTCATCAACGAGGCCTTCGACCTCATGTCCCGCGCTGTCTTTCGCTACGAGGGCACGATCGCCCAGCTCCAAGGCGATGCGCTGCTCGCGTTCTTCGGCGCCCCTGTCGCGCACGAGGACGACCCCGAGCGCGCCATCCTCGCCGCGCTCGACATGCTCGATGCCACCGACGAGTTCGCCCGCCAGCTGAAGGCAACACAAGGCATCGACTTCCGGATCCGCGCCGGCATCAACAGCGGCCCGGTCATGGTCGGCAACGTCGGGTCCGACCTGCGGTACGAGTACACGGCGCTGGGCGACGCGGTGAACGTGGCCGCGCGGATGCAGACCGCCGCAGAGCCCGGCACGATCGTGATCACCGAGATGACGCGCCGCCTTACCGGCGACACGTTCGACCTCGACGATCTCGGCGAGATCGAGGTCAAGGGCAAGACCGAGCCGATCCACGCCTTTCGCGTCATCGGCCGAAAGGCCGCGCCGGCCCGCCGGCGCGGGCTCGAATCCGTCGGGCTCGACAGCCCCATGGTCGGGCGCGCCGAGCAGCTGGAGCGCTTGACCTCGCTGCTCGACATCATCGCCGCAGGTCGGGGTCGGGCCGCGTTCATCGTCGGCGAGCCGGGCATCGGCAAGAGCCGCCTTCTCGCCGAGCTCAAGATTGCCGCCCTCGCCCCACCGTCGACCACCCGCTGGTTCGAGGGCCGCTGCGTCTCGTACGGGCGCAACTTGCCCTACCACCTGCTCATCGACCTGCTCCGGTCGATCCTCGGCTTCTCGTTCTCCGCGACGGAGTCGGAGGCGCGCGCGGCGCTCGACGCCGCCCTCCTCGACGTCCTGGGCGTGGACCAGGCCGAGGCCGAGGACACCGCGGTGTACCTCGCCGACCTGCTCGGACTGCCCCTGCGGCCGGGGGAGGCGATCCAGACCGAAGCGCCGGACGTACTCCAGAGCCGTTACATCGCGGCGACGCACCGGCTCCTGCGCGGGCTGGCCGCGCGCGGGCCGGTCGTGGTGGTCTGCGAGGACATCCACTGGGCCGACCCGGCGTCCATCGACGTCGCCCGCCAGCTCATGCCGCTCGCGGGCCAGCTGCCCATCCTCTTCGTCGCGGCGATGCGCGCCGAGACGGACGCCCCCGGCTGGGCCCTCATCGGCCACGCGCGGGAGCTGTTCGGCGAGGCGCTCACCGAGATCCCACTCGAGCCCCTCACGGAGGCCGGCAGCAAGACCCTCGTGGCCAACCTGCTGGAGATCGAATCGCTGCCCGCGCGCGTGCGAGACCTGATCCTCGCGAGGTCGGAAGGCAACCCGTTCTTCGTCGAAGAGGTCGTCCGAATGCTCATCGAGCGCGGCGCGATCGTGCAGGAAGGCACGCGCTGGGTCGCCACCGCGGACGTCGCCTCGATCGAGATCCCGGAGACGCTGCACGGGCTGCTGCTGGCGAGAATCGACCAGCTGCCCGACGATGCGAAGCGCAGCCTCCGGGTCGCGGCGGTGATCGGCCGCCAGTTCCCGGTGCGAGTGCTGGAGCGCGTGATCGGAGCCGAGCCGTGACCACGACCACCCGGGTGGACGTCCTCGAGGCGAAGGGCCTCATCCGACTCGCGTCGATCCGCCCGGAGCTCGAGTACCTGTTCCGGCACGGCCTCGTCCAGGACGCGGCCTACTCGTCGCTGCTCAAGCAGGAGCGTCGCGAACTCCATGGGCGGGTCGGCGCGGCGCTGGAAGCGTTGTACCCGGAGCGCGCGGGCGAGCTCGCTCTCGTGCTGGCCATGCACTTCGAGCAGGCCGGCGACGCCGGGCGCGCGATCGAGTACTACGTGGCGGGTGCCAAGCATGCGCTCGGCCAGTACGCGATCCAGGAGGCATACGGGGCGTTCGATCGGGCGGCGAGCCTGATCGCCGAGGAGGAGGCCGCCCCGGCCGCCGTCGAGCTCTCGGCCGATGAAGCCAATCGGCGCCGCCGCCGCCGTATCGAGGTCGACCTCGGCCGGGCGGAGGCGGGCTACAGCATCCGGACGCCGGAGGAGACGTTCGATGCGCTCGAGCGCATCGTCGAGCCCGCCGAACAGCTCGGCGATCTCGAGCTTATCGGACGCGTCCACACGCTCATCGCCCTCCAGCGGCTTCTGAACGGCGAATCGGCCACGGAGCCCATCGTGAAGCGCTCGCTCGATCGGGTCGTGGAGGTCGGCGAATCGATCGGCGATGCTTCCCTGGGCGCGATGCCACTCGCGCTCATCGGGCTGAGCAATGTCTTCGGTGGCGATGTTCGGATGGGCACCACCCAGCTGGAAGAGGCCCTGCCGTTGATGGAGGGCCGCCAGGACACGGTCGGACCTGCCTTCGCCCGGGGTGCGCTCGCGATCGGCTACGCGAACCTCGGCGAGTTCAAGAAGGCCGATGCCGCCGCCGCACAGGCGACGGCACTAGCCGGCGAGAGCGACCTCATCGCGCAGCTCGACGCGCTCATCGCGGAATCCATGGTTCGCTCGATGGAGGGCGACCTCGAGGGCGCCGTTCCGCTCGCCCGGCAGTGCGTCCAGCAATCGGAGGACACCGGGGCGACCGCGTGCATGGTCGCGAGCTCGTGGATCCTCGGGGACGCGTTCTACCGCCAGGGCAAATACACCGAGGCGCGGGACGTGCTCAAGCGCGGATCGGACGTCTCGGCCGTGGTCGATCGAAGGGTCTGGCGGCCGACGTTGCTCGCGTGGCTCGGCTCGACCATGGCGGCCCTCGGCGCGGCGGACGACGGCGATTGGGAGGAGGCACTGGAGACCGCCCGCTCGATCGGCAACCGGGTCGGCGAAGCCGGGATCCTGGCAAAGCGCGCCGAGGCATTCGTCACGCGCGGCGATATCGACGCGGCGCGACCGGACGCCGAGGCGGCGATCGGCATCACGGCGGAGCTCGGGCTGCGACCGCATCTCGCTCGCACGCAGCGGGCCTGGGGCGAGGCGCTCCGCGCCGCCGGACTCGCGACCGAGGCCGAGCCACACCTCCAGAAGGCAGCCACGCTGTTCGATGAGCTTGGCCTCGACGCCGAGGCCAAGGCCGTCCGCGCCGAGCTGGCGATGGGCGAGACGAAGATCGCCTTCGACTGATCTTCACGTCAGACCGGGGGCAGGCTGCCAGTTTTGCTTAGTTGAGCGGCGGGCGCCAGCCCTCGAGGTTGCACGCTGGTCGACCCGCCGGCCAAGGCGCGGCCGGATCTTCGGCCGCTGACGGCCGAGCAGGCGCGGACGTTCCTGGCCGCGACCGCCGACGACCGACTCGGGCCCGCCTACGTCGTGGCCGTCTCCACTGGCCTCCGCCAGGGCGAGCTCCTCGGGCTCCGCTGGCGGGACATCGACTTCGACGCCGGGAGGCTGACTGTGGCGCACACCCTGACCATCGGCCGGCGCGAGCTCGCCGAACCGAAGACGGATCGGGCACGACGGACGCTGACCCTCGGCGGCGAGCCGCTGGCAGCCCTCCGCGAGCAGCGGAGACGCCAGCTCGAGGAGCGCCTGGCCGTGGGCAGTCGATGGCAGGACGGCGGGTTCGTCTTCACGACGTCGCACGGCACGCCATATGACGCCGCCAACATCCGGCGCGCCTTCTCGGCCGCGCTTCGTGAGGCCGGCCTACCACCGCAGCGGTGGCACGACCTCCGGCACGCGACGGCTACGCTGCTCCTCGAGGCCGGCGAAGAGCTCGGCGTCGTGTCCAAGATGCTCGGCCACGCCAACCTCTCGACGACGGCCGACACATACGCGCACTGGACGCCGGCCATGTCGGAGCGCGTTGCAGCCCGCATGGACGGCATCCTCAAGACCGGATGAGGGGTCAGATCAGGGGTCAAGCCCGAATCGAGAGCCCCTCCGGTGGGCGCCGGAGGGGCTGATTTCGTGCGTCAGATCGGTGGTCGGGGCGACTGGATTCGAACCAGCGACCTCTTGAACCCCATTCAAGTGCGCTACCAGACTGCGCTACGCCCCGACGAGCGTGAATCCTAGCACCGCGAGGGTGTCAGCCGGGCTCCGCACCACCCGCCGTACCACCCCCCAGCTCGCGCGACGCCCGCCGACCGAGCACGTCCCGAGCGACGACAGTCTCGACCTGCATCGGCGAGGACCGCGGCTGGTGCGGGCGGAGCCTTCTCTCCGGGCGTAGGCTTCTCGGGTCGGGAACAGCAGGGAGGACGCGACCGTGACGATGCAGGACTCACTAGAGCGGGCCATGGGCCACAAGATCGATGAGGACACCATGCGACGGCTTCACGAGAGCGGCATGGCCGTCATGAACGAGGACTCCGTCAGCCAGGCCGTCCACGACGTCTACTGCGGCGTCATGGCCGACCACGATCTCCCGAACGAGAAGGATCGTGATCAGGCACGCGCGCTGATCGCGGCGATCAGCGTCCAGACCTAGTGGCCGGCCCTCGGAGGGCAGCGGCCTTGAAGAGCCAGTACGGCGGACGCGATCCTCTGCGTCAGGGTGCCATCCACTCGACCTCGAAGGCCTGGACCGGCTCGTTGAACCCCTTGAGACGCAGGGGGCCGCGCTTCCGAAACCCGAAGCCCTTGCCAAGGGCGAGGTCATGGACGGCGCCAGAGACGAGGATCGACCCGGGCTCGGCGCGACTGCATAGGCGTGCGGCCAACTGGACGGCCGCGCCGAATAGATCATCACGCTCGGTGACCGGCTCGCCTGCGGCTATCCCGATCCGCACGCGCACGGGGACCCCCGAACTCTCGTTGGCTCCCGCCAGGCGCCGCTGGATCTGGACGGCGCTCTCGATCACGCCGACGACCGAGTGGAAGGCGGCCATCAGCCCGTCGCCGGTGTGCTTCACCTCTGTCCCAGCGTGACGCCCGAGTGCATCCCGGACGATCTCGTCATGCGTGCGCAGCACGGACATGGCGCGTGCATCGCCTAGGTCCTGCGTCAGGCTGGTCGAGCCTTCGATGTCGGTGAAGAGGATCGTGCGGAACGCGGTTTCCACATACGGCTCCCCCGGTGGGTGCTCGACGATGCCGCCCATGAAGCGCTCCACCATCCGCAGGTCGACCTCGATGATCTGATATGGCATGAACCCGTGCGAGGCGTGGTGGACGGCCTCTACGGCGTTCCTGTCCGGCCCATTGGCCAAGCAGAACGCGGTCTGACGCTCCTCGTCGAACCAGTAGGTCACGAATCGGACTCCGAACTGGTCCTGGACCGCGAGGTCTTTGAGGTGCGCGGCCGCAGCTTCCGCCGCCGTCAGACCCGCGAACTCGTGGCGATCCATGAACAGCGGCACGCGCGTAAGGATGCCCATCTTCTGGCCGTACGGCAACTGCGACGCAGCCCTCGGTCTGCATCCATCCCCGCTGAAGGGTGGGTGGCGCGCATTTTGCAACGCAGTCGTAAGCCCGGGAGCCAGGGCGAGGTGCTCACGGACAGGCCGATGCGACTACGTTCCAGCCTGGAGGTTCAGCAGCATGCCTGAGCGAGCGTCGATCGATACCGGCCATCTCAAGATGACTGGGATCCGCAGAGCGGAGGCACCGAGACCTCACTCTTCCACCCGAGGGCCGTCGGGGCGCTGGCGAATCACCGGCGGCTGGTCGCCCTCGCGCGAGCACGAAATCGTCTCGGTGATTGGGCCGAGCGGAGGCGTGGAGCGGGCAGAGGACGTCGCAGCGGGCTGTTCCCCGAGCGGCTGAGTCGCGCAACCTGACGAGTCGTGCCACCTGACGAGGCATCCTCGGGCCGGGGCATGCTGAACTTCGAGAAACGCACATAGAGAAGGGGCGGAGCCGTCTCCGGCCCCGCCCCTTCTGTCGTCGACGGCCGCCCTTCAGGGCAGGCAGCCGTCCAGGCAACGTCAGCCAGCGCGGCGGGCGTTGCGTCGATGTTCGGCGAGCAGTCGATCCTCGGCCATGACCATGGCCGTCTCGATGTCGTCGTCCGGGCCCGGGCTCGCCCAGCCCATGGAGAGGCTCAGGGCGACCGCGCCGGACTCGAGCCAAAGGTCACACGCCTGGCGGACGCGCTCGACGTAATTGATGGCGCGCACTTCGTCCGTTTCTGGCAGGAGGACGTTGAAGCGGGCATGACCGACGCGTGCGACGCGATCCGTGGATCGGCCGTAGCGACGGAGGGCCTCGGCGATCGCGGGCACCAGGCGGTCGGCCGCCTCGGGTCCGACCCGCTCGGCAAGCGCATCGAGGCCATAAAGCTCGGCGATGACGACCGAAACCGTCCGGCCATAGCGCCGCTTCCGGTCGTTCTCCTGACGGACTGCCCGATCCCAGGCAAGTCGGTTGTCGAGGCCCGTCGCCGGATCGGTCAGGATGCTCAGGAGCCCTTCTTCGTCGTCGATGGTGTCCTCCGGCTCGACCTCGGCCTCGTCCCCGGCGTCGTCGGGCACGTCGGCATCCATGTCTTCGCTGACCGCCGGCATCGGCTCGATGTCCTCCGTGATCGATGGTGCGTCGATGCGCTCGACCGCGGGTGTCGCCGGGAGCATCGCGGCCTGCGCGACCGCGTCGCGGCGACTTCGAACGAGCGCGATGGCGAGCACGACCATGATCGCGATGTTGATGACGATGGCGACCGCGAGGAGGGTTGCGAGGGCCTCAGGCGTCAAGCGGACAGACTCCTATCGATGAGAGCAGGGGCCGAGTCTAGGTGCGCGGACGCGCCCTGACGAGTGGGGCAAGGGTACCGGGACCAATCTCCGTTGCTCCTATCCACCACCCTGGGCGGAGCGGTGCGGTCCGGTGCGGACGCCGACCGGTGGCGACCATCCCTCGAGGCCAGCCAGCTCGTCCTTCGATTCGCGGGAGAGGAGGTCTACGAGGCAGCGCTGGACGCTCTTGCCCTCGAAGAGGGCGTTGTGGACCTCCTGGGCGATGGGCATCTCGACGCCCAGCCGCGCCGCGAGGCCGAGCGCTGCGTCGACCGTGTAGGCGCCCTCGGCGACGCCCGGGAGGTCGACCTCGATCTCCGCCCATGTGCGGCCCTTGGCTAGCTCCTCCCCCAACCGGTGATTGCGCGAGAGGCTCGAGCCGCACGTCGCGATGACGTCTCCGACCCCCGCCAACCCGGCAAAGGTCAGCGGATGGGCGCCGGCCGCGATGCCCAGGCGGGTCATCTCGGCCAGCCCGCGCGTGATGAGCCCGGCCTTGCCGTTGTCGCCGAAACCGAGCCGCTCTGCCGCGCCGGCGGCGATGGCGATGATGTTCTTCAGCGCGCCACAGAGCTCGACGCCGACGACGTCGCGATTGGTGTACAGCCGGAAGGAGCGAGAGCCGAGGACTTCGAGCACGCGCTGCCCTGTCCCCTCCTCGACCGACGCCACGACAGCGCTGGCGGGCAGGCCACGCGCGATCTCGAGCGCAAGATTGGGACCCGAGAGCGCGCCTGTCCGCCGGATGGCGCCGGGTATCACCTCGGCGAGGACCTCGGTCATGCGCAGGAGGGTGCCGCGCTCGATGCCCTTGGTGACCGAACACAGGACCGCGTCGGGGTGGAGATGCGGGCCCACGCGCGCGGCCTCCGCGCGGATGCCCGACGAGGGCACGGCCATGATCACCAGACGGTCGGCGTCGGCGACGGCGGTTGGATCTGCCGCGACCTCGACCTCCACAGGCAGACGGAAGCCCGGCAGGTGGCGGATGTTCTCGTGCGCCTCGGCCAGCGTGGCGGCGCTCGCCTCGTCACGCGTGAGCAGCGTGACCGGGCCCTGCCGAGCGAGCTGGAGCGCGAGGGTCGTGCCCCATGCACCGGCCCCGACCACGGCCACCCGCGGACGTGTCATCGGGCCGTGCGGGCGGCGCCCTTCGCCTTACGAGCGCCGGCTTTGCTCTTGACCGACCCACCCTTGCCCTTCGTGCCTCTGGGCTTGGTGCGTCGCTCGAGCTCGACCCGGCGCCGGTCGCGGAAGACGAGGCGGAGCGGCGTGCCGTCGAAGCCGAAGGCGTCACGCAGTCGGTTCTCCAGGTACCGCCGGTAGCTGAAATGGACGCTCGCCGCATCCGAGGTGAAGACCACGAAGGTGGGCGGGCCGACGGCCGCCTGCGTGGCGTAGAAGATCTTGGGCCGGCGGCCCTTGACCGGTGGCGGCGTCTGTCGGAAGACCGCCTCCCCGATGACCCGGTTCAGCTCACCCGTCGGGAATACGCTTGCGGCGTTCCCCGGCGACGTCCAGGGCGAGCTCCAGGACCCTCGAGGCCCGGAGGCCGGTCAGGGCGCTGATGGAGACCACCGGCGCGAAGTCGAGGAAGGGGACCTGCGCCCGGATCCGGGTCGCGAACTCGTCGAAGGTCCGATCGGTCTTCTCGATCAGGTCCCACTTGTTGACCGCCACGACGAGGCCCTTGCCTTCCTCGACGACCGATCCGGCCACGTGGGCATCCTGGGCGGTCAGGCCGTCTGCGGCATCGATGAGCAGGACGGCCACGTCGGCGCGCTCGATGGCGCGGAAGGACCGCAGGGCCGAGTATCGCTCCGAGGCAGCCCCCGAGGCGACCTTGCCGCGCCGTCGCAGGCCAGCCGTATCGATGAGCCGGAGGGCGACCCCGTTCCACTCGAGCGCGGTGTCGATGGCGTCGCGCGTCGTGCCCGGGATCTCGCTCACGATGGTGCGCTCCTCGCCGAGCAACCGGTTGAGGAGCGACGACTTGCCGACGTTCGGGCGGCCCACGAAGGCGATGCGATCGGGCTCGGCGGCACGCGCCTGGTCGGCCGCGACCTGGGCGTCCCAGGCGGCCACGCGCGGATCGGGCTCGGCGCCGTCGGCGCCGGCGGCTGCCTCGAGCTGCCAGGCGATGGCCTCCTCGCCGAAGGCCTCGACGTCGGCCTCGATCTCGGCCTCACGCCGCTTGCGTTCGACTTCCGAGGCCGACTCGGGCGGCATGGCCCAGACGGCCGCATCGAGCAGGTCGCCCGTACCACGGCCGTGTGCCGCGCTGATGGCGTAGGTCTCCGCCCAGCCGAGGCGGTGGAATTCGGCGCCCTCGAGCTCGAGGCGCTGGTTGTCGGCCTTGTTGACCACCAGGATGACGGGCCGAGCGCCGGTCCGCAGGAGGTCGTTGGCCTCCATGTCGCCGGGCGTCAGGCCTGCCGCGGCGTCGACGAGGAAGAGGATGACGTCGGCCTCGCCGATGGCCAGCCGCGCCTGCTCCTGGACCTTCTCCTCGATGGGGTCGCCCGGGCGACGCTCGAGGCCCCCGGTGTCGATGACCACGAAGCGCCTGGCGTTCCACTCGGCCGTGGCGTAGAGACGGTCGCGTGTGGTCCGGGCACGGTCCTCGACGATGGCGGTCCGCTCGCCGACGATGCGATTGAAGAGCGTGCTCTTGCCGACGTTGGGTCGGCCGACGATGGCGACCACCGGCAAGCCTTCGAGCGGTCCGGTGGCGCCCGATCCGCGCGTCGGACGGCGTCCCTGACGGGCAGCCACGCTCAGGCGACGCCGACGGTCGTGACCGCCGGCGCGCCGCGACCTGGGCGTCCGATCGAGGTGCTGCGATAGGCCGGTTCGGCGACCGAGACGAGCGCATCGTGAGCGAGGTCGGCGGCGTGCGCCTGCCGCTCCGGCGTGCCCGCGATCTGGTAGACCCAGGCGGCGACCGCCTCGAGATCCTCGATCGGCGTGGAGGTGCCGCCGGTGATGCCGACCACCCGGGCGCCGTCGAACGGGCTCGTGTCGACGAGGTCATGCGGGGTCTCGATCTGGATGACGGGCTTGCCGGCCATGCCACACAGCCGCGTCAGCTCGGCCGTGTTGGCGCTGCTGCGGCCACCGACCACGACCACGAGGTCGACCTGCTCCGCGAGCTCCATGGTGTCCTGCTGGCGGCGGATGGTGACGGGGCAGACGGTGTTGACGATCTTCAGCTCGTGCGCGCGCGAGACCATGTAGGCGGCCAGCCGCTCGAACTTCCAGGGCGGCTGTGTGCTCTGGGACATGAGCGCCATCCGCTTGCGGCGGGGGATCGTCTCCCACTCGGACTCGTCGTCGACGACGATGGCGTCCGGGGCGTGGCCCAGGAGGCCGATCGTCTCGGGATGCTTGGGCGTGCCCAGGATGACGATCGTGTAGCCCTCGTCGACCAGCTTCTTCAGCTCGCGCTGCTCGGCCAGCACCCAGGTGCAGGTGCCATCGATGACCTCCAGGCCGCGCGCCTCGGCGTTGGCCATCACCGCGGGCGTGACGCCATGCGCCCGGATGACGACGGCCGCGCCGGAGTCGACCTCGTCGAGGCTGTCGACGGTCTGGATGCCCTGCGCCTTGAGCTCCTCGATGACGCCCTCGTTGTGGACGACCTGGCCGAGCGTGGTCGTCCGCTTCCCTTCGGATGCGGCCACCTTGGCGTAGTCGATCGCCTCGCGAACCCCGTAGCAGAAGCCGGTGCGGCGCGCGATGACGACCTGATCGACGGTTCCCATGTCCCGGCCATTGTCGCACGGGGTCCCGTCCGGCCCTTCAGGGGAGCGCCTCGGACCGTTCATGCTCGCGCGCACGAGCCGCCAGCCGTGCCTCCTCCAGCGTGATCGCCACGAACCCGACCTCTTCGCCGGCCTGGCGTTGCGCGATGATCGGTAGGTCCGCCCGAGCGACGACGGCGGGCACCGGGTAGCCGCCGATGGTCGGCGCGTCGGCCATGAGGATGACCGGCTCGCCAGACGGCAGAAGCTGCACGACGCCCGGCATCACGCCGCTCGAGACGAGCATGGATGCCGCATCGGTGGTCGGCAACGGTTCACCCTCGAGACGCATGCCCGTGCGGTCGCCGATCGGCGAGACGGTCCACGCCCGGCCGATCAACCCAGTCAGTGCCTCGGGATGGACGCCGGGCGCCGAGCTGACGGGCACGATCCGGATGGGGCTTTCCACGATCGGGTCGAAGCCGCCCGGAGGCCAAACGCGGTCGGCGCGCGCGTCCCCGTGCGGCTGCGAGGCTCGCAGGATGTCCCCGGACGCCAGCGCACGACCATCGAGACCACCGAACCTGCCTGCCAGGCAGGTCGAACGCGAACCGAGGATCGGCTCCACGTCGATGCCTCCGGGCAGCGCGAGATACGTACGCACGCCACGGATAGCCACCCCGAAACGGAGGATGTCGCCAGCCAGAAACCTGTGGCTTCGACCGGGGGCCAGGCGACGTGCCTCCCCATCCACGACGGCCTCCATGTCGGCACCAGCGATGGCGATGACCCCCGATGCGACGGCCTCGAAGCTCGCGCCGAGGAGCGTCATCTCGAGGACGGCAGCGCCCTCGTCGTTGCCGAGGAGACGGTTGGCACAGGCCATCGACCAGGCGTCGCAGGCACCTGCGAGCGGCACGCCGAGATGGGCGGCACGGGGCCGACCTGCATCCTGGACCGTCGAGAGCGCACCCGGCTCAAGGACTCGCAGCATGTCAGTCGCGGACAGGCTCGAAGCGGACGGTGTCACCCGGCGAGACGAGTGCCGGTGGGTCGCGCCGAGCGTCCCAGAGCACGGCGTCGGTCCGGCCGATGAGGTGCCAGCCGCCTGGGGTGACCATGGGATAGACGGCCGTCTGCGAGCCGGCGATGGCCACGCTGCCGGCCGGCACGCGCGGCCGGGGCTCGTCGCGTCGCGCCAGGTGCAGGCGCTCGGGAAGCGGGCCGAGGTAGGCGAAGCCTGGCGCGAAGCCGAGCACGAAGGCGCGGTACGTGGCGGCCGCGTGAGCCTCGACGACCTGCGCGGGCGCGAGGCCGAGTCGCTCAGCGACGGCCCCCAGATCCGGGCCGTCCGCGCCGCCGTAGCGGACCGCGAGGCGATGCGATCGCCCGTCTTCCGCTGGCCGCGGATGCGCGGCGACCGTCGCAAGCAGCTTCATGAGACGACGCCGGACCGCCTCGCCCTCCACCAGATCCGGGTCGAATGGCACGAGGACCGAGTCGTAGGCGGGCACGGGGTCACCCCAGCCCGGGGCGGCCTGGTCTCGTACCGCTGCGGCGATGGCCAGGGCCACCGCGTTGGCTCTGACGTCGATCCCGCCGCCGAGGTCCACCATCCAGGCAGCCTCGCCGAAGGGTCGCAGGCGCGGCCGCGGGCGCGAAGGTCCTCCCGAGCGCGCGACATCGCTCATGGCCGCGGCGTGCGGCCCGGGATCTCGTGGCCAGACGCCGTCAAGGCGGCCCGCACGGCGGCGGCGATGACGGGCGCGCCTGGCGTGTCACCGTGGATGCAGAGCGTGGCAAATCGGCCCGAGCCCGCCAGCTCGACGGCCTGGCGGGCGGCGACCTCCGGATCGCTGAGGACCGCGCCGGCCAGCGTCCGCGAGCGGAGTGAGCCGTCTGGCTCGTATGCACGGTCGGCGAACCCTTCCGCCATCGTCGGCGATCCGACTGCGTCGGCGGCGGCCAGCAGGCTTGAGGCCGGCGGGCCGACCACGCGCAGATCAGGGGAAACACGCACGATCGCGCGCACGACCAGGCCGGCCAGGACCGGGTCGGTCGCCGCCTCGTTATACAGCGCTCCGTGCACCTTGACGTGGCGCATCGCCACGCCCATCGAACGCGCGATGGTCGCCACTGCCTCGATCTGGGTCACGAGCGTGGTTTCGAGCGTGTCGGGCTCGAGATCGAGGTGTCGCCGCCCGAAGCCCTGACGGTCGGGGTAGCTCGGATGGGCACCGATGGCCGCGCCCAATTCGATGGCCAGGGCGATGGTCCGCGAGATCGTGGCGGCGTCACCCGCATGGGCGCCACAGGCGACGTTGACGGCGCTGACGAGCGGGATGAGCGCGGCGTCATGCCCTCCGGCCAGGCCGCCCTCGCCCTCGCCCGCATCGCAGTTCAGCTCGATGCGCACGGTCTCAGGGGCTGGGCGTGGGCTCGGTCATCGGGGCTCATCCTTCCCTGCCCGGCTGGGCGTTGGCGCCATCGTACCGGGCGCCGCGTCACCGAAGCGGCCTCGCTGATCTGCATCGACGAGCGCCGCGATGCGGCTCATGATCTCGTCCGTGGCCGCGCGGGTGGCCGCCCGGCGGTCCAACGTCGGGTCGAGTTCCACCGCGAACGGGCGCCCGACCCGGATCGTCAGCCGCGACCCGAAGACGGGCCAGGAACGTCTGGGGGGCAGGAAACGGTGCCCGCCAGAGATGCCCACGGGCAGGATCGGTGCCCCGCTCCGAGCCGCCAGCAAGGCGACGCCGGCGTGCGGCTCACGCATGGCCCCATCGAGGCTGCGGGTACCCTCAGGAAAGATGGCGACGACGCCACCACCGCGCAGGACGTTCATGGCCGCTCGGTAGGCCTCCACATCGGACCCCCCGGCCTTGACCAGGATGGCACCGAACATGTGCAGGATGGGCGCGAGGGGGAACGCGAAGAGCTGCTCCTTGGCCATGAACTGGAGTGGCCGACCGAGGGCGGGCTGGAGCCAGGCGGCGACCAGTGGCGGGTCAGCCAGCGTCGTGTGGTTGGCGACGAGGATGAGCGGCCCAGACTGCGGCAGGTCGTCGAGGCCGTGCACCCGCATGCGAGCGAAGGCGCCGAAGAGGAAACGGAACATGCCCGCCGTGAGCCGCATGCCGAGGGTCGTGCGGGTCAACGTGACGAGCGGCTCGCGCGCCGGCCTGTCGGTCATCGGCTCGATCCGCCCTCCGCGGCGGCGCGCTCTTCGGCCGCCCTGATGGCGGCGACCATAGCGGCCACCGTCTCGTCCAGGGCGCGTCCGTCGCTGTGGATGATGATCGCGCCTTCCGGGATGCGCAGCGGCGCCACCGCCCGCGTCGAGTCGACGTCGTCGCGCCGCCTGAGGTCGTCGAGGAGCTCCGCACCTTCGGGGCTGTCGATGGTCAGGCCGCGCTCGGATGCCCGACGCTCAGCACGTTCCTCGACCGAGACCTCCAACCAGAGTCGGAGGTCTGCGTCGGGCAAGACGATGGTCCCGATATCGCGGCCGGCCATGATGATCCGGCCGCCCTCGGCCATCTCGCGCTGCCGCGGGAGGAGCGCGGCTCGGACTTCCGGGAGCTGCGCCACCGTGCTCACGTGTCGATCGACACGTCCGTCATGGACCCGCTCCGTGACGTCCTGTCCGCCCACGTGCACTCGGGTCATGCGCCCTTGGGCATCGGTCGCCAGCGTGACCTCGGATGCGAGACCGACCAGTTCGTCCGCGTCCGCGAGGTCGATGCCCCGATCGAGGGCCAGCGACGTCACCGCCCGGTAGAGCAGGCCGGTGTCACAGAACCGATAGCCGACGATCGCGGCGGCCCCTGCGCCGACCGTGCTCTTGCCGCTCGAGGCGGGACCGTCGAGGCTCACGACCAGGCCACGCTTGGTCGCCCGGCCAGGCTGTGCCGCCGGAGCGGCGCGCCCGAGCCGGTCGCGCTCGGCGGCGGACAGCTCCCGCACCTCGCCCACGCGCATGCCATCCAGGCGCAGGGTGCCGATGCGGACGCGCACGAGGCGCGCGACCGGGACGCCGACAGCCGCGAACATGCGCCGCAGCTGGCGTCGCCAGCCTTGCGCCAGCGTCACCCGGTACCAGGTCAGGCCCTCTGCGCCCAGCTCGGTCGCACCGGTCAGCTTGGCCGTTTCAGGCAATGTGGCGTCGCGCACGCCGACCACGCGTGCGAGGCCTTCATCGAGGCGGATCCCGGTCTGGATCGGCCGAGACCTCGGACGTCGTGAGCGGCCGCGCAAGCCCCACCGCGTACTCGCGCTCGACGCCGAAGCTCGGATGGCTGAGGCGTTGTCCCCAATCTCCGTCGTTGGTCAGCAGGATCAGCCCCTCCGAGTCCCGGTCGAGGCGGCCCACGGGAAAGAGGCGGCCCGCCCGCCGGCGCAGCTCGGCCGGCACCATCTGGACGACCGTTCGCTCGGCGTGCCGGTCGCTGACGGTGGCGGTCACGCCGACGGGCTTATCGAGCGCCAGGTAGACATGCCGTGCGACGCTGCCGATCCGGCGCCCATCGACGGCCACCGACTGGATCATCGGGTCGACGCGCTGGCCGATCGTCGCCGGCTGCCCGTCCACGGTCACCCTGCCGGCCGCGATCATCGCCTCGGCCGCCCGACGCGAGGCCACGCCGGCGTCAGCGATGGCCTTCTGCAGGCGGATCTCAGGCATCACCGGCAGCGGCCTCGCCACGCTGTCCGTCCGTCGCCTCGTGAGGGGCGTCACCGACCGTCGGGCTCGCCGGATCCTCGACCTCCGCCATGGGGACAGCCACCTCCGCCAGCTGTGCGGCCGTCTCCGCGTCGAGTGGCGGCAAGTCGTCGAGCGAGGTCAGCCCGAAGCGCTCCAGGAACTCGAAGCTCGTGCCGTAGAGGATCGGCCGGCCCGGCGTCTCCGCCCGACCTTGCTCGGCGACCAGGCGGCGGTGAAGCAGGCTGCGCATGACGGAGTCGCTATCGACGCCACGGATCCGCTCCACGACGCCGCGGGTGACGGGCTGGCGGTAGGCGACGATGGCCAACGCCTCGAGCGCCGCGGGCGAGAGCTTCAGGCCCTCGGCACCTGTGTAGCGCGCGATGAGCGAACCGGCCTCGGGTGCGGTCGCCAGCTCGACTCGGTCCGCGACCGAGAGGAGGCGGATGCCTCGACCGCGGAGCTGCACCTCGAGGTCGCCGAGCCGGGCGTCGACGGTGAGCTGGTCGACGCCGGTCAGGCTGGCGATCTCGCGCCGCGTGAGCGGCCGCTCAGCCACGAAGAGCAGTGCCTCCAGCTCGGCCACCGACAGGGCGGCCTCGCCGGGACCTGGAGCCGTGCCCGTCAGCCGGTCGATGAGGGCGGCGTCGTCGAGCTCGTCGATCGGGCGCGGGGCGCCATCGGTCGGCTCGGGCGGATCGTCCATCGGCCGGCGCGCGATCTCCATCGGCTCAGCCGAAGCCGGCCAGCGACTCATCGATCGGCGCATCGGCGTCCGCACCGGCACCCGCCCGTTCCGCAGCCGTCGTCGCCCGACAGGTGATCGGCCCCCAGGGCTCCGATTGCTCGGCGACGACCTCGCGGCGTTTGACCAGCTCCAGGAGGGCCAGGAAGGTGACGGCCATGACGACCCGGTCGCGCATGCCGGCGAGCAGGTCCTGGAGGACGATCGACGAGGCGCCGGCCAGCGCGAGGCGGATCACGGACGTCCGATCCGCCAGCGTGATCGACCGCGGCAGGATCTCCGGTGGCGGGGGCACAGGCGGCACGAAGCGAGCGGTGCGGGCGAGCGCGGCAGCGAGCAAGGCCACGTCGAGCGGCAGCTCGTCCGCAGGTCTGGCACCCGCCGATCCGGCCGCGGCGGCGGCGGCCGCTTCACGGTGATGCAGCCGTGACCGGACGCTCGAGCCGCTGGCCGAGGACGAGGCTCGCGTCGCGGTATAGCCGGTACTCGATGAGGCGTCGGCGGAGCGCCTCTTCCGGGTCCGCCTCCTCGAGCACCGACCCGGCGGCCGGCACCGGTGGGCGGGGCAACAGGGCGCGCGACTTGATGAGGATGAGTTGAGCAGCGACCGTGACGAACGTGCTGACGTGCGGCAGGCGGTCACCGGGCAGACGCGCCAAAGCCTCGAGGTAAGCGCCAGCCAGGTCACCGAGTCGGACGGTCAGGACGTCGAGCTGGCGCTGCTCGATGAGCGAGAGGAGCAGCCCGAGCGGGCCATCGAACGCCTCGAGGTGGACCTGCGTGGCCGGCTTCTGGACGTCGGTCGAAGGTGAAGCTGACCGCGGCCGGTGTCGTCGGTGCGCTCGGCGCCATGACGGGCACCAGCTCGCGGGCCATCAGCTGGCCTCGTCCGCGAGGCGGAGTGCCTCCCCGGCGACCGGATCAGACGGCTCTGCCTGGTGACGGATGAGGTCGGCCGTGCGTGGCGTACAACCCGCGGCCGCGGCCAGCTCGGCAGACCGGACGGCGTGGTCTCGCAGGCGGCCGAAGGCCGACCTGAAGCCAGGCAGACGAGCGAGCGGACGCTCGACCGCGGTCCCGTAGTGCTCACCGAGGGACCAGGCCACGCGATGCCAGACACCGACTGTCGGACCCTTGGAGGCGTCGTGGAGGAGCCCCGCCAGGAGCAGCTCTGGGTCGTCGCCGTAGCCTGCGGCTCGCAGCGCGGCGACGACATCGAGGCCATGGCGCTGGTCGGCCGGGTGCATCGCCTCGTACAGCCGAAGCTGTGCTGGCGTCAGCCAGTCCGCGAGCGCGGTGCGCTCAGCGGGCGTGACGCGGCCCGTCAGGTGCCGCACGAACTGGCGGCTCTTGCCCGCCCACCAGCTACCCACTAGGCGGAGAACCCCGTCAAGAGGCTGAAGATCCCGCCCGCGACTCGACCCAGGATGAGCGATATCGGCCCTCCGCCCGGGAGGATGAAGCCGAGGGCGATGAGGCCTATCAGGATCATCGGGCCGTAGCGCTCGATCTGCGCCAGTTGGAAGCGATAGCGGTACGTCTGCAGCGGCGACAGGAAGCCCTTCAGCACGGCCCACCCGTCGAGTGGCGAGATGGGGATGAGGTTGAAGCAGAAGAGAAGCACGTTGATCCAGACGAACGCGATCAGGACGTCGTAGGCCATCATGAGCGCCTGGTTCGCGACGATGACGGCCTGAAAGTCGCCCGAGAATCCGATCGCCCGGACCACGAAGGCGCCGGCCGTGGCCATGATCAGGTTCGAGACCGGACCGGCTGCGGCCACCAGGGCTTCGCCGCGATGGCCGCCCTGCAGGTTCGAGGGGTTGACCGGGGTCGGCTTCGCCCAGCCGAGCGGGACGGCCGCGACTGCCGCGCTGACCAGGAGCAGGATGCCGCCCGTGGGATCGAAATGGCGTCGCGGATCCAGGCTGATGCGCCCCATGTAGCGAGCCGTGGCGTCCCCCAGGCGGTTCGCGGTCCAGGCATGGCTGAACTCGTGGATGGGGAAGCCGACGAGCAGGATGATGATGGCCGCGATGAGTGCGGCGATGTTCTGTTCGTTCACGCCGGCCTACAGCCGCCCGAGGAGTTCGCGCTTCTTCGTCTCGTACTCCTCGGGCGTGATGGCGCCGCGATCGCGGAGGTCGGAGAGCTGTGCCAGCGTGCGCGTGATCGTCTCGGCTTCATCGGCATCCCCCGAGCTCGGATCGACGTCGGCTGGCGCAGGCGACGGAGCGACGGGAGCCGGCGCGCCGACCGGGGCGGCGGTGTCCATCCGGACCGGTGGTGCCGGGACCGAGCCCCCGATCTCGAGGTCCAGGGCGTGCTTGCGGTTGAGCATCTCGACCTTGAAGCTCGCCGCACCGGCCAGCATCCGGTAGCGGTCGATGGCCGCATCGGCAGCCGTCAGGATGTCGAGGTCGCCGTAGCCGAGCATCCGGGCGATGACGCCCTGACGCAGGACCGCGTCGTTGATCTTCTCCAGCGAGCTGTCGGCGGCGTGTTTGTTGAAGACACCCTCGACCTTCATGATCCGTCGGTTGGTGACGATGTAGTCCTGCGCCCACCAGCGCCAGGCGTGGAGCAGGAAGAGGAGGACGCCCACGACCAGGGCGGCCAGCGCGATCCAGGCGAGCACGTCTCGTGCTGGGCTCTCGAGGCTGAAGACGAAGATGACGACCAGCGCGCCGATGGTCACCAGCCAGGCCAGCAGCGCCCACCGCGCCTTGGCCACGAGAGCCAGCCAATGCTGCCGCGAGCGGACGACGATGATCTCGCCGTCGGCCAGCAGGGTGTCGGCGTAGCGCATGGCCTGGGGGTCCTCCGCAGTTCAGGCGCGCGGATGGGCGCGCGCGTAGACCTGTCTGATCCGCTCGCCCGTCAGGTGGGTGTAGAGCTGGGTGGTCGTAATACTCGCATGCCCGAGCAGTTCCTGGACGACTCGGAGGTCGGCGCCACCCTCGAGCAGGTGCGTGGCGAACGAGTGGCGCAGCGTGTGCGGCGTGACATGGCCAGCCAGGTGGGCCGACGCCGCCGCCTCCCGGACCGCCCGCCAGGCGGCCATCCGCCCGAGCCGACGTCCACGGGTCGAGACGAAGAGCGGTCCGCCCCGTGCCAGCCCGGCATCGGTGCCACGGACCAGCGCCGGCCGGACGTCGGCGATGTACCGACCCAGGGCGTCGAGGGCGATGTCGCCGACCGGCACCATCCGTTCCTTGTCCCCCTTGCCGATGACGCGCACGAAGCCGCCCTCGAGCGACAGGTCCTGCCGGTCGAGCCCGAGCGCCTCGGAGATGCGCAGGCCCGAGGCATAGAGCAGCTCGAGCAGGGCCCGGTCCCGGACGCCGCGCGGCGAATCCCCGGACGGCGCCGCGAGGAGCGCCGCGACCTGGGGCACGTCGAGCGTGTCGGGCAGGCGCCGCGCCGGCCTCGGCAGGTCGAGCAGGCCGGCGATGTCGCGGTCGATCAGCTCCTCGGCGAACGCGAAGCGGTAGAAGGCCCGGATGGCGGCCGCCTTCCGGCGGTGCGACGACGGCCGGAGCGGACGCGGAGGACCCGCCACGCTCGCCAGGTATGCGCGTGCGGGTTCTGCGCTGCTGGCCCAGGTTCGGATGCTCGGCGCAGTGGTGGCAAAGAGGCGCAGGTCCGTGGCGTAGGCTGCCAGCGTCAGGCGGGCCAGGCCCCGCTCGACGCGCAGGTGGTCGAGATATGCGGCCATGGCCCCCACGAGTCCGGCAGGGACGTCGGCCATCCCCCGCTGCTCGACGAGGCTCACCCCGGCCGACTCATGCGGGCAGCAGCTCGACCTTCCGGCGCAACAGGTCCCAGAAGGGCGGCGCGCCACGTGGCTCGATGAACCGGATGGGCTGCTCGCGGGCACGGACGGCGACCGAGTCGCCGACTGCCAGCGCCGTGTCCTCGCGGCCGTCCATGCTCATGAGGACGTCATGGGCGGCCTCGACCCGGACCGTGACGACGTGACGCGGGTTGACCACGATGGAGCGGATACCGGCCAGGTACGCCGCGATCGGTGTGACCACCAGGTTCCAGCTGGTCGGGTCGAGGATCGGGCCGCCGGCGCTGAAGGAGTAGCCGGTCGAGCCGGTGGGCGAGGCGACGACCAGCCCGTCGGCGATGTACGTCGCCAGGTGCGAGTCGTCGATCATGACCTCCAGGCGCACCACGCGCGCCTGCGAGCCGCGCACGACGGCGGCTTCGTTGAGGCCGATGTACGGCGGCTCATCGGTCGGCCGGCCGCCGGGCAGGATGCGCGCCTCGACGAGCATCCGCGGCTCGAGTTCGTAGTCGCCCTCGGCGAGCATGGCCAGGACCGCCTCGAGCTGGACCGCCTCGGCCTTGGACAGGAACCCGATCTTGCCCGAGTTGATGCCCAGGATGGGCACGTCGACCTCGGCCACGGAGCGGACCGCGCGCAGGAAGGTGCCGTCTCCGCCGAGGACGACCAATGCGTCGGTCGAGGGCAGGTCGACCACCAGGACGTCGCGCGCGCTCGCCTCGGCCGCCCATGCCTCGACGCCGTGGACCGCGCACCAGCCGAGCGCCCGTTCACGCAGCGCGACGGCCGACTCGCTGGTCGGGTTGACCGCGAAACCGATGCGCGTCACGCGGGTACGGCCAGGTGCAGGAAGAACTCGCGGTTGCCCGATGGACCAAGCAGCGGCGACTCGCACTCGCCGCGCACCCCGAGGCCGAGGTCCATGCCCGCCGCACGGACGCGGTCGACCGCCCGAGCCTGGACGGCTGGGTCGCGCACGACGCCCTTGGGCACGTCGCGCGGCTCGGATTCGAACTGCGGCTTGACCAGGCAGACGATCTCGCCCCCCGGCACGAGCTGGTGGACCACGCCGGCGAGGATACGGGTGACCGAGATGAACGAGACGTCGATGACGGCGAGACTGACCGACTCCGAGAGCGAGATGGCCTCGGGCGTCGGCAGGATCGAGGCGGCGGGCGTGCGTCCGCTCCAGCGAGACCACGCGGGGATCCGCCCGGAGCGACTCGGCGAGTTGTCCGCGGCCCACATCGAGAGCATAGACGCGGCTCGCGCCGCGCTGCAACAGACAGTCGGTGAAGCCGCCCGTCGAGGCGCCGACGTCAAGGCAGACCCGATCGACCACGTCGACCCCGAAGGCATCCAGGGCACCGGCCAGCTTTTCGCCGCCACGCGAGACATACGGTGCGGTGGCGGTGCGCTCGAGGGGCGTTTCGGCATCGACCAGATCGCCGGGTTTCCGGTCGGTGCGGGCGCCGTCGCCGGTACCGACACGCACCCGACCGGCCAGCAGGAGGGCCTGGGCCTGCGAGCGCGTCGCGGCCAAGCCCCGCTCCAGGACGAGCTGGTCGAGGCGGATGCGGCTCAGGCCGGGGTGACCTCGGCCAGGCTCGGCCGCTTTGCCGGCGCCGAGGGCCGGGCGCCGACGGTGGCCAGGGCCTCGCGCATCTGGCGCGCCAGGCCGTCGACGTCGAGCCCGACCAGGCGCCGCAGGTCGGTGACCGAGCCGTGATCGACGAAGTGGTCCGCAGCCAGGCCCACGACGCGAACCGGGATCGCCCGCAGGGCCGGCTCAGCCATGCCTGCCTCGGCGAGTGCCTCCAGGACGCCACTGCCGAAACCGCCGGTCACGACGCTCTCCTCGACGGTCACCACCAGTGCCTTGCCTCGAGCGTGCGTAAGGATGAGCTCGCGATCGAGTGGCTTGGCGTACCGGGCATTGATGACGGCCGGCGACCAACCCTCCGCTGGCGAGCCCCTCGGCAGCCTCGAGCGCCCTCATCACGATGGGCCCGAACCCGACCACGAGCAGATCGTCGCCGTCGCGCAGCAGCTCTCCCTGCCCGACCGGGAGGGGCGTCGGCTCGACCGCCGGCAGGTCGTGGCCCGCGTCGCGCGGGTAATGGAGGGCGAAGGGGTGGTCCTGGGCGAAGGCGGTCCGCAGCAAGCGGCGCGCCTCCTGCTCATCCTTGGGCGAGGCGATGACGAGGTTCGGGATCTGGCGCTGTGCGGACAGCGTGAACATCCCTTGGTGGCTGGTGCCATCCTCGCCGACGAGGCCCGACCGATCGACGCCGATGACGACCGGCTGGTCGTTCTGGCAGGCGTCGTGCACGAGCTGGTCGAAGGCCCGCTGAAGGAAGGTCGAGTAGATGGCCACGAACGGCCGGAGACCACCCATCGCCAGGCCGGTCGCGAGCGTGACGGCGTGCTGCTCGGCGATGCCTACGTCGAACATGCGATCCGGGAAACGGGCCCCGAACCGACTCAGCCCGGTGCCGGTCGGCATGCCTGCCGTGATGGCCACCACCCGCGGATCCGCCTCGGCGATGTCGATCAACTCGGCGGCCACGACGGCCGTGTAGTTGGGTGGACGCTTCGCAGCGGCCGCCGCCTGGGCGACCGATGGCGTGGCCTCGCCGTCGCCGAGGACGCCGTTCACGGCCGTGGCCATCGGCGGCAGAGCGGCGCCGTGATAGCCGACCTGGTCGGCTTCAGCCGGCCGATAGCCCCTGCCCTTCTGCGTGCGGACGTGGACGAGGACAGGGCCTTCCTGTAGCAGTGCCCGCGAGATGACGGCATCGAGGGCGTGCAGGTCGTGCCCTGGGACGGGCCCGACATAGGTGATGCCCAGGTCCTCGAAGAGTTGCCCGTGCTGGGCGAAGTCGACGACAGCGCCACGCAGGCGCCGAGAGGCGTCCAGGATGCTGGGTCCGATGACCGGGATGCGCTCCACGGTCCGATCGTAGGCACGCTTCGAGTCGCGCCACGTGTCGGAGAGCTTGATGCGGCTGAGATATCGGCTCAGGGCGCCGACCGAAGGCGAGATGCTCATCTCGTTGTCGTTGAGGACGATGAGCATGCGGCTGGCACGGTGGCCGATGTCGTTGAGCGCCTCGGCCGAGAGGCCAGCGAAGATGGCGGCATCACCGACCACCACGGCGATCCGCTCGTCAGTTCCGCGCTGGTCCCGCGCCATGGCCAGGCCTTCGCCGATGGACAGGCCGGTCCCGGCATGGCCGCCATCGAAGACGTCGTGCGGGCTCTCGTTGCGGCGCGGGAACCCGCCCACCCCGCCGACCGAGCGCAGCGTCCCGAACCGCTCGAAACGACCGGTCAGGAGCTTGTGCGGGTAGGCCTGGTGGCCGGTGTCCCAGACGATCCGGTCGGTCGGGCTGTCGAGCAGCCGATGGAGGGTCACCGCCAGCTCCACGACGCCGAGCGAACTGCCGAGGTGGCCGCCGGTGACCGCCACCGTGTCGATGATCGTGGTCCGGATCTCGGCACAGAGCTGGGTCAGCTGCGCGTCGTCGAGGCTCCGCAGGTCGGCCGGGCTCTGGAGGCTGGGGAGGATGGCCAAGGATGGGCTCCGCTTCGATCGCGTACGCAGGGGTGACGCCCGATGGCGGCGGCCTGTGGCGCCGACCTGTGGCGCGCCGGGATTCTACGCGCTGTCGCCCGGATCGAGGTCGATGAGCCTGGGCGACGCGCCGCCGGACGCCTCGACCAGGCGTTGGACGCGCAGCTCGGCGTCGGCGAGCAGCCGCGAGCAGTGTCCATCAAGGGCAACGCCACGCTCATAGAGAGCGATCGATGCTTCCAGCGGCAGGCCGCCGGTCTCCAGCCGCGCCACGACCGCCTGGTACTCGGCCAGGGCGACGTCGAAGGGCATGGCCGCCAAGTCCGCCTCGGTCAACGGCGGGGGAACGTCGTCCGGCTCGGTCATGCCTCGGAGTCTCGCACGCGCTCGACCCGGACGTCCAACCCACCGACGGACAGGCGGACATCGAGCGCATCGCCGACAGAGGCCGTGGCCGCGACGCGGACGACGCTGCCGTCGGGGCGCCGGACG
Organism: uncultured Chloroflexia bacterium; assembly: GCA_963837215.1. Classification (GTDB taxonomy): domain Bacteria; phylum Chloroflexota; class Limnocylindria; order Limnocylindrales; family CSP1-4; genus CSP1-4. The sequence continues at coordinate 282,742 of CAWIML010000010.1, forward strand.
ATGGCGTAACCACGCTCGAGCGTGGCGAACGGGCTCAACGCGGCGAGCCCACCGCGCGCTGCGGCGGCATCGGATCGTGCGCGTTCCAGGCCGACCGTGATGGTCATCGCCATCCGTGCCCGCAGCCGTTCGAGCATCGACCGGTCACGGGCGATCCGACCGGTCAGGGCTTCGGTCGCGCGGTCGAGCAAGTACCCGAGGCGCTCACGCTCGGCGGCCAGGACGGCCGACGGCCGCAGTCCCTCGAGCGCCCGCCGCTCGGCATCAAGCTGGGCACGGCGCCGGCCCACGGCGGCACTCGCCAGCGTCGCCAGCCGTCGTCGCAGCGCGGTGATGCGCACGACCTGGTCGTCTCGCGACGGCACGGCCAGCTCGGCCGCGACGGAAGGCGTGGCCGCGCGTACGTCGGCCGCGAACTCGACCAGCGTCACGTCCGACTCGTGACCGACGCCGACCACGACGGGCCGGGGGAAGGCGGCCACGGCCCGGACGACGCGCTCGTCGTTGAAGGGCCACAGATCCTCGAGCGAGCCGCCGCCGCGAGCCAGGATGAGGAGGTCGATGGCCCGACCATCCGCGGGATCCGTCCAGCGGGCAAGGCTGCGCAGCGCGCCGAGGATGGTGGCTGGCGCGGTGTCGCCCTGCACGAGGCATGGCGCGAAGACCACTCGAACCAGGGGCCAGCGGCGCCGAAGGACCTGGACGATGTCGTGGAAGACGGCACCGGTCTCGCTCGTCGCCAGGCCGATCGTGCGCGGCCAGTCCGGCAGCGGCCGCTTGCGGGTCGTCTCGAAGAGCCCTTCGGCGGCGAGCTTCGCCTTCATCGCCTCGAGCCGCAACGCGAGATCGCCGAAGCCGGACGGCTGCAGGGCATCGACGTAGAGCTGGTAGGCGCCCTGCTGCTCGAAGACGTCGATGCGACCGTGGACGACGACCTTGAGCCCGGTCTGCGGCTCGAACGGGATGCGCGCTCGCTCATCGCGGAAGATGACGCAGCGGAGCTGCGCGCCAGAATCTTTCAGGGTCAGGTAGGCGTGGCCCGCGGCGCTGACGCTGACCTGGCCGATCTCCCCCTCGACCCACACGTCGCGCAGGTCCGGCGCGCCGCGCAAGCGGTCGCGCACGATGCGCGTGATCTCACCGACGCTTCGGATGTGCGGACCCGACAGGCTTGGGGATCTCTCGTCGTCGGGGTCAGCGACACCGGGCGGCAGCCAAGAGTTCCACGGTCGATCAGGGTCCGGCGAGAGCCTGGGATCGCTGAATCGAGGGTCATCGCTCATGGCAGGTCGGCGCTACTGCGCGACGGTGACCGTGACCATGAACGACTCGGCCGCCGTCGGGTCCCCGGACCGCTGGTAGGCGAGCACGATCGTCGTCGTGCCTTCGCCGACGGCCTCGAAGGTCAGGACATCGGTGCCGCCGACGCCGACCGCGCCGTATGCCGCTGGGTCCTGCTGATAGGCCTCGGACACGAACTCGACGACCGATCCATCGAGGCCCGGCGCCACCTGCCACGTATAGCCGGTCGTTGGGTTCGCGTCGAGCGAGATGACGATCCGGTCGCCGACCGCCGCTTGGACGGCCGAGCCATCGTCCGTGGTCGTAAGGTCGATGGTCGCAGCGCCGCCACTGCCGCTGCAACCAGCGACCAAGAGGGCGAGCGTAAGGATCCCCGCTCGGGTCACGGTCGAAACTGCGGCGGCGCGCCACGGCGCCAACGGGTTCGTTCTCGGGCGATCGGCGATCGGCTCGGGCGCTGCGAGCATCTCAGACCCTCGTCTGGTACTCGCCGGTCCGTGAGTCGACGCGGATGGTGTCGCCCTCCTCGACGAAGATCGGGACCTGGACGACGAGCCCGGTCTCGGTCGTCGCCAACTTGCGGGCGCCCGACTGGGTGTCGCCGGCGAAACCCGGTTCGGTGTCGGTCACGAGCAGGTCGATGGTGATCGGCAGCTCGACGCCGATCGTCTCGCCCTCGTAGCTCGTCCGGTCGAGCATCATGCCGTCCTTGAGATAGAGGATGACGTCCTCCAGCTGCGTGGCACCCAACACGAATTGGTCGTACGAGTCCGTGTCCATGAAGTGGAAGTCGTCCCCGTCCCGGTAGAGGAACTGGACCTGGCGCTTGTCGAGGTATGCCCGAGGCCATTTGTCGCCAGCCTGGAACGTGCGCTCGACCGTCTGGCCTCGCTTGATGTTGCGCAGCTTGATGCGCACCTGGGCTGATCCGCGACCCATCTTGATGTGGTGGTAGTCGAGGACCTGCCAGAGCTCACCGTCGAGCTCGATGGCGATCCCCTTGCGCAGGTCGCTGGTCGAGACCATGTGGTGGCGTTCTCCTGTCCTCTGGTCGCGTGCCTGGCGTCTCGCGGCTGCGCGCACCGAGGGGCCGGGTCCTTCGTGGGGTCGGCGCGATTCTAGCCTACGGCGCCGGGCCGCCTGATGGTCAAGCGCCGACGATGGTCACCTCGCGCGGGAAGTGCGTGATGAGCTCGCAGCGGCCGGCAGACGGATCGAAGACCACGAGGTCCTCGATGCGCACGCCGGTCACGCCCGGCAGGTAGACGCCCGGCTCGACCGAGAAGACGGTCGGTGTCGGCAGCGCGTCGTCTGTGGCACGACGCCCGAGCGAGGGCGCTTCGTGCGTCGCCAGCCCGATGCCGTGACCGAGCCCATGGCCGAAGTGCTGGCCATGCCCGGCCGCCTCGATGACCCGGCGGGCGATGGCGTCGACCGATCGTCCACTCGGCGATCGGCGCTCCGTTACCGCGATCTGAAGGGCGTCCATCGCGGCCTGCTGGGCCCCCCGCACCAGTTCGTAGATGGCCAGGTCGTCCCGCGTCGGCTCGCCGACGAACAGGGTTCGAGTCATGTCGCTGCGGTAGCCGCCGACCTGCGCCCCGAAGTCGAAGAGCAACACCTCGCCCTCGCGCACGGCACGTGGCCCGGGCGAACCGTGTGGCAGGGCGGCCCGCGGACCCGACAGACAGGCCACGGGAAAGGCCAGCGCCTCGGCGCCCGTGGTGCGCATCGACCACTCGAGATCGAGGGCCAGTTGCGCTTCGGTGACGCCGGGCTGGATCGAGGGCAGGAGTCGCTCCAGGGCCGCGTCGGCGACGGCGCAGGCCGCCGCCACGCGCTCCAGCTCGGCCGGCTCCTTGACCGCGCGGTCCGCCTGGAGCCACCCCTCGGCCGGAACCAGCTCCACGCTCGGCGCGGCCGCGGCCAGCCGTGTCCAGAGCGCCTGCGCGACCACGTCGGCCTCTGCCGCCACGCGCCGGTGTCCGGCGACCAGATCAGACCAGCGCTCCGGCAGGTCGTTGTAGACGTCCGCGATGCGGGCCTCCGGGCATTGCTCCCGAACCTGCTCCGTATAACGCGAGTCGGCCAGTACGACGACCTCGTCGTTCGTGACGATGAACCAGCCGGAGTTGCCCGCGACCTTCTCCTCCCCATCGGCCAGTTCGAGGCCCGTCAGATAGCGCGTGTGCTCGACACGCACGCCGAAGTAGGCGTCGACGCCTTCGCGTTCCATACGCGCACGCAGCCTCTCGAGGCGGCTGCGTCGAGCGGCCCGGTCGGCGGCGGCCCAGCGCGCAAGATCACCCGGGCCGACGGCGACGCGGCTCACCTGCCCGCTCACTGGTAGCCGTACTTGCGCAGGTTCTCCTGGTGCTCCGCGTAGGTCTTGGCGAAGGCATGTGTCCGAGAGGCGTCGTTCTTGAGCACGAAGAACAGGTTGTGGTTCTTCGTGTCCGGCTGGAGCGCGGCCCTGATCGAGGCCATGGTCGGCGTGGCGATAGGCGTCGCCGGCAGCCCGGGCTGGAGATAGGACTGGAAGGAGGCCAGCGCCTTCGGCAACGCGATCTCCTTGAGCGGTTGGCCGGGCGGGCTCCAGAATCGATAATCCCGCCAGGCCTCGAAGTCCTGCTCACCGAGCTGGACCGTGTCCCAGCCATAGAAGACCGTGGGATCAGACTCGAGCAGGCCGGTCGCCCACCGGTTCGGGTCGAGCCGGTTGGCGTACACGCCCGCGATCTTTGCTCGCTCGGCGTCCACGCCCGCCTCCCGTTCGACGATGCTGGCCAGCGTCAGGACGTCGTAGAAGTCGCGATCGGCGTCCTTCGCCGCGGCCACTGCGTCGAAGCCCGCGAGTTGGCGCCCGAATTCATCGAGCTGGAGACGGACCAGCTCCTCGCCGGTCACGAACGGGTAGACCTCGTAGGTCCCCGCCGCGAGGTAGCCCTCCAGCGAGCGGCCTTCGGGCAGCGTGGCGAGGAAGGGGTAGTCCGCCCGAAGCGCTGCCGTCGGCTCCTTGGCCAGCTCGTAGAACTCCTTGGCTGCCTCCGGCCGGATGCCGATCGTCTGGAGGTAGGCGGCGATCTGCTCCATGCGCAGGCCCTCGCGCAGGCCGACGCTGACGGTCAGGACGGGGGCGTCCTGCAATGCGGCCAGGATGGCCTGTGGCGTCATGGCCCGCGACAGCTCGTACGTGCCGGCCTGGAGGCTGTCGGCCTGATCGCTGGTGATGGCGGCGTATTCGAAGACCAGCCCTTGGCTGATGAGGCCGGCCTCGGCAAGGGCGGCTGCCACATCGGAGGCGGTCGCGCCCGAGGCGACCTCGAAGGGCACTGGCGTGTCGTCGTCGCTGACAGGATCCGTGAGCTCAGCGCCCAGGGCACCGGCGACGAGGTCGGCGACGAAGCCCATCCGGAGCGCCTGCGGGTTCGACTTCGCAAAGCCGACTGCCCAATCCGAGACGGCAGGCCGGAGGAGGGCGACACCGACCACGATGATGAGGACGGCGAGGACCGAGATGGCGAGGATGGCGCTCCAGCGCGCCGAGCGGCCGCCACCCTTCGAGCCCGGCGTGCGGCGGACGCCTCCCTCCTGGCGGACGGTACCTCGCTGCGGGCCGACGGGTCGCGCCTGGACGCGGGGCGGCCGTTGGTCGCTCATCGCGGCATCGCGCCTGCCGAACTCCTCACGGACGCACCTCGCGTCGGGCGTCGAGCTCCGCCTGGAGGATGATCCGGGCGGCCTCGCGGTCCACCGAACGTCGGCGCCGTTCTCGGGCTGCAGGCGACGGCGGGCCGCCACAACGCCCGCGTTTGGCGCGACCCAGGTTGGCCTCGGCATCCTGCGACGAGTAGCGCTCGTCGCGATAGACGAACGGGACGGCGAGCGGTCCGATGACGGCCTTCGCCCAAGCCCGGGTCGCCTCGGCCTGCGGCCCTTCCGAGCCATCCGTGTTCCGCGGCAAGCCCAAGACGATGCCCTCGATGTGATGCTCCTCGACGACGCCGCGAAGGCGGACCAGATCGGCGCCCTCGCTGCTGCGCGGGACCGTGTCCAGGCCGCGTGCGATCCCGGACTCCGTCGCTCCTGCCGCCAGGCCGATCCGTCGGTCGCCGAGGTCGATGCCCAACAACCTCACGGGCCGCTCGGGGTCGGCGGGATGACGGTCAACGTCGCCCGGTCACCGTCGGGGATCGTGGCCACGTAGAACGGCCAGACATCGACGACGACCTCTCCGTAGGCGGCCAGCGCCTCCTCGGCTTCGACCACGGGTAGGCCGCGCACCTCGCCGAGCAGGGCCGCTTCGTCGAGCGGCCGCCAGCCGTCTCCGGTGGCGCCGATCTCGAAGCTGACCACGCCGCCATCGACGGTCGGCGTGCCGACGGTCGTGCGGATCGAACCGGGAAACAGGACGACGCCCTCCGGCACGGCGGCCGCCAGCGCATCGGCCGCGAGCGGCTCGAGAACGCCCGTGTCGACGGCGATGACCTCGCCGGTGGCGGAGAGCTTGAGCGAGAAGGTCCGGGCACTCTTGCCCACGAGGCCGCCCAGCGCCGGATCGGCTTTCACTCGGCCCGTCTTGGCGGTCTCCTCGACGAGCGTCGTGCCGGCCGGTGCCGTATCGGGGGCTGCCAGGGCAGCGGCCATCTGGCTCTCGAGCTCCTTGGTGAGCTCGGCCACGGCAACGTCCACGTCCTCCTGCGAGATGCGGCTTGACTCGGTCCGATCGCCGCCCCTCGTGGCGGCGCCGTTGGTGACCTCGGTGTCGACCGGATCCACCCCGGCCGGCACGTTATGGATGGCGTTGGCCGGGACATTGCCACCGGTGCCGGCTTTCACGGCCTCGATCCGAACCGAGTCGGTGCCGGGCACGATCGTCGTTCCAAACCGTTTCGCCTTGGGCATGTTCGCCGTGGACAACGTGCGGAAACGCACACCGGAGTCGGTCGCGACGATGCTCCCGGAGGGGATGCTCCGCTTGCCGTCGGTGTCGAAACTGGAGAAGGTGACGGTCCCCTTGGCGTTCGTCTCGGTGACCTTGACGCCGGTCGCCGTGAAGTCGCCCTGCGCGGACAGCGGGATCCTCACGAGCTCTGCCGGGATGATGCCCGCGACGGGATCGGGCTCGATGGCCGTGGGATCGGCGGTCAGGGTCCTCGATACGGGTCCGATCGTTTCGATGGGCGCAGCCACGGTGATCGTGGCCTGCGGCAGGACCGCGACCGCAAGCGCCAGCGCGAGGACGCCGACGGCTGCCAGGACCGCCAGCACGCCCACGAGGGCGCCCCGCCCACCGAGGAGGCCGGTCGAGCGAACGGGGCCGCCGACGACGGGCAGTGCTGCAGACGACCGTGGACTGGGACCGCGTGGCGCTGGCGGCACCGAAGCGATCTCGGCGCCGAAGGCAGCGGCGGCGGCATCTGCGTCACCTGCAGCGGCGGCCCCCGCCAGCGTTGCCGTTGGCGTGACGACGGCCGGCCCATCTGGGTCGAGATCGGTGGCTGGCTGGGGGGGCGTGGTCGCGGCAACATCGGCAGCAGCCACGTCAGCAGCAGCGACGTCGGCAGCAGCCACATCGGCACCAGCCACGTCGGCAGCAGCGACGACCGCGGCCGCTGCGGCCGCCTTCTTCCGTCGTGCGTGACCGCTTCGCGGGTGGCACGGGCTCGGCGGCAGGAGCAGGCTCAGCCGGCGACAGCGTCTCGACCGCTGGTTCGGACTCCGGCTCCGCAGGGGCTGCCAGCTCCGCGGGCGTCGTCGGCTCGGTGGTCGCAAGCCCGGCCGCACCGGCGGCAGGGCCACCAGCAGCGATGGCAGGTCCACCAGCAGCGACGGCAGCGGCGCCAGCACCAGCGACACCGACCGCGACGGCGGCGGCGCCGGGTATCGGGGACTCCTCGGACGAAGGGGCGGCCGAGGCGGCGGCAGCGGCAGCCTCGGCTGCGGCCTCGAACTCCGCGACCGAGGCATAGGCCGGCAACCCGGCACTGACGGCGATAGCGCGCACGCCGGCTTCGGTGGTCACGATCGAGGCCTGACGCGGCAGGTCCTGAGCCTCGCGGGCGAGGAGCCGGAAATTGATGCGCGAGGTCCCCAGGCGCGAACCGGGCGGCAGGACCAGGGCGACCTTGATGTCCTGGCTCGCCCGCAGACGGGCGATGGCCGTCGTGATCTCGTCGTCCTGGTCGAGGAAGATGGTGGCCACGATCAGACTTTCATGGCTCGCAGGACACGCCGCAGCGCGGTGTCGAGGGGCGACTCGGTCGAGGCCATCTCGATGGCCTGATAGGCGAGCCCGAGCGGCGTGACGTCCTGCTGATCGACCAGGAGCTGCGTGTCGTCCCTTATAGCGGTCACCTCGGATGGCGCGATGATCGAGACCTGGGGAGGTCGACTGAAGGGTAGATGCTTCGCGAAAACTGGGTCGCCAAGGGCGTTCGCGAGCTGCGGCAGGCGCGACCCGCCACCGCAGAGATGGATCCTGCCGGGCAGCAGCTCGCCGCCCGCCAGCTCCTCGAGCACGAGCTCGACGCCGGCGGCCCAGACGTGGACATCGCCGGCCACGATGCGCTCGACCTCGTCCGCCTGCTCGATAGGCAGGCCCCGAGCGAAGTCGACCTTGATCGCCTCCGCACGCTGGAAGGGCAGGTCGAGTCGATCCGCCAGGGACTTGGTGAAGGCGCGACCCCCGAGTGCGAACATGCGCGTGCCCTCGATGCCGCCCTGGCGGACCAGCGCCACGTCGGTCGTGCCGCCGCCGACATCGATGAACAACGCGCCCGCCTGCTGCACTGCATCGCCACTCAGGCATCTGGCGACCGCGTAGGGTTCGGCCACCACGGCCAGGAGCTCCAGGTCGAGCCGGCTGGCCACGGTCTGAAGCGCGCCCAGGTGGACCAGCGGGGCGAAGGCGTTGAAGATCGAGATGCGCACGTTGCGACCCTGGAAGCCGACCGGGTTGGTGACCACGTAGCCGTCGATCTGGGCACCGGTCACGGCAGCGTGGACCAGGCGAACGTCCACGTTGGGCAGACCGGTCTCCCAGGTGATCGCGCGCTCCGCCTCCTTGAGCGCCTGGCGCTGGACGGCGTCGATGAGCTTCTGGAGTTCGGCCTCCGTGATCTGCTGGCCCGGCCGCTTGCGCTCCTGGACGTGGCTCGTGGTGAAGCCCTTGACGAGCTCACCGGCGATGCCGATGACGACCTGCGACGGTCGGTAGCCGGCCATCTCCTCCGCTTCCTGGAGGGCGATGGCGCAGTTGTCGACCACGGCATCGATGTCGGCGACCGTGCCCGACTGCATATGGCTGAGGCCCTGCTTCTGGCGCCCGACGCCCTGTACGACACCGCTGCCGTCCTCCTGGACCTCGAAGACCAGCGCCTTGGCGTACTCGGTCCCGACGTCGAGTGCGGTGCAGCCGGCATTCCCCTCCTCGACCGCCTGCGGCAGGAACCGTCGCCAGAAGGCCACGGCGTTCAGCCCTCGCCTGCCGAGGCCGCCACGGCCGCTCCGATGGCGGCCAATGCCCGTGGGATGCCATCTCGCCTCGTGCCACGCGCCTGTGCCATCTCAGGCCGGCCGCCGCCCTTGCCACCGATCTCCGGCGCACCCGCCTGCACGAGCGCGTTGGCCGCCGTGCCACGGGCGACGAGATCATCGCTCACGGTCACGAAGAGCTGCGGCTCATCGGCGTCCAGAGCGAGCGCGACGACGCCCGACCCGAGGGCGTCGCGCACGTCCCGCGCATACGCCTTGAGCTCCTCCATCGTGCCCGATCCGATCACCGCAGACACGACGGGGATGCCGCCGAACGCCGTCGCGCCACGTGCCAGGTCGGTCGGCCGTGGGTTGCCTTCCGTGGCGGCGGCGCGGAGCCGCTTCTCGAGGTCGCGGACGCGCGCCGTCAGCTCCGCGACCCGCTCTGGCAGCACCTCGGGCCTGTCGGCGCCCGCGGCCTCGGCCACACGATCGAGGAGCGCCACTCGCGAGGCGACCCAGGTGTCCGCGCCGTCGCCGCTGAGCGCCTCGATGCGGCGCATACCCGAGCCGATGCTGCGCTCGCCGACGATCTGGAAGCTGCCGATCTGCCCGGTGGCCCGGCAATGGGTGCCGCCGCACAGCTCACGACTGTAGTCGGCGACCGCGATCGTGCGCACCGTCTCGCCGTACTTCTCGTCGAAGAAGGCATCGGCGCCGGCGGCGATGGCATCGGCCATCGAGCCGAACGCCGGCGTGACCGTCCGGTCGTCGCGCACGACCGCACGCACCTCGGCCTCGATGGCCGCGATCTCGGCGGGCGTCAGGGCGCGATCGAACGGGAAGTCGAAACGAAGCCCGTCGGGCGTGACCAACGAGCCGGCCTGGCGGGCGTGCTCGCCGACGGTGTTCCGCAACGCACGGTGCAGCAGATGTGTGGCCGTGTGGTTTCGCATCGTCCTGGCGCGCCGCACGGCGTCCACCTCCGCCATGACGGTCTGCCCGACCGCGATCGGCAAGCTCGCAGTGCCACGGTGGACGATGAGGCCACCGACGGGCCGCTGTGTGTCCTCCACCGTAACGGCCGGCGCGGCAGCCGGTGCCAGCAGCGTGCCTCGATCGCCGATCTGCCCGCCTCCCTCGGCGTAGAACGGGGTCTGGTCGAGGACGACGTCGACCGACTCACCCGGTGCCGCCGCCTCGACCTCCACGCCGTCGCGGACGATGGCGACGACGCGACCCGCCGCGCTCGTGCCTTCATAGCCCAGGAACTCGGACCCGCCGACCCGCGCCAGGATCGCCTGGTACGTGCCGGTGGCCTCCGCCTGGCGGCTGAGCTCGGCCTTGCGTCCGCTGCGGGAGCGCTCGCGCTGACGGGTCAGAGCGGTCTCGAAGCCCGCGCGATCGACGGCCACACCGTACTCGGCAGCCAGTTCCACGGTCAGGTCGATGGGGAAGCCGTACGTGTCGTGAAGCCGGAAGGCCAGCTCGCCGTCGAGCCGGGGCGCATCGGCAGGCAACGTCTCCGCTGAACGCCCGACCTTGCGCTCGCCGGTCGCCAGCCCTCGTAGCGCCGCCTCGAGCTGGGCCGTGCCTGCGTCGAGCGTGCGCGCGAACTGGCGCTCCTCGGCACCGACGACCGCAGCGATCTCTGTGGCCCGTTGCGTCAGGTGCGGGTAGACGTCGCCCATGGTCTCGACGACGACGGTGGCGAGCTCGGCCATGAACGGCTCGTGTCGTCCGAGCAGGCGGCCGTGACGGACCGCACGCCGCAGGATTCGCCGCAGCACGTACCCGCGGCCCTCATTGGACGGCCGGATGTCGTCCGCGACGAGGAAGGTGACGGCGCGCGAGTGGTCGGCGATGACCTGGTAGCTGAAGCGCTCCGCCTCGAAGGTCTCCGGGTCGTGGCCCAGGATCGTGCGCAGCGCATCGTGGATGGGCGCGAAGAGGTCGGTGTCGTAGTTCGATGCCACGCCCTGGACGACCGCCGCCAGGCGCTCGAGTCCGAGGCCGGTGTCGACGCTGGTGAAAGGAAGCGGCACGCGCCCGTCGGGACGTTGGTCGAACTCCATGAAGACGAGGTTCCAGAGCTCGGCCCAGCGGGGGCACTGCTCGGAATGGTCGGGCACGCAGTGCGGCCCTTCGGAGAACTCGACGCCGCGGTCGAAGTGGATCTCGGAGCACGGGCCGCATGGGCCCGTCTCGGCCATCCGCCAGAAGTTCTTGTCGTCGCCGGCTTCGACATCGCCCCAGCGCGCCATGCGCTCTGGCGGCAGGCCGATCTCGTCCGTCCAGATGGCGCGAGCGACGTCGTCGTCCTTGTAGGTCGTGGCCGCCAGACGGTCGGCCGGGCAGGCCAAGCTCGACCGTCAGGAACTCCCAGGCCCAGTGGATCGCCTCGCGCTTGAAGTAGTCGCCGAAGCTCCAATTGCCGAGCATCTCGAAGAGCGTGTGGTGGCGCGGCGAGCGGCCGATCTCCTCGAAGTCGTTGTGCTTGCCGGCCACGCGCAGGCAGCGCTGGACATCGACCGCGCGCGTATAGGAAACCTTCGTGGCGCCAGTCAGCACCTCCTTGAACTGGACCATGCCCGAGTTCGTGAACAGCAGCGTCTGGTCGCCGGCCGGCACGAGGCTGGCGCTGGGCACGATGGTGTGGCCGCGCTGGGCGAAGAATTCGAGAAAACGGCGCCGAAGCTCGGCGGCCGGCAACGGCCGGATGCGCGGGTCCGGCTGGGCGGCAGGCACGGTCACCGGCCTATGGTACGAAACTCGCTCCCCCGCCCCGAGGCGCTCAGAACGAGTCGAGCCCGATGGCGTAGAGCTCCAGGCCGGCCAGGGTCATGAGTAGCAGGCTGATGGCGGCCAGGCCGATGGCGATGGCTGCGCGCGTCCTGGCGGCAGCGTCGCCGTCTTCGGTCGACCTGACCTGGATGCCGCCGACGATGGCTGCGATCGACCAGCCCGACCCCAGCCAGCAGCACCAGAGCGAGGATGCCGCCGGCAACGATCGAGCGCTGGCCCTGGCGCACGAGGACCAGGTCGAGGACGACGGCCAGCCCTGCGACGAAGGCGCCGACGCCGCACCAGAGGGCGGCCACCGGCGTCCGACTCGGCGGCGCCGACCAGCCCGGTGCCGACGGTGGCACCTCGGCCATGAGCGACTCGAGACGTGCGTTGTCCGATGCCGCCGGGCGAGACTCGTCGCTCGGAGGCGGCCCGCCTGGCGGCGCGCGGCGGGGCCTGCGGGCTGCGTCACGGTCCCTCCCTCGATGGCACCAGCGTCCCGATGATGACCACGATGACGATGCCGATCCAGGCCATGATCGAGGCCGAGATGAGGCCGAAGTCGCCGATCCGGAGTGGGTCGCCGAGCCGCGCCCCGAGGGCCTGGCCGGCATAGGCACCGAGGATGGCAGCCGGTACGAGGAAGATCAGACGCGCCCTGGCGGTCCCCCGGATGAGCACGTAGATGGCCAGGTTCATGACGCCCACGATGACCGCCAGGATGACGGAGGGCCCGATCTCAGGCACGGGTGGCCGGTCGTCGGGCGCGCGCCTCCGTCGCGATCCGGCCACCACCGAGCACCTCGTCGCCGTCGTAGCAGACGGCAGCCTGGCCGGGCGCCGGCGCCCAGACCGTCTCGCGCGTCTGGACGTGCCAGGTGCCGCGCGTGCCAGGGCCGTCGGCGGTCAGGCGCTCCACCCGGGCGGGCACCGGCCCGGCGCGGTGCCGGATGCGGATCTCACAGTCGAAGGCATCGGCGGACGGCGGGCGTCCGGCCGTGAAGCTGACGTCGCGCATGACGAAGGCGTTTCGGGCGAGGTCCTCGCGTCGACCCAGCTGGATGACGTTCGCGGTGGCGTCGATGCGCGCCACGTAGCGAGGCTCCCCGAGCGCCACACCGAGGCCCTGACGCTGGCCGACGGTGTAAGCGGCGGCGCCGGCGTGCTCACCGACCTGTCGACCGTCTGCGTCGAGGAGCGGCCCCGGAGTCGGCTGCCAGCCCGCCCGCTGACGCAGCGCGTCGCGATAGTCGCCGCCAGGCACGAAGCAGATCTCCTGGCTCTCGGGCTTCTCGGCCGTGACCAGCCCATGGCGCCGGGCGACGTCTCTCACCTCGGACTTGGTCAGCTCGCCGAGCGGGAAGCGGCTGTGGGCCAGCTGATCCTGGCGCAAGCCGTAGAGGAAGTAGCTCTGGTCCTTGTCCGGGTCGCGGCCTTTGAGCAGGCGGAAGCGACGGCCGTCGCGCGCCTCGGGGTCATCGACCGCATCCACCCTGGCGTAGTGGCCCGTGGCCACGGCCTGGCAGTCGTAGAGGCGCCTGGCGCGGCCCGCAAGGGCCCCGAACTTGACCGTGCTGTTGCAATCGACGCACGGGCTCGGCGTCTCGCCCGACTGATAGGCGTCGAGGAACGGCTGGAGGACGCCGGCTCCGAACTCACGTTCGAGGTTGAGGACATAGAACGGGATGCCCAGTTGGCCCGCGACGCGACGCGCGTCCTCGGCCGCGTCGAGCGAGCAGCAGCTCTTCTTGAACTCACTGTAGGTGTCGGCGACGTCGTGCAGGCGCATCCAGACCCCGACGGTCTCGACGCCTTGCTCGTGGAGCATGGCGGCCGCGACCGACGAATCGACCCCGCCCGACATGGCCACGAGCACCCGCCCCGTTGCCGCTTGTGCGGGCACGACCGAGCGACGGGCCGCTGCCGACCCAGGGACCCGGCCCAGCCTCGAAGACGCCGGGACCACCTCGGCGCTCAGACCCCGACCTCCTGGCCGAGCGGGTCGGCGGCGAGGGCCGACGATCCGTCGCGCAGGCGGGCGATGATGGCCGGCACGACGTCGATGGCGCGCTCGATCTCGGTCTCGGTCGTCGTCCGTCCGAGGCTCAGGCGCAGGGCGCCCCTGGCCTCCTCGTCGGGATAGCCCATGGCCGCCAGGACATGCGAGACCTCGGGCGAGCCGGTCGTGCAGGCGGCGCCGGCCGAGGTGGCGATGCCTTCCAGGTCCAGCGCGACCACGATCGCGGCGCCCTCGACGCCACGCACGAGGAGTGAGAGGTGGCCTGGGAGCCGGTCGGTCGGGTGGCCCGTGAACTCGACGTCGGCGTCGGTCGCCAACGCGGACCGTAGTCGGTCGCGCAGCCGGCGCAGGCGGGCGACGGTCTCCTGGCGCTCCTGTGTGGTGAGGCGGTAGGCAGTGGCCATGCCGACCGCGCCGGCCACGTTCTCCGTGCCCGCCCGCCGGTAGCGTTCCTGGCCGCCGCCGTGGGTCTGGGCCATGATCGCCGTGCCACCGCGGACCCACAGCGCGCCCATCCCCTTGGGGCCCTCGAACTTGTGCGCGCCGACGGAGACCAGGTCGGCGTCCAGCCCGCGAACGTCGAGATCCACGTACGGGGCGGCCTGCACGGCATCGACGTAGATCAGGGTCTTGCGACTTCGCACGCGCCGAACGGTCTCGACCAGCTCCCGCAGGGGCTGCATGGTACCGACCTCGTTGTTCGCGACCTGGAGCGCGACGAGGATCGTCCGCTCGTCGAGCGCGCCGTCGAGGGCATCGGGATCGAGGCGTCCATATCGATCCACGGGCAGGACGACCACCTCGAAGCCGAATTTCTCGAGGTGCTGGAGCGCGTTCAGCGTGGCATCGTGCTCGACCGCGCTGGTCAGGATGCGATGGCCCTCCGCCTTGCCCGCCCATGCGGCGCCCTTGATGGCCAGGTTGGCCGCCTCCGTGCCACCGGCCGTGAAGACGATCTCGCGCGGCTCCGCGTGGAGCGCGGCGGCGGTCATCTCGTGCGCCTCGTCGAGCGCCATCCGCGCTCGTCGACCAGGCCCGTGGGCGGACGATGGGTTGCCGAAGTCCACGGTCAACAGCGGCAGCATCGCCTCGAGCACCTCGGGGCGCATGGGCGTCGTGGCCGCGTGGTCCAGGTAGATGGTCTTCGTCGCGACAGCAGGCGGGTTCATCGCGGCCGATTGTACGCGCGGACCGCGCCTATCCTGCATCCGATGAACGTCCTGACCACGGATCGACTGCGCTTGCGCCTGCTGACCCTCGACGACGTCGACCCACTCCTGGAGGCTCTCGGCGACCCCGTGGCCATGCAGCACTACCCCGCACCGAAGGATCGCGACGACGTCGAGCGCTGGATCCGTTGGGCGATGGAGAGCTACGAGGCAAACGGCTTCGGCCTGTGGGCCATCGAGCGGCTCGACGGATGGCGCCGTCCTCGGCGACTGCGGGCCGATGCTCCAACCGGTGGACGGCCGCTCGGTGCCGGAGATCGGCTACCACCTTGTGCGGCACGAATGGGGCAAGGGCTACGCCACGGAGGCCGCCTCGGCCGCCTTGGCATGGGTCTTCCGCGAGACCACCCACGATCGCGCCTGCTCGATCGTCCACCCGGAGAACGTGCCGTCCCGCAGGGTCGCCGAACGCATCCATCACGAGCTGGAGATGTTCACCTGGGAGCGGACCGGCACGGAGATGTGCCTCTATGCAACGACCCGCGGCCGACTCGACGAGCCGACCCTCGCCGAACGCGGTGCGGCGGAAACGATCCCGCAGCTGACGGGCGACCGCTAACTGGCGTCCTCGGCGGCGCGAGACAGGTCCGCCTCGCGACCACGTTCGCGGCGGCGGTCGTGGGTCGAGAGAAGGCGCTTGCGCAGGCGGATGGCGCTCGGGGTGACCTCGACGAGCTCATCGACGGCGATGAACTCGATGGCCGACTCGAGGGTCAGCGGCCGCGGCGGCGTGAGGCGCAGCGCCTCATCGGTGGCATGCGTGCGCATGTTGGTCAGCTTCTTCTCCTTGGTCGCGTTGACGTCCATGTCGCCCGGCCGGCTGTTCTCGCCGATGACCATGCCCTCGTAGACCTCCTGCCCGGCGCCGATGAAGAGATCCGCCCGCTCCTGGAGGTTGAAGAGGCCGTAGGCGTTGGAGGTGCCCAGGCGGTCAGCCACCAGGACGCCGCTCGTCCGGTGTTCGACTTCGCCAGCCCAGGGGCCGTAGCCCTCGCCGATCTGGTGCATGAGCGCCGTCCCCCGCGTCTCGGTCAGCAGCTGGCCGCGATAGCCGACGAGGCCCCGCACGGGCAGCACGTACTCCATGCGCACGCGTCCATCCGCATCGGTCGTCATCTGCTCCATACGCGCCTTGCGGGCCGCCAGCGACTGGCTGACCGGGCCGATGAAGTCGGGCGGGATGTCGATGGTGATGCGCTCGTATGGCTCCTGGACCTCACCGTCCACCTCGTGCAGGAGGACCTCGGGCCGGCTGACCTGGAGCTCGAAGCCCTCGCGACGCATCTGCTCGATGAGCACGGCCAGTTGGAGCTCGCCCCGGCCGCGGACCTCGAACGTGTCGCCGACCTCGGTCGGCAGGATCTGGATGCTGACGTTGCCGAGCACTTCGCGGTCGAGCCGGTCCTTGATCTGCCGGCTGGTCACGTACTTGCCGTCGCGTCCCGCAAGCGGCGAGGTGTTCACCCCGAAGGTCATCGACAGCGTCGGTTCGTCGACGTCCAGGCGGGCCAGCGGGCGCGGGTCGACGGGGTCGGTGATGGTGTCGCCGATGGTCACGTCGGGGATGCCGGCCACGGCCACGATCTCGCCCGGACCAGCCTCTGCGATCTCGACGCGCTCGATGCCCTGCGCTGTGGTCAGGCTGGTCACGGTGCCCGAGAGCACGACCCGACGACCTGGCTCGATGGAGCCATCCTGGCCCTCGGCCTCCTCTCGCACGATCGACATACGCTGGCCCATGCGGATCGAGCCGTTCCAGATCCGACCGACCGCCATCCGGCCGACGTAGTCATTCGCGCTGAGGTTGGTGACCAGCAGCTGGAGCGGGTGCCCCGGCTCGTGGGTCGGTGCCGGAGTGTGCTCGACGAGGAGGTCGAGGAGGGGCTGGAGGTCGGTGCCCGGGGCGGCGAGGTCGAGGGTGGCGGTGCCGGCCTTGGCGTTGGTATAGACGACCGGGAAGTCGATCTGGCGGTCGTCGGCGCCGAGGTCCATGAACAGCTCGTAGATGGCGTCGAGGACCTCGCCCACGCGGGCGTCGGAGCGGTCGATCTTGTTGACCGCCACGACCACTGGCAGGTGGCGCGCCATGGCCTTCTGGAGCACGTAGCGGGTCTGCGGCAGCGGTCCCTCGGCGGCGTCGACCAGCAGGAGGATCGAGTCGACCATGAGCAGCGTGCGCTCCACCTCACCGCCGAAGTCGGCGTGCCCGGGCGTGTCCACGATGTTGAGGTGGACATGGTGGTAGTCGACGGCCGTCTGCTTGGCCAGGATGGTGATGCCCTTCTCGCGCTCGAGGTCGCCGGAGTCCATGACCCGCTCGGCGACGATCTGGTTGGCGCGGAAGGCGCCCGTCTGGCGGAGCATGGCGTCGACGAGCGTGGTCTTACCGTGGTCCACGTGAGCGACGATGGCGATGTTGCGAAGGTCGGTGCGGGTGGCACGCGCGGTCGGCGCGGGAGCGGTCATGGCGGTGGTTCGATCCTGTGGCGGGCGAGGCGCGGCGTGGCCACGAAGGTGGTCTCGGGAAGCCCCCATTGTCGCACAGCCTCGAGCGTCGGCCGCCGATGGCCCCGGCATGTCGCCGGCTGGTAGCATCGCCGCGTGACCGTCGCTGCCATCATCCTCTCGGCCACGCCTGAGGGCGCCGTACGCGATGTCGAAGGTCGGCCGCTCGTCCGCCGCCTGGCGGAGGCAGCCTGGTCGGGTGGTGGCGTACCCGTCGTCGTGGTCGCCGCGGATCCGGTCGGCGCCGTTGCCGACGCGCTGGCGGGGAGCACGACCACGCTCGCGGAGCCGGCACCGGCCGCGGGCGGCCCGGTCGGTCAGATCTGCCGGGGCATCGACGTTGCGCTCGGCCTGGTCACGGAGACGGACGCGGCGATCGTCTGGCCGGCGCGCATGGCCTGGGTCGACCCTGAGACGCTGACCAGCCTCATCGAGGCCCACGGCGCGCACCCGTCCGACCTGTTACGCCCCGCCTTTGATGGCGCCGAAGGCTGGCCCGCCCTGCTGCCGATCGCGCACCTCGAGGCGCTCCGCGCCTTGGCGTCCGATCGGATGCCCGACGAGCTGCTGGCTGACCTGGTTGCCAGCGGCGTGCCCTCCCGCGTGGTCGAGGTCGGGGATCCGGGCGTGACCCACGACATCGGCACCGCGCGTGCGGACCTGCCGCCCTTCGAGGGCCCGCCGGAGCCGGCCTCGGGCCGCACCTTCGAGTGGGGTGCGCTAGCTGCCGACGCGGCCGACGAGCCCGTGCCGGCCGGCCCCACGATCGTGGCCTGGCGGGACGACCCGGAGGGCTAAGCCGGGCGACCCGGGGGTCTACCTGACGACGATCGGCAGCAGCGCTGCCATCGCATAGGCAGCGGCGCAGAGCTCGGCCACCGAGCGGTCGGTGCCGCCCCCGATCTCGCGGCGCTGCCCGGGCGGCAGGGTCGTCAGCACCAGCGCGGCCAGGATGGCCTCGAGCGGGATGGTCAGGTTGCCGGCGCCGAGGAGCACGACGACGACGCGCAGGAGACCGACGATGATGAGGACCCAGAACAGCAGGATGGCAGCCGGGCGTGCCCACGATCGTCGTGCGCCGAGGCCCCAGGCGACCACGATGAGCACGGCCGCGCCAGCGAAGATGGAGCCGGCGATGACGAGGCCGGTCGGCCCGGCGATGCCGCCGACGATGCCCACGATCCCGACCAGGACCCCGAGCACCCCGAGCCCGTAGCACAGGATCCGGGCCCAGCGCTCGAAGCCCTCGAGTGGCGGTGGCCGGCCAGCGGCCCGCTCGGCGACGATGATCGCCTGCTCCGTCCCGAGCGCTGCATCGGTCGCCTCGTTGGTCGGCTCGGGCCTCGGCTCAGCCGGCACCGGTCGCCTCGTCCGCCCTGGACGCTGGCGCCTCGCTCGCGACCGACGGCGCTTCGCCTGCCAGCAGGCGTACGAATGCCGCCTCATCGAGGATCGGCACCCCGAGCTCCTCCGCCTTCTGGAGCTTGGAGCCGGCGCTCTCGCCGGCGACGAGATAGTCGGTCTTGCGGGAGACCGAGCCAGACGGCTTGCCGCCCGCGGCCCGGATGGCTGCCTCGGCGCCCTGGCGGTCGAAGCCCTCCAACGATCCCGTGACCACGACCGACTTGCCGGCCAGCGGCCCCTCCCCCGCCGCGGCGGTGCGCGGCTCTGGTCGCTCTGCGACGACGCCGGCATCGGCGAGATCGAGGAGCAGGCGGCCGGTCACGTCGTCCGCGAAGAAGCGCCCGATGCTGGCGGCCACGGTCGCCCCCACGCCAGGCACGGCCTCGAAACGCTCGGGAGGCGCCTCGGCCAGCGTCGCGGCGATGCGGCGTGTCCAGTCAGCATCCGACTCGCCGTCCTGCGGGGGCCACTCGGCCGCGATCCAGTCGGCCAGGTCGATGGCCGTCTGGAAGCCGACATGCCGGATGCCGAGGGCGTTGATGATCCTCGCCAGCGGCCGGGTCTTCGCCCGCTGGATGCGCTCATACAGGTTCGTGGCGCTCTTCTCGGCAAAGCGCTCGAGCGACATGAGCTGTTCGACCGTCAGGCGGAAGACGTCGGCCGGACTCTTGACCAAGCCACGCTGGAGGAGCTGGTCGAGGACGTGCCAGCCGGCGCCCTCGATGTCCATGCCGCCCCGACCGACGAAGTGGCCGAGGCCCTGGATGACCTGGGCCGGACAGAACGGGTTCGTGCAGCGGAAGCGGACCTCCCCCTCGTCCTGGACGACCTCGGCGTGACAGACCGGACAGGTCGTCGGCATCTCCCAGATGCGCTCTGCCCCAGTGCGTCGCTCGATCAGCGGGCGGACGACCTCCGGGATGACGTCGCCGGCCTTCTGGAGGATGACCTGGTCGCCGACCCGGATGTCCTTTCGGCGCACCTCGTCGAGGTTGTGGAGGGTCGCGCGCGCGACGGTCGAGCCGGCCACCTTGGTCGGGCGCAGATGGGCGACCGGCGTCAGCGTCCCGGTCCGCCCGACGTAGGCCACGATGTCCTCGACCAGCGTCTCGACCTGCTCCGGCGGGAACTTGTAGGCGATCGCCCAGCGTGGGGCCCGCGAGACCAGGCCCAGGCGACCCTGCTGGTCGAAGCGGTCGACCTTGACCACCACGCCGTCGGTCTCGTATGGCAGATCGTGGCGGGCCTCTCGCCACGATTCGGCGAAGGCGATGACGGCCTCGATGTCGAGCCCTGACGCCCGGTGACCTTCGACCGCGAAGCGGAGCGCCTCGAGGCGATCGAGCGCACCCGTCTGGGTCCGGACCGACGCGCGACCATCCGCTCCCGCCTCGATGAGGATGTAGGCCCACGCCGCGAGGTCGCGGCTGGCCGTCACGGCCGGGTCGATCTGCCGCAGCGAGCCGGCGCCCGTGTTGCGCGGGTTCGCGTAGAGCGGCAGTCCGGCCTCCTCGCGTTCGGCGTTGATGCGTGCGAACTCGGCCTTGGGCATGTAGACCTCGCCGCGGGCCTCGAGCGTGGCGGGCTCGGTGAGTCGCTGGGGGATGGCCTTGATGGTCCGCAGGTTGGCGGTCACGTCCTCGCCGGTCGAGCCGTCGCCGCGGGTCGCGCCCTGCACGAAGCGCCCTCGCTCATATCGCAGGGCGATGGCCAGGCCGTCGATCTTCAGCTCGGCGATGTACGTCAGCTCTGGGGCAGGCTCCGGGGCCGGGGGCAGCTCGAGGCCCTTGCGAACGCGGGCGTCGAAGGCGCGCAGCTCGTCGTGGCTGAACGCGTTGGCCAGGCTGAGCATCGGCGTCCGGTGGCGGACCTCGTCGAAGGTCGCCGAGGGAGCGCCGCCTACGCGCTGGGTGGGCGAGTCGGGCGTGGCCAGCTCCGGGTGCGCCGCCTCCAGGTCCTGGAGCTCCCGCATGAGTGCGTCCCACTCCGCGTCGCTGATCTCCGGCGCGTCCTGCTCGTAGTAGAGCGCGTTGGCGCGCTCGATCCGCTCGCGAAGCATCGCGACCCGAGCGGCTGGGTCGTCTTTCGGCGCGGTGGTCTCCGCGCCTTGCTTGGTGACCGCCTTGCGTGGCATCGGTTCGAGGATACGAAAATGCGGCCGAGTCGGCGTGACGCCGCCCGAACCAGGCGGGTCGAGGCGCGAGGGCTCCCGGATGCGGAAGGCGGAGGCGAACGTCGGGTCAGGGCCCGACCGGCTGCTGCGCGAGCGCCACGACCTCATCGAGGCTCATCGCTGCACCCCCGGCCGCCGCAGCCGCGTACGCCTCCGTCTCGAGCATCGGCCGGGCGGTCTCGAGCGCGCTCTGGTAGCGCAGGAGCGCCGGTGGCGCACTGGCGGCGATCGAAGCTCGGAGCGCGGCCGCCGCGGACGCCAGTCGGACACCGAGCTCAACGTGGCCCATCTCGAGGCGGGTCACGCCGAGGAGATCGGCCTCCATCGCCACACCGGACACGTCGCCGATGCGGCGGAAGATGCCCATCGCCGTCACGTACTGATCGGCGGCTTCGGCAAGCCGCCCCGTCACGCGGTCGACCTGGCCGAGCGCTGACCGACACGTCGCTGTCCAGTAGGCGTCGCCGAGTGCCTCGTAGCGATGCAAGGCATCGGCGTATCGGTCCTTGGCGCCACGGTAGTCGTCGACCATCCAGCGGCGCAGACCGGCCCCGAAGGCGATCCCCGCCAGACCCCGGTCGTCATCCAGTTCCTGGAAGATCGCGGCGCTCTGCTCGAAGGATCCCTCCGCGGCTTCACGATCGCCGGTCGCTGCGAGGATCCAGCCGAGGTTGCGGAGCGCCTCCGCCTCGCCCCAACGGTCGCCACCGTCGCGCGCGATCCGCAAGCCTTCCTCGTAGTACGCCCGGGCCGCCACCATGTCGACCTGCCAGTAGGCCAGTCCGCCGGCCCCGATGAGGGCGGCGGTGGTGATCCGGTCGCCCGGCCGCCCGGGTATGGCCAGGATCGCGTCCGCCCAGCGCCGACCTTCGGTGATGTGCCCACGCAGGTGCCAGAAGCGCCACAGCGCCGCCACGAGGCGCAGGGCGAGCTCGGGATCGGGTGCCGCGATCGCCCACCCGAGCGCGGCACGCAGGTTGTCCTGCTCGAGCTCGAGGCGATCCAGCCACGACGGCGGATCGTCGCCTTCCAGCCCCGACTTGGCCGCCTCGGCCAGCGTCAGGTAGTACGCCGCGTGGGCGCGCTCGACCTCGGCACGTCGCGGATCCTCGTCGAGCCGCTCGCGCGCGAAGGCCCTGATCGTCTCCAACATCCGCAGCCGCGGCTCGCCGGTCGAGGTCTCCATCCGCTGGATCAGGCTGTTGTCGACGAGCGAGGCGATCCGGTCGAGCACGCCCTCGCCGTCCGCGCCCGCCTCGCCTGCCTCGGCGCCGATGCGCTCGGCAGCATCGAAGTCCGCACCGCCGACGAAGACGCCGAATCGCGCGAAGAGACGCTGATCGGCCGGTCCCAACAGATCGTGGCTCCAGGTGATCGCCGCCTGCAGCGTGCGTTGGCGTGCGGGCAGATCGCGAGCGCCCTGTGCCATGAGCGTCCGGCGATCGGCGAGCCGATCGAGCAGGGCCTGCGGCGACAGGATGTTCACGCGCGCCGCGGCCAGCTCGATCGCCAGCGGCAGCCCGTCGAGCCGGGCCACGATCTGGCCGATGACCGGAAGGTCGGCGGCGCTGATCGTGAGACCCGGCCGGATCGACCGTGCCCGGTCGACGAACAGGGTGACCGCGTCGTAGGACAGGGCTGTCGGGGATGCTTCCAGATCGCCGGGCACCGCCAGTGGCGGCACCTGGAACGTCTGCTCGCCGCGAACCCGGAGCGGCGCGCGGCTGGTAACGAGCACGGACGATCGAGCTGCGGCCTCGACGAGCTCGACGACCGAAGGGGCGGCCGTCAGCAGCTGCTCGAAGTTGTCCAGGATCAGCAAGAGCTGCCGGTCGCGGAGGTATTCGATCAGCCGCTCGTGGGGCGATCGGGGGTCCTCGCCGCGCAGCCTGAGTGCCCCCGCGATGGTCGCTTCGACGAGGCTCGGATCGCTGATCGGCGCCAGATCAACGAACGTGATGCCGTCGGCGAACGCGTCCGCGAGCGACGAGGCGACGTGTTGCGCCAGCCGCGTCTTGCCGGAGCCGCCCGGTCCGACCAGCGTCACCAGCCGTGACGCACGAAGCAGCGCGCGCAGATCGGTCAGCTCGCGTTCCCGGCCCACGAAGCTCGTCATGTTGACGGGCAGGTTGATCGGGCCCGCCTCGAGGGAGCGGATCGCAGCAAAGTCGTTCGGCAGGCCGTCGATGACCAACTGCGTCAGCCGCTCCGGCTGTTGGAGGTCCTTGAGCCGGTGCAGGCCCATGTCGCGCAGGCTGATGCCGGCTGGCAGGGCGGTATCGACCAGCGCGCGCGTGGCATCGGACAGGAGGACCTGCCCGCCGTTGGCGGCCGCGGCGACGCGGGCGGCGCGATGGACGTCGAGACCGACGTAGTCGCCCCCGCTCAGGACTCCCTCGCCGCTGTGGATGCCCATCCGGACCCGGACCTTCGTCTCGCTGGGCCAGCCCGTCGCGGCGAGAGCTCGTTGTGCGTCGGCGGCCGCCGCGACTGCACCCATCGCGGCCGGGAACACGACGAAGAGGCCATCGCCCTCCGTGCTCACCTCCACGCCGCCCGCCGCCGCTACGGCACGGCGGATCCGCCGACGATGCTCTTCGAGCAGCGGCCTGTAGTCCGCTCCGAGCTCCTGCACGAGGCGAGTCGAACCCTCGATATCGGTGAACAGAAAGGTGACCGTCCCGGACGGGAGATCGGGCATCGAGGCGCCTTCAACGGACGACTGTGGGTCCCGATTATCGACGGTCAGCCGCCACCTCGAGGCAGCCACCTCTCGGGCCTCGGGATCGAACCCAGGCGGGCCTAGGCGAGGACCTCGAGGTCGGCGATGCTGGCCAGGAGCGTCTTCACGCCTCGGTCGGGAAAGGCGACCGTGACCTCCTCGTCGTCGCGGGTCAGCTTGGAGGTCACGACGCGCCCCTCGCCGAAGGCGTGATGCCGGACGCGGTCGCCGTCGCGATAGCGACGCTGGCCGGGCACCATCGCCGGCGGCGGCACGATACCGCGCTCTGCCGTCGGATCGACGCCAGCCGATGGGCCTGACGTGGCGCCTTTCTGCGCTGCGCCGACCGCGGCAGTGCCCGCCGGCATGCGGCCCTCATCACGACCCGGCCAGGCATGCGAGCCGTAGTAGGCTTCGCGCCTGGCCGCCAGGTCCCGGCTCGTCCGGAAGGCCTCGCCCGCTCGTGGCGCGCCCGGCGGCACCTCGACATACCCGCCGCCAGGCGGCAGCGAGCGCGGACCGACGGGCCGCCGATCGCGCTCCAACAGGCGCCCCGACGCCCGCCGCCCGAGGACGAGGTCGAGGTCGAGCGGGCCACCGGTCCGCTCCTCGGGCGGTCGCTGATCCTCATCCTCCTCGTCGACGACGACGAGCCGCGGGCCGTGCATCAGTTCGGCAGGGATCTCGAGCAGGAAGCGGCTGGGCACGGAGAAACCGCCGCGACCCCAGGTCGCCCGTTGCGCGGCGTGGGTCAGGTAGAGCCGATGGCGCGCCCGGGTCAGGCCGACGTACGCGAGCCGGCGCTCCTCCTCCATCTGGCGCGGATCGTCGAGCGCACGATTGTGGGGGAAGACGCCCTCTTCGAGGCCGGCGATGAAGACGACGTCGAACTCGAGGCCTTTCGCCGCATGCAGCGTGATGAGCGTGACCCGGTCGTCCGAGGCGTCGTAGGCGTCCTGGTCGGCCACCAGCGCGGTCTCCTCGAGGAGTCGATCAAGGGCATCCTCGGGCTCGAGGTCGGCATAGCGCCCGACCACCTCGCGCAGCTCGAGCAGGTTGTCCCAGCGCTCCTGCCCCTCCTCGGAGCCGTCGTGGAGCATCGCCCGGTAGCCCGACTCCTCGAGCAGGGCGTCGAGCAGTTCAGGCAGCGCGAGCAGCCCGACACGCCGCCGGAGGCGCGTGACCAGCTCGGCGAAGCCCGCCAATGCGTGTCGCGAGCGAGAGGTGACCTCCGGGTCGTCGATGGTCAGCAGGATGGCCGTCCAGATGTCGCCGTCGTTCGCCGCGGCGACCACCCGCAGATGCTCGAGCGTCTTGTCGCCGATGCCCCGGGCGGGCACGTTGAGGATGCGCTCGAAGGCGGCCACGTCACGATCGTTGCGCAGCGTGCGAAGGTAGGCCAGCGCATCCTTCACCTCGCGGCGCTGGTAGAAGCGAGTGCCGCCCACGAGCTGGTAGCGCAAGCCGTAGCGGAGACACGACTCCTCGATGGCTCGCGACTGGGCGTTGGTGCGGTACATCACGGCGATGTCCTTGAGCCGATAGAGCCGATCGTCGCCCTCGTCGGCCCGGCGAGCGAGGATCGAGCCGCCGGCGCCTCGTCCCTGCACGAGAGCATCGATCTGGCGCGCGATCCACTCGGCCTCCTCGTCTTCGCGGTCGGCCTCGAAGCGCTCGATCCGCACGCCGCGGTCGTTCTGCGTCCAGAGCTTCTTGTCCTTGCGCCCCTCGTTGCGCGAGACGACCGCGTGGGCAGCGTCGAGGATGAGCTGGGTCGAGCGGTAGTTCTGCTCCAGCTTGACGACCGTCGCCTTGGGGTAGTCACGCTCGAAGTCGAGGATGTTGCGCAGGTCGGCGCCGCGCCAGCTGTAGATGCTTTGGTCGTCATCGCCGACCACGGCGAGGTTGTGGTGACGGGCCGCGAGCTGGCGGATCCAGAGGTACTGGGCCCGGTTCGTATCCTGGTACTCGTCGACGTGCAGGTAGCGCCACTTCGCCTGGTAGGTGGCGAGCACGTCGGGCGCCTGCTGGAAGAGGCGCACGGCCTCGTTGAGCAGATCGTCGAAGTCCAGGCCGCCGGCCTTGCGCAGGCGGACCTGATAGCCGGCGTAGGCACGGGCGGCGAGCTGCTCGTGGTAGGTGCGGGCGGTCTCGGTCGCCTCGGCCGGTTCGACGAGGTCGTTCTTCCACCGGCTGACCTGGCCGAGCATGACCGCCGGGCGCGTCTCGCCGCTGGCGGCCAGGTCCATCTCGCGCAGGACCTGTTTCATGAGGCTCGTCTGGTCGTCCGTGTCGTAGACGCTGAAGCGCGAGTCGATACCGATGGAGCGACCGTCACGCCGCAGGACGCGAGCGCAGAGGCTGTGGAAGGTGCCCATGGCGACCTGACGACCGGCCTCGTCGCCGACCAGCCCGATGATCCGCTCGCGCATCTCGCCGGCCGCCTTGTTGGTGAAGGTGACGGCCAGGATGTTCCAGGGCCGGACGCCCTTGACGCCGATGAGGTAGGCGACCCGGTGGGCGAGGACACGCGTCTTGCCGGAGCCTGCGCCCGCCAGGATGAGGAGCGGCCCCTTGGTGGTGGTGACGGCACGCGCCTGCTCGGGGTTGAGCCGCGCGACGATCTCGGCGGCAAGGGCCTCGGGATCGGGTTTCGGGGCGACCGGGTCGGTGGGACCTGCCGCCGACATCGACGCCGGCCCGATGTAGCCGAACCACTCGACGTCCGGCGCCTCCCCAGAGCTTGGCGGTGCCCCTGCCGTGCGCTTGCCCCCACGCCGCTTCCGTCGATCCGTTGGTTCGTCGACCGGCGCCTCGACCTCAGGCGCAGGCTCGGGGATGGGCATCGTGAGGTCCCAATCGAAGCCGGTCGAGGAAGCCTCTCCGGCGCGCGTCGACGGTCTTCGGGGGCGTGGGGAGGTCACCCCGCCATTCTACCGGCGGCCGGCTTCGCGGCCGGTCGCCGGCTGCTTATGGTGCGGCGCGGCGGGATCAGGGCAGCGTGACGAATCGGCCCAGGAACGCTCGTGCCGAGTCGGTATCGAGGCGATATGTCTTATCGGTCGCTCGGCACCAAGGGCGCCGCACACGAGCCCGCGGAACGTGGTGCTGCGATGCAACGCCTGGTCGCCGACGGCGACTTGGCGCGTCTTAACCTGGCTGGCCCCAGGTGTTCGGCGCCGTCCCGGGCGGCTGGGCGGTCGGCGCCGATGCGGGCGGCTGGCCGATCGGTGCGACGGCCTCCACCTGCACCTCGATGCCGCCGACCCAGCGTGCGACGAGGTTGTAGAGCAGGCAGGCGATGGCCGTGAAGATCCAGCCGAAGGCGCCGTAGAACAGCGCGGCCAGGAGGCCAAGGATGAGTACGCCCGCGAGCGCTCCAGCCCCGCCGATGGCGTCCGATCCGCTCGGCGTGATGCCGACGAGGGCGGTGATGAGCAGGATGGGGATGAAGATGACGAGCACGATGACGACGTACATCAAGGCCGCCACGGTGGCCGTTCTCACGACGCCGAATCGCCGTATCCGAAACATGGCACCCTCCCGGTCGGCCGGCGAGTGACTACCGATAGAGGGCAGTCGTCGCGGCCCAATGGCTCCCGCCAGATGCGGTCGGACCCATCGTGACTTGAGCGACCACCAGCGGCAAGCCACCAGGAGCGGCACGCCGGCCGGACGACGTGCAAACGCCCGAAGCGACCTTGGTCACGAGTTGCTCCAGCCAACGAGTAATCACTGGCCGGATC
The DNA here is from genome assembly GCA_963837215.1 of uncultured Chloroflexia bacterium. GTDB lineage: Bacteria > Chloroflexota > Limnocylindria > Limnocylindrales > CSP1-4 > CSP1-4. The sequence goes on from CAWIML010000010.1 coordinate 310,106, forward strand.
ACTAGATGTCCGAGGCCGCTTCAGGCTCTGCAACCATAAAGCGGTCGGTGCAACGAGGGGCTGCACGAAACGCCCACGGGCCTTTCAGCACCATCGCAATCCGGATCAGTCCGCCGCCCGATCACGGCGTCCCGGAGGTTAGGGGTGGTCAACCCGGGAGGGCATGTCGAGCCCCGTCACCACCGCAACGAAGACGAGCGCCGGGGTGCCGAGCATGGCGATGAGTGCCAACTCGTAGAGCTCCAGATTGGGGGCGATGCACGTCATGAGCAACAGCACTTGACTCGGCGACCGCGACGAACGCAAACGGAGCGATCGAAATGGCGGCTTCTCGTCTGGACCCGGAGGGCTGGATCTGTCGCCACTTGAGCCATGCGGTCCCCACTCTGATCTGGTGCATGTAGAAGGCGAGGACGAGCAGAACAGCGCTCACCGTTCGGAGCGCAACGGTCTCACCGATCACCGAGGCCAGCGGGACGATCAAGAGGCCGCTGAAGAGGGTCGTCAGCGCGAATAGGACGATCGTGTTGACCTGCGCGACGTCAGAGCTCTGCCACCCGGCTTCTCGCGGACGAAGCGCCAGAAAGAGGCTCGCGAAGCCAGCGAAGCTCATGCTGATCGCCGCGATCGCAAACAACAGCGCGGGGTTGCTCATCATGCTCCCACAGGCAGGCCCGCGTACCGGCCGGCCGGCGTGGCGTCGTGGACGGCGTCCCAGGCACCCTGGAGGTCGACGGTGGTCAGTGGTGGCCGCTCAGTCGCCGTCGACACCCCGGATGACGACCATCCGCCACTCGCCGGCGCCTGCGCGAAGCGCTCGGATCGTGGTGTAGTCATCGGACTCGTACCACGCGACTGCCGCCTCGACCGTCTCGAACTCGATGACCACGAGGCGATCGGGATCCCAGGATCCTTCCAGGACCAACGTCTCTCCGCCTCGGGCGAGGTAACGACCGCCGTGACGCTCGACACTGGGCCCCGACAAGGCGCTATAGCGCTGGGCCTGCTCGAGGTCGGTCCGTCGCGCATCGACCACGAGGTAGGCAGGCATCGCATGAATGGTACCCCGCGTAGTCCATCGGCCGACGAGCGCATCAGCCCGCCGGCGTGGCGTCGTGGACGGCGCCCCAGGCGGCCTCGAGGTCGTCGTCAGTCACTCCGCGCTTGCATCCGATCCAAAGCGATGAGAACCACGCGGACCACGGCCGCGGCGATGAAGACGGCGCCGGCGCCGAGGAGCAGCTCGTTGATCGTGATCGTCGCCTGCCCGCCGGACGTGGCGAAGAGGACCCCAAGCACGCAGAAGGCGATCCCCACGAGGACGAGCCCGAGGGCGCTCACGAGGCCCTTGCCCGCAACCATTAGGCCGAGCCCGATCAGTCCGAGGATTGCCGTGACCCAGGTCGTCATGCCCGGAAGCCTAGACCACGCAACAGAGGCCCAGTCGGTCGATGCTCGCCACCAGGGACCATCAGACCGGCGCGACCGGGCGGTAGCGCTCTAAGTAGCATGAGAGCCGGACCTCCACGGATGGATGACCCGGCTCTCGCGGGCCCCGGAATTGAAGAGCCCGGGCCTTTCGGCCCGGGCTCCCCATTCTGCGAACGACGGTCGGACTAGAAGTCCATGTCTCCGCCGTGGCCGTGGTTGCCCCCGGCCATGGCCTTCTCCTTCTCCGGCAGGTCGGTGACCAGCGTCTCCGTGGTCAGGACCATGGCCGCGATGGAGGCCGCGTTCTGGAGAGCAGAGCGGGTCACCTTGACGGCGTCCACGATGCCCTTCTCGAACATGTCGCCGTACTCGCCCTTGAGGGCGTCGAAGCCCTGGCCGGTCGGCAGGTCGCGGACGGCGGCCACGATGACCGAGCCTTCCTGGCCCGAGTTCTCGGCGATCTGGCGAACGGGCGCCTCGAGCGCTCGACGGAGGATGGAGATACCGACTGCCTCGTCACCCTCGAGCTCGAGGGCGTCGAGTGCCGGGATGGCCTGCAGGAGAGCGGTGCCACCGCCGGCGACGAGGCCTTCCTCGACGGCCGCGCGGGTCGTCTGGAGGGCATCCTCGATGCGGTGCTTCTTCTCCTTGAGCTCGACCTCGGTGGCCGCGCCGACCTTGATGACGGCGACGCCGCCAGCCAGCTTGGCCAGGCGCTCCTGGAGCTTCTCCTTGTCGTAGTCCGAGGTGGTCTCCTCGATCTGCGCCTTGATCTGCGTCATGCGGCCCTTGATGGCTTCGGCGCTGCCGCCGCCGTCGACGATGGTCGTGTCGTCCTTGGTCGCGGTGATGCGACGAGAGGAGCCGAAGTCCTCGGCGGTGACGCCGTCGAGCTTGCGGCCGACTTCCTCGCTGATGACGTTGGCGCCGGTCAGGATGGCGATGTCGCGGAGCATCTCCTTGCGACGATCACCGAAGCCGGGGGCCTTGACAGCCAGCACGGAGACCGTGCCGCGGAGCTTGTTGACGACCAGGGTCGCCAGCGCCTCGCCGTCGATGTCCTCGGCCACGATGAAGATCGGGCGCCCAAGCTGGACGGCCTTCTCGAGGGCCGGCAGGAGGTCCTGGATGCTGGAGATCTTCTTGTCGGTGATGAGGATGGCCGGATTCTCGAGCGCGGCCTCCATGCGGTCGGCGTTGGTCACGAAGTAGGCCGAGATGTAGCCTCGGTCGAACTGCATGCCGTCGGTGTAGTCCTTGTCGAGGCCCAGTGACTGGCCTTCCTCGACGGTGATGACGCCGTCCTTGCCGACCTTGTCCATGACCTCGGCGATGAGCTCGCCGACGGCCGGATCAGCGGCGCTGATCGAGGCCACGTTGGCGATGTCCTCGCTGTTCTCGACCGGACGTGAGTGCTCCTTGAGCCGTTCGACGACGGCATCGACGCCCTTCTCGAGACCGCGCTTGACGATCATCGGGTTAGCGCCGGCGGTGACGTTCTTGAGACCCTCGGCGATGATCGCCTGGCCGAGCACGACAGCGGTCGTGGTGCCGTCGCCGGCGACGTCGTCGGTCTTGGTCGCGACCTCCTTGAGGAGCTGCGCGCCCATGTTCTCGAAGGGCTCGTCGAGCTCGATCTCGCGGGCGATGGTCACGCCGTCATTGGTGATGGTGGGGGCGCCGAACTTCTTGTCGAGGACGACGTTGCGGCCCTTGGGACCGAGCGTCACCTTGACGGCGTCGGCGAGGCGGTCAACGCCGCGCTTGAGGGAACGACGAGCGGTCTCGTCGAAGATGAGCTGCTTTGCCACGATCGGTGATCCCTCCTGGGGAAGCGTGCGGCCGGACCTCTACGGCGCCGACCGTTCTCGGTGGGTTGGACAGGACGTCCGGTCAGTCCTCGACGACGGCGAGGATGTCCTTCTGGCTGACGATGAGCAGGTCATCGCCTTCGACCTTGAACTCCGTGCCGGCGTACTTGGCGTAGAGGACCTTCTGGCCCTCCTTGACGTCCATCGACTCGCGCTTGCCGTCATCGAGCGTGCGGCCCGGGCCGACGGCCAGGATGGTGCCTTCCTGCGGCTTCTCCTTGGCGGTGTCCGGGAGGACGATGCCGCTCTTGGTCATCTCCTCGCGGGCTGTTGGCTTGATGACCACGCGATCGCCAAGAGGCTTGAGCTTCTTGGTCGCCTGAGTCGTGGCCTTTGTCGCAGTGGCGGTCGCCAACGCGGTACCCTCCTGGTGGTTCCTGGTGCCGGTGCCGCCGGAACGGGCCCCTGCCGCATCGCCGTCAGGCGTGGCTGGTGGCGATTCCGCCACCCCTGTCCCGGATCCGTCGGTTGACCGGTCGGTTGCTGATTAGCACTCTCATGGTGAGACTGCTAACCAACCATAGCGGGTCCGCCGGGCGCTTGTCAAGCATCCGGCGCGAGCGGCGGGAGTGCCCCGCGCCAAGGGCCTAGACTCGATGACATGAGCGTGCCCACGCCGCATCGAGACCCCCGTCCGCGTGCGCTTCGAAGAGTGCCAGCCGGGCGGCGAGATCCGCGCCTCGACCTTCCTGCGCTACGCCCAGGACGCCGCCTGGGTACATTCGGACGCGGCCGGTTTCGATCGCGCCTGGTACCGCGAGCGAGCCCTGACCTGGCTGGTGCGGTGCCTGACGCTCGAGGTCGTCGGGCCGAGCCTGGCTGGCGAGTCGTTGAGCGTCGCCACTGAGGTCGTGGCCCTGCGGCGCGTGCTGGCGCGGCGCCACGGCGAGATCCTCGACCGGGACGCCAGCCTGGTGGCCACCGTCGACACCGACTGGCTCCTGACTGGGCCCGGCCTCGCGCCGGTCCGCATCCCGACGGACTTCGAGGCGGCATTCCCCCTCGTGCCTTCGACATTCGAGCCGGCCCGCGTACGGCTGCCCCCGACCCCGCCGCATGCCCACCGCCGGCCCTTCCACGTCCGGCGCTCCGAGATCGACCCGATGGCCCACGTCAACAACGCCGCCTACGTCGACTACCTCGAGGAGTCACTGGCCGAGGCCGGTGCGCTGGGTGTGCTGCACGTCCGACCACGCCGCTACGTGCTCGAGTACCAGCAGGCGGCAGAACCCGGGGCCCTGCTCGAGGGGGCTGCCTGGCGAGACGGCGACGGCTGGGCCTACCGGCTGACCGACGAGGCCGGCAACGACCTCCTGCGCGCCCGATTTGCCGTCGGCTGAGGCTCGATCAGGTGGCCGACCCCGATCGGAAGATCGCGTCGTAGTTCTTGACCAGTCGCTCGCCGAGCGCGTCGGGGGCGACCTTGCGCCAGGTCGCCAGCCAGCGTGCCGTGACCTCGACCCAGAGCGGCTCGTTCCGCCGCCGTGGCGCGCCGGGCGGCGAGAGGTACGGTGAATCGGTCTCCACCAGGACACGATCGTCGGGCACGAGATGGGCGACCACCGAGCTGGCCTCCTCCCCTGCCCGGAAGGCGAGGCCGCTGAAGCTGATCGCGAGGCCCATCTCGAGGGCGGCCTCGGCGTAGTCGACCGGGCCCGAAAAGGAATGCAGGATGGCGGGCGGCCGCTCGCCGAAGGCGGCGTGCCACGCGGACCCGCCGACACCCGCTGCGCGCAGCTCGACGATCAGCTCGTCCTGCGCGTCGCGCTCACCGGCTCGTGACCGGCAGTGGAGGATCGCCGGCTTGCCGGTCTCGAGAGCGAGGCGGAGGTTGCGCCGGAGGTTGGCGAGCTGTGCCGGCCGAGGCGAGAAGCCGCGGTCGTAGTCGAGCCCCGTCTCACCCACGGCGACCACGGCGGGATCGGCGGCCGTGGCCACGAGCGCGGCCCAAGCCTCATCGTCGACATCGGCGGCGGCGTGCGGATGGACGCCGACCGAGGCATCGATGATGTCGTGCCGGGCGGCGAGCGCGATGGACGCGGCGCTCGAGGCCGGATCCCAGCCCGGCGCCAGGATCCGCTCGACGCCGGCCAGCTGTGCGGCCGCGATGACCTCGTCCGCGTCGCCGGCGAAGGCCTCGGCCTGGAGATGGCCGTGCGAGTCGATCAGCCGCACTTCTCAGGCGCTGACGCCGGCCGTCGGGGCGTCAGCGACGGCTGGACCGGCGGGCGCCACGCCGGCAGGTTCGTCGCCCAGCAAGGGCATCCCCGAACAGGCGGCGTAGAGCGCCTGCGCCTTCAGAGCGAGAACGCCGACCTCATCGCTCCGCCCGAGACGCTGGGCCAGGAGCGCGGCATCGGCCCAGGCGTTCGCCGCCTGGTAGGGATAGTCGATGGCCTCGAACGCCGATGCGACGTCCATGACCGCCGGGAGCGCCACCTCGGGCGGTTCGAGCAGGGCACCGAACCAGCGGCACTCGAGCTCGGTGAACGGCCCGGTGGTGCGCTCGGCGACGCGCAGGAAGCGCTCGATGAGTGCCCGCATCGCCGACTCATCGGCCCGCAGGCCCATGCGGATGCCGATCGGGGCCGCGTCGAGCAGCGAAGCCGGCGCGATATCCGGCGATCCGGCGGCGATCGAGATCCGCCGCGCCGCGGTCGACGGATCCGCGGGCCACTCGGTGAGCGCGTCCAACATGGCGTCGTAGATGATGCCCTGTGGTTCGGCCTGTCCCTGGTTGATCCGGCTCTCGGCTCCGTCCGCGGCGGCGCCCTCCCGATCACCGGTGTGGAAGCGGACCCATGACCGTTCACCGAGGCAGCCCTGGATGCGCCCGGGTTCGCCGATGAGCCTCGCTTCGGCGAGGGCTTCCTCGGCGTCGGCAAGGGCTTCCGGAAGGCGGCCGACGAGCGTGAGGAGGTCGGCGCGGTTCTGGACGATCCATGATGTCGTGGTGTGGTCGAGGCTGCGGCGGGCGCGCTCGAGCCCCTCGGCCATGATCGGCAGGATGTCGGCCGCGAGCTCGCCGTTGCCGCTCATGATGGCGGGCACGTTGATGAAGCAGCGCCCGAGAAGCACGCGATCGTCGGCCGCCCGTGCCAGTTCCATGCTGCGCTTGATGAGCTCCACGGATTCCTGCGGGTCACCGAGCATGCCCTGCGTGATGGCGAGGTCGTGCATGGCCATCCGCTCCACGTCGTCGGCATCACACGCCTGGGCGTCCTCGATGGCGTGGCGAAGGATGGCGGGGGCCTCGTCGAGGGGTCCCGCGCGCCAGTACGTCCAACCGAGCCGCGACAGGAGCGCCGCCCGCTCCCAGGTCGGCCGGCCGTCCTCGAGCGGCGCCAGGCCCTCGTTGAGGACCGCTCGGGCGCCTGACAGATCGTTCGCGGCATAACGGTAGAACGCCAGCTCGACGCGGATGCGTGCCTCGACGCGGGCCAGCTCCGGGCTCGCATCCCCGCCGGCCGTGACGAGCTGGAGGGCCTCCTCGACCACCCGTCGGATCGTCTCGTGCGGCTCGTGCCCGTTGGCCGCCCTCTCGTAGTCGACCGCGAGTGAGGCACGCTCGTAGGTCCCGAGGTCGAGCGCGCGCGCCTGCTCGACCGCCACGCCGTACCAGCGAGCGGCACTCTCCTTGTTCGCCACGCCGGCGGCGCGCGCGGCGGCGCGTCTGGCGTAGGCGTAGGTCTTGGCCCGCAGGTCGCGCAGGCGCTCGGAGTCGGACGCCGCGAACTCCTCTTCGTAGCGCAGGGCGGCCAGGTAATGGGCGGCCAGCAGCTCGACCATCTCGTCCTGGCGGTCGGCCATCGTCTCCTCCGCCCAGCGCGCCACGTCGAGATGCTTGGCTGCCCGATCGCGCTTGGGCAGCGAGTCGTAGGCCACGTCCCGGATGAGGACATGGCGGAAGCCGAACTCGGCCGCCCCAGCGAGCGCGGACGGCGACCGCGGCACGACCAGCTCCTTGACCCGCAGCCGTACGCAGGACCTCGCCTGTGTCGGACGTCCCCTGGCGCGCGAGGTGGGCGATGAGCGCGTCCCAGAAGATGCGGCCGACGACGCTGGCGTTCTGGGCGGCGCGCTTCTCGGCCGCCGGCAGGCCATCGAGCCGCGCGGCGAGGACGGCCTGGATGGAGCCGGGGATCTCGACCTCCTCGACCGGCCGGGCCAGCTGCCAGGCGTCATCCACGAAACGCACGACACCGCGGTCCACGAACATCCGGACGAGCTCCTCGGTGAACAGCGGATTGCCGTCCGCCAGGCTGACGATGCGGTCGCGCAGCTCGGTCGGCAGGCCGCCGGCGAGCAGGCCATCGACCATCTGGGCGCTCTCGGCGGCATCGAGCGGCTCGAGGACGATCGACGTCGCGTTGGGCATCCCGCCGGCCCACGCCGATCGACGTTCGAGCAGCTCGTGTCGCGCCAGGCAAAGGACGAGGATGGGGCCCTCGGCCCAGCGAGCCAGGTACTCCAGGAAGTCGAGCAGGCCGTCATCGGCCCAATGGATGTCCTCCTGGACGAGGATCAGCGGGCTGTCTGCCGGCAAGCGCCTCGAGGTATCGTCGCCAGGCGTCGTAGAGCGCGTCGCGCCCGATGCCCTCGTTCGAGCCGAGCGCCAGGAGCGCCGCCAGCGCGTTCGCGATCGAAGGGTCGTCGGCGCAGCCGAGCTCCGCGACCCGTGCCCCGAGCTTCGCCTGTGCGGTCGCCGGGGCATCGTCGTCGAGGATCTTGGCGTCGGCCTTGACGGCGTCGGCCAGGGCCGAGTACGAGGCCTGGGCGTACGCGAGGCAGCGGCCCTTGCGCCAGTAGAACACGTCCGGCAGCCCGTCGAGGTACTTCTCGAGCTCCCAGGTCAGCCGCGACTTGCCGACGCCGGCGCTCCCGATGATCGTGACCAGGTGCGGCCGGCGTTCCGAGACGGTCCGGCGCACGGTCTCCTTGACCAGCGCGATCTCCTCGTCCCGACCGATGAGCGGCGCCTCGATGCCCAGCGATGGGCGGACGCCGCCCCGCCGAGCCTTGACGGCCACGGCCCGCCAGGCCGCCACCGGCAGCGCCTTGCCCTTGAGGACGGCAGCTGGCAGCTCCTCGTACTCGACGACGTCGCGGGTCGCGGCGTACGTGAACGGCCCGACGACGATGGCGCCAGGCGGCGCGACCTGCTGCAGGCGGGCCGCCGTATTGACCGCGTCCCCGGTCACGATCCGGTCGCGCTCGCCACTCGCTCGCCCCAGGTCCACCAGGACCTCGCCGGTCTCGATCCCGATGCGCAGGCTCAACTCCGGGTGGCCTTCGCGCCGCAGCTCGGCGGCCAGCTCGACCATGGCGGCCTGCATCTCGAGGGCAGCCCGGACCGCGCGCTCAGCATCGTCCTCGTGGATGGCCGGCACGCCGAAGACCGCCAGCATGGCATCGCCGGCGAACTTCTCGACCATGCCTTCGTAGCGCACGACCTCCGTGCTCAGGCGATCGAAGGCGCGCGTGACCAGCGCCTGCACCAGCTCCGGGTCGGCGGACTCGTTGAGGCTGGTGAAGCCGACCAGGTCGGCAAAGACCATCGTCGCGACCTTGCGCTCCCGACCCGACTCCGGCGCGGGGACGGAGGCGGCTCCGCCCAGACCGCCCTTCGCAGCCGGCGCCGCCGAGTCACTGGACGGCGGTGCACCCGCGGCCACGCCGCCGAGCTCGGGCACGGAGGTCCCGCAGGCCGGGCAGAAGCGCGCGTCACCAGGGAGCGCTGTGCCGCACGACGCACAGACACGCTCGGTGGGCGTGCCGCATGCCGGGCAGAACCGCGTGCCCGGCTCGAGGATCCGGTCACACGCCAGACAGTTCACGTTCGCATCGTAGGCATCCGTGGCCCATCGGGGAAGGGCGTCAAGCGGGTGCGGCTTCGAGGTCGAGGCGGGGGAAGAGTGGCACCGGCTCACCGAGGCGCCCGTTCTCGGCCGCCTGGGCACCCCAGGCCAGCTCGTCGAGGAGCGGCCGCCCGCCGTTGCCGTCCGACCCGTACGGGTAGTCGTAACCAAGCTGCCCGAGGACCCTCGGGGCGGCCTCGGGCATGAAGGGCGCGACCACGAGGGCCAGGAGGCGACACGTTTCGATCAGGTCACCGAGCACGCCCCGCAGGCGCTCCGTGGCAGCCGCGTCGCCGGTAGCAGCGGCCTTGGCCAGGACCCAGGGCTGCTCGGCATCGACGGTCCTGTTGGCGTCGGCGACGAGCTCGGCGAACTCGGTCAGTGCGTCGTGCAGCCGACAGCCTTCGAGCGCGCTGCGGTACCGCGGGAGCGCGCCGGACCATCCTGCGGCCAGCGGCGCGGCGTCGGCCGGGCGAGGCGCCGGCCGCTCGCCGTCGAGGTAGCGGCGGGCCATGGTCACGGTCCGATTGACGAGGTTGCCCCAATCGTTCGCAAGGTCCGCGTTGTAGCGGCGCAGGAACGAATCCCAGCTCACCTCCGAGTCCCGGTCGAAGGCGGCTTCACGCAGGAGCACGTAGCGCGTGCCGTCCGTACCCAGCGCATCGACCATGGCGTTGGGATCGAAGAAGTTGCCACGGCTCTTGCTCATGCGCTCGCCCTGGACGAGCAGCCAACCGTGGATCCAGACCCGTCGTGGCGCCTCCAGCCCGGCGCTCCAGAGCATGGCCGGCCAGTAGATGGTGTGGAAGCGCGCGATGTCCTTGCCGATGACATGCAGGTCCGCCGGCCACCAGCGCTCGAAGGACGCCATATCCGCGGGAAAGCCGGCACCGGTGATGTAGTTGATGAGCGCGTCGTACCAGACGTAGATCGTGCCGGCCTCCACATCCCAGCTGCCGTCCTCGCGCTGGGCGGTCTCGCCGTTCTCGGCGATCGGGAACGGGATGCCCCAGCCGCCGGCCTTCTCGCGGCTGATCGAGAAGTCCTGGAGGCCCTGGCGGATGAAGCCCAGCATCTCGTTGCGCCGGAAGTCGGGCTGGACCCAGTCGGGGTGCTCGGCGTAGTGGCGTTCCAGACGTTCCTGGTAGGCGGAGAGGCGGAAGAACCAGTTGCGCTCGGTCAGCCACTGCAGGGCGACGTCGGGGTGGTTCGGACAATGGAAGCCGGACGCATCCTCGATCAGGTCGCTGACGTTGCGGAAGCCCTCGTTCGGGCAATACCAGCCCTCGTATGAGCCGAGATAGATGTCGCCGTTGCGGTAGGCGCGTCGGACCATCTCCTGGGCGGCCAGCACGTGGTCGGGGTCGGTCGTGCGGATGAAGCGGTCGGGCGCGATGCCCAGTCGGCCCTCCGCTGCCAGGAACAGCCCGACCATCTCGTCGACGAAGACCTTGGGCGGCTGATCGCGTTCGGCGGCCTGCATGGCGATGTTGACCGAGTGCTCGTCGGTCCCGGTCAGGAAGCGGGTCGGCGTGCCGCACATCCGGTGCCAGCGGGCGATGACGTCGCTGGCGACGACCTCGTAGAGCGTATGGATGCCGGGCTGGTTGTTGGCATAGGCGATGGCCGTGGTCAGGTAATAGCGGTCACGCCGAGGGTCGCTCATGGGCCGCCTAGCCTAGCAGGGCTCCCGGCGCGCGAGGCCGACGTCGGCCGTCAGAGGGCGGCGGCGGTTCGCAGTCGGTCGATGCCCTCCTGGATGGCGGCCTTGGAGAGGCCACGGAGGCGCTGGGGCAGCAACTCCGGCCAGTCGCAATGGAGGGCGGCCAGCAGGATCTGCAGCTCGCGCTGCACGCCGAGTGAGACCGAGCTCGGCGTCCAGCCGTCGAGGAAGGTCGCCAGCGGGGCCTTCGGGTCGAACGTGCGCTCGTCGGCGAAGTCGTCGGCGAACTCGCGATAATCGCCCGCCGAGAAGCCGGCCGTGCGCGCCGCCAGCAGGCGTCGCTCGGCGACCGTGAGCTTGATGCCGGCCGCCGACAGGCGACGGGCCATGAAGGCGGCGAAGGCCTCGGCGTCGGGCCCCTCGGGGTCGAAGATGGGCACGAAGAGGGAGCAGCGGCCGCTGCGCACGAAGTCAGGGTCGAGCATGTCCGGGCGGGTGGTGATGAGCGCCCAGACGATGCGCGAACGGTTGGGCAGGTCGTCGATCATGCGGATCATGTGGCTCGCCAGGCGAGCCTCGGTCTCGTGCGTCTCGCGGTCGTGCATCGAGCCGAAGGCGACGTGGGCCTCGTCGACCAGGATGAGGATGCGCCCGAAGGCGGCCAGGCCGGATGAGAAGGCCTCGGCGAAGACGTCGGTCTTGCCGTACCACTCGCTCCGGATCTGGCCCAGGGTGATGACCGTGCGGTCCGTCTCGCGCGCGAAGGCCTCGAGGATGAACGTCTTGCCGGCGCCGTTGGGTCCCACGACGGTGATGCCCGCCGGCGCCCGCTCCGGGTCGTCGAAGCGCCGTCGGAGGCGGTCGAGCCGGACCTTGAGGGCGCTGAACCCGACCACCTCGGCCATCGTGTGCTCGGGGTAGACGACGCTGATGATCGAGCCCAAGCGCTCCTGCAGCGTGCGGTTGACGATGGCCACCACGGCGGCACGGTCGATCCGGAACTGGTCAGGCGAGCGCTGGGCGGCGGTCAGCAGGTCGTCGAGATCGCGCAGCGTGAGGCCCTTCGCATCCGCCACCAGGGCGTCGATCGAGTAGTCCTGGCCGAGGCCGGCCACGTCGGGCCCGAGAGGCGCCAGGCGGGCGGTCACGAACGAGCGCCGCAGGGCCTCGTCAGGCCGCGGGATCTCGACCCGCGCCGTCTTTGGCAGCTCGGCGATGCGGACGCTGAGCTCGGCCACGGTCGGCGCCACGAGCAGGATGACGTCGGGGTAGGCATCCGCCGTGGCTGCCTCGGCCCAGATGGCATCGTCCCGCAAGAGGTCGCTGAAGACGGTGATCGCCTCGCGGTCGACGGGCGCCAGGCGTGCCAGGTCGCCGGCCGGCAGGAGCGTCTCGGCGTGATCGACGATGGCCGCCACGGGCCGGATCGGGATGCCCAGCTTGCGTGCCCGGCTGATCAGCCGCATCAGCTCGGCGACAAGGGTCAGGGTCACGATCGAGGCCACCCGCTCCCTGCCGACCTCGCGCATGAAGGTGGCCACATCGCGAGCCAGGCCGGGATCCATGCCGCCGGCGGCGGCCCCGATGGCGGCGATGGCGGCGCGGTCGGCATCGGTGGCGAAGACGATGCCGTTGGCCTTGAGGGACAGGACCACGAACGGCACGTCGGCCCCGCGACGCGGATAGCGCGCATGTCCGAAGGCGTCCGCCAGCACGGCCTCCAGGCTGACGTAGCGCGGTGCCTCGGCCGCCCCGACCGGGAAAAGGTCGTTGGTGTTGCCGCTCAGGATGACGCAGCGGGCGAGACGAGCGTAATGGGCGCGAGACAGCTCCTCGATGAAGCCCGGGCGCGGCGCGGCCCCGGCCGGGCCCGTCGCCTCGCCGGCCACCCGGTTCGTCGATCCGGCCGTCGTCAGATCTGTGGCCGCTCGGGCGGCGGGCCGCCTGCCGGCGCGTCGGCGGGGGGCTGAGCCTCGGGCGCAGCTGCTTCCCGTTCGGCCGCCGCCGGAGTCGCCACACCACCACCCTCGCGCTCCGCGCGTCGAGCGGCCAGGACGGCCTCGAGAGAGTCCTCGCCCGCCATCTCGCGACCGAGCTGGGCGTACTGCTGGTCCTGGAGCTTGACGTCGGTGCCAGCCAGCTGCTCGGTGATGCGGGCCTGGGCCGACATCTTGCGGACCTCGGCTCGGACGACGCTCGAGGGGCCTTCCTGGAGGCTGTCATAGGCGTTCATGAGCCGGTTGTTGAGTTCGATGATCTGCTTGGCGGAGACGTACTCGGCGATCGTCTCGGCCTCCTCCTGTGGCAGCTTCTCGAGCTCGGCCTGGAGCGCCGTCAAGCGTGTCATGTGGCCCTGCATGCTGGTCTCGAGGTTGGTGACCTCGGTCGTCAGGCGCGCCTGGCTGGCATCGATCTCGGTCATCCGGGCCTGGTAGCGCACGTAGGCCGCCTTGGCCTTGGCGTATTCCTCCGTGTCGCCGGAAGCCTGGGCGCGCTCTGCTGCGTTGATGGCGCCGTTGAGCTGCGCCTGGAGCCGCTGCTCCTCGTCACCCAGCCGCTCGAGCTGGATCTTCTTGTCCTCGGCGATGGTCAGGACCTGGGCGACCGCCTCCTGGAGCCCGCGGAAGTCCTTCGAGAGCCGATCGCGATCGACGGCGTAGGCCGCCTGGATGCCTTCGACCGAGCCCGTGAACTGCTGGTCGGCGGCGTTGCGGACGTCCTCGCTCCGGCGCAGGAAGAAGAAGTTCCAGTAGCGCCGCAGTGCGGCGAAGAAGCGACCCATGCCCATCCTCTGCGTAGAGCGCTCAGGGGCCCGAGCGGCGGCCTAGAAGTACGCGGCGATGTCCTTGTAGACGACGATGATCTCGGCGTCGCTCTTGGGCTTCCAGAACCGCCCGTGGGCGGCCTGGGCGATCTTCTTGAGCGTCGCCTCGTCAGCGTCCTCGCCGACACCGATGGTATGGATCTGGATGCCGGTCGGGTCGGCTTCCGTGGTCGCCAGCGCCGACTCGAGCTGAGAGAGCGTCTGGACGCTGTTCTGGTCCTGTCCGTCGGAGAGGACGACGATGCCGTAGCGTACCGTATCGCCGGTCACCGCCCGCTGGGCTTCCAGCTCCTGGCGAGCCAGCAGGATGGCGTCGTAGAGCGCGGTCCCGCCATCGGCGGTCGTGGCCGCGATATCGCCGATGAGATCCTCACCGACGGCCGCCTTGGTGCCCCGAACGCCCGGATAGACGGCCTCGTCGAAGGGGATCCAGAGCAGCTCGTCCTGGGGGCTCATCCGGCGCACGAACTCCTGGGCACCCTTGACCGCGGCATTGATCTTCGAGTTCTCCGCCATGCTCCCCGACTTGTCGAAGACGATGGCGATCACGGCGTGCTTGCGGACGTCCTGCCAGACCTCGCCGACGCGGTCGATGGCCAGCGTGTCTGGGACCGTCAGGGGCACCAGCGTGGCCTCGGGGTTGGCACCGTTGGCGAGCTCGATCGGCGTCCCCAGCGGCGTCGCGGCGTCGGCCGGGCGGAGGCCGAGCTCGAGCACCGCGCGCTGCTGCCCGTCCGAGAGGAGGTAGTCCCGGAAGATCCTGGCACCCGCGGCCTGCTCGTCGCTGACCCAGGGCGTGCCGTCGAGGATGGCGTATGGATGCCCGACGACGACCGTGCCGTCCTGCGGATAGACGCGACACGAGCGGTTCACGCAGCGCATCGCCCGCGCTCCGGTTGCGCGCGATGACGTTCGACTCGTAGGTCACCACGCCGTCGAGGTATTCCGGGCCGCCGGCCTGCATCTGGTCGAGCAGGAAGACGTCCGACTTGCCGCTGTGGACCTTGGCCTTCTCGATCTCGTGGAGGAACTGACCACAGGCGTTGTCGGAGCTCACGTCGGCGACCGCCAGGCCGCTCGTCTTGCCGAGGGCTGCCATGCACATGGCGACGGTCGCAAGCGTGCCCGAGTTCGATTCGCCGAAGTAGCCGTAGCCGAACTTGAATTGCTTCCACTCCGGTTTGCCGACAGCAGCCCAGCCCTGGGGATCGTTGGCCAGCGCTCCCAGCCGGGCCCAGGTGCAGTCGGGACCGGGTGTCGGCCAGCAGCCGAGCGCCTTGGCTCGCGATTCCCACATCGCGACCACCAGAGGCGTGCGCACCAGGATCGGCGCCTGCGCCTCCGAGATCGGATCCGCGCCCTTGGCGCTCTGCCAGTCGCGATCGAACTTCTGGACCCACGACTCCTCACCCGGCGACAGGACCGTCGGCTCGATGCGTCCGCCGACCGTGTCGGAGACCATCGTGCCCGACCGGTAGTCGGCGACCTTGCCGTCGACCTCCTCCTGGAGGATGCTCACGAAGACCGGCTTGCCGTCCACCTGCAGCTCGGGGTCGCTGGCGGCGGCGGTGTTGAAGGCGTCGACCGCCTGATGCAGCCAGGCCTCCTTCGTGTTCGAGCTCGCGATCGAGATGCCGACGGCGTTGGCGGGCGTCGTGGGCGTGGCGACGACCGACCCGTTGTCGCCCGGCTCGGGCTCGCCGATGGCATCGATGAGCCGTCCGATCACCGCGGCGATGACGAAGACGATGAGGAGGACGGCGGCGCCCCAGATCCACCAGGAGCGGTTGCTGTTCACGAGTTCATCCTTTCGCTGGAGCCTGATCCAACAGGTCAGCTCTGACGGGAAGCATAGGGCTCATCCTCGGTCGAGAGCACGGAGATGAGCCGGCTCGCTGCACGCCGACGCGACTCGACCACGTCCTGGAGGCGCTGCACGGCCTCGCCCGACTCGCGCACGGCCTCATCTGCCCGGACGAGGTCGATGGTCTCGCGGTCGATCTGCGACATCTGCAGCAGGATGGTCTCCAGGCGGTGGCCGATGGTCGTGATCAACGCGTCCGCGGCAACGGCCTCTGCCTGCACGGCGTCGATGTTCTGCTGGCGCAACGTCTGGTCGGCGTCCACGGTCGCGGAGCGCTCGGCTCCGAGCGGGCGACGCGCCGGCGAGCTGATCGTTGCGGGCCACGATGGCCAGGACGCGTTCCAATGACTCCGCCTGGCGGGCGGACTCGAGCTGCAGGTCGACGAGGCCGGCGGCGTCGGCGAAGGCGGCTCGCGCACGATCGGCGACGCGGCCGCCGCGCTCGACCTCGTTGATGCGGAGCGCGATCTCGGCCAGCACACCGACCGAGGCCTCGACGGCAGCCCGTCGCGTCGGTGCCGCGATGTCGGCCGCGGAGAATCGCGCGCCGATGGCCGCGGTCAGGATCTCGCGCTGCGCTGCGGCGTCGACCAGCCCCTGGCGGACCGTGGGCACCATCAGGGCGATGCAGGCGGCCGCATAGCCGAGTGCCAGCAGCGGTGCTGCGAGGGGCACGGCCAGGATGCCCACGCCGAGCACGAGCAGGAACGTCAGCTGCCCACCGCGGCCGTGCGTGAAGACGCGCCGAAGGCCCTCGCTGCGGAGTCGTCCCTGGAGGTCCGGGTATCGGAACGGCTCGCTCGTCATGGTCGCCGGATTATCCCCCGGCCCCGGGCCGCGGGTTGTCGGCCACGGCCGCGAGGACGGCCTTGACCTCGAACGGGGTCAAGGCCGGATGCTTCGAGAGGAGCAGGGCGACCATGGCGGCGACGTGTGGCGAGGCGAAGCTGTTGCCGGTCGCCACGGTCGTGCCGCCGTCGCGCCAGGCGATGGGCACGTCGACCCCCCAGGCGCCGAATTCGACCGGTGGCGCCGGATTGTAGAAGAGCCGCCACGGGTCGGGCTCGTCGTGGGCGGCGACCGAGACGACCGAGCTGAAGAGCGAGGGATAGCTCGGACCGGGCACGTTGTTGGCGGCACACACGAGCATGACGTTCCGGAAATAGGCGCTGTCGGCGAGCTCGTGGAAGGTGCCGAACATGGCATCGCTCTTCGACGAGAGGCTCAGGTTGGCGACCCGGCAGCCGTGCTCGATGGCCCATCCGAGGCCAGCCGCGAACGCCGGACCCTTGCCCCGCAGGTCCGAACCGAGGACCCGGACCGATACGAGCTCGGCCTCCGGTGCCAGGCCCAGGATGATGCCGCCGCAGGCGGTCCCATGGCCGAAGAGGTCGTCACGCTCGTCGTCCACGATATGCGGCTCGCCCTCGCGATCGAGCTCCACGGCGACGCTCTCGACGACCCGGCCATTCAGCGCAGGATGGGCACGTTCGAGGCCGCTGTCGAGGATCGCCACGCGCACGCCGGCGCCCGTGGCACCGCCGAAGGCGAAGGCACGGTCGATCTCGGCGACCGGCGGCAGGCGGGTCAGCCGTTCGCGGGCCGAGGCCGAGAACGGTTCCGACCAGGCCGGGACCAGGACATCCGTCACCGCGAATCAGCCTCGGCGTCGGGACGACGTGGCGTACCGGACGAGGAGGTCGAGCAGGTCGGCGACCAGCGCCGCCTCGCGTTCGCCGATGGCCCCGAGTCGAGCGAACCGGTCGACCAGGCCCCAGAACGGCGCGTCGGTGTCCCGGTCGAGGTCGATCGTGGCCGCGGTGACGAGCTCGTCGATGGCCTCGGGAGCCAGCTCGTCGCCGGCCAGCCGCCCGAGCGCCTGCCGCAGCAGCTCGTCGAGGTCGCGCTGGACGCGGGTGGCGTGGATGGCGGCGGCCGCCTGGGCAGCGAAGACGCCGAGCAGCTCCATGTCCCGCAGCGTGAACGTCGGCGAGGTGCGCTTGTCGAGCAGTTGCAGGACGCCGACGGTCCCGGCGCCACGCTCGTCCACCAGCGGCACGGCGGCGATGGAGCGCGGCACGTAGCCCGTCCGCTCCGCCGTCGCCCGGTCGAAGCGCGGGTCGCTCATGACGTCGGAGAGGGCGAGTGGTTGGCCGGTCGAGAAGACGAAGCCGGCGATGCCTTTCGACGGCGGCACCGAAAGGCCGATGGCACCCGCGCCCTGCTCACCGGCAGCGACGCGGAACTCGAGGCGATCCGGGTCGCGCTCGAAGATGGCGATCGATGCCGCCTCGGCATCGAAGAGCGTGACCGTGGCATCGACGATCGACTGCAGGAGCGCGGTCTCCGGGTCGCCCTGCATGCGCCGCGCGATGCGGGCCCGCTGTGCCGCCGCGCGCAGGACCTCGAGCGCAGGCTCAGGCGTGGGCTGGTCCGCCACGCTCAGCGATCCGCGCGCAGGGCGAGCTTGTCCACGTTGGTGATGACCAGGGTGTCACGCTCGATGCGGATGAGATCCTCGTCCACGAGCCCGCTGAGCAGCTTGTTGACGCTCTGACGGGTGCCGCCGATCATGGCCGCCAGGTCCGACTGCGTGTACGGCCAGTCCAGACGCACCTCGCCGTGCGCGCCGGGCTCGGCGGCCAGCGCCAGGCGCGTCAGGCGCATCGCCAGGCGCCCCGCAAGATCGAGGAAATGGAGCTCCTCGACGTGTCCGGTGAGGCGCCGCAGCTCGGCCACGAGGCCGGCCAGCAGCGCGTCCCGGAGGCCGGGGTCGCGGTCGAGCAGGTCGTGGAAGACCGGCCGCGGCAGCATCATCGTCTCGGCCGGCTCGAGGGCCGTCGCGGTCGCCGAGTGCGGGGCGCCGTCGAGCAGGGCCAGCTCGCCGAAGAAGTCGCCCTCACGCAGCGTCGCGATGATGGCCTCCTCGCCCTCCGCCGACGGCAGCACGATCTTGACCGCGCCGCTGGCGATGATGTGCAGGGAGTCGCCGGGATCGCCCTGATGGAAGATGACCTCGTTGCGTCGGAAGCGACGCTGGCGGAGCGCCCGGGCGACCTCGGCCAGGACCTCCGGTCGCGCCTGGGCGAAGAGCGCACAGGCTCGCAGTCGCTCGACTGCCCACCCCTCGCTGGCCATCGCACCCTCCCCTGCCCTCACGCTCACCCGCCTAGGATGCACGATGTGGCCGCCCGATGGACGCGCGAAGTTCAGGGCTTGTGCATGGAGCGGGGTTGAGCGCCAGCCGTCAGCAGACCTGTCGCATCGTTGACACCGCCGACGTCGCCTCGGCCGTTGTCTCGGTTGCAAGGGGCGCGCATCCTGTGCTCACCGAACGGCGCATCCGAAAGGCCCGACGGACGAAGCGACCGAAGGAGACGACTGATGGCCAAGAAGCCGGCCGAGCAGCCCCCGCAGAGCGACGACGTCGAGGGCCACGGCTACATGCTCGATCCGATCATGGCGCGGCAGCTGTCGCGCGACAGGTCGGCCGAGGTGGAGCGAGCCTCCCGCGAGCGCGCTCGCCAGAAGGAAGCCCGCCCGAACAAGCAGCACCAGGACTGAGCCCCTGGCTCAGGACTGACCCCTCGCGACTCGGGGGGGAACCCAGGGACCGAGCCTTGCGGCTCGGTCCTTTTGGTGCGTAGCGACCGGTTGTGGCTCAGGCGCCCTTGGTCTCGCCCTCGGTCTCGCCGGTGGTCGCCGGTCCGGCTGATGGGGCGGCATTCCCATTCTCATCGGCGCGCCGCAGGTCCGTCGCCATCTCATGGCCGCGCGCGGCGACCACGGCACCGAATTCGGCCGTCTTCTCGGCTGCCTTCTGGGCGAACGGGCCGGCCTTCTCGCCGGCCACGGCGGCCAGCTCGGCGGCCTTGGCGGCGACCTCGCGGATGACCGGCGCCGCCTGGCGCCCGATGTCGTCGATCATGCGCTGCAACTGGGCTGCCCAGCCGCCCGCATCCGCGTCTGCCCCTGAGGCCGCCGGCTCACCGGCGGCGCCGGCGGCTTCGCTGGCGCCCTGACCCAGCGCGGGCGGAGTCGCCTGGGCAGTCGCTTCGTCTTTGTTCGTGCCTTCGTCCATGGTCGGGTCCTCGATGGGGTGTGTGGTCGTCGTGGCCAGTCTAGCCCTCAGTGGCGGAAATGGCGCCTTCCGGTCAAGAGCATGGTCGCATTCGATGCCTCGGCAGCGGCGATGACCTCCGCGTCGCGCTGCGAACCGCCGGGCTGAGCGAAGGCAGTCACGCCGGCCTCCAGGCAGACCTCGAGTGCGTCGGCGAAAGGAAAGAAGGCATCCGAGGCGCAGGCCGCGCCCGCGGCTCGCTCGCCGGCCTTGGCACACGCCAGACGGGCGCTGTCGACGCGGCTCATCTGCCCGGCACCGACCCCGACGACCGCGCCATCGCGCACGAGGACGATGGCATTGGACTTGACGTGGCGCGCGACGCGCCAGGCGAGGTCCAGATCGCGGAGCTCGTCCGCCGTCACGCCGCGGGAGGTGGCGACCGTCCAGGCCAGCGGGTTATCCGGCTCGCTGTCGGCCTCGGTCACGAGCACGGCGCCGCCCGCGCTGCGCAGCTCGCGGCCGGCGATGGGCGGGGAACCAAGGTGGGCATCGACGACCACCCGCAGGTTGGCACGATCGGCCAGGACGGCCTCGGCCGCCGCGTCGAGGTCGGGCACGACGACGACCTCGAGGAAGATGGAGACGAGCCGCTCGGCCATGGCCGCGTCGACCGGCTTCGTGAGCGCGACCACGCCACCGAAGGCACTGACCGGGTCCCCGGCCAGCGCGCCCTCCCAGGCCGCGATCGGGTCGTCGGCCTCGGCGACACCGCATGGGTTGGCGTGCTTGACGATGACGCAGGCCGCGCCACGCAGGTCGCGCGCCAGGCCGGCGGCCGCTGAGGCGTCCAGGAGGTTGTTGTAGCTCAGAAGCTTGCCACCGCGCATGTCGACGCCGGCGGCGAACGGGCCGGCGGCCGGGTCAGCGTCGGGCAGCAGGTACATGGCCGCGGACTGGTGGGGGTTCTCTCCGTAGCGCAGGTCGAGCGCGCGTTCCAGCGACAGCTCGAGGCGCGCGGGCAGCCCGTGTGCGGCTTCGGCCTCGGCGGCAACACGGCCATCGGCCGCGGCGTCGCCCTCAGCCGCAGCGCGGCCGTCGGGCGCGGCGTCGCCCGCAGGCGCCTCGGGGTGGGGCGCGAGGCGCGCCGTGAGCTCGCTCGTGATCCTCGCGTCATACGTGGCCGTATGCCGGAAGGCCGCCAGGGCGAGTCGATGGCGAAGGGAGTCCGGGAGACCGCCCGTCCTGCGGATCGCCGCCCGGACGGCGTCGTAATCGGCCGGGTCGGTGACGATGCCGACATTGGCATGGTTCTTGGCCGTGGCACGGACCATGGCCGGGCCCCCGATGTCGATCTCCTCGATCAGCTCATCGTCGGTGATGCCCGGTCGCTCGGCAGCCTCGGCGAACGGATAGAGGTTGACGACGACCAGCTGGAAGGGCGCGATGGCAGCCTGGCTCAGCGCCTCACGATGGGCGGCACGGCGGCGGTCGGCGAGGATGCCGGCGTGGATCGCGGGATGGAGCGTCTTGACGCGCCCGTCGAGCATCTCCGCCAGGCCGGTCACGGCCGCCACATCGGTGACCGGCAGGCCGGCCCCGCGCAGCGTGCGCGCCGTACCACCGGTCGAGACCAGCTCGAAGCGGTCCTTCACGAGGGCACGCGCCAGCTCGACGAGGCCGGTCTTGTCCGAGACCGAGAGGAGCGCCCGCCGCGGCACGGGGATGCGTTTGTCCGCCAGGGCGTGGTCGATCCGCACGCGGCCACCATCGACCGCGACAGCGCCCGCGAGCAGAAGGGCGACGGCGCGCGGCAGGAGGCGATGCTCGGTGGCCTGGATGCGCGCCCGAAGGGTCTCGAGATCGTCCGACGCCTGGACGACGACCGGGGCCTGGAGGACGATCGGCCCGCCATCGAGCCTGGCGTCCACGAGGTGGACCGTGCAGCCCGTCACGGTCACGCCAGCAGCCAGCGCGTCCTCGATGGCGTGGGCACCGGGAAACGCCGGCAGCAGGGACGGATGCGTGTTGAGGATCCGATCGGCATATCGCTCGAGGACGATGGGACCGACCACGCGCATGTAGCCCGCGAGCGCGATCGCCCGGGGCGACGCCGCGTCGAGCGCCGCCGCCAGCGCGGCATCGTCGCCGCCCGGCACGAGCGCGGTGGTGATGCCTTGCCCCGCCGCCCACTCGAGGGCCGCGCAGGGGCGATCGGCGAACACGAGGCCGACCCGCCCGCCGAGCTCCCCACGGCGATCGGCGGCGACCAGCGCCCGCAGATTCGAGCCGAGGCCGGAGACGCCGACAGCGACGATCTTGGGCTTAGTCAACGCGCGGAAACCCTTGCCATCTCGGACCCCGCCGGGGCGCTCAGTTCTCCGTAACGAGTCCCATCGAGCTCGGCGGCCGCGACGACCTCGCCCACCACCCAGGCCGGCACCCCTCGCTCGGCCAGCAGGTCGATGGTCGAGGCCCTCCCGGCCGGCGGAACCACGGCGACCATGCCGAGGCCGCCGTTGAGCGTGGCACGCATCTCGGGCCCGTCCATGCCCGCGAGGCCGGCCACCAGGCGGTGGACCGACGGCAGCGGCCACGTCGCAGGGTCCAGGCGCGCCCCGAGCGCCGGCGGCAGCGCGCGCGGCACGTTGCCCGGCAGCCCGCCGCCGGTCACGTGCGCCAGTCCACGGAGAGGTGTGCCCTCGACCCCAAGTCGTTGGCGGAGGGCGAGGACGTCGCGGGTGTAGATCCGGGTCGGCGTCAGGAGCACATCGCCGAGCGTAGCCATGACGTGCTCCGGCTCTTCCGCCACGAGCCGCTCAGCGGCGTCCTCGCCCAGCGTGGCACTGACGACCTCGAGGTACGGTCGGTCGAGGGCCAGATCGAAGCTCGCCAGGAGGGCGCGTACGAGTGAGTACCCGTTCGCATGGAGGCCGCTGGCGCCAAGGCCGACGATGACGTCGCCGGGCTCCGTGGTCGCCCCGTCGAGCAGGTCGGCGCGCTCGGCGATGCCGACACAGAAGCCCGCCACGTCGAACTCATCGGGGCGCATCAGGCCCGGGTGCTCGGCGGTCTCGCCCCCGACCAGCGCACAGCCGGCCAGCTCACAACCGGTAGCCACGCCGCCGACCAGCTCGGCCACGTCCACCGGATCGACCCGGCCGACGGCCAGATAGTCGAGGAACAGGAGCGGCCGCGCACCGAGGCAGACGACGTCGTCCGCGCACATCGCCACGAGGTCCCGACCGATGGTCTCGAAGCGGCGCATGGCGGAGGCGATGGCCGTCTTGGTCCCGACGCCATCGGTCGCGCTGACGAGGACCGGCTCGCGCATGCCGGTGGGCAGGGCGACCGCCCCGGCGAAGCCGCCCAGCCCGCCGATCAGCTCGACGTCGCCGAGCGTTCGCCCGACGTGCGCCCGCATCAGCTCCACCGCCCGGTCGCCGGCCTCCAGGTCGACGCCGGCCTCGGCATACGCGCCGCGCTTCGGCGTCATCGCGCTCCGGCGACCGGCTCGTCCTCGAGCACGAACTTGTGCGAGGCGACGTCGTAGGGCACGGGCACGGGGTACTGCCCGTCGAAGCAGGCGAAGCAGAAGCGCTCCCGAGGCAGCTCGAGAGCGTCGAGAACGCCGCCGATCGAGAGGTAGGCCAGGGAGTCGGCGCCGAGGTCGGCCCGGATCTCGTCGACCGTCATGCGCGACGCGATGAGCTCGGTTTCGATCTGCGTGTCGATGCCGTAGAAGCAGGGGTGGTAGATGGGCGGCGCGCTGATGCGCAGGTGGACCTCGGTCGCCCCCGCTCGCCGCAGGAGCGCGACGATCTGGCGGGTGGTCGTGCCGCGCACGATGGAGTCGTCGACGACCACCAGGCGCCGCCCGCGGACCTGCTCGCGCAGGGCGCTCAGCTTCATGTCCACGCCGCGCTGGCGCATGGCCTGGGAGGGCTGGATGAAGGTCCGGCCGGCGTAGCGGTTCTTGACCATGCCCTCGCGATAGGGCAGCCCGCTGGCCTCGGCGTAGCCGGCCGCGGCGGCGGCACCGGTGTCGGGCACCGGGATGACGGTGTCGGCGTCGACCGGCGCCTCGCGTGCGAGCGCCTCGCCCATACGCCGGCGTGCCTCGTAGAGGTTGCGACCCATGAGGTAGGAATCGGGCCGCGCGAAGTAGATGAGCTCGAAGACGCAGAGGTGCTCCTGCGCCTCCGCGAAGCGGATCGAGCGAGGGCCACCCAGCTCGCCCAGGATGACCATCTCGCCCGGCTCGACCTCGCGCACGACCTCGGCACCGAGGATATCGAGGGCGGCCGTCTCCGAGGCCACCATCCAGGCATCCGGGTCACCCGGGATGCGACCCAGGGCGAGCGGACGGAAGCCGTGTGGGTCGCGCACGCCGATGACCCGATGCTCGTCCATGACCACCAGCGAGTAGGCGCCGGAGACCTGTGGCAGGACGGTCAACAGGGCCGCCACGAGGTCGTCACCGGGCACGTCGGACAGGAGCGCCGTGAGCAGCTCGGTGTCCGTCGAGCCGCGGATCCGCTGGCGGCCGCCGGGCAGGAGCTCGAGCAGCTGGCGGGTGTTGACGAGGTTGCCGTTATGCCCGACGGCGACCGTCCGTTGCGGACCCAGGCGATAGGCCGGCTGCGAGTTCTCCCAGAGCGTCGAACCGGTCGTCGAGTAGCGGCAATGGGCGATGGCGAGGTGGCCGCGCAGCGACGGCAGGCGACGCTCGTCGAGGACCTGCGCGACCATGCCGAGGTCCTTGTAGACCATCACGCCCTCGCCGTCGCTGACAGCCACGCCGGCCGACTCCTGGCCGCGGTGCTGGAGAGCGAAGAGCGCCAGCGAGGCGAGGCTCGCGGCCTCCTGGCCGGGGGCGTGGATGCCGACGACGCCGCACATCGCTCAGCCCTCCTCGCCGAGCGCCCGAGGCAGGGCGGAGCGCCAGGCATGAGCGAGGTCACGCACGGCGACGTCGAGCGCGTCGGCAACGCCGGCTCCGCGTTCCTCGGCGGCGCCCGTGGCACCCTCCCCGACGAGCTCGATGATCAGGCGCTCGCCGTCGACGAGCCCGATGCGCCGGATGGGCAGCCCGTGAGCCGCAGCGGAACCCGCCAGCCGCTCCCAGGACGTCGGGTCGGTCGAGACGACGACGCGGCCCGGGCTCTCGCCGAAGAGGTCGACCGAGGGCGTGGAGCCGACGCCCACCTGTAGACGGGCGCCGAGCCCCGACCAGATGGCCGACTCGGCCAGCGCCACCGCCAGCCCGCCTCCCGAGACGTCCTGGGCGGAGGCCAGCAGGCCCTCGCGGGCGGCGGCCGCGAGCCAGCGCTGGAGCGCCGCTTCGCGTGCCAGGTCGAGCGTCGGCGGCCCGTCGTCGGGTGCGGTGCCTGCGAGCGTGGCATACGCCGAGCCTGCCAATCCCGGCGAGGTCTCGCCCACGAGCACGACGACGTCGCCGGCGCCCCGGAAGGCCGGTGAGACGCGCTGCTCGACGTCATCGAGCAGGCCGACGATGCCGATCTGAGCCGTGGGCAGGATGGCGCCCGAGGGCGAGGCGTTGTAGAAGCTGACGTTGCCGCCGGTGACCGGCAGCCCGAGGGCGCGACATGCGTCGCCCAGGCCGCGGACGGACTCCGTGAAGCGCCAGAACGCCTCCGGGTCGGTCGGATCGCCGAAGTTCAGGCAGTTCGTGACGCCCAGCGGTCGGGCGCCGGTGATAGCCACATTGCGGGCGCATTCAGCCACCGCCATGGCCGCTCCGAGCCAGGGATCGTGGGCGGCCACGCTGGCCTGGGCGTCGGTCGCCACCACGAGTCCCTTGCGGCTGCCCTTGATGCGCAGGACGGCGGCCGCCCGCTCTCCGGCCTCGACCGTGTCGGTGCCGACCGTCTCGTCGTACTGCGTCGTGACCCATGCGCGGCTACCGAGGTTGGCGTCGCCGAGCAGCGCGAGCAGGACCGCGCCGGGATCCATGCCCCGTTCAGGGAGGCCCTCCCCCGGCTCGCTGGGCGCACCGGGGGCCGGCGCAGCGCGCGTCTTGGCCGGCGGCCGCGCGGGCCGGTCGAAGACGATCGCGTCGCTGGTCAGGGCGGCAGCCGGGATCGAGGCCAACACCTCGCCATCGCTGACGACCTCGATTCGCCCATCGTCGGTGACCTCCCCGATGACCGCGGCTGGCAGGCCCCAGCGCGCGCAGACCTCGAGCACCGCGTCCAGCCGGCGTGGGGCGACGATGGCGCACATCCGTTCCTGGCTCTCGCTGATCATGACCTCGAAGGGCGCCATGCCCGACTCGCGCCTGGGCACGGCGTCGAGATCCACGCGGATGCCGGTGCCGGCCCGGTCGGCCGTCTCGGAGACCGCGCAGGTGATGCCAGCCGCGCCCAGGTCCTGGAGGCCCTCGACGAGGCCGCGGGCGATGAGCTCCAGGCTGGCCTCGATGAGCAGCTTCTCGGCGAACGGGTCGCCGACCTGGACGGACGGCCGCTTGGCAGCGCTGGCCTCGTCGAAGGTGGCACTGGCGAGGACGCTGGCACCGCCGATCCCGTCACGGCCGGTCGCCGAGCCGAAGAGGACGACATGGTTGCCGGGTCCTGGCGCCGCCGCCCGCGTCAGGTGGCGCTCCTCGAGCAGGCCGACGGCCATCACGTTGACCAGGGGGTTGTCGCCATAGCTCGGGTCGAAGACCAACTCGCCGCCGACGGTCGGCACGCCGACACAGTTGCCGTAGCCGCCGACCCCGCGCACGACGCCCCTGACGAGGCTGCGCGTGCGTGCCTGCGTGGGGTCACCGAACTTCAGCGCGTCGAGGATGGCGATGGGCCGGGCGCCCATGGTGAAGATGTCACGCAGGATGCCGCCCACGCCGGTCGCGGCGCCCTGATACGGCTCGACCGCGCTCGGGTGGTTGTGCGACTCGAGCTTGAAGGCCACGGCCAGGCCCTCGCCGATGGCCATCACGCCCGCGTTCTCGCCCGGACCAGCGACCACGTCATCGCCGGTCGTCGGCAACGCGGCGAGGTAGCGCCGCGAGCTCTTGTAGGAGCAGTGCTCGCTCCACATGACGCTGAACATGGCCAGCTCGAGGTCGTTGGGGTCGCGGTCGAGACGGTCGCGGATGGCGTCGAGCTCCTCATCGGTCAGGCCCAGGGCCTGGTGGAGCGGCGTCGCGATCTCGGCCACTGCGCTCATGCCGCAGCCACGGCCCGGCCCGCGATGGCCACGCCCTCGACGAGCGAGCGCAACAGGAGCATGCCGTCGTCGGAGCCGAGGATCGCCTCGGAGGCCCGCTCTGGATGGGGCATCAGCCCGCAGACGCGCCCGCCTTCGTCGCACACGCCGGCGATGTCGCGGGCGCTGCCGTTCGGGTTGCCTTCCGGCGCCGCGTAGCGGAAGAGGACGCCGGCGCGCGATTCGAGCGCGTCGAGCTCGTCGTCTGGCAGGTAGTAGTTGCCCTCCCCGTGCGCGATCGGCATGCGCAGCGTGCGACCCGGCGGCAGGCCACGCGTGTAGGGCGAGTCGCCATGCTCGACCGAGAGACGCACCCAACGATGCTCGAACCGCAGCGTGCTGTTACGAAGCAGGGCGCCAGGCACGAGACCAGCCTCGGCCAGCACCTGGAAGCCATTGCAGATGCCGAGCACGAAGCCGCCGGAACGGGCGTGCTCGCGGACGGCGCCCATGATGGGACTGAAGCGCGCCAGGACGCCGGCCCGCAGGTAGTCGCCATAGGCGAAGCCACCCGGCAGCACGACCAGGTCCACGCCACGCACGTCGGGTGTCTCGTGCCAGAGCGGCTCGGCCTCGGTGCCCGCCAGCCGCGCGGCGTGGAGCGTGTCGCGATCGCAGTTGGAGCCGGGGAAGACGACCACCCCGACCTTCATCCGGCGGCGGCCACGAGCGATGCGGGGGTGACCTCCCAGGTCTCGATGATGGGGTTGGCGAAGACCTCGCCAGCGAGGCGCTCGACGATGGCCGTGGCAGCCATCGATGTCCGGTGCCTCCACGGTCAGCTCGACGCGCCGACCGACGCGTACGTCCGAGACACCGCTCACCTCGAGGTGCGGCAGCGACTGCTCGACGGCCCGGCCCTGGGGATCGAGGATGCCCGGCTTGGGCATCACGGCAACGACGAACCGATGGGCGCTCACGCGATGCGGTCCTCCTCGAGGTAGCGCTCGAAGCTCGCGCCGGTGATGCGTTCGAAGGCCTCCACGTAGCGGGCACGGGTGCCGGCCACGAGATCGGCCGGCAGCTCGGGTCCGGGCGCGGCCTTGTCCCAGCCCGAAGCCTCCAGCCAGTCGCGCACGAACTGCTTGTCGTACGAGGCCTGCGGTCCGCCTGGCGCATACGTGGAAGCGTCCCAGAAGCGACTCGAGTCGGGCGTCAAGACCTCGTCGATGAGGAGCAGCTCGCCGGTCGCGGCATCGGTGCCGAACTCGAACTTCGTGTCGGCCAGGATGATGCCGACGGCCTCGGCGCGGTCACGGCCGAAGCGGTAGAGCGCGAGGGCCAGGTCGCGGACCCGCTCGGCCATCGGCCCACCGATGAGCGTGACCGCGCCGGCGAAGTCGATGTTCTCGTCGTGCGCGCCCTGCTCGGCCTTCGTCGAAGGCGTGAAGATCGGCTCCGGCAACCGCTCGCTCTCGCGCAGGCCCGTCGGCAGCGAGATCCCGCCCACAGCGCCCGTGCGTCGGTAGTCCTTCCAGCCGCTCCCGGACAGGTAACCGCGCACGATGACCTCGACCGGCAGCACGCGCGCTGGACGGCAGATCATCGAGCGCCCGCGCAGCTCAGCGGCCTGGGCGGCGAACGCGTCCGGCAGCTCCGCGGGGTCGGTGCTCAGCAGGTGGTTCGCGACCAGGCCGGCCGTCTCGGCGAACCAGTAGCGCGACAGGCCGGTCAGCACGCGGCCCTTGTCGGGGATCGGGGTGGGCAGCACGACGTCGAAGGCAGACAGCCGGTCGCTGGCCACGAGCAGCAGCCGGTCGGCGTCGACGCGGTAGAGATCGCGCACCTTGCCCGAGCGCACGAAGCCTTCGGCGATGGTCATAGCACGGCCTCCTCGAGGGGCTGGAGCGCATCGAGCCGGCCGATGACCGCCGGCACGTTACGCAGCCGATGGGCGTCGTCGAAGCACGCCTCCAGGGACCCTGACGGCAATGCGGCGGTCACAGCAGGGTCGGCGGCGAGCAGCTCCCTGAGCGGACGCCGCGTGTCGGCGGCAGCCAGGGCATCGCGCTGGACCACCTCGTAGGCGGCCTCGCGCGAGAGCCCACCCTGCTCGACGAGTGCTACCAGGACCTGACCCGAGGCGTGGAGGCCGAGGCCACGCTCGACGTTCTCGGCCATCCGGTCGGCGTGTACCACGAGCCCGTCGATGAGACCTGTGAAACGGACGAGCATGTAATCGAGGAGCGTCGTCGCGTCGGGCAGCGCGACCCGCTCGACCGAGGAGTGGCTGATGTCCCGCTCGTGCCAGAGGGCCTGGTCCTCGAGGCCCGCCAGCGCGTAGCCGCGCAGCAGGCGAGCCAGGCCCGTGAGTCGCTCGGAGAGGATCGGATTGCGCTTGTGGGGCATCGCCGAGCTGCCCTTCTGGCCCGCCTTGAAGGGCTCCATGACCTCTGCGATCTCGGTGTGTTGGAGGTTGCGGATCTCCGTCGTGAAGCGCTCGATGGAGCCGCCGATGACGGCCAGCGTGGCCAGGAAGGCGGCGTGTCGGTCGCGGGAGACGACTTGGGTGCTGGCGGGATCGGCGGCCAGCCCGAGCTCATCGAGGACCTCCGCCTCGAGGTCGGGGTCGAGATGCGAGTAGGTCCCGACCGGACCGGAGACCTTGCCAACGCGCATGTGCTCGGCGGCCGTCCGGAGCCGCTGGCGATCCCGCTCGAGCTCCCAGGCCCAGCCCGCCAGCTTGAGCCCGAAGGTCATGGGCTCCGCATGCACCGAGTGCGTTCGGCCCATCTGGATGGTCGCGGCATGCCGCCGGGCCTGGCGGATGACGGCCGCGACGGCCGCGTCGAGGTCCTCGAGCAACCGCGCTGCAGCGGCTCGGACCTGGAGCGCCATCCCCGTATCCACGACGTCGGAGCTGGTCAGCCCGAGGTGCAGGTACCGGCCCTCCGGCCCGACGGACTCGGCGACCTGGCTGACGAAGGCGATGACGTCGTGGTCGGTCGTCCGTTCGAGCTCGGCGATGCGGCCGACGTCCACGCGCGCCCGGCGCTCGATGACGGCCAAGGCCTCGGGCGGGACCTGGTCACGTCGCGCCTGCGCCCGGGCGACCGCCAGCTCCACGCGCAGCATGGCCTCGAAGCGCGCCTCGTCTGACCAGATATCTGCCATCTCGGCGAGCGTGTAGCGGGGGATCAATGGGCCGTCCCCACCGGCGCGGCGCCCGCCTGCACCAGGCGGGCCTCGTCCGAGGCGTCGAGCGCGGCCCCTGCCGCGGCCGGGGCACCGCCGATGTCCCGGCGCCACTGGATGCCGGGGAAGGCGACCTCGGCGGCGGCCGCCCGGGCCACGACCGCCGCACCGGGCACATCCGGCCCCGATGCCGACGATCGCCATCACCCGTCCGCCTGCCGTGACCAGGCGGCCGGCACCGCCGTCGGCAACGCCGGCATGGAAGACGAGCACGTCCGGTGACTGAAGGGCGCGGGCGTCGAGGCCCTCGATGGGGGCACCGGTGACGGGCGACTCGGGATAGCCGGGAGCCGCCAGCACGACAGCGGCCGTCGCCCGCTCCACGGTCGGCACGCAGCCATCCACGATCCCGAGAGCAGCGGCCACTTCGGCCAGGCGGTCCTCCGCCGCCGCGAGCAGGAGGGGCGCCAGCGGCACGCTCAGGCGCGGGATGATGGCCTGCGTCTCGGGATCGCCGAAGCGTGCGTTGAACTCGAGCAGGCGCGGACCCCTGGCCGTCAGCATGAGGCCCGCAAAGAGGGCGCCTCGGAATGGACTGCCGCGCTCGGCCAGCTCGGCCAGGACCGGCCGGTGGACCGTCCGCACGAAGGCCGCCATGGCCGAGTCAGGGAGGTCGGCCGGCGGCGAGATCGCACCCATGCCACCCGTGTTGGGCCCTACATCGCCCTCGCCGATGCGCTTGTGGTCGCGGGCGGCGGGCAGCGCCAGCGCGGTCGTGGCGTCGCAGATGGCGATGACGCTCGCCTCCTGGCCCTGGAGCGCGCGCTCGACCACGACGCGATTGCCGGCCGCGCCGAAGGCCCGTTCGAGGAGCACGGCCAGGATCGCCCGGCGCGCTTCGTCGAGCGTGCCGCAAACGACGACGCCTTTGCCGGCCGCCAGGCCGTCGGCCTTGACGACGACCGGGCCGTCGAGCCCCTCCGCGTAGAGCACCGCGGCGATGGCATCGTTGAATGCCGCGCCATCGGCCATCTGGACGCCGGCCGCGAAGGCTACCTCGCGACAGAAGCGCCTTGCTGGCCTCGATCCGTGCCGCCGCGGCGCTCGGCCCGAAGACCGCCACGCCGGCGGCACGGAGTCGATCGGCGAGGCCGGCCACGAGCGGCGCCTCCGGCCCGATGACGACGAGGTCGGCCTCGATCGCCAGGGCCAACGTGATGACCGCCAGCGAGTCGCTGGCCAGGACGTCGGGCGCGAGCAGGGCGTCGGGGGCCATGCCCGGGTTGCCCGGCGCAACGACGACGTGCGCGACGCCCGGATCCCGTGCCAGACGCCAGGCGAGCGCGTGCTCGCGCCCTCCCCCGCCGACGATCAGGATGGTGCCGGGCACGGCCACGCCGGCATGATCACGACGAGTCATGCCACGGCGCTCACGACGACCGGCCGCGATCGCCCTGGGCGTGGCCCGCGAACGATCGTCTGCGTGCGCTCGGCGCCGACGCTCACGAAGCTGATCGGCACGCCCGCACGAGCCTCGAGGGCGTCGACGAAGGCGCGCGCCTCGACGGGCAGCTCATCCATGCGGCGGATGCCCGCCAGGTCGTGATCCCAGCCGGGGAAGGTCTCGTAGACGGGCTCGGCGCGTTCGAGCTCGGCGATGCTCAACGGCCAGCGGTCGACGACCACCCCGTCGAGCCGATAGCCGACGCCGATGCGGACCTCCGCGAGGCCGGACAGGATGTCGAGCTTGTTGAGCATGATGCTGCTCACGCTGTTGACGGCCACGACCGAGCGCAGCGGGACCGCGTCGAACCAGCCGCATCGGCGCTGCCGGCCGGTCGTGGTGCCGAATTCGCGACCCTTCTCGAGGAGGTGGCGGCCGATGGGGTCCTCGAGCTCGGTCGGGAAGGGGCCGGCGCCGACACGCGTGGTGTAGGCCTTCATGACCCCGATGACCTCGTCGATCTGGAGCGGCCCGACGCCGCCGCCCGTGCATGCGCCACCGGCGACGGGGTTCGAGCTCGTCACGAAGGGGTAGGTCCCGTGGTCGAGGTCGAGCAGCGCGCCCTGGGCGCCCTCGAGCAGGACGTGCCCGCCGTCGGCCAGCGCAGCCTGGACGAGCGCCGTCGTGTCCACGATCCGGTGACGCAGGGCATCGCCCCAGCCCAGAGCACGCTCGTAGAGCGGCTCGAGGTCGATCGGCTCTGTGCCCGGCAAGGCAGCCAGGAGCGCCTGCTTCTGGGCCACCGCGCGCTCGAGTGCAGGCCGCAGCACCGCGGGGTCGATCAGGTCGCCCATCCGGATGCCGGTCCGGGCGGCCCGATCGGCGTAGGCAGGGCCGATGCCGCGATGCGTGGTGCCGATGCCGCCGCCCGGGCGGCCGGCCTCCAACGCCCGGTCGAACGCCACGTGGTAGGGCATGATCACGTGCGCGGCCGCGCTGACCCGGATGCGCTCGATGGCGACGCCACGCCCGGCCAGCATGGCCATCTCGTCGAGCAGCGTCTGGGGGTTGACGACGACGCCGTTGCCGATGACGGGCACGATGTGCGGGTAGAGCACGCCGCTCGGCACCAGGTGGAGCTTGAAGACCTGGTCACCGATGACGATCGTGTGGCCGGCGTTGTCACCGCCCTGGTAGCGCACGACGTGGCTGACGGTCTCGGCCAGCAGATCCGTCGCCTTGCCCTTGCCCTCATCGCCCCACTGGAGCCCGACGACCACGGTGGCGGGCATCAGCCGACCTGCCGACACGGCTCGGCCGCCGCACGGCCGGACATGAAGAAGCCCCGGCCGGCGACGACCAGGACCCGGATAGACTCCCCCCGCTGCCGCCTCGCCACGCTCCGGCGAGACCCGTCGGCGAAGGTGCGTGCCAGCCTCACGGGACCGACGCAGCCCCTTCCTCGAGCAACGGCTCCTCCCCTGTCGGGATGCGGGCTTCGGACCCGCGGGGTTGGTAGGCATGGATTGTAGCAGTCGGCCGCGACCGGACCATCGTCCGCGCGTCGCGGTACATCTGTCCGAGCCTCGGCGCCCGGTGCGCTCCCTAGGCTGGCCTACGAGGGCGCGCCCGCGCCCTCACGCTATCCCGGCGCGCCTGCGCGTGCCCGAGGCGGCGGACATGACCGGTCGACGGAGGTGGCGTGCTTCGGCTCCTGCGCATCCTCGGACTCCTTGCGCCGGTCGCCGTCGCCGTCCGGTTCCTGGTCCTGCCCCGGGTCGTCCCGAGCACGGCCGTTACGCCCGATAGCGCCGCCCTGCTCGTCGAGCTGCTCTCGGTCATGGCCGGCATCGGCGTCACCTGCCTGCTCGTATCGCTCATCCTCGGGACGCGCATCGACCGGCTCGCGCGCGCGGCCGATCGGATCGCCAAGGGCGACCTCGAGATCCGCGTGCCTGTGAGCCACGATCCAGGCGTCGCCCGACTCGACCGCTCCATCAACGCCATCGCCGATCAGCTGGCCGCCATCCATGACGCGGCCACGACCGACACCCTGACGCGCATCCCGAACCGCGCCACGATCCAGGACGCGCTGACGGAGGAGGTCGCGCGCGCCAACCGATTCGGGCGTCCCCTCTCGGTCGCCTTCCTCGACATCGACCACTTCAAGGCCATCAACGACACCTGGGAGCATCACGCGGGCGACATCGTCCTGCGGCGCGTCGCGAACCTGCTGCGCACGAACATCCGATCGATCGACCACATCGGGCGCTGGGGCGGCGAAGAGTTCGTGCTCGTGCTGCCCGAGACGGACGTGGACGAGGCGGCCGCCCTGGCCGAAAAGCTGCGCATGCTGGTGATGCGCGAGCCGATCGACATCGAACAGGCGGAGCCGGTCTCCGTGACCATCTCGGCCGGCGTGGCCGGCGGCATCGGGCAGCTGATGCGGGTCGAGGATCTCGTCCGCCACGCCGATACGGCGATGCTCAGCGCCAAGGGCCTCGGTCGCAACCAGGTCTTCGTCTTCGCGGAGCCGAACGAGGAGTCTCGCGTGCCGCGCGCGCCGATCAGCGCCGAGGGCCGCGCCAGCGCGCTCGAGATCGGGCGTGCCGCCCGGACGGCGGCCGAGCAGATGCTCCAATCGGTCATCGAGCCGCTGCCCCACTACCGCGGCAAGCCGTCGGAGCTGATCGCGGTCATCGCGACCACGATGGCCGGTCACCTGGCCCTGCCCCAGGCCGAGATCGACCGCATCCGCGTCGCCAGCCTCCTGCATGACGTCGGCAAGGTGGCCATCCCGGAGGCGATCCTGGACAAGCCGGCGCCGCTCACCGGCGCCGAGTGGCAGAGCGTCATCCAGCACCCGCGCATCGGCCAGCTCATCCTCGAGCAGGCTGGCTCCCTGCGCGATGCGGTGCCCATCATCCTGCATCACCACGAGCGGTTCGGAGGCAGCGGCTACCCGTACGGGCTGCGGGGCCAGGACATCCCGCTTGGCGCCCGGATCGTGGCCGTCGCCGACGCCTACGACGCGATGATGCACGACCGACCCTACAAGGCCGCCATCGGCCATGTCGCCTCGGTCAACGAGCTCCGTCGACACGCAGGGCTGCAGTTCGACCCTGCCCTCGTGGAACTCTTCTGCGACCTCTTCGCCCGCGGCGTGCGCGGTTTCGACTATGACGGCGAGCACATCCGGGGCGCCCACGACGTGGGCGGCTCGCGCCCGTCGGGTCGTCGCCCGCCTGGCAGCCACGGATCTGCCGCCGGCTGAGCCGCGCTGGCGGAGCGGGGCGTAGACTCCGCCGATGTCGAAGTGGGAAGGCGCACTGATCCTGTCTTCCAGGCGGCCCTGAGGGCGCTCAGCTGACCCCCTTGCCGAGGTACTGGCTGCAGATCTCGGCCAGGTGGTCCACGACAGACTGAGCAGTTTCGGAGAAGCGGCCCGGGCGGTGGCTCCCTAGCATGAGGGTCGTCCCCATCAAGGCTCGAGAGGAGAGACCGACATGAAAGACACACAGACGTCCGCCAAGGGCACCACCGCGACCGAGATCTGGTCGGACGAGGAAAAAGGCGCGATGAAGGCGCACGCCAAGGAGATGAAGGCGGCCGCCCGCCGAGGTGAGGACAGGGCCGCCGGGGAAGCCGACGTGCTCGCGAAGATCGCCGAGATGCCGGAACCGGATCGCATCATGGCCGAGCGGCTCCACGCCCTCATCACGGCCACCGCGCCGGAGCTGGCGCCGAAGACGTGGTACGGGATGCCCGCCTATGCCAAGGACGGCAAGCTCATCTGCTTCTTCAAAGCCGCCGACAAGTTCAAGTCACGGTACGCGACGTTCGGCTTCGAAGAGAACGCGAAGGTCGATGACGGCTCCATGTGGCCGACCTCGTGGGCGCTGACGAAGCTGACGGACGCCGACGCAGCGAAGATCGCCGCGCTCGTGAAGAAAGCGGTGAGCTGAGGACTGAGCTCTCCATCGGGCCGCGCCTCGGGCGGGACGGCCCGAGCGCTCCGGCATGCTTTCTCTTTGCCTTCGATCAGCGCGAGCTGCCGACAGGTCGGCACCGGGAGCCGTGAGTGGATACCACGCACCTACCGGCCCCGGTCGCGGCGCTCCGGATGGGGGTAGAACTGGGGCGGGATGGCCAGGCCCTCCCTCGCGTCGACGAGGACGAGCGCGTCGCCCGGCCAGTCGACGACCCAGATGGGGATGGGTTCGCCGCCGGCCGTGCCGAGGAAGCCGCACGCCCTCTCCGGTGCGCAGCGGACGATCCCGAAGAATGGAGGGGATGGGGCCACGCGACCATCCGATGCATGGATGCGCGCGGTGGCCACCGCCGCGTCGGCGCTGATCATGCCCGTCGGCACTGCCAGTGGCAGGAACTCGGCACCGCCCAACGCTCTCTCGAAGCCGACGGGATAGCCCGCGTGCGGTACGAGCGCTCGACAGCCGGATAGGAGCAGCGCTGCGAGCGCGATCGCCGCCAGTGCAGTCCCCCTCCATGCCACACCTGCAGTCTATCCTCAGGTTGATCCCATCTGACGAACGATCGGCGGACGGCAGATCCGCGCGGGACTCGCTAGCCGCTCGAGGTCAGGCGCCCGGGGGTCGGTCGCCGCTGGCGAAGGCGCGCCCGTCCAGTTCATAGAGCACGTGATCGACCGCGCGGCCGTCGACCTCACCGTGTCCGGCGAGGATCGCGATGCGTTGATAGCCGTTCCGCTCTGCGACCCGCTGCGATCGTTGGTTGTCGGGTTCGGTGACAAGGCGGAGGCGGCTCATCCCGATGTCGTGGACCGCCCAGTCCGAGATCAGTCGGACCGCCCTCGTCGCGAGCCCTCGTCCTCGTGCCACGGGCAGCAACCAGTATCCGATGAACCCGATGGTCGTGTCCTCGGCTGCGAGGTTCATCCACACGTGGCCGACACATCGCAGGTCCATCTCACAGATCGCGAACGTCGGGGACCCTTCGGCCCAGCGCCTGCGGTTCAGCTCGAGGACGTCTGCCGCTCGAGGCGCCAGGCTGCCCGAACCAGCGGACGACGTCCGAGTCGTGAAGCCCAAGATCGATCGCCGTCAGGTCGCGCTCGTGCCGGCGGTCTCAAGGTCACGACGCCATCGCTGAGCGGCGGGTTCGGCACGCGGAGGACCACTCCCAGACCCTAGGTGAGGGGTCGTCCGAGAGACAAGCGGTGAGCAGGCGCAGGTCTGTTCATGCAAGGTCGGGCCGCGTGCGGCGACTGTACGAGGCGGGGCACCTGACCGAGGCCTAACCCAGTCTTGCGATCGCCTCGTCGGTCGATACGACATCGGCGAATTCGCCGTGGAGGCTCGCGAGACTCGTGCGGTGGATCAGGTCGGCGGGGAAGACCTCGCCGTCCGGTCCTACGCGATCGAAGGTCGCACACGCATCGCCGACGTACCACGTCTCGAACCCGAGGTTGCCCGACATCCTCGCCGTGGTTGACCCACAGTGGTCCGTTGCTATCGCTGCGATCACGACCGTGGTGGCGTCCGCTGCGCGAAGCCGCTCTTCCAGATCGGTTCCGATGAAGGCGGAGTTGACTTCCTTGGTCAAGACCGGCTCATCCGCCAGCGGCATCGCTTCCGGCTTGAACTCGAACCCGGGGTCACCCTCGTGGAAGAAGTGCCACTCGGGGTCGGGTCGGCTCGCGATGCCGAACATGGATGATCGGCGCGTCCGCGGCCCGCCAGGCTGCGAGCAGCCGCGCGACGTTCCCTTCCGCGCCGGGGTTGTTCCGCTTTCCCCATGCCGGGTCATCGAATGCTTTCTGCACATCGACGACCAGCAGGGTCGGTTGTTCAGGCATGTCGGAACCCTACGCCATCAGCCGATGCGGATCATCTTCTTGTTCACGAACTCGTCGGCGCCGAAGCGGCCGAGCTCGCGGCCCGAGCCCGAGCGCTTGATGCCACCGAACGGCAGCTCGGCGCCGTCGGCGAGCACGACGTTCACGAACACCATGCCGGCCTCGATGCCGTCGGCGACGCGGAGCGCCTGCTCCTGGTCGGTGGTGTAGACGTACGAGCCCAGGCCGAACGGGGTGTCGTTCGCGATGCGCACGGCGTCGGCCTCGTCCTTCGCGCGGTACACCTGCGCGACCGGGCCGAAGAACTCCTCCTTGGAGGCGGGGTTCTCGGGAGTGACATCCGTCAGCACGGTCGTCTGGAAGAACG
Organism: uncultured Chloroflexia bacterium; assembly: GCA_963837215.1. Classification (GTDB taxonomy): domain Bacteria; phylum Chloroflexota; class Limnocylindria; order Limnocylindrales; family CSP1-4; genus CSP1-4. The sequence continues at coordinate 347,692 of CAWIML010000010.1, forward strand.
CGCCGTCGCGGCTGCCGCCGTGCACGAGCGTCGCGCCGTGCTCGATCGCGCGCTTGACCTGCGCGTCGACGCCCTCGGCGGCCTTCAGCGAGGAGAGCGGGCCGAGCGCCGAGTCGGCCGACGTCGGGTCGGTCGCCTCGATCTCGGCGATCTTCGCGCTGAACTTCTCGAGGAAGGGCTCGTACAGCTCGTCGGCGACGATGAAGCGCTTGGCCGCGTTGCAGGACTGGCCGCTGTTGTCGAGGCGGGCGTCGACCGCGTTCTGCACGGTGGCGTCGAGGTCGTCGGTCGAGAGCAGGATGAAGGGGTCCGAGCCGCCGAGCTCGAGCACGACCTTCTTCAGATGGCGGCCGGCGATCTCGGCGACCGCGGCGCCGGCGCGCTCGGAGCCGGTGAGCGAGACGCCCTGGACGCGCGGGTCCGCGATGACCTGCTCGATCTGGTCGTGCGAGGCGTAGATGTTCACGTAGGCGCCGGCCGGGAAGCCCGCGTCGAGGAAGATCTGCTGCATCGCCGCGGCGGACTCGGGGCACTGCTCGGCGTGCTTGAGCAGGATCGTGTTGCCGATGATGAGGTTCGGGCCGGCGAAGCGGGCGACCTGGTAGTACGGGAAGTTCCACGGCATGACGCCGAGCAGCACCCCGAGCGACGAGCGGCGGATGACCGCCGAGCCATCGCCCGCGAGGAGCTGGATCGGCTCGTCCTTCAGGAAGTCCGCCGAGTGGTCGGCGTAGTACCCGTAGATCGCCGCGGCGAAGTCGGCCTCGCCGAGCGCCTGCTCGATCGGCTTGCCCATCTCGCGCACGATGAGCTCCGCCAGCTCCTGGCGGCGCTCGGTGTGCAGTTCGCTGACGCGGCGGATGAGGGCCGCGCGCTCATCGACCGTCGTCGACTTCGACCAGGTGCGGTGCGCCTCGTCGGCTGCGGCGATCGCGGCCTCGAGCTCGGCGTCGGTGATGGTGTCGTAGGTCTTGACCGTCTCGCCCGTGGCGGGGTTGGTCACGGCATAGCTCATCGTGTGGGTCTCCGTGTCAGTGCGCAACGCCAGAGCCGGTCTGCCGGGGTGCAGTCACTCGCGCGTCAATGAAGATATACCACCGTGCTTAGGCCGATTCGGCTGCCTTCTTCATGCCCTCGGCTTCGAGGTTCATGTAGCGGTTGGTTAGCTCCTTGTAGAACAGGGCCATGATCGGGATGAGGAAGCCGCGCATGTCGAGCGTCAGCGTGAGACGTGCCCTGCCCTCTCCCAGCGCTTCGACGCGGTGGCCGGCGACGCTGGTGGTGCCGCCCGACTTCTGCGTCCACTCGAAGTAGGACGGCGCATCCCAGACCGTGACGTCCCAGGTGCCCTCGGGTAGCTTCGGCTGCTTGAGCCGCACGCGGCTGCCTTTGGTGATCGGCGCCGGCGTCAGGAGCTCGACGGTGTCGACGGTCTCGATGCGTTGCGGCCAGGCCTCGAGGGCGCTGAGCACGTCCCAGACGCGCTGCTGAGGAGCATCTATATCTATCGACGTCTCAAAGCGCATGTCGGGCGGTCTGCTCAAACGGAACGAGGCGATAGACATGGCGCAGTCTAGCCGGGACGCGAGTCCCTCAGCGTGCCCGCCACAGCCGGTGCGTCAGCCGCGCCCCGCCAACCAGGCGCGGACGGACGGCTCGTGCTCCTCGTGGAAGTGGCTCACCCAGTCGATCTCGGCGGCCGCGACGCCATCCAGCCAGGGCAGGCCGTTCGGATCCGTCAGGACCTCGACCGGGAGCCGGCTCAGCGCCGCGGCGAGCCGGTCGTGGGACGCGTCGATGTCGGCCAGGACCTCGGCGGCCGGGCGGCCGGCGGCCTGGGCCTGGAACCAGTCGTTGATCGCGTCGTCGTCGTCCAGCCCGGGCGGCCAGGGATCGGGCGGGTCCGGGCGACCGTCGGCGGCGGCCTCGAGGCGGCCCAGCGTCCGTTCGCGCCAGCCCATGAGGTGGGCGGCCAGATCCCGGAAGGTCCACTCGCCCATCGGGCCGGGTTCGGCCACGCGGTCACCGACGTCGGCGACCAGGTCCCGCCATTCCTGTTGGTCCGTCTTGAGCTGGGCGACAAGCCTCGGGCGCGGATCTTCGATCGTCATGGCGGTCAGTCTAGCCAGCCGGGACGGTCGCACACGCGCAGGTTGCCGGTCCGACGTCAAGTAGGTGGGGTACAGCGGATACGTCAGATCGCGAGCAAGAACACCTCGATCGGCCGCTCCAAGCCCTTGACCTTGTGACGCCCGCGCTCCTCGAAGCGGAGGTCGCTGCCCTCCACCAGGCCGCGCGTGACCGACGACACGATGATCTCGGATGCGCGCCCCAAGGCCATGATCCGCGAGGCCGCATGGACGGCGACGCCTCCGATGTCGTTCGGCAGCACCTCCACCTCGCCAGTGTGAACGCCGATGCGAAGCTCGATCCCCAGGCCCCGTACCGCGTCGCGCATCGCGACGGCGGATCGGATGGCGCCGGCGGCACTTCCAAATGTCGCCAGGAAGCCATCCCCCGTGGTGTTCACCTCCCTGCCTCGGAAGCGATCGAACTGCGCGCGGATGAGGCGGTTGTGTTCGGCGAGCACCTGCTTCCAGGCAGCGTCCCCGAGCCTCGTCGCGGTGAGGGTCGAGTCGACGATGTCGGACATGAGGAGGGTCGTCACGAGGCGCTCGTGCTCGCCCGGCACGCCGAGCGCGCCGATATTGCCCAACACGTCTACGACGACCACCGGCTCATCCCCAACGACCCAAACGTCGTGCCCGGGTGGGACGTTCATGACGTCGCCTGGTCCGAACTCGGCGCTCTCGCCGTCGTCCATCTCGACGTGGAAGCGACCCTGCAACATCAACTGAAGATGGTGGATCTGGCACGAGGGCGTGCCCTGGATCGGCTTCAAGGACGTCGACCAGCGAAAGCCTGGCTCGAGGATGCCGCGACCCATCGTCACGGAGCCTACGTGCACCAGGTTGACGATCCCCTTGGGAAATCGGCGCACGTCATCCGGTGCGTCAAAGCTCTTCTTCTGGATGGCAGCGCCGGAACGTCCCACGTGCTCGAGCATACCGTGGCCGTCCGTCAGACACAGAGAAACCCCGGCGGGGAAGGGCACCGGGGGGCCGCCGACGACGCGACGCGGATGTTGGCAGTCGAGTCAACCGTCCCGCTTGCGCGTGCCCTTGACGAGGCGTCCGATGGCGTACCCGACCGCGATCGGGATCAGGAGACCGATCGCGACGACCGGAAGCGAGATGAGATCGTCTCTGATCTGATCGGAGTCGAGGGCTCCATGCCCCGCATCATTGGCCATCACGAGGACGACGACCATCAGCGATAGGATCACCACCGCGACGAGGATGGCGCGACGGGCGAGCCTGGGGTCAGGGCTCGACCAACCGACGACGAACCCCGTGATGAGCACGCCAAGAGCGAGGATGAGAAGGCCCTCGATGATGGCGCCGACGATGCCATAGCCGATCGTGCAGTCGGGGCACGGGTCCAGCAGCCGCATCACCGAACCGATCACGAACGGAACGGCGATGGTCGCCACGACGCCGCCCACCGTCATGAGGAGAGGCTGCACGAACGCCCGCGACCGCCACACTGGCACCCGAGGTTCTTCTACCAGCATCGCCATCGACGCCCTCCTGTTTCGTTGATGACGCTCGTCGACCGGTGGACGTTACGGGCTCCTCGCCCCCGCACTCTATCGCGCGGTCGATGACTGCCGACCAGCTCCAAGCGCCTGGGACGCCGTGCACGACGCGACCCCGCGGGGCTGGTCAGGCCGGAGCTCCGCCGATCCCAAACTCGTTCCCGTCGGGGTCGTGGTAGACGGCCTTGCGCATGCCGTCTGGCAGGTTGGGCTCCCAGTTCGAGGGCTCGAGTCCCCGTTCGGCTATCTGCGCAACGAATGCGTCGAGGTCATCGACGATGATGGTGAGCATGGAGTGACCGGCTCGATCGGGTCGCTGCTCGATGAACACCCACCGGTGCTTTGCGAGTTCCCAGACGGCCTCAGTGTCGGTCGCGAGGAACGTTGGTGGACTGCCGAGCAGCCGTTCGTACCAGACCAGCGCCGCGGGGTAGTCAGTGACTGGGATGCCTGCGAACAGGTCAACATCCATTCCGCGATGGTAGCAACGGCGCGTTTCAGGCGAGTGGACCGTCCAGTCGATCGAGGTGGTCGGCGAGGCGCGGGTGCGGAAGCGGCGGACGTGGGAGGGACCACGCCCGCCGCTGGGAGATAGCGCGATCCCGACCGTCAGGCCGCGGTGGCGACTTCGACCTCGAGCTCCTCGGCATCGCCGTCATCGGCCGGTTCGATGCCCATCGCCTCGGCCTGGCTGACGATCGCTTCGGCCGCCGACTCGGCGGCGTAGTCCTTCTTGCGTCGACCGGAGAGCATCTCGACCGACGAGGCCACGATCTCGGTCTTCCAGTGGCGGAGCTTCTTGTCGTCCTCCCACTGGCGGGTCTGCAGGCGGCCCTCGAGGGCGATCAGCTGACCCTTGCCCAGGTACTGGCCGCAGATCTCGGCCAGTCGGTCCCAGGTCACGATGCTGTGGAACTCGGAGAGCTCCTTCCCGCCCCGATAGTCGTTCGTTGCCAACGAGAACTGCGTGACCGTCTTTCCGGTCGAAAGGGTCCGCAGTTCGGGGTCGCGCGTGAGGCGACCTGTGAGCAGCACACGGTTCATGGTTCGACGACCTCCTGGGCCCGCGCTTGGCGCGGCGCCCCACGTGACGGCGGGACGGCGGATCGGACCGGCGGGGTGACGTCCCAGCGGGACGACGGGGTCAGGCTAGCCGGAAGGCCTTATCCCACGGTTCTCGTCGGCTCACCCGCGGCTCTTCGCCGGCCGGTCAGGAACCGAGGAAGAAGAAGCTCACGGCCAGGATCGCGTAGACGCCGAGCAGCAGCGCACCCTCCAGCCAGTTCGACTCGCCGTCGAAGGCGATGAGCGCGGTGATGCCCACGGCGACCGCGACCGAGGCGACCTCGAGCGGCGTGAACACGAGGTCCATGGGCTGGCCGACGATCAGCCCCAGGAAGACGAGCACGGGCGCCACGAAGAGGGCGACCTGGAGGCTCGAGCCGATCGAGACGGCCATCGAGAAGTCGACCCGGTCCTTCATCGCCAGCTGTACGGCCACGAGGTGCTCGGCCAGGTTGCCGATGGTCGGGATGAGGATGACGCCGACGAAGAAGGGCGTCAGGTCGAAGCTGGCGATGAAGGGGTCGATGGCACCCACCAGCTGTTCCGACAGGACCGCCAGCAGGACGGCCGCTGCCGACAGCACGCCGATGGCTGTGCGCACAGACCAGGCAGGCCCACCGGTGTGGCCCTCCGGCTCGCTGCCCAGCACGTCCTGGGGGTGGCGGAAGCGGTAGACGAGGTTGAGGACATAGAGCAGCAGCAGGATGGCCGCCACCGCCACGCTCTCCCGCTGGCGGGGCTCCGCCCCGGACGTGAGCGCGAAGACGGCGGGCACGAAGAGGCCGATGACGGCCAGCACCAGGAGCGTGGCATCGAGCATCGCGGTGCGCACGCTGAAGCGCTGGCTGCCGTTGCGCAGGCCGCCGATGAAGAGGCTGGCGCCGAGCACGAGCAGCAGGTTGCCGATGATCGAGCCCGTGAGCGAGGCCTTGACGACCTCCAGCTGCCCCGCCGTGAGCGCGAAGAAGGCGATGATCAGCTCGGCGATGTTGCCGAATGTGGCGTTGAGGATGCCGCCCATCTGCGGCCCGGTCAGGGCGCCCAGGCGCTCGGTGGCTGCGCCCACGACATAGGCCAGGCCCAGGATGCCCAGGGCGCTGACGATGAAGATCGGCGTGCCTTCGATGTGGAGCAGCCACTCCATGGCGACGGCGGCGAGGCTGACGGCCAGCGTGACGAGCAATACAGCGCGCCCGAGCGGGGTCATCTCGCGCAGGATCGGCACGTTCACGGCGCGATGGTAGCGGGCCTCAGGGCGCGTCGTAGAGGTCGCGACGGGGCAGGCCGGTCTCGGCGGCGACCTGCTTGGCGGCCGCCGCCCGACTGAGCCCGCCGTCGACCAGGGCGGCCACCCGTCGACGCGCCGCGGCCAGGTCTTCGGTACCGGGTGGCTCCGATCCGCCAGGTGCCGACTCGGGGCGGCCGGCCACGACGAGGGTCACCTCGCCTCGCGGCGGCCGGCGAAGCGCCTCGTCCGCCAACGCGGACAGCGAGCCGCGCCGGACCTCCTCGTGGAGCTTGGTCAGCTCGCGGCAGAGGGCCGCTGCGCGGTCGGGGCCGCATGCCGCGGCCAGGTCCCGCAAGGTCGCGGCGGTCCGCGAGGGCGCCTCGAAGAGGACGGTCGTCCGCCCGTCGGCAGCGAGGCGCGCCAACCGGGCACGGCGCTCGGCGCCGCTTCGCGGCAGGAAGCCCTCGAAGCCCCATCGTGCGGCCGGCAGGCCGGAGGCGACCAGCGCTGCCAGGACCGCGGATGGGCCGGGGATCGGTACCACGCGGCCGCCCTCATCCGCCCAGTCGCGGACGAGGCCCTCGCCCGGATCGCTGATGAGCGGCGTCCCCGCGTCGGTCACGAGGGCCAGGTCGGCGCCTCCGCGGAGGTGTGCGAGCAGCTCCGGCGCGCGGAGCGCCGCGTTCCGGGCGTGGTAGCTCACCAGCCGCGTGCCGAGGCCGTGGCGGGACCACAGCCGCCGAGTCAGGCGCGTGTCCTCCGCTGCCACCAGGGGCACGGCACGCAGCACTTCGAGGGCGCGGAGCGTGATATCACCGAGGTTGCCGATCGGCGTGGCCACGACATAGAGCACGCCCGCGGCTCCGCCCGAGGCATGAGACGCCAACGGGCCCGACTCGGGCTCGCCTGCCGGACCCGCCGGCCGCTCCCGCTCCTCCGGACCTGCCAGCCCTTCGGGCCCCTCAGGTGCGCCCTCCCGCGCCGCGCTCATGACTGGCGACGGGCGGATCCCGGCCGGCGCCGCGGGTAGAGGTAATCGACGCCGGTCGTGCGGGTGCCGAGCTTGGCGATGGGTGGCACCTGCCGTTTGTATTCGGCGCCCGCGACCATGCGGCCGACGCGCTCGATGAAGGCGGGCTCGAAGCCCATCTGCTCGAGCTCCTCGTCGGAGCGCCGTTTGTCGATCATCCAGTAGAGGAGCCGGTCCACGTGTGCGTAGGTGAAGCCGACCTCGCTCTCGTCGGTCTGGCCGGGCCAGAGGTCGGCGGAGGGCGCCTTGGCGATGATGGCGTCCGACACGCCACAGGCTTCCGCGAGCTGGCGGACCTGGCTCTTGTAGAGGTCGCCGATGGGGTTGAAGGCACAGGCGTTGTCGCCGAAGACGGTCGTGTAGCCGATGAGCGCCTCGGTCTTGTTGCCGGTCCCGGCGACGAGGCCACCCCAGACCACGGACAGGTCGTAGAGCGTGGCCATGCGCATGCGAGCCGCGAAGTTGCCGCGCCGCAGGCCGCTCGCGTCGAGGCCCTCGGGTCCCAGCGCGCCGACGTTGACCGCCTCGCCACCGCGTGCTCCGAAGTAGCCGTCGACCATGGGCGTGATCTCGACCAGCCGGCTGGCGCAGCCGAGGTCCGCGACGACCACTTCGGCGTCGAGTCGCGAGGCCGGCGACGACGTGGCGTAGGGCATCAGCACGGCAAGCAGGCGCTCGGCCCCGATGGCCTCGGCGACGAGATAGGCGACGAGCGCGGAGTCGATGCCACCCGAGAGGCCCAGCACGACGCGCTCGAAGCCTGCCTGGCGCAACTGGCCTCTGATGAACTCGGCGATGATGCGGCGTGCTACCGCCGTATCGATGCGCAGGTCCTCGGGCAGCTCGTAGAGCGGCGACTCGCTCATCGGCCAGGCTCCGACGCCGCGGCCGACTGACCATCGGGCGCGGCCGTCGCGGCGATGTCCAGGCCGGCTTCGGCGCCGGCCTCAGCCGTCAGGTCGACCGCCTCGCCCGCTCGCTCGCGGAGGATGCGATCGAGCTGCCGCGCCACGATCTCAGGACGCTCGTCGCGCAGCAGCGGCAGGGCGATCCGCTCCCGGCGGATGTCGGCCAGGTCGACGTCGACGAGGAAGAGGCCTTCGTCGTAGAGCGGCGCCTGGAAGCGCACGTCGCCGCCCGGCCCGACGACCTGGGAGCCGCCCCAGAAGCTGATCGACTCGTCGACCCCGACACGATTGACGAAGATCACCAGGCTCGTGGTCAGCTGCGCGTATGCCCGCATCAGGGTCCACCACGACTCGGCGGTCCCGAGCCCGACCTCGTGCACCGCGGCCACATCGCGCCCGGGCGAGGACGAGACGTTGATCAGGATCTGGGCGCCATCGAGGGTCAAGAGGTGAGGCGCCGGCAGGTGCCAGAAGTCCTCGCAGACGGATAGCCCGAGCCCGACCCCGATGCGGCTGGGCACGGCACGGAAGATGGCCCCGGCGGCGAAGAATCGTCGCTCATCGAAGAGGCCGTAGGTCGGCAGGAAGACCTTGCGATGAAGGTGGCGAAGCTCACCGTCCTCGAGCAGCGCGGCGGCGATGAAGAGCCGATGGTCGGCCGATTCCTCGACGAATGAGACGACGGCCGACAGCCCGCGCGTTTCCGCTGCCAGGGCCACGAGGCGCGGATCGTCGAGGCGCATGGCGACCTCGGATGCGAGGTCCTGTAGCAGGTAGCCGGTCAGGCCGAGCTCGGGGAAGACGACGAGACCGGCGCCGGCGGTCCGAGCGTCCTCGATGAGCGCCGCGTGCCTGGTGAGGTTGGCCTCGAGCGCGCCGAGCTGCGGTGCGACCTGGGCGAGGGCGATGCGGAGCGGCTGCACCCGTCGAGTCTAGCGGCGGCGTCAGGCGCCGAGCGGCTGCGGACCGGTCGGCGGCTGGGGCGGTGCTTCGGATGGCCCCGCCGTCGGACCCGCGGGAGGCGGCACCGCTCGGGCGCCCGATGCTTCGGCTCTCGCCGTCACCTGGGCGCCGACCGCCTGGACCTGCTCCGCCGAACCGGCGACCGATTCCGCGAAGTGGCATGCGACCTCGTGCCCGCTCGACATCGCGCGCAGCGCGGGGTCCTCCGTCGCACATCGCTCGGGGTTGCCGAGGCGCTCGCGCAGCCAGCAGCGGGTGTGGAAGCGGCAACCGGACGGCGGGTTGACCGGGCTGGGTACGTCGCCCGTGAGGATGATCCGGCGACGTGTGGCCTCGACCGCCGGGTCGGGGATGGGGATGGCCGAGAGGAGGGCCACGGTATACGGGTGGAGTGGCTTCGTGTTGAGCTCGCGCGAGAGGGCGACCTCCACGATGCGGCCGAGGTACATGACCGCGATCCGATCGCTGATGTGGCGCACGACCGAGAGGTCGTGGGCGATGAACATGTAGGTCAGCCCGAGTCGGTCCTGGAGGCGCTGGAGAAGGTTGATGATCTGGGCCTGGATGGAGACATCGAGCGCGCTGATGGGCTCGTCGGCGACGATGAACTCGGGGCTCAGCGCCAGGGCCCGGGCGATGCCGATGCGCTGACGCTGACCGCCGGAGAACTCATGCGGATACCGGATGCCGTACTCAGGGTTGAGCCCGACGGTCGCGAGCACTTCGCGCACGCGCTCGTGCCGCTCCTGCTTCGAGCCGCCCTCGCCGTGGACCTCGAGCGGCTCGCCGACGATGCCGTTGACGGTCATCCGCGGGTTGAGGCTGGCGTACGGGTCCTGGAAGATCATCTGCATCCTTCGACGCACGCGGCGCAGCCCGTCGCTCTTGAGCGTGGTCACGTCGACGCCGTCGAAGCGAACCGTGCCGGCCGTGGGTTCCACGAGCCGGAGCATGGCGCGCCCGGTCGTCGACTTGCCGCAGCCGGATTCGCCGACGAGGCCGAGGGTCTCGCCGCGCCGGAGGCTGAACGAGACGTCGTCCACGGCGCGCACGTCCCCGATGTGCCGCTCACGGATGATGCCTTCCTTGATCGGGAAGTAGACCCGCAGGTCATCGACCTGGACCAGCGGCCCGGTGCCGCCTTCGGGCACCGGCGCGGCAGTGGGCAGCACGCTGGCAGTCATCGCTCGTCGTCAGGGCTGAGCGGCAGGCCGGCCGCGCCGCCGGTGGCCGTCGTCGGGCCCTGGCCCGGCAGGAACTCGACGTCGCCGCCTTCGACGAACCACTCGCCCGGCTCGGCCAGCTCGTCCGGCACGCCGGCCAGTTCCTCGGTCACTGAGCCGGGTGGTGGCGCCGCCTTGAAGCCCGGCCGCAGTGGTCGGCCGGCCACGGCCTCCTCGTGGGTCGGCGGGTTGTAGCAGGCGATCCGATGCGTCGCGCCGTCGCCAGTCAGGACGACAGCCTCGCCCACCCGGACCGGGGCCAGCGGGGGGTTCGACTCCCAGCAGGTCGGCAAGCGCCAGGCGCAGCGCGGCGCGAACGGACAGCCAAGAGGCGCATGGCGCTGGTCGGGCGGCGTGCCCTCGATGGGGATCAGCTCCGAACCCTCCTCGGCGTCCAATCGCGGCACCGAGTGGAGCAGGCCGACCGTGTACGGATGGGCGGGGTTGGCGAAGAGCTCGGCGGTCGTGGCGCTCTCGACGATGAAGCCGGCGTACATGACGTTGATGCGCTGGGTCATGCCGGCCACGACGCCGAGGTCATGGGTGATGAGGATGGCGGCCGTGCCGGTCTCGTCCGTCAGGCGCTTGAGCAGCTCCAGGACCTGGGCCTGGATGGTCACGTCGAGGGCCGTCGTCGGCTCGTCGGCGATGAGCAGCTTTGGTGCGAGAGCAAGCGCCATGGCGATCATCACGCGCTGCCGCATGCCGCCCGAGAACTGGTGCGGGTAGGCCTTGAGGCGCGTCTCCGGCTGCGGCATGCCGACCATGCCGAGCAGCTCGATGGCCCGCGTCCGGGCATCGGCCTTGGAGACCTTGCGGTGAGCCTGGATGGTCTCGACCATCTGCTCCTCGACGGTCAGCACCGGGTTGAGGCTGGTCATCGGATCCTGGAAGATCATGGCCACCTCGCGACCCCGCAAGTCGCGCATCTCTGACTCGCTGTAGGCCAGCAGGTCCTGGCCGTCGAAGCGCACGGTGCCGCCCTCGATGCGGCCGGCCGGCTTCGGCAGCAGGCGCATGATGGCCAGGCTCGTGACGCTCTTGCCGCAGCCGGATTCGCCGACGATGCCCAGCGTCTCGCCCTCGTCGAGCTCGAAGGTCACGCCGTTGACGGCGTGGATGGTGCCCTCGTGCGTTCGGAAGCGCACGACCAGGTCCTGGACGCTGAGCAGGGCCATCAGCGTTACCGCTTGAGCCGCGGGTCGAGCGACTCTCGCAGCCCGTCGCCGAGGAGGTTGAAGCCGACCGCCGTGACGACGATGGCCAGGCCCGGGAAGAAGATGAGGTAGGCCGCCGAGCGCAGGAACTCGCGCGAGTCGGTCGAGCATCGTGCCCCACTCGGGCGTCCGAGGGTCTGGCGGGCCGAGGCCCAGGAAGCCGAGGCCGGCGATGTCGATGATGGCCGTGGCCAGCGCCAGCGTGGCGGCCACGATGATCGGCGTCAGGGAGTTGGGCAGCATGTGCCGGGTCAGCAGCCGGGTCCTCGACGCGCCGATGGAGCGCGACGCCAGGACGTAGTCCGACTCGCGGACGGAGAGCAGGCCGCCGCGCAGCAGGCGCGCGAAGATGGGCGCGTTGGTGATGGCCACGGCGATCGTGATCTGCCACAGGCCCTGGCCCAGGAAGGTCACGATGCCGATGGCCAGCAGGATGCCCGGCATGGCCAGCAGGACATCCACGCAGCGCATCAGGAGGCTATCCACCTTGCCCCCGGCGGCGCCCGCGGCGGCGCCGATGAGGCCACCCAGGGTGACGCCCACGACGACCGACGAGAGCCCGGCCAGCAGGCTGACCGTTGCCCCGTACATGACCCGGCTCAGCTCGTCGCGGCCCTGCTTGTCCTGCCCGAACGGGTGCGCCGCGCTCGGCGGCCACGGCCCCAGCTTCTGCGACGTTTCGCCGGCCGGCGGCGGAAAGGACTCGTTGGGCGGGTAGGGCGCCAGGACCGGGGCGAAGACGGCGACGACGAGGAACGCCACGATGAGGATGGCGCCGACCATCGCCGGCCGGTTGCGCAGCAGGCGGCGGAAGGCGTCGCCCCACAGGCCATGGCTGGCGCGCGGCGCGACGCGCGTGACGGCGATCGACGGTGCGGCCATGTCAGGCGTACCGGATGCGCGGATTGATGAAGGCGTACATGACGTCCACGACCAGGTTCACGACCAGGAAGATGAGGGCGAAGATGAGGATCGTCGACTGCACGATGAAGTAGTCGCGGTTGCCGATGGCCTCGACGATCCAGCGGCCGACGCCGTTCCAGGCGAAGACGGTCTCGGTGATCACGGCACCCGCCAGCAGGCCGCCGACCTGGAGGCCGAGGACCGTGACCACCGGCAGCCAGGCGTTGCGCATCACGTGCCGTCCGTCGATGCGCCGCTCACTGAGCCCCTTCGCCCGCGCCGTCCGGACGTAGTCGTCGTTGGAGACGTCGATGACCGAGGCGCGCGTGATGCGCGTGATGATGGCCAGCGGGATGGATCCCAGCGCGATGGCCGGCAGGATGAGGTGCGAGATGCCGTCCAGGAAGGCGCTCAACTTCTCCTCGAAGGTCCAGTCGGGCTGCAACCAGACATCGATGAGCACGAAGTTCGACTGCAGCTGGATGGCCGTGCGCGCGTCGATGCGGCCAGTGGCCGGCAGCCAGCCGAGCTGGACGGCGAAGATGTACTGGAGCGTCAGCCCGAGCACGAAGACGGGGATGCTGATGCCGACCAGGGAGAGGACGGTGATCGAGCCGTCCTGCCACTTCTGCGCCCGCTTGGCGGCGAAGCGGCCGAGCGGGATGCCGAGGCCGGCGGCGAAGAGCATGGCGCCCACGGTCAGCTCGATGGTCGCCGGCATGCGGGTCAGGAACTCGTCGAGGATGGGCTGGCCGTTGATGATGCTGCGCCCGAAGTCGCCGCCCAGCAGCGTCCTGACGTAGATCAGGTATTGCTCCCAGATGGGCTTGTCGAGGCCCAGGAACTCGCGCATCTCGGCGATGCGCTGGGCGGTCGCATGCTGGCCGAGGATGGCCGTCGCCGGGTCACCGGGCAGCAGGCGGATGAAGACGAAGACGACGATGGACACGCCGATCAGGACCGGGATGGCGCCCAGCAGCCTGCGGACGATGTACTTGGTCACGTCCCGCCCTCGTCAACCTTGAAGGCACGATCCCCCGGGGCCAGCGTGGCCCCGGGGGATCCGTACTCGCGAGAGGTTCCGGCCGGGCGACGCCAGGAGGCGCCAGCCGGCCGGGTTCATTACTTGTCCAGCCAGACCGAGTTGAAGAGCTCGGTCAGGTTGCCGACTGGCACGAAGCCCTTCACGTAGGCCTGCGCGGCAGCCGGTGGCTTGGAGCTGAGGAGCGGGACCGTCGGCATGTCGGCGGCCAGGTGGTCCTGGACCTCCTGCCAATAGGTCGTCGCCTGCGCGAGTGTCGGTCGTGGTCAGGGCGTTCTGCATCGCCTGCCACATCGCGGCGTTCTCGTAGGCGTACTCCTCGTTGGGACCGACCGTCCCGTCGCTCCGCGCTCGATAGCCGAAGAAGGCGGTGTTCAGGAAGTTGTCCGGACCGGCCCAGTCGCAGGTCCAGCCGATGAGCCAGATCGGATACTTGCCGGCCGCCTCGGCCGACAGGTAGTCGGGCCGCCAGGTGGCGGTCTTCGGTGTCGGCTTGAAGCCGACTGCCTCGAGGTCACGAAGGATCGACTCGAACTCGCCCTTCGGGTCCGGCATGTACGGCCGGGCCACGTCGGACGGGTACCAGAACTCGAAGGCCAGGTCGGTCACCCCCGACTCGGCGATGAGCGTCTTGGCCTGCTCAGGATTGTAGGTCGGCAGCCTGAGGGGCTTGGTGGTCGCTGTGCCCGGCGGCATCCAGTTGTCGGCCGGAACGGCACCCTCGTCGCCTCCGTAGAAGGTGTCGATGAGCGCCTGCTTGTTGACCGCGTAGGCCACGGCCTGGCGGATCTTCAGGTTGTCGAACGGCTTCTGCAGCTGGTTCATGGCCAGGTGGAAGAGGTTGCACGAGCCACCGCGGTCGATGGCCTGCAGGGCCGGATCCTCGGCCACCGTCGCCGCGTCGATGGGCGACAGGGTCTGGGCGAAGTCGATGCCGCCCTCCTGGAGGGCGTTGAGCGTGGCGGTCGAGTCGGCGATGACCTTGAAGACGATGCCGTCGAGGTAGGCGGCGTGATCCGCGTCCCAGTAGTCGGCGTTCTTCTCGAGGGTCACCGAGTCACCCGGCACCCAGCTGACGAACTTGAACGGGCCCGTGCCCGTCATGGCCCCCAGGCCACCCTGGGCGTAGGTGTTCTTGGAGAAGTCGGGGTTCGATGCCTCGCCCTCGGTCAGCGCCTTGGGGCTGGAGATGAAGAACGGGGTCAGGGTCTGCGTCAGCAGGAAGGCCGAGTTGGGCGCCTTGAGCGTGATCGCGAACTCGGTCGGGCTGTTGCAGGCGACCGATGCCACGACCGGCTTGATGGCCGTGTCGATGTAGTAGGTGTACTCCAGCTTGGAATAGCTCGGGCGGCATGTTCAGCCAGCGGTCGTAGTTGAACCTGACGGCCTCGCAGTCGAGCGCCGTGCCGTCGTGGAAGGTGATGCCGTACCGGAGCGGGAAGGTGTAGGTCAGGCCGTCACTCGAGATGGTCGGCAGGGCAGCTGGCCAGGACCGGGATGACGTCGCCGGTCGTGCCCGGCGTCAGCCCGACCAGGCCCTCCATGACCTGGTTCATGACGTATGACGAGTTGCTGTCGTCGATGAGCGCCGGGTCCGTGCGTGAGATGTCGCCCGGCAGCGACGCGACCAGGGTGCCACCCGGCTTCGGCTGTGCCGCCTCGCTCGGCGGGGCGGTCGGCTCGCCGGACGCCGGCGGCGCCGTCGGCTCGGCCGGGCTTGGTGATGCCGATCCACCGGTGCAGGCTGCGACGAGCAGCCCCGCCCCGATGAGCAGGGCACCGATCCGTGTCCGTTTCATCCTGTCTCCTCCTTGTGGCCGGGACGACCGCCCTCAGGCGGCGCCGCGTCCGTTGGCGAATGATACGCGTGACGTCCAGCGTCACGCGTCCCCGTGGTTCCATAGCCCGGCCCCGACCGGGCATGCTCAGGCCTGGATGACCGGCAACTGGCGTTCAGCCGCGGTGGCCACGGCGGCAGGCGTGACCTCTTCCGCGAAGTGGCAGGCCACCTGGTGGCCGCCGCCGATCTCGCGCAGCTCCGGGCTCTCCTCCGTGCAGCGCGGCGGGTCGCCAAGCTGGACTTTGAGCCAGCAGCGAGTGTTGAACCGGCAGCCGGGCGGTGGTGCGGCGGGCGACGGCACATCGCCGCTCAACACGAGCCGCTTCTTGCGCTTGCGTGGATCCGGCTCAGGGACCGCCGAGAGGAGCGCCACCGTGTACGGATGACGCGGGTTGATGTAGAGCTCGTCGACGTCGGCCAGCTCGACGAGCTTGCCCAGGTACATGACACCGACCCGGTCGCTGATGTGCTCGACGACGGCCAGGTTGTGAGCGATGAAGAGGTAGGTCAGGCCAAGCTCTTGCTGGAGGTCGTTGAGCAGGTTGAGGACCTGGCTCTGGATCGAGACGTCGAGCGCGCTGACCGGCTCGTCGCAGACGATGAACTCCGGGTTGAGCGCCAGGGCCCGGGCGATTCCGATGCGCTGGCGTTGCCCGCCCGAGAACTCATGTGGGTAGCGCCGGATGTGGGTCTGGTTGAGGCCCACCTTGGCCAGCAGCTCGCGGACCAGCTCCTCGCGCTTGGCCCGATCCGTGAGGCCGTGGACGAGCGGGCCTTCGCCCACGATCTCGCCGACCGTCATGCGCGGGTTGAGGCTCGCGTAGGGATCCTGGAAGACGATCTGGAGATCGCGACGGGCGGCCTTCAGGTCGACGTCGTTGAGATCGAAGAGCGGTCGGTCGTCGATGTAGACCTGACCGCCGGTGGCCGGGATCAGCCGCAGGATGACCTTGCCCAGCGTCGTCTTGCCGCAGCCGGACTCGCCGACGAGGCCGAGCGTCTCGCCGCGGCGAACGTCGAAGCTGACGTCATCCACCGCCTGCACCGCGCCGACCAAGCTGGTGCCCATGACGCCGCCACGGATGGGAAAGTGCTTGACCACGTGTTCGACGCGCACGAGGATCCGCTCATCGGCGACGGGAGCGGCCTCCACGCCCGGCGGGGGCTCGGTGATCGTCGAGTGGGCGCCGAGCGGCGCGATGGGCGAGCCGTCGTCCCAGGTCTCGGTCGTCATGCCGAGGCCGAGAGAGCGGCGGCCGCCTCGGCCGCGACCTCGCCGCTCGCGTCTGGACCGACCGTGGGCGGCTCCCCTGCCGGCGTCAGCCAGCAGCGCGAGAGCTGGCCCGGTGCCACCTCCTGCAATGGCGGTGGCGTGTCGCAGATGGGCATCGCGTAGGGGCAACGCCGCTTGAACAGGCAGCCTTCGGGCAGGTTGAGTGGATTCGGGACCACGCCCTGGATGACCGCCAGACGCTCGCGCTTCTCGCCCAGACGCGGGATGGAGGCCAGCAGGCCCTTCGTATAGGGATGATGGGGCTTCTCGAAGACGGTCATCGCCTCGGACTTCTCGACGACCTTGCCGGCGTACATGACGACGACGTCGTCGGCCATCTCGGCGACCACCCCGAGGTCGTGCGTGATGAGCATGATGGCCATCCGGTTCCGCTCGCGGAGGCTCTTCATGAGCTCCAGGATCTGCGCCTGGATGGTCACGTCGAGGGCCGTCGTCGGCTCGTCGGCGATGAGCAACTCGGGGTCGGTGCTGAGCGCCATGGCGATCATCACGCGCTGGCGCATGCCGCCCGACAGCTCGTGCGGGTACTGCTTCGCGCGCCGCGCAGCGTCCGGGATGCCCACCAGGTTGAGCATCTCGACCGCCCGCGCCCAGGCCTCGCGCCGGGAGACCGACATGTGCCGCGAGACGACCTCGGAGATCTGGTCTCCGCAGGTGAAGACCGGGTTGAGGCTGGTCATCGGTTCCTGGAAGATCATGCTGATCGAGTTGCCGCGGATGTCGCGCATCTCGTCGGCGTCGACCTTCAGCAGGTCGCGGTCGTGGAGCATGATCGTGCCCGCGATGATCTCGCCGGGCGTCTCGATCAGGCGCATGACCGAGAGCGCCGTGATGCTTTTCCCGCAGCCCGACTCACCGACGACGCCCACGGTCTTGCCGTCGCCGATCTCGTAGCTCACGCCGTCGACGGCCTTGACCGTGCCGTCCTGTGTCTGGAAGTAGGTCTTGAGGCCTTCGATCGCGAGGAGCGGGCGACTCGCTTCGGACACCGTGCGCCTAGCCCCTGATCCGCTGACGCGGATCGAGGGCGTCCCGCAGGCCGTCGCCCAGGAAACTCGCGGCCAGGACGACGAGGATGAGGGTGATGCCGGGGATGAAGATGAGCGCCGGTGCCCGGAAGAAGAACTCGAGCGCGTTGGTCAGCATGTTGCCGAGGCTCGCCTCCGGCGGCGAGATGCCGAAGCTGAGGTACGAGAGCGTGGCCTCCACGACGACCGAGTCGGCGATGGCCAACGTCGCGGCCACGATGACTGGCGCCATGGCCCCCGGCAGCATGTGGCGCAGGATGATGCGCCGGTCACCGGCGCCCAATGCCCGGGCGGCCTGCACGAAGTCCGTCTCGCGCAGCGACAGGAACTCGCCGCGCACGAGGCGAGCGGCGGTCGTCCAGCCGACGAGCCCGATGGCCAGGATGACGACGACCGGGCTGGCGCCCCACAGCGCGACCAGTAGCACGATGATGAAGAAGCCGGGCAGGGAGAGGACGATGTCCACCAGGCGCATGAGCGCGTTGTCCACCCGTCCACCGACGTAGCCGGCGATGGCGCCCAACGGCACGCCGATGAGCACGATGATGCTCACCGCCGCGAAGCCTACGATGAGCGACGTCTGGAGCGCCTTCATGAGCCGGATGAAGATGTTCTGGCCGATGCTGTCGAAGCCGAAGGGCGCGAATGGGTTGATGAACGAGGCCGGGCTGTTGGCCAGCGTCAGGCTCGTCAACTGATAGGCGTCGCCCGTGACCGTCGGGATGACGATGGCCATCGTGATCAGGGTCGTCATGAGGATCAGGCCGATGACCGCCAGGCGGTGCTGCATGAAGCGCTGGCGAACCAGCTGCCAGTACGTCCGGATCGGCGTCAGGTCGACCTCGTCGACCGTCGACTGCGCCTGGCCCGCGGCTGCGGGGATCGGCGTGAGCTGGGTGCTCTCCACGAGGATCCCTCCTAGTACTTGATGCGCGGGTCGACGAACCCGTAGAGCACATCCGCGAGCAGGTTGCCCAGGATGACCATGATCCCGCCGACCATCACGAAGGCGAGCACCAGCGGGTAGTCGCGCTCGGTGACCGCGGTCACGCCGAGGCTGCCGAGCCCCGGCCAGGAGAAGACGGACTCGGTCACGGCCGCGCCGACGAGCAGCGTGGGGATGGTCAGGCCGAGCAGGGTCACGATCGGGATGAGCGCGTTGCGCAGCGCGTGCTTGTAGAGGACCTTCGAGGTCTGGAGACCCTTGGCCTTGGCCGTCCGGACGTAGTCCTGGCGCATGACCTCGAGCATCGAGGAGCGCATGTAGCGGCTCCAGCCGGCGACCGAGACGATGGTCAACGTCAGCACGGGCAGGACCATGTGCCAGACCAGGTCGACGATGCTCTCGTCACCGAACTCGTGGCGGCCGAAGAGCGGGAAGGCGTCGAGCTGGAAGGCGAAGATGTACTTCAGCACGAGGCCCAGCCAGAACGTCGGCATGGCGTAGCCGATCGTGGCCAGGACCATGATGACCTTGTCCGACCAGCTGTATTGCCGGACCGCCCCGAGGATGCCGACCGGGATGGCGATGATGACCGTCAAGAAGAGCGACGTGCCCATCAGCTCGAGGGTGTACGGGATGCGCTCGGCGATCTTGGTGATGACCGGCTGGCCGTCGGTGAAGGAGTAGCCCCAGGCATCGGGGCGCCAGACCTGCACGAAGGCGGTCATCCAGCTGACCAGCTGACCTGGCCAGGTCAGCAGGAGCTGCCACTCCTGGTAGCCCGTGAAGATGAAGTACAGGCTCGCGCCCATCAGCAAGAGGGCGACGAGACCGGGCGCGTAGACCGACAGGCCCGTGCGCCCACGCCGCATGGCTCGCAGCGCGAGCCAGGCGAGGACACCGGCGATGGCCATGAGGAAGAGCGAGATCAGCAGCGAAAAGCCGTTCTCGACCCAGATGGGCAGCAGCGGCTGGTCGAGGCCGTAGAGTCGGATCAGGTTCTGGATCGTCTCGGGCGAGACGCGGCCGGAGCGGAACCGATCGATGGGGCTGCCCGGCGCGATGTGGACGATCATGAACGAGATGATCGCGATGCCGATCAGGATCGGGATGGACTGGAGCAGTCGCCGAAAGATGTAGTTCGCCATGGCTCACCTGCGTTTCTGGCGATCCCGTCCGGGCGCCACGCGTGGCTGAGAGAACGTCGATGCGCGGAGGATAAACGAGGACGGTGGCAGCCGTGCGGCTGCCACCGTCCTTTCTTGTTCCGGTCAGACCGGTCGTGGGACTACCTGGCCGAGTTGACGACCCAGGTGTCGTTGTTCCAGTAATCGAGCGGGCTAGAGAAGTTGATCTCGCCAGCAGTGGCTTCGACCGTCTTCGTATAGCCGCGGTGCGCGAGGTCGGCCCACGTGAAGTAGTACGGCAGATCGTCATGGATGACTTTCTGGAACTCCGCGTAGATCGCCTTTCGCTTCTCCTGGTCCAGCTCCTGACGGCCTTCCTCGAGGAGGCGGTCGCCCTCAGGGTTGTTCCAGCAGACGAAGTTGTTGTCGTCCGGATTCTCTTCGGTGGTGCAGCTCGACGAGTGGAAGATCGAGTAATCATCCGGGTCGATCGAGGTGCTCCAGCCGCCGAGGTAGGTGTCGAAGTTGTTCGGGTACGAGAGCAGCGGCAGGAGCACGGTCGCGAAGTCCGCTTCCTTGACGTTGATCTCGATGCCGCACTCCTTCAGCTGATCCTTGGCCAGCTGGCCGAAGCGGACGCGCTGCGGGCGACCCTGCCGGACATAGAGGTCCGACGCGAGGCGCACGCCATCCTTGGCGTAGATGCCGTCTGCGCCGAGCGTCCAGCCAGCGCCCTCGATGAGGGCCTTGGCGGCCGGCACATCCTTGACGTAGTCAGGTACGTCGCTCGAGTACGCCCACGAGGCGGGCGGCACGTTGGCCAAGGCCGGGATGCCATTGCCCTCGGTCGCCACCTGGACGGTCTGCTTGTGGTCGATGCACATCGAGAAGGCCTGTCGAAGGGCCTTGTCGGCGTACAGTCGGCCTTCGCGCAGGTTGAAGCCGATGTAGTAGTAGCCGAAGTCCGGGAACTCGGACAGGGCCAGGTTCTGATCGGCGACGAGCGTGGTCAGTGCGTCCGAGGTGACCTCGGTCTGCCAGTTGATGTCGCCCTGCTGGAGCGCCGCGGACGCCGTGGCGGCGTCCTTGATGATCGGGATGAAGACGTTCTCAGGCCCGACCACGGCGGCGTGGTAATCGGTGTTCCTGGCCAGCTCGACGCTCTGGCCGGCGGTGTACTTGGTGAACTTGTAGGGGCCCGTGCCGACCGGGTTGCGCTGGAAGTCGAGGAGGCGGAAGGCCGCCGCGACCTTGTCGGTATCGGCTGCGGTGAGGGTGGCGTTGAGGTCTTTGAGCTGATCGATGAGCGCCTGGCCATAGGCGTTCGGGTCGAGCGCACCGTCGACGGTGTAGGCGTTCTTGTCAGGCAGCGTGACGCCGGCCGTGGTCAAGAGCGGCTCGATCTCGGCCGTGTAGGTCTCCGGGTTGCACTCGGCCGGCGGAGCGTCGCTCGTGCAGGCCTCGGCGCCGGTGGCCGTATTGATCTTCTCGACGAGCGCCGCCACGGCAGCCGCGTCGACCGTTTGCGCAGCGGCCGCGAACTTTGCGTAGGACGCCTCGACGGCGGCCTTGGGCATGAGCGGCGATGCGAGCTGGATGAGGAACGGCGCGAACTTCTGCTTGAGCTTCAGCTCGACGGTCGTCGGGTCGACGACGGTCACGCTCTCGACGTTGTCGCCGATGGAGGAGCAGAAGTCAGGGATGTACGTGCAGTTCTTGGAGAGGGCGAGGTCGTAGGTGAACTTGACGTCGTCGGCAGTGACCGCCGAGCCGTCATGCCACTTGACGTCGTCGCGCAGCTTGACGGTCCAGGTCAGGCCGTCCGCGCTCTGAGTCGGCGCTTCGGCGGCGATGTCCGGGACGACCTCAAGGGCGTCGTTGATGCGATACATGCCGTTGTAGAGGAGACCGACGATCCAGCTGGTCGGCAGGTCCGTGTATGCCAGCGAGAAGTAGGTCGGCTCGCCATCCACGGCGAACTTGAAGTTGTCGGAGACGGCTGCGGCCGACTCACTCGGGGCGGGCGACTCGCCGCCGGTCGAGGCCGCGGGCGTCTGAGACGCACCGGGCGTACATGCGCTGATCACGAAAGCGAGCGAGGCGGCCAAAGCCAGGCCTCGTCGAGTCCGTAGACCCATGGGCTTCCATCCTCCTGTGTCCGAACGTCGGCGAGCCGCGACGGCGGCCGATCGTCCCCTCTCGTCCGCGAGACCCTCGCCACGACTGCGCAGGCGCGCAGGCGTCTCCCACGTGGGGCCCGGAACGGCTGCCGCATTATAGGTCCGGCTTGGCGAAGACTGTCAAGGAAGGCCAGCACGCCCGGAGGCCATGGCCGAGCACACGTGGAGAGGCCTCAGTGAAAGGGCCTCAGGGGGTCGTGAGGCGCCAGTCGAGGAGACCGTGCTCGTAGCCTGGTCGCGATGGGTCGATCGGCCCCCCATCGGCCCTGGTGAGCTCGGTGGAGACTGCCGCGTAGGTCGCTTCGTGCGCCAGCGGCCAGGCTGGCACGAGGTCGGCCAGGCGCTCCTGGAGCTCGCTGTAGGTCGCCTTCCGCTTGGCCTCGGCCAGCGTGGCCTCGCCGGCCGCCAACAGCGTATCGGTCGCTTTGTCCCGCCAGCCCCCGAAGTTGGCATCGCCCGGGTTCTTCTCGGTCGTCACGCGACTTCCGGCCAGCCAGCCGAGGTCGAGGGCGGGATCGACGCCGAGCGGCAGCGTGGCGAGATAGGTGTCGAAGGCGTTGGGCCACTCGAGCTGGGGCAGGATGACATCCGGTGAGAAGGGCACCTCCCGCACGCGCAGCTCGATGCCACAGGTGTCGAGTGCCTCGGCGACGGCGTCCATGAGGGCAGCCAGCTCCGCCCGACCCGGCCGGATGATGATCTCGCTCGAGAGCCGCAGGTCGTCGCGGGCATAGATGCCGTCAATGCCGGCGGCGTAGCCTGCTTCCTCGAGCAGGGCACGCGCAGCCTCGGGGTCGGCGGCCCGAGGCTTCGGCGGGTGCGCGGCCCAGGACTCGGGAGCCACGAGGGTCGAGGCGGGCAGGCCCCGATCGGCCAGGGTATCGGCCGCCAGCGCGTTTCGATCGAGGCAGCGAGCGAACGCCTGGCGGGCGCTGGGGTCAGCATACGGATGACCCTCCCGGACGTTGAAGACGATCGCCCGTTCCGCCCCCGACGGCCGGCCGGCCACGATCAACGCCGGATCCGACTCGAGGACCGGAACGACCTCCGGGGCGACGCTCGGCAGCCAGTCCACCTGGCCCGACTGGAGCGCCGTCGCAGCCTCCGACGCATCACGCAGGACGATGGCCTCGACGCGCCCGGGCACGCCGGGCTCGGGCTGGCCGCGATGCTCGAGCACGATGCGACCGCCCGCGCCGTAGGAAGCCAGTCGATAGGCGCCCGTGCCGACGGGCGCAGTGGCGAGGTCCAGGAGGGGCAGGGCCCTGGCGAGGCGGTCGGTGGCCGGGTCCGACGCGTCGGACGACGGGCGAGGCGTGGCGCCCGCACCAGGACGGCCGAGGACGTCGGAGAGGGCGTCAACGGCAGCCAGCAGGACGACCCCGTAGGCGCCCTCATCGATGACCCCAGCCTCGTCCGCGAAACGCTCCGGCCGCGGGACCGTCGCTCCCGCTCGCGCCAACCAGGCACCGAGCTCCGTGACATGCGCGGCCGGTGAGCACGACGCAGGCGGGGCGTCTCCGTCGCACTCGACCGCGTTGACCTCCGCCTCGATACGATCGATGGCCGTCGCGAGCTCGCCGCGGTCGATGGGCTTGGCGGCCGCGACCAGTCGCTCAAGGCTCGCGGCGAGGCCATCGGACGGCAGGATCGGGAGGTCGGCCAGCAAGGTCGGCAGGAGGGGCGACCATGGCCTCGAGAGCGTCAGGACGACGTTCCCACGGTCGACGTTCACGCCCCGCAGGTGATCTGCCGCGATCCGGCAGGTGTCGCCGAAGGGACAGGCCGGGGAGCGCGCCAGGCGCAGGGTCCCGGCCACGTCACCGGCATCGAGAGGCGTCTCGTCCGAGAAGGTCAACCCGCCTCTGATGGGGATCGTCCAGGTCTTGCCGTCCTTCGACACCGCAGGCTGCTCGGCGGCCAGGACCGGCACCGGCCGGAGGGCCTCATCGAGCCGATACAGCGAGTCGTAGAGGAACGCGTGGACGCGCCGCGTGTCCGCATCCTGCGCCGGCGGCAGGAGGCTCGAGGGATCGGCGGACATCGCAAACCGCAGGGTGGGTACCCCGTCGGCAGCGGTCGTCGGCGCCGGCGTCGGCGAAGGTGTCGGGCTCGGCACCGGCGTCGGGCTCGGCGAGCATGCGGCGACCAGCAGGCATGCGGCGATGAGCAGGGCGGCTAGCCGCGGCTCCGGATCCACGACGCCCGAGCCACGCCTCTCCAGGCGCGATCGACGCTCCCCAGATCGTGGCTCGGCGGGACCGGCGCCCGCGCCCGTCACTGCGGGCAGGGCGTCTCGGCGCCGGTCATCGCCCGCCAGCGCAGGTCCGGTTGGCGAGCGGCCTTGGCCTCGTCGAGCCGCCGCACCGGGGCCGTATGCGGTGCGCCCTTGACCAGCTCGGGATCCTCGAGCGCCTCGCGGGCGATGGCCGTCATGGCGTCCGCGAAGGCCTCCAGGGTCTCGATCGATTCGGTCTCGGTGGGCTCGATCAGCAGGCACTCGTCGACGATGAGCGGGAAGTAGATGGTCGGCGGGTGGTAGCCCTTGTCGATGAGGCGCTTCGCGATGTCGAGCGTGCGCACCCCGGTCGCTTCCTTGATGGGGCGAGCGGTGGCCACGAACTCGTGCTTGCATGGTCGATCGAAGGGGATCTCGTAGCTCCCGGCCAGCTTCGACTTGAGGTAGTTGGCGGCCAGGACGGCATCCTCGCTGACCTCGACCAGGCCGCTGCCTCCGTGCGAGCAGATATAGGCATAGGCACGCAGCAGGACGCCGGTGCTGCCCTGGTAGGCGCGTACGCGGCCGATCGACGTCGGGCGCTCGTCCGGCGCCTCGAGTCGGAACCGCCCGTCCGCCTCGCGAACGACGCGCGGCGATGGCAGGAATGGGACCAGCGTCTCGCCCACGCCGACCGGACCAGCGCCCGGACCGCCACCGCCGTGCGGCGTGGAGAAGGTCTTGTGGACGTTGAAGTGCATGACGTCGAAGCCCGCGGCGCCCGGCCGGAACTTGCCCAGCACCGCGTTCAGGTTGGCGCCGTCCATGTAGGCCAGCGCGCCGGCCGTGTGGACGGCGTCGAGCAGCTCGACGATGCGATCCTCGAAGAGGCCGAGCGTGGAGGGATTCGTGAGCATCACGGCCGCTGTGCGTGGCGAGAGCGCGTCTTGCAGCGCGTCGAGGTCCACGCCGCCGCGGGCGTCGGAGGGTACCGTGATGGTCGTGAAGCCGGCCATGGAGGCGGTCGCCGGGTTGGTCCCGTGGGATGAGTCGGGCACGATGACCTCACGTCGCTCGTGGTCGCCGCGTGACTCGTGATAGGCCCGGACCATCAGGATGCCGGTCAGCTCGCCATGCGCTCCGGCGGCCGGCTGGAGCGTGACCGCAGCCATGCCGCTGATCTCGATGAGCAGTCGTTCGAGCTCCCAGAGCATCTCGAGCGACCCCTGCGCCACCGCGTCGGGCGCCAGCGGGTGGAGCTTGGCGAAGCCGAACAGGCGCGCCACCCATTCGTTGATCTTGGGGTTGAACTTCATGGTGCACGAGCCGAGGGGGTAGAAGCCCGAGTCGATGCTGTAGTTGAGGTGCGAGAGGTTGACGAAGTGGCGGATGACCTCCGGCTCGTTGAGCTCGGGCAGGGCGGCGGGCATGCCACGGCGGTGTTCTGGCGGGATGGCATCGAGGGCGTCCGCGGGTGGATGCGGGATCTTGCCCCCGCCGCGGCCCGGCCGCGAGAGCTCCATGAGCGTCGGCTGGAGCGTCGGGCCGACGGCGGTCCGCGGCCCGAGGTCCGGGCCGGTCTCCATCTCGATGCGTGGTGCGCTCATCGGGCCGCCTCCACCAGGGCGGCGGGGGCACCGACCTCGGCCCGCAGCGCGTCGGCGAACCTGGCGATCTCGTCGGAGGTCGTGACCTCCGTGGCACAGACGAGCAGACCGTCACGCAAGCGGGCGTCGTCCGGGTACCACCGGGCCAGCGGCAGGCCGGCCAGCACGCCTCGATCGAGGAGCGCCGCATGGACGCGTGGAGCGTCGGGGACCGAGACCGCGAACTCGTTGAGGTAGGCGCCTCCGTGGATGCGTGGAGCGCCCGCTCCGGCGAGGGCGCGCTCGAGCTCCCTGGCCCGCGCCGCACCGCCGGCCGCCACGTCCCGCAGCCCGTGTGGTCCGAGGGTGGCCAGGTAGACGGTCGCCGCCAGCGCACAGAGGGCCTGGTTGGTGCAGATGTTGCTGGCCGCCTTCTCGCGCCGGATGTCCTGCTCACGCGCGCGCAACGTCATGACGAAGGCGCGCCGACCGTCGAGGTCGGTCGTCCTGCCGACCAGACGGCCAGGGATCTGCCTGACGAGCGCATCGGTCGCGGCCAGGATGCCCAGGTACGGACCACCGTACTGGGGGGCGATGCCGAGGGGCTGGCCTTCGCCGGCGGCGATGTCGGCACCGTATTCGCCCGGCGGCGCCAGGACCGCCAGCGAGACCGGCTCGATGACGGCCACGAAGAGCGCGCCGGCGGCGTGTGCCAGGCGGCCGATCTCGGCCATCGGCTCGAGGATGCCGAAGACATTGGGCTGCCCGGCGAGGACGGCGGCGACCGGTGGTCCATCACCGAGCGCCACCTCCAGGGCAGCCAGGTCCGTGGTGCCGTCCTCGAGCGTCGGCAGCTCTTCGAGCACCAGCCCCGCGGGGTTGAAGTAGGTGCGCGTCGTCTCGAGGTAGTGGCGATGGATGGCGCGACTGGCCAGGACCCGCTCCCGGCGTGTGGCGCGGATGGCCATCAGGGCCGCTTCGGCGGTCGCCGCCGCGCCGTCGTAGTGCGAAGCGGAGACGATGTCGAGACCGGTCAGCTCGGCGAGGAGCGACTGATACTCGTAGATCGTCTGCAGCGTGCCCTGGCTGATCTCGGGTTGGTAGGGCGTGTAGGCGGTGTAGAACTCACCGCGCGAGATGATCTGGTCCACAGCCGGCGGCAGGAAGTGCCGGTAGACCCCGGCGCCCAGGAAACTCGCCAGGTCCACCCGGTTGCGCGCGGCCAGGCGCTCCAGGCGGGCCGCCAGCTGGAGCTCCGGCTCGGGCCCGGGCAGGTCGAGCCCGTGCGCCCGTACCGAAGCCGGGATGTCGGCGAAGAGGGGGTCGATGGTCTCGAGGCCCAGGACTTCGAGCATCCGGGCGCGATCGTCGGTCGTGTGGGGACCGTAGGGCATCGGCTCAGCCGGCTCGCGTGAGCTCGCGGTAGGCCTCGGCGTCCATCAGGGCTGCCCCGCTCTCGTCGCCCTGCAGGCGGAGCTTGACCATCCAGCCCCGGCCATAGGGATCGTCGTTGACCAGCTCCGGTCGGTCGGCCAGGGCGCCGTTGACCTCGGTGACCTCGCCCGATACGGGCGCCAGGAGGTCGGAGACCGCTTTGACCGACTCGACCACCCCGAAGGCCTGCCTTGCCGCAAGGGCCGAGCCGACGGCGGGCAGCTCCACGAAGACGATGTCGCCCAGCTGGTCGGCCGCATACGCCGTCACGCCGACGACGCCGATGTCACCCTCGAGGCGCAGCCACTCGTGGTCGTCCGAGTAGCGCAGGTCGTCCCGGACCTCCACTGGCAGGGCTCCTTCCGGCTACGGTGCGCTGGTAGAAGGGCAGGCGTCGGACGCCGACCGCGACGCGCGCATCGCGGACGCCACACTCCAAGATGGTACCCGGCTCGGCCTCACGCGTCGGAACGTAGGCCATGGCGATGGGGACGCCCAGGGTCGGCGACATGGTGCCGCTGGTGACGACGCCGCAGGGCCTGCGCTCACCGGGCCGGAAGAGCGGGTAGCCGTGGCGGATGATGCCGCGCCCACGGACTTCGAGGCCGACGAGCTGCCGCTCCACGCCGTGCGCCGCCACCGCCTCGAGTGCCGCCCGGCCTACGAAGTCGCCCGCCTTGTCGAGGCGCACGACCCGGCCCAGGCCGGCCTCGTATGGGTTCGTCGATCGGTCCAGCTCGTTGCCGTACAGCGGCATGCCGGCCTCCAGGCGGAGGGTGTCCCGGGCACCCAGGCCCACCGGCACGAGACCAGCCGGCGATCCGGCGGCCCGCAGGGCGTCCCAGACCGGCAGTGCGTCGTCCCAGGCGACGAAGAGCTCGAAACCGTCTTCGCCCGTGTAGCCGGTCCGAGCCACCCAACAGGGGACGCCGGCGGTCGTGCCCTGGGCGATGGCGTAGTAGCCCAGCGCGGCCAGGTCGACGTCGGTCAGCGGCGCCAGGATGCTCCCTGAGGCTGGTCCCTGGATGGCGACGAGCGACGTCGCCAGTGAGGCATCGTCGACGGCCGCATCGAAGCGAGCCAGGCGCTCCGAGACGGCAGCGCTGACCACTTCGCGATTGCCGGCGTTGGGCACGACCAGGAAGCGCAGCTCGCCTGCCCGATAGACGATCAGGTCGTCGATGATGCCGCCGTCCTCGGCCACGATCATGGAGTACTGGGCGCGCCCGACGGCCAGCCGCCCGGGATCCGAGACGAGAGCAGCGGCCAGGCCGAGCCCGGCACCGGGACCCTCGATCCAGAGCTCGCCCATGTGTGACAGGTCGAAGAGCCCGGCGCGCTCGCGAACGGCCCGATGCTCCTCGAGGATGCCCGCGTACTGGACCGGCATCTCCCAGCCGCCGAAGTCGATGAGCCGTGCGCCCGCGTCGACGTGGCGACCATGGAGGGCCGTTCGGCGCATCAGGCGGACGAGCCGCCCGGCAGACTCGGGGTCCCGGCCTGGACCGGGAAGTGGCGATCGATGGCGGCCGACGCGTCGGCCACGACACGCCGCTCGGATTCGTGGCTCATCAGCTGGTCCGCCTCGGACAGGTCGACCCAGCGCACCTCGTCGAACTCGTGGTCGTGCCGCTCGAGCGCGCCACCGGTCGGCGCCATGAGGAAGTAATGGACGATCTTGTGGATGCGCGTGCCCGTCTGCATGAACCAATACTCGACATCGCCGACGCGCTCGAGGATGGCGACCTCCAGCCCGGTCTCCTCGGTCACCTCGCGGAGCGCTGTCTCTTCGGTCCGCTCGCCCGGGTCGGGCGTTCCCTTGGGCAGCGTCCACGTGGCAGGGTCGCGCTCGCGGCGGCGCCGACCAAGCACGATCTGGCGTCGTCCGCCGTCGATGCGGATGACGAGGCCGCCGGCTGAGGTCGCCCGGGTCGTGCGCCGAGAAGGCCTGGCGGCTCCGCTCAGTCGCGCCACGCGGCCGTGGGGGTGATACCGGCGCGGCGGGCGGGGGACGCGGGGCGTGTCCAGGTCATCCGTTCGCCACGGCTGGCGTGGGCGAGCAGGCGCCGCTCGACGGCGTACGGGACGGCGCCACGGGCACCGAGGCCGAGCGCCCGCGAGCCCGGCTGGCGGGTCGACGGCGTGGCGGGCACCAAGCGGCCGCGCGACGGCTCGGTCAGGCCGTAGTGGCGGATCCGATGGTGGCCGGGCGTCGTCACGAAGTGCGCCTGGAGCCGGCCGCGACGGATGGCGGCGACGCTGCTCTGCATGGTCCTCATGGTAGCGGTTCGCGACCTCCTTGCCTACGCGATCGTGCCCGGTCCAGCGTTGCCGTCGCCATCGAGCAGGGCGGCCATCTCCTGGGCCCTCGACTCGGCAAGGGAGCCTCGCGCCACGGCCAGGGCGATCTCCCGTCGCGCTGCTGCGACGTACAGTCCGGCCGCGCCGGGCGCGAGCTCGGCCATCGCCCGGAGGTGCGCACGCAGCGTCCCGATGTCGCCGCGCACGATGGGGCCGGTGAGGGCGACATCGATCCCGAAGCGCTCGGCATTGAGCAGGCTCTGGCGGATAAGGGGCGCGTAGATGGCGAGGGCGCCGGCTTCGTCAAGGCCGGCGCCGCGACCGAGCTCGGCGATGGCATCGAGGAGGGCCACGAAGCCGCCCGCGGACAGGACGGCTGCAGCGTGGTAGGCCGCCTTGCCCTCGACGGGCAGGCGCACGGGCTGAGCGCCGAGCGCCTCGGCCAGCTCGCCCAGCAGGCGCACCAGGGCCGCGTCGCCCTCGATCGCGATGGTCGCGCCGCGGAGCGCCTCGACGGCCGCCTCCGGATCCGCGAAGGCGACCAGAGGATGGAAGCTGGCGTGCTCCGTGCCTGCCGCCATGGCCGGCTCGAGGACGGTCGAGGGCAACAAGCCGCTGGTATGGACGAGCGCCTGGCCGCTGTAGAGCCGGAGATCAGCGGCGACCCTCGCCACCGCGTCGTCGGGTACGGTCAGGAAGATGAGGGAGGCCTCGTCGAGGACGCCCGACGGTTCACTGAAGGCTCGCGCATCCGGGATCGCCGTGCGGAACGCCTCGCGACGGGCACCATCGCGGCTGGCGACGGCGACCACCGGCCATCCGGCAGCCACGAAGGCACGCCCGAGCGCCAGGCCCACGCGGCCGGCACCGACGATGCCGATCGAGGGCGGCGCGGTCGGATCCTCGCCCTGGCCGGGCCGGCCATGGGGATGGCGGTGGCCGGGCGGCAGACCCTCGTGGCTGTGGTCGGGATCGTCGCGGCCGGTCGTGTGCATCGAGAGTAGCGTAGCCACTCCGCCCCCCATCGGCGCGTGGCCATGGCGTCTCCGCGTCACTGGCGGGCGGTCGACAGCGCCTAGGGTCGCCTGAGCTGGAAGGTGAGCGGCCCGGCCGTGCCGTTGTAGAGCTCGAACATGAGCCGGTCGTTCATCAATCGGACGGCCCGCAGGTCACCTGGCAGGACCCCGCCGTCCGCCTTGACGAGGTCGATCCGTCCGTGTCCTTGAAGGTCCGGCGACACTTCATCGAGCGCGAATCGCTTATCGGGCGAGGAGCGATCCGGGAACCAGTAGAGCGCATCCATCTCATCGCCATCGATGACGTCGACAGACATCGCGTCGTAGGTGCCGTCGCCGCGGAAGGTGACGGTCGCCTGGTAGGCCGGCGTGTGCGCGTACGGACTCGTCACGCAACCGGACCAGGTGCCGGCGATGGCAGCCCTCAACTCCGCCAGGCTGGAGATCGAGATGGGTCCCGGCGTGAAGCTGAAGCCACGACACAGCTCCGGCTGTTGGTCGATCGCCCTGATTCGGACGGTCGCCTTCAGGACACCCACGCGACTCGGACAGGCTGCCCGGAACGTGTGAAGGCCATCGCGTAGGGCGACGACCTGGCGGCGTACTGGTTCCAGCGGCTCCTTGGTCGAAGTCGCATCTGGCATGTCCGGGTCGAAGGTCCGCACCAGGCGGCAACGCGAGCGTTGGAGGTTCTTGACGGCCAGCACGACGCTCGCGTTCCATTGGCCACCATCCTCGATGGCAACGACCGACAGCCCTCCGTGATGTCCATCGACTCGCAGCGACACCCTTGGCGCGGTGGTCGCGATGACATCGGGGACACCGGTGGGCCCGGGCTCGTTCGAAGCACCCGCGGTCGCCTGTGGCCCGGGCATCGCGGGCCCATCGGTCGGCATCAGCGTCGCGGACGGCGTGGAGCTTGCCGATGGCGTCCCGGAGGCAACCAACGGTGTCGGCGTCCCGCCACGGAGGGCCTGGCTCGGCGTGGGCGTGACGGCGTTCAATGGGGTGCAGCCGGCAAACACGACCGCCAGCACGACGGACATGGACGCGACGCGACGTATCAAGTGCGGCACCTTCTCGAGATCGATCCGTCCTGACCGCGAGGGAGGCCCAACGGGCCACCGGGCAGGCTCACGGTAACTCGGGGACATAGCCCTTGGACGGCCGGCTGCGGCGGATGTTTCACTGACGCCACGATCCAGACGCCGTCCCAGCCCTTCGTCATCGGCGGTCGTATACTCCGTGAGTCAGTCAGCACGCTCGACCCGAGGCGGGCACCCCCGTCAGGCGCCGACCCAGCCCGGTCACCGGCGTGACCGGGGATGTGGAGGCCCCACCTCGATGACGCGACCCCTCGCCACCGGCAGCGACCCCTTCGACAGCCGCGCCCGACTCACCGTCGGCGATCGCTCGTTGGTCGTCTATCGCCTCGATCGAAGCGGTGCCGATGCGCTGTCGCGGATGCCGGTGACGGTCAAGATCCTGCTCGAGAACGTGCTCCGACATGCCGGCGATGGTGTCGTCACCGAGGCCGACGTCCGGGCGCTGGCGGGCTGGCGACCGGGCGCCGGCATCACCGCCGAGCTGCCCTTCCTGCCCGCCCGCGTGATCCTCCAGGACTTCACGGGCGTGCCCGCCGTCGTCGACCTGGCCGCCATGCGCGATGCCATGTCAGCACTCGGCGGCGACCCCGCGCGCATCAACCCGCTGGTGCCGGCCGACCTGGTCATCGACCACTCGGTGCAGGTCGATCGCTTCGGCAGTGACGACGCCTTCGCCTTCAACGTCGCCCGCGAATACGAACGGAACGGCGAGCGCTACCAGCTCCTGCGCTGGGCACAGACGGCGTTCAGCGATCTGCGCGTGGTGCCGCCCGGTACGGGCATCGTCCACCAGGTCAACCTCGAGTACCTGGCGGCCGTCGTCCAGGCACGCGTCGACGCGAGCGGTGATGAGATCGCCTTCCCTGACACGCTCGTGGGCACCGACTCGCACACCACGATGATCAACGCGCTGGGCGTGCTGGGCTACGGCGTCGGGGGCATCGAGGCCGAGGCCGTACTCCTCGGACAGCCGCTCTACCAGCCCATGCCGAAGGTCGTCGGCGTCCGCCTCCACGGTGAGCTGCCGGTCGGCTCGACGGCCACGGACCTCGTGCTGGTCGTGACCGAGCTGCTTCGCGGGCACGGCGTCGTGGGCGCCTTCGTCGAGTTCGCTGGCGATGGACTGGCGGGCCTGACCCTGGCCGACCGGGCGACGATCTCCAACATGTCGCCCGAGTTCGGAGCCACCGCCGCCTTGTTCCCGATCGATGAGGAGACCCTCGCCTACCTCCGCCTGACGGGCCGGCCGGTCGAGCAGGTCGACCTCGTCGAGGCCTACGCACATGAGCAGGGACTCTGGCGCGAGCCCGGCGCCGGGCCCGACTTCGACGAATCGCTCGAGCTCGACCTGGCATCCGTCGATCCCAGCCTGGCGGGTCCCCGACGGCCGCAGGACCGGGTGCCCCTGCCGAACGTCCGCGACAGCTTCGCGACCGCCTTCCCGGGTGTGCTCGGGGGACCTGGCGCAGGGAGGTGCCGCGGACGATGCCTCGCGCTTCGAGGGTGAGGGTGGCCCGGCCGACGGCCCGGACGGTACCGTCGCCCTCGAGGTCGACGGGCAGGCGGCCTCCATCCGCAGCGGCTCGGTGGCCATCGCCGCCATCACCTCGTGCACCAACACCAGCAACCCGACGGTCATGGTCGGTGCGGGCCTGCTGGCGCGGAATGCCGTCGCCCGTGGCCTGGCGGTCGGGCCGACGGTCAAGACCAGCCTCGCCCCCGGCTCGCGCGTCGTGACTCGGTACCTCGAGGCGGCTGGCCTGATGGCGCCGCTCGGCGCGCTCGGATTCGACCTCGTGGGCTACGGCTGCACGACCTGCATCGGGAACTCCGGGCCGCTCGACGAGCCGGTCGCGAAGGCCGTCGAGGCGCACGGCCTGGTGGTCGCGGCGGTCCTCTCGGGCAACCGCAATTTCGAGGGTCGGATCCATCCCCTGGCCCGAGCCAGCTACCTCGCAAGCCCGCCGCTGGTCGTCGCCTTCGCCCTGGCCGGTCGAGTCGACATCGACCTGACGCGCGAGCCGCTGGGCATCGGGACCGATGGCCGTCCGGTCATGCTGGCCGAGATCTGGCCATCGCCAGACGAGGTCCGCTCGACCATCGCCACGTCGGTCTCGCCCGATATCTTCCGCCAGACGTATGCGGCGGTCTTCGACGGCGACGACCGCTGGCGCGCGCTGCCCATCCCCGATGGCGACCGCTATGCCTGGGATCCGGATTCCACCTATATCGCGGAGCCGCCCTTCTTCCAGGGCCTGACCGCGACCCCGCCGCCGCTGCGCGACATCCTCGGGGCGCGGGTACTGGCCATGCTCGGCGACTCGGTGACCACCGACCACATCTCGCCCGCCGGCTCGATCCCCGCCTGGAGCCCGGCGGGGCAGTGGCTGCAGGCGCGCGGGGTGACGCCGCTCGCCTTCAACTCCTACGGCGCGCGGCGAGGCCACCACGAAGTCATGATGCGGGGAACCTTCGGCAACATCCGGCTGCGCAATGCCCTTGCTGAGCAGGAGGGTCCGTACACGACCCATCAGCCGTCCGGCGAGGCCATGTTCCTGTATGACGCCGCCACGCGCTACGCGACCGAGGGCGTGCCGCTCCTCGTCCTGGCTGGCAAGGAGTACGGCAGCGGTTCATCGCGGGACTGGGCCGCCAAGGGCACGACCCTGCTCGGCGTTCGGGCCGTGCTGGCCGAGTCGTACGAGCGCATCCATCGTTCGAACCTGGTGGGCATGGGCGTCCTGCCGCTCGAGTTCCTGCAGGGTGAGAACGCCGACTCGCTGGGCCTCACCGGCCACGAGGCCTACGACGTGCTGGGTCTCGCCGAGGGGCTGGCGCCGCGCCAGGAGGTCGAGGTCCGCGTCACGGTGCCCGACGGCGCCTCGCGGGTCATCGGCGCCATCGCCAGGCTCGACGGCCCGGTCGAAGTCGACTACTACCGCCAGGGCGGCATCCTGCCGGCCGTCCTGCGTCGCCTCGCGGCGGAGGGCT
This sequence comes from uncultured Chloroflexia bacterium, assembly GCA_963837215.1. Classification (GTDB taxonomy): domain Bacteria; phylum Chloroflexota; class Limnocylindria; order Limnocylindrales; family CSP1-4; genus CSP1-4. The sequence goes on from CAWIML010000010.1 coordinate 381,993, forward strand.
GATTTTCGGTATGAGCTAGGGCCCGTCAACGCCACAGGTGGCCGTAGGGATATTCGCCCACGAGGAGGCGGCCCTGGGCGAATCGATCCAGCGCGTAGGCCGTGATGTCGACCGTCGTAGCGTGACCGTCGAGGATGAGCTCGGTCAGGCAGGCGCCGATGGCCGGCGCCGTCTTGAAGCCGGTGCCCGAGAACCCGCAGGCAAGGTAGAAACCGTCAGGCCCGGCGCGCCCGAGGATGGGGCGCTGATCGGGGGTCATGCCGTCCTGGCCGCCGTGCGACGTCCGTAGCGTGCCGCCCGTCATCCATGGCACCCGCGCGCAGACCCGGGCGACCATCGCCTCGACGATCGCCTGGCGCATGGGTTCGAACGGCCGGTCGGGCGAGCCACCGAGCTCGTTGCCGGCCTCAAGGCCGACGAGCATCAGGTCGCGACCTTCCGGACGGAAGTAGGCCTCGTTGATCTCGTCGATGACGATCGGGAAGTCCGTTGCGCGGCCCTCCGGCAGGCCGAAGTAGGCGGTGTCGTGGCGCCAGGCCTCGACGGGGATATCGACGCCGACCGTCGCAGCCAGCCCGCTCGCCCACGCACCGGCGGCGTCGACCACGACCGGAGCGTCGACCCGACCCTGGTCCGTCTCCACGCCGACGACCGCCTCGCCCGACACCGCGACGGCGTTCACTCGGCAGCCCTGGAACAGCTGGGCCCCGCTCGCCCGCGCCGCGGCCATGAAACCGGTCGCCGTGCCTGCGGGATCGGCGTAGCCGGAGTCGGGCTCATAGGCCGCGACGGCCACGTCATCCATGACCGCGCCAGGGACGAGCCTGGCGGCCGTGTCGCGATCGACCGCCGTGGTCCTGACCCCGATGCCTTGCTGCATCGCGACATTGGCGCGCAGGTTCGTGGCCAGCGCATCCGGGACGAGGTGCAGGAAGCCAGTCCGCACGAACCCCGGGTCGCCGTGGCCGACGCGATCCGCCCACTCGGTGAAGTACGGAAACGAGGCCAGAGCCAGCCGCGACTCGCTCTCGAGGTCGTAGTGCATGCGCACGAAGCCCGACGATCGGCCGGTCGCGGCGGCGCCGACCGTGGCCCGGTCGAGGACGACCACGCTCACGCCCCGGCGGGCGAGGTGGAAGGCAAGGCTGGCACCCTGGACGCCGGCGCCCACGACGATCACGTCGGCTGTCGCGTACATCGCCGCATTCTGACCCGTTCGCCCGTCCGGGCGCGCAACGTCGCTGCGCTCTGCCGGCGGTACCGTACACGTCGATGACACCGCTGGTCTCGAGCCCCCACCGCGCCTTGGCCGTGGCCGCTGCCCTGCTCGTCGGCGCGGGATCGCTGGCCGGCTGCGCCACCGTGGCCCCGACAAGTGTCCCCGCGTCAGCGCCAGCTGATGCAAGCGTCGCTACCGACGCCATCACCGAGGACGGCCTGCGTTCTCACTTGACGATGCTCGCGGGCGTCACCGACCCCGCGACCGGCTACCGATCCGTCGGCTCACCGGGCTATGACGCCGCCGCCGACCTGGTCGCCGATGCGCTCCGCGGTCTTGGGTGGTCCGTGACCGAAGACGCATTCATCGCGCCGACCTTCGTCGACGATGGCACCTCCGCCCTCGAGGCCGGCGGGCAGACGTATGGCGCCGACGACGTGCGACCCCTGATCTTCGCCCCGCCGGGCACAGCGAACGGTCCGGTCGTTGCCATCGATTGGGTCCCGGGCGCGTCCGACCGCACGGGACGTGGCTGCGAGGTCGCCGATTATGGCGACCTCCCGGCGGGCGCCATCGTCCTCGTCCGGTCCGGACCGTGCTTTCGACGCGTCCAGGTGCTTGCCGCCCAGGCGGCGGGAGCCGCCGCCTTCGTAGCAGGCTACGGCTCGGCCCCGAGTGGGTCTGTGCCACGGCCGACGCTCGTCGATCCAGGTGGCTTGGAGATCCCGGCCATCGCCGCCTCGGGGCCTGTCGGCGATGCGCTGGCGGCACTCTCCGACTCGGGCGGCATCGCGCGCATCACGACCACGGCACGCACGACCGAGGCGCCGACGCGCTCGATCATCGCAGAGCTCGCCGGCAGTGAGCCAGGCTCGGTGATCATGGTCGGTGCGCACCTCGACTCGGTCTTCGACGGGCCGGGCATCAACGACGACGGATCCGGCGTGGCGGCCCTGCTGGAGATGGCCCGGGTCTTGGACGCGACGCGACCGCGAGCGACCATCCGGCTGGCGTTCTGGAGCGGCGAGGAGCTCGGCCTGCTGGGCTCGAGCCACTATGTGAAGGGCCTGACCGAGTCGGAGCGGGCGGCCATCGTCGCCTACCTCAACGTGGACATGATCGGCTCACCGAACGGCTTCGCCGGCGTCTACGACGAGGCATCGGCGCCTGAGGGCTCGAAGGCCCTCGGATCCATGCTCACGGGGGCGGTCGAACGCGCGGGCAGCACGCCGATCTCGGTAGATCTTGGCGGCGGCTCCGACCACGTCCCCTTCGGGCAGGCCGGCATCCCGACGGGGGGCGTCTTCTCGGGTGCCGGCATGACCATCGACGCGGCGCAGGCAGCGAGCCATGGCGCGACGGTCGGGCGGCCCGCCGACGGGTGCTACCACCTGCCCTGCGACGACATCGCGAACGTCGACCTCGAGCTCGCACGACTGCTCAGCGCCGCACTGGCTGACGTGACCGTCCGTCTCGCGAACGCGCCTGAGCTGTTGACGCCCTGACGTGCCGACCATGCCGACCGTCGATGCGCCTCCACCCGTTCGCGATCCAGCGTGGGAACCGGCCGCGTCGCCGGCATTGGAAGGAGATCCTCGATGACCAGGATCGTTGCATTCGAGAGCCTGACGCTTGACGGGGTCATGCAGGCGCCAGGACGTCCGGACGAGGATCGCAGGGGCGGCTTCGAGCACGGCGGCTGGGCCACACCGTATTCGGATCCGGCGATCGGCCAGGCCGCCCAGGAGGGCATGGGCAACAGCGGTGGCCTGCTGTTGGGCCGACGGACCTACGAGGACTTCTACGGCTTCTGGCCCAAACAGACCGATAACCCGTTCACGGAGGTCCTGGACAACAGCCTCAAGTACGTGGCGTCGACGAGCCTCAAGGAACCACTCCCCTGGAAGAACTCGAAGCTCCTCGACGGCGACGCCGCGGAGGCCGTCGCCGAAATCAGGCGCCGGCCGGGCAAGGACCTCGTCATCCTCGGCAGCGGCGAGCTGGCCCACGCGCTGATGGGTGACAACCTCATCGACGAGTACATCCTCCTGATCCATCCGCTCGTCCTCGGTTCGGGCCGCCGGCTGTTCAAGGAGGGAGGTGGCCTGGCCAAGCTGCGACTCGTCGACTCGAAGACGACGACCACGGGCGTGGTCATCGCGACCTACCGGCCGGCCGATCCGTCGAAGGCGAAGCGCTAGCGACTAGAGCTCCGGGCCCGCCGCGAGCCCGGCCCTCGACCGCTACTTCCAGGGAGATGGAAGGTGCGTCAGCGGCTCGTGATCCGGCAGCACGTCGACCTGCAGGGACGGGTCCGCCGCCGGAACGTAACGCTCCTCGAGCCCGAGCTCCTTCAGGACGATGTTTCGCGCCTGCGCGATCGCGGTCGTCTTGTAGAACGCGACGACCCGGTTGAACCCTTGCCTGCCGAACCCACAATCGCTGGATAGGATCAGCTTGTCCGCCGGGATCACCTCCAGTGCGCGCCGCACCCGCGCGGCGACGACCGGCGCCATATCGGCCTGAAGCGTGCGGTGGTTCACCACGCCCACGGCGACCTTCTTCTGAAGCCGGCTGGCGTACGGCTTGAACAGGTCGATCTCGGCCAACTGGTTCTCGGTCGCCTCGACGGTCCAGACATCGCCCTTGAGGCGCTCGAGGTAGATCTCGATCGAGTTCGCGTACGACTCGCCGGAATAGACCTTCTGCATGTTCGGGTTGCCCCAGCAGGTGTGGATCCACAGCTCGACGTCGTCAAGGCCGTCAACCTCGTGGTTGAACGCATCGACGAGGAAGTCGAGCATCTCCGTCTGGTCGGGATAGAAGCAGGCGACGAAGTGGATCGTCGGTTCCTCGATCTGGATCACCTTCGCCCCGGCCGCCGCGAGCTGCCGAAGCTCGATGTTCATCGCGCCAGCCATGTCCCAGATCAGCTGTTTCTTGTCGTCGAGGTCGTACTCGGCCGTATGGCTGTCGAGGAAGATCGAGAGCACCTGCGAGGAGCAGGTCCCGAACTTGACCGGCTTGCCCGAGCCGGCGCGTGCCTGTGCGATCCGCCAGAGCTTTGCGTACTCGAGCGGATTGCGAGGGTCGTGCTCGACCTTGCCGACGACGCGCGGCCACCGCCACGTCGTCTCGATCTCGTTCATCAGCGTCCCGGCCGGGAACTCGAGCTGCCGGTCGCGCGAGCGTTCGTATTGCAGTTCCTCGTGCTCGAGCCCTTTCCAGCGCTGCAACGGGTAGTGGTGCCACGAGCGGCCCGCGAAGTCCTCATCGAGGTGGTAGTCGCCGTTCGTGAGGATGTCGAGCCCCGCGCGCTCCTGCTCGGCGATCACGGTCGCGTGCGCGTCGAGGAACTGCTCGCGGAAGCGGACGTCGAGCAACGCCGTATCAAGCGGCCGTCCCCACAGGCCGCCGTCGTACCAGCGTGGCCGCGGCCACGAGCCGGTCACGGTCGCAGGGAGCATCAGGTCCTTGGTGGCCGTGAGCATCGCGCGTGCGCCTCCTCGTCGAGATCCGGTGGCAGGTCGATCCTAGATCGTCGGGAGGTCCGTCGCGGGTCGCAAACGCCTTCGTCGGTGAGTGTCCCGCAATGTCACCCGGTCGGATCGCTCTACGCAAGCCGTGTCCCAGCTCGGCTGGCTGGCGTTGGCCATCGGATACGCCGACCGTCGAATACGATGACATGTGGGCCTATGTCAAGCCAGGTCGTTGTCCCGCCTTTGGCGGAGAACGGAGCGCGCTGAATGGATCGGCGGACCAATGAGGCGGACATCGCGGCGGTGACCGACATCGTCCGCGCCTACTACGACGGGAGCATGGAGGGCGACGACGCGAAGCTCAACCGCGCGTTCCATCCGCGTGCCTGCATCGTCGGCAACGAGCACGGCGAGTTGTACTGGGCGACCCTCGACGAATATGTCGCCGAATGCAAGAAGGCGGTCGCGGAAGCGGGACCCCACGAATGGCGCATCGATGGCCTCTCGTTCGAAGGCGATACCGCCCTGGTCAGGCTCTGGAGCCAGTACGCCGGCGTGTGGTACAGCGACGATCTGTCCATGCTCCGGATCGACGACGCTTGGCGCATCGTCCATAAGACGTTCCACCCACATCCGGGAAGCTGACCTCGACGAGCTCTGTACCGTCTGGGTCGAGGAGGCTCGCGTCGCGCGGCGCCCTGTCACTCGGACTCGATGCCGGTCGCGCACACACGAATCGCACGGAACAGGGCCCGAAAGGCCCTGCACTCATAGGGGCACGATGGTGGGCGATACTGGATTCGAACCAGTGACCTCACGGATGTGAACCGTGCGCTCTAACCGACTGAGCCAATCGCCCCGGAGGTCGCGGCCATGGCCGCGAGGTTCGAGATCATCCCACCGCACGGTCCGGGGCGTCAACGACGGTCAGCGCAGGCCGAAGACGCCGGCCACGATCGTCAGCGCGATGAAGGCCACGATGGGCGACCAGTCGAGCGTGCCGCCCTTCGGCAGGAAGCGCCGGATGGGCGCCAGGATCGGCTCGGTGGTCTCGAACAGGAAGCGCCCGATGGGCCCGCGGAAGGTGGGGTCGATCCAGCTCCAGAGCACGCGTCCCAGGAGCACGGCGTAGAGCGCCAGGATGAGGAAGCGCAGGAAGACGGCCACGAACTCCACCGCTCCCGAGTATAGGAGTGGCGCGCGGGCGGCTCAGTGAGCGTGAGCGGGCTCGCGGGGTCCGTGCTCGTGCGGCCGCTCACCGAAGAGTGCCCGACCGACTCGGACGATGGTCGCCCCCTCCTCGATGGCGACCTCGAAGTCGTCGCTCATGCCCATCGACAGCTCGGGCCCTAGCCCTGGGGCACCCTGCCTGAGAGTTGCCGCCAGCGCCCGAAGGCCGACGAAGGTCGATCGAGCACCCTCCGGTGTCCCGGTCAGCCGACCGACCGTCATCAGGCCGCGGACGTCGAGGTGTGGCAGCGCCAGGATGGCCGGCAGCTGCGCCGGCAGCTCGTCGGGCTGGAAGCCCTCCTTGGCCGGGTCGACGTCGACGTTGACCTGCAGGAGGATCGGGAACCTCGCGTCGGCGCTCCACGACGGCGTCGCGCCGACCGCGCTGGGCGCGCCCTCACCGATGAGCCGGTCCAGGCGCACCGCCAGCTCCGACGAGTCGACCGACTCGATCGTCTCGAAGATGTCCAGCGCGATGCGGGCCTTGTTGCGCTGCAGGTGGCCGACGAGGTGCCACGCGGCTCCCGGCACGAGTGCCGCCTTGGCCGCCGCTTCCTGGACCCGGTTCTCGCCCAGGGTCGTCAGGCCGGCAGCGACCGCCGCGCTGAGGCGCCCGGCTTCGACCGTCTTGGAGACGGCCACGAGCGTCACCGACGCGGGGTCGCGCCCAGCGCGTGCACACGCGGTGGCGATGCGCTCGAGGACGGCGGCCCTCGCCGAAGCGAAGGCGCCGACGGTGGTCGGGTCCGGCTCCACCGGCCCGGGCGAGACCGGATCGGTCAGGACTTGCCGCGGCGGAGGAAAGCCGGGATGTCCAGGTCCTCGGTCTCGTAGGTCGGGCGGCGCGGGCTGGCTGCGACGGCGGCCTCGGCCTTCTCGGCCGGCTCCATGACGGGCAACCCGCTGGTCGTCCGCTCGAGCTCCAGCTCCTTCAGGAAGTCCCGGTTGTCGCGGCCGGCGGCCAGCCCCGAGGCGACCGTCTGGACGGTCTCGGTGCGGATCGACCTCGCGCTTGCGCGCGGTGTCGAAGCCGGTGGCGATGACGGTGATCGATGACGTCGTCGCCCATGCGCTCGTCGATGACCGTGCCGAAGATGATGTTGGCCTCCGGAGTCGGCCGTCTCGCTTGATGATCTCCGCCGCCTCGTCGACCTCGAACAGGCCGAGGCTCGGGCCGCCGGTGACGTTGAACAGGACGCCCTGGGCGCCCGCTGATGTTGACCTCGAGCAGCGGGCTGGCGATGGCCTGCCGGGCCGCCTCGGCGGCGCGGTTCTCGCCGCTCGCCCGGCCGATGCCCATGAGCGCCGAGCCGGCGTCCTTCATGACCGCGCGCACGTCGGCGAAGTCGAGGTTGATGAGGCCGGGCACGGTGATCAGGTCGCTGATGCCCTGGACGCCCTGGCGCAGCACGTCGTCCACGACGCGGAAGGCGTCGACGATCGAGGTGTCCTTCTGGACCACGTCCTTGAGCCGGTCGTTGGGGATGGTGATGAGCGTGTCGACCTTGTCGCGCAGCGCCTCGCTCGCCTTCTCGGCGTTGAGGCGTCGCTTGGCGCCCTCGAAGGAGAACGGCTTGGTGACGACGCCGATGGTCAGCGCGCCGAGGTCGCGGGCGACCTCGGCGATGACCGGCGCGGCGCCGGAGCCGGTGCCGCCGCCCATGCCGGCGGTGATGAAGACCATGTCCGAGTCCTTGAGCGCCTCGTAGATCTTCTCGGAGTCCTCCTCGGCGGCGCGCTGGCCGATGCCGGGGTCGCCGCCGGCGCCGAGGCCGCGGGTGATCTTGTCGCCGATGCGGATCTTGTGCGGCGCGTCGCGACTGCAGGAGCGCCTGCGCGTCGGTGTTGACGGCGATGAACTCGACGCCCATCATCTCGGCCCGGATCATGCGATTGACGGCGTTGCTGCCGCCGCCGCCGACGCCGATGACGCGGATGAGCGCGAAGTTCTCCGAGTCGGATCGCAACGGCATCGCTGGTTCCTCCGGTCGAGTCTTCGGGGAAGTGGTCGTTCGTGCTTAAGAGCTCGAGCCTGAACGCGCGGAGCGCCCTCGTCCCCTCCGGACGACTCGGGTTCGGGGGAGTATAGCCCCACCATCGTGCCGGGAGGCAAGCACCCCGCGCGTGGCCGGTGCGTCGGGGCACCGAACGGGTCAGGCCTTCCGGCCGTCCCTCCGGGCGGCTCTCGCCGGCCTAGGGGAAGAGGCCCCGGACCCAGTCCCGGAAGCGACCGAAGGCACCGCCGGCGGGCGCCGAGTCGTAGTGGCCGCCCTCGCCCTCCATGCCTGCCCGCGCACCCCACAGGAGAAGACCGATGGAGGTCGAGAACTCGGGCGTCAGGAGATGGTCGATCAGGCCGCCGACGCCAGCCGGGGCGGCCACGCGGACGGGCATCTGGAGGACGTCGCGCCCGAGCTCGGCGATGCCGGCCAGCTGCGGCGGCACCGCCGGTCAGCACCAGGCCCGCCGGCAGGATGCCGCCGTGGCCGGCGGCTGCGATCTCCTCGCCGATCTTCTCGAAGATCTCGCGCATGCGCGCCTCGATGATGTTGCAGACCTCGAGCCGCTCGACCGTCCGGCCTCGCCTTCGCCGATGACCTCGACCTGGATGACCTCGTCGGGGTCGACCGAGTCGAGGTCGGCAGGTGCCGAAGCGGATCTTGAGGTCCTCGGCCACGGCGATCGATGGTCTTGAGGCCGATGGCCACGTCGTTGGTCACGTTGTTGCCACCCAGCGGCAGGACGGCGGTGTGGAAGGGCGAGCCATCGAGGAAGAGGGCCATGTCCGTGGTGCCGGCGCCGATGTCGGCGACGGCCACGCCGAGGTCACGCTCGGTCTCGGAGAGGACGGCCTCGGCCGCCGCGAGTGGCGCGGCGACCAGCTCGTCGATGCGGACGCCTGCCTGCTGGACGCACTTGGTCAGGTTCTGGACGACCGTCGCGCTGGCGTGGACGATGTGCGTCTCGACCTCGAGGCGGATGGCGCTCATGCCCATGGGGTCCTTGACGCCCTCCTGGCCGTCGACCGACGTACCCGCGCGGCAGGACGTGGAGGACCTCGCGATTGCGACGGGATGTTGACCGCGCGCGCGACCTCCGTGGCCCGCTCGACGTCCTCGCGGGTGACCTCCTTGCGCGGCCCGCTGACGGCCACCGCGCCGCGCGAGTTCTGGCTCTCGACGTGGTCGCCGCCGACGCTCACGAAGGCCGACTCGAGCTTGTAGCCGGAGAGGCGCTCGGCCTGTTCGACGGCCGAGCGTGATCGAGGCCACGATCTGGTCGATGTTGATGACGGCGCCCTTCTTGATGCCCGCGGAGGCTGGCGCGCCCTTGCCGATGATGGTCAGCGAGCCGTCGCGGCCGACCTCGCCGATGAGCGCCACGACCTTGCTCGTGCCGACATCGATGGCGACGAGGACCATCTCCCTATCCACGATCAGGCAACCTCTTCTCCATCATCGATCTATAGGAAGTGGCGCCGGATGAGCGCCACGTTCTGGAAGATCCCCAACCCGAAGCGGATGAGCGCGACCAGGTAGAGGTCCAGGCCGAGCCGATCACCGACGAACGTGAGCAGGATCGCGACCAGGGTGTTGGTGATGAAGCCGCTGATGAAGATCCGCTCACTGAACGTGCCCTCGAGCTCGGCCCTGATCGCCCCGAGGACCGAATCCACGGCCGCGAGGATGCCCACGGCCGTGTAGCGAGCGATCTCGTAGCTGACGCTGACCTGGAGGACGAGACCCAGCAGGATGCCCAGCAGCAACCCTGCCAGGGGGATCCACACGTCCTCGCCACCTCCCTCCGTCGGTACGGCGCAAGGCTACCATCGGCGCCTGCCGCCACGCTCGACCAGGCGGAGGCGTCGACGCGGCCGGCAGGGCGGGTCATGGCGACCTCGGCAGGAACGTGCCGCACCGGCCGCCATCGGGGAAGAGGTAGACGACCGAGATGTTCGCCTCCTGGCCGAAGAGGACGCTGCTCAGGCATTGGGCCTGCGTCTCGACGAGGTCGGGCCCGCGGAGCGTCGGGGAGTAGATGCCGAAGACCGCGCGCCAGCTCTTCGGTCGGGCGTGAAGGACGAAGCCCTCCTTCTCGGTGATGACCGTGTCGAACGTCTCGGATGCGCTGCCCAGGAAGGCGGGCGTCAGGGCGGCGATCCGGCGCGCGACCTCGAGATCCGTCTCGCCGATCCGATCGCCCACGCCGAGCTCCGCCGACGCAGGTCGCTGGTCCTCGATGACCGGCAGCTCGCTCGTCCCCTCGGCCGACAGCTCGGAGACGACGACGCCGTGCGACGTCGACGAGCAGGCCGCGATCGCCGACCTGCCAGACGAGGATCGGCACGCGCTCCTGGACCTCGACCACCAGGCGATCCGGCAGGGCGACCCGCACAGATGCCGCGTCGGGCCGATCGGCGTCGACGGCTGGCAGGGTCAGCAGGTTGGCGGCCAACCGCGACGTGTCGAGCGTGAAGAGGTTGGGTCGGGCGTCCCCATCGAGGCCGATGGCCGCCAGGACGGTCGCCTCGCCGGTGAAGTCGGCGCCACGCACGACGACACCGTCGTCGCGCAGGCGGAAGGCTGGGGACGCGGTCATGCCGTAGAGCGCCGCGGCCAAGGCGACAAGGACGAGCCCGGCCATGACGCGACCCGCCACCGGTCCGGCCGAGGCGCGCCGGATGAGCGGGGTCGGGCGACGTGCCCCGCGCCCGATCGTCGTCCGGGGCGCGTTGCCGCTCACCGCGACCGCCCGGTCATGCCGAGATCGCGGTCACGGCAGGTCGGCGCGCTCGAGCCGCCGACTCGGCCGACGGGCGGCGCGCGCGACGGCGAGCTCCACGATGTGCGCGCAGATGCCGCCGAAGTCATAGCCGCCCTGCCGGCAGAGGACCGGGAAGAGGCTGATGGGCGTGAAGCCCGGGATGGTGTTGATCTCCGACAGGTAGATGCCGCCCACCGTGCATCAGGAAGTCCACGCGCGCGAAGCCGGACGCGCCGATGGCCGCGAACGCAGCCCGTGCCAGCTCCCGGAGGCGATCGCGGGGCCCGACGCCAAGCTCCGGTGCATCGGTCGTCCGCGAGACGCCGGCCTGGTACTTGGCCGACGTAGTCGTAGAACTCGTGGCCAGGAAAGACCTCGCCCGGCCCATACGCCTGGCTGCTGGCGCCATCGCCGACGACCGCCACCTCCAGCTCACGGGCCCCGGCCAGGTAGGCCTCCGCCAGGAGGAGGTCGTCATAGGCGAAGGCGCCCTCGATGGCGAACTCCAGCTCTGGCGGCTCGTCCGGCCGGTGGACGACGGACATGCCGATGCTCGAGCCCAGCCGGGCGGGCTTGACCATCAGGCGTGGGTCCGGTAGCCGGCTGGCGAATGCCTCCAGACGCCGGGCGGCCGCGGTCGGGTCGGCGAGATGCTCCGCCCGGGAGAGCACCTCGAACGGGACCACCGGCATCTCGAGCGCGCGAGCCAGGCGCTTGAAGAGGACCTTGTCCATGCCCAGGGCGGAGGCGGCGACGCCGGAGCCCGTGTAGGTCAGCGCGACCGATTCGCAGAGCGCCTGCAGCGTGCCGTCCTCACCGAACGGTCCGTGCAGCGCGATCCAGACGACCGGCCGCGGGTCGCGGGCGGCGAGCGTCTCGAGCGCCGCGGCGGCGCTCAGCGGGCCCGGTCGCACCCAACGCCGCGGGGTCGTCGAGATCGGCGCCCGTGCGCTCCGGTGCCAGAGCGCCGACGGGCAGCTGCCACCACGTGCCGTCGAGGCCGATGAACCAGGCCTCGACCTCGTGAGCCACGCTGCACCCAGGGCCATGGCGATGGCCTGCCCCGAGACGACCGACACGTCGTGCTCCGCCGATGGGCCGCCGAAGAGCACGACGATAGGCGGGCGATCGGCGGACGAACGGTCTGCGACTGCCCGTCGGATCGTGGCCTGGCCGCGCTCATGCCGCCGCCTCCCAGCCCGACCAGTCGCCCGCGAAGACGACCTCGAAGCGCAGCTCGACACCGGTCTCGCGGCGAACGGCGGCCTGCACGGACTCGGCCAGGCGCCTGACGTCGGCGGCCGTTCCAGCCTGGTCGTTGACGATGAAGTTGGCGTGCTTCTCGGAGACCACCGCACCACCGACGCGCTGGCCCTTGAGCCCCAGCCGGTCGATGAGTTCGCCGGCCGACGGGCCATCGGCCGGATTGCGAAAGACGCTGCCGGCCGAGGGCTGGCCGAGCGGCTGGTGTGCCTGGCGCCAGCGGCGGATGGTGTCGAGTCGCTCGCTGATGACCGCCGGGTCGGTCGGCTCGAGGCGGAAGCGGCCCCAGGTCACGATGCGCGGCGCGTCGGGCGGGGCGGCCTTGAGGGCGGACTGCGCGATAGGTCAGGCCGAGGTCCGCCGCGGCCAGCGCCGCCCTCGCTGCCGTCGGCCCCGATGACCGAGGCCTCGACCAGGCAGTCCGATACCTCGGCCTCGTGGGCACCCGCGTTGGCCCAGATGGCGCCGCCGACGGTGCCCGGGATGGCGAGCCCGAACTCGAGCCCGGAGAGGCCGGCTTCGCGCGCCACGGTGGCGGCCTTGGCCATCGGCAGGCCGGCCTCGGCGATCATCTCGTGGCCCTCGATGCGTACGCCCTGGGCCCGCACGAGGATGACCAGGCCGCCGATGCCCGCGTCGCTGATGACCAGGTCGGAGCCGCGGCCGAGCAGGTAGATCGGCAGCTCCCGCGTGCGCGCGAAGCGCACCAGGCCACGAAGCTCGAAGAGGTTGTAGATCGTCGGCGAAGAGATCGGCCGGGCCGCCGACGCGCATCGTGGTGAAGCGCGCCAAGGGCTCGTGGCGCGAGGTCTTGACGCCGATGCGGCGCTGGATCTCCGTGCCGGTGGCCTGGGCCTCGGCGTCGGACAGGCGGCGGGCGACCCACGTCGTGGTCATGGTCGCGCCGCGACGATGATCGCCAAGGCCGTCGTGCGACGGCAGCCGGCTCGTGGTCGGCAAGCGCAGACAGGAGCACGGCGTTGGCCTCGGCCGCACCCGGATGGCCGGCCGCACGGCTGGCGGCCGCCATCGACGCCAGGCGCTCGGGCTCGTCGAGCACGGCCGCCGCGGCCAGCAGCGCCGGGCCGTCGAAGTCGGCGTCCTCGATGACGATGGCCGCGCCGGCCGTGCCCAGGGCAGCGGCGTTGGCGCGCTGGTGCCCACCGGCGTGCGGGTAGGGCACCACGATGAGCGGCCGGCCAAGCGTCGTCGCCTCAGCCAGCGTCGACGAGCCGGCTCGACCGAGGATGAGGTCCGCGGCCACGAGCGCGTCGGCCATCTCGTCCCGCAGGAAGGGCACCGGTCGGTATCGCTCGCGCATCTCGGTCGGCAGTGCCTCGCGGCGTCGAAGGCTCGAGGCGTAGCCGTCGTCACCGGTCACATGCAGGACGGTCGCTCGCTGGACCAGCTCCGGCAGCGCCGCGGCGACCGCGTCGTCCAGCCGTCGGACGGCCTGGGAGCCACCGAAGACGAGCAGGACGCGACCCTCGGCGGGCAGGCCCAGGCGTGCTCGCGAGGTCTCGGGTTCGAGGCCGGCGAACGAGCGCACGGGCGTGCCCGTCAGGTACGGCCGCCCGGGCAGCTCGGCCGCGGTCGGCAGATAGCTGACGGCGATGACCGAGGCCAGGCGGGCCACCGCCCGCACGCTGCGGCCGGCCACAAGGTTGCCCTCCCAGAGCAGGCTCGGGATGCGCAGGAGGCGGGCCGCCAGGAGGACCGGGATGGCCACGTAGCCACCGGTGGTGTAGATCACACGTGGCCGTAGCCGGCCCAGCAGCCAGATCGCCTGCGGCACCGAGAGCAGCAGGCGGAGTGGATCGAGGACGGTGTTCACGGAGCGGTCCACCGTGCGCAACGAGCGCAACCAGAGGCGCTCCAGTGGGATGCCCGACGGCGGCACCAGGCTCGCCTCGATGCCGCGACGACCGCCGACCCAGGTCGGCTCAACGTCCGCTCGCCGCTCGCGTAGCGACCGGACGACGGCCAGTGCCGGCAGGATGTGTCCGCCGGAACCACCGCCGGCGATGAGGATCCGCATCGTTCCAGGTGCCTCGGACGTGGGTCTCGCGGGATATCGAGAGGAGGATACCGACCGCGGCGAAGCTCACGATGAGCGACGAGCCGCCGTCGCTCACGAAGGGCAGCGTGATGCCCGTGATGGGCAGCAGGTTGACGACGACCGCGATGTTGATGAACGCCTGGAACGCCAGCCAGGCGGTGATCCCGACGGCCATCAAGCCGCCGAAGGTATCGGGCGCGCCGAGCGCGATCCGGATGCCCCGATAGGCCACGATGACGAAGAGGGCGATGACGATGACGCCGCCGAGCAGCCCGAACTCCTCGCCGATGACGGCGAAGATGAAGTCGTTGGCCGCGTTCGGGAGGTAGAGGCCGCCGGCCGAGCGGCTCTGGCCGAGGCCCTCCCCCATCAGGCCGCCGAGCGCCAGCGCGAAGATGCCCTGGATGGTGTGGAAGCCCTTGCCCTGCGGGTCGGTCCAGGGATCGAGGAAGGTCGTCACGCGCGAGAGCTGGTAGGGGTGGCTCAGGACGACCCACACGACGGCCGCGACGCCAGCCGGGATGAGCAGCAGGAACTGCCAGAGGTTGGCGCCGGCCACGAAGAAGATGGTGAAGGCGGTCAGCGTCAGGACCCCGGTCGTGCCCAGGTCGGGTTCCCTGAGCACGAGCAGGATGACCGGGCCGGCGATGAGCAGGAAGGGCAACGTCCCCGAGACCACGCCGCTGATCCTCGCGCCACGGGTGGCCATCCAGTGCGCCAGGTAGACGATCAGCGCGAGCTTCGCGAACTCGGCCGGGTGGATGGCCGGCAGCGGTCCGACCTTGAGCCAGCGCGCCGACCCACCGATGACGATGCCGATGCCGGGCACCAGGACGAGCACGAGCAGCCCCACCGCGATCAGGAAGAGCGGCAGCGAGGCGAGGCGCCAGAAGCGGTAGTCGATGCGCATGGCGGCGACCATCGCGAGCACGCCCAGGAGCGCCCAGATGAGCTGGGGTCCGACGTCTGCGAATCCGTCGTCACGCGTCACGTAGGCGCGGATGCCCGACGCGGAATAGACCATCAGGATGCCGATCGCGGTCAGTGCCACGACCGACACCAGGAGCGTCTGGTCCGGACCATGGCGCTCACGCTCGAGCGTCGCCGTCAGCTTCCGGCCGCGGGCCTCGGGCCGGCCGGCGACACGCGGCTTGGGTGCCTCGGCCGCGGGGCGCCGCGCGCGCGGCGCCGGGACGGCGATCGGCGGGTTCCTCACGAGCGGCTCCTTCGATCGATGACGGCCGCCACGGCGGCCTTGAAGGCCAGGCCGCGAGCCGCGTAGTCGGTGAACATGTCGAAGCTGGCGGCGGCCGGGCTGAGCAGGACGGTCACCAGCGACCTCGCGCCTTGGAGCGCCTCGCGGGCCAGGGCGTCGGCCCGCGCCACGGCGACCTCGAGGGTCGGGGCTATCTCCACCTGCTCCGCACCGGCGGCCTCGAACGCGGCCCGGAAGGCCGGCGCGGATTCGCCGATCAGGACGACGGCCGACGCGCGCTCGGCGACGACGCGAGCCAGCTCGGTCATGTCGACGCCCTTCTCACGACCTCCGGCGATGAGCACGATGGGCGGCTCGAAGCTGCGCAGGGCGGCCATGACCGCCGCCGGCTGCGTGCCCTGTGAGTCGTTGACGTAGCGGACGCCATCGGCCTCGGCCACCAGCTCGAGCCGGTGCTCGACGCCGGTGAACTGCGCCACCGCCTGGCGGATCCCATCGGGCGTGATGCCGAAGAGGAGCCCCACCGCGACCGCTGCCAGAACGTTGCTGACGCTGTGCTCGCCGGGCAACGCGATGGCATCGAGCGGCAAGATCCGCCCGCGCGGGCGGGTCGTCGCGAGGCCGCCTCCGGCCAGCGCCAGGCGGCCGACGCGGGCGGCCACCACCCAACCGTCTCGGACGCCGAGCCCACCAGGCAGCGGATCGTCGCGCCGGTAGAGCGTCACCGGCGCCGCCGCCGATCCTGCATAGGCTGCGCTGACGGGGTCCTCGGCGTTGAGCACGAGTGCGCCGTCCGGGTCCACCAGCTCGGCCAGTCGGCGCTTGGTCGCCTGGTAGGCAGCCACCGAGCCATGTCGATCGAGGTGATCCTCGGTCACGTGGGTGTAAACGGCGACGTGGGTCCCGCGCGACAGGGTCGGCAGCTGGAGCTCGCTCAGCTCGAGGACGACGAGATGACCTGCCGTCAGCCCGGGCAGGCGCTCGACCAGGGGTTGGCCGATGTTGCCGCCCAGGACGACCGGCCTCGGCCCCGCTTCCAGGACCGCCGCGACGAGCGAGGCCGTCGTCGTCTTGCCCTTGGTCCCGGTCACGCCGATGGTCACCGCCGGACACAGCCGCAGGAACAGGTCGACCTCGCTGATGACCGGTGTCTGGCCCTCTGCCTCGACGGCGGCGAGCGCGGCGCGAAGCCGCGGTTCGGTCGTCGGAAAACGGCTGCTCACGCTGGGCGAGGTCAGGATGAGCGCCTGGCCCGCGAGGGCCGCGGCCGGATCGATGACAGGCCCGCAGAGGAGCCGGATGTCCCGCCCCTCGAGTGCTGCGACCGACTCGCCCAGCTCCGTCGCCGAGCGGACGTCGTAGACCGTCACCCGGGCGCCGCGGTCCGACAGGAATCGGGCCAGCGCGATGCCCGATCGGGCGAAGCCGAGAACCGCCACGGGCCGGTCTTGGAAGGCGTCGAGCGACAGTCGGCCAAGGTCGAGCGGCTCCACGGCGGCGGCCGTCATACGAGCTTGTCCACAGTGGCCAGGAAGAGGACGACACCCAGCATCGCGGCCAGGATGGCCACGATCCAGTAACGCATCGTGATCTTCTCCTCGTCCCAGCCGATGAGCTCGAAGTGATGATGCAGCGGCGAAAAGCGGAAGAGGCGCTTGCCGCCGGTCAGTCGGAAGTAGCCGACCTGCAGGATGACCGAGGCGGCGCTGGCCACGAAGACGATGCCGATGAGCGGGAGGATCAGGATCTGGCCGGCGATGAGGGCCGTGACCGCGAGCGTCGCCCCGAGGGCCAGCGACCCGGAGTCACCCATGAAGATCTGCGCAGGGTGGACGTTGAACCAGAGGAAACCGAGCAGCGCCCCGATGATGAGGGCGCACAGCACGGCCAGGTTGGGCTGGGCGAGCGGCACGTTGAGGGCCGCGATGATGAGGTAGGCCACGAAGGCGAAGATGAGCGTGCCGCCGGCCAGGCCGTCGAGACCGTCGGTCAGGTTCACGCCGTTGGCGGCGGCGATGATGGCGAAGGCCGCGAAGACGACGTAGACCGCGGGCAGGATGGGCACCGCACCGATGAAGGGCACGGCCAGCTCGTCGATGGCGTAGGTCTGCTGGATCTGCCAGGCCGCGAAGCCTGCCACGACGATGAGCCAGAGCATCTTCTGTCGAGCTCGGATGCCCTCCCCCGTGC
Source organism: uncultured Chloroflexia bacterium (assembly GCA_963837215.1). Classification (GTDB taxonomy): domain Bacteria; phylum Chloroflexota; class Limnocylindria; order Limnocylindrales; family CSP1-4; genus CSP1-4. Next base: position 399,413 of record CAWIML010000010.1, read on the forward strand.
GCGCGTTGAGGATGTCGTCGAGGGCACCCAGCGAGCCCACCAGGGCGAGCGTCGCCAGCGGCGCGAAGGTCGAGGCGTCGACCAGTCCGAGGACGAGAGCCACGGCGATGACCACGACGATGATGAGCAGGCCGCCCATCGTCGGCGTGCCTTCCTTCGTGTAGTGGGCCTCCGGCCCGTCGAGGCGGATGCGCTTCCCGAACCCGAGCCGCTTGAGCACGGCCAGGTACGGGCGCATCAGCAGGACGACCAGGACGAAGGCGAGCAGGATGCCCTGGACGACCAGGACGTTCACGCTCCCGACTCCATGGCCGCTCGGCCGAGCGCCACGAGGGGCTCGATGAGCCGGTCAAGCTCGACCGCTCGGGAGCCCTTGACCAGGATCGTGTCGCCGACTCGGAGACGGGGCCGAAGCAGGTCGAGCGCGGCCGCCGCGTCGTGCGCTTCGAGGACCTCGACCCCGGCGCGGCCGGCGCGGCGAGCGCCCTCGGCGATGAGGCTGCCACCGGCGCCGACAGCGATCAGCAGCGTGCGCTGCCTCGACAGCATGCCGCCCGACCCGTCGATGGCCCTCGGGTCCGTCCGGCCCGAGCTCCAGCATCTCGCCCAGCACGGCCACCCGGCGTGGAGGCATCGAGGCCAGCACGTCGAGCACCGCGATCATCGACTCGGGGCTGGCGTTGTAGCTGTCGTCCAGGACGCGCCAGGCACCGGCGTCGACCATCGTCGTCCGATGTGGCGCGCCGAAGCCGGCCGCCAGCGCCTTCCCGATGACGTCTGGCTCGAGACCCGCGACATGGCCGACGGCGGCAGCGGCCAGCGCGTTGTGGATGCCCAGCCGGCCCAACGCCGAGGTGTCGACTCGCGCTGCTCCGGCCGGCGTGTGGAGCAGGAAACGCATGCCCTTCGGCACCCAGCGAGACGGTCTCGGTGGCGGTGACGTCGGCATCCGGGGCGAAGCCGTAGGTCAGCACGCGCGCCCGCGTCCGCGCGGCCATCCGACGCACGGATGGGTCATCGGCGTTGAGGATGGCGGTGCCGTCCGCCGGGAGCGCCTCGACCAGCCGTCCCTTCTCCAGTTCGATGGTCGCCAGCGAGCCGGCGCGCTCGAGGTGCACGCCGCTGACAGCGGTGACGACGCCGATGCTGGGCATGGCCATGGCCGTCAGGGCCGCGATGTCGCCCGCCACGTACATGCCCATCTCGACCACGGCCGCCTCGTGCTCCGGGCTCAGCCGCAGGAGTGTCAGCGGCAAGCCGATCTCGTTGTTCTCGTTGCCCTCGCTCTTGAGCGTCCGCAGGCGGGCCGCGAGGACGGTCGCGGCGGCCTCCTTCGTGGACGTCTTGGCGTAGGAACCCGTGACGGCGACCATCAGCGGCGTGAAGCGGTCACGCCATGACGCGGCCATCGCTCCCAGCGCGGCGATGCCGTCATCGACCACGATCACGGCCACGTCCATGGCCTCCAGCTCGTCCAGCTCGGTCGGCGTGGGGGCCCGGGTCACGATGACCGCGGCGGCGCCGGCCTGGGCGGCCGCACCGAGGAAGCGATGGCCGTCCGTCCGCGCACCGGCCAGGGCGATGAAGGCCTGGTCGCGCCCGACCCGGCGCGAGTCCACGGCGCCACCCCGGATGCGTCGCGCGGACCCGTGAACCAGCCGACCGCCGGCGACGGCCGCCAGCTCCTCGGCCCGGAAGCCATCCGTGCGGTGCTCCCGGTCGGCGTCCGCCCGGTCAACCACGGCCGAGACCGGAGCCCAGCCGCCACTCATCCGTCGCGTCGATCACGGCTTCGGATCTCCCGCGGCGGGATGCCCAGCGTCTCGATGACGTCGACGGCGATGCGCTGGAAGAGCTCATACGAGGTGATCTTCAACTGCAGCACGCCCTGGGCGGCGACGCGCGGCTTGGCCTGACCGATACGCACAGCGATCACGGCCGCCGGCTTGTCCTGCGTCTGGCCGACGTAGCCCACGAACGTGAAGTTGAAGACGTTGTGCATCCACTTGCCGCGGCTGGAGTCCCAGATCTGCGCCGTCCCGGTCTTGCCGCCGACGACGTAGCCCGGGATCTGCGTCCCTTTGCGATACCACTTGACCTCGGTCACGACGTGATTCATGAGGTCCCGAAGGTCGGCAGAGAGCGTTGCGTCCAGGACCCGCTCGGATGGGATAGCTTCGACGGGCTCGCCGGCCAGGTCGGCGACCAGCCGCGGCCGCACGGACAGACCGCCATTGACCATGGTCGCGAATGACTTCGCCAGCTGCAGCAGGTTGACGGCCACGCCCTGGCCGAAGCTGCGGTTGGCAAGGTCGATGCCGGCCCACTGGCGCGTCGCCGGATCGACGACCAGGCCCGGCACCTCGCCCGACGTCTCGACACCGGTCTTGCGACCGATGCCCAGCCGATCCCACATGCCGTAGAGGCTCGCGGCGCTGGATCGGACCGTCTTGCCAAGCATGCGGGCGGACCGGGCGGCGACGATATTGCGGGAGTAGGCGATGCCGTCTTCGAAGCTGATGGGGCCCATCCCCAGGTGGTCGGAGTTGCTGACCTTCTCGTCCCCGAACTTGAGCGTCGCGGTGTCATTGATGATCGTGGTCGGCTTGATGGCATCCGAATCGTAGGCCGCGGCGGCCACGAACATCTTCATCACCGAACCGGGCTCGTAGACCTCGCTGACGATGGGATCGATGAGGATCGATGGGTCCTCGTTGGCCGTGCGGCCGTAGTCGTTGGCGTCATAGCCCGGGACGCTGGCCCAGGCCAGGATCTCGCCGGTCATGGGGTCCATGACGACCGCCGAGGCCATCTTGGCACGGTCGGCCACCCAGGCCGCGTAGAGCTCCTTCTCGAGCTGAAGCTGGAGGCCGGCATCGATGGTCAGTCGGATGTCCGAGCCGGGCACGCCGGGGTCGACGAGGCGCTCGGTGTCGGCGATGACACGGCCGGACACGTCGCGCTGCGCGGTCAGCACGCGCGGGCGACCACCGAGCAGGTCCTGGAAGCGCTGCTCGATGCCGTACTGACCCTCGCCCTCACGGTTCGTGAAGCCGAGCAACCGACTGGCAAGCGTCGTATTCGGTGCGCCGCCCTCGTTCGGGTAGGCGCGCACCGGCTGTGGTTCGAGCTCCAGCCAGTCGAGGCCGGGCAGCCGGTCGGGATCCTCCATCGCGGACCGGACCGCGTCGCTCTGCCGGCGGGTCAGGGCTCGGAAGAGGACGGCGTACTCGCCCCCGCGCTGGAGCGTCTGCCGGACCTCCTCCGAGGAGGCCACGTCGAGCTCCAGGATCCTGGTGAGCTCGGTGGCCACCAGCTCGCGATCATCGGGATCGATGCGCGCGGGGTAGGCCGCCAGCAGGTCTCGATACGTCGTCGTGGCCAGCACGACGGTGCCGCTGCGGTCGAAGATGTCACCGCGGACCGACGGTTGCTTGACCGACCGCTCCAGCTGCGCCATGGCGCCGGCGCGCATGTCCGCGCCGCGCACCACCTGCCAGTAGGCAAGGCGGAAGACGAGCATCCCGGCGACCAGCACGAAGCCGGTCAGCAGGAAGAGGAGACGCAGCCGCCGGTCGGTCCGACCCAACATCAGTCGATCAACGCCCTGGCACGCGCAAGCTCGTGCCGAGGCGGTCGAAGCCGGCCTCCTGGGCGCCATGGATGACGGCGGGTTCAGCGCCCCAGCGCGCGATGTCGCCCTCGACCGAGAGGATGCGCTGTTCGATGTCAGCGCGCTCGGCGGCCAGGGCCTCGATGTCGAATCGCGTCATGGCCGTGCCGAGCGTCTGGGTCAGGTAGAAGAGCCCGAGCAGGAAGGCCGCGATGATGGCCGCCAGGGCGATGCCCGTGCGGTTGGTGCGGCGCCCGGCTCGATCGCGCGTGCCCGCCTTCCGCCTCGGCAGCAGCAGGTGCGGCCGGGCGGCGCGACGCGCGCCTGGGTAGACGGCCATCAACCGCGCCCCTCGAGGAAGCGCATGCGCGCCGAGAAGAGGTCGAAGATGGGCGGCGCGACGTCGAAGGTCGTGGCGTCGTCTGTGCCCTGGACGTCGTCGAGGCCCAGCAGGCGGCCGTTGTCGACGCGATCCTTGCGCTCGTGGAGTTCATGCTGGCGTCGGCCGTAGGTGCGCCTGCGACGGGACTGGTGACGGCTCACGATCGATCCCTCCTGATGGCCTGTCGTGGTGCGTTGGCTGGCATGGCTTGGCGCTGTGGTCGATGGGGTATGGCTGGGACGCATGGATCGATGGCGCCCTCAGGCCGCGAGGCGCTCGGCGGCCCGGAGCCGAGCGCTCCGAGCACGGGGGTTGCTGGCGACCTCCTCGTCGCTCGGGAAGGCCGGCGTCGGGCCGATGGCCCGCAGCCGCGGCGACCGACCGCAGACACAGACCGGGAGCTCGGGCGGGCAGATGCAGCCGCGTCGCTCCGCGGCCATGAAGCGCTTGACGATGCGGTCCTCGAGCGAGTGGTAGGCGAGGACGGCCAGCCGGCCACCAGGTCGCAGCAGGTCCATGGCCGCAGCCAGAGCGACCGGCAGGACCTCGAGCTCCCGGTTGACGGCGATGCGCAGCGCCTGGAAGGTCCGCGTGGCGGGGTGCCTGCGCCGACGACCGCCGCGCTGCGCCGGGACCACGCGCTCGACGAGCGACGCCAGGTCGCTCGCGGTGCGGATCGATCCGTGTCCCCGTTGCTCGACGATGGCGCGCGCGATGCGACGGGCGTGGGGCTCCTCGCCGTAGGTCCGCAGGATGTGCGCGAGCGCCCGCTCGTCCTGGTCGGCCAGCAGCTCACTCGCCGGTCGTCCGCGGTCGGCGTCGAATCGCAGGTCGAGCGGCCCGCTCGAGTGGAAGCTGAAGCCGCGCTTCTCGTCGGCCAGCTGGAAGGAGCTCAGCCCGAGGTCGAAGAGGATGCCGTCGACGGGCCGGTCGAAGGACGCCTCCGCGACTTCGGCGATGTCCTCGAAATTCGCCTGCCGGAGCGTCGCCCGGTCGCCGTAGGGCGCCAGGCGCGCCTGGCATCTGGCGATGGCCGCCTGATCGGCATCCAGTCCGAGCAGGCGGCCATCAGGCGAATTCGCCTCCAGGATCCGGACGGCGTGCCCTCCGCCGCCGAGCGTGGCATCGATCAGGAGCTGGCCCGGGAGCGGCGAGAGAGCCATCATGACCTCCTCCACCATCACGGGCCGGTGCCCTTGCTCCAGTCCTGCCATGCCGACGACGGATCCGTCCGGATCCTGAAGACGCGTGTGGTTCGCTAGATGCCGAGGCCCTGGAGGTGCTCAGCGAGGACATCGGGCGAGGTCATCGCCGCGCTGTAGGTGTCCCATGCGGCGGGAGCCCACAGCTCGATGTGATCGCGAGAGCCGACCACCACGGTCTCCCCTTCCAGGCCCGCCCAATCCCGGAGGCCGGGCGGCACGACCACCCGACCCTGGCCGTCGAGTTCGACCTCGAAAGCCCCCGAGAAGACGAAGCGCGAGAAGGTCCGAGCACCAGCGTCCGTGACGGGCTTGGCGGCGACTCGGTCCGCCAGGTCCTCGAAGACACTCCGTGGGAAGACCCCCAGGCAGCCGTCGATCCAGCGCGAGACGAAGGCGCCTCCATCGAGCCGGGCACGAAAGCGCGCCGGGACCGCGAGGCGGCCCTTGGCGTCGATCGTGTGCCGGTACTCGCCGGTGAACACCCTGCCAGCTCCAGTGCGGCTACTCGGACCGGGTGTGCTCGGGACCGGCGTCGACTCCCCACGGGAGCGTCGTCGCGCCGGGTTCCCCACCGAGCATTCACCCCTGGTCCCCACTTCGTGCCACTTCGTGCCACGTGGCGGGCATCTTACACCGCGGCGCGCCTCCGTCAAGCCCGATTTCGCACACGGGCCTCGCCCGGGCGCCGTCGGATGTCGCTGGGCGTCAGGAGTCCAGGGCCATCGACCGGCCGGCCGGATCAGATCCTCAGGGGTCGTGCGCGATCGCGTGATGCGCCGGGATCAGGGCGGAGGGAGGCGGCTCAGGACGGCGGGGGTGGGACGCGGACCTCGGTGCCGACTCGGATGCTCTTCGGATCGGCCAGCCCAGGGTTCAGCTTGCGCAGCTTCTTGACGGTCGTATCGAAGCGGCGAGCGATGGCACCGAACGTGTCGCCGCGCTTCACGACGTACAGATAGCAAGCATCCGGTGCGGGGCAGGCCTCGAGGCCGCGCCAGGCAGCAGGCACGTCGCGGGTGGCGACGAGGGTCGGCCGGACCGTCGCCAGCGGCGCCAGCGTCGCCGCAGGCCCGACCGGCGACCGTGATGGTGCCGCGTTCGAGGGGGCCGCACCGCCGGCACCACCGGTGGGAGTCGGGCCGGCCCCACCGTCGCCGATCTGCCCGAGGCCAGCGGTGGCGGCGACGGCGGCAGCCGCGACGAGCAGGACCGCTGCCGTCCCGATGGCCACCGGCGCCCCTCGCCCGGGGCGCCCGAGGCCCGGCGCCAGCGAGATCCGGACGGCGGCTTCGCCACGAGCGTACCGGGGGCAGGTCGGGTGGACAGCGGCCTGACAAAGCAGCTGACGCTGCCGCTCCGCAACGGGGATGGGCATGGCGAGGGCCGCGCAGCTGTGACCGGCGGCGGTGGTCGCAGGCGGCAGCTGGCCGTCGATCCCGGCTCGAAGGAAGGGACAGACGAGCGGGTCGGGCGAGCGGCCTGGCAGCGTCAGGAGCGCCCGTTGCGTGGCGGTGTCGAGGTCGATCGGCCCCTCCGCGGGCACCTCGCCGGCGTCCACCGAGGCGCTGGAGCGACCCATGGCTGGCTCGTCGCTCACCTGCGTCTCCGTCCTCGCCTGGTCGGTCGGCCGGGAGTCTAGCACGGGGTCCGGCGGCCTCCGCGCCATCCGGCTGGTCGTGGTGTCAGGCCGCACCGGAGCCTCGCCACGGGACGTCGAGCAGCCGGCTGCACTCGTGCAAGCGAGCCGTCCGACGGTACTCCGTTAGTACCTTCCGGCGCCTTGCTGCGCTGTTGACGCCGATGCTAGGCTGCCGCCCGGTCGTCGGTCATGGTCTCGGGATTCGGGAACCGCCGGCTCCGAAGTCGGGCACGGATGCCCGGATGATGAGGTCCCGCTCCGATCGTGGCGCTCCTGCAGCCGTTCGCCAAGCCCGCGCCGATGCCAGCCGCTGACCCGGCCGAGCATCTGCGCCGCTGCACCTATCGTCGGCTCATCGCCGTGCGCAAGCGCCCCGACGCGATCTACGAGGCGGAGTGCCTGTATCCCGACCGGCAGGTCCCTATCCCCCTCGGCGACCTCGCCTCGGCGCGACCGATCTGCGCCTCCTGCACGGCCAACCACATCTTCCGACCGGACGAGGACTAGGCGCCGACCTCTAGGACCGACGGCGCAAGGCTGCGGGCCCCACGCATGAGCCCCGGCCAGGGGCAGCGCCAGCGAGCCGACCTGTAAGCCGAGTTCTGTCCCGCGACCTTGCGGCCCGGGGACGGTCATCCATCTACGACGGCGGTCGCCCGCCGTCTCTAGCGGCCTACCCGAGGGCCCGGGCGACGCGCCCGTGTCGATGGCCGAAGCCGCCGACGCGCCCTCCTATTCGGCCTTGCACCGGGTAGAGCTTGCCCGTTTCACCCGTCGCCCGGCGGACCGGCCGACGGCTCGTCTCTGTGGCGCTGGTCCTCGCCTCTCGGCGGACGGGTGTTACCCGCTACCCTGCGTCGTGGAGCTCGGACTTTCCTCGGGCCTGCCGGGTCACCCCGACCGACACGCGACCGTCCGGTCGCCTCGCTGGCGCGTCCGATTCTACGCGCCGGCGGCGACCGGGCTGCCAGGCGCCTCGGACGGATCCATCTCGAGGCGTCGAGCCACATGGGAGGCTGTCGTGCGACCCGGAACCGACCGACCGGTCTTCGTGCCGCCCGAGGCCGGCACGGTACTGGATGATCTCGGCGTCACCCACAGGCTCACGAGCCAGCAGACTGGCGGCTCGATCTACCTGTTCGAGGCAGCCTTCGACGCGGGTGATGGCAACCGCCTCCACGTTCATCGCCAGGCCGACGAGATCGGCTACGTCCTGGACGGCGCGCTGGAGATCCGCCTCGCCGATCGGACCGAGGTCCTCGAGAGGGGCGGGGTCGCGCGGTTGCCGAAGGGCATCCCCCATGCCATCCGCAACCCGCTGGACCGGCCCTCGCGATACCTGTTCATCGCCGTCCCCGGCGGCCTCGATCGCTACTTCGATGCCGTCACCCGTGCGCAGAGCGAAGGTCTGCTGGACGAAGCGATGTCTCGCATGCTTGCCACGGACCACGGGATCGACTGGCTGGAGTAGCTCCCGCGCAGTAGCTCCCGCGCGCCGCCGCTACGGCGTGTCGTCGGTCGGCGACGGCGGCTGGCGGCCATTGCGACGGGCGACATCGGCCACGATCAGGGCGGCCGCATCCGGGTCGTCGAGGGCCAGGTTGGCGAGCGCGTCGGCGGCACGGTTACGAACGCGTGGCTCGTGGGTTGCCGACCACCGCCGGAACGTCCCCAGGTGCCGCTGGGCTTCCGCGTGGAGCCCCTGGAGCTTGGCGTCCTTGACCCGCCAGCGGCCGTTGAGCTGCTCGACGATGAGCTTCGAATCGAGCCGCAGGTCGATCGCCTGGGCGCCCAGCCGGCGCGCCTCGCGGAGTGCGAGCACGAGCCCGGCGTACTCGGCCACGTTGTTGGTACGCACACCCAGCGCCCGTGCCACGACGGCCGCCGGCAGCGCGTCGGGATCGTACGGGTCGGGGCCGTCGGCGTCGATGAGGACCGCGCCGCACGACGCCGGTCCGGGATTACCCCGCGAGGCACCGTCCGTGCGGATGACGAGCCGCTCGACGACGCCGTCCCGGCCGCCGTCCGCTCCGCTCACGCCCCCGTCGCTGGTTCCTCGCCAGCCGGCTCACCCGGTGGGGAGCCGCGCTCTGCGGCACGCTTGGCCCCGGGCGCGCCGCGACCTGTCAGCTTCCGCCAGGCGATCTGGAGCGGATCGTAGTACTCGTCGGCGACCCGCTCCTTGAGCGGGATGATCGCGTTGTCGGTGATCTTGATGTGCTCTGGGCAGACCTCGGTGCAGCACTTGGTGATGTTGCAGAAGCCGATGCCATCCTCTTCCTTGAGTGTCGCCCGCCGATCGAGCTGGTCCATCGGATGCATCTCGAGACCGGCCACGCGGACCAGGAAACGGGGGCCGATGAAGGGCCGCTCCAGCTCATGATTGCGAAGCACGTGGCACACGTCCTGGCACAGGAAACACTCGATGCACTTGCGGAACTCCTGCACCCGTTCGATGTCCTGTTGTTGCCAGCGCCAGTCCTCCTGGGGGACGTCCTCGGGCGGCTGGAAGGGTGCGATCCGCTCGTTGACCCGGTAGTTCCACGACACGTCGGTGACGAGGTCCTTGATGAGCGGGAACGTGTGCATGGGCTCGACCGTGATCGGCTCGCCCTCGACGAACTCGCTCATGCGCGTCTTGCACGTCAGGCTCGGGCGTCCGTTCACCTCGGCGCCGCACGATCCGCACTTGGCAGCCTTGCAGTTCCAGCGCACGGCGAGGTCGGGCGCCTGCTCGGCCTGGATCCAGTGCAGGGCATCGAGCACGACCATGCCCTCATCCACCGGCACGGCATAGTCGACGAACTCGCCGATCTCGTCCGGCGAGCCGCGGAAGACGCGCATGGTGACCGTCGGCATGCTCGGCTACCCCGGCGTGACCAGCAACCCGGCCAGGTCCGCCGGCATCTCGCGCAACGGCGACGAGCTGACGAGCGTCTCGCCGTCGCGCCGGATCACGACGCTGTTGAGCTTGCCCCAGGCCTGATCGGCATCGGGGAAGTCTAGCCGGGCGTGCGCTCCCCGGCTCTCCTCCCGCTTCAGCGCGCTGCGCGCGATGGCCTCACAGACGGTCAGCAGGTTGCGCAACTCGAAGACCAGGTTCCAGCCCGGGTTGAAACGGGGCGAGCCCGTGGCGCTCAGCGCCGGCCATCGTTCGCGCAGGTCGGCCAATCGCTCGATCGCCTGCTCCAAGTCGGACGCGGTCCTGAAGATGCCCACCAGCTCCTGCATCGTGGTCTGCATCTCCGCCTGGAGTGCGTAGGGATTCGCGCCGCCGGGCCGGTCGAAGACGGCCATCAACTCGCGCACCTCGGTCCGGACCGCGATCGGGTTGAGGTATGGCGTCTCCGTCTCGGTCGCCGCGGAAGCGGCCGCCGCGCCCGCCCGCTGGCCGAAGACCAGCAGGTCGGACAGGGAGTTCCCGCCCAGTCGGTTCGCGCCGTGCATGCCTCCAGCACACTCCCCGGCCGCGTACAGCCCAGCCAGCGTGGTGGCGGCGGTTTCGGGGTCGACGCGGATCCCACCCATCATGTAGTGGGTCGTCGGTCCGACCTCCATCGCTGCGGTCGTGATGTCGACGTCGGCCAGCTCCTTGAACTGCTCGTGCATCGAGGGCAGCTTGCGACGCACCCGGTCGGCGGGCAGGTAGCTGATGTCGAGCAGGACACCCCCGTGGGCCGAGCCGCGGCCTTCGCGCACCTCGGTGTAGATGGCGCGTGACACGTTGTCACGGGTCGAGAGCTCTGGCGGGCGGCGCGCATCGGTCTCGCGGCCGGCCGTGAGCGCCTCGACCCAGCGCGACGCCTCCTGGTCGTCGGCCGCGTACTCGTGCCGCCGCTCTTCAGGCAAGTAGCTCCACATGAAGCGCTCGCCGTCCTTGTTGCGCAGGATGCCGCCCTCGCCGCGCACCGCTTCGGTGACCAGCAAGCCACGCACGCCGGGCGGCCAGACCATGCCCGTGGGATGGAACTGCACGAACTCCATGTTGATCAGCTCGGCGCCCGCTTCGAGGGCCAGCGCATGGCCATCGCCCGTGTACTCCCACGAATTGGAGGTCACCGCGTATGCCCGGCCGACGCCGCCAGTGGACAGGATGACGGCCTTGGCCGGGAAGACCACCGGGCGCCCGGTGGTCCGCCAATAGCCGACGGCACCCAGGACTCGATCGCCGCGCACCATGAGCCGGGTGATGGTGCACTCCATGTAGACCTGCACGCCGCTGACCACGGTCCGGTCCTGCAGGGTGCGGATCATCTCCAGGCCGGTCCGGTCGCCGACGTGCGCCAGGCGAGGGTGCGAGTGGCCGCCGAACGGTCGTTGCAGGATGCGGCCGTCGGTGGTGCGATCGAAGACGGCGCCCCACCGCTCCAGCTCGCGGACGCGGTCGGGGCTCTCCTGCGCGTGGAGCTGCGCCATGCGCCAGTCGTTGAGCATCTTGCCGCCGACCATGGTGTCCCGGAAGTGGGTCTGCCATGAGTCCTGGGGCGCGACGTGCGCGAGGGCCGCGGCCACGCCTCCCTCCGCCATCACGGTGTGCGCCTTGCCCAGCAGCGACTTGCAGACCAGGCCGACCGAAGCGCCAGCCTGGCGGGCCTCGATGGCCGCCCGCAGGCCGGCCCCGCCGGCACCGACCACGAGCACGTCGTGAGGGTGTGTCTCGAATTCGTCGGTCACAGTCTCAGAGCCGGGTCCACGATGGCGCCCATGGCCAGCAGCCGGACGTACAGGTCCGCCATCGCGACGGAGATCAGGCTCGTCCAGGCCCACAGCATGTGCCGCTCGTTGAGGCCGGTCAGGCGTCGCCAGGCCGAGTGGCGGCCGCGGGCCACCGCGCTGCATGAGAAGCAATCCAGCTTGCCGCCCACGAGGTGCCGCAGCGAGTGGCAGGACAGGGAGTAGCCCGTCAGTAGCGCGGCGTTGACCAGGAGGACCACCCCGCCCAGGCCGATCCGCCACTGTTCGCCGTCACGGAAGGAGAGGAAGGCATCGACCCACAGGAAGAAGAGCGGGATGAAGGCGAGGTAGAGGAAGAAGCGGTGCAGGTTCTGGAGGATGAACGGGAACGCAGCCTCGAGTCGGTAGCGACGATGGGCCACCGGCTCGCCGACGGCGCATGCCGGCGGGTCGACGAAGTAGCTGCGGTAGTACGCCTTGCGGTAGTAGTAGCAGGTGGTCCGGAAGCCGAGCGGGATCCAGAGGATCAGGATGGCCGGCGAGAACCAGATGGGCAGCACGGCCTCGCCGATGAGCGGCGAGAAGAACGGCGAGAGGTAGCCGTCGGCCTGGTAGTAGACGCCGAAGAGGGGGTACCAGAGGAAGGCACTGAAGAGCGAGTAGGCGATGAAGGCGCCGAAGCCGACCGCCACCACGCCCGGGCTGAACCACCAGGCGTCGCGTCGGCTGGTCTCGCCGAAGCCCTGCCTGACCGTCCTGAGCGTGGCCGTCATGCGCTCGATCCTCGTGGTCGTGGGGTATGTGCGCCGGGCCGCGTCGCGTGGCCGTCGAGGGTCTTCTGGAACCGGGGATCAGGTCCGTGCTGGGCTGCCACGACGACCCGGCGAGGTGCCGCCCGCGTCCGCATTCTAGCGCCGGCAAGGGTATCCTGTCGGCCCGCAGCGCCCTTCGCGGGCTGCCCTTTCCCCGCCACGTCACGGTGACCAAGGAGCGCGCCCCGCACGGATGAAGCTGCAGGAGTACCACGCCAAGACCCTCCTCACCGAGGCCGGCCTGCCGGTCCCCCCGTACGACGTGGCGCGCTCGCCGGAGGAGGCACGCACGCAGGCCGCCGCGCAGCTCGCCGGCGGGGCCGAGCGGGTCGTGATCAAGGCGCAGGTCCTCGTCGGCGGGCGGGGCAAAGCGGGCGGCGTCAAGCTGGCGGCGACCGCGGACGAGGCCGAGGCCGTGGCCCGGCAGATCCTGGGCATGGACATCAAGGGCATCACCGTCCGGACGGTGCTGGTCGCGCCAGCCGCCGACATCGTCAAGGAGTACTACCTCGGTGCGGTCCTCGACCGAGCCGCCCGTCGGATCCTGCTCATGGGCTCAGCGGCGGGCGGCGTCGAGATCGAGGAGGTCGCGCGGACGGACCCGGCCGCCATCGTGCGGATCCACGCGCATCCCCATCTCGGGCTGCTCGACCACCAGGCACGCTCCATGGCCTTCGCGCTCGGGCTCGGTGGCCACCTCAAGCCGGCCGTGGCCGTCGCGAAGGGGCTGGTCTCGATCATGCGCGAGCACGACGCCGATCTGGTCGAGGTCAATCCGTTGGCCATCGTCCGCGAGCGATCAGCCGACGGCACCGAGACCCAGGCGCTGCAATGCCTGGACGCCAAGGTGACCATCGACGACTCCGCCCTCCCCCGCCACCCGGCGCTGGAGGCGATGCGCGACCTGGCCGAAGAGGACCCGACCGATGTCGAGGCCCGAGCCGAAGGCCTCAACTTCATCAAGCTCGAGGGCACCATCGGCTGCATGGTCAATGGCGCCGGGCTGGCCATGGCGACCATGGACCTCGTCAAGCGCGCCGGCGGCGCGCCGGCCAACTTCCTGGACATCGGGGGCGGCGCCCGTGCGGACAAGGTGGCCGCCGCGATGCGGCTCATCCTGGCCGACCAGAACGTCCGAGCCATCCTGGTCAACATCTTCGGCGGCATCACGCGTGGCGACGAGGTCGCCCGAGGGCTCGTCGAGGCACGCGCCCAGCAGCTGCGTGACGTGCCCATGGTCGTCCGCATCGTGGGCACGAACGCGGAGGAGGCCGCGGCCATCCTCCAGGCGGCGGCCTTCGTGACCGCTGCGAGCCTCGACGACGCGGCGGCCAAGGCGGTCGCGGCGGCAGGCACGAGCGGCGGGCGGACATGAGCGGCGGGGCGGGCGCGGCATGAGCATCCTCGTCGACCGCCGGACGCGCCTCCTCGTCCAGGGCATCACCGGACGCGAGGGTGAGTTCCATGCTCGCCAGATGCAGGCCTACGGCACGAACATCGTGGCCGGGGTCACGCCCGGCAAGGGTGGCCAGCGCGCGCTCGACGGCAGCGTGCCGGTCTTCGATACCGTCGCCCAGTCGGTCGCCGCGACCGGCGCCGACACGAGCGTCATCTATGTCCCCGCCCCGGGCGCCCCCGACGCGATCCTCGAGGCCGTGGACGCCGGGATCGGGACCGTCTTCTGCATCACCGAAGGCATCCCCGCCCTCGACATGCTCAGGGTCGTGCCCGTGGTCGAAGCGGCGGGGGCTCGGCTCATCGGGCCGAACTGCCCCGGCGCCACGTCGCCGGGGCGGGCCAAGGTGGGCATCATCCCGGGCTCCATCCATCGTGAGGGTCGGGTCGGGCTCGTCTCTCGCTCGGGCACCCTGACCTACGAGGTCGTGCAGGCCATGACCGACGCAGGGATCGGGCAGTCGACCTGCGTCGGCATCGGCGGCGACCCCATCCACGGCCTGACCTTCCGCGACGTCCTGGCGCTCTTCCGCGAGGACCCGGAGACCCATGCCATCGTGCTCATCGGCGAGATCGGTGGTGCCGAGGAGGAGGAGGCCGCGGCCTACGCGGCCGAGCATCTCCAGGGCACGCCGATGGTCGCCTTCATCGCCGGACGCACCGCCCCCGAAGGCAAACGCATGGGCCATGCTGGGGCCATCATCTCGGGCGGCATGGGCACCGCGGCCGGCAAGGTCGCGGCGCTCGAGGCCGCCAAGATCCGGGTTGCAGACTCACCGACCGAGATCCCGGCACTCCTGCGAGCAGCTGGGGTCGAGGCGCACTAGCCCCGCTGGATGCCGTGGACGACCAGGATCTCCGCCTCCTCTCGCGAGCGATCGAGCTGGCCCGCCGCGCACGCGAGCGGGGCAACCATCCCTTCGGCGCGGTGATCGTCGCGGCCGATGGATCGATCATCGCCGAGGCCGAGAACACGGTCGGCTCGGACGGCCCGACCGGCCACGCCGAGCTGAATGCCGTCCGATCCGTGGCACACATCGATGCAGCGACGCTTGCGGGCGCGACCATCTACTCGAGCACCGAGCCCTGTGCCATGTGCGCCGGGTCGATCTACTGGAGCGGCATCGGCCGCGTCGTCTATGCGCTCGCCGAGGACGCGCTGCACGCGATGACCGGGGACGACCCGGCCAACCCGACGATGGCGCTGCCGTGCCGGGAAGTCTTCGCGCGTGGCCAGCGGCCGACCGACGTGGAAGGGCCGGCCCAGGACGCCGAGGCGCGCGCCGTGCACCTCGGCTTCTGGCGCTGACGGACGGGCAGCCGCCCGCACTCGCGGCCCGGAGCCGCCGTCGTCTCCCTCAGTCCACGTGCAGCACGCCGACCATGCCGTACGCCTCATGGCCGGGGAAGTGACAGATGAAGGTCACGTCGCCGGGCTCGTCGAAGGTCAGGGTCGTCTGGGCGGCGCCGAGGGCTGGGATCGAGACCTCGTCCGGGCGATCCCCATGAGCCGGCTCCGTCCCGTTGCGGTGCCGCTCGTGGAATGCGGCGTCGCCGATCAGCCACTCGTGGTCGATCGGATCATCGTTGGTCAGCACGAACGTGACGGGGACGCCATGCGGGACCGTCACCTCGGCCGGAGCGAAGTGGGAGTAGTGGATCAGGATCTCGACTCGTTGCGCATCCGGCGAAGCGCCACAGCCAGCGACGACCGCCCCTGCAGTCAGCAGCAGGCCGATCGCCGCCAGGCGGCGGGGGATCATCAGGCTCCGGCGAGCGGCGGGGTCGCCCGTCGGCGGAAGATCCAGACGGACAACCAGACGGCCAGCAGGGGCAGACTCACCGCGAGGGCCAAGAGACCCCACGTGCGGGGCGAGGCCCACGGCGCCGGCGTGGGACCGTAGGGCAGGAATCCAGCGTCGACGAGCGACGGGGCGCCGCCCTCGGCATCGATGGCCAGGTCAAAAGCGATATCGGCGGCGCTGCCATCGACTCGAACCTTGGTCAGCCAGGCGCGGTCGGGGATCCACTCCATGCCCGCATCGGAGCGCAGGTCGGCCAGCAGCAGGTCGGTGGCCCTGGCGCTGTGGGCGAGCTCGAGGCCATCGGGGCCGAGCGCACCCGGTGTCGGCAGGAGGGCAGGGCGCTGGTCGGTGAGCAGGTACACATCGGCCTCGACCGTATCGGCCTCGGACTTGCCGAGCGCCAGGATGCGGAGGGGAACCCAGGGGTCGTCGGTCGGGATGGTCAGGTGGACCGGCGTCCCGTCCCCGACCGCCTGCCCGCGCGCGGCAGCCGCATCGGCATCGAAGACGGCGGCCAGGAAGATCGGCGACCGGTCGGCGTAGAAGTCGAGCACCTCCGGTGCGTCTGGCGGCAGTCGGAACCCGTGCTCGGTGGCCCAGGCCCCCACCTCGGGGCCGCCCCCGCGCAGGATCGTGATGTCAAGGGCGTCGATCCGGACCTCGAGCAGGACTTCGGCCTCGGCCGCGCTCAAGCGCGCCGCTCCCGCGGCGAAGTCCGACTGCGGCTCGGTCTCCAGGTTGAGGCGCTGGAGCGTCCAGTCCCCTCCCCGTTCGACCTTGGTCGGGACATCCGGGAGCGGAACCAGGCTACCGAACTCGCCTTCCCCGCCGGCGAAGGCGAACGACGTCACGTAGTGCTCGACGCCGTCGTGGTAGCCGGCGAAGGTCGTGGTCCGGAGCAGGTTGACGGCCCCGTTGGGGCCGATCAGGCCGCCGCAGGCGAGGGCGGGAGCCGCGAGGACGAGGAGGGCGGTGGTGGCCGCCGCCAGGGAGATGAGTCGCCGCATGGATCGGACCTCCATCGATGGGCCCGGCTGCATGCCACGCTCCGTCGATGGCGGCACTACGACGCTCGGCACCGTCTGGTTCCCGAGGAATGACCCCTTGCATTCGTCGGCGCGGAGGCGTCAACTAGGCCTGAGCCGCGCGCCCGCCGGCGGCAGGAGGGAATCGCACCATGTCAAGCGAGACCCAGGACGCCTATGTCTTCGTCCCTCGGGGAGCGACGAGACCATGAGACAAGCTGAAAGCGCTCTGGCGAGCCGGCGACGTCCGCTACGCGACCCGCGTCCTCTCGGGCGCCTACGGCGCGGTCGCCTTCCTCGAGGCGGAGGCCGACGGGCTGACGGGCTGGACGACCTCTGCGATCGAAGCTGACGAACGTGTCCGCAACGAGGTCAATCCGGGCACCAGCGTCGGCGTGGCCATCGCCATCGGGCCGCGAGCTCCGACGCGCTGGAGCGACAAGAAGGCCGGTCGGCGCCTACGTCCGGATCCGGACGCGAACGCGGCGAGGCACGCGCCGTCTTCGATCAGCTCAACGACTCGACTTCGGCGAATCGACCAGTACGGCTCCGCGCTCGTGGTCGGCGACTGGGACGTGCTGGTCGAGGTCGACGCCGACGACCTCGACGCCCTCGGCGCGATGATCGAGGACATCAACGGCGTCGACGGCATCGTCTCGACGGACAGCGCCATCGTGCTCAATCGACGCGACCGAGCCGCCTGGACCCGGCGCTCAATGACCGGTCGCGACCGGCGGGTGAGCCCGGGCTGACGCGCGGCCGCCGAACGATCGCTGATCACGAGGCGGCACGACACTTGGCGGTCGATCGCTGCCCGGCCTGCGGGGCGGACCTGCCAGCCGGCGTGGTCACATGCCCCGCCTGTGGCGAGCCGATCCTGCCGTCGGAGCGGAAGGTCGTCACCGTCCTCTTCGCCGACCTGGCCGGCTACACCGCGCTGGCCGAGACGCTTGATCCTGAGGACGTCTACGGCGCCATCCGCCCCTGGATGACGGACCTCCGACTCGTCGTCGAGGATCACGGCGGCACCGTCCCACAGGTCATGGGCGACGGGTTCATGGCCGTCTTTGGTGTGCCGACGGCGCACGACGACGACGCCGAACGGGCCGTTCGCGCCGCCCTCGCGCTGGTCCGGCGGGCCGAGCGGCTGGCCACCCAGGAGGGCATCCGGTTCCCGGGCCTCCACGTCGGTGTCAACACGGGTGAGGTCATCGTGGCGCCGTCGCGGGAGTCGTCCGGATTCGCTGTCGTAGGCGACGCCGTCAACGTGGCCGCGCGCCTCGCCGGGCTGGCCTCGGCGGGGCAGGTCATCGTGGGCGAGTCGACGCGGGGTTTGACTCGGGCGACGCTGCGGTATGGACCGCGCCGACTGCGGGCGGCCAAGGGTAAGGCGCGACCACTGGCGACGTTCGAGGTTCGGGGCGCCCGGACTCGTCCTGTCCATCGGCCCGGTCGGCCGCGTTCCCTGGCGCCCGCCACGTCCCCGTTCGTCGATCGCGAGGCGATCGTGCGGCGTCTCATGGCCGATGCCTCGGCCGTGGCGGCCGAGCGCCGGGCCAGGGTGCTGGTCATCATCGACGAGCCAGGAGTCGGCAAGACCCGACTCGCTGACGAGCTGCAGGTGCGGCTGTCGGGCTGGCTCCACCTCTACGGGGCGTGCCATCCGTATGGTCAGCGGCTTCCGCTCGCCGCGATCGCCGAGGCCGTCGGCACCTTCGTCGGGATCGGACCCGACCTCGGTCCCGCCCGAGCGCGTCGCAGGGTGCGCCGGTTCGCGCGAGAGGTTGCCGACGGCTTGCCGGGTCCGACAGGCGCCGGCCTCGGATACCAGTTGGAGTTGATCCTCGGACTTCACGAGGCGTCGACGGCCGGCGACACGGCGGGCCGGCCAGGCGGCGTCGCCCTCGACACGCAGGCAGCCGTGGAGCCGGTCATCCGGTCGCTCGCCGCGGGTCGTCCGATGGTCATCGTGCTCGACGATGTGCACTGGGCGGATCCGGACCTGCTGGAGCTCCTCGAGAGCATCGATCGTGCCCCATGGCCGGATCGCATCCTGGTCCTGGCCCTCGCCAGGCCGGAACCGGAGGCCTGGCACCGGCGCCTGACCACGATCCATCTGGGCGCGCTCGGCGCGGCGGATGCGCGCAGGATCACAGAGGGCGTCCTGGGTGGTGGCGTGCCGCCGGCCGTCGTGCGACGCCTCGTGGCCCGGGCGGCGGGCAACCCGCTCTTTCTCGAGGAGAGCGCTCGGATGCTGGTCGAGACGCGGGCGCTCGTGCGGGCCGCGCGCGGCTGGCGGATCGCCGATCCGACCGCCATCGAGCGCGTGCCGGCTACGCTCCGGCTCGTCGTCGCGGCCCGGCTCGACCGGCTCTCGACGGTCGCCAAGCGGACCCTTCAGGACGCGTCGGTCGCCGGGTCGGTCGCCTGGGATGCGCTGCTCGAAGCGATGGCCGCGGAGACCGCGGACGCTGCGACGCGGACCGCCACGCACGAGGCGCTGCGAGAGCTCGAGGAGCGCGACATCCTCCGCCCACGATCGACCTCGCGCGTCCCAGGCGCCGTGGAGCTGGAGTTCAAGCACGATGTCATCCGCGACGTGGCCTACGAGTCGCTGCCCCGCGGGGAGCGAGCCGCACGCCATCGCTTCATCGCCGACTGGCTGCGCGAGCGGATCGGCGATGCCGCGGTGGCTGCCATCGCCCACCAGTACGAGCAGGCATGGGAGCTGGGGCGCCGCGCCTCTCGGCAGCGCCCGGACCATCAGACGGCGCGCCTGGCGGCGGAGTACCTGCGCCGGTGGGGCGACGCGGTCTTCGCCGTCCAGCCGCGGCTCGCCGAGGCGTTGTACGGGCGCGGCCTCGTCATCGCTGACGCAGATCCCGAAGCCGTCGAGGACGAGCAGCTCGCGCTCTTGTTCATCGGGCGCGCCGAGGGACTCGGCGAGCTTGGCCGGCACCGTGATGCGATCGAGGCCGCTGCGCGTGCCCTCGACCTCGCGACGCCGGCCGGCGAGACCGACACGCTCGGGTTCGCCCTCCTGGCGCTCGGCCGGGCTCGATCGAACCTGGGCGAGGTCGGCGACGCGCGGGCACTCATCGAGCGCGCCCTGACCGTCTTCGCTGTCACCGACAACAGGCCGGGCACCGCGCGTGCCTACCACCGCCTGGCGGAAGCACAGCGCTTCGACGACTTCCAGGGTGAACTCCGCTCCTATCGCCGCGCGTACGCCCTCTACGGCCGTGGCCGACCCGAGCGCGGGCTGGTGGCCGTCGACCTGGCCTACCTGTTGACCGTCGGTGGTGGCCGAGAGGCGCGCGAGTGGCTCGCCAGAGCGACCCGCCTCGTGACCCAGAACGGCGATGAACGGGGCGCCGCCGCCCTGCGCCGTGCAGCGGCATACGACGCCTGGTACCGCGGCGATCTCGACGAGGCGCTTCGGGCGGCCCGCGAAGCCCGTCCATCGGCGGCCGAGGCGGGCGACCGATGGGTCGAGGTCGATACGCTCCTCATCGAGGCCCTGGTCCGCTCGGTGGCCGGCCCGCCGGCGGATGCGGAGCGCCTGATCTCGGAACTGTTGAAGATCGCCGACTCGGTCGGTGCCCGTCATCTGCGCGCCCTGGCTCTGGCAGCCGGCGCAAGGCCCGCGCTCCGTGCCGGCCGGCCACGCCAGGCGACGAGGCGCCTGACGACCGCGCGACGGATCCTCGTCGAGCTTGGCGTGACCATGGAGCTGGCCGAGATCGACATGACCGCGGCATCGGTCGCCCTCGATCGGGGCGCCTGGGATCGCGTCCTGACGGCGTCGACATCGGGCGAGGCGCGCGCGACGGCGAACGGCTGGCGGGTCCTCGTGCCGCTCGGACCACTGCTCCGCGGCCGAGCCCACCTTGGCGCCGGCCGGCTCCATGATGCGCGTCGGGAGCTCCTGCGCGCCCGCCGCCTTGCCCTGCCGCTGCACGCCGTCGGACTGATCCTGACCGCCGAGGCGGCCCTCGCCCAGGTCGATGCGTTAGAGGCGCCGGCGCATCGACTGTTCCAGGATGCGCAGTCCTCGACCATCGGGGGACAGGCGCTTCAGCCGCTCGATGCCCGAGCCAGCTCCGACTCCGGATCGACCCCCGTCGGCGTGCTCGCCGGGCGGGAGGCGCGTGCCATCGAGCACGAGACGAACGCCTTCAGAGCGCTCCGTGCTGGCGATCCCGGTGCGGCCGCGACATGGTTCGGGCGGGCCGTGCGTGCCTGGAACGAACAGGGGCTCACGGTCTGGCAGGCGCGAGCGGAGGGCCTGCGTGCCGATGCGCTCGAAACGACCGGCCGACGCGCCGCGGCTCGGGCGTCGCGCGATCGAGCAGCCGGCATCCTGGCCGCGATCGAGAGCCCGGGTCGTCAGTAGCCGAGCGCCCCCCAGGCCGGCCCGCCAGGCGCCTCGATCAACTCGACCAACACGCCGTGGCAGGAGCGCGGGTGGAGGAACGCGACGGGGCCCTCGGCACCCTTGCGCGGGACGGTATCGATGAGCTCGACGCCGTCGATCGCCATGCGGGTCAGCGTGTCGGCGATGTGCGGGACCTCGAAGCAGACGTGGTGAAACCCCTCCCCGCGGTTCGCCAGGAAGCGCGCCACGCCGGTCGTCTCGTCCGTCGGCATGACGAGCTCCAGCTTCGATTCGCCGATGGGCAGGAAGGCGATCGTGACCTTGTCGTCCGGGATCGGCAGGATCAGTTCGACGGTCAGCCCCAGGATGTCGCGATAGAAGCCGAGCGCCGTGTCGACGTCCTTGACCACGATCGCGACATGGTGGACCCGGCCCAGACGGTGGTCGTTGGCGAGCTTGGCGACGATCGGTGGTGGCGTCATGGCCGCATCCTACGCTGCAGTCGATCAGCCGGCGCCGTCAAGGTGGCTCGATCAGACCGTGATCAGCTCGCGGTGCTCGCCCCAGGCGAGGCGGAGGCGGTCGCTGATCTCGCCCAGGGTGGCCCGCGCCTCGACGGCCGCGATGATCAGCGGCAGCAGGTTGGTCGTGCCGGCGGCAGCCTCCCCCAGGGCCACGAGCGCCTGCTCGCAGGCGATGGCGTCACGCTCGGCGCGCACCCGCCGCACCCGCTCGACCTGCTCGCGCTCGGAGGCGGGGTCGATGCGCTGGAGCGGCGGCGAGGCGACCGCGTCATCGACGAATCGGTTGACGCCCACGACGACCTGGTCGCCGGCTTCGATGCGTCGCTGGACGGCGTAGGCGGCCTCCTGGATCTGGCGCTGCTGGTAGCCGGCCTCGATGGCCGCGAGCGTGCCGCCGATGGCCTCGATCTCCTCCAGGTAGGCGTTCGCGGCGGCCTCCAGCTGGTCGGTCAGCGTCTCCACGTAGTACGAGCCAGCGAGCGGGTCGGGGGTCTCGGTCACGCCGGCCTCGTAAGCCAGGATCTGCTGCGTGCGGAGCGCCAGCCGGGCGGCCTCCTCGGTCGGCAGGGCGAGCGCCTCGTCGCGGGAGTTCGTGTGCAGGCTCTGGGCGCCGCCAAGAACGGCGGAGAGCGCCTGCACGGTGGTCCGCACGACGTTGTTGTCGATCGACTGGGCGGTCAGGCTGGAGCCCGCCGTCTGGACGTGGAAGCGGCAGGTCATCGAGCGCGGATCCCGTGCCCCGAAGCGGTCGCGCATGAGCCGCGCCCACATGCGCCGCGCGGCCCGGAACTTGGCGACCTCCTCGAAGAGCTCGCTCCAGGCGGCGAAGAAGAAGCTCAGTCGGCCCGCGAAGCGGTCGACGTCGAGCCCGCGGGCGACGGCCGCCTCCACGTAGGCGATAGCGTCGGCCAGCGTGAAGGCCAGCTCCTGGGCGGCGGTCGCGCCGGCCTCGCGCATGTGGTAGCCGCTGATCGAGATCGTGTTCCAGCGCGGCATCTCGGTCGAGCAGAACTCGAAGACGTCGGTCACCAGGCGCATCGAGTGCCGCGGCGGGTAGATGTACGTGCCGCGCGCGATGTACTCCTTGAGCAGGTCGTTCTGGAGCGTGCCGGAGAGCGCCTTGCGCGGGATGCCGCGGCGCTCGGCGGCAACCACCGCGAAGGCCAGCAGGATGGGCGCCGTGGCGTTGATGGTCATCGAGACGCTGACCGTGTCGAGCGGCAGGCCATCGAGGAGCGTCTCCATGTCGGCCAGCGAGCTGATCGGCACGCCGACTCGCCCGACCTCGCCGAGCGCCTCGACGGCGTCGGAGTCGTAGCCCATCTGCGTGGGCAGGTCGAAGGCCACCGAGAGGCCCGTCTGGCCCTTTCCGAGCAGGTAGCGGAAGCGCTCGTTCGTGTCCGCCGCGGTGGAAAAGCCGGCGTACTGGCGCATGGTCCAGAGGCGGCCGCGGTACATGGTGGGCTGGACGCCGCGGGTGAACGGGAACTCGCCTGGGCGCCCGAGGTCGCGGTCCTCGTCCAGGTCGGCGATGTCGGCCGGCGTGTAGAGGTCGCGGATCTCGATGTCACTGGAGGTCCGAAAGTCCGGGCGGCGCTCCGCGTGCTCGGCAAGGGCATTCGTACGCGTGGTCGATCGCCAGCGCTCACGCTCGAGGTCGTCGCCCTCGTTTGATGGGTTCGAGCCGTCGCGGCTGGGGTTCGCTGCCGATGCTCACTCGATCACCACCAGCTCATCTCCCAGTTCCACGGTCTCGCCGGCCACGATGCCGACGCGAGCGATGGTACCGGCCCAGGGGGCGATGACGGCGTTCTCCATCTTCATGGCCTCGACCGACAGGAGGCGCTGACCCGCCTCCACCACCTCGCCCACGCGCACCGCGACGGACACGATGCGACCGGGGATCTGGGCACGAACGACCTGCCGGCCGCTTCCCTGGCCACGCAGGCCGGCACGCGAGGCACGCTCGCGAAGGGCCGCGCGAGCCGCCGACTCGACCTCGACCTCGAAACGCCAGCCGTCCACGATGACCTCGTATCGAGCCGGGCCGTGGACGGCGCCCGAGCCGCGCGGCATCAGCCTGGCCACGATCCCCGCACGGCCAGGCTCGGGGTCGGCCGGCGCGACACCGGCCCGCACGATGTCGGCCGGCTCCGGGCCCGGCGTCGCGACCTCCACCACGATCGGCTCCGAACCGAGGACCGTGATGCGCAAGGCGCCAGGCGCGACCGGTCTCTCGCCGTTCATCGAGGCCACCGCTCGACCGCATCGCGGCGCGCGGTCGCCAGCCAGCCCTCGTCCGGGCCAAGTCCGCCTCGGGCGCGGGTGGTCGACCCCGCCGCGATCTTCCGTGCCTCGAGATCGGCCAGGTGGGCCTGAGCTGCCGCTTCGGCAGCCATGGCTGCAGCGGCGTCTCGCAGCGGCCCGGGAAGCCAGTGTCGGTCCACGAACTCGGTCGACAGGTCGCCGGCCTGGAAGTCAGGCGTCGGCCATCAACCAGCGATCGAACGGCAGGGTCGTCTGGAGGCCGGTCACCTCCAACGCCTCGAGCGCTCGAGCCATCCTGGCGATCGCCTGCGGCCGATCGGTTTCGACCACGAGGAGCTTGCCCAGCAAAGGATCGTAGTCGCCGCCGACCTGGCTGCCGTCTTCCACCCAGTCGTCCATCCGGACGCCCGGCCCAGTGGGCGCCCGCCAGCGCCCGATCCGCCCAGGCACAGGTGCGAACGATCGTCCCGGGTCCTCGGCACTGATGCGTACCTCGATCGCGTGATATGCAGGTCGTGCGGCGTCTGCGGCGACGTGCATGACCTCGTCGCGGAGGGGTCTGCCCGCCGCGATCCAGAGCTGCTCGTGGACCAGGTCGAGCCCTGTCACCAGCTCGGTCACGCCATGCTCCACCTGCAGACGGGCATTGACCTCCAGGAACCAAGCCTCGCCGTCGGGCGCCACCAGGAACTCAGCCGTTGCGGCATTCCGCAACCCGACCGCCCGCGCGACGTCGATAGCCATCCCGTGGAGCCGACGACGGAAGCTGGGCTCGAGACCCGGCGCCGGTGCCTCCTCGACGAGCTTCTGATGGCGGCGCTGGATCGAGCAATCACGCTCGCCCAGGGCTACGACCGCTCCATGGGCATCCCCGAGCAACTGGACTTCGACGTGGCGCGCGCCGCCGATGCGGCGCTCGAGGTAGACCCTGCCGTCGCCGAATGCGGCCATGGCCTCGTGCGAGGCGCTGGCAAGGGCGCCGGGCAGATCCTCCGGCCGGTCGACCGCGCGCATCCCTCGGCCCCCTCCCCCGGCGGCCGCCTTGACGAGCAGTGGGTATCCGATGGCCGCTGTTTCGTCGAGGATCGTCTCGACGGCGTCCGCTCGATCGACCGCGACCGGCTCCAGCGTGCCCGGCACCACCGGCACCCCGACGCTCACGGCGGCCCGACGGGCATGGAGCTTGTCGCCGAGCCCGAGCAGGGTCGCCGGCTCAGGGCCGACGAATGTGATGCCTGCAGCGATGCACGCCTCCGCCAGGGCCGGTTGCTCGGACAGGAATCCGTAGCCCGGGTGGATGGCATCAGCCCCCGTCGCGATGGCGGCGTCGACGATGGCGTCGACGCGAAGGTAGCTCTCCGTCGCAGGCGCCGGGCCGATCCTGACAGACCGGTCGGCGGCCCTGACATGCCGCGTGCCGGCGTCTGCGTCGCTGTAGACGGCTACCGTCGCGATGCCCAGCTCGTCACAGGCACGCAGGATGCGAATGGCGATCTCTCCCCGATTGGCGACGAGGACGCGCCGAAATGGTGGCCGATCGCCAGCGATCGACGGTCTCTGCGTCTTTGCGCAAAGACACCTGACTCAGCCCTCCGCCCGTGGCTTGATGTCGCTCGTCGGACGCCGGCTGTCTGCCACACGCCCGCGATCAGAGCGGGATGTTGCCATGCTTGCGCGCCGGATTCCGGTCGCGCTTCGTGGAGAGCATCCGCAATGCGGCGATCAAGCGTGGCCGGGTCTCGCTGGGCACGATCACATCGTCGACGTAGCCACGAGCCGCGGCGATGTAGGGATTCGCGAATCGGGCCTCGTAGTCGGCGGTCAACCGTGCGTGCTCCTGTTCGGGGTCATCCGCCTTGGCGATCTCCTCGCGGAAGATGATGTTGACCGCGCCCGCCGCGCCCATGACCGCGATCTCCGCCGTCGGCCAGGCCAGGTTCAGGTCGCCGCGGATGTGCTTGCTGCTCATGACGTCGTATGCGCCCCCGTACGCTTTGCGCGTGATGACAGAGAGCTTGGGCACGGTCGCCTCGGCATAGGCGTACAGGAGCTTGGCGCCGTGACGGATGATGCCGCCGTGCTCCTGCGCGACGCCGGGCAGGAAGCCGGGAACGTCGATGAACGTGACGAGGGGCACGTTGAAGGCATCGCAGGTGCGCACGAACCGCGCGGCCTTGTCGGCGGCATCGATGTCAAGGGCGCCGGCAAGCACCGACGGCTGCTGGGCGACGATGCCGATGCTTCGACCGCCGAGCCACGCCCACCCGACGACGATGTTCGCTGCCCATGCCGGCTGCAACTCGAGAAACTCGCCATCATCGACGATGCGCCGAATGACTTCGTGCACGTCGTACGGCTGGTTGGGCGAATCCGGGATCAGCGAGTCGAGCGCGGTATCCATCCGGTCATCCGGATCGCTGGTCGCGCGTGACGGCGGGTCGTCGAGGTTGTTCTGCGGCAGGTGCGACAGGACCCGTCGCGCGAGGTCGAGCGCAGCCGCTTCGTCATTCGCCGCCAGGTGCGCGACGCCGCTGATCGTCGTGTGCGTGATGGCGCCGCCGAGCAACTCGCGGTCGACCTCCTCATGGGTCACGGCCTTCACTACATCGGGCCCGGTCACGAACATGTAGCTCGTGCCCTGGACCATGATCGTGATGTCGGTGATGGCTGGCGAGTAGACGGCGCCACCTGCGCAGGGCCCGAGGATGACCGAGATCTGCGGCACGACGCCTGATGCGAGCGTGTTGCGCAGGAAGATGTCCGCATAAGCGCCGAGCGAGACGACGCCTTCCTGGATGCGAGCGCCCCCAGAGTCGTTGAGCCCGATGACCGGCGCGCCGATCTTCATGGCCAGGTCCATGACCTTGCAGATCTTCTCGGCGTGGGCTTCGGCAAGCGAACCGCCGAAGATCGTGAAGTCCTGGCTGAAGACGAAGACCGTTCGTCCATCGACCGTGCCGTGGCCGGTCACCACGCCGTCGGACAGGTAGCGCTCATCCTCGAGACCGAAGTCGTACGAGCGATGCGTGACAAATGCGTCAAGCTCGACGAACGAGTCTGTGTCGAGCAACAGCTCGACCCGCTCGCGCGCCGTGAGCTTGCCCTTCTCGTGTTGCTGCGCGATGCGGTCCTCTCCCCCACCGAGCCGCGACGCTGCGCGCAACCGACGCAATTCCTCGATCCGCTCATCGTTCGTGGGCACGACTTACCTCCAGGCGTCTTTGCGCAAAGACAGGTCAACGGACTCGTCGCGCGTCCATCGTAACGCGCTGACCCTGCCGCGCGAAGACCGCCCCGGGCGGCATCTGACTGTCCCGCGACCCGCAAGCGCTCACGTTTCGTGTGCATGGAAGGGTCGCGGATATCCACAGAAATGGTGAACAACTCGCCAAAAGTGTGGATAACCTGCCCACCCTCGACCTCGGCCCATACAGCGGTCACCGATGGGTCAGCGCGCGCGGCCGGAGGCATCCAAGCTGAGATCGGCCAGGATACCTATGGCCGCATCTTGCGCATCGGTGTAGCATCGGGGCTTCGACCGCGCATGCCCCGCGTTCCTCGACGAGACTTCCATGTAGTGAGGTGATGAGTTCGTGGCCGATGTGATCGCCATCGCCAACCAGAAGGGCGGGGTCGGCAAGACCACGTGCGCCATCAACCTGGCCGGCGCGCTCGCAGAACAGGAATACCGGATCCTGTGCATCGACATGGATGCGCAGGCAAACCTCACGGTCGGCCTGGGCATCAATCTTGGGACGGTGCAACTCTCGATGGCTGATGTGCTGGCCGACTCGCGAGCCAGCATGCGCGAGGTGATCGTGCCCACGCAGACGGCCGGTATCGATGTCGCACCGTCGACGCTGGAACTGGCCTCGACCGAGGTCGAGCTCTTCACGGCCATCGGTCGCGAGCACGCACTCCGCGAAACCCTGGACGGCTTCGTCCACGAGAACTACGACTACGTGCTCATCGATTGCCCACCGACGCTCGGCCTGCTGACGATCAACGGGCTCGTCGCCGCGGATAGCGTGATCATCCCGGTCCAGACGCAGTACTACGCGTTGAAGGGCCTGACCGCGCTGGTCAAGGTCATCAACCAGATCCGTGCCAAGGGCCTCAACCGGGATCTGCGCGTGCTCGGCCTGCTCCCGACGTTCTACGACGGTCGGACCATCCTCGGACGGGAGATGCTCGACGAGCTACGCGAGCTCGGCGACCACCACGTCTTCAACTCCATCATTCGCCAGACGGTCAAGCTTGGCGAGGCGCCGCTCGCGGGGCGACCCGTGACCGCCTACGCAAGCACGTCGGACGCCGCTCGCACCTTTCGCGAGTTGGCACGGGAGGTGATCGAACTTGGCCAGGCCTGACTTCCGGGGCACCGCCGCTCGGCGGCTCTCGGAGGAGCGCGAGCTCTCTCCAGCCATCATCAGCCTCCTCTCCCCTGAGGGCTCGGCGCGAGCGACGAGCATCCGCCAGGTACCAGTCGGCCGCATCGACGCGAACCCGGACCAGCCCCGACTCACCTTCGACGAAGCGACGCTGGCAGAGCTCGCGTCGAGCGTGAATGAGCACGGCGTCCTGCAGCCCATCCTCGTCCGACCGCGCGATGGTGGCCGCTATGAGCTCATCGCCGGCGAGCGCCGCTGGCGCGCCGCGAAGATCGCCGGCCTCAAGACCATTCCCGCCATGATCGAGGTGATCGACGACGACACGGCGCTCGAGATCGCGATCATCGAGAACCTGCAGCGCGAGGACCTCTCGCCGTTGGACGAAGCGATGATGTACGACCGCATGACCAGCGACCATGGCTACTCGGTGCGCAAGCTTGCCCAGAAGCTCGGCAAGGACAAGGGCTACATCGAGAACCGCCTCCGCCTGGCCGATGCACCACCAGAGATCAGGCAGCTCGTGTCTTTGCGCAAAGACACGGTCTCGCATGCCTACGAGCTGCTCAAGGTCGAAGACCCTCGCAAGCGTCGCCGACTGGCGGAGCAGGTCGCCTCCGGTGAGCTGAGCCTCGTTCGACTCCGGGAGAAGATCGAGGGCCGACGCCGACCGAACGCGGAGGCTGCTGCCGATGCCGAGGCTAGCCAGCCGAAAGGCCGCGGACGACGGGCCGCCGAGGCGGAGGAGGCGACCGCAGCCTGGACCGGTGTCCGACCGACCGAGCTCCGCGAGGACTCGCTCATCAGCGCCAAGGGCCACCTGGCCGAGGCGCTCGACGAGCTGGTCATGGTCCTTCGATCGCCGGAGGCGCTCGACATGTTCGGAGACGTCGACCGCGGCAACCTCGCCAAGTACCTGACGATCTCCAAGCTCAAGCTGGAGAACGCCATCGCCATGGTGCGCTCGGGGACCGCCGACCGCGAGGGATAGGGCGGATGGCGCGCGCCCGTTTCGCGCGTCGCCTCAGCATGCCGCGCGACGGTTCACGCGCCGCGTCGGCCCGGGCCGCGCGCCCCGTCGGTCCGTGCCGCGCCGCCCTCGCCGTCGCAACCGGCGCCTAGCCGGTCGCGACCATCCATGCGATCAGCCACGATCGCGACGCCCACCGCCTGGGCCTGCCAGCCGCGCCACGTCCAGGCCGCGCCCCGCTGCGATGACATCGTGACGCCGCCGAGCAAGACGACCGTGCCCAACACCATGGCGAGGCTCACGAGGGCGGCCTGACCGACGGTCCAGGGGACACCCGTGCTGAGGACCGTGAACCAGGCCACGGCGAGCGTGCCGAGGGCAGCCCCGACCATGACGCCCCGGGCCCTGGACGGTCCGAGCCGGACCGCCACGCCCCGGCCCCCGAGGCCACCGTCCGACGGCGCGTCAACGAGGCCGTTGGCGATCGCCAGCTCCAGTCCGGCCAGGGCACCGAGAACGAAGAGCCTCGGCAAGGACGGCGGCAGGCCGGCGCCTACGCCGAGCCAGGCATAGACGGGGACCAACGGCAGGGCGATCGCGAAGCATAG
Organism: uncultured Chloroflexia bacterium; assembly: GCA_963837215.1. Classification (GTDB taxonomy): domain Bacteria; phylum Chloroflexota; class Limnocylindria; order Limnocylindrales; family CSP1-4; genus CSP1-4. Next base: position 429,159 of record CAWIML010000010.1, read on the forward strand.
CCAGCCCCATCCGGTCCGCTTCAACCACACGTCATAGCCGACCCCGAGGCCATAGCCAAGCAGCCCGACAAGGACGGTGGCCGGACCGAGCGCCAGGGAGCCAGCCACGCCCAGGAGCAGGCCCGCGACCGCCACTCGTCGCGCCGCCTCCGGGCTGACGCGGCCTGACGGGATGGCCTTCCAGGGCTGTCCGATGGCGTCGTCATCGCGGTCACGCAGGTCGTTGATCGCGCCGATGGAAGCCTGGAACCCGGCCATCGCCAGGATCAACGTGATGGCCTGGGCCGGCGACCCACCCGCGATCAGGCCGATGGCGCCGGTCGAGAGGGCCACCAGCGCCGAGGGGAAGGGATGGACGAGGCCGATGGCCCCAAGCCGGGCGCTCGGCGGATCGGCCCCGTGGGGGCCGTGAGGCTGGTCGGCCTGCCTAGATGAAGACGAGCTCGTGGAAGTTGTCCACGAGGTAGGTCGACAGCCGATCACGGGCATCGGGCACGTACCGGCGAAGGCCGGGCACGAGGCAATGCAGGGTGATGGCGGGGACCATGATCTCGCCGTCCGCCGTGCGACCGAACGAGGCCGGTGGCCCTCCCCCGCCGGCGTAGACCCGCTCGAGCTCCCGTTCGTCGAGCCCGGCAGCCCGTTGGAAGTCCTTCAGGACGCGCCGGACGCCGAGGCGGATCGAGAGGTCACGCATCAGCTCCATCGACCAGCCATCGATCTGCGCATCCGGCTGCTCGTCGAGCCGCTTGCGGTATTCCTTGGGGTTCGCGGAGAGTCCGGACGCGGCCAAGGTCTGCTCCCAGGGGCGCTCGGGTGAGCGCGGAGGCGGTGTCGGGCCTGGCGATTATCGCACGGGGTCGGAGTCGCTCGGGCTCGTGGTCGGATCCGCCTGCGCCGAGACATCCGGGAGCCGCCAGGGTCGGTCGGCGAACGCCTCCGTCAGCCAGCGGCCGAAGCGACCCGGCACGCGACGATCGGGATAGCCGAGCACGAGCGCGCCGAGGTCGGCCTGGAGGCGATCCGTCACCTCGCGCAGCGTCTCGCGGTCGGCACGCAGTCCGTCGGTCGGGATAGGCGCACCGACGCGGATCCGAACGACCTTGCCGAAGGCAAGCCAGCGGGTCCCGTTGATAGCCACGGGCAGGATCGGGGCCTTGGCCCTGATGGCGAAGAAGGCGGCGCCCTCGTTGAGTGGCAGGATCACATCCTCATCCTCGGTCAGCCGCCCCTCCCCCGCGATGGCCAGGACGCGACCCGCCTTGAGCACGGCGACGGCGCGCTTGGCCGACGTCAGGAGCCTGGCCTTGTCGGGGTCGAACGGCACCGCGTGGCCGATCCAGCCGATGAGTCGGTTCCGCCAGCCGACCGTCATGTCGTCCTCCTTGGGGCCGTACATGTGGATGCGTACGGAAGCTGGCCAGGTGGCGTACAGGATCATCGGGTCGGCCCAGCTGAGGTGGTTGATGACCAGCACGTATGGCGGCTCGGGCAGCCGGTCCATGCCTTCGATCCGGAGCCGGAACCAGCACCGCACGAGGAACCAGAGGACGGACCGGGTCAGGTGATACCGCAGGGAGCGACGCCACGCCGGGAGCGGATCATGCGCGGGGTCGACGAAGACGACGTGATCATGGTCGTGCGCCAAGGTGCTGTCCGGCATCCGGAGGACCCTCAGCCGGGATCGGTCGAGGCTGGCAGCTCGATGGGCACCAAGGTTGAAACAGAACGTTTGTTCGACTCGCTCTTGCCGGTCGGCCGAGGCTTTAGGCGGCGCCTTGGACGATGCACGAGGTTTGCCCTGGGGACGGCGCGGCCGTCGATGCGGGCGAGCATGTGGCCCACGAATCCGCCGATCTCGTCGGCCTCTTCGTCGCTACCCTGCAGGACGATGCTCTCCACCTGGCTGGTCACGTGCCGGCGGCCGTGGTGCGCCTCGACCGACAGCTCCCCCACCTGGACTCGGCCCCAGCGGACCAGCTTGGCCGCCGCGCGGGGACCCTCCTGGGGGACATTGACGCGGACGTTGACGATGATCAGGCCAGGGTCGGCGACGACCAGGATGACGTAACTGCGGTCCGGATCGTCGCCCCAGACGATGTGCGCCTCCGGGTCCGGCTCGGCGCCGAGGACGGCCAGTGCCGGCCCATAGGCCGAGCCGACCTTCTCGGTCATGACCTTCTGACCCTGAGGGCTCGCCTGCCAGTCGCTCAACCGCATCGTGATCCTCCAGCCACGCCTATCGGCACGGTACCACGGGCCGTCCGGCCCTCGCCGTCACCGGTGGATGCCCCGTATGCTTTGGTCGATGCACGACGGCGTTCAGGGCTCCGTCGCCGGTGGATCCTGAAGGAGCTGCATGACCATCGATCGTGGCCGCCTTGGCTGGGGCGTGTTCTTCGTGACCCTCGGGCTGGTGCCCCTGGCGGTCCGGTTCGGATGGGTGGATCCGGCCTGGTTCGACGGCGTCTGGCGCCTCTGGCCGCTCATCCTCGTGGGCATCGGCGTCGGGCTGCTGCTGCGTCGAACCGCCTTCGCTGCCCTCGGGAACGTCATCGTCGGGCTGACCTTCGGGCTCATGATCGGGGGCGCCCTGGCAACGCCGATCAACGCCGGCATCTCCTGCCTCCCGGGCGGCAGCGACGAGGGCACGCCAAGCACGCAGTCGGGAACCTTCTCTGGCACCGCGGCGACGGTTGACGTCGCGTTCCCCTGTGCGGACGTCGTCATCAGCGGCACGGCCGGCTCCGACTGGACGGTCAGCTCGACAGGCATCGAACCCGACGGGGTGAGCGTCGAGGCCGGCCCCGCGAGCCTGGTGGTCGAGCGGGTCGGCGGCGTCGACCTTGGAAACCAGGGGCAGGATGCGCGGGTCCAGGTCGATCTGCCGACAGAGCCGGAGCTGCAGCTCTCGATCGATGTCTCGGCCGGCAGCGCGACCGCCAACCTCGGTGGCGTGCGGATGTCCGGGTTGAGCACGTCGGTCAACGCCGGTGAACTGACGGCCCGACTGACCGAGTCCGTTCTGGCTGGCCTGTCTGTCTCGGTCAACGCCGGCAGCGCGGATCTTTCCCTACCGGCCGCGCCGTTCGACGGCTCGGCCAGCGTCAACGCCGGCTCGCTGGCGCTGTGCGTGCCAGATGGCACGGCGATGCGCGTGACTTCGAGCTCGGCGCTCGGTTCGGTCGATTTCGGGCCGGGCTTCACGAGCGATGGAGACGCATGGGTGACGAGCGCATGGACCAGCGCCGGCGAGGGATCGGAGATGAGCCTGAGTGTGAACCTCGGATCGGCTGAGATCCGCGTTGGAGGCTGCCAGTGATGGACGACCGACTCTATCGATCGCGGACCGACCGGATGATCGCCGGCGTGGCCGGTGGCGTTGCCGAGCGCTATGACATGGACCCTGCCCTCGTGCGCATCGCCTGGGCACTGCTCATCCTGGGCACCGGCGGCCTGTTCTTCCTCCTCTACATCGTGATGGCGATCGTCGTGCCGGAGGACCCACTGGACGCGGCGACGCCGGCGGCGCCGATGGGCGCACAACCTCCGATGACGGACGCAGTGGCACTCGCTGACACGACCGGCTCGGGGGACGCCGCCAGGGACTCGGCAGGCGTGGCGACGGACCCCGAACCCACGGGCGCAGCGGCAGCAGCGGCAGCGCCGGCACCCGCGATGTCGGCCCGTGAAGCTCGACGGGCGGCGCGCGGCGAGCGACGCGACAGCAATGCCCCGATGATCTTCGGCGCCGTGCTCGTCATCATCGGCGTCGTCGCCTTCGCCGGCCAGGTCTTTCCGCAGCTCGACTTCGACCTCATCTGGCCGATCGGGCTCATCGTCCTCGGCGGCGCCCTCGTCCTGGGGGCCACCCGCCGGTCGTCCTGACCGACTCGATCTTCTAGGAGGGATCCGAAAACTCAGCGCGAACGCCGAGCAGACGAACGCGGCGATCGAGATCGAACCGTTCGAGGGCGGTGAGGGCGGCTTCCACGATCCGCTCGGCATCGACGGTCGGCTCCGCGAGCTTCACGCCGTGGGTCGACGTGAAGAAGGACGACGTCCGCAGCTTGACGGTCACCCTCATCACGTCTCGACCCTCGGGCAGGTCTTCGATCAGCTCCCGCACGATGCGCTCGGTCTCGCGCCGGATCTCGTCCGGGTCGGTCAGGTCCCGCTGGAACGTCCGCTCGCGGCTCTGGCCTCGCCGCACATACGGCTCGGCAGAGATCTGCCCATCGTCGTCGCCCGTGCCGAGCCGCCGGATCCACGGCCCGGTGTTCGGACCGAACCGAGCGGCGAGCACGTCGTCGTCAGCGTTCGCGAGCTCGTCGACGGTATGGATGCCGAGCTGACCGAGCTTGGCCGCGGTCCTCGCGCCGACGCCCCACAAAGCGTCGACCGGCCTGTGGCCCATCACGACCGGCCACTCCTGACGCGTGAGCCGGAAGACGCCTCGGCGCTTCGCGAATGCGCTCGCGAGCTTCGCGCGATGCAGCGAATCCCCGACGCCGATCGAGCACCACAGGCCGGTACGCTCCAGCACGGCTTGCTGCACCTCGCGCGCGAGCCGCTCCGGGTCGTCGGTCTCGACCGCCATGAATGCCTCGTCCCAGCCCATCACCTGGACGACCGCCGGGAACCCGCGGAGCGTCTGCATCACGCGCCCGCTCGCCTCGAGGTAGTGGCCGCTGTCGACGGGCAGGAACACGCCCTCGGGGCATCGCTTGAACGCCGTGCGCAGGGGCATGCCCGACTGCACGCCGAACGCTCGAGCCTCGTACGACGCCGTGGAGACGACCCCGCGCTTCGTCGGGTCGCCGTCACCACCGACGATCACGGGCTTGCCGCGCAACTCTGGATGGCGCAGCACTTCGACGGCGGCGATGAACTCGTCCATGTCGACGTGGAAGATCCATCTCATGTGCTGCGCCCACGGCCGATGAGTCCCAGTCGCGTCATGGCCACAGCATGGCGCACGAACCGCGACCTGCCATCAGGAGGAAGCCCCCCGGGCAGCCACCAGCCGGACGCCGGACGGACGCACGTCCTACCATGCCGTCATGCCCCGATCCGAACCGACCGGCGGCCGAGCCGTCGTCGAGACCCTCGCCGCGGCCGGGATCGAGCACGCGTTCACGGTCCCTGGCGAGAGCTTCATGGGCGTCCTCGACGCGCTCTACGACTCGCCGATCCGGACGATCGCCACCCGCCACGAAGGCGGCGCCGGCTTCATGGCCGAGGCGTACGGCCAGCTGACCGGTCGGCCCGCCCTGGTCATGGCCACGCGCGCCGTCGGCGCCGCGAATCTGGCCATCGCCCTGCACACGGCGCGTCAGGACTCGGCACCGCTGATCGCGCTCATCGGCCAGGTCCCGCGCGCCGTTCCGCGGCCGCGAGGCGTTCCAGGAGGTGGACCAGGTGGCGACGTTCGGGGCGCTGTGCAAGGCGGCGGTCGAGATCGACGACCCCGACCGGCTCGCCGCCGAGACCGCCCGCATGGTCGAATCCGCGCGCTCGGGGCGACCCGGCCCCGTGCTCATCGCCGTGCCGGAGGACGTCCTCGACGCCGACGTGTCAGGCCCGCTGGTGGTCGAGGCCCGCGAGCCCGAACGCCCTGAGCCATCGACATCGGAGGTCGATGCCGTCCTCGATGCCCTGTCGACAGCACAGGCGCCCATCGTCGTCGCCGGCGCAGGGCGTCCGACTGTCCGGAGCTTCGGCGGCCCTGGCTGCCTTCGCCGAGGCGACCGAGACGCCGGTCATGGCCGCCTGGCGCCGGCCGGACGTCATGCCCAACGAGCATCGGCTCTACCTGGGCATGACGGGATACGCCGCGCCGCAGGGCGTGCGCGAACGTCTCCTCGCGGCCGACCTGATCGTGGCCATCGGGACGCGCTTCTCCGAGCCGTCGTCGTTCTGGTATGCCGTCCCGACCGAGGCACAGCGGGTCATCCATGTCGATCTCGAGCCAGGCTTCGCCGGGCGCCCGGCCCCGTGGCTGGCGATCCGGGCCGATGCGGGGCGGTTCCTGGCGCTGGCGGTCGAGCGGACCGCATCGACTGAACGCGCAGAAGGCGGCAACCGCGGGAGCAGCACGAACCGCGCGCAGCAGCAACGACGCCGATCGCGCGGCCTACCTGGCCGCTATCGACATCCCGGACGCGGCGGCGCGATCCGCCCTCCTGCCACCACCAGCGCGCGGCGTCGACCCCGCGGCCGTCGTCCGCGCCCTGCGTGCCCGACTCGTCGAGGGCACGATCCTGACCACGGACGCCGGCAATTTCGGTGGCTGGGCCGCGCGGCACCTGCCGATCCCGAGGCACGGCCGCTTCCTGGGACCCACATCGGGCGCGATGGGCTATGCCTTGCCGGCGGCCATCGGGGCGGCGGTCGCCATGCCAGACCGACCGGTCCTCGCGCTGGCCGGGGACGGCGGCTTCGCCATGCTCATGGCGGAGCTCGAGACGGCCGTCCGCTCGGGCACCCGCCTGACGGCTCATCGTCTTCGACAACGGCATGTACGGGACCATCCGGATGCACCAGGAAGAAGCCCACCCGGGGCGGATCGTGGCCACTGACCTGGGGCCCATCGACTTCGCCGCTGTCGCCGAGGCCTGCGGCGCACGGGCCTGGCGCGTCGACCGCGATGGTGAGGTGGATGACGCGCTGACGGAGGCGCTCGATGCCGATGGCGTCGGGCTGGTTCACATCCGGACCGACCCGCGAGTCCTGTCGGTTGATCACGTGCTGCTCGAGTCCTGAGGGCTCCGACAGGCCGTGCCGGCAGAGCGGTGTTCGCGACATAACGGGAGATGACGATGCCGATAGAGACCCTCGACGACCTGCGGGAGCACCTTCGACTCGCCATCCAGGTCGAGTTGGCGACCATCCCTCCCTATCTCTATGCCATGTGGTCGATCGAGGATCAGGCCTCCGATGCGGCGGCACTCATTCGCAGCATCGTGGCCGAAGAGATGCTCCATGCGGCCCTGGTCGCCAACCTGCTCGTCGCCTGCGGCGGCGAGCCGCGCTTCGACGACCCAGAGCTCCCGCCCGCATTTCCCGGCCAGCTCCCCCATCACCGGCCGCCGCTGCGGCTCGATCTGGCACCGTGCTCCGTCGAGCTGATCCGCGATACGTTCCTGGTGATCGAGCGCCCAGAGGCGGCCGACGCCCCGCCCGAGGCCGACGAATACGAGACGCTGGGCCAGTTCTACGCCGCGCTTGCGCGCGCTATCGATCGACTGGATGCCACCGGCGAGCTCTTTCGGGACCATCACCCGAACCGCCAGCTCGCCAAGCCCGACTTCTACGGCCCGGTGCGCCTCGATGCCGCCGATAGCGGGGGCCTGATCCTCATCCACGATGCCGCCAGTGCCGACGAGGCGCTCGAGATCATCGTCCACCAGGGTGAGGGGCTGGGCCACGACCGTTGGGCGGATCCATCCCACCAGGAGCTGACCCACTACGCCAAACTGCGCCGCCTGGTTGCTGGCAAGCGTGCCCATCGGTCCTGTCCGACCGACCATCACGAACCCCCGAACTTCAGACCTGCCGGCTTCTCTGCGACCGGTCTCGGCCCTCTTCGATGGCTTGTACCGCCGGCTCTATCTGACCATCGACGACCTCTATAGCGGCGACGTCGCGCGCGGTGGCGGCGCGGACCAGGGCGTCGGCGTCAAGCGCCTGTACACACTCATGAGGCGCCAGTTGGCGACCGTGGGCCGGTACCTGATGGCGCAGCCGATCGGCGGCGGGCGGACGGCCGGCCCGTCCTTCGCGATCGTCGACCTGGGTCCGGAGCCAGACGCCGCGCTGCGTGAGATCGGGGCCCGGGCGCTCGAACGACACCCCGACCTGGCGGATGTCGTCGCCCGGCTATGAACGACGGCCGCACGGCGCCGCTCCCGAGGGGCCGCCGCAGTGAGCCGCGACCTACAATCCCATCGTGACCGGTCGAGTCCTCCGTCGCAGCACCGTGGCCGACCCCCCCGTCGCGGTGCGCGCCCACGGTTCGACCATCGAGACGGCCGACGGTCGGAGCTTCCTCGACGCCGCCGGTGGCGCCATCGTCGTCAACGTCGGGCATGGCCGAGCCTCGGTCGCCCAGGCCATGGCGGACCAGGCCGGTCGGCTCGCCTATGCCCATGGCTCGGCCTTCACGTCCGAGCCGCTCGAGGCCTACGCCGCCGAGGTCGGGCCGCACCTGCCCCTCGACGAGCCGGCCATCTACCCCGTCAGTGGCGGCTCGGAGGCGATGGAGACCGCGCTCAAGATGGCGCGTAGCTACCACCTGGACCGCGGGGAGTCGGATCGCTGGATCGTCGTCGCCCGCTGGGGCAGCTATCACGGCAACACGCTCGGCGCCCTCGACCTCTCCGGCCGCCGGCCCCTTCGGCGCCCGTACGAGGCCTGGCTCGGCCGCTTCCGACACGTCAGCGCCGCGTACCCCTACCGTGCCGGCGAACCCGGCGCCGAAGCGATCGGGAGCGCAGCAGAGGCCGCGGACGAGCTGGAGCAGGTCTTCGAGTTGGCCGGCCCCGGAACCGTGGCCGCCTTCGTCGGGGAGCCCATCGTGGGCGCCACGCTGGCCGCCGCGGAGCCGCCGGACGGGTACTGGCCAGCGATCGCAGAGGTCTGTCGCCGCTACGGCGTGCTGCTCATCGCCGACGAGGTGATGACCGGCTTCGGGCGGACCGGAACCTGGTTCGGGATGGACCACTTCGGCGTTCGCCCGGACATCCTGGTCGCCGCCAAAGGCGCGACCAGCGGGTACTGGCCGTTCGGCTTCGCGGCTGCCAGCGGCGAGGTCGCCGAGACGCTCCAGCGCAGCGGCTTCACCCACGGCTTCACCTACTCCCATCACGTCGTCGGCGCCGCGGTCGCTCGCGAGGTGCAGCGGATCCTGGTGTCGGAGTCGTTGGTCGAGGCCAGCGCCGCAAAGGGCGCCCGGCTCCGGGGGCTGCTCGAGGCTCGCCTCTCTGACCATCCGAACGTCGGCCAGATCCGCGGCCGGGGGCTGATGCAGGGCATCGAGTTCGTGGCCGACCGCGAGACGCGCGCCCCCTTCCCACGGGCCGCCCGACTGACCGAGACGATCCTCGCCGAGGCACGCGCGCGCGGCGTCCTCCTCTATTCGGCCACCGGGAACGCCGACGGGGTCGATGGGGACCAGGTCCTGCTGGGTCCGCCGTTCGTCATCACGGACGCAGAGCTCGAGACCATCGCGGAGGTCCTGGCGAGCGCGCTGGATGCCGCGCTGATGACCGTCGCGGCCGCCGCTGGAACGTGACAGGAGGGTGAGATGAGCGACGCCTTCACCGGCTTCCGACCCGAGGCCATCCAGTTCCTGGCCGACCTCGCCGCCAACAACGACCGGGCCTGGTTCCAGCCGCGCAAGGCGGAGTTCGAGCGCCTGCTCAAGGAGCCCCTGGCGGCGCTCATCGCTTCCCTGGCTGAGCGCTTCGAGGCCCGTGGCGTCCCGCTCCTGGCTGATCCCACCCGGTCGCCGTTCCGGATCTACCGCGATACCCGGTTCTCCAAGGACAAGTCGCCCTACAAGACGAACGTCGGGGCGAGCTTCCCGTGGATCGGGCCCGACGGGTCCGGGGGCGCAGCGTTGTCCGCCCAGGAGCGTCATGGCCCGGGCGGCTACTTCCACCTGCAACCCGGCGAGATCTTCGTCGGGGGTGGCATGTGGCACGCCGAGAAGGGACCGCTCGAAGCCTTCCGCCGGACCGTCGTGGACGAACGGGCGAGGGTCCATGCGGCGCTCGAGGAGCCCGGCTTCGTGGCCGCCTTCGGCGACGTCCATGGCGACTCGCTCAAGCGCGTGCCCTCGGGCTTCGCCGCCGACGATCCCGACGCCGAGTGGTTGAAGCTCAAGGACATCACCTTCGGCAAGCGTCTCTCGGACGCGGACGTCATCTCGCCCGACCTGCCCGACACCATCGCCGACGCCTTCGCGGCGGCCCAGCCCGTGATGCGCTTCCTCGCCTCGATCGGCGACTAGCGGCAGGAGGCCAGCTCGATGTGCTTCGACGACGAGGCCGGACCCCCGATCCCGCCCATGGCCGGCGGCTCGGTCGCCACTGAGCGGCTCCACCTGACGAGCGGCGACGGCACGCGGTTCGCCGCCTTCGCGGCCAACGCATCGGCCACGCCATCCGAGTCGGCGATGCTCGTCCTGCCCGACGTGCGCGGCCTGCATCGGTACTACGAGGAGCTGGCCATGCGCTTCGCCGAGGCCGGTATCGACGCCCTGGCCATCGACTACTTCGGTCGGACGGCGACGACCGACGATCGATCCGACGACTTCCGTTTCATGGATCACGTCTCGAGGACGGCCTATCCGACCATGGCCGCGGACATCGAAGCGGGCAGCGGCCCACCTGCGCGTGGCCGGCCAGCGCCGGCTCTTCACGATCGGGTTCTGCTTCGGCGGCCGGCTCGCGCTGTTGACGCCGACGATGCCTGGCATCGACGCCTCCGGCGCGGTCGGCTTCTACGGCCCGCCCGTCGGGAGTAATCGAGTCGGCGTGCCGGCTCCTGCGGACCTTGCGCCAGACAATCGGGCGCCGGTCCTGGCGATCTTCGGCGGTGCCGACGACAGCATCCCGCCCGACGCCGTGGCCACCTATGAGGCGGCGCTGACCGCCGCCGGCGCCGCACACGAGATCGTGACCTACCCGGGGGCCCCGCACGGCTTCTTCGATCGACGGCAGGCCGACTTCGCGGACGCCTCGGCCGACGCCTGGCGCAGAGTCCTCGACTTCGTGCGCGCCGCCGGGTAACGTCTCCTGGAGCGCGAGAGCAACAGAGGAGGGAGACCCCGATGACCGGGACACCACCGACGGGCGACCGACCGGAGCCCGAGAACGAACCGACCGCGCCCGAGCCGACGGTTCCCACGGCGCCAGCAACGCCCGAGCCAGCCGCCGCAGCGCCGGAGACAGCGCCGCCAGCGCCCGAACCAGCCGCGATGGGGAACGAGCCGGCAGCTGCTGCGGCTGCGGTCGCCGCGGCCAGCCCCACTCCTCCAGCCCTCGAGGCTGCGCCACCGGCTGCCCCACCAGCAGCCCAGCCAGCCTGGCAGGCACCGCCAGCGGCACCACCGAAGACGCCGGAGGTCCCGGGCGCCCCAGGGCGCTACTTCGCGGCCACGGTCACCCGTGTGGCCGCCCTGCTCATCGACACGCTCCTGCTGGGCATCGTGATCGGCATCGTCGGCGGCATCGCCGGCGCACTGGCGCCAGACGTGTTCTCGGGCATGTTCTCGGGCGACCCACGCGAGATCGGGTCGGCGACCTTGGGCACGGCGGCCCTCACCGTCGGCGGCGCCATCGTGAGCTATCTCTACTTCTTCCTGTCATGGCGGAGTGCGGGCCGGGCGACACCCGGGCAGCGCGTCTTCAAGATGCAGGTGGGCAACGCCTTCGACGGCGCGGCCCTGGATGCACGACAGATCACGATCCGCTGGCTGACGCTGTTCGGCCTCGGCCTGCTCGCGGTGATCCCGGTCCTGGCCGGGATCGGCGGGACGCTGACCGTCATCTGGGACATCGTGCTCCTGGTGACGACCGCGACGAGCCTGACCAAGCAGGGCATCCATGACCGCTGGGCGGGCAGCGCGGTCGTCGCGACCGGTCCCCAGAACACGACTCTCGCCTGGGGCTGCCTGATCGCGTGGATCGTGGGCATCGTGCTCCTCGTCGCCATCACGGCGGCGCTTCTGGTGGCGATCGTCGCCGCTCTCTACAACTTCAACTGAGGGCTTCCGAGAAGGTGCGTTCGCGCACCAGAGGATCGGCTCGGACCACGGTTCTGGTGCCTGCAGGCACCACACCGCAATGCACTGTCCGCCACTAGATTGACACCGTGCGCCCCAGACCCCACGATTGCGGCCACTCGACATACCCATTTCAACGTATTGACCTAGAGGGGTGCCCGCCAATGAGCCGCCATCGACCACGCTCCCGACTCCTCGCCTTCGCGATCGCCCTGCCGGTCCTCGCGATGTTGCTTGCGGCCACCGCCATCGCCGCGCCAAACAAGCCCGTCGTCGTCGACATCACGCCGCAGATCAGCAACGACTTCGATATCGCCGCCGACGACATGGCGGAGGGCACGTGTGTGCAGTTTCGACGTCACACTCGCGAACGACACCAAGACCCAGCAGCTCGGCTCGGCCAACTACACGCTCGATCCCGACGCTGACGTACGACGGAACGACGGCTCCGCATGCGGAGTCGCGCGACGGCCCATTCGCCGAACGGGTCCGGCCGAACGTTGACACGTGACTGGCGAGCGACGCCCGTGGTCGAGCTCCGCGACCTCAGCGCCGGGCCCGGCGAGCACGGTGCACTTCACGCTTCCGGGCCCGGTCGCCCTGCACTGCGGGCACGGGCACGTCGCCTTCGACGGCTTCAGCGTCATCGCCAAGCAGGCCAACAACTACTCCGGCGAGCCGGGCAACAACATGACCGACCACCGGGGACTTCGACATCCAGGCGGTCGGCCTCTGCCAGACCTTCGCGGCGACCGAGACGGCGAGCGGGTTCGATCGGCGGCTCGGCGGCGAACTCGAAGTACACCGTTCGAGGCGCTGACCGCCGCGGCCGGCACCCTGATCCTGGCCAAGGGCGTCAACTGCGATCGACTGTGACGGCTACACCGAGCACACCGACACGGTCACGGTCGACTTCACGGGCAGCCGCCGCAGAAGATCCTGACGTTCAGCTTCCCGAACTCGACCCACGAGCAGAAGTCGGCCTTCCGCGTCTGCTTCGCGTCGCCGGACGACTGGACCGACCGGAGCGGCGACGTCGATCAGCGACCCGGCACGAGTCGCGTCTCTGCTGCCCGACTGCAACAGCACCACGGCGCCGACGAACCTCCCGTGCATGCTCCCGTGAAGATCCAGGGCCAGACCGTGACCATCAAGGCCTGGCTCCGCCCCGGCGATCCGCCCGGCAAGGGCTGACAGGCCGTCTGCCCGGCGCGGCTCGTTCGCGCCGGGCGCATCGGGGGAACCCGGCTCACGGGACATCGGCGTGTAGATTCAGGCCGTGATCCGGTGTCCGGGCTGCGGCGAAGAGAATCCCGAGCGGTTCCGCCTGTGCGGATACTGTGGCGAACCGCTCGCCGCCGCTCTTCCGGCCCATGAGGTCCGCAAGACGGTCACGGTCGTGTTCAGCGACCTGCAGGGCTCGACCAGCCTCGGCGAGCAGCTCGACAGCGAGTCGCTTCGCGAAGTCCTGAACCTGTACTTCCGCGAGATGCAGGCGGCACTCGAGCGCCACGGCGGCACCGTCGAGAAGTTCATCGGCGACGCGATCATGGCCGTCTTCGGCCTGCCGAAGCTGCACGAGGACGATGCCCTCCGAGCCGTTCGCGCCGCGAGCGAGATGCAGACGGCGCTGCTGACCGTCAATGAACGCCTCCAGCGATCGTATGGCGTTCAGCTGACGAATCGGACCGGCGTCAATACCGGCGAGGTGGTCGCCGGGGAGGTGACCACCGGCCAGCGCCTGGTCACCGGGGACGTCGTCAATACCGCCGCGCGTCTCGAACAGGCCGCTCCCGCCAACGAGGTGCTGCTCGGCGAATCGACCTATCGACTCGTTCGCGATTCCGTCGACGTCGAGGCGGTGCCGCCACTCGAGCTGAAGGGCAAGGCGGAGCCCGTGCCTGCCTACCGGCTCCTGGCGGTCAGCGGCGGAGAGGCCGTCACGCGCCACCTCGACCGGCCGATCGTCGGCCGGCAACGCGAGCTGGAGCAGTTGAACGACGCGCTCGACACGGCGATCGCCGAGGGACGCGCGCAGCTCGTGACGGTGCTCGGCTCGGCGGGCGTCGGCAAGTCGCGCCTGCTCGACGAGTTTCGCACCCGGTCGATGGATCGGGCCGCGACGCTCGGCGGGTCGATGCCTCAATTACGGCGAGGGCATCACGTTCTGGCCGCTGGCCGAGGTCGCCAAGGGTGCGGCTGGGATCCTCAACGGTGACGACGCCGCGCAGGCGGTCGCGAAGCTGCGGGCGATCCTGCCGGACGACGACGGCAGGGTCGTCGAGCGCATCGCGGCAGCCATCGGCCTGTCCAACGCATCGTTCCGGGTCGAGGAGCTGTTCTGGGGCGCGACCCGGTTCTTCGAGATGCTCGCCGCCTCGCGCCCGATCATCGTCCTCATCAACGACCTCCATTGGGCCGAGAAGACGTTCCTCGACCTCCTCGTATCGGTCCTGGAGACCGCCCGCGCGCCGATCGTCCTCGTCGGCTCGGCCCGTCACGATCTCATCGAGGAGTATCCCGATTGGGACACGCCGCGGGCACGTGCGCGCAGCCTGCCCCTGGACCCGCTGACGGGCGACGAGAGCGAGCAGGTCATCGCCAACCTGCTGGGGACCACGGCCATCGACGCGTCGATCCGGGAGCGGATCGTGAAGTCGGCGCAAGGCAACCCGTTGTTCGTCGAGCAGATGCTCTCGATGCTCATCGATGACGGGCTCGTCGCTCAGGAGAACGGGCACTGGACCGTGACCGGTGACCTGATGGACGTCATCGTCCCGCCCAGCATCTCGGCCCTGCTGTCGGCACGTCTCGATCGGCTACCCGACGGAAGAGCGGTCCGTCCTGGAGCGCGGCTCGGTCATCGGCCGCGTCTTCTGGCCGGCGGCCATCATCGCCCTCAACAACGGCTCGGCGACTCCGGTGGCCCCGCCATTGACCGGGTTGCAGCGCAAGCAGCTCGTGGAGCCGACGACGTCCTGGTTCCCGAACGAGCTGGCGTACCAGTTCCTGCACATCCTCATCCGTGACGAGGCGTACGGTGGCATCCTCAAACGACGTCGCTCTGAGCTTCACGAGCGCTTCGCCGACTGGATGCTCGGCACGGCTGAGATCCGGATCGACGAGCAACGCGAGATCGTCGGCTACCACCTCGAGCAGTCCGTTGCCTACCGTCGAGAGCTCGGACCGCTCGACGATCACGGCCTCGACCTCGCACGACGGGGATCCGAGGAGCTCGGGCTCGCCGGCCGGCGAGCCTTCAACCGCGGCGACATGCCAGCGGCCGGCAATCTCATGCGACGCGCGGCGGAACTCCTGCCGGTCGGTGACCCGACCCGCGGCCGGCTCTTGCTCGGCGCTGGCGAGGCGCTCAGCGAGCAGGGTGAGATCACTGGCGCGGAGGTCGTCCTGGCCTCGGCCGTCGAGGAGGCCGCGGCGCGTCAGGATCGGGATCTCGAAGTGACGGCCTCGGTCGTTCGCCTCCATCTCCACTTCGCCACCGAGGGCGGTGATGCCGCGGCCGTCCGTGCGCAGACCGACGAGGCCATCAAGGTCCTCGAGATGGTCGGGAACGACGAGGGTCTCCTCCGGGCCTGGCGGTTGATGACGCTCATCGGCTGGACCGTCGGCAACTTCGCGGACGCGGAGCACGCGGCGATGAAGACGATCGAGCATGCTCGCCGCGCGGGCGACGACGTCATGGTCCGGCGCTATGTCGGCCTGCTCGCAACCTCCACCCTGTTCGGACCCAGCCCCGTGGCGCGCGGCATCGAGCTATCGGACGACGCTCTCGCCGCCGCCGGCGACGACAGCAAGTCGCAGGGGGTCGTCCTGGCCGTCCTGGCCCACCTTCGCGGCATGAACGGGGAGTTCGATATCGCCCGGGACCTCTACCGTCGGAGCCGGGCGATCCTCGAGGAGCACGGATGGAAGTTCTATGCGGCGCTGACGTCGATCAATTCTGCGCCGGTGGAGCTGCGGGCCGGTGATCCGGTCGCGGCCGAGCGCGAGCTGCGCCAGGACCTGGAGGCCCTCCAGGCCATGGGCGAGCGCAATTACATCACCACGGTGGCCGCCTATCTCGCCGACGCGCTCTACCAGCAGCGGCGGGCGGACGAGGCAGAGGAGCTCACCCACTTCGTCGAGGAGCACGCCGCCGCGGACGACTACACGCCTCAGTTCACGTGGCGGACGGTGCGCGGCAAGATCCTCGCCGCCCGCGGCGAGCACGAACACGGCGAAACGCTCGTGCGAGAAGCGCTGGACATCGTCCGCACCACCGACGACATCGACGCGCAGGCGGACACGCTGATGGACCTGGCCGAGGTCCTCATCGGCACCGGGCGGGCGGAAGATGCCCACGCACTCGCGCAGGAAGCACTCGACCTCTACGAGCAAAAAGGCGACCTGGTCCTCGCCGCCCGAGCCCGGTTCTGGCTGCAGGCGCGCGAGGAGTCACTCCTCGGCACGTCCTGAGCGTCGATCTTGCCCCTTGACATCGCCGTGCGCAGGTGGGTATATATCGT
This sequence comes from uncultured Chloroflexia bacterium, assembly GCA_963837215.1. Classification (GTDB taxonomy): domain Bacteria; phylum Chloroflexota; class Limnocylindria; order Limnocylindrales; family CSP1-4; genus CSP1-4. Next base: position 445,476 of record CAWIML010000010.1, read on the forward strand.
CCGACGATATAGCGAGTCACGCTATACCGACTGACGGAGGAGCGGACGATGACCGAGGGACCCAGGCTGACACGACGGCGCGCGGTGCTGATCCTCGGCATCCTGACGGCGCTGCTTCTCGTGATGCCCACGACGGCCGGTGGCGCGAAGGTGACACGCGGCCAGTTCCATGACTTCGCCGTCGGCGCCGGGATGGACATCAGCGGGCATGCGGTCATGATCCGGACGGGCGACGGACGGACATTCGTCTCCGTTCACGTCGAGGGCCTGGCTCCGAACACCACCTACGCCTCCCACGTGCACGCCCTGCCCTGCGACGTCGCGGAAGCGGATGGGCACTACCAGCACGACGGGACGGCGGTCAACGACGAGAACGAGATCTGGCCGGGCTTCACGACCAACGCCGACGGCGTCGGCAACGGGAACGCCCGCAACGACTGGGTGGCCGGCGACGGTGCGGTCTCAGTCGTCGTCCACCGCCCGGGACCGACTCCCAACAAGATCGCCTGCGCGGACCTGGAGTAACGTCATGCCCATGCCATCACCGTTGGCGTCCTTCGGCCGATACGCTCGGTCGGCCCAGCAGATCGTGACCGTGCTCGCGGCTGGCCCTCGCACGCCGCGCCGCATCAGGCATGACATCGGCGCGCGGTGCGGCACCGACGTCGGGCCCGGCACCCTGTTCGGCGCCCTCGCTAGACTCGAGCGCCGGGGACTCGTGGAGGTCATCGCCGCCGACCAGGCGCCGCGCGCCTACCGGCTGACGGCCCTCGGGGCGACGACGCTCGAGGCCGAGCTCGGGGCCCTGAACGACCTGGCATCAGCGACCGGTCGCGGGCCGGCAGCCAGCCTGAGCCCCACCCGATGAGCCGCCTCTTACGCTTCTACCCGCGGGCCTGGCGCGAGCGCTACGGCGACGAGATGCTCGCCCTGCTCGAAGCCCAGCCCGTTTCGCTCGTCGATCACCTCGACCTCATTCGCGGCGCGCTCGACGCGCACCTGCACCCGCAGGTCCGCGGCGCCGCTGCGACCGACAAGGAGCAGACCATGAGCCAGCGTGCCCTTGCCTTGATGGCCGCCGGCGGCGGCGTCCTCTGGATCGTCAGCTTCGCGACATGGCTGGGTTCATACGTCCCAGCGACCGACTCGTACGACCTCCGGGTGATCCCTGGTCTCGCCATCGGCATCGCCCTCATGGGCGCCGCGATCGGCGAGCTCGGCACGCGGCCTGGCGATGCGGGAAGCCCGGTCATGGGGCACTTCATCGCCATTGTCAGTCTCGTCCTCGCGGTCGGCATGACCGTGCCGCTCTTTCTGAACCAGCTCGAAGCAGGCTGGGCGCTCATGGTCATGCCGCTCTTCATCTTCCCCGTCGTCGCTGCGCTGGCCGCCGGACGCGGCGCCCGCAACGGGGTCTTCCCAACGTGGATCCTGGCGGCCGTCATCGTGGGGGCGATCGCGGCCTGGATCGGGTTCGGGGGCAGCACGCCGCCCGAAGGCAAGATAGTCGGGCTCCTCTTCGGTGCGGCGTTCGTGCTGGTCGGGGTGCAGGGCCTGGTCGCTCCCCGACGGCCGGCAGAGCTGGCCGCGGGATGAGCGCGCTCCTGCGCCTCTATCCGCGAGCGTGGCGCGAGCGCTATGGCGACGAGATGCTCGCCCTGCTCGAGGCCCAGCCCGCCTCGATCTTCGACCAGCTCGACCTGATCCTCGGTGCGCTCGACGCCCACCTGCACGAGCAGGTCCGGGGCAGCGCCGAACCCGACAAGGAGTCACCCGTGAGCCCGCGAACGTTCGGCCTCTTGGCCATCATCGGCGGCCTGGCCTGGACCATCGGCGTCCTGACCGCGCTCGTCCTGCCACCGGATCCCTACGGCGACCCGGACACGACCATCGCCAGGATCGGAGCGTTCGTCGGCGCGAGCCTCATGGGCGTCGCCCTGGGTGAGCTCGGGACCCGTCTGGGCAGCGCTGGCTCCTACACGGGCCACGTTATCGGCCTGGGGAGCGTCATCCTCGGGCTGACCCTGCTCATGCCCTGGCCCTGGTTCCCCGTCGGCCTCATCGGTTTTCCGCTCCTCGCCTCGCTGGCAGGCGTTCGGGCCTACCAGAACGGCCGCCTGCCGGGCTGGTACGCCGCCTTCCTCGTGGCGGCATCGGTGGCCGCGATCGCCGGCGCCTTCGGCCTGGCGACGACATTCGTGCTCGTCGCGCTGGTCGGGCCGATGGGCATGATGCTAGGCCTGCTCATCGCCGTCCGACCTGCCGCGCCGACAGCCCCTGCCAAGGAGCCCGCATGAGCGGCGACCTCGGCGACCTCGGCCACTTCGCGGAGCCGTCGCTGCTCATCCTGGTCTCGCTCAGCGACCGACCCAAGCACGGCTACGCGATCATGGAGGACGTCGAGGCCATCGGCGGCTCCCGCATCGGGCCAGGCACCCTGTACGCCGCCCTCGCTCGGCTCGAGGCACGCGGCCTGATCGAGGCGCTGCCCCCGGACGAGCGGCGCAGACCGTACCGATTGACCGGCCTCGGGGCGACCACGCTCAAAGCCCAGCTCGAGGGGCTCGAGGGCTTCGCACGGACGGGCCTGCGACGGCTCGAGGGCTCTGGTTCGACCTGACACGCCCGAGATCCGAGGAGGACGCTCGATGGGCAACTGGTCCGCGACACGCCCGGCGACCCTGACGCCCCTCGCCCTCGACACGCTGCGCGGCGGCGCTCCCGCCGGTCTCTCTCGGCGCCGCTTGCTGCGCCGGGCGATCGGCGTCGGCGTCGGCCTCTGGCTGCTCGAGGTCAGCGCGGGCACGGTGCGCTTCCTCTGGTCGGCCGCCGCGGTCGGTTTCGCCGGTCCCATCGTGGTCGGGACACTCGACGACCTGCTGGCGACCCCGGCCGTGCCAGGGACAAGCATGCGCGACGGGGCGCCGGCGTACGTCTACAAGGCCAAGGCCTACGTTCAGCTTCTGGACCCCGAACTCGGCATGCTCGACGGGGAGAGCCTCGACGGCAGTGGAGCTACGACCAACGTCCGGGCCCTGTCGCAGATCTGCCCCCACCTCGGCTGCCGGCCGAACTTCTGCACGAAGAACTCGCTCTTCGAATGCCCCTGCCACCAGTCGCGCTACGATCGCCTGGGCACGAAGATCCTGCGTTTCGGCCCGGCGCCTCGGGGCATGGCCCGCTTCGCGACCACTGTCACCGACGGCATCCTGACCATCGACACCAGCGTCATCAAGCTCGGACCGATGCCGCTCGCCCTGGGCGCGCCGGGCCTCGTGCCACCGACCGCGCCGACCGGCTGCATCTGAGGGCCGCCGCCCCGTAGACTGCGCCGCGTGGAGCTCCTGGCCGCCGCGACCGCGTTCCTGACCAGCCCCGAGGGGCTCATCGTCTCCGTGCCTGCGCTGCTCGTGGGCGTATGGCTGCTCGCGCGCGGCTTTGTCGCCTACCGCGACGAGGGGCGCGTCGGCGACCTGGCGTCATCGAGGATCGTCTCGCTCGCAGCCGGTGAGGTCCGCCTCTCGGGGATCATCGAGCCGGCCGAGGTGACCCTCGTCTCGCCGCTCCAGAGCGTGGCCTGCGTCTACTACCGGTCGCGCATCCGCGAGGACCGCAGCGACATTCGCCGAGACGTCCTCGACGAGCAGCGTGCCGTCTCCTTCCGCCTGCGTGATGACTCGGGCACGATCCGGGTCGTGCCACGCGGCCGTCTCGACTGGAACGTGCCCGATCGGTGGGAGGAGCGGACCGACCTCGACGGCAGCGAGCCGCTCGGCCTCAACCGCAACCGAGGCTCGTCGACGGCCTCGACCAGGATCGACCGTGCCGTGGCCATCGCCGATCTGCTGACGGTCAAGCCGCCCTCGACGGCGGCCGACGACGACGGCCCACGCTTGCCATCGGCCTCGGCCGCGGCAACGGCCGGACCTACTCGGAGGCACGGTTGGAGGCCGGCGAGACGGTCACCATCGTCGGCGCAGCGAGGCCCTATCGCGACCTCGAGGCGGAGCTCGCCGCGTCGATCGCCGAGGACGATCCGGAGCTCGAATCGGACCTCGCGGCGGCCCGGGCCAGCGGACGCCTGGCCGCGACCCCCGAGGAGGCCTGGGGCAATGCCGCCATCCCTGGCTTCGGCATCGGCCAGCCGACCCGACCGCCCGAGCTGGACCCCGACGCCGACGAGCCACCGACCCCCTCCCCTGCGGAGGCCGAGGCGGCCGAGGCGGAGGCGGAGGCCCGCTTCGTCATCGGGCCCGACGAGCTCGTCATCGGCCAGCCCGAAGGCGAAGGCCAGCTCGTCGTCTACCCCGGCACCCCGAGCGACGCGGTCGAGCGCGAGCGCTATACCCTGCTCGTCGGCCTGCTCGGTGCCGTGCTCGCCATCGGCGCAGCCATGCTTGTCGCCGCTCAGCTCTCGGGGGTGCTCGGATGATCGTCTCGAAGGCGGTTCACGGCGCGGCGGGTGACCAGGCGTGACCTTCGACGCTGCGGCCGGCTTCGCCATCCTCGTGCTGGCGGCGACCCTCGTCGTCTTCCTGGTCACGACCTACAACGCGGTCATCGCCATGGGCCAGCGCATCGACAAGGCGTGGGCCAACATCGACGTCATCCTCAAGCAGCGCCACGATGAGCTGCCGCGGTTGGTCGACGCCGTGCGTGGCCTGATGGGCTTCGAGCGCGACGTGCTCGAGGAAGTCACCCGATTACGGGCCGACTATCGACCCGATGATCCCATCGACCGCCAGGGGCCGGTCGCCGCGGCCACCACCCTCGGCGTCAAGCACTTGCTGGCGGTCGTCGAGGCCTACCCGGACATCAAGAGCCACGGCAACGTGCTGGCCCTGCAGGCCGAGATCGCACGGCTGGAAGGGATGCTGGCCGATCGGCGCGAGCTCTACAACGACATGGTCTATCGCTTCAATACGCGCATCCGGACCCTCCCGGCGATGCTCATCGCGGGCCTCTTCGGCTGGACGCAACGGCCCTTCTTCAAGGCCGAAGAGGCGGAGCGGCAACGCCCGGACGCGACGATCCAGCCGTGACCGCGGCGTGGACGGCCGCCGCTCCTGGCGCCCTCAGTCGGGTCCGAAACGGTAGACCGTGACGTCCGAGACCGGCGCGTAGCCCATCGTCTCGTAGATGTGGTTCGAGGTCGGGTTGGCCACGTCGGCGAAGAGGTAGCAGGACCGGCGACCGGCATCCAACTGCGCCTGGCTGGCAGCCGCCACGCACGCGCTCGCGTAGCCTCGGCGGCGGAGACCGGGTGGCGTGAAGACGGGGCCGATGCGGATGCCGTTGGGTGTGGGGCCGCCCACGCCGCACATCGAGACCGGCCCATCGTCGTCCCAGATGTAGAGCCGGCGACCCTCGCCCGCGAGGCCGCGGTCGACCATGGCCCCGGGATCCCTTGGTTGTCGCTCTCCGAACGTCTCCTCTTCGAAGGCCATCAGCCAGGCGATGAGACGGTCGCGATCTGACGGTCGAGCGTGGCGAAGGGCACCTGACACGCCGGGCGGTCGCGTCACCTCGGTGAGTTCGAAGATGCGCTCGCGCATGAAGACGCGCGCTGGCTGTCCGGTGCGCTCCGTCCAGGAGCGGGCGAAGGCGTCGGCGACGGCGGACGGCCCGTTCAGGCCGATCAATGGACGATCTGCGAGGTCGTCGACGGCCAGGGCGATCGCGGCCGGGTCGTCACAGGTCGAGAGGACGACCTGCCAGGGTGGCGTCCAGACCACCGTCAATGCGACGCTGTCGCCGGCGGTCACGACGGCGAAGTAGGGCCGCTCGGCGACGGCCTCGGGGTGGGCTTGGAGATCGCCACAGATGCCGAGGGTCAGGCAGTGCTGCGCCTCGCGCGCGACCAGGAACGAGCCCGCGGCGGCGAGGAACGCCTCAACGCCGTCGAAGCGCTGAAGTGCCGGTCGGTCGTCCATGCCCCGATGATGCCACCGAACGACGCAGTCGTCGGGACGCTGCCAGCGCTGGCGCCCGGCAGCGCTCGAGCTCAGGCGGCCAGATCGAGGCCGCGCGATGGGCTGGTTCGTGTGCCAGGCGGCGGGATCGAGGGTCAGCAGGCGCCGCAGCGCCGACTTCGGCTCGGACAGCGAGCGGCAGACGAGCCACATGCCGCCGTCGCGCCACTCCGCCACGGTCGGTTCGTGGCATTGTGCGCAGGTGGGTTTCTCTCGCTCTGCGCGTTCGATCGTCTCGACGATCCAGGTTTGATCTGACATTGGGGACATGTCTCCGGTTGATTTGTTACGGTCCGTGCCGTATCGTAACACCATGACGATCGAAGGGCAAGTCCCTCGCCCCGCAACGACGCAGGATCCCATGCTCCCCGTGGCACCTCGACCGACACGCGGGCGACCCCGCAGTGAGCGCATCAGCCGGGCGATCCTCGAAGCCGCGCGAGAGCTGCTCGTCGAGGAGGGCTTCACGCGCCTGCGTCTCGAGCACGTGGCCACGCGTGCCGGCGTCGGCAAGGCGACCATCTATCGACGCTGGCGTTCGAAGGAGGCACTCGCGCTCGAGCTCCTGCTCGGCCTCGCCTCACCGCACATCCACGTCTTCGACGTCGGCGACACCAGGGCAGAGCTGCTCCAGGCTGTCGAGAACGCTCGACGGGCCCTCACCGAGACGCCGTTCGGCCCGGTCATCCGGACGCTCCTCTCGCAGATCGCCGTCAACGCCTCGATCGGCGACCCGTTCCGGGCGAGCATCGTCGAGGCGCGTCGGACGGAGGTCGGGCGGATCGTCGAGCGCGGCATCGAGCGCGGTGATCTGCGTGCGGACGCGGACCCTGGCATCGCCACGGAGCTGCTCGTCGGACCGGTCTACTTCCGCCTGGTCTTCGGCGGCAGCCTCGACGCGGCGTTCGCGAGCGCAATCGTCGACGCCTACCTGCGCGGCTTCGGAAGCGACTGACGCGCTCGGCGGACGAGCCGGCTATCTCGCCACGCGGTAGCGGAGGTAGACGACGCTCGAGCTGAAGGTGCGGGTCTCGACGAGTTCGAGATCCACCCGGCGCTCGCGCTGGGGAAAGAACGAAATGCCACCGCCGACCAGCACCGGGTAGACCATGGCCCGGTACTCGTCGATCAGACCCAACGCGGCCGCCTCGGCGGCGAGCGTCGCGCCGCCGATCGCGATGTCGCCCTCCCCCGGCTCGGCTCGCAACCGCTCGATCTCCTCCGCCAGGCCGCCGGAGGCCAGACGGGCATGGCCCTGCACCGCCGACAGCGTGGTGGAGAACACCACCTTCGGGAGCGGGTTCCAGAGCGCGGCCCACTCGATCTCTGAGTCGTCGAGCGATCGGTCCTGGTCGGCGGTCTCCCAGTACAGCATCGTCTCGTACAGCCTTCGTCCCAGCAGGTGGACGCCGACCTCTCGAATCTCGTCGATCCAGAAGCGAAAGACCTCCGCGTCGGGGCCCGTCCAGTCGAAGCCGCCGTCCGGCCCGACGATGTAGCCGTCAAGTGAGACGTTCATCGAATAGGTCACGCTGCGCATCAGAAGTCCTCCTCCTCGCTTTCGGCTTCTACGATACGACCGCCGGACGCCGCAGGACTCTGTTCCGGACGCACCCAAGATACGTGCCTCTATTGACACGTGATGTTTGAGGCACGTATAGTTCGCGGATGCTCGCAGAACCGGACCTGGAGCTCGTCTTCAAGGCCCTGGCCGATCCGCAGCGGCGCCGGCTCCTCGACAGCCTCGCCGACGACGATGGCCAGACCCTGCTGCGGCTGGAGTCCCGACTCCCCCACCTGACCCGCTTCGGCGTCATGCGCCACCTCCGCGTGCTGGAGGCGGCCGGGCTCGTGGTCACGCAGCGAGTCGGTCGCGAGAAGCATCACTACCTCAACCCGGTCCCCATCCGGCTCATCCACGATCGCTGGATCAGTCGCTACGCGGACCGGACCCTGGGCACGATGGCCGCCCTCAAGCGCCACCTGGAGGAGGTCCCGATGACCGCGCCCAAGCATGTCTACGCCATCGTCATCCGCTCCACGCCCGACGCCATCTGGCGGGCCATCACGGACGGTGATGAGACCGTCAGGTACTACTACGGCACCCGCGTGGCGTCCGATTGGACGCCTGGCGCGACGGTGACCTACACCTACGAGGATGGGTCGATCGCGGCAACCGGCCAGATCATCGCCATCGACGCACCGCGCAGCTTGACGATGACGTTCCACGCCCGCTGGGACGAGGCGATCGCGGCCGAGCCACCGGTCACGATGACCTGGGCGATCGAGGCCGGGGCTGAGGGCGACGGCGCCTGCCGGCTGACCGTTACGACCGAGGGCTTCGCTGCCGGCTCGCGCGTCGAGGCCGACTTCGGCGGCGGCATCGTCCACATCGTCTCGGGCCTCAAGACGCTGCTCGAGACTGGCCAACCGATGCTGGCGCGCTGACGCCGCGACTTGTCCGCAGGTCTCGCGGCCGCGACACCCACCACCTCGCGGCTGGGAACACTCATTCGGGCGCGGCTCGGTCCTCGATCTCCCAGGCATGGTCGAGCACGTGCCAGGCCGCCCGTCGGATGAAGTAGCGCGGCGACCAGGGCCTCCGCGTCTGGCGCGGGTCCCGAACGGGCCGGCCGAGCGCGCGCGCATTGAACGTCTCCACCGCCGCCTCACGCTCGAGGGCCACGTCGGATGCGGATCCATCGCCCTTCGGGGGGCGTGAACCGAGCTGCTTGATGTAGGCCTGCTCGGCTTCGAACACGTGGCCCAGGATCTTGTCCAGGTCGCGGCCGCCGCCGCGCGGGCCCTTCCGCAATACGACGCCATCGGCGGCCGCCGCGGCGCCGTCGAGCGCCGCCCAGCAAGCCGTCAGGATCGCGGCCTGGCGCTCGACCTCGGCGGCATCGACATCGGCGTCATCTGCCGATGGGGCTTTCCCCGGCACGCCGAAGTCGGTGCCCCCGTCACCCTTCAGGCGGTCGGTCACGCGCAGTGCGCCCGGGAGTCGTCGGTGGCTCGAGGTCGAGGCCAGCGGTCTTGGCGGTGGAACGCTCGAGCACCGCCGCGTACCGCGATCCATACGCGACCAGCGCCTCGAGCGCGCTCGATTCTTCCTTCGCCGAGCGGCTCCAGCCTGGCCAGTCGAGCGCGCCAGCGAAGACCCGTTTGCTGCCGATCTCGAGGTAGACATCGAACGATCGCGCCATGCGCCAGTTCTACCCCATCGCGCCTTCGGGCGCCAGGCGCGTCCTCATCGGCGACGACCGATCGATCAAGGCTGGCTGGCGATCTGGATGAGGTTGCCGCAGGTGTCGTCGAGGACGGCGGTCGTGACCGGTCCCATGGCCAGCGGCTCCTGCGTGAATCGGACGCCCAGTCCCTTCAGGCGCTCCCACTCGGCAGCGACGTCCGAGACGCCGAACGAGGTGAATGGGATGCCGTCGGCGACCAGGGCCGCCTTGAAGGGCCCGGCCGCGGGATGACCATCGGGCTCGAGCAGCAGCTCGGGTCCGTCGGGATCCTCGGGCGAGACGACGGTCAGCCAGCGGGCCTCGCCGAGCGGGATCTCGGTCTTCTTCACGAAGCCGAGCACGCGCGTGTAGAACTCGAGCGCCTTGTCCTGGTCGTCGACGAGCACGCTCGTGACCACGATCCTCATCATCTGCCTCCTCGATCAACAGGCGGCCAGCGCTCGGCGATCTCGAGCAGCGGCCCGGTCTCGATGTGGTGGAACTTGTAGCGGCTCTCCCGTCGCGTCCGGACGAGACCGGCAGCCTCGAGGACATCGAGGTGCTGCGAGATCGCCTGCCGCGACGACCCGAGGCCGTGCTTCATGACCAGGCGCGTGCAGAGCTCGAAGAGCGTCTGCCCGTCACGCTCGGTGAGTTCGTCGAGGATCGCCCGCCGTGTCGGGTCGGCGAGCGCCTTGTAGACATCCGACACGGCCGATGATAGGCAAGTGCCCACTTGCATGTCAAGTCCTGCCAGCGTCCATCGCTACCAGAAGGTGAACCGTTAGGCAGGGCTCCGCCACGAGGTGTAGTGCGGCGGCCAGGCGTCAGGATCGCCACGCTCGCCGAAGACCGCGTGATCGACCGAGAACTCGAAGAGCCGGTAGCCCTCGTCGACCTCGAACGACCAGGCTGCCTTGGCGGTCGCGGTGATCGCCGGGTCGGTCACCTCGCGCGCCCGACCACGGACCAGAAACTCATGCGGTTCGGCCGGGTCATGGTGCGCGTGGAGGGCGTACCGCCCGTCGGCGACGAGGTCGCCGAACTTCCCGGATCCGACGATCAGGTAGGCCAGCAGCCGGCCGTCGATGATGGCCACGGAGATCGGGTGGATCCGGGGCGGAGCGGCGCCGCGCACCGTCGCCAGCAGACCGGTGCCCGTCCCCGACCGTTCGATCAGACGTCGCCCATCCGCGGCCAGCGTCGGCGCCGACTTCGCGAACTCAGCCCATGTCGCCATGCATCGTTCTCCATGCCGCGCTGGGCGACGCTTCAGTCGGGTCGGTCATCTGTCACGGCCGATGGCCTTGCTGCCCTCCCCGCCGGCAGCGTACCGTAGCCGATGGCGGATCTCATCCGGTGCACGCAGTGGGAGGCGAGACGATGAGTGAGGAGCGGGAGGCGTCTATCCCCGCAGCTCTGCAGGACTGGCGGGCGGCGGAGCGCGCTGCCGCCGTCGCACGACGTGGCCGAGTCGCCGCACAAGCCGCGGCGACCGCGGCCGAGGACGCCGTTGAGGCAGCGGTGGCGACGGCCGACGCCGCCAAGGCTGCGATGGCCGCGGCCGCCCTGGCCGAGACGTCCGCGGCGAAGACGGCTGCCGCGGCCAAGCTCGTCGTACAGTCTTCGCAGGCGGACCTGGCGGACGCCGAGAGCGAGCAGGCGATGGCCGATGTCGACGAGGCCGCGGCGAAGGCGCGTTACAAGGACGCTTCGGCCCGTAGCGGTAGCTGAGGCGCGCGCGCAGCGACGGCGACAAGGCCGGCCACGCTCACGACCGCGAGCACCGGGATGGCGGCCTTGGCCGCGCGTGGAGGCAGCACGAGCTCGAACAGCGGAACTGGATCGCCCAGCCTGGCCTGGGCAGGCCCGAATGGACAGTTGCCGCGCCCGACCACGAGCGCCGCGGCCTCGAACGACAACACCGCCACGCTGCCGGCTAGCAGCCGGTCCCGCCGGCGTGTCAAGGCGCTGACCCAAACGTACGCCAGGCTGCTCAGGCTGACGACGGCGAACGCGGCATGGGCGACGCGGAACGCCCTCGCCGCCGGCTTGAGCTCAGACCAGGTCACAGTTGGCCTCCATCTCCGATCGGGGACACGCCCCGGTCGTTCCAACGGTGCACCCACGGACGGGCAGACGGATAAGGGACATCCGGCACCACGTTCGGGTGCCCAACGGCCCGGACATGTCTCCGCTCTCCAGGCGCCAGCTTTGCTCCAGCGCCCCTTGCACTGTCGACCGGTATGACCCCAATCCTGTCATCGCCGTCCCGATACGTCCCTCCCCAAGGAGTTTGGCTCCAGCGGTAGGATTCGAACCTACGACCAAGCGGTTAACAGCCGCCCGTCTCGAGGCTGATTGTTGAACATGAACGTGGCCCACCTCGCGGACAGATCAGTCGACGGAGCCAGTCACGGAGGACCGGGGAGGCGGTGTCGATGTGACGGTGGACGGGCCGGCCCAGGTAACAGGTATCGGCAACGTCCTCGTTCGCGCCCGGGCCGACGGCGTTGTCGCGGGCGACCTCGGAGCCCTTCGCGCCTTCGTCCGAGCGACGCACCCGCTCCTGGGATTCGAGTCCCGAGCGGTCGTCTGTGCACCCGGCCGCGTGCGCGACGCCGCGAGTCCAATACGGTGACCGTCAAGCCCGAAGGACCGGCGCCGGCTCCCGATCCGATCGCGAACACCCGGCCGATCGAAGTCACGGAGGCGCCGTCCGCTCCCCTATTGCCGCCAACGCCGCGTGCCGGCACCCGCCGCCGGATCCCGCGCTGGAAGGACCTCCAGCCGTTCCTACGGACCGGCCCGATGCACATGTGGCCGGTCGAAAGGCGTCTGGCGTCGGCGGCGACGGTGTGGGACCTGCGCTCGGCTGCCCGTCGCCACGTCCCGCGGGCGGTCTTCGACTACGTCGACGGCGCGGCCGAGAGCGAGACGAGCCTTCGGCGATCGCGCGAGGCGTACGCCCGGGTCGAGTTCGTGCCGAGTGTGCTGCGAGACGTGTCGAGCGTCGACACGTCGACGACGATCCTCGGCCGGCCCTCCGCGCTGCCGTTCGTCTTCGCCCCGACCGGCTTCACCCGCCTCATGAACCACGAGGGCGAGGCGGCGGTCGCGCGGGTCGCCGGTCGGCTGGGCATCCCGTACGCCCTCTCGACCCTCGGGACGACGTCGCCCGAGGACGTCGCAGCCGCTGCGCCCGACACCGACAGGTGGTTCCAGCTCTACCTCTGGAACGACCGCGACGCCGGCCTCGACCTCGTGCGCCGGGCGCGGGCCGCTGGCTTCACCGCGCTCGTGCTGACCGTCGACACGCCGGTCGCCGGCGCCCGGCTACGCGACGTCCGCAACGGCTTCACGATCCCGCCGACGCTCTCGCTACGGACGCTGTCGACATGCGCCTCCACCCCGGGTGGTGGTTCAACATGCTCACGACCGAGCCGCTCCGGTTCGCCGCCTTCAGCGAGACCAGGGCACCGTCGCCGACCTCATCAACCGCGTCTTCGACCCGACGATCACGTGGCTGACCTCGGCTGGCTGCGCGACGCGTGGAACGGACCGATCGTCATCAAGGGCATCCAGACGGTCGACGACGCGCGGGCGGTCGTCGACGCTGGTGCCGACGCGATCGTCATCTCGAACCACGGCGGACGCCAGCTCGACCGGGCGCCGACGCCGCTCGAGCAGTTACCGGGGATCGTCGCGGCCGTCGGCGACCGGGCCGAGGTCTACGTCGACGGCGGGATCCTCAGCGGTGCCGACATCGTCGCGGCGGTCGCGATCGGGGCTCGCGCCGTGCTCGTCGGTCGCGCCTACCTCTACGGGCTCATGGCCGGCGGCGAGCGCGGCGTCGCGCGGGCCGGCGAGCTGCTCCGCAAGGAGCTCGTCCGGACGATGCAGTTGCTTGGAGTGTCGACCGTGGCGGACCTGTCGCCGGGCCGAGTGCGGCTTCGGGACGACTGATCGAGCTATCAACCTCGTACACAACGACGCCGACCACGACCGGCGTGGGTAACCCTGTTGCCGCGCTCGAGGTTGTCCGATCAGAACCGCGGCTAGAGGCCTACGCGCGGCTCCTCACCCAGGGCGGTAACGACACCAACTTCCCCGAGTCAAGCGGGAGTCCCCGCAGGATGGTCCTAACGAGGCTGATCCGCCATGCGCCGTTGCGTTCCTGGCCCTCAACGTCCAACTCGCGGAAGGAACCACGCTGAACCCGCAGGATCGCGACGTCGGCCGGACCACCGACGCGGAGGGCGCCCGCGGTAGAAGGGAGGCCGACGGCAGATGCGGGCGCGGCCGTGGTGGCCCGGACCACACTCGTGAGATCCATGCCGAGGTTCAGGAACTTGCTCATGACTGAGAGCAACGTGAAAGCCGGCGCGCCGCGCCCCTTGACGTTAACGACCATGCCGACGCCATCACCCGGTAGGCGCTCTCGACCGTGGATGCTCAGCGCATTCAGATCGCTCGAGATGACGTCCGGCCACACCCCCGCCGCACCTAATGCCTCTGCTGTCGTGAACGAGAAGGATCCTGCTCCATGTCCGACATCCAGGAGAACCCCCCGTTCTCGGGCGCGGCGGGCGTCGGCATGGAGCCTGCCGCGCCCATCCACGATACGCTCGCCGAGGCCGGTGAATGCATGGGTGAGGATGTCGCCCGCTTCTAGGAACGGCAGGATCGAGGTCAAGGAGGGGGGTCCGCGGCGATGTGGACCATCAGCGGGAGCTGGATGCGCGTCGCCGCGTCTCGGGCGAGCCTCAGCGGTTCGAGCCCCTGGTTGCCGACATGCCCCGTCCCCATCCGCACCTTGACCCCGACGATGACGTCGCGATTGACATCGACGACGCGCGCGAGGACGTCGGGATCACAGGCGTCGATGTTGGCGTACTCGTCGTAGTTGATACCGACCATTCCGACATACGAGATGTTTACGAATGCCCGGACCGTCCACTTGGACTCGTCGATGAAGTGAGCCCGGAACGCAGGGAACGTGAAGGCTCCGGCTGAGCCGGCGTCGACCCAGGTCGTCACCCCCGAGGATCCCACGAGCGCCCCGGCGTCGACGCCGAGGTATGTCCAGCCGAAGAAGACATGGGTGTGGAGATCGATGAGCCCTGGGACGACCACCATGCCCGTGGCGTCGATGACCGTCCGGCCGCTTTCGTCCGGGATTTCACGATCGATCGCGGCGATCCGGCCCCCGTCGATCGCGACGTCGTAGGCCCCATCCCGGTCGAGCGCAGGATCGACGACCCGGCCGTGCCTCAGAAGCAGTTCGAACGGGAGGCCCATGGGCAGTCCGGGCCTAGCATCCCCGAGGACGGTGGCCCACAGGTGCCATAGTCGCTAGAAGATACAGATGGGTCTGACGGGCGAACCGGTGCCGGCGCCGATCTTGAGTGCAGCGACCGAGAACGCGAACTCATACCGCCCGGTCTCGGCGCAGGTCTGGACCAGGTCCTCGAGGCTGGGGTTGTCGACGATGATCAGGCCCATGGCCGGCAGGCCGATCTGATATCCGGTCGCTGCGGGCTGGTAGGATTCCATCGTGAGCTGATGGTCCGGACATTGCGGCGAAGCCGGTGAGCGGACGCCGCGTCCTGGTCGTTGGTGCCGGTGTGGTCGGCCTGTGCATCGCCCATTTCCTGCGCCAGCAGGGCGTCGAGGTGGAGGTCATCATCGGTCCGAGGCCGGGCATGGCGCGTCGCTGGCGAACGGCGGCTGGTTCAGCCCCGTGCAGTCGGCGCCACTCCCGTCGCCCGGCCTCACGATCTTCGGACTGCGATCGCTGGTGGACCGAGACTCCGCCCTCTACTTCAAGCCCGGCCTGCTACCCGAACTCCTGCCATGGCTGCTCCGCTTCTGGCGAGCGACCGATCGGCGGGCCTTCGAGCGCGGGACGAGCGCCATCGCGGCCCTCGGTCGAACACGTTCAGCCTCCTGGATGACATGAGCCGGGATGGCGTCCAGTTCGAGTCCCATCGTCTCGGGGTCCTGTATGCAGGTTTCTCGCGGCATGCCATCGAGAAGGAGCTCAAGAACCTGGAACCGATGCGTGCATTCGGCTACGGGATTCCCGACGCGCCGCTGATTCTCGCGCCATCGCGGAGGTCGAGCCCAGTCTGGAGGGCATCGTCGCATCGGAATCCTGATCGCCGAGCATCGCCATGTGCGCCCGAACTTCGTTCACCGGCGGACTGGCCCGGCAGCTCATCGCCAACGGCGTTGCGATCAGGGAGGGCATCGACGTCCTAGACTTCCAGGTCTCAGGCGGTCGCGTCCGTGCGGCCCGGACGAGCGCGGGCGACCTGGTCGCCGACGACTACGTCCTCGCCGCGGGCTCGTGGACCGGCGTTCTGGCCCGCCAGACCGAATCCGGCTTCCTGTCCAGGCAGGCAAGGGCTACAGCTTCGACATCCGGGTCCCAGACGTGGCCGCGACACGCGATCCTGCTCGCCGACGCCCACATCGGCTGCACGCCCTACGGAGACTTTGTGAGGATCGGCGGCACGATGGAATTGAGCGGCCTGAACACGCAAGTCGATCGGCGCCGTGTCGCGAACATGATCCGCGCGACGCATCGCCTCTTCCCCGGCTGGGACGGCTCGATGGTGGACGAGCCGTGGGCTAGCCTCGGGCCGATCCTACCGGACGGGTTGCCGGTGCTCGATCGATCGACATCGTTGGACAATCTCTACGTTGCGACGGGCCACGCCATGCAGGGCATGACGCTCGGGCCTTCGTCGGGATACGCGCTCGCCTCGTTCATCGTGGACGGTGAGAGACCAGCTGTCCTTAAACCCTTCCAGCTTTCACGGTTCGGGTAAGACCGGGATCAGGTTCGGTAGGAGGAAATCAGTCATGACACGGCCGGAACGGATCGGGTCGGGTGTCGCCGTCGGGGACGCGGCAGCCACTGATCGCGACCGCCATCAGGTGGGGCGACCTCGTGTTCCTCTCGGGGGTCAGACGGCAGTGGAGTAGCTCAATCCCTCGAGCCGCTCTACCCGGATTTCGAAGGGCAGGCCCGACACGTCATCGAGAGGGCGAACGCCGTGCTCGAGGAGGCCGGGACGCGGGCCGACCACGTCCTTCGCATCGAGGCCTTCCTGGCGCACGCCCGCGACTTTCCCGTCTGGAATCGGCTCTTTAGCGAGTGGTTCGCCGCGGGTGGCCCGGCGAGGACGACCGTGGTCGTCGGGTTCGCGGCACCGGGCGTGCTGTTCGAGATCGAGCTGACAGCGGGCATCCCGACGTGAATGAGCGGCTGGCCGGGCCGGCTGCGGATCGCGAAACCTCGATGCTTGGCGGCGGATGATCGGACGGGAGGCCGGAGGCGTGCCGACGCCCGCCCCCCTTGTCGACCTTGCCGCGGTGGACAGGAACATCGCGACGCTCGCCCGATGGCTCGCCCGCCACGAGCGTGCCGTTCGACCACACATCAAGGTCCACAAGTGCTCGTCGCTCTCCCATCGGCAGGTGGCCACCGGTGCGCACGGCATCGCCACCGCTACGGTCTGGGAAGCGCTGGCGATGGCTCGATCGGGCATACCCGATATCCTCGTCGCGAACCAGGTCGTGGGTGAGGAGAAGATCGCCGCCCTCGTGGACGGCGCCGACGTCGCCCGAGTGACCGCGTGCGTCGACGACGCGGACAACGTCGCGGCGATCGCGCGGGCAACGATCGGCCATCGGCCGGTCGGGATCCTGATCGACGTCGACGTCGGCATGGGACGTTGCGGCGTCCGGTCAATCCCGGCGGCCATCGCGCTCGCCAGGCTTGTAGATCGCCTCGACGGCCTCGAGCTCCGAGGGCTCCAGGGCTACGAAGGGCACTGCATGCTCGTCCGGGACCGGGAGGTCCGGCGGCAGAAAGCCAAGGTCGCGATGGACCGCCTGATGCAGTACGTCTCGGCATTCCGTCGAGCGGGACTCCCAACAGAAACGGTCTCGGCAGGGGGAACTGGAACCTATGACGTCTTCGCCGACTACCCGCTCGTCACCGAGATCCAGGCCGGCTCATACGTGCTGATGGATACGCACCATGGGCAACTGGCGCCCGAATTCGACTGCGCCCTGACGATCGTTGCGACTGTCCTATCGCGGAGCCGACGGACCGTGGTCCTCGACGTCGGGCGGAAGTCGATGGGGATCGACTTCTACGAGCCGGCGCTTCGCGGCGTCCCGGGTTCCATCCGTTTCGTTGCCGAGAGCGCGCGATATCGTCGACCTCGATCTGGCGCCGACCTCCGCGTTGGCGATCGGGTCCGCGTCATTCCGACTACGCGCCAACGACCGTGAACCTGCATGATGCCATCTACGTGACCAGCGACGATCGGGTCATTGACGTCTGGGCGGTCGACGCGCGCGGATCGAGCATACTGATCCGGATATATCAGATAGCCAACCCCGGAGCGTGGGCCGGCGAGCGCAAAACATTGTTGAACGAAGGCGGCACATCGGCCACTATGTCAAGTAGGCGCGCGACGACCCCGAGCCGGTAGGCCACCGCACGCGCGCTTCCTGGGGGATACGTACATGCCCTACCCCGCAGCCACATCCACCCACCGTGACCGACCGGTCAAGCGGATCACCCTGGCGTTGCTGGTCTGCCTGACGCTGATCTCCGCAACGCCCGTGTCGGCGGCCCATCCGGTGCCGGCCACGAATGCGTCGGTCATCGCCACCTGGAATGGGATCGCCGTCAGCACGGTGACTGCCGCCGGCCCGAGCCCGACGAACTTCAACTACTTCGCCTTCGTCCACCTCGCGATGTACAACGCGGTCGTCGGCATCACCGGCGGGTACGAGCTGTACAAGTGGGATGTGGTCGGGTCGAAGCAGGCATCGCCCGAGGCAGCCGCTGCCGCCGCCGCGCACCGGGTGCTCAAGAACTACTTCCCGGCGCAGGCGACGACGCTCGACCAGAGCCTCGCCGCGTCGTTGGCTCGCGTGCGGAACCCCGTGGCCAAGAAGAAGGGCATCGCATACGGCGTACTCGCAGCGAACCGCATCATCACCCTGCGGACGGGCGATGGCCGCAACGCTACGGTGACCGTGCCGACGGGGACGACCCCGGGCCACTGGAGGCCGGAGCCGGCGACAGCGCTGTTCACGAGCGCATGGTTGGGAGGGGTCACCCCGCTCGCCATCGATTCGGCGATCCAGTTCGCCCCAGGCGCACCGCCAGCGATCAACACGGGCACGTACCTCGAAGAGTTCAACGAGGTGCGCGACTTCGGCGGCCAGAACGCAGATACCAAGCGGACGGCTGAGCAGTCCCAGACCGCCAGGTTCTATTCCGATGCGGGCATCGTGCCGATGCAGGCCGGGCTTCGCGAGTTCGCCACCCGGCGCAAGCTCAACATCGTCGATAGCGCCCGGATGTTCGCGGCCGTGGACACGAGCATCGCCGACGGGGCCATCACCGTCTGGCACGGCAAGCTCCAGTACATGTGGTGGCGGCCGATCACGGCCATCCGTAACGCCGGCACGGAAGCGATCGATCAACGACGGGAACCCTCAGACCATCGGCAGTGACACCTGGACGCCGTTCATCCCGACGCCTCCGTACCCGGACTGGCCGAGCGGCCTGTGCTCGGTGGTGGGCGCGGTCAGCACGGCGCTCACTCGCCTCAACGGCGACGGCACGCTCGATCTGAACGTCACGTCGGCAGCCGCGGGTGAGACCCGGCACTTCGCCACCAAGGCGGTGATGGCCGAGGAGGCGGTCAATGCCCGAGTCTGGTCCGGGATCCACTTCCGGACTGCGGACAGGGTGTCGATCGGCATCGGCTCCAACGTCGCGGACTGGGTCCTCGACCACTACTTCCGACCGACCGACTGACCCGCCGAACCTGGACGCCGGGCGGACACCGAGGCCCGCCCGGCGTCGGCTTGTCGAGCACGCGCCCATCGAGACGCGCCCCGCCTTCGGAGCCGGAGCGCTACGCCGCGGTAGGCGGCCCGAACCAGGTGGTCAGCGCGTCTGCGAGCCCCGGCTGGGTCGGGACTTCCCCCACCCATGCCACATATCCGTCGGGCCGGATCAACACGGAAGTGGGAGCAGCGACCGGCCCGATCGCAGGAAGCTCCCACGGACCATCGTGTTCGGCGTCGATGAGCTGAACGCGATCTGCCCACGGAGTGATGTCGAAGGCGTCGGGCTGACCGAGGTTGAGAAGCACAGGCCGGGCACGGTGCAGCAAGGTGAAGACCCGCCGCGGGCCGTCGACGGTGACGAGGTCCAGATCGGGCATGCGGCGCCCGAGCAGCGGATGCCCCTCGCCGAGGTCGTAACGGATGTCCAGACCGGACATCATGGCCGCGAATCGTTGACGCGGCTCGTCCATGCTCAGCAGCTCGGACACGGTGTCGCGCAACGCCTCGATGCGATCGTCGGCGCGCATCAGCGCGACTTGCGCCATCGTGTTGCGCAGCACGCGGGCAGCGACCGGGTGGCGCTCGGCCTGGTAGGTGTCCAGCAGGCGTTCCGGCGCTGTCCGGTTGACGACCTGGGCCAGCTTCCAGCCGAGATTCACCGCATCCTGCACACCGGTGTTGAGGCCCTGTCCACCGACCGGGGAGTGCACGTGCGCGGCGTCGCCGGCCAGCAGGACCCGTCGATCGCGGTAGGCCGCGGCCTGCCGAGTCATGTCGGTGAACCTGGAGATGAAGGTGGGACTGTGGATCCCGTAGTCGGTCCCGTAGACGGCGATGAGGCCCTCGCTGAGATCGCGCAGGGTGGGCTCGCTCGTGCCGACCTCGGACTCGGTCAGCATGACCCCGACCGTTCCCCCCTTCTTGTAGACCACCTCGCCGTCCTTGATCTCGTACGCGACCTTGCCCAGGGCATACATGCCCGAGGGAGTGCGGCGGATGCCCAGTTCCGGCTCCTCGGCCATCTCGACTTCGGCGAGCAGGGCGCTCGTCGTCGGATCCCAGCCGGGGAACTCGATGCCTGCTGCTTTTCGGACCAGACTGCGTCCTCCGTCGCACCCGACGAGATAGTCCGCTCGCAGCGACTGGCCGTCGGAAAGCTGGACGTCGACGCCGGTGTCGTCCTGCGCGAAGCCGGTCACTTCGCTGCCGTAGAAGATCGGCACCGTCAGCTCGCGGACCCAGCCGGCCAGGATCCGCTCGATGTGGTTCTGCCACAGCCCGAGCCCGTAGTTGTGCCGGGTGGGAAAGTCGCTGATGTCCAGACGGACGCTGGCGAACCCCGCAACCTGTGCCACCTGTCCCTCCGAGAGGAACCGGTCCGCGATCCCACGCTGATCGAGAACCTCGATGGTGCGTGACTGCAGGCCGCCTGCGCGCGATCCGGCGAGTTCCTGGCTGGGGCGCCGCTCGACGATCGCGACGTCGACGCCCGCCAGCGCCAGCTCGCCCGCCAGCATCAGCCCCGTCGGGCCGCCTCCGGCGATCACCACCGCATGCTCGGTCATCGCCACCTCCCGCATCGCGCATGATGCAGAACGGCGGCTGGGCCGCGACGCCCCGGATCATTCCTGCGGCGGGGTACCGAAGGTGGACAACACCAGCACGAAGGCAGCCATCGGGCGAGCCAACAGGAGCAGCAACATGATCTCAAGGGCCCAGATGGCTCCTGTCGCAGCCGCGATCGCTGCGATGCCAAGGGCGGGGATGACGATCGAGAAGACCAGGATCGCCCACGATCGGTACGCTGCGATCCCCTTTTCGCGGCGGCGGCGTTCGAGAAAGAGCCCGTACCCGACCAGGTAACCGATCGTCACGGCCCCCGCCACCCGGATCGCGCCATCGAGCCCGGCCATCGTCGCCATCGGGATGATGGCCAACGCCAGCAGGATGTTGAAGAACGCGAACTCGACGATCTCCCGGAGCCGGTAGAGATCGAGGGCACTCAAGCCTTGATCTCGTCGCAAGCCGGCGACGAGGCCGGCCAGGGCGGCCAAGCTCGCGCTGATCGCAGCGATCGAGAACGCGAATGGGGCCTCAGCGATCACCGCCTCACTGTAAACCCCGCTCCGCCGCGACTAGAGCGGCGCCCGGCCAGCGCTCAACTCCCTCAGGGAAGGTGGGTCAGTTTGAGTCGTCGCGGTCAGCCGACGGTTCGTCCATTCTGTCCAAGTCCAATAGAAGTTCAAGTTCGGTACGGCTAGCCCAGGTATCTCGCTTGAACGCCTTGTGATAGGCGTCTATTTCGTGTAACGACTTCGCGGCGGTCTGTTGTGCCTTGCCGAAGCTCTCCGCCTTCATGATGTAGATCAGAAAGTCGCCTTCCGCGGTGTGATCGAGAAACGCTGCTTCGAGCACGACCAATTCATCAGCCAACGTCGCCAACGCTTCAGCCCGCCGTGATCCACCTAACGTCGTCGCCCACTCACGGACTCGGTCCAAGCTGTTTGGCTTCAGGTGGATCTTCACGCATGAGGTCTGATAGGACATCGTGATTCCCTCCCAGCCGATTTAGCGTAACGGGTGGGTGGCCGCCGAGATCGAACGCATCATCGTCGCCAGCGATCCTGGTCCGTCGGCGGACCCCTTTCGACCCGGAGCTCCACGCCAGTATCCGCGGCGCGCGGGATCCCTCGCGCCTGTTTGAACGGATCGGATCTTCGGCGACTCATACTCGGCGAACCGGCCCTGTGGAAAGGGTCGGCCAGGAGAGGGGCGGATGGAGCGGAGACTCGTCGAGCGGGCGATGCACGGCGACGAAGCGGCGTTCGACGACCTCGTTGGACGCGTGGGTGACCACCTCCATTCGGTCGCGCGACGGATCCTGCGCGACCAGTACCTGGCCGAGGATGCGACGCAGCGGGCGCTGCTCGACGCGTGGCAGAACCTGCCGAGGCTGAGGGATCCCGACCGGTTCGAGGCCTGGGCCTACCGGCTCCTCGTCAATGCCTGCAACGCCGAAGCGCGCCGCGAACGACGTCACCGCGGCAACCTTCGGCTGCTGGCATCCGATGAGCCGGTCGTGCCCGATGCCGCGTCCCGCATCGCCATCCAGCACCAGCTCGACCAGGCGTTCCGGCGGCTCGGCGTCGAGCACCGGACGGTGGTCGTGCTGATCCACTACGTCGGCCTGTCGTCGACCGAAGCGGCCGAGGCCATGGGAACGCCCATCGGCACGGTCCGGTCCCGCCTCCATTACGCACTGAAGTATCTGCGCGAGGCCGTCGAGGCCGACGCGCGACTCGAACGAAGCGAGAGCCTGGCATGAGAGAGAACGACGAGTTCATCGGGCAGGTCGAGGACTACCTCGTCGAGTTCGATGGAGCCACACCGCTCCCCGGTCGCGTCATCGACGCGATCCGTGCCGAGCTCCCACGGACCCGGCAGGTGAAGGCCAGCCCGGGCTACATGAGGATGCCTACGATGCGATCCACGATCTCGTCTCGCTCCCCGCGGGGATTCGCCACCTTTGCCAAGCTGGGCGTGACTGCCGTGGCGGTCGTGGCCATCAGCGCGTCGGGCTGGCGGTCCTGCGGCCGCCCCAACCGGGCGGCGTCGGTCGGGCAGACGATCGCCGTCGCCGACGCGCAGCCATCGCTGACCGCCACGGCGGCACCGTCGAGCACGCCAGCGTCGCCGGCCCGATCGACTGCGGAAACCCGAATTGTGAGGTGCGGGCCCGCGTACCGATCGGTGATGGGATCATCGGTGAGGCAGGCACCATTCTCGGGTGCTCGAGGGACGGCAGCCGGCTCCTCATCCAAAAGGGTCTCGACGGCAACCTGTTCGTCCTGCACGCCGACGGCTCGGAGACGCAGGTGACCGACCGCTGTCGGGGTCCAGCGAAGGCGCTGGATCCGCTCGGCCAACAGGCGCCACGATCTCTCCCGACGGGTCGCGCGTCGTCTTCGCGGGCAAGACCGTGAGGGGACGCTCCTGCCACGACGGCGCCCTATTCGCCGTCGACGCTGACGGCGGCCCGGCCGAGGTGCTCTGGGAGTCTCAGAGGGATGGCATCGTCAGAGATCCGACGTTCTCTCCAGACGGGACGCAGATCGCGTTTGCCGACGGCTACTGCGATTCCGACCAGAGCGTGTGGGTGATGAACGCCGACGGGAGTGACGCGCATCGGATCGTAGGTCCGATTGGTGCGGGTCATGTATACGGCCTCGCGTGGTCGCCGGCTGGCGATCGGATCGCGCTCTCGCTCGAGGGTGGAGATCTATGCCTTCGCGACCGACGGGTCGGGCTTCACGCCGGCCGCCGATGCGTCCGTGTTCTGCTGGCCTGGTCTGCGGTGTTAGCGGCCACCGCACCCTACTGGTCGCGCGCGGAGTGGGTCATGTACGGCTTCGACCCGCGCAGCGGGGCCAGGAGCGGCGCACGGAGCTGAGAGTGGACGGCGGTCGGCGCGACCGAGCTCGTCCCCGTCGAGATGGCGCGCTGCCTGCGCGAGCTCAGCGCCGGTCGGGTGCGCTAGCCGCGGCGCCCGCCGTGCCTGGGGCGTTCAGTGAAGGTCGACCTCGCTGACGGAGTACTCGCCCGCGACGTCGGCGATCACGAACGGGATCGCGCCTGGAGGGATCCGGTAGTCAGGGTGAGCGTCCGCGAAGGCCGTCCAGTTCGTGAAGACATCGCTTTGGAAGAAGACGGTGCAGGTGGAGCTGTCGGTACTGACGAGAGAGCTGGAACAGCCGTTGACATCGAGGAATGCATACGCCTCGACCGTGCGGTTGTGGTCCGTGTCGATCGGGATGCTGAACCTGGGAGCGCCGCCGCCGACATCGCCCGTGCTAACAAACGAATAGTGCACAGACACGATCGGCTTGGCGTTGCGGTGGCCGGCCAGATAGACACCGCCGTATTCACCCGCCTCATTGACGATGGTCGCCCCGTCGCGACCGACTAGGGTGACGTCACCAGTCCCGAAAGTCTTGAGTTTGCTGTTCGGCGCTGCCAGCACCGGGACAGCAAGGACGGCGATGGCCAGAACCGCGGCGAGCGGGGCAAACTGGCGCATGGGTAGACCTCCTGTCGCCGCTCGGGGCGACGCTTGGGTTCGGCCGCGACGATGGGGCGGGCACGAACCAGGCGGACGCGCATCAGGGCGCGTCGGAGCCTGCGGTCACGCTACGCCTTCGGGTCCGCAAGCAGACTGGCACTTGTGTTCTGCGGCCACCGACTTTGGTACTCGCGCCCTGACCGACCCGGATAGGGGCAAGTCACCGTGACAGTCACGGACCCTGAGGACGGGGTCATCGAGGGTGGCCAGAAGCAGCCCGAAGTCGGGCAGTTCGTTCGCGAAAGTGGCTCCGGCGGTAGGATTCGAACCTACGACCAAGCGGTTAACAGCCGCCGGTCTCGGTCTGCTTCCTGAGCACGAAGTAGCCTCCCGCTGCCATCCTTGACAGTCACGGTGACAGTCACGCTCCTACTGGTCCGAGCGAGTCTCCTGACGGAGACGATCTTGAGAAAGCAGAGATCATTGGGGGCCAGGCGGTCACGACCCTCCCTACACCGGAGGCCGATGCTCACGGCTGGTCGGATGCGTTTGGCTCGGTGCCGCTGCGACTAGACGGGCGTTTCGTACGGATGGTCGGGGCGAGAGGGCTAACGCCGAAACACGGCACCCACCTCTGCTGATCCCTGTCACGAATGTTTCACCTTATGTACGCCGCCTATCGGAGATCGCGTAGACGCGGCTGGTGTCTGTCAAAGAGACCGCCCACGCAGTCGTGGATTGGTGCTGGTCGCGATTGGTCGGGTCCGGACTGATCCCTGGTCACGTTTTGGACACCTCCACGCTCAAGTTGGTCGCATTCGGGCCTGGTTTCTGTCAGGTCGCCAATACGATCAGCCCACGGCGGAGGTGACACCCGCGCGTGGGCGATGCTAGGTAGGTCTGGACGTCGCGGCACCTCACGATCCCGCTCGATTGCAGCGTTCCGCGATGCGGTGCCGGCCCCGGAGGGTCCCCACGGACCACCTCGGTCCAACGTGGCTCGAGGCTAGCGGTCGAACCGAGCAGCCTCGTGGCGCCTTGATGCCGCCTGTGCCTGCGAACCATGACGACCGACGAGCTCGAGGCCGCCTGGGCCGAGGTCCACGACACCACCGCAGGGTCCAAACTGGGACGCGCCTTCGGAAGAAGCGACGCGACGGAGGAGCAAGTGTCGCCAGGGTCGCCCGCCCAGAGCGAGAGGTAGAGCCGGTATGAGAGCCAACCCGTTGATGCCCATCTCCGGTTGGGAGGCGTTCATGCACGGCGTCTTCGCGATCGCCGTCACGCTGCTGATCCTCGATGTCCGCGTTCCCGACTCCGCCGAGATCGACAGCGGATCGGCGCTGATCGACGCCCTCGCCGAGGAGCTGCCCCGCTACGTCGCCTACATCATGGGCTTCCTCTTCGTGGGCACCTACTGGCTCCAGACCCACAGGCTCATGTCCTGGATGCGTGGCATCGATCACTTGGCCCTCGTCCTGGGTCTCGTCTACCTGATGGTCATCTCGGCCGTGCCCTTCGTGACGGCGCTCCTCGCGGAGTACATCGGTCTTGATGACGGTCGGGACCAGGTCGCGCTGGTCGTCTTCGCCTCGTGGCAGCTGGTCCTCGCGATCCTCGCCGTCGCGGTCACGAGATACGGCGTGCACAGGGGCCACCTGCTGAAGCCGACGATCACCGAGGCGAGCCTGCGTCCGTACCTCCGCGCCGCATCCCTCGGACCGGTGCTGTGGGTCGTCGCCTTGTTGGCCGCCCTCTTCGTCGGCGCCGCCGTGACCCTGCTCCTAACGGCCGTCGGCCTTGCCATCTTCCTGCTCGTCGAGATACCCGTGGACGTCGCTGAAGACGTAGAGGCGAGCGGGACGTAGCTCGAGACATCTGGCTCGCCCTCGACTCTCCCTTGACCACCGACGACAACCTCGACCCTGCCTGGGCAGCCGTCCACGACGCCGACCTAGGCGACCGGGCCCTCGCTCGAATGAACCCTTGACAGTCACGCTGACAGTCACGGGTCCCGCGGACGGGGTCGTCGAGGGTGGCCCGGAGCAGCCCGAAGTCGAGCCGTTTGTTCACGAAAGT